>NZ_JBIVUD010000001.1:0-1534149 GCF_044757025.1 Microbacterium sp. NPDC091382 | reverse complement strand
CGAGGTTATTTGGCATTTGACAAGTGCACGCTGTTGAGTTCTCAAGGATCGGATGCTCCCACACCACCCCCGCAAGGGCTTCGTAGTGAGGCAACGTCACACTCTTCGCTCGACTCCCGAACGAGACGGCACGCAACGATCGGAAGATCGTTGTCGGGCTCATCACCACGGGGCTTCGAGGTGGAGTACCCATCCTAGACCACAAGGTCTTGTTCTCTCTAGGAGAGGTTTGGGATGGAGGTGGTTCTCCGCTTGAGGGGGCCGGAGGCCTTTCGGTCTCTCGCTCTTCCCTGTGGGGCGAACAAGTAATAAGTTACGCGGCTCCTGCGGGTCGGGCAAATCACGCTCGCATCCCGGGCGTGTCGCCCGGGTTTCCGCAGGAGACGGCAGAGGCCGCCCGCCCCTCGTCGGGGTGGGCGGCCTCTGCAGACGTCGGTGATCAGGAGACGAATACGCCGGCCATCGTCTTCTTGCCGCGCCGAAGGACGGAGACCCCGCCGGGCAGGGACCCCGTGATGACGTGCGCTTCGTCGATGACCTTGACGCCGTCGACGGACACACCGCCCTGAGAGATCGCTCTACGGGCTTCGCTCGCGCTCGAGACCAGACCGGTGTCCAGGAGCGCCTGCACTACCGGGGTCTCCCCCACGGTCTCGACATGCGGCAGCTCCTCCAAAGCGGATCGCAGCGTGGGTGCGTCCAGGGACGTGAGATCGCCCTGGCCGAACAGCGCATCGGACGCAGCGGCGACCGCGGTCGCGGCATCCACTCCGTGCACCGTCGTCGTGACCTCCATCGCGAGACGACGCTGCGCTGCGCGGCGGAAGGGCTCGGCGGCGACGAGGCTCTCGTACTCCTCGATCTCGGCGCGCGTGAGGAAGGTGAACACCTTCAAGCGAGCGATCACGTCGGCGTCATCCGTGTTCAGCCAGAACTGGTACATCCGGTACGGGCTGCACATGTCGGCATCCAGCCACACCGCGTTGCCCTCGCTCTTGCCGAACTTCGTGCCGTCGCTGTTGGTGATCAGCGGTGTGCCGATCGCGTGCACGGACTCCCCCTCGACGCGATGGATCAGATCCGTGCCGCTCGTCAGGTTGCCCCACTGGTCGCTGCCCCCGGTCTGCAGGACGCATCCGTACTGGCGGTACAGCTCGAGGAAGTCCATCCCCTGCAGGATCTGGTAGCTGAACTCGGTGTAGCTGATGCCCGCGTCGGAGTTGAGGCGCGCGGCGACGGCATCCTTCTTCAGCATCGTGCCGACCCGGTAGTGCTTGCCGACCTCCCGGAGGAAGTCGATCGCGCTCATCGGCGCCGTCCAGTCGAGGTTGTTGACCAGTCGAGCTGCATTCTCGCCCTCGAAACTCAGGAACCGTTCGACCTGACCGCGCAGTCGCTCCACCCACTCCGTCACCGTCTCGCGGGTGTTGAGTGTGCGCTCCGCTGTCGGCCGGGGATCGCCGATCAGGCCGGTCGACCCGCCGACCAAGCCGAGCGGCTTGTGGCCGGCGAGCTGCAGACGCCGCAGCAGCAGGAGCTGCACGAGGTTGCCGAGGTGCAGGCTCGGAGCCGTCGGGTCGAAGCCGCAGTAATACGTGATCGGGTCCCCGGAGAGCAGGTCGCGAAGCGAGGCTTCGTCCGTCGACACGTGCACGAGGCCACGCCACACGATCTCATCCCACACGTTGCCGAAGGACGGGTCGTTGGCGGGCGCGAGCGCCGTCAGATCAGCACTCGATACGGATTCAGACACGTCTTCCAGGCTACCAGCGGGGCTTCGGCCGATCAGTCCGCCGCTACCTCGTCGTAGAGACCGATGACGTTGCCCTCGGAATCGCGGAGGTACACCCAGCGCGAACGCTCATCCAGGGGTTGGATCTCCCCCATCTGCTCTCCGCCCGCGGCAACGGCGAGAGCGATCGTGTCCTCGATGCGGTCGACGGTGAAGACGACGGTCGGATGCGGCAGTACGCCCCGGATGTGGAGGTCGCCGTTCGCGCCCTCACCATCGGGCTGCACGATCGTGCCCATGTCATCGCCCCACGGGGTGTAGTCGAAGCCGAGGACGTCCTTGTAGAAGGCCTGCGCACGCAGGATGTCGTCGACGGGGATCTCGAAGTGCTCCATTTTCGCCATGATCAGAGACAAGCAGTGGGCCCGGCTGACGGCAAGCGTCAGGTCGCCGTGCCCCACCACAGGAGGAAGGCCGCGCCCAGGGCCGTCGCCCAACTGACGAGGCTGCCGATGAGGAAGTATTCGGCACGGGTTCCGAGGTCGGTGTCGCGGGAGATCTCGGGGAATCGGACGATCCCCTTCGCCGCGAGGACGGCGGCGAGGAGCGTGAATGCCCCGGTGACCGTGAGCGCGAACACGAGGACGCGCTCGAGCGGACCGATCAGGCGTCCCCCCTTGAGGACAGTCGGGCCGTCGGCGGTGACCTCCCCGCCGCGCAGTGCGGACCGGACGACGACATTGCCCGACTCCGTCAGGAACGTCAGTGCACCGAGCACGAAGACGCCGACGTCGAGGCTCACCGCGCCGAGCGGGGAGTCTCCCGGCCACATCGCTCCGAGCGGTCCCTGATCCGGACGCACGCCCGTGAGGGCGACCGAGCCGAGCGCCACGAGCGCGACGGCGATCAGCGGCCACAGTCCTGCGCGATCACCCGACGACCCGGGTGTGGCGACCACCCAGATCGCGGCGACCCCGGTGCCCATGAAGGCCCAGACAGCGGCATCCGCTCCCGCCGATCCGAGGAGGACGACCAGGAAGGCTGTGACGTACAGCGCGGCCTTCGCTCGAGACGGCGCATGCCGTCGGATCAGGTCCGCTAACCCGACGGCGAGCAGAACGATGCCGGCACCGATCACGACGCATCCTTCGAGAGTTCGGTGAAGCCTGCGACCAGGGCTGCGGAGCCCGCGGCCGAGAGCGCCTGGGACACGGCGGGCTGGGTGATCCCCTCGGCGTCCGCCAACTGCCGCTGTGTCCGGCCGAGGCACCTGCCGTACGTGAGCCGACGGGTCCGCTCACTCATGGCGGACACCAGTTCGTCGCGCGTGAGGAGGTAGGCATTGGCATAGGCGATGCGTTCGGTCATGGCGGCATCCTGTCCCGCTTCGGCCGCGATCCGTGTACGCGCGTGCGGCACGGTGCGGTCCTGCAGCCGGTGAGCGTCGTCGATCGCGGCGCGCGCCGCCCACCATCCCGGCCCATCGGTGATGGTTTCGTCGATGGGCTCGATCGCGCCGACTCCGAGACCGAATCGAAGCTCGATCCCTTCGGGGAGATGGAGTTGGATGAGCAACAGCGAGGTCAGCGCCCTGGAGAGGTCGGGGTAGACCGCCTGGAATTCGTCGCCGACGGTCGGGCTGAGGGGGGATGCCGCAACACGGTGGTCCGTGTGCGCCTGGTGCGACGAGCCGACGATCGCCCGCTGCGCGCCCGCACGGTCCGGAAGAGAACGAGACCCGACGATGTCGGCGATGACGGCGACGCGGGGAGACATGAGGGAATGCTACGACGCTGATGACCGACAATCAATAAGCCGTTTGCTTATTCAATCCGAAATATAAGCAGGGAAGATCACACCCGCAGGTCGCGAGCGAGATCCTGCACCCGCGACACCAGCGCTGCGCGCTGCTCCCCCACCCGCTCAGGAGCGGTGCCGCCGACACCGTCCCGGCTCGCAACCGAACCCTCGACCGTCAGGACCTCCCGCACTGCCGGCACGAGATGCGGCGACACGTCCGCCAGAAGCGCATCATCCGCATCCTCGAGCCCGATCCCCCGCTGCTCGCAGATCTGCACCAAGGCTCCGGAGATCTCGTGGGCGTCGCGGAACGGAACACCCTGCTTGACCAGCCAGTCGGCGACATCGGTCGCCAACGAGAAGCCCTCCGGGGCGGATGCCGCCATCCGATCGGTGTCGAAACGGAGAGTCGCGATCATCCCCGCGAACGCCGGGAGCAGGACCTCGAGCGTGGTCACCGAATCGAAGATCGGCTCCTTGTCCTCCTGCAGATCGCGGTTGTACGCGAGCGGGAGGGCCTTCAGCGTGGCGAGCAGGCCGGTGAGGTTGCCGATGAGGCGTCCGGACTTACCGCGGGCGAGCTCGGCGATGTCGGGGTTCTTCTTCTGGGGCATGATGCTCGACCCCGTCGAGAAGCCGTCGTCGAGGCGCACGAAGGAGAACTCCCGCGTGTTCCAGATGATGATGTCCTCCGCGAAGCGGGAGATGTCGACACCGATCATCGCGGCGATGAAGGCGAACTCCGCCACCACGTCGCGCGCGGATGTGCCGTCCATGGAGTTCTCGGCCGGTCGCGCCAGCCCGAGATCGTTCGCCACAGCGTGGGCGTCGAGTCCGAAAGTCGCACCCGCGAGCGCTCCCCCGCCGTAGGGCGAGACCGACGCGCGAGCCGTCCAATCCCGCAGTCGCTCGAGGTCGCGGACGAGTGGCCACGCGTGAGCCTGGAGGTGGTGCGCGAGAAGAACGGGCTGAGCGTGCTGGAGGTGCGTCCGCCCCGGCATGATCGCCAGAGGGTGCGCCTCGGCCTGCGCGACGATCGCGTCGACGACGCGGACGATGTCGCGTGCGATCACCCGGGAGTGGTCGAGGAGGAACAGTCGCACCAGGGTCGCGATCTGATCGTTGCGGCTCCGGCCCGCGCGCAGCTTGCCACCCAGCTCCGGGCCGACCTCACGGATGAGGGCCGCCTCCAGTGCGCCGTGCACGTCCTCGTCCGATTCAGTGGCGACGAGGTCACCCGACCGCACGGCGTCGCCGAGCGCGTCGAGCCCGGCGTGCATCCGGCTCTCCTCTTCCGCCGTGAGGTATCCGGCGGCGGAGAGCGCACGAGCGTGGGCGTGGGAACCGGCCAGGTCGTAGTGGGCCAGAGCCCAGTCGAAATGGGTGGATCGACTCAGCTGGACGAGCTCCGGAGACGGGCCGGTGGCGAAGCGCCCGCCCCACAGCGCACCCTGATTCGTCGCGTCGCTCTTGCTCTCACTCACGAGACCACCCTATCGGCGGGGTCGAGGTGCCAACCGGGCACCAGCTTGCGCGAGAGGAAGGCCAACGCCCGTTCCAGCGGGCCCTGGCCGTTCAGGAGCGCCCACGACGTGCAGAAGACGATCGCCCCCAAGCAGAACCACCAGAAGGGGTCGAGGTCGCGGAACGCCTGCAGGTCCGTCGTGTCATCGAACACGCCGAGCGCGACCACCGCCCAGACGACGACCTGCCCCACGTAGGCGGTCAGTGGCATGGAGCCGACGGCGCGCAGCGGCGCGACGAGCCACGTGAACGGGGTGCGACACAAGAGGAGGCAGGCTCCGATGACCGCCAGAGCGAATCCTCCGGACCCGATGACCTCCGCGAGACCGCCGCTGTGAGCCTGGGCGGAGAACACCGCCTCCCCGTAAGTGCCCGGCAACGCCGTGCCGGACGCCTCGGCAACGATCGAGACGAGCCCGCCGACGACCGCGGCGGCCACTCCCGCCGCGAGGATCGTGACCTGCACCGTCGTGCTGCGCAGATCGGTGCGCCCGACGGCGATGCCTGCCACGATGAACGCGATCCACAGCGGGAAGGGGTACGCCCACCCCGTGAACAGGAACAGGTCCCGCCCCGATTCACCGTCCCAGACCGCGAGCGCATCGAGGAACGGCAGGAGCCACGGCATCACGAGCGCGACGGAGGCAGCGATCACCCAGAGCATCCGGATCGACGAAGCGAGGAGCGGGATCGCGAGGAGGAAGAGGATGCCGTAGGCCTGGAGGATGACGTAGATCGGCACCCCGGTCTGCGTGAGGAGGACCCCGATCAGCCAGAGCGCGACGGCGCGGACGGCGAGGCGTCTGCGGCTCACCCCGAGCCGTGCACCGCGATGCGGCATCCGCCCGCCGGTCATGAGCGCGATGGAGACGCCGGCGAGCGTGGCGAAGAGGATCGACGATCGCCCGTTGACGAGGTCGGCCCAGGTCGACGGCTCCGTCAGCGAGACGGGTTCTTCGATCGTGAGCAGGTGCGCGGCGAGCATGCCGAAGACGGCGAGTGCCCGCGCGAGGTCCAGGCCGTGGAGCCTGGCGGGGCCGTTCCAGCTGCGCCAGGCGCGGGTCAGCTCTGCCGCAGCAGCCACACCAGCAGCGCCTTCTGCGCGTGCAGGCGGTTCTCCGCCTCGTCCCAGACGACGCTCTGCGGCCCGTCGATGACCTCGGCGTCCACCTCGTACCCGCGATCGGCGGGGAGACAGTGGATGAAGATCGCGTCGTCCTGAGCGAGCGACATCGTCTCCTGCGTGACCTTGTACGAACCGAGGTCCCGCAGGCGTGCGATCTTCTCCTCTTCCTTCCCCATCGACACCCACGTGTCGGTGACGATCACGTCCGCGCCGGCGGCCGCCTCGTTCGGGTCGGTGTAGAGCGTGAGGGAACCGCCCGTCTCCGCGGCACGGCGGTCTGCGTCGGCGACGACGTCCTCGCGGGGTGCGTAGTCGTCGGGTGAGGCGATGCGCACGTGCATGCCGGCCGTGACGCCGGCGAGCGCGTAGGAGTGCGCCATGTTCGAGAGTCCGTCGCCGAAGAACGCGAGGGTCAGACCCTTCAGCTGCCCCTTGTGCTCGCGGATCGTGAGCAGGTCGGCAAGCAGCTGGCACGGGTGGAAGTCGTCGCTCAGGGCGTTGACGACGGGCACGCGCGTGCCCTTCGCCATCTCCTCGAGCCCTGTCTGCGCGTACGTGCGCCAGACGATCGCGGCGACCTGGCGCTCGAGCACACGCGCGGTGTCGGAGGGGGTCTCCTTGCCGCCGAGCTGACTGTTCGCGGTCGAGATGATGAGCGGGGAACCGCCCAGGTCGGCGATGCCGACGGCGAAGGACACCCGCGTACGCGTCGACGACTTGTCGAAGATGACGGCGACGGTCTGCGGACCCGCGAGCGGCTTCTCCTTCCAGCGGTCGGCCTTCAGCTCGACGGCGAGGTCGAGGATCTCGGCCTGTTCGGCGGGGGTCAGGTCGTCGTCGCGGAGCAGGTGGCGGGTCATGCAGAGGCCTCCGGTGTGTCGTGGGTCGTGTCGTCGAGCAAGAGGGCGTCCTCGACGGTGGCGAGGGCGCGGGCGAAGAGCGTCTGGAACTCATCGATCTCGACGTCGCCGATCGTGAGGGCCGGGGCGAGGCGGATCGTCGAGTCGTTGGCGGCGTTGATGATCAGCCCGTGCTGCTGGGCCGCGGCGACGACCGCACCCGCGACGGGATACCGGAGGGCGACGCCGATCAGCAGTCCCTGGCCGCGGCATCCCGCCACCAGGTCGGACCCGATCGCGGTCACCGCGTCGCGGACCTGCCGACCGCGCTCGGTGGCCGCCTCGACGAGGCCTGCGCTCTCGATCTCGTCGAGCACCGCCGAGGCGACGGCGGTTGCCAGCGGGTTGCCGCCGAACGTGGAGCCGTGGGTGCCGGGGTAGAAGAGGTCGCTCGCGGCGCCGAAGGTGATGAGCGCGCCGATCGGGATGCCGTTGCCGATCCCCTTGGCGACGGTGATGGCGTCGGGGGTGATCCCGGTGTGTTGGAACGCGAACCACGCCCCGGTGCGCCCGGCACCGGTCTGGATCTCGTCGATGATCAGCAGCGCGCCGTGCCGGCGGGTGATCTCCCGGGCCGCAGCGAGATACCCCTCGGGCAGTTCCAGGACTCCCGCTTCGCCCTTGATCGGTTCGACGAACAGCGCCGCGACGCGATCGTCGATCGCCTCCTCGAGCGCGTCGATCGTGGAGTCGAGGAACTCGACGCCGGGGACCATCGGCTCGAACGGCTGCTGCATGGCGGGCTTGCCGGTGAGGGCGAGGGTCCCCATCGTGCGGCCATGGAAGGCGTTCTTCAGCGCGAGGATGCGGGGCCTGTCCGTGCCGCCGTGGAGACGGGCGAGCTTGAAGGCCGCCTCGTTCGCCTCGGCACCGGAGTTGCCGAAGTAGACCCGGCCGGACTCGCCCGTCCCGGCGAGTCGCTTCAGTCGTGCCGCCAGACCCAGCTGGGGCGGCGTGGCGAAGTAGTTCGAGACGTGTCCCAGCGTGGCCGCCTGGTCGGCGACGGCTTGGACGAACACGGGGTGGGCGTGGCCGAGGGAGATCACGGCGATGCCGCCGAGGAAATCGAGGTAGCGGGTGCCCTCGTCATCCCACAGGTGCGCGCCTTCGCCGCGCACGAGCAGCGCGAATCGGTCCCCCGAGTTGAGGACGAGGTCGCGAGACGCGTCGTCCTTCCAGCTCACCGTCGTCTGCACGGTCATCCCGCCACCACCTCTGTTCCGATTCCGCGTTCTGTGAAGAGCTCGACGAGCACCGAGTGGGGCTGACGGCCGTCGATGATGGCCGCGCGGTCGACGCCGCCGTCGACCGCATCGAGGCACGCCTGCATCTTGGGGATCATCCCCGACTCGAGGCTCGGAAGCATCGTGCGCAGCTCCGTCGCGGTCAGGTGCGAGACGAGGGAGTCGCGGTTGGGCCAGTCGGCGTAGAGGCCCGCGACGTCGGTGAGGATGACGAGCTTGACCGCGCCGAGAGCCACGGCGAGCGCGGCAGCCGCAGCATCCGCGTTCACGTTCAGGGAGCTGCCGGGCTGATCGACATCCGGCGCGATCGAGGAGACGACGGGCACCCGGTCGGCGGCGAGATGGTCGAGGATCGCCGTCGGGTCGACTCCCACGACGTCGCCGACGTGCCCGAGATCGTGTTCGGCTCCATCGACGACGACGCCCCGTCGACGCCCCTCGAAGAGGCCCGCGTCCTCGCCTGACATCCCGGTGGCGAACGAGCCGTGCGCGTTGATCCGCGAGACGAGCTGCGGGTTGATCTGGCCCGCGAGCACCATGCGGACGACGCCGATCGCCTCGGTGCTCGTCACGCGGTAGCCGCCTTTGAACTCGCTCGGGATGTCGAGCCGGTCGAGCATCTTCGAGATCTGCGGCCCGCCGCCGTGCACGACGACGGGCTTCACCCCGACGTGGTGCAGATAGGCGATGTCCTCCGCGAACGCAGTCTGCAGCTCCTCGCTGACCATCGCGTTGCCGCCGTACTTGATGACGACGATCTGGTCGCGGAAGCGCTTGAGCCAGGGGAGGGATTCGACGAGGACTGCGGCTTTGCCGGCGGCCTCTTCGGGCGTGGTCTGCTGGATGTCGGTCATGACGAGTAGGCGCTGTTCTCGTGGACGTAGTCGTGCGTGAGGTCGTTGGTGAGGATGGTCGCCGCGGCCTGCCCGACCCGCAGGTCGACGAGGATGTGCGTCGCGCGCGGAGTCAGGTCGACCTCTTCGCGGGGGCGATCGGGGCCGCCCGCCGTGCAGACCCGGACCCCGTTGAAGGACACATCGACGTCGTAGGGGTCGAAGGCCGCGTCGGTCGTCCCGATCGCGGCGAGCACGCGTCCCCAGTTGGGGTCGTTGCCGAAAATGGCGGCCTTGAAGAGGTTGTTCCGCGCAATCGACCGGCCGACCGTGACGGCCTCGTCCTCGCTTGCGGCGCCGACGATCTCGATCGTGATGTCGTGGCTGGCGCCCTCGGCGTCGCCCTGCAGCTGTGCCGCGAGGTCGAGGCAGAGCTCCGTGAGGGCGAGCGCGAACGAGGCCGGCTCGGGACGGATGCCGCTGGCTCCGCTCGCGAGCAGCGTCACCTGGTCGTTCGTCGACATGCACCCGTCGGAATCGAGCCGGTCGAAGCTCACCCGAGTGGCCTGCCGCAAGGCGGCGTCGGCAGCGACGGCATCCAGGTCCGCATCCGTCGTGATGACGACGAGCATCGTGGCGAGGCCCGGCGCGAGCATGCCGGCCCCCTTGGCCATACCGCCGATCGTCCAGCCGTCGCGAGAGACGACGGCCCGCTTCGGCCGCGAGTCGGTGGTCATGATGGCGAGGGATGCCGCGTCTCCCCCGTCGGCGGAGAGGGCGGCGACACCCTTCTCGACACCGTCGAGGACCTTGCCTCGGAAGACCTCGTCACCGGTGCCGATGAGGCCGGTCGAGCAGACGAGCACGTCACCTGCGCCGATGCCGAGCAGCTCGGCGGCCTTCTCGGCGGTCTGGTGCGTGGTCTGGAATCCGAAGGTTCCGGTGAAGCAGTTCGCTCCGCCGGAGTTCAGGACGATCGCTTCGACGACGCCGTCGCCGATGACCTGCTGGGACCACAGGATCGGGTTGGCCTTGGCCCGGTTGGTCGTGAAGACGGCCGCTCCGACCTTCTTGGGTCCGCGATTCACGACGACGGCGACGTCGCTCGCGCCTGTCGACTTGAGGCCTGCGGCGACGCCCGCCGCCTCGAATCCCTGTGCTGCCGTGACGCTCACGGTGCCACTCCGTTCACACTCAGAGCCGTCGTCTCGGGGAGACCGAGGGCGATGTTCATCGATTGGATCGCGGCACCGGCGGTGCCCTTGACGAGGTTGTCCACGGCCGCGACGACGACGACGCGGCCGGCGGCCCGGTCGATCGCGAGACCGAGGAGGGCCGCGTTGGCGCCGAGGACGTCCGCCGTCCGGGGGAAGGATCCCTCGGGAAGCAGGTGTACGAACGGCTCGTCGGCGTACGCCGACTCCCACGCGTCCCGGATCTGCGCGTCGGTGACGCCCGGCGCGATGGGAGCGGTCGAGGTGGCGAGGATGCCGCGGGCCATGGGGACGAGCACCGGCGTGAACGAGATGCGGATGTCGGCCGTGGCCGGGGCCGCGGCGGCGAGCGCCTGCCTGATCTCGGGGATGTGCCGGTGGGTGCCGCCGACGGCGTACGGGTTGGCGGTACCGAGGATCTCCGACGCGAGGAGGTTCGTCTTGAGGCTCTTGCCCGCTCCGGAGGGTCCGACGGCAAGCACACTCACGATGTCGCCCGCATCGATGACGCCGGCCGCGAGGCCCGGGGCGAGGCTCAACGAGACAGTGGAGGCGTTACAGCCGGGTGCCGCGATGCGCCTGGCGCCGACGAGGGCGTCGCGTTGCTTCGCGCTCCCGACGGGGAGCTCGGGCACGCCGTAGGCCCACGGCTCGGAGAAAGCACCGCCGTAGAACGCGTCCCATGCGTCGGCATCCGTGAGGCGGTGGTCCGCCCCGGCGTCGATGACGAGCGGAACGCTCTCCAGCATCTCGGTGTACTGCGCCGACTGCCCGTGCGGCAGGGCCAGGAACACGATGTCGTGGCCCGCGAGGACCTCGGGGGTCGTGTCCTGCAGTGTCAGGTGCGCGAGCGAGCGCAGATGCGGCTGGTGGTCGATGAGCGGCTGTCCGGCGTTCGAGTGCGCCGTGACGGTGCGGATCTCGACGTCGGGGTGCGATGCGAGGAGGCGGAGGATCTCTCCGCCCGCATAGCCGGAAGCGCCGGAGACGGCGACCGAGAAGGTCATGAGTCAACCTTATTGTCTGGGGTGAACGGAGCCGGAGACGGCGACACCTGCGGCTCGATCCGACCTGCGCGGAGAGCGGGAGGGGTCGCCTAAAGTCGGCGGTCGCCCAGACGTCGACGCGCGCGGACCACCGTCGAAACGGTGAGGGTCACGGGCGAGGACATACCGCGACGGTATCGCCGCGGCATCCGTCGTCGCAAATCGACCTCACCGCTGGGCGCGCAGCGCCTCGATCAGCGCCAGCTCTTCGGCGCGCTCGAGCCCCGCCGTGCGGGAGCGGGCGAGACCGCGTCGGCGTTCGTCTTCCAGGACACAGGCGATGGTTTCGGCGAGTGGACGGATGCGGCCGCCCGCCGCACGGTACGCCGCGCCGCTGCGCGTCGCGAACCCCGGCATGTCGGCCGGCAGCCACAGAGGCAGCGACCGCGGTCCCGCCCAGTGGGCGACCCCGTGGCGCTCGAGCCAGTCGGCGGGCGCAGTCACCACCTCGCCGGTGTGGCCCGCGCCCTCCCTCGCGAGGGTCAGGACCTCGGCGAGCGGGTGGGAGTGGCCGACCGCGTCGACGGTTCCGTCGAACCCGCGCGCGCCCGAGGCGACGACGAAGGACACCAGATCGTCCACGTCGATCACCTGGGCTCGAAAACCCGTCGTCTCGGGGACGAGCACCGCCTCTGCGACCGCTGCCGCGAACCGCGCCGGCCAGTAGCCGAAGCGGTCCGTCCTGTCGCCCGGACCGACGATGAGCCCGGGCCGGATCACCGAGGCACGGGCGCCGAGGGCCGCTGCCGCGCGCTCGGCGGCCACCTTGGCGCGCGCGTAGTCGTAGGGGTCCGCGTCACTCAGGGGCTCGACGAGCGCCGCCCGCTCGTCGGCGCCCGTCCGGGTCGCGTCCGCGTAGACCGACACGCTCGAGATGTAGGTCGCGTGCGCCGCGCGATCGCCGAGAGCGGCTGCCGCCTGAGCGACATGCGCGGGCTCGGAGGAGACGTCGACGACCTCGTCCCATTCGGTCGCGGCCAGCGCGAAGTACGCCCCCGGACGGTCCCGCTCGGTGACGACGAGATCCGCGCCGGCGGGGGCTGATCTCGTGCCGCGCGCCGTCACGGTCACGCGAGCGCCCCGCTCCAGCCACGCCTCGGCGATCCGGCGGCCGACCCACCCGGTGCCGCCGAGGACGAGGATGCGGTCGGTCATGAGGGAAGCGCCCGGATCCTCTGGAGCAGTTCCGGCCCGGACCGGTCGAGGGTCCGTCCGCCGAGGTGGACGCCCAGCACGGCGAGGCCGCCGCCGACCACCACCCCCGTGGCGAGCGTCGGCCAGCCCCACGCCGCGGGACCCTGGACCATACCCGTGACGGCGAGGAGGAGAACGGGAAGCGACAGCACCGCGATGACCGCCCAAACGACGAACACCAGGAGACTGCCCACGAAGGTCTGTCCCGGAACGCTCTTGAACGGGCTGTCCCCCGGCGCGGCGACGGGCGCGATGATCATCGCGGACGTCACGGCCGCCACCCCGTACCCGGTGAGCAGGACTCCGAGGGCGGTGCCGAGGACGAGCGGGAGACGCCCGGCATCCGCACTCAGGACGCTGGTGACGACCGAGAGGACGACCACCAGTGGGATGCCGAGACACGCCGCTCCCAGGAGCCGGCCGAGACGGTCGTCGCTACCCCGAACGCCGGTCGCGAGCACCGTCGCGTACGCCGTCCCGTCGTAGGAGACGTCGCTGTAGCAGGCGATGGCCAGCACGAATGCCACGAGCACCGGCGACGCTGCGAAGAGGAAGCCGTCGACGCCGCTCACGAAGGCGAACAGGATCGGGAAGACCGGGACCACGAGGAGCTGGCGGAGGTACCGCGGGTCGCGAAGCCACGCACTGAGCGAGCGCGCCCAGGTCGCGCCGACACCACCGGTCGGCATGACCCCGAACAGTCCGAGCTTGCCCGCGGCGACCTGCCGGCTCGCCTGGCGCGGCGGGGAGGACGTGGCGCTCGCGACGATGCGCGCCCAGGCCCACCACAGGGCGACGAGACTGGCGAGCGCGATCGCGATGCGGGCGAGGGCGAGGAGCCCGTCGCCGGCAGCGAGTGCGGGCGCCACCGCCCATGCGGCTCCGAGCGGCGTCCACGGCAGGACCGCCGCCGCGGCTCCGAGCCGCGCACCGAGCGATCCGTCGCCACCGTCGAGCAGGGTCAGGATGCCGGTGGTGATCGGCCCCGCGAGCATCACGACGACGAGGACGAGCGTCCCGATCAGCTCACGCCCGCGGCGGTTGCCGCCGACGCCACCGGAGAGCTCCCCGACCAGGCGGGAGGCGACGACGCAGATGGCCACCCCGATGAGCACCGACGGGATCCCCGCCAGGGCGGCCAGGGGCCAGCGCACCCAGAGGATGAGGGAGATCAGTGCCACGAGGGTCGACACGATGCCGGGGATGCCGGTGGCGCCCGTTCCGGCGAGCGCGAGCATCGTCTGGCGACGGCTGAACGGGTAGGGCGCGAGGCGGCGCGCGTCGATGGACGTGTCCATCCCCGCCACGACGATCGGCCCGACGACCCACCCGAGCACGAGCGCGCTGCCGCCGACGATACTCACCGCCGCCGAGACTTCGAGCGATCCGAACAGGCTCAGCGACACGATCCCAGCGGTGAGCGAGACCAGGATGCCGAGCCCCCACAGCGCACCGGCGATGAACCCGACCAGCTGCCACGGACGTCGGGCGAGGGTGTTGAAGAGGGCCCGATATCGGAGCTTCAGGACTGTCGCAACCACTGCGGCCCCTCGCTCGTGTGGCGGCCGCCGACGAGGTCGACGAAGCGGTCCTGCAGGCTCTGTCCTGCGCGGACCTCGTCGACCGTACCGGCGGCGAGGACGCGTCCGGCCGCGATGACGGCGACGTGATCGCACATGCGCTGGACGAGGTCCATCGAGTGGCTCGAGACGATGACCGATCCGCCGGATGCGGTGTAGCTGCGCAGGACGTCCTCGATGTTCGCTGCGGAGACAGGGTCGACAGATTCGAATGGCTCGTCGAGGACGAGGAGGCGGGGCGCGTGCACCAGTGCACAGGCCAGCGCGACCTTCTTGGTCATGCCGGCCGAGTAGTCCGCGACGATCGTCCCGGCCGCGGGACGCAGGTCCATGAGATCCAGGAGGTCCGAGACGCGCGGTGCGATCTCGGGGCGGGGGAGCCCGAACATCATGGCCGTGTAGGTGATGAGCTGCTCACCGGTGAGGCGGTCGAAGAGGCGGATGCCGTCGGACAGGTTTCCGATGACCCGTTTCGCGGCGACCGGGTCTCGCCATACGTCGATCCCGTGCACCCAGGCGCCGCCCGCGTCAGGACGTAGCAAGCCGGTCGCCATCGACAGCGTGGTCGTCTTGCCGGCCCCGTTCGGGCCCACGAGGCCGTAGAACGAGCCGGACGGCACGACCAGATCGATGCCGGCGACCGCCGGGACCGATCCGAAGTGCTTGACGAGGCCGGAGAGATGGAGGGCGGGGACGCTCTGTTGCTCGCTCACCCGGCGAGCCTAGCGAAGGGCCGTGTCGCGATGTCGACCCCACCTGCCAGGGTGAGGGGATGCTGCGCACGCTCGCCGTCTCCGGTTACCGGTCCCTCCGCGACATCGTCCTGCCCCTCGAAGAGCTCACGGTCGTGACGGGCCCCAATGGCTCGGGCAAGTCCAACCTCTACCGCGCGCTGCGCCTGTTGGCATCCGCTGCGCGCGGCGACCTCGTCGGTGCCGTTGCGCGCGAGGGCGGTCTGCCGTCCCTGCTGTGGGCGGGCCCGGAGGACGGCGGCGATCAGGGCACCGTGCGTCGGGGCCCGATCGCCGTGCAACTCGGCTTCGCGTCGGACGAGCTCGGATACCTCGTGGATCTCGGCATCCCTCAGATCTCCCAGGAGAGCGTCTTCGCCCGCGATCCCGAGATCAAGCGGGAGCAGGTCTTCGCCGGTCCCTTGGCCAAGCCGGCGACCCTTCTGATCGACCGGCTCCGGACGCAGACTCGGGTGAGGGACGGATCGTGGGTGAGCCTCGATCAGAAGCTCGCTCCGTTCGAGAGCATCATCACCGACCTCGCCGACGGCGACACCGCTCCGGAACTGCTCGGGCTCCGGAGAAGCATGAACAGCTGGCGCTTCTACGACCACTTCCGGGTGGACGCGGATGCCCCGGCTCGACGTCCGCAGGTCGGCACGCGCTCGCCCCTCCTCGCCCACGACGGGTCGAACCTCGCGGCGGTCTGGGCGACGGTGCACGACATGGGCTTCGGACACCAGCTCGATCGCGCCGTCGACGAGGCGTTCCCGGGCACCCGGGTACGCGTCGAGGCGGCCGACGGCGTCCTGCGACTCACGGTAAGGCAGCCGGGACTGCTCCGGCCCCTGGACGCAGCCGAGCTGTCGGACGGAACTCTCCGGTACCTGCTCCTGTGCGCGGCGCTCCTGCCGGCCAGGCCGGCACCCCTCACGGTTCTCAACGAGCCCGAATCGAGCCTTCACCCGAGCCTGCTGGAGCCGCTGGCGCATCTCGTGCGAGCGGCTTCCGAGCAGACGCAGGTCATCCTGGTGTCGCACGCGTCTGGGATCGTCGACGCGATCCCCGATGTGAACCGGGTCTCTCTCGAGCGGCACGGCAACGGCACAGCCATCGAGGGCCGGGGCCGGCTCGACGGCCCGCCGTGGAACTGGGGCAAGCGCTGAGACCGGGCACGGCGAGCCCCGGACGGCCGACACCGGCCATCCGGGCAGCCGGCTCAGTCGCGGATCGCTGCTCCGTGCCGCTCGGCCGCGACCGCGACGCCGGCGAGCTTCGCATCCGTCGCCTCCGCCGCGGTCAGCGTGCGGTCGTCGGCGCGGAAGCGCAGGGCGAATGTGAGGCTCTTGGACCCGTCGGGCAGGCCGGCGCCCCGGTAGTCGTCGACGAGGCGGATGTCCTCGAGGAGGGGGCCGGCCCCGTCGGTGAGCGCGTCGCGCACCTCGCCGGCAGCGAGGTCGGTAGGCACGACGAGCGAGACGTCCTGCGTCGCCGCCGGATAGGTCGCGAGTGAGGCCGCCGCGTCCGGTGCGGGCGTGAGCGCCAGCACCGCGTCGAGGTCGAGCTCGGCGACGAAGACGCGACCGTGCAGGTCCGCGGCCTCGGCGACGGCCGGGAGCAGTTCGCCGACGTAACCGACCTCGGACTCCCCGGCGAAGAGTGAACCGGCGCGTCCAGGATGGAGCGCCGAACGCTGCGACTGACGTACCTCGATCGCGACCCCGGCCGCGGCGGCGACCGTCTGGACCGCACCGAGCGCGTCCGCGAGGTCGAAGGCGACCGCCGGCTGGCCGGGACGCTTCACCAGGGAGTTGCCGTGCAGCAGGACGGCGACGTGCCGCGGCTGCGGGGGAATCGATGCGTGCAGCGCGGCCAGGGTCGCCTCATCGGGCAGCTGCGCGAGCGGCGGCACGGTGGCGGTGCCGTACTCGACGCCGTCGACCGGTGCGAACACCGTGCCGGTCTCGAAGAGGGCGATGTCGGTGAACCCGCGCGACACGTTCCGGTGCGCGATCTGCAGGAGGCCGGGAAGAAGAGAACGACGCAGGAAAGGTGCCTGACCGTCGAGAGGGTTCGCGAGACGGATCGACGGGACGTGCTCCCCCGACGGCGAGCCGTGAAGGTCGTTCTGGTCCTCCGTCGTGAACGGGAACGCGACGACCTCGACATGCCCGGCGGCAGCCAGGGCGTTCGCGACGCGACGGCGTCCCCGCTGGAGGGCGGTCAGCCCGCGCCCGGAGGGAGGAGTCGGCAGGATCGAGGGGATCCGGTCGAGCCCGTGCAGACGCGCGACCTCCTCCGCGAGCGTCCAGCGGTCGGTGAGGTCGGGGCGCCAGGACGGCGGGATGACCTCCCAGCCGCCCTCACCGTCGATGACCTCGCACCCGATGGTCTCGAGCGCGCCGACGATCTCGTCGCGCGTGTACTCCACGCCGATGAGGCCCCCAACGAACTCGTCGGGGAGCTCGACCGACGGGACGAACACCTCAGCGAACAGCGCGCCGCCCGTGGTCGTGTCGAGCGTGCCGCCCGCGAGCTCCACCATCAGATCGGCGACGCGACGCGCGGCGACGAATGGGATGAGCGGGTCGACGCCACGCTCGAAGCGACGGGACGCCTCACTGGGCAGCTTGTGCCGACGGGCGGTGCGCGCAATCGACACCGGGTCGAAGATGGCCGCCTCGATCAGGACGTTGCGCGTGGCATCCCCCATCTCGGTCTTGCCGCCGCCCATGACACCGGCGAGGCCGATGGGGCCGGACTCGTCGGTGATGAGCAGATCCTCGGCGCGGAGCGTGCGCTCCTTGCCGTCGAGGGTCGTGAGCTTCTCCCCCGCCGCCGCGCGGCGCACCGTGATTCCGCCGGTGAGCGTGTCGAGGTCGTAGCCGTGGATCGGGTTGCCGAGCTCCAGCATCACGTAGTTGGTGATGTCGATCAGGATGCCGAGGGAGCGGATGCCGGCGAGCGACAGGCGCGCGGTCATCCAGGGCGGCGTCGGCCGAGACGGGTCGACGTCGCGGACGATGCGCACGACGAACTCGCTCGCGCCGGGCGTGCCGTGGATGGGCGCCGCGTCGTCGACGGCGATGTCGAACCCACCGGTGGGCTGCTCGAGCTCCTCGAAGGGGCGCAGACCGGGGTCGGTGAACGATCCGCCCGTCGCATGCGCGTACTCGCGCGCCGCGCCGCGGATCGAGAGCGCATACCCGCGGTCGGGCGTGACGTTGATGTCGACGGCGACGTCATCGAGGCCGAGGAGGGCGATCGCGTCGGTCCCCACCTCGGGGTCGAGGCCGAGTTCCATCAGGCGCAGGATGCCGGAGTGCTCGTCGCCGAGGCCGAGCTCCTTCGCCGAGGCGATCATGCCGTCGGAGACGTGCCCGTACGTCTTGCGCGCAGCGATCGGGAACGGGCCGGGGAGGACGGCACCCGGCAGCGTCACGACGACCTTGTCGCCTTCGAAGAAGTTGCCGGCGCCGCAGACGATGCCGCGGACCCCGCCGTTCGCCTCGCCGACGTCGACCTGGCACCACCGGATGGTCTTGCCGTTGGACTGCGGCTCGGCCTCGAACGAGACGACACGTCCGACGACGATCGGGCCCGTGAGGTCGAACGCGTGCACGTCCTCCTCTTCGAATCCGACGGAGACGAAGGAGGCGAGGACGTCCTCGGGGGTCGTGCCTTCGGCGACCTCGACGTACTCGCCGAGCCAAGAGAGCGGGACGCGCATCAGACCACCATTCCGAACTGCTCGCTGAAGCGGACATCGCCCTCGGCCATGTCGCGCATGTCCTGCACGTCGCTGCGGAACATCAGGGTCCGCTCGATTCCCATACCGAACGCGAAGCCCGAGTAGACCTCGGGGTCGATTCCGGCCGCGCGCAGGACATTGGGGTTGACCATGCCGCATCCGCCCCACTCGATCCAGCGCGCACCGCCCGGGAAGGTGGGGTGCCACAGGTCGAGCTCGGCGGAGGGCTCGGTGAAGGGGAAGTAGTTGGTGCGGAACCGGGTCTTCGCCTCGGCGCCGAAGAGGACCTTCGCGGCGTGGTCGAGTGTGCCCTTGAGGTGCGCCATCGTGATGCCCTTGTCGATCACGAGGCCCTCGAACTGCGTGAAGGCGGGGAGGTGCGTCGCATCGAACTCGTCGGTGCGGTAGACCCGTCCCGGGCAGAGGATGTAGATCGGCACGTCGCGCTCGAGCATCGAGCGGACCTGCACCGGGCTCGTGTGCGTGCGCATGACGAGGTGGCGGGCAACGGGGTCGACGAAGAAGGTGTCCTGCATCTGCCGCGCCGGGTGGTCCGGCGCGAAGTTGAGGGCATCGAAGTTGAACCACTCGTGCTCGAGTTCGGGTCCCTCCGCGATCTCCCAGCCCATGCCGACGAACAGGTCGGCGATCTCCTCCTGCAGGAGCGAGATGGGATGCCGCGCCCCGACGCGCCCGCGCGGGGCGATCGACGTGATGTCGACGCGCTCGGCCTCGAGCTTCGCCGCGGTCTCGGCGGCGGCGAGCTCGGCTTCGCGGGCGGCGAGGGCCTGGTTGACGCGTCCGCGAGCCTGGCCGACCAGCTTGCCCAGGGCGGCCTTCTGGTCGTTCGGGACGTTGCGCAGCTGCGCGTTCAGACCGGCGAGGGGTGACCCCTCCGCGGTGTGAGCCGATCGCGCCGCCTTGAGGGCGGCGGTGTCGGGTGCGGCGGCGAAGGCTGCCAGCGCGTCAGCGACGGCGGCATCCACCGCCTCGGGGGTGATCTCGGGTGCGTCGGACACGAGAGACGAGTCTACCGGCGGGCCGGAGTGCGGCCCGCCGGTGAGTCGTCAGACGGCGCGGCCCGTGCCCGCGTCCTTCGAACTCGCCTTCAACTGAGTGGCGATGAGCTCGGTGTCGGTGGTCTCCTGAAGAGGCCGGGCCGGCGCCGCGCCAGGGGTGCTCGGCGATCGCCGGAGCCGCTTCTCGACGAGCTTCGCCACACCGGACAGCGCAAGACACAGACCGATGTAGATCACGGCGGCGACGATCGTCGCCTGCACGATCGGGCGGTCGAGCGAGTTCTGAGAGCCGAGGTACTTCGCGTAGAAGAGGAGCTCCTCGTACGTGATGATGAACCCGAGCGCCGTGTCTTTGAGGGTGACGACCAGCTGAGCGATGATCACGGGCATCATCGCGCGGATCGCCTGCGGCAGGAGCACGAGACGCATGACGCCGGCCTTGCGTAGACCGAGCGCGTATCCCGCCTCCGACTGACCCCGTGGCAGCGACTCGACGCCGGCACGGATCACCTCGGCGAGCACTGAACCGTTGTAGACGATGAGGGCGATGACGACGACCCAGTACCCCTCGATACGAACGCCGATCACCGGCATCCCGTAGTAGAGGAGGAACATCGTCACGAGCACCGGCACCGCACGCAGGAACTCGACGACGGCGGCGACCGGGACACGAACCCAGGCGTGATCCGACAGACGCCCGATCGCGAGGATGAATCCGAGCGCAAGAGCACCGACGGCAGCGACGGCGAAGGCCGCCAGCGTCCGACCTGCCGCCATCAGGAACTGCTCCCAGATGCGCGTGTAGGTGAAAGCATTCCACTTCTCCGCCGAGAACTGTCCGGTCACGGCGAGGCGCCAAACAAGGAAGCCGATGATGGCCGCCACCACGAGGACAACGACCACACCGATGATGCGGTTACGTGCGATCGCGCGGGGACCGGGGACGTCGTAGAGGACGCTGCTGCTCATCGCGCCACCTTCCATCGGTTCTCGAGTGTTCGCTGACCCCACGAGAGAAGCAGGACGAGGGCGACGAAGATGACCATGACGCAGATGATCACCACGAGTTGGTTCTCGCCTCGTTCGCTCAGCCAGTCGCGGGCCGACCCGAGGTTCATGACCGAGAACCCGGCGGCGACGGTCGTGTTCTTCAGAAGGGCGATGAAGACGCTCATCATCGGGGGGATGACGGAACGGAACGCCTGAGGGAGGACGACGAGGGACATGACCTGCCCGAAGGTCAACCCCAGCGCGCGAGCGGCTTCCGCCTGCCCCACGGGCACGGTGTTGATTCCCGACCGAACCGTTTCTGCGACATAGGTGGCCGTGTAGATCCCCAGGGCGGCGACGGCGAACGCCACCTGAACGCCTCCGCTCGACCTGATGTCGAGCAGAGGCGGAAGCGTGAAGGCGAAGCCGAAGAAGACGAGCGTGAGGGGGGTGTTGCGGATGGTGTTGACGTACGCCGTGCCGACCGCGCGCGCGATGGGCACGGGCGAGACTCGCATCGCTCCCACGATGATCCCGAGGATCAGCGCGATAAGCCCTCCTCCGAAGAACAACACCAGCGTGCCCCGGAGGGCCTCGCCCCAGAAGTCGAGGTTGTCGGTGATGACGCCCATGCGGTCCTTTCGAACGTCTACAGAAGGGAAACCCCGGGAGGCGGATCGACGCCGCCTCCCGGGGTGGGAGGTCAGTCGACCTGCGGCTGCGTGGCCTTTACGCCGGCCGGCTCGAGGTACTTCTCGTAGAGCGCGGTCCACACGTCGCCGCCGTCTGTGAACAGCTTGTTGATGTGATCCTTCAGAACGGTGTCGCCGTCGGCGAGGCCGACGCCGTAGCGCTCCTCGCTGAAGGGCTCACCGGCGAGCTTGAGCTTGTCCTTGTCCTCTGCGACGTAGCCGGCGAGGATCGCCTCGTCCGTCGTGATGGCGTCGACCTGACCGTTGAGGAGCTGCTCGACGCACTCGGAGTAGGTCTGACGCTCGGTGACCTCACCGTTGTACTCGTCGCGGATGCGCTGCAGCGGCGTGGAGCCCGTCACGGAGCACGTGACCTTATCCTTCAGGTCGTCGGGACCGTTGATCGAGTCGTCGTCGGCGGCGACCAACAGGCCCTGGCCCGTGATGAAGTACGGTCCCGCGAAGTCGATGACCTCGTCGCGGGCAGGCGTCATCGAATAGGTGCCCACGTAGTAGTCGATGTTGCCGTTGACGATCTCCTGCTCGCGGTTGGCGGAGGGGATCGTCTGGAAATCGATCTGGTCCTCGTCGAAGCCGAGGGATGCCGCGATCCACCGAGCGATGTCGACGTCGAAGCCCGTGCGCTCACCCGAGACAGCATCTTCGTAGCCGAGGCCCGGCTGGTCGCTCTTGACGCCGACGACGATCTTGTCGGCCTTCGAGGCGCGGTCGAACGTCGGGCTGCCGTCGAGCTTCACGTCGCTCGCGACCTCCCAGAGGCCCTCCGTGTTGTCGTCGCCGCCGGCGGCGCCGCCGGGGCTGGCGGGGCTGCCGCTGTTGCAGCCTGCGAGTGCGAGTGCCGCGATCGCGATGCCGGCGAAGGCGCCGGCGAGTCGTGTCTTACGCATGTGATCCTCCTGGTTTCGTGTCGTTCGTCGTTCGTCGCGCCGGTGCAGGGCGCGGACGTCTCAATGGGTGATGAGCTTGGACAGGAAGTCCTTCGCGCGGTCGCTCTTCGGGTTCGTGAAGAACTCCTGCGGAGCCGCCTCCTCGACGATCTGTCCGTCGGCCATGAAGACCACACGGTCCGCCGCCTTACGGGCGAAGCCCATCTCGTGGGTGACGACGATCATCGTCATCCCGTCCTGCGCGAGGCCGACCATGACGTCGAGGACCTCGTTGATCATCTCGGGGTCGAGGGCAGAGGTCGGCTCGTCGAAGAGCATGACCTTCGGCTTCATCGCAAGAGCGCGGGCGATCGCGACGCGCTGCTGCTGACCACCCGAGAGCTGGGCCGGGAGCTTGTCGGCCTGGTGGCCGACGCCCACGCGGTCGAGCAGCTCACGGGCGAGCTTCTCGGCATCCGCCTTCTTCATGCCCTTGACCTTGATCGGGCCGAGGGTGACGTTCTCGAGGATCGTCAGATGCGAGAAGAGGTTGAAGGACTGGAAGACCATGCCGACATCGGCACGGAGCGCGGCGAGCGCCTTGCCCTCGGCCGGGAGGTCGGCGCCGTCGATCGTGATCGAGCCGCTCGTGATCGTCTCGAGGCGGTTGATCGTGCGGCAGAGCGTCGACTTGCCAGACCCGGACGGGCCGACGACGACGACGACCTCGCCTCGGTTGACCGACAGGTCGATGTCGGTGAGGGCCTGGAAATCGCCGTAGTGCTTCTGCACGTTCGTCAGGACGACGAGCGGCTCGCCTCGGCGGACGTCGATGTTCGACGTGCGCGGCGCAGGGTCGGCAGCAGGAGTGGTCATGATCCGACCCTACGGGGCGGGACCGCCCGGAACCGCTCTGGCTGCGCGGGGTTTACAGTTCCGTAATGATTCGGGCTCAGTTGCCCGAACGCTGCGCGAACGCTGATTCGTACAGGCATACGCTCGCCGCCGTCGCGAGATTCAGCGACTCCGCCCGGCCGTAGATCGGGAGCCGGAGCGACAGGTCGACGAGGGCCAGCGCGTCATCGTCGAGGCCGCGGGCTTCATTGCCGAAGACCCAGGCGGTCGGTTCGGCGAGCGTCGCGCGGTGAGCGACGAAGTCCTCTCCCCCGACATCGGCGGCGACGATCCGCAGGCCCGCCGAGCGGGCGCGACCCGCAGCATCCGCCAGTTCGATGCCGACAGCTACGGGAAGGTGGAAAAGCGAACCGGTGGTCGCGCGGACGACCTTGGGATTGAAGGGATCGACGGTACGACCCGTGAGGATGACGGCGTCGGCACCGACGGCATCCGCTGCTCGGATGATCGTGCCGAGGTTGCCGGGGTCGCGCACCTCCTCGCAGATCACGATGAGCTTCGGGTCGTCGGCGAAGATGTCTCGCACCGACGTCGGCAGCTGCCGGGCCACCGCGATGATGCCCTGCGGGGTGACCGTGTCGGCCATCGCCTCGATGACGGCCTCACTCGCGAACTCGACCTCGACGTCCGCGTCGGATGCCGCATCGCGAATGTCCTGGTGCTTCTCCCATGCCGACGGAGTCGCATACAGCTCGATGAGCGTGTCGGGCCGCCACACGAGGGCCTCTCGCGCAGCCTGCGGACCTTCGAGGAGGTACAGCCCGGTCTCTTGCCGGGCTGCGCGCTTGGTCAGCTTCGCAACGGCGCGGACACGCGGCGATCGGGGGTTCTCGAGCACGTTCTCAGTGTAGGGCGCGGGTACGGCGGGTACGCGAAAGGGCGCCCTCCGAAGAGGACGCCCTTTCTGAAAGGTGACGCGATCAGGCCTTGGGGGCGTTGACGTCAGCCGGCAGCGCAGCCTTGGCGGTCGCGACGAGCGACGCGAAGACGGCGGGCTCGTTCACCGCGAGCTCGGCGAGCATACGACGGTCGACCTGGACACCCGCGAGGCCGAGGCCCTGGATGAAGCGGTTGTACGTGACACCGTTCTGACGGGCAGCGGCGTTGATGCGCTGGATCCAGAGGCGACGGAAGTCGCCCTTGCGCTTGCGCCGGTCGCGGTATGCATAGACGAGCGAGTGGGTGACCTGCTCCTTCGCCTTGCGGTACAGGCGCGAACGCTGTCCGCGGTAACCGGAGGCGCGCTCGAGGATGACGCGACGCTTCTTGTGGGCGTTGACAGCCCGCTTGACTCTAGCCATTTCTTCTACTTCCTAATGTGCGTCGGCGATCAGAGGCCGAGGAGCTTCTTGGCGACCTTGGCGTCACCCTTGGCCAGGACCTGCTCCTGGTCGAGGCGACGGGTACGACGGGTCGCCTTGCCCTCGAGGTTGTGGCGGAGGTTGGCCTGCTGCTTCATCAGCTTGCCGCTGCCCGTGACCTTGAAACGCTTCTTGGCACCCGAGTGGGTCTTCTGCTTCGGCATATCTCTTCCTTCGTTGGGTGTCCCGCGAACGGGAGTCTGTGTGCGCTTACTCCGCCGGGGCGGGAGCGGGGGTCTTCTCGTCGGTCTGACCGGTGCGCGCATCACGCGCCGCCTGCTTCGACGCCGCGCGAACGGCGTTCTGCTCGGTCTTGACCTCGGACTTGTTCTTGTGGGGCGCAACGACCATGACCATGTTGCGACCGTCGATCGTGGGGTTGGATTCCACGGTGCCGAACTCGGCGACATCCTCGGCGAACTTGCGGAGGAGACGGACGCCCTGCTCGGGACGCGACTGCTCGCGACCGCGGAAGAGGATCATCGCCTTCACCTTGTCGCCCGCCTGGAGGAATCCCTCGGCGCGCTTGAGCTTGGTGATGTAGTCGTGCGCCTCGATCTTCAGACGGAACCGGACCTCCTTGAGGACGGTGTTCGCCTGATTGCGCCGCGCTTCCTTGGCCTTCTGCGCAGCCTCGTATTTGAACTTGCCGTAATCCATGATCTTGACCACGGGGGGCTTCGAGTTCGGGGCTACCTCGACGAGATCGAGGTCGGCCTCCTGGGCCAGGCGCATGGCCACCTCGATGCGGACGACGCCGACCTGCTCACCCGCGGGTCCGACGAGGCGGACCTCGGGAACGCGGATGCGGTCATTGGTGCGGGGATCGCTGATGCGGAACTCCTCTTCGTGCGGTGGACGGCCTCCGGAGACACGGAAAATGTGTCGCCGGGCGGAAGATCGTCACGTCCACCCCGCACGATGCGCACATCGGCGTTCTGTTCTGCACCCTGGACAACCTCGGCGGCCGAGGCGGAGTGCGAGACCCGGTAGCCTGGAGCGGCAAGCGCGGGTGGGATGTGATCCTCTTTCGACACGGAGCAGAACACTCCGGTGCCCGCAGAAGTCTAGCAGAGAGCAGCACGTGAGCACTATTCCGGCCGACCACAGCGATCACGACCCCGAGCGCCTCTCGCGCTGGGAGGAACAGGAACGGGTCGCGCAGTCCGCCACCCGGGACATCGCGGACGTTCCCGCGGTCGAGGTGATCACGACCACCTCGGTCCACCTCATGAGCGCAGCAGCCGTCAAACTCGGCCTCGCCGACGACCCCGATCAGCAGAAGGACCTCGACGAGGCCCGCAAGCTCATCAACGCCCTCGCCGGTCTGATCACCGCCGCCGCCCCCGAGGTCAGCGACATGCACGCCCGGTCGCTCCGAGACGGCCTGCGGACACTCCAGCTCGCCTTCCGCGAAGCGTCCTCGATCCCCGACCCGATCGGCAAGGGGCCGGGCGAGAAGTGGACAGGACCCGTCAACTGAGACGCTGAGAGGGGGATGCCGGGCGGCATCCCCCTCCCCCGTTCCCGCGCATGCGCATCAGGCGCGAACGAGTTTGACCGTCAGCGAGTCGACGAGGACCGCGACACGGTCGTCGGTCGCCCATCGCGAGGCGAGGCGCTGGAGGATGGCGTCGAGCGCCGTCTGATCGAGACCGCTCACGAGGTGCAGGCTCACTACGAGCTCGGGGCCGCGCAATCGGGACTGGGGGTCCCCCGTGGTCACCGACAGATCCACCACCCCGAGCTCCGTGCCGATCGACTCCTGCAAGCCGGCGAAGACCTCGGGCGAGACGTGCGGCGGCTCCCACGCCTGGCCCTGTCCGATCGCCCAGACCGCCGGTCGACGGAGGACGAACTCCGTGTCGCTCCCCGGGTCGATGACGATGAGGTCCGTGTCGTCGGCCGCCGCCGACAACGCCGTCCGGACGCCGTCGGCGGGGACCGGACGGGCGGAGGCATCCCATCGAGACATCGTCGCGACCGACGTGAACACGGGTAGCACACGGCGCCCGTCGGGAGCCGCGACCGTCACGATGGACAGCTCCTGCGTTTTGTCCACGGTGAGTCCCGTCGGACCGACACCCTCGTCACCCTTATCTGCGACGAGAGGGATCAGCAGGCGCGCCGCACGGTAGGCGTCGACGACTGCTGCCGCCGAGCCCTCGCCGGCGTGGAACGCGGTCAGCGCTGCGTGCAGGGCAGGATCGGCACTACCGTCGTCACCGCTGTGCGGGTTCGCTTGGAAGCTGCGCCCCTCCCAGGGGACACCAGCCGAATCGGCCGCGTGGCCGGAGTGCGGGTCAGTGTCCGGCGACATCCAGCGCCTCGGCCAGCGTGAACGCCCCGGCATAGAGAGCCTTGCCCACGATCGCTCCCTCGACGCCGAGCGGGACGAGTTCACGCAACGCCGCGATGTCGTCGAGGCTCGAGATGCCACCCGAGGCGACGACGGGCTTGTCGGTGCGGACGGCGACCTCGCGCAGCAGCTCGATGTTCGGGCCTTGGAGCGTGCCGTCCTTCGTGACATCGGTCAGCACGTAACGGCTGCATCCGGCGTCCTCGAGACGGTCGAGGACCTGCCAGAGGTCGCCGCCGTCGCGGGTCCAGCCCCGCGCGGCCAGCGTCGTGCCGCGCACGTCGAGACCGACGGCGATCGCCTCGCCGTAGCGCAGGATGACGTCGGCGGCCCACTCCGGGTTCTCCAGGGCCGCCGTGCCGAGGTTGATGCGGGTCGCACCCGAGTCGAGCGCGGCGTCGAGCGATTCGTCGTCGCGAATGCCCCCGGAGAGCTCGACCTTCACACCGCGGAGGGACTTGATCACTTTGCGCATGAGGGACGCGTTCGTGCCGCGGCCGAAAGCCGCGTCGAGGTCGACGAGGTGGATCCACTCCGCACCCTGTCGCGCCCACTCCTGGGCGGCATCGACGGGGTCCCCGTAGCTCGTCTCGGTTCCGGCCTCACCCTGCGTCAGTCGGACGGCCTTGCCGTCGGCGACGTCGACAGCGGGCAGCAGGGTCAGTTCGGGCGTGGATGCGAATTCGTTCATGGCTCCGGGTGGGACAGTGTGCTCGCCGGGCGCGCGCACAAGGGGACAGATTACTCCGACGCGGGCAGCGAGGAGATCCAGTTCGACAGCAGACGGATGCCGGCGGCCCCCGACTTCTCGGGGTGGAACTGCGTCGCGGACAGCGGACCGTTCTCGACGGCGGCGAGGAAGGGCCGCCCGTAGTCGCACCAGGTCAGCACCGGCTCGCGGAACGGCTTGATCACATCGAGCGTCCAGTCCTGCGCGCCGTAGGAGTGGACGAAGTAGAAGCGCTCGTCCTCGAGACCCGCGAAGAGGGTAGAGCCCTCGCCCGAACGAACGGTGTTCCAGCCCATGTGCGGCAGGACCGGAGCCTGGAGCTCGGTGACCGAACCCGGCCACTCCCCCAGACCCTCCGTGTCCACGCCGCGCTCGACGCCGAGTTCGAACATGACCTGCATCCCGACGCAGATGCCGAGCACCGGCATCCCGCCTGCCAGGCGGCGGCCGATGAGTTCGTCACCGCGGCTGGCGCGCAACGCCGACATGACAGCGGAGAAGGCTCCGACACCCGGAACGAGCAACCCGGCGGCGTCGGCGATCAGGCCGCGGTCTTTGGTCAGGCGGGCGTCCGCACCCGCCTCGACGAGGGCCTTGACGGCGGAGTGGACGTTACCCGATCCGTAGTCGAGTACCGCGACCAGCGGCGGTGTCGTCACAGCGCGCCCTTCGTGCTCGGGATGCCCCGGACGAGCGGATCGAGCGCCTTGGCCTGCCGGAACGCGCGGGCGAACGCCTTGTACTCCGCTTCGGCGATGTGGTGCGGATCGCGACCGGCGACGAGCGTGACGTGGACGGTCAGTCCCGCGTGGAAGGCGATCGCTTCGAAGGTGTGCCGGACGAGCGAGCCCGTGAAGTGACCCCCGATGAGATGGAACTCGTATCCCTCCGGCTCACCCGAGTGAACGAGGTACGGGCGACCGCTGATGTCGACGACCGCCTGCGCGAGCGCCTCGTCGAGGGGCACGAGGGCATCCCCGTATCGGGAGATCCCCGCTTTGTCGCCGAGCGCCTGCCTGATGGCCTGCCCCAGAACGATCGCGGTGTCCTCGACGGTGTGGTGCGCGTCGATGTGCGTGTCGCCGGTCGCTGTGACGGTCAGGTCCACGAGCGAGTGCTTGGCGAAGGCGGTGAGCAGGTGGTCGAAGAACGGCACCGTCGTGTCGATCGTGCTCTGGCCGGTGCCGTCGAGATCGAGCTCGAGCTCGATGGTCGACTCGCTGGTCGCCCGCCGGAGGGAGGCGGTGCGGGACGCGGGAGTGCTCATGCGTCGAGTCTATCGACGCACGGCTTGCGCCCCGCGCCCGTGACGACGCCGTCCGACTCAGAGCGAGGCGAGTGCCTCGAGGAACGCGGTGGACTCCTCTTCGCTGCCGGCGGAGACCCGCAGCGTGTGAGGCAGACCGACATCGCGGACGAGGATGCCACGGTCGTACAGACCCCGCCACGTCGCCTGCGGGTCCTTCACACCGCCGAAGAGGACGAAGTTCGACCAGCTCTCGTACGGCGAGTAGCCGAGCGCGGACAGCGTCGCCGAGATGCGGTCGCGCTGGGCGACGATGTCGTCCACCATCCCCAGCATCGTGGGGGCGTGACGAAGCGCGGCAGTCGCCGCCGCTTGCGTGAGCGCGCTCAGGTGGTACGGCAGGCGGACGAGCCGCAGCGCGTCGATGACCGCGGGATCGGCGGCGAGATACCCCACGCGCGCCCCGGCGAACGCGAACGCCTTGCTCATCGTCCGGGAGACGACGAGGCGCTCGCGCCCAGGGAGGAGGGTGAGCGCGGACGGCTCCTCACGCGGAGCGAACTCCTGGTATGCCTCGTCGACGATGACGATCCCGCGGGACGCCTCGTAGACGGCCTCGACGACGTCGAGCGAGAGCGGCGTACCGGTCGGGTTGTTCGGTGCGCACAAGAAGACGACGTCGGGCTGCGCACGGTCGATCTGCTCGGCGGCATCCGTTGCCGTCAGCGTGAAGTCCTCACCCCGCGTCCCGCTCACGTACGTCGCACCCGTTGCGCCGGTGAGCAGCGGGTACATCGAGTAGGTTGGCGTGAAGCCGAAAGCGGTGCGTCCCGGGCCGGCGAATGCCTGCAGGATGTGGTGGAGCACCTCGTTCGACCCGTTCGCCGCCCAGATCTGCTCCGCCTCGAGTCCGTGACCGAGGTAGTCGGCGAATCCTTCACGGAGCCCGGTGAACTCCCGGTCGGGATATCGATTGATGTCGCGGAGCGCCTGTGCGACGGCATCGAGGATGTCGTCGGCGACGTCCTCGGGGACCGGATGGGTGTTCTCGTTGACGTTCAGTGTCACGGGGAGCGACGCCTGCGGAGCTCCATAAGGGATCTGTCCCCGCAGGTCGTCACGAAGGGGTAGGTCGTCGAGACTCGCACTCACCCCGCCATCGTAGGGCGTCGCGACGGTCTACTCGGTCGCCTGAGCCGTGTACGTCGCGGGGATGGCGAGCGACTGCCCTGCGTCCACCACGGACGACGGCAGCGCGTTCAACCGCACGATGTCGTCGATGACGTCACGGGGGTCGCTCTCGGGGGCGACGTCCCGCGCGATCGTCCACAGAGAGTCGCCGGGGTGGACAGTCACCGTCTTGAACGTGCCCGCCGCAGACCCCGCCGCGCCGCTGGCGAGCGCGCCACCGCCGGAGAGGATGCCGACCCCCAGCGCCACGACGACCGGCAGCGCAGCGAGCGTCGCCACGACGCGGCGACCACGCGTCGTGAGACGCAGTCGCGTGCGGACGATGGGGCGGGCAGGTGCGGGGGTGATGGTGGTGATCGAGTTCATGGTGTCCTCCTCGGGGTGGCCCCGGTCAGATGAGATCTTCGCCCCCGCCCGTCGGCCGGGACGAGCGGGTGCGAAGTTCTCTTCCGAATCTATCTTCGATGTTCGTACACTGTCAAGAGAGCGGTTATCCGCAGATCGATCGAAGACGACACGCGGTCGGCTGCGGCACGATCTCATCGACACCGGATACGGTTTCGATGACCAGAGCCCATCACCAACCTCCGACATTCGAAGGCGAGTGCCCCCGGCCGGACGTTCAGAACCCGCGAAACAGGCGGAGAAGACGGGCCGCGAAAGGAACCACATGAGCGACAAGCCGCAGACCCGCCGGCGCAAGAGCCTCAGCGACAAGCAGCTCGCGATCCTCGAGGTCATCCAGCGCTCCATCGCCCGCTACGGGTACCCGCCGAGCATGCGTGAGATCGGGGACGCGGTCGGCCTGAAGTCGCTTTCGAGCGTCACTCACCAGCTCAACCAGCTCGAGCTCAGCGGATACCTTCGGCGCGATCCCGGCAAGACCCGCGCGATGGAAGTCCTCATCGATCTCCCGGGCGCCGCTGGTGAGAACCCGGCCGACGCCGCTCCGGCTGTCGGCGACGCCGCCATGGTGCCGCTCGTGGGCCGCATCGCCGCAGGGGTGCCGATCACCGCCGAGCAGCAGGTGGAGGAGATCTTCCCGCTTCCCCGTCAGCTCGTCGGCAAGGGAGACCTGTTCATGCTGAAGGTCTCGGGCGACTCCATGATCGACGCCGCGATCTGCGACGGCGACTGGGTCGTCGTGCGGTCGCAGGCCGATGCCTCCAACGGCGAGATCGTCGCGGCGATGCTCGACGGCGAAGCCACGGTCAAGACGTTCCGACAGCGCGACGGTCACACGTGGCTCCTGCCTCGCAACTCGGCCTTCGAGCCGATCCTCGGTGACGACGCCGTCGTGCTCGGGAAGGTGGTCGCGGTCCTCAGAGCCGTGTGATCCACAGCCCGTGTGATCCTCGAACGGCCCACCGCGTAGCGTGAGGGCATGACGACGATCGCCCCCTACGGTTCGTGGACCTCGCCCCTGTCCGCTGTGGACGCTTCGGCTGCGGCGGCGCGCTACGACGGTGCACGCTTCGCGGGGGACGAGATCTGGTGGGGCGAGACGCTCCCGGACCAGGGCGGCCGCTGCAGCGTGCGTCGGTCGGCCGGGGGCGCGGTCGAAGACCTGCTGCCCGCCCCCTGGAGCGCCCGTTCCCGCGTGCACGAGTACGGCGGCGGGGCGTGGACGACGGACGACGACGGCCGCCTGTTCTTCGTGGAGAAGACCGATCAGCGGATCTGGTCGATGCGGCCCGGCGAACAGCCCCTCCCTCTGACCCCCGAGGATCCGGCCGCCCGTCACGGCGGCCTGCGCTGGCAGAGCGGGATGCTGCTGGCCGTCCGCGAAGTGTACGACGGCGGCGCGGTGCCGCGACGTTCGATCGTCGCCGTCGCCCTCGACGGCGGTTCACCCCGCGAGCTCGTGGCGGGAAGCGACTTCCTCGCGCAGCCCGCGCTCTCCCCCGACGGGCTCCGGCTCGCGTGGGTGGCTTGGAACCACCCCGACATGCCGTGGGACCGCACCGAGATCCGCGTCGGCGACCTCGCGGATGGCGTCATCACGACCTGGCACCCCGTCACCTCCGGTGACACGGCGGCGCTCCAGCCGGAATGGGATGCCGCGGGTCGCCTCTTCTACGTGGACGACGCGACCGGGCGATGGAACATCCGGCGGTGGGAGGCGGCATCCGACCGTCCTGCCGTGCCGATCGCACCGGCGGATGCCGACACGGGCGGCGGACTGTGGGTCCTCGGCGCCAAGTGGTATGCCCTGCGCGGGGACGGCGACATCGTGGCCATCCGGACGAACGGCTCCGACGAGGTGGTCCGAATCGGCGCCGACGGCATCGTCCGGCCCGCCGACGTCCCCCCGCGGTCACGCGCCGTCATCGAGGACGTGCGCGGCTCCCGGGTCCTGGTCTCGGGAGCCGCCCCCGGAACGACGGGGATATGGGAGGTCGCGGCGGACGGCGAGAATTCGCTCGTCGTCGGCACCCCGTCCGGCCTCGGCGACGAGTGGGTCCCGGTCGCCCGCCCGTTCACTGTCTCGGGGGTGCACGGCGACGTTCACGCCTTCGACTACCCACCCACCAACCCGGGATTCGCCGCTCCTGACGGCGAACGTCCGCCGTACGTCGTCTACGTCCACGGGGGTCCGACCGCCCACACGAGCGGCGTCCCCGACAGCCGGATCACCTTCTTCACGAGCCGGGGCATCGGCATCCTGGAGGTGAACTACGGCGGCTCCACCGGCTACGGCCGCGCCTACCGTGATCGGCTCCGCGGGCAGTGGGGCATCGTCGATCGCGACGACGTCGCTGCGGCGGCGTCCGGCCTCGCCTCCGAGGGACGAGCGGATGCCGCGCGTCTGGCCATCGCCGGCGGATCCGCCGGCGGGTGGACGGTCCTGGCTGCCCTGGTCGGCACCGACGTGTTCGGTGCCGGGATCTCGCGATACGGCGTCGGCGACGCACGTCTCCTCGCGACCGACACGCATGATTTCGAGGCGCGATACCTCGACGGCCTCATCGGACCGCTCCCCGAGGCCGAGTCGCTGTACCTGGACCGGTCCCCGCTCAGCCACACGGAAGGCTTCCGCGTGCCGGTGCTGCTCCTGCAGGGCGCCGAGGACGCGGTCGTGCCGCCCACACAGGCCGAGGCGATCCGTGACGCCCTCGCCGAACGGGGTGTGCCCCACGCCTATGTGCTCTACGAGGGCGAAGGCCACGGCTTCCGACGCGCGGAGACCGTCGCCCATGCCCTCGAGACGGAACTCGCCTTCCTCGGCCGGGTGTTCGGGTTCGAGACGCCCGGCGTGCCGAGGATCACCCTCGACTGAACGCCGGGCCGGTCACCGGGCGTACGGCGCCAGCTCCGCAGCCAGACGCTCGGACACGTGCGCGTGGACGGCAGTACCGCCCTCTTCGTGACGGGTGGACAGGATGTGACCCGACTCGTGGACCGCGCTCACCAGATCACCGCGGTCGTACGGCACGAGCGCGTGGACCTCGACGGCCGGAAGTGGCAGCGCATCCTCGATCGTGGCGCGCAGCTCCGCGATCCCCTCGCCTGTGCGGGACGAGACGAAGTGCGCCTTCGGCTCGAGGCCCCGGAGGACGAGACGCGTATCCGGATCGATGAGGTCGGCTTTGTTGAACACCACGATCTCGTTCGTGGAGCGCGCGCCCACGTCACCCATGACGTCGCGGACCGTCGCCAGCTGTGCGGCCGGATCAGGATGGGATCCGTCGACGACGTGGACGATGACGTCGGCGTCGCCGACCTCCTCGAGCGTCGAGCGGAACGCCTCGACGAGCTGGTGCGGGAGGTTCCGCACGAAGCCGACCGTGTCGGTGAGCGTATACACGCGACCGTCAGCAGCCTGCGCACGGCGGACCGTGGCGTCCAGTGTCGCGAAGAGTGCGTTCTCCACGAGCACACCGGCGCTGGTCAGCTTGTTGAGCAGACTCGACTTGCCGGCGTTCGTGTACCCCGCGATCGCGACGGAGGGGATCGTGTTGCGCTTGCGCTCGGCACGCTTGGCCTCACGGGCGGGCTTGTAGTCGCGGATCTGACGTCGCAGCATCGCCATACGGGTCCGGATGCGGCGGCGATCCAGCTCGATCTTCGTCTCACCCGGACCGCGGGAACCCATGCCCGCGCCGCCTGCACCCACCTGGCCACCCGCCTGCCGGCTCATCGAATCACCCCAGCCGCGCAACCGCGGAAGGAGGTATTCCAGCTGGGCGAGCTCGACCTGCGCCTTGCCCTCACGGCTCTTGGCATGCTGGCTGAAGATGTCGAGGATGACGGTGGTGCGGTCGATGACCTTGACCTTGACGACGTCCTCGAGCGCGCGCCGCTGGCTGGGGGCGAGCTCGGTGTCGGCGATGACCGTGTCGGCGCCCACGGCGACGACGAGATCGCGGAGCTCCGACGCCTTGCCGCGGCCGATGTAGGTGGCGGGATCGGGATGCGGGCGCCGCTGAAGCACACCATCGAGGACGACGGCGCCGGCGGTCTCGGCGAGTGCGGCGAGCTCGCGGAGCGAGTTCTCGGCGTCCTCCGTCGATCCCTGCGGGTACACGCCCACGAGGACGACGTTCTCCAGGCGGAGCTGACGGTACTCGACCTCGGTGACGTCCTCGAGTTCGGTGGACAGCCCGGGGACACGGCGGAGCGCCGCGCGCTCCTCACGATCCCACTGGTCGCCGTCCGTGTCGCCGTAGGCGACGGTGCTCTCGTCCTGCAGCGCCTGTGCGGCGCCGAACACGCGCACCCCCGAACGCGACTCGGCTCGCGCGAGCACGCGGTCGACCGGATCCACCGGCTCGTCCGTCGCGGCAGGGGTGGTGGTGTCTGTCATGTGTTCCTTTCGCGGCCTCGCGGCCATCCGTGCACTCTAGCTTCCCGCGGCTCGCACCGCCTCCGCTACGCTCGTCGCATGGGGAGCGACCATTACTTCAGCGCGTCCCCGTCCAGCTCCGAGAACCTCCGTCGCATCCGTGTGTCCCTCGCCGGTCGCGACGTCGAGGTGACGACGGCGGGCGGGGTGTTCAGTCCCGACCATGTGGACGGCGGGACGGCGGTGCTTCTGGCGAACACTCCCCCGCCCCCGGCGGGCGGTCATCTGCTGGATCTCGGATGCGGCTGGGGCCCCATCGCGCTGTCGCTCGCCATCGACGCCCCTCACGCAACGGTCTGGGCCGTCGACGTCAACGAGCGAGCACTCGACCTCGTCCGCCGCAACGCCGCGGAACTCGGCCTCGACAATGTCAACGCTGTGCTCCCCCAGGATGTTCCAGAGGACGTGTCGTTCCGCACGATCCGGTCCAATCCGCCCATCCGCGTCGGCAAGGACGTCCTCCACGGGCTTCTCGAGACCTGGATCCCGCGACTGGCCGAGCGCAGCGACGCCTGGCTCGTCGTGCAGCGCAACCTCGGTTCCGACTCGCTGCAGCGGTGGCTCGCGGCATCCCTGGACCGCGGCTACTCCGTCACGCGCGCGGCGACCGGTCGCGGCTTCCGGGTGTTGAAGGTGCGGCGGCACGGCACGCCTGCGACGGGGACGATCCCCGTCATCTGACGCGCGTCAGGCGAGTGCGATCTCGCCCGAGAAGACGAGCGACGCGGGACCCGAGAGCAGGACCCGTTCGCCGGCATCGGTCCGGACGACGCGGACGCCGAGGCGCCCGCCGGGAACGTCGACGGTCCAACGGTCCGGCGCGCCGGGACCGGCCCAGTGCCGGACGGCGAGAGCGGATGCCGCTACCCCGGTTCCGCACGAGAGCGTCTCGCCGACGCCTCGCTCGAACACCCGCATCCGGATCGCACCGACGCCGTCCGTCACGAGAGGCTCCTCGGGGACGACGAACTCGACGTTCGCGCCGGCCGAGGGTGCCGGATCGAGGATCGGCTGAACGGTCAGGTCGACCCCCTCGAGTTCGTCGACGCTCGACAGAGCGACGACGACGTGGGGGTTCCCGACGTCGATGCCCAGCCCGGGGCGCGCGACCTTCACACCGTGGGCGCGCACGAGAACCTCGTCGGACGTCGGGCGCCACAGGCCGAGGTCGACCTCGAACCCGTTGTCGGCGAGCGTCACGGCCTTCGTGCCGGCGCGTGTGCCGATGCGCAGCGTCTCGCCGGCGGCGAGCGTCGCGTAACCCGCGCTCAGGAGGTATTTGACGAACACGCGGACCCCGTTGCCGCACATCTCCGCGATCGAGCCGTCGGCGTTCCGATAATCCATGAACCACTCGGCGTCGGGGGTGTCGGCACCTGCATCGATGGCGGCCGAACGAACGACCCGCAGCAGCCCGTCCGCTCCGATCCCGAAGCGACGGTCGGTGAGCGCGGCGATCTGCTCGCCGGTCAGGCGGAGCGAGCCGTCGGGGTCGGCGACCACGACGAAGTCGTTGCCCGTCCCGTGGCCTTTCGTGAATGCGATCGTCGACACCCGCCCAGTCTAGGCGCGGGTCGATGCCGCTTCGCCGGTCAGCGCGCCTGTCGCGCTGACCGGAGCCCGGCGTCCATGAGATCCAGCGACCACGCGACGCTCGCGTCCACGTCGACGTCGATCCGGAAGCCGCGCGCGGCGTCCAAGACGGCGAATCCGTGAAGGACGCTGCGCAGCATGCGGATGGCATGAACGTGCTCCTGGCGTGGCAGACCGTACCGGTCCAACACCCCGGCGAGAGCATCGAGACTGTCATGGAGCGCGATCGCGAGCGGATCGTCGTCACCGGTCGGTTCCGCGGCGCTCGTGGCTGCATACCGGCCGGGATGAACCGTGACGTATCGCCGGAACTGTGCGGCGACGTCGGTGAGAGACGGTGCACCGCCCTGCGTCGATCGCGCGTCGCGGAACAGCGCCGCGAGCTCTTGCGCCGCCAGGGTCGCCACCCGGTGGATGAGATCGGGCAACCCACCGGGGACGTGCTTGTAGAGCGACGGCGGGCGCACACCGACCCGCTCCGCCAGCGCCGTCATCGTGAGGGCGGAGAGTCCCTGCTCGTCGATCAGCTCGGCCGCGGCGCGGGTGACGGCATCGACGTCGAGGCCCGCCCTAGGCATCCGCCGCTCCCGTCCGGGCCTGGAGTGCCGAGCGGAGGAACGGGACCGCCAGCTCGAGGACTTCCTCGGGGCGTTCGACGTGCGGGTAGTGTCCGGCCCCGTCGATGACCGCCAGCCGACCGATACCCGAGGGGAGCGCGGCGACGATTCCCTCGCCCTCCGCGCGCGGGTCCGCCCAGTCCGGGTCGGCGGTTCCCATGACCACGAGGACCGGCACGGTCACGTGGGGAAGCTGCTCCCCCGCGTCGGTGGGACTCGTCTTCCCCATCGCCCGGAGGCCGGCCATCCGCGCGGGGTCCTCGAGCCGTCGGGCGATGTGCGCCTGCTCCTGCGTCCAGTCCGCGGGCTTGAGCGGAATGGCGAGGTCGAGGTAGCGCAGCCACGCGGTCACGCTCCCGCGGAGCATCATCGTCATCAACCGCGTCATGCCCCGCCGGTGTCGGGCGCGCCGGATCAGTCCGACCGGATCGACCTTCTGCGTGCGCGTGAACGGGGCGAGCTCGATGACGCCGACGACATCCTGAGGGGCTCGAGCTGCGGCGATCGTCCCTGCTCCGCCGCTGATCGACTGCCCGATGATCACCGCGGGACCGCCGAGACGACGGATGACGGCGAGGAGGTCTCCCGCGATGTCGCTGCGCGCGTAACTCCCCCAGGCGGCGCTCGACTCGCCGCATCCCCGTATGTCGACGTTCGCGACGCGGAACCCCGCCTCGACGAGGGCCGGCACGACGAAGCGATAGGAACGCCGCGAGTCGCCCATGCCGTGCGCCAGGACCACCAGCGGTCCGCTCCCGGAGACCTCGAAGGCGATCTCGCCTCCTTCGACCTGTAGCTTCTCGACCATCGCCGCCACCTTCCACATCGTGTTCGGTACGAAAAAGCTACGGCTATTAGCTTTAGCTTGTCAAGGCCGGAGCAGCGCGGATGCCGGGGTCCCGGCATCCACCCAGAGCAGACCGGGATATCTCTTGAACCACGAGACCTGGCGCCGCGCGTAACGACGCGTGAGCGCCTGGGTCTCGGCGACGGCTTCCTCTTCGCTCATCCGGCCCGAGAGCTGAGCGAGTGCCTGTGCGTATCCGATGGCGCGGGGCGCGGTCGGCCCCTCCTCGAGCCCCCTGGCGCGGAGTGCGTCGACCTCGGTGAGCAGACCGTCCCGCCACATGGATCGGACCCTCTCATCCAGACGCTCGACGAGGTGCGTGCGATCGAGATGAACGCCGATGAGTTCCGTATCGGGATGCCACAGCGCCGGGGCTTCTGGGAGGGCAGCCCCGTGGGTGTCCGCCCCCTGGAGGAGCACCTCGAGAGCACGGGCGACCCGCCTGCCGTTCCGGGGATCGAGGCGGTCGGCAGCCCCCGGATCCACCGCGCGGATCCGCTCGATCAGCGCACCCGCCCCGAGCGCCTCGAGGTCCGCCTCCAGTCGTGAGCGGAGGGCCGGATCACGAGGCGGGAAGCGGAAGTCGAAGACGACGCTCGAGACGTAGAGCCCCGATCCCCCGACGAGGATGGCGTCAGCACCCCGGTCGAAGATGTCACGGATCGTCGCGCGCGCCCGCTCCTGATACACGGCGACGGCGACGTCCTCGGTCACCTCGAACTCATCGAACAGATGGTGCGGGATGCCGCGGCGCTCCGACACGGCGATCTTCGCCGTCCCGATGTCCATGCCGCGATAGAGCTGCATGGCGTCGGCGTTCACGATCTCCGCCGGCCGACCGACCCCGGCCAGCTCCTCTGCGAGGTCGAGGGAGAGGGAGGTCTTCCCCGTGCCGGTCGCCCCGACGATCGCCCAGAGGCGCCCCGCGCCCACGGAGTCAGAGTCCGGGCGTCGCGGTGCGGATCGTCGGCAGGCCGAGCGACACAGCGCGTGGACCTGCGTCGCCGGCTGGGACGGGAACGCCGCAGGAATCGGCCTGTGCGCGATCCCATGCGTCACCCGATCGCGTCCGACGGATGCTCAGCGGCGCTCCGTCCGGGCTGTCGGCGAGCAGGTGGAACGGGGCGGCGTGCGTGATCACCGTCGTGACGACATCGCCCGGCCGCGGCGTCGGAGAGCCCTCGGGGACCTCGAAGTGGACGAGGCGGTTGTCCTCGGCTCGTCCGGTCAGGCGCCGGGTCGCGGCATCCTTCTTCCCCTCACCCGTGGAGACGAGGACTTCGACGGTGCGGCCGAGCTGAGCCTGGTTCTCCTCGAGCGAGATCCGCTCCTGGAGGGCGACGAGTCGGTTGTAGCGCTCCTGGACGACCTCTTTCGGGACCTGGCCGGGCATGGTCGCGGCGGGGGTGCCCTCACGGATCGAGTACTGGAACGTGAAGGCACCGGCGAAGCGAGCCTGCTCGACGACCCGCATCGTGTCCTCGAAGTCCTCGTCGGTCTCGCCGGGGAACCCGACGATGATGTCGGTCGAGATGGCGGCGTGCGGCATCTTCTCACGCACGCGATCGAGGATGCCGAGGAACCGCTCGCTCCGATAGGACCGCCGCATGGCCTTGAGGACACGGTCCGACCCGGACTGCAGCGGCATGTGCAACTGCGGCATGACGGCGGGGGTCTCGGCCATCGCGTCGATGACGTCGTCGGTGAAGGCCGCGGGGTGCGGGCTGGTGAACCGGATGCGCTCCAGGCCGGGGATCTCCCCCGCGGCGCGCAGGAGCTTGCTGAACGCCTGACGGTCGCCGAACTCGACGCCGTAGCTGTTGACGTTCTGGCCGAGCAGGGTGACCTCGATCGCCCCGTCGTCGACGAGCAGTCGGATCTCGTTGAGGATGTCGCCGGGACGGCGGTCCTTCTCCTTGCCGCGCAGGCTCGGGACGATGCAGAACGTGCAGGTGTTGTTGCAGCCGACCGAGATCGAGACCCAGCCGCTGTGCGCGGAATCCCGCTTGGTCGGGAGCGTCGAGGGGAACACCTCGAGCGACTCGAGGATCTCGAGCTCCGCTTCGCCGTTGTGGCGCGCTCGCTCGAGCAAACTCGGGAGGGACCCCATGTTGTGCGTGCCGAAGACGACGTCGACCCAGGGGGCCTTCTGCTGGACGGCATCCTTGTCCATCTGCGCCAGGCACCCGCCCACGGCGATCTGCATGCCCTCGTGCTTGTCCTTTCGGCTCTTCAGGTGCCCGAGGGTGCCGTAGAGCTTGCCCGCCGCGTTGTCGCGGACGGCGCACGTGTTGATCACGACAACGTCGGCTTCGACGCCCGCGTCGGCCCGGACATAGCCGGCCGACTCGAGGGAGCCGGACAGACGCTCGGAGTCGTGGACGTTCATCTGGCACCCGAACGTCCGCACTTCGTAGGTGCGAACACGACCGTCGACCGTGACGGCGGCGTCGGACGGGGCGATGAGAGTGGGGGCAGCGGAAGGGCTGGACATGATCAGGCCATTCTACGAGTCGCTGTCCTCCGGGAAGCCGCGTGCCGTCTCAGCGCAGAAGCGAACGGATGCGGGCGGCCGAGATTCCGGTGAAGACGACGGCGATCGCGATGAGGACAGCAACGGCAACCCCTGCCGGGACCACGCTCGACCCGACGAGAAGATCGATGCCATAGGTCTCCTTGAGGTCGCTGATGGCAACCGCGTCCCCGTCCGCAAGAGCGCGGACGGTGTCGTCGGTGAACGGCAGCCGCAGGAGCATGGCTCCTTGGGCGAACGGGAGTGCGTTGATCGTCGACGCGACACCGTCCGGCAGGGAGCCGACGGGGATGTAGGACCCCGCGACGAAACCGAGGACGGTGCCGACGACCGTCGAGAACGCGGAGTAGGCCCCGGTGGTTCTCAGGAAAGAGGCGCCGAATGCCCCGAGCGACGTGAAGGCGACGCAGCAGAGCATCATCGCGCCGACCGCCCTCATGATCTCGAGCGGGCCGAGCCAGCTCCCGCGGACGAACCCGAGCTCGAGCACGGTGAGGGCGAGGATGATGCCCGACATGGTGACCGCCACGCAGACCGAGGACAGCAGGTAGCCGAGTACCAGCTGCGCGCGACGGATGGGGGCGACGAGGAAGTCGGCGAACCGGCCGGAGGCGCGGTCGTCCACGAACACCGAGACGGCTCCGATCCCCGAAGTGACGGTCGTGAGGAGCACGATGCCCGACAGCATCCAGCTGTCCACGAACGCCTCGATGTCGCTCCGGGACGCGCGGGGCAGGGAGCGCTCCAGCCCGTCGACCTGCAGCTTGGCCAGGAACAGCGTGTAGAGGAAGAACAGGATGAGACCGCTCAGCAGCGAGAAGAAGACGTTCATCCGGTCGCGGAAGAAGAGCGTCAGGTTGCGGCGCACGATCGCCGAAACGACCCTCACGCGGCGTCCTGATCGAGCATGCCTCGGCCGGTCAGCGCCAGGAAGACATCGTCCATCCGGCCGTGCCGGAACTCGAAGTCCAGGACGTCGTCGCCGTGCGCAACCAGCAGATGGCGCGCTGCACGCGCATCAGGGACCTCGATCGTGAGGATGCCGCCGTCGCGACGCGCGCTCAGGCCGCCCCGAGCGGCGAGACCCGTCATCGCGTCGGGGTCACGCGTCGTGATCGTGAGGACGCTCGGGCTGTGTCGCGCGCGCAGCTCGGTGGGCGTTCCGCTCGCGACGACGCGACCCGCGTCGATGATCGTGACCTGATCCGCATCCTCGGTCTCGGCCATGTAGTGGGTCGTGAGGAAGACGGTGAGCCCGCGCTCGGAGCGCAGGCGGTCGATGGCCGCCCACACCGCGACACGGCTGGCGGGGTCGAGACCCGCGGTCGGCTCGTCGAGGAAGAGGATCGATGGCTCATGCATGAGCGCACGGGCGATGTCGGCTCGACGACGCTGTCCGCCCGACAGCCGACCGTAGGGACGGTCGAGGACGTCCTCGAGCTCGATGAGGAGGGAGAGTTCGCCGAGTCTCCTCGAGAAGCGCTGTCGATCGATGAGGGACAGCGTCGCACGGAGTGCCAGGTTCTCCCTGACCGTCAGGTCGTCATCCAGCAGCGAGCGCTGGAAGACCACCCCGATACGCGCCCGCACCTGCTCGCTGTGCGTCGACACGTCGTGACCCGCGACACGGACGGTCCCCGCGTCGGCGCGGAGAAGGGTGGTGAGGCAGCCGATCGTCGTGGACTTGCCGGCCCCGTTCGCGCCGAGGAATGCGAACAGCTGGCCGTCGGGCACCTCGAAAGAGACGCCGTCCACTGCGGTGACGGTCTTGTAGGACTTCACGAGACCGTCGACCTCGATCGCCATGCGCACACTCCTCCGCCCGCCCCGTGCGGGGTAGGGCGAGTCTGTCAGAAGGACGCGTCGAGAGTCACGGTTCGAAGCGAACCCCATGCCGGGCCGGAGCAGCAGTCTCGTCCAGCGCCCGGCGGGCGACGGACAAGGCGACCGAGCCGTAGCCCCGCCGAGCCAGCTGCCCGGCCAGACGTCGGAGCGCGGTGTCTCGGTCGAGTCCCTCGAGCCCGCGCACCTTCGAGCGCGCGAACTCGAGCGCTCGTTCGGCCTCATCGTCGGGGAGCTGGGCCATCGCCTCGTCGATGACCTCGCGGGGGATGCCGCGCTGCGAAAGGCTCTGCGCGATCGCCATGCGTCCCTGCGCTTTGCGCGAGGTCGCCTTATCGATCAGTTGCTCGGCCAATGCGGCGTCGTCGAGGTATCCCAGCGAGAGGAACCGTTCGACGATGCCCTCGCGCTCCGCATCGTCGAGCTCGTGCTCGCCGAGCACGGAGCGGGCTTCACGTATCGACAGCGACCTCGTCCGGAGCTTGCGCAGCAGGACTCGTTCGGCGGCCGCCGCCTGTGTGTCCTCGCCAGCCGGGGCGACGACCGGCACCGTACCCGTCGACGGGTGCGCGGCGCGTGCCGCGGACCGCTCCGATGCGGTGCGTTCCGCGATCCAGGTGGCGTGCCACGGTTGAGAGTCGTCAGCGTCGGAGCGGACCGGATCAGTGGTCTCGCTCCGCTGGCCGAAGAGTGGGATGACGGGGGCGAGCGACTCGCGCTCGCCCCCGTTCGAGTCCGTCATGATCAGGCCGGACGGCGAGCCGCCAGCTCGTCGGACGTTGCGGCATCCTCTGTCTGCTTCGACTGGCCGATGCCGAGCTTCTGCTTGATCTTCGTCTCGATCTCGGCAGCCACATCGGTGTTCTTCAGCAGGAAGTTGCGCGAGTTCTCCTTGCCCTGCCCCAGCTGCTCACCCTCGTAGGTGTACCAGGCGCCCGACTTCTTGACGATGCCGTGCTCGACGCCGAAGTCGATGAGGCTTCCCTCACGGGAGATGCCGACGCCGTAGAGGATGTCGAACTCGGCCTGCTTGAAGGGCGGGGCCATCTTGTTCTTGACGACCTTCACGCGGGTACGGTTACCGACAGCCTCGGATCCGTCCTTCAGGGTCTCGATGCGGCGGATGTCGAGTCGCACAGACGCGTAGAACTTGAGCGCCTTGCCACCGGCGGTGGTCTCGGGCGAGCCGAAGAACACGCCGATCTTCTCGCGGAGCTGGTTGATGAAGATCGCCGTCGTCTTGGTCTGGTTCAGACCACCGGTGATCTTTCGGAGAGCCTGCGACATCAGACGAGCCTGGAGACCGACGTGGGAATCACCCATCTCGCCCTTGATCTCGGCCTCGGGGACGAGGGCGGCGACGGAGTCGATCACGACGAGGTCGATGGCACCGGAACGGATCAGCATGTCGGCGATCTCGAGTGCCTGCTCACCCGTGTCGGGCTGCGAGACGAGGAGCGCGTCGATGTCGACGCCCAGCTTCTCGGCGTAGCTCGGGTCGAGTGCGTGCTCGGCGTCGATGAAGGCCGCGATGCCACCGGCACGCTGCGTGTTCGCGATGGCGTGGAGCGTCAGCGTCGTCTTACCCGAGGACTCCGGACCGTAGATCTCCACGACGCGGCCGCGCGGGATACCGCCGATGCCGAGAGCGACGTCGAGCGCGATCGAACCGGTCGGGATGACCTCGACGGGAGCGCGCTCGTCGCTTCCCAATCGCATGATCGATCCCTTGCCGAACTGACGATCGATCTGGGCGAGGGCCGATTCGAGGGCCTTCTCGCGGTCGGCAGGTGATGGCATGTCGTGCTCCTTCGTGCTCGCGGTTCCGTCGCCCGTAGGCTGTCGCGCTCGTCACCGACGGATCGGATGCTGCGACAGGGCGGGGGTGTCATCTGACGTCGTTCACGCTAGGGGCGACCTCCGACATTGCCGGCGGAACACCCGCTCTCGTGGATGACGTGCATACGACACCCGCTGTGTAGGAGACTACGCCGCTCTCGAACGCATCTTCGATGCGACACGCCGTGTCAGCGGCGCGGATCCAGCCTGCCGGCACCATGACGGCGCGCCACCGGCACGTCGGTCTCCGCGCACAGCGCGTGCCAGACCTCTCGCGGCGCGACACCGGCGGCGAGGGCCTCCCGCGCCGTGCGGTTGCCGACGTCGGTCAGCACGAGATCGGACACGAGGGCCGCACCTCCCGCTCCGAACTCGTCGGCGACGGCGCGATCGAATTCGCTATGACGCATCGGGTGGTCAGCGCAGCGACAGCTCAGGTGCGGGGATATCGTCGCCCAGTGAAGCGAGGTCGTCCGGAACGACGTCGGTGAGGGAATGCAGACCCTCCAAGACCGAGATGCGCTCGCCCACCTCGCGCATGATGGCCGAGATCGGCACATCCAGGGCTTCCGCTACCGCCGCGAGGATCTCGCTCGATGCTTCCTTCTGACCGCGCTCCACCTCGCTGAGGTACCCGAGAGCGACGCTCGCCTTGCCCGACACCTGCCGGAGGGTGTGACCCTTCTGCAGACGGAAGTCGCGAAGCACGTCACCGATCTCTTGACGAACCAGGATCATGCGTGGGCCCTCCCTCTGCTGCGATCCACCGAAGCCCTTGCGGGGGAACCACGGTACAACACGTTCGCTGTCACCCTAGACCCCGGGCGCTGGGGAATGGATGGGAATCACGGAGACGTAACGTGCTCGGAACACAGGCTATTCCCCGGTCACAGCGCCTCGACTGCAAGGGCGATCGCGCGTGCAGCTGCCGCCGTGCGGATCTCATCGCGGTCGCCGTCCAGCGCGAGCGACTCGACCCGCGAACCCAACGGCGTGGACACCGCGATGTGGACGGTGCCGACGGGCTGCCCATCGGAGGAGACCGGACCCGCGATCCCCGTCGTCGCAATACCCACGTCTGCGGATTCGTCCTCTCCGACGGCACGACGGACGCCCTCGGCCATCTGACGCGCGACGCGCGGATGCACAGGGCCATGAGCATCCAGCAGTGTCTCGTCGACGCCGAGCAGACGCGCCTTGAGATCCGTCGCATACGCGACGATCCCGCCCCTGAACACTGCGGAGGCCCCCGAGACCGACACGACGGATGCCGCCACGAGACCGCCGGTCAGCGACTCGGCGACGCCGAGGGTCCAGCCCAGTTCCTTGAGGCGTTCTACGAGTCGCTCGGAATCGGACCGGGGCCCACGCGCAACGGCCGTCTCTTCGAGCTCGTCCGGCAGCTCCGACGGCGTCCGGTGCATCATGCGCTGCGGACCCGGCGCGCTCGGACGGCGGTCACGACGTAATCGATCCCGCTCGCGACCGTGAGGAGGACGGCGACCGTCATGACGAAGGCGTCGACCACGTGGATCCACTCCCCCACGACGGTCCACAGCGGCAGCAATGCGAGCGACAGGGCGACCGCCTGTGCGACGGTCTTCAGCTTGCCCATCCACGCCGCCGCGACGACGTGGTCGGTGGCCACGACGAGGCGGTGGACGGTGATTCCGACCTCGCGCACGAGCACGAGAACGACCACCCACACCGGAAGCTCGCCGATGATCGAGAGGACGACGAACGCGCACCCCGTCAGAACCTTGTCGGCGATGGGGTCGAGCAGCTTCCCGAGATCGGTGACGATCTCATAGCGGCGGGCGAGGTAGCCGTCGATGCCGTCCGTGGCGATCGCGACGATGAAGAGCACGCCCGCCCACCACCGCAGGGCCCCGTCCGCGCCGCCGTCGGCGAGGAGGAGCCACACGAACACGGGTGCGCAGAGGATGCGCACGATCGTGATGGCGTTGGGCAGCTGCCGCGGGATCGTCACGGGACGAGCCTACCGACCCGCACGAGCGGCATCAGTCGCGACCCGTGAGACCCCAGGCATCCTCGTCACCCTCTGCCTCGGCGACCTCGTAGCCCTCGAACTGCTCCGTCACCGCGTCGGGGCCGTACGGGTCGGTGGCAACCGCCGTCGCGGGGGAAGGGGCGGCGGGCGCGGCATCCTCGGGGGGCTCTTCGCCCCGCAATCGGGCGAGGACGGCGGGAAGCTCATCCGGCGTCACGAGCACATCACGCGCCTTGGAGCCTTCGGACGGCCCGACGATCTCGCGCGCCTCGAGGAGGTCCATGAGCCGGCCGGCCTTCGCGAAGCCGACGCGGAGCTTGCGCTGCAGCATCGACGTGGAGCCGAACTGGGTCGTGATGATCTGCTCTGCCGCCGCGAGGAGGAGCTCGAGATCGTCACCGATGTCGGCGTCGATCTCCTTCTTCTCGACGATCGCCTCGACGTCCTTGCGGTACTCGGGACGCGCCTGGTTCTTGACGTGGCTGACGACCTTCTCGATCTCCTTCTCGGCCACCCACGCACCCTGGACGCGGACCGCCTTGGACGCACCCATGGGGAGGAAGAGGCCGTCACCCTGCCCGATGAGCCGGTCGGCACCGGGCTGATCGAGGATGACCCGTGAGTCGGTGACGCTCGTCACGGCGAACGCGAGACGGGACGGCACATTCGCCTTGATGAGACCGGTGACGACGTCGACCGAAGGTCGCTGGGTCGCGAGGACGAGGTGGATGCCGGAGGCGCGGGCCAACTGCGTGATGCGGACGATCGAGTCCTCGACGTCGCGCGGGGCGACCATCATGAGGTCGGCGAGCTCGTCGACGACGACGAGGAGGTAGGGGTAGGGCTTGAGAACCCGCTCGCTGCCCGCGGGGAGCTGGATCTCGTTCGCGACCACTGCCCGGTTGAAGTCGTCGATGTGGCGGAAGCCGAACGACGCGAGGTCGTCGTACCTCATGTCCATCTCCTTCACGACCCACTGCAGCGCCTCGGCCGCCTTCTTCGGGTTCGTGATGATGGGCGTGATGAGATGCGGCACGCCCGCGTAGGACGTGAGCTCCACGCGCTTCGGGTCGATGAGGACCATGCGGACATCGGACGGCTTCGCGCGCATCAGGAGGCTCGTGATCATCGAGTTCACGAAGCTCGACTTGCCCGAGCCCGTGGAGCCGGCGACGAGCAGGTGGGGCATCTTCGCGAGGTTCGCGACGACGTATCCGCCACCGACGTCCTTGCCGATGCCGATCGTCATCGGGTGCGTCGCCTGCTGAGCGTTCGGGGACCGCAGGACGTCGCCGAGCGTGACGATCTCGCGGTCGGTGTTCGGGATCTCGACGCCGATGGCGCTCTTGCCCGGGATGGGCGCGAGGATGCGGACCTCATTGGAGGCGACGGCGTAGGCGATGTTGTTCGTGAGGGCCGTGATCCGCTCGACCTTGACGCCGGATCCGAGCGCGATCTCGTACTGGGTCACTGTCGGACCGCGCGAGAAGCCGGTCACCTTCGCGTCGATCGAGAACTGCTCGAACACGCCCATGATCGCGCGGACCATCGCGTCGTTCGCCTCGGAACGGGCCTTGTGCGGGGTTCCTGCCGCCAGAGCGTCGGCGGACGGGAGCAGGTAGTCCGCGGCATCCGGGTCGACGGAGTCGAGGTTCGCGGCGACGAAATCGGGGACGGGAGGGACAGGAGGGGCGTCCGGCGCTGCGTCGCGCTTGCGGCCCGGTGTACGCGGGGCAGGGGGCGCGATGATCTCCGTGACCGCGTCGGGCATGACGGCGGGAGTCGGCGTGGTGACGGGGTTGTCGAAGCTGCCGTCGCCGCTCGCCTCGAGCAGCGCCGTGAGGTCGTCCGCCCCGAGACCACCGTCGGCGTCCTCCTCGCGGCCCGACTTGTTGCGACGCCACCACGGCAGCGAATCGCCGTCGTCGTCCGCCGCGTCGAAGGCGACCGTGGGGCCGGTGTCGCCCTTCGCGGCCCGTGCGTCGTGCTCCGGACGCTCCGCGCCGAACATCCAGGCGTAGAGATCTCCCAGGCGCTGGCCGATGCGATTCGGCGGCGTCTTCGTGAGGATGAGGACGCTCAGGAGCGCCAGCAGACCGAGGACGACGCCGGCGCCGATCTCCGTCAGGACCGTGAGGGGTTCGCCGATCGCCCACCCGAAGAGTCCGCCCGCACCGCTGAGGGCGACCAGACCCTCGCTGGGCTGGGGGCGGCCTCCGGCGACGTGACAGAACCCCGCGACCACGAGGACGAAGAGCCCTGCACCGATGCCGATCCGACCGTTGTCGTGAACGGACGGCGGATGCCGGAACAGCCAGCCTGCGAGCAGGAGGAGGATGACCGGGAAGACGAAGGCCTCGCGGCCGATGAGCGCACCGACGCTGTAGGCGCTGATGTTCGTACCGACGTCGGTCCCGATGAGGAACCACTCGACGACGGCACCGGCGACCGCCATCAGGACGAGCAGGAAGGGGAATCCGTCGCGTCGCTGATCCTTCTCGAGGGACTCCGACCCGAAGGCCCGGAACATGCCGCCCGCGACGTGCGCGAGACCCAGCCAGGCACGGACGGCGACGGGCGGACGGTCGACGTCGTCGACGTACCGACGCGGGGCCGGCTCGGCCTTGCGCTTCGCGGTCGGTTCGGCTTTCTTCGTCCGCGCCGAGGAGCCCGACGCGGACGCGCGGGGTTTGCTGGTCGGACTGCTGCTCCTGGGCATAGCTTCCACGGTATGCGGCATCCCCGACATGTCGGCGGATTGACGCGGGTTTCGGCCTCAGCCGAGGCGCTTGACCATCGTGTCGCGGCCGATCCCGCTCCGCGTCACGGCGAAGCCCTCAGAGCGGTACAGCACCTGCGCGAAGTTGCCGCGCTCCACCGAGAGGCAGATCCGCGCCCGACCCTCCGCGCGTGCGGCGTCGCACAGCCGGCGCAAGAGGGCGCGGCCGACGCCGTGGGAGCGCCAAAGCGGTGTGACGCCGATGATCAGCTCGGGTACGCCGCTCCCCACGTAGCCGAAACCCGGGTCGTCCGGAGCGAGGGTCCGGTACCAGGCCGCCCCGATGTCCTGAGGCCCGGCGGCGGCGACGAAGCCGACGTCCCCGGGTCGCATCCACCCCGCGAGGTAGCGGCTGTGGTCGGGGTCCGCGAGCACCTCGTGACGCGGACGCGGCGGGCCCGGCCGCCAGTTGGCGGCCTCGACGACCATCTCGCCCAGGAAGACGCCGTCGGCCTGCACGGCAGGGCGGACCGTCCAGGATGCGGGCATGCCCGAATCGTAACGGGCGGGGCGATGCTCGAGGGGATCAGGCCTCGATGACCATCGGCACGATCATCGGGCGACGGCGCAGAGACTGGTTCACCCAACGACCGATCGTGCGACGCACGACCTGCTGCAGGGCGTGCTGGTCGCGCACGCCCGACTGCGCGGCCTCGGTCAGCGCCTGCGCGATCTTCGGCTTGACCGAATCGAACACGGCGTCGTCCTCTGCGAACCCTCGGGCGTGGATCTCGGGACCCGTGACGATACGGCCAGACGCGGCATCCACCACCACGATGACGGAGATGAAGCCCTCCTCGCCGAGGATGCGCCGGTCCTTGAGGTCGGCATCCGTGATCTCGCCGACGGACGATCCGTCGACGTAGACGAAGCCCAGGTCGAGCTGTCCGACGACGGTCGCCACGCCGTCCTTCAGGTCGATGACGGTGCCGTTCTCGGCGATGATCGTGTTCTCTGCCGGGATGCCGCTGTCCTGGGCGAGCTTCGCGTTCGCCATCAGGTGGCGGTACTCGCCGTGGACCGGGAGCACATTCTTCGGCTGCAGGATGTTGTAGCAGTAGAGGAGCTCGCCCGCCGCGGCGTGGCCCGAGACGTGGACCTTCGCATTGGCCTTGTGGACGACGTTGGCTCCGAGCTTCGTGAGCCCGTCGATGACGCGGTAGACCGCGTTCTCGTTCCCGGGGATCAGGCTCGAGGCGAGGATGACGGTGTCGCCCTCCCCCGGCTCGATCGCATGATCGAGGTTCGCCATGCGCGACAGGACGGCCATCGGCTCGCCCTGGGAACCGGTCGACATGTAGACGATGCGGTCGTCGGGGAGGTCCTTGGCCTTCTTGTAGTCGATGAGTACGCCGTCGGGCACGTTCAAGTACCCGAGCTGCTCGGCGATCGTCATGTTGCGGACCATCGACCGGCCGAGGAAGGCGACGCGGCGGCCGTGCGCGGCGGCAGCGTCGATGACCTGCTGGACGCGGTGCACGTGGCTCGAGAAGCTCGCGACGATCACGCGGCGCGGCGCCTTGCCGATCACCTGGTCGAGCACCGGCCCGATGGCACGCTCCAGCGGCGTGAATCCGGGGACATCGGCGTTGGTGGAATCGACGAGGAAAAGGTCGACCCCCTCCTCGCCGAGACGCGCGAACGCGCGGAGGTCGGTGAGACGGCCGTCCAGCGGCAGCTGGTCCATCTTGAAGTCGCCGGTCGCCAGGACGAGGCCTGCGGGGGTCCGGATGCCGACGGCCAGGGCGTCGGGGATGGAGTGGTTGACCGCCACGAACTCGAGGTCGAAGGGCCCGACCTGCTCGCGCTGCCCCTCCTTCACCGTGAGCGTGTACGGCTTGATCCGGTGCTCCTTCAGCTTCGCCTCGACGAGCGCGAGGGTCAGCTGAGATCCGATGAGGGGGATGTCGCCCTTGCGCTTGAGCAGGTACGGGACCGCCCCGATGTGGTCCTCGTGGCCGTGCGTGAGGACGACGCCGACGATGTCGTCGAGGCGACCGCGGATCGCCTCGAAGTCGGGCAGGATCAGATCGACGCCGGGCTGGTGCTCCTCGGGGAAGAGGACGCCGCAGTCGACGATCAACAGCTTGCCGTCGAACTCGAAGACGGTCATGTTGCGACCGACCTCACCGAGCCCGCCGACGGGAGTGACCCGGAGGGTTCCGGGATCGAGCGGGTTCGGGGCGGAGACGGTGTTGCTCATCGAGTGGTTCCATGCACCTTCGGAAGGGCGCCGCCGGCGGCGGCATTGCGATCAGGTCGGAAATTGGAGAAGTCGGCGCCGTCGACGTCCTTCACGAGGGCGAGCTCGTCCTCGATGAGGGCGGCCTCCCACTCCTCCGGGCCGACGAGCGGCAGGCGCACCCGAGGGCTCGAGATCCGGCCGAGGCCGTGAAGGATGTACTTCGCACTGACGGTGCCCGGGACGTGCGTCATGACGGCGCGGACAAGGGGTTCGAGCTTCCGGTGCGCGGCGGTCGCGGTCTTCAGGTCACCGCGGTTCACGGCATCCACGATCACGCGGTACGGAGCGGACGTGATGTTCGCCGTGACGCCGATGAGGCCCGCAGCGCCGATGGAGAGGTGCGGCAGGACGTTCGCGTCGTCGCCGGAGAAGTAGAGGAGGTCGGTCTGGTTGAGCACGCGACTCACCTCGCTGAAGTCGCCCTTCGCGTCTTTGACGGCGAGGATGTTCGGGTGCTTGGCGAGGCGCAGGATCGTCTCGTAGGTGATGGGCACACCCGTGCGGCCCGGGATGTCGTAGAGGATGACCGGCAGGTCCGTCGCGTCGGCGACGAGGCGGAAGTGCGTCAGGATGCCGGCCTGCGTGGGCTTGTTGTAATACGGCGTGACGATCATGATGCCGTCGGCGCCGGCCTTCTCGCTCGCCTTGTAGAGCTCGATCGCGTGGGCGGTCTCGTTGGAGCCACCACCCGTGATGATCTTGGCGCGACCCGAGGAGACGGACTTGCCCACCTCGACGAGCTTCAGCTTCTCGGCATCCGTCAGCGTGCTGGTCTCCCCGGTCGTCCCGGTCACGACGATGCCGTCGGCGCCGCCGGTGATGACGTCGTCGATGTGCTTCTCAACGGCCTTCCAATCGACCTCGCCGTCGGCTGTCATCGGAGTGACGAGCGCGACGAGCACCTGACCGAACGGATTGGCGGAGTGCGTCATGGTTCCCAGGGTACCGGTCGGGGTCCGTCGGCCGTGCTCGATGTGGTCGGTGGTGCGGCGTCGGGCGTCGCGGAAGACCGGCCGGGGTGGCGGCACGCCGGGGTCGACGACGCCGTGACGGGGTGTCGGTGACGACGATCGGTCTTCTGCGACCGCCGGTGCGTCAGGAGGACGCCCGGACGCGCCGGCCGACGTCGGACTCGTGATCGCCTCGCTTCAGGACCGCGAGGATGGCGGCTTCGACGGTGGGCCAGTCGTGCAGGATCAGAGCGGCGTCGAACCTGAGCGTCGTGAAGCCGAGCGTCGCCGCGGCGCGGCGCACGCCGGAACGGGCTTTTCCGTCAGCGGCCGCGGGAGGCGGCGGCGACCACGAGACGGTCGGGCAGCAGCCGCGATGCGGCGACGAGCAGCTTGTACCGCAGGGAGGGGATGCTGACGGATCGGCCGCGCGCGGCATCCGCCAACGATTCGCGCACCACCTGCGGGGCCGTCAGCCACATCCACGGAGCGACGCCCTCCTCCCCCGGCGGCAGACCGAGGCGCTCGTGGAAGTTCGTGTGCACGAAGCCCGGGCAGACGGCCGTCACCGTCACGCCCTTCGGGGCATAGACCGCGTTCGCCCAGCGGCTGAAGCTCACGACCCAGGCTTTCGCCGCACCATAGGTCCCCCGCGGGATCAGGCCTGCGACCGAGGCCATGTTGAGGATGCGGCCGCGGCCGCGCGCGAGCATCCCGGGAAGCGCCGCCCGGGTCAGCCGCATCGTCACCTCGACGTGCAGCTCGAGATGACGGGCCTCGTCCTCGACGTCGCTCGACGCGAACCCCAGGGACAGCCCGTATCCCGCGCTGTTGACGAGGAGGTCGACGCCCCGCTCGAGTCGCTCCTCGACACGGCGGCGCTGATCGGGGTCCAGGAGATCCGCGACGAGCACCTCGGCCCGGCCGCCGCGATCCTCGATCTCCGCAGCCAGCGCAGCGAGAGCCTCGTCGTCGCGCGCCACCAGGACCACGTCGGCGCCACGTGCGGAGAGCTGGCGGGCGTACTCGGCTCCGATGCCGGAGCTCGCGCCCGTGACGAGTGCGGTGCGTGTCATGCGCGTCAGCCTAGGACGCGTCGACGGTCAGGGGGCGACGCGGCCGTTCTTGTTGAAGGCGGCGTACGTCAGGGGCATGAGCTCCTGCCACACGTTCTCCATCTTCTCGGCGCACATCTCGATCTCGCGCTGCGGGAACGACGGGAAGTGCGTCCCCTCGCGCATGGTGCGCAGGGACAGGAAGTTCATGAGCGAGCGGGCGTTCACCGTCACGTACATCGACGACATGATGTTCAGCGGCAGGACGATGCGGGCGACCTCGCGCGCGATGCCGGAATCGAGCATCCGCTGGTAGCTCTCGAAGGCGGCGATGGATGCCTCGCGCGTCTCGCGGGCGACGAGATCGACCTGCTCCTGGGAGCCGGGGAGGAACTGGTACGCGCCGGGCTTGCCGACCTGGACCAGGTTCCGCTCGGGGGCCGGCACGTAGAAGACGGGGCGGAGCTCGCGGTAGCGGCCCGACTCCTCGTTGTACGACGCCATCCGGTGGCGCATGAACTCACGGAAGACGAAGATCGGCGCCTGCACGTAGAAGGTCATCGAGTTGTGCTCGAACGGCGAGCCGTGACGATCGCGCATCAGGTAGTTGATGAGCCCGCGGTCGCGGTCGGTCGCCTCGGAGCCGTCGGCGGCCGCGGCGAGCGTCTGCTCGCCCTGGGTCGAGACGCGTGCCGCGAACAGCACGTCACTGTCGGATGCCGATGAGCGCACCAACTCGACCGTGACATCGCTGCGGAACTCGATCTCGGGGCCTTCGGGTCGCTCACTCACGGCTCACACACTACCCGCCGGGACCGTCACACATGACCCCGCGCCACCCGTGCCCGAGCGCGCGGGACTACTGTGGAGCGGTCATGGATCTCCTTCCCGCCATCCTCTTGTTGAGCGCGCTGCTCGCGGCCACCGTCGGCATCGGTCTGGTCCTGCGGTGGCGGCAGAATCGGCCGCGCCCCTTCGACCCGCGCGAGGTCGTGGAGCCGACCCGCCTCGGGGCCGAACGGCTCGGCGAAACGGCCACACTGCTGCAGTTCAGCACCGAGATGTGCAGCCGGTGCCCCGGCGTCCATCGCACGCTCCGCGAGATCGCCGATGACCGCGACGGTGTCCTGCACCTGAACGTCGATCTCACGCACCGTGTGGACATCGCGCAGCATTTCTGCGTCCTGCAGACCCCGACGACCCTCATCCTCGACCGACACGGCCAGGTGCGCTCGCGCTTCGGCGGTGTGCCCGGACGTCAGGTCGTCGAGATGGAGCTCGACCGCGTGACGGCGGGGGCGGAGCGTGCCTGAGGCAGGCGGGATCGATCCCCGGGGGCCGCGCTTCGCGGCATCCATCACGGCTGTTCTGCTGCTCATCGCGACGCTGCTCGCTCTCTTGGGCATCTCGACTCGGGCCTCGGCGTCGTTCGGCTGGTTCGCCTATCAGCCCCTCGGGGACTTCGCCTTCGTCGGCGGGACGGCCTGGGCGATCGAGATGACGCCGGTCGGAGCCCGCGTCGCAGACCCCGGCTTCATCGCCGTCCTCATCGTCGCGCTGCTCTTCCTCTGGGGTGTCGCCTCACCGCGCACCGCGCCGTGGGGAGCGCTCTACCGGCGGGCGGTCCAGGCGCGGCTCGCTCCCCCGACCGACCTCGAGGACCCGCGCCCACCGCGCTTCGCACAGGGGGTCGGGCTGTTCGTCACGGCCGTCGGGCTCATGCTGCACGTCCTCGGTGTCCCGTTGGCGCTGCCGATCGTGGCGGGATTGGCGTTCATGGCCGCGTTCCTCAACGCGGTCTTCGGCCTGTGCCTCGGATGCCAGTTGTGGCTGCTCCTGCAGCGCGTCGGGCTCGTGGGCCGTACCGCCTGACGCTCCTCGGCCGCTGCGTCAAGACATATCCCGCTCCGAACCGGGCGGCTTATGCTCGGCAGCGTTCCGTCACGACCACGACAGAGGAGACACCATGAGCGTCACGAGCGAAGCCACCACCAGCTGGAAGGGCACCCTGTTCGAAGGGTCGGGCGAAGTCGCCCTCGAAAGCTCCAACCAGGGCCCTCTCCCCGTGAACTGGAAGGCCCGCAGTGAGGGGTCGACCTCGGTGACCACGCCCGAAGAGCTCATCGCCGCGGCCCACTCGTCGTGCTTCAGCATGGCTCTCTCGAACGCGCTGGCCGAGAACGGCACCCCGCCCGAGAGCGTCGAGACGACGGCATCCGTCACCTTCATCCCCGGCACCGGCATCACCGGCTCGCACCTGAACGTCAGCGCGTCCGTCCCCGGCCTCTCGGCCGAGGACTTCACCCGCATCGCGAACGAGGCGAAGACGGGATGCCCCGTCTCGGCCGCTCTCTCGGGCATCGAGATCACGCTCGAGGCGACGCTTGCCTGAGCGTCGCGTCGTCGTCTCGGGCGCGTCCGGCCTCATCGGGCGCGCCCTCATCGACTCGCTCACCGCCGACGGGTACAGCGTCACGCGCCTCGTCCGCCACCCCGCGCAGGGACCGGACGAGGTCACCTGGGCGCCGGGTGAGAAACCGCTCGATCCCCGGGTGCTCACCGGAGCGGAGGCCGTCGTGAATTTCAACGGCGCGACCATCGGACGGTTCCCGTGGACGGCCGCCTACAAGAAGCAACTGGTCTGGTCGCGACTGCACCCGACGCAGACGCTGGCCCGCGCGCTGCGGGAACTCGGCCACGACGCACCCCTGTTCGTCAGTTCATCGGCGTCGGGCTACTACCCGCCTGATGGTCGTGGACGCACATTCGACGAGACCGGGCCGCGCGGCGATGCGTTCCTGTCGGAACTCTGCGGCGAGTGGGAAGCCGCCGCGGTGGCATCGGGCGCTCGTACGGCGCTCCTGCGCACCGCGCCCGTCGTGCACCGCGACGGCGTGCTGAAGCCGCTTCTGCTCCTCACCAAGCTCGGCCTGTCGGGACCGCTCGGTCGCGGCACCCAGGTCTGGCCGTGGATCTCGCTCGACGATGAGATCCGCGGCATCCGTCACGTCATGGATCGCGGCATCACGGGGCCCGTGAACCTCACCGGGCCGGAACGCGCCACGGCGAACGACCTCGGGTTCGCGCTCGCTCGGCGCCTGAACCGCCCGTACCTGCTCCGTGCGCCCCTGTGGGCGATCCGGCTGGTCCTCGGAAAGGACGCGGTCGACGCGCTTCTTGCCACGGACTCGCACGTCGTGCCGGCGGTCCTCCTCGAGTCCGGGTTCGAGTTCCACCACCCGACCGTTGAGGATGCCGTCGCCGCAGCCGTCTGAGCCGCGCGCGATCGTTCAGCGGCGGCGCTCGGCCCGCTCGCGCGAGATCGCGCTTCGGATCGCCCCACGGGCGCGCCGACGATCGCCCGCGCCGTCGTAGAGCAGCCCGAGCCGGTACCAGGCCCGCCAGTCCGCCGGGTCGGCCTCGACCGCGTCGCGGTAGGAGGGGAACAGCGCGTCGACGTCGGACTGGACCGGCCTGCCGCTGGGTCGGAGCGCCAGTTCCTCCGTCGGCAGGCCGCCTTCCGCCTCGAGCCGCCGGCCGAGACGCTCGGCACCGGCGCCGAAGCTCAGCTCGCGCCACAGAGCCCACACCGCGACGACGGGCAGCAGCACGAGGGCGACCCCCATGGCGACACCCACGGCGTCGCCGCTCGTGACCAGCAGGACGGCGCGCTGCGCGACGAGGGCGATGTAGAGGACGAGGACGACGGCGACGATCGCGACACCGATTCGCGTCCTCATCGGGCTGTCGCCGTCGCGGCCTGGTCCGATGCGTCGCCATCGGCGACGGGGGCGGTCCGGGCCGGTTGCGGCAACCGCAGCCCGATGTCGATCATCGAGTCCAGCCCCACGACGACGCCCGACGCATCGCGCGCCGCGGCGAGGGCGACACGGATGCCGGGAGCATAGGCCGCGGCGGGATCGATCGTGTCGTGGATGATGCTGAGGGACTCGCCCGGGCCGGACAGGATCGTCTCCTGCCGCGCGACGACACCGGGCCGGCGGAGGGAGTGCACGGGGACGCTCGCGATCTGCTGGCCGCGGGCGCGCTGATCGACGTGAGGCGCCTCGACAGGACCGGCCTCCGAACGGGCGGCGGCGATCAGCTCCGCCGTGCGGACGGCGGTGCCGCTCGGCGAATCGACCTTGGTCTCACGGTGCGTCTCGACGATCTCGATTGAGGGGAAGAACGGGGCGGATGCCGCGGCCAGAGCGGTCCCGATGACGGAGCCGAGCGAGAAGTTCGGAATGAAGACGGCGCCGGTGCCCGCGGCATCCACCAGGGGACGGACGAGCGCGATGCGCTCCGCGGACCAACCGGACGTCCCGACGAGGACGTTCTTGCCGCGCTCGATCGCGGCGCGGACCACGTCGATCGACACAGCCGGGGTCGACGCGTCGACCACGAGGTCGGCGGCGTCGATCTCGGAGAGATCGCTCGACGAACCGAGGACCGCGACCGTCTCGAAGCCGTCCGTCGCGTCGAGGACCTCGGCGATGATGCTGCCGAGCTTGCCGGTCCCGCCCACGAGGGCCACGCGCGTCGTCATGCCTCCAGCCTATGCGGGGAGGAACCCGGCGACCGTGTCCCACGCGAGCTTGACGACGAGGAGTCCGAGGACGACGAGGAAGACCACGCGGACGAAGCCGTTGCCGCCCCGGGTCGCCATCCGCGCTCCGATGAACCCGCCGGTGATGTTCGCACAGGCCATGACGAGACCGAGCGCCAGGATGATCTCCCCGTGGACGCCGTAGACGATCAGCGCGGCGAGGTTCGTGGTGAGGTTCGCGATCTTCGCGTTGACGCTGGCCTGCAGGAAGCCGAACCCGAGCACGCCGACGAGCAGGATGACGAAGAACGATCCGGTGCCGGGACCGAGGATGCCGTCGTAGAACCCGACGCCGAGGCCGATGACGCCCGAGCGCCACACGACGGCGTGTCGTTCGTTGTGGCGCGGCTCATGGTGCAGGCCCATCTTCGGACGGAGAAGGGTGTACACCCCCACCGCGACGACCGCGACGAGGACGACCGGCGTCAGCACCTCTCGGGGGACGTACCTCGAGAGCGCAGCGCCCACGGCGGAGCCGGCGAAGGCACCGAGGACGAGCGGGATCAGGAGGACGAGATGGACCTTGACGCGGCGAAGGTAGACCCAGCTCGCCGACAGGGTGCCGAAGAACGAGCTCAGTTTGTTGGTGCCGAGGATGAAGGGGGTCGCGACGTCCTTCGGCACACCGATGACGAGGGCGGGGAGCTGGATCAGGCCGCCACCGCCGACGACGGCGTCGACCCAGCCGGCGACCCCGGCCGCAACGACGAGGAACAGCAGCGCGCTCGCGGAGACGGGGAGCCATTCGGCGAGGAGAGGACCGGTCAGCACCTCACACCGAGAGGATGTCGGGAAGGCCCGTCCGGAGCTCCACCGGAAGGTGTGCGAGGTCGTTGTGGGACACGAGGGACCACGGTCGCCCCGGACGCTGTGCGAGGACCGTGAGACCGCAGTGCGCCTGGTTGACGGTCAGCCAGCGCCACTCCGGCGCTTGGAGCACCTCACGGACGAACCAGGCGATCACGAAGTTGTGCGTGATGAGCAGCTCGTGCGCGTTCGGGCGGTGCGCGAGGAACTCCGCCCCGGCATCCGCCATCTGCGCCGCGCCGGCGTCGGCCTCGGCCTCGGTCACTCCCCCGAAGAACGGCTCGTACACGCTCGGCGTGTCGGGCGTCATCCCGCTCGGCACACAGTCGAACAGCAGAGCGGTCGGCTCGGGATCGACGGCGGGGAGCCGCTCCGAGACCGCACGCGCCGTCTCGGCGGCACGCAGCAGAGGCGAATGCCATACGGCCGTCAGCGGGACCCCGGACAATCGGTCGGCGAGGAGCTCCGCCTGCCGCCGGCCGCGAGGCGACAGCGGCCCATCGGCGAGACCGTGCTCGGCGTCGAGATGCTCGCCGTGCCGCACCAGGTAGAGATAGTGCGTCACGTACTCACTCGTTTCCCCGGGGATGCCCCGGAGGATCCCGAGGTCTCCTCCAGCGTAACCGAGGCTCAGTCGGTCGCCCGGGCGATCTCGGCGAGATGCGCGCGACTGAGGTGGACGCCGACGCCCTGGACGAGCTCCTCGACGTGCGCGACCGCGTAGGCGTTGACGACGGGAGCGACGACGACGCGCTGCGCGAGGAGCCAGGCGATCGCGACCGCTGCGGGAGGGACCGCGAGCTCGCCCGCGATGCGATCGAGCGCACGCAGGGTGCGGGCGCCGCGACGGTTCATGCTGGCAGCCAGCTGGCGACCCCGTACCGAGCCGCCGACGCGGTCGCGAGCCCGGTGCACGCCCGAGAGATACCCGTGCTCGAGCGCCTGCGAGGGCGTGACGGCGATTCCTTGAGCTCCGGCAACGAGCCGGAGGTCACCGTCGAACTCATCCCGCCGCAGGACGTTGTAGGGGACATCCAGGACGGTGACCCGCGGGTATCCCGCGGCCGAGAGGATGCGTGCTTCGACGAGCTGAGCGGCGCGGTAGCCGGCGGCGCCGACGGCCCGGACCTTGCCGGACTCCACGAGCCACTCCGCCGTGGCGAGGGTGTCCTCGAGGATCGTCGTGCGATCGGAGGTGCCGTCGAGCGAGAGGACGTCGATCCGATCCGTCCCGAGACGGGTCAGGGACGCCTCGACGGCGCGGATGAGGTTCACCGATCCGAGTCCCGGATTGTCGGCTCCGCGGCCGACCTTGACGGTGAGGACGATGTCGTCCCGATTGCGACGCGCGGCCATCCAGCGACCGATCGCGTGCTCGCTCCGGCCCGCCGCGTAGCTGTCCGACGTGTGGAGAGCGTTGCCGCCCCGCTCGACGTAACGATCGAGGATCGCGTGCGCGGAGGCGAGGTCGACGTGCCACCCGAACTCGGCGCCGCCGAGGATGAGCGGGAACACCGAGAAGCCGGTCTCTCCGAGTGGGACGCGGATGCGGCGCCCCACGGGTGCACCGTGGACGGGAAGCGGGCCGGAGGGGTGGATGCCGGGCGCATCGGTCGTCGACGCGTGATCCGCCCTCTCGAAAGCTGCCATACCCGTCTCCTTGCAGAGCGCTGGAGGGTTCGTGGCCACGCACCCTCCGATGCGCTCATTCCGAGGGTAGAACAGCCCTCAGACCCGACGCGGATGCGCGCAGGTCAACGGGTGACGTTTCGATAACGGTTCGATCGCGCGGACCGGGGCGGGGTGCCGGGACACGGCGAACGCCCGCCCTCCGAAGAGGACGGGCGTTCGCGCGATGCAGGATCAGGCCTCCGCGGGAGCCTCGGCTGCCGCGTCGCCGGCGGGAGCCGACTCCTCGACCACGGGCTCGAGCGACAGCTTGCCGCGGTCGTCGATCTTCGTGATACGCACGAGGATCTTCTGGCCGACACCGAGGACGTCCTCGACGTTCTCGACGCGCTTGCCGCCGGCGAGCTTGCGGACCTCGCTGACGTGCAGCAGGCCGTCCTTGCCGGGAAGGAGCGAGACGAACGCGCCGAACGTCGCGATCTTGACGACCGTGCCCAGGAACTGCTCGCCAACCTCGGGGTTGGTCGGGTTGGCAATCGCGTTCACCTGCGCGCGAGCCGCCTCGGCGGACGGTCCGTCGACGGCGCCGATGTACACGGTGCCGTCGTCCTCGATCGAGATCTGCGCGCCGGTCTCGTCCTGGATCGCATTGATCGTCTTGCCCTTGGGGCCGATCAGCTCGCCGATCTTGTCGACCGGGATCTGGACGCTGATGACGCGGGGCGCGGTGGGCGCCATCTCGTCGGGGGCGTCGATCGCCGAGTTCAGGACGTTCAGGATGGTGAGGCGAGCCTCCTTGGCCTGGGTCAGCGCGGCGGCGAGCACCGACGACGGGATGCCGTCGAGCTTCGTGTCGAGCTGGATCGCCGTGATGAACTCGTTCGTGCCGGCGACCTTGAAGTCCATGTCGCCGAGCGCGTCCTCGGCGCCGAGGATGTCGGTCAACGCGGCGTAGCGCGTCTGGCCGTCGACCTCGTCGGAGACGAGACCCATCGCGATGCCGGCGACGGGGGCGCGCAGCGGCACACCCGCGTTCAGCAGCGACAGGGTCGAGGCGCACACCGAGCCCATCGACGTCGAGCCGTTGGAACCGAGCGCCTCGGAGACCTGACGGATCGCGTACGGGAACTCCTCGCGGCTGGGCAGCACCGGCACGAGGGCGCGCTCGGCGAGGAAGCCGTGCCCGATCTCGCGACGCTTGGGGCTGCCCACACGGCCGGTCTCACCGGTCGAGTAGGGCGGGAAGTTGTAGTGGTGCATGTAGCGCTTGCTCGTCGTGGGCGACAGCGAGTCGATCTGCTGCTCCATCTTGAGCATGTTCAGCGTGGTGACACCCATGATCTGGGTCTCGCCGCGCTGGAAGATCGCCGAGCCGTGGACACGCGGGATGACCTGCACCTCTGCGTCGAGCGGGCGGATGTCGGCCAGCCCGCGGCCGTCCATGCGGACACCCTCGGAGAGGATGCGGCCGCGGACGACGACCTTGGTGACGGACTTGTAGGCGGCGGAGAACTCCAGCGGCGCGCCGGCGGGAAGCTGGTCGGCCTCGACGGCGGCGATGAGGTCGGCCTTGACGCGGTCCTTGACGACGTCGTCGGCGGCCTGACGCTCCTGCTTGTCGGCGATCTGGTAGACGTTCACCAGGTCGTCGTAGGCGCGGCCGGCGACGAAGTCGTAGACCTCGGAGCTGTACGGCGCGAAGACCGGGTAGACGCCGGGCTCGCGCGACGAGGACGCGGCCATCTGCGCCTGCGCCTCGACGAGCTGCTTCAGGAACGGCTTGGCGGCCTCGAGGCCACCGGCGACGATCTCCTCGCTCGGCTTGACGGCGCCGCCCTTGATGAGGTTCCAGCTGTTCTCGGTTGCCTCGGCCTCGACCATCATGATCGCGACGTCGCCGTCGGGAAGGACGCGACCGGCGACCATGAGGTCGAAGACGGCCTCCTCGACCTGAGCCTGGTTCGGGAACGCGACCCACTGGTCGGCGTGCTCGCCGTGGCCGGGGATGAGCGCGAGGCGCACACCGGCGATCGGGCCCGAGAACGGCAGACCGGAGATCTGCGTCGAGGCGGAGGCCGCGTTGATCGCGAGGGCGTCGTAGTACTCGCCCGGAGCGATCGAGAGGACCGTGACGACGATCTGGACCTCGTTGCGGAGGCCGTCGACGAACGACGGACGCAGCGGCCGGTCGATGAGGCGGCAGACGAGGATCGCCTCGGTGGAGGGGCGGCCCTCGCGACGGAAGAACGAGCCGGGGATCTTGCCGGCGGCGTACGAACGCTCTTCGACGTCGACGGTCAGCGGGAAGAAGTCGAAGCCCTCGCGCGGGTGCTTGCCGGCGCTGGTGGCCGACAGGAGCATCGTCTCCTCGTCGAGGTAGGCGGCAACGGCGCCCTGCGCCTGCTGTGCCAGTCGCCCGGTCTCGAACCGGACGGTGCGGGTGCCGAAACGGCCGTTGTCGAGAACGGCTTCGGCGGCGGTGATTTCTGGACCTTCCAAGAGGTCTCTCCTTCTTTGTTTAGACTCGCACGCGCGTTTCGCGCACGAGATCGTGCGAAGGAGCAGGAACAGGCAGATATGGGCGCGCGGAGACATCCGCGGAGTCCGCCTGCGCTGGCCACCAGTCGAAGACCACCATCCGCCAGAACGGGATGGGGATCCACCACAGGGGACCAGCTTCCTGCCGGGCCTGCTCCATGAGCTCACTGTGAAGTTGAGCGGATGCCGCGGACAGAGCCGCGGGCAACCCGAGCCAGCCTATCAGCGCACCCCCTCCGGTGCGTATCGTGGCGGGATGAGCGACGACGAGAAGACCGCGGACGCGGCATCCGATGACATGAAGCGGAAGTTCCGCGAGGCGCTCGAGAAGAAGAACTCGCAGAGCCGGAAGGGCGAGGCGCACCTCGACGGGGACTCCTCCGTCCACGGCACGCACGGCGCCGTCACCAAGCGCGAGTTCCGACGCAAGAGCGGCTGAGCACGACACGACGCAGGCCCGGATACCGAGTGGTGTCCGGGCCTTCGTCGTGCCGGTCGTGTATCAGCTGCCGAGCTCGGCGCGCCGGGCGCGGGCCCGCTCCTCCTTCGCCTCCGCCTCGGGGAGCGCGGCGTCGTTCAGCCCCGAGGTGTCGACGGCACCGGTGTCGTCCGAGACGCCGTGGGCGGTCAGCGTCGACTCGTCGAAGGGGCGGCGCCCTGCGAGCACGGCCGCCACCTGTTCGCGGTCGATCTGCTTCGTCCAGGTTCCGATGAGCAGGGTGGCCACCGCGTTGCCGGTGAAGTTGGTCAGCGCACGACCCTCGGACATGAACCGGTCGATGCCGACGATGACGCCGACGCCGTCGACCAGGTCGGGGCGGTAGGCCTGGAGGCCGCCAGCCAGGGTCGCGAGGCCTGCCCCGGTCACGCCCGCGGCACCCTTCGAGGCGATGATCATGAAGACGAGGAGGCCGATCTGCTCGGGGATCGACATCGGGGCACCGAGACCGGTCGCGATGAACAGCGACGCCATCGTCAGGTAGATGGCCGTGCCGTCGAGGTTGAAGGAGTACCCGGTGGGAACCGTGATGCCCACGACCGGCTTGGAGACGCCGAGGTGCTCCATCTTCGCGATCAGGCGCGGCAGGGCCGACTCGCTCGACGACGTTCCGACGATGAGCAGGTACTCGCGCCCGAGGTACTTCATGACCTGGAAGATGTTGACCCGGGCGACGGCGTAGAGCATCGTGCCGAGCACGCCGACGATGAACACGATGCACGTGATGTAGAACGCGATCATCAGGATGCCGAGGCTCACGATCGCCGCGAACCCGGTTTTCCCCACCACAGCGGCGATGGCGCCGAAAGCGCCGATCGGGGCGAGCCACAGGATCATGCCGAGGATGCGGAACACCAGGGCCTGCAGGTTCTTCACGGCGTTCATGATGGGCTCGGCCTTGGCGCCCATCTTCTGCAGGGCGAACCCGACGAGGAGGGCGATGAAGAGGACCTGCAGCACGCTCTCGCCGGTGAAGGCCGAGAAGAACGTCGTCGGGATGATCCCGAGGATGAACTCGGTCGTGGTCTTCGCTTCGCTGGTGTCGCCGGCGTCGTACTGGGCGTTCTGCATGTTGAGGCCCTCACCCGGGTGGATGATGTTGCCCACCACGAGGCCGATCGCCAGCGCGAAGGTCGACATGGCCATGAAGTAGAGCAGCGCGAGACCGCCGATCCGACCGACCGTCGCCGCCTTCGCGATCGACCCGACGCCCACGACGATCGTGCAGAAGATGATCGGCGCGATCATCATCTTGATCAGGTTGACGAACGCCTTGCCGACCGGCTCGAGGGACTCGCCGAAGGCCGGCCAGATCAGCCCGACCACGCAGCCGAGGACCACGGCGATGATGACCGAGACGTAGAGCCATGTGTGTTTGTCCCACGCCTGCTTGCCCCTGCGCGGGTTGTATCCGGGAAGCCGGAACGAGGATGTGAGGGCCATGATCTCTCCTGGGTGACAGTCGTTGTCGGAGTCGACGGCGATGTCGACGAGGATCAGCGTGCCCGTGCCCCCACGAGGGCGGCAGTTGTGGTCGTATTGGTCGCAGATCGAGGAGAGGAGCGCACCGTGGCGCAGACAGGCGGGGCGAGCGCGGCATCCCGCGTGTTCGTCGCGGTCGCCGCCGCCGTGGTCGTGCTGTCCCTGACGATCGCCGCGATCCTGCTCTGGGACGGGCAGCGCTCTGCTCGCGCCGAAGCCGAGCGGGTCACGCGCGCCGTCGCCGAGACGATCGCCGACAACACCGGCGTGGTGGACGCGCTCTCCCGGGGCGACCGCGTCGACGCCACCCGTGTTCTGCAACCCGAGATCGAGGCCGTCACCGCCGACGCGGACATCGACTTCGTCACGATCATGGACCCCGGCGGCATCCGCATCACCCACCCGGACCCGGCCCGCATCGGCGAGCGCTACATCGGGACGATCCCCGCCGGGGACGCGACGCTCACCGAGGAGGTCACGGGAACCCTGGGGCCGTCGGTGCGGACGATCGTTCCCGTCGTCTCCGACGGCGAGGTCGTCGGCCGCGTGTCCGTCGGTGTGACGATCGGGTCGATCACGGAGGCGCTCGGCCCCCGCATCCTCAGCGCGGTCGCGATCGCGCTCGTCCTCTCGCTGGCCGGGCTCGCCGGGGCGGTGTACGCCCGCCGGGCGACGCGCCGGGTCGCGGGCGACCTGCCCGCCGGGGCCGTCCGCGACGCCGTCTCGTCGTACGAGTCGATGCGGACCCTCGGCGACGCGCTGCGGGCGCAGACCCACGAGCACGGGAACCGCCTGCACACCGCCATCGCCCTGCTCGAACTCGGGCGCACGCGCGAGGCGATCGACATCCTCTCCGAGGATGCGCGGCAGAGCCAGCTCCTGGTCGACCAGGTCGCGGCGCGGCGAGAGGGAGACCCCACCGTGGGAGCGCTGCTGCTCGGAAAGGCCTCCCAGGCCGCCGAGCGCGGCGTGGAGTGGCGCGCGCGCATCGATGCCGACGCCCCGAGGTCGGTCCTCTCCCCCGTCGACGCGGTCTCGGTCGTCGGCAACCTCATCGACAACGCACTGGACGCGGCGGCATCCGCTCCCCCGCCGCGGTGGGTGGACGTTCGGATGACGCGCACGACCGAGGACGAACTCGCTCTCGAGGTCTCCGACAGCGGAGCCGGGATCCCCGCCGACATCACGGACCGGGTATTCGAGCACGGCTTCTCGACGAAACCCGGGGGCGCAGCCGGCCGCGGCGTCGGGCTCGCCCTCGTCCGTTCGATCGTCGACGAGGCCGAAGGGACGGTCTCGCTGCGCTCCGACCCGACGACCTTCCGCGTCATCCTCCCCCGGAGGGACGCATGATCGGCGTCCTGATCGTCGACGACGACGCACTGACCCTCGAGCTCCACCGCCGATACGTCGAGCGACTCGACGGCTTCGAGGTCGTCGCCGAGTGCACCGGGGCACGAGCGGCCGTCGCCGCGCTCCTGGACGGCACGCGCACGACCCAGATCGATCTGGTCCTCCTGGACATGACGATGCCCGACGGCTCCGGCCTGGACGTGCTCCGGCATCTGCGGGCGCACACGGGAGCCGTCGACGTCATCGCGATCACCTCTGTCCGGGACTCGGACGTCGTCCGTCAGGCGATCGCCCTCGGCGCGGCGCAGTACCTCGTCAAGCCGTTCACCTTCGGTGACTTCCGGGACCGGATGATGCAGTACCTGCGCTTCCGCGAGCAGGTGTCCCGCGCTGCGGGAGCAGCGACGCAGGCCGAGATCGACGCCATGGTCGGTGCCCTCCGCACCTCTCCGACGCCGACGCTGCCGAAGGGGCTGTCTGCAGAGACGCTCGACCGGGTGAGCAGCCTCCTGCGGGCGGGCCCCGCCTCCGCACGGGAGGCCGCCGACAGTCTCGGGATGTCGCGGGTGGCCGCGCGACGCTACCTCGAGCACCTGACCGACGCGGGACGCGCCGAGCGCGCGCAGCGGTATGGAACCCCGGGACGCCCGGAGACGGAGTACCGCTGGGCGCTGTGAGCGGTCGTCACCTCCGGACGTCGGCGCGACCCGCCGGTCGACCGACGAGGACGTAGTCGGGGAGCTTCGCGATTCGTCCGTCGCCCGCAGTGCGGCCACGCAACCGCCGCCACACCCACGGCAGCGCGTCTCGTCGAAGCCAGCTGCCCCGCGACGGCGGGTCCTCGTCGACGTGGAACGCCTCGTCGAGATCCGCGAGGGCGTCGGCGTGCGGCACGCCGAGGGCTTCCGCGGCGCGGTACGCGACGTAACGATGACCGCGCGAACGCAGGTGCACCTTGTCGTCGGCCCACAGATCGATCCTCGCGAGTTCGGCTTCGGCAGCGAGATCGACGAGGGTCGCGCCGGTGCGGGCGGCGATCGCGCGGAGGCGCGCGTTGTAGATCGCGAAGCGCCGCGTGAACACGCGGGCCGCCACCCGGTCGGGCAGGAAGATCGTCGCCAGGAGCACGTCGCAGCCGACGCTCCGGAGCCGCACCACGGCATCCTCCACATTCGCCGCGAGGGAGATGGGATCGCACACCGGCTGCACGAGGTCGTTGGCTCCGATCAGGATCGACACGAGGTCCGGTCGCAGCGCCAGGCATCGCGGGAGCTGCTCGTCGACCAGGTGGGACACCCGACGACTGCGGACGGCGAGGTTCGCGTACCGGAAGGGGCGGGTGTTCCCGCCGCTCAACGCCAGGAGGTGCGCCAGCCGATCCGCCCACCCGCGGAACGACCCCGCCGGCATCCGCGAGGTGTCGCACAGGCCTTCGGTGATCGAGTCCCCCAGCGCGACGTAGCGGGACCACCGACGCGTCGGCGCGGCCGTGACGACCATGTCCGGCCGGGGCCAGGCGATGACGCGGCGCCCGGCATCCCGTCTATGGAGGACCCCGGCACGGTCGTAGTGCTCGAGGAGGCGCTCGGCGAGCGCATCCCACGTGCGTCCGGCGACGGCGGTCCGTGCTGCGTGGGCGAAGGCGCGGCGCTTCGCCTCGTCGCCGACGAGGTCGACGACACGGGCCCGCAGGTCGCCGGCGTCGCCGGGACGGTAGAGCCACCCGTCCACGCTGCTGCGGACGAGATCGACGGGGCCGCCCACGCCGGTCGCGACGACCGGGACACCGCTGGCCTGCGCCTCCTGGATGGTCTGCCCGAAGGTCTCGCTCTCGCCGGGGTGCACGAAGACGTCGAAGGATGCGAGAGCCGTGGCCAACGCATCCCCCTCGAGGTGCCCGAGGAACACCGCGTCGGGGAGGAGCTGTTGGAGTGCAGGCCGGGCGGGACCGTCACCCACGATCACGAGACGGATGCCGGGTGTCCCCCGAAGGGCGACGAGATCCTCGACCTGCTTCTCGGGCGCCAGCCGCCCGACGTACCCCACGATGACCTCGCCGGGGGCGATACGGGCACGCCAGGCGTCGTCGCGTCGACGAGGAGAGAACCGCTCCCCGTCGACGCCGCGTCCCCACAGCCCGACGCGGTCGACGCCGAGCGCCGAGAGCTGAGCGCGCGCGGCCTCGGAGGGGGCGAGGGTGAGGGTGGCCCGCCGATGGAGACGTCGCACCTGCGCCTCGGCGAGCGCGGCGGCCTGCGGCAGGCCGTACCGACTCGCGTAGGCGATGACGTCGGTCTGGTAGACCGCGACGCTCGGCAGACGGCGTGACTCCGCAGCGATGACACCCTGCCACCCCAGCAGGAAGGGGGAGGCGAGATGCACGACGTCCGCATCGAACCTCGCGAGGTCCCGCCCGATCGATGCCGCCGGCGGGACCGCGACGCGGACGGCCGGGTACCGCGGCAGCGGGAACGAGGTGACGGCGCGCCCCGGCATCCCGAGATCGTGACGCCTCACTCCGGGAGCGACGACGAAGACGTCGTGCCCGCGGCGCTGCAGGTGCTCCCGGATCTGGAGGACCGATCCGGTGACCCCGTTCATGTGCGGGAGGAATGACTCGGTGACTACCGCGACTCTCACACGACCAGGGTGCCTGTGCGCGCGCGGCGGACGCGGTCCCGGACCGCTCGATCGCGGACTGTTCATTCACCTCTCGCCCGCCGGTCACCGTCGCGTCGCCGGCCGGCTTCGCGTTCTCCTGGCGTTCACACGTCGCTGGTACGCAGGGGCCGTGATCGGTGACCTCCTGACGAGCCTGGCCTCGAGCCCCTGGGCGCTCCCGGCGCTGTTCGTCCTCGTCCTGGCGGACGCGGTGCTCGTCGTCGTCCCGGGCGAGGTGGCGGTGACCGTGATCGGGGCTCTGGCCGCCGCCACGGGGACTCCCCCGCTGGCGGCCGTCGTCGCCGTCGCGGCCATCGCCGCCATCTGCGGCGACGCCCTCTGCTACGGGGTCGGCAGGACGGCGGGCATCGACCGATGGCGGTGGATGCGGCATCCCCGCGTCCATGCGGCGTTCGCGTGGGCCGGCGCCCGCCTCGCCCGTGGTACGGCGACCGTCGTCTTCACCGCGCGGTTCATCCCGTTCGCGCGGCTCGCGGTCAACCTCACCGCCGGCGCCACCCGGGTCCCGCCCGGTCGCTACTTCGTTGCGGTCGCGGTCGCCGCGACCGCGTGGGCCTTCTACCAAGCCGTCATCGGCGCCGCGATCGGCACACTGCTGCCGTCGAACCCCATGGCGGCGGTGATCGCCTCGATCGTCGTCGCGGTCGCCCTGGGGCTCGTGATCGACGTGGCGGCGGCCCGGCTGGCGGGCCGCCGCACGCGGTGATCGACTACTCGCCGGTCAGGCCGCCCAGGAGGTGGCCGAACGACCCGCCCTTGCCGAGGTAGGCCTCGGGATCGAACGGGTCCAGGGCCTGCTCGACCGGACGGCGGGTGACGGCATCCGCCAACTCCCGTGCGCCGCGCTCGATGCGCGCCGACAGCGGCGACACGTCGTCGGCACGCGCGCCCCAGTCGGAGGACGCCGCGAACACGCCCGTCGAGACGGCCTCGGCGTGCAGGTAGGCGAACAGCGGCCGGATGGCGTAGTCGATCGCGAGCGAGTGGCGCGCCGTGCCCGCGTTCGCTCCGATCAACACGGGCTTGCCCTGCAGCGCATCCGGATCGAGCACGTCGATGAACGACTTGAACAGTCCCGAGTAACTCGTCGAGAAGATCGGCGTCACGACGATCAATGCGTCGGCGGAGACCACCGCGTTGATCATCGTCTCGAGCGCCGGCGGTGCGAAGCCGGTCAGCAGGTTGTTCGTGATGTCGTGCGCGTACTCGCGCAGCTCGAACGTGTCGACGGATGCCTCGACGCCCCGCTCGCGCAGGTCGGCGAGCACTGCTCCTGACAGCTTGTCGGCGAGCATGCGGGTCGACGAGGGGTTCGACAACCCCGCCGAGACGACGGCGATGCGCCGGGCGGTCATCGCGCACCGCCCAGGCCGAACGCGGCACCGACGGGGGCCGGGGTGTCCTGGTACGGGCTCGGACCGGACAGGTTGTCGCCGCGGTTGGCGCGGGGGCGCGCCTCGCGGACGGGCCCGTCGCCGTACGTGGCGGCGACGCGCGCGGCGTGCGTCGGTGCGTCGGGAACGATGGCCGGGCGATCCTTCGCGAGCTCCTTGCGCAGGACGGGGACGACCTCACCGCCGAGGAAGTCGAGCTGCTCGAGGACCGTCTTGAGCGGGAGGCCCGCGTGGTCGACGAGGAACAGCTGACGCTGGAAGTCGCCGAACAGGTCGCGCATGCCGGCGTAGCGGTCGATCACCTGCTGCGGCGACCCGACGGTGAGCGGGGTCATCTCGGAGAAGTCCTCCATCGACGGGCCGTGTCCGTACACGGGGGCGTTGTCGAAGTACGGGCGGAACTGCGCCTTGGCGTCCTGCGAGTTCTTCGCCATGAACGCCTGGCCGCCGATGCCGACGATCGCCGTCTCGGGGACGCCGTGACCGTAGTGCTCCCAGCGCTGGCGGTAGAGGCCGATCAGGCGCTGGTAGTGCTCAGCGGGCCAGAAGATGTTGTTCGCGAAGAAGCCGTCACCGTAGTAGGCGGCCTGCTCGGCGATCTCCGGAGTCCGGATCGAGCCGTGCCAGACGAAGGGCGCGACCCCGTCGAGGGGACGCGGCGTCGAGGTGAAGCCCTGCAGGGGCGTGCGGAACTTGCCGTCGAAGTCGACGACGTCCTCGCGCCACAGCTTGTGCAGCAGTGCGTAGTTCTCGATCGCGAGGGGGACGCCCTGACGGATGTCTTTGCCGAACCACGGGTAGACGGGACCGGTGTTACCGCGGCCGAGCATGAGGTCCATGCGTCCACCCGAGAGGTGCTGCAGCATCGCGTAGTCCTCGGCGATCTTCACGGGGTCGTTCGTCGTGATCAGCGTCGTCGAGGTCGAGAGGATGAGCCGCTCGGTCTGCGCGGCGATGTAGGCCAGCGTCGTCGTCGGCGAGGACGACCAGAACGGCGGGTTGTGGTGCTCGCCGATCGCGAACACGTCGAGGCCGACCTCCTCGGCGTGCTTGGCGATCTCGACGGTCGCCGAGATGCGCTCACGCTCGCTGGGCGTGTGACCCGTGGTCGGGTCCTGCGTGATGTCGGTGACGGTGAAGATGCCGAACTGCACCCCGGGCCAGCTGGTGGTGCTGTTGGTGTCGCTCACGATGTCTCTCTCGATTCCCGGACGGATCGCGCCCGATTCATGCAAGTGAATGTACCCGAGTCAACGTCTCAGCGTCCACGTTATTCCCGCAGGTACCCTGGCCCGAATGAGCACCCCCGGCCACTCCCGCCGCGTGCCCATCTGGGACAACGCCCGGGCCGCATGCATCCTTCTGGTCGTCCTGGGACACGCGATCCAACGCCTGACCTACGACTCCGACATCGCGCAGAGCCTCTACTACCTGATCTACGCGTTCCACATGCCCGCGTTCGCGCTGATCTCGGGGTACTTCTCCCGGTCCGATCCGCCGAGCCGTCGCCGGATGGTCCGCATCCTCACCGATATCGTCCTCCCCTACGTCGTCTTCGACGGGCTCTGGACGCTGACGAAATTCCTCGTCGAGGGACGCTCCGACCCCAATCTGACACAGCCGTCGTGGACGCTGTGGTTCCTTCTCGCCCTCGCGATCTTCCGACTCGTGCTGCCCTACCTCGCACTTTTCCGGATGCCGCTGCTGTGGACCCTCGTCGTCTCGATCTCGGTGGGATACCTTCCGAACGTCGATTCCACGCTGTCCCTGTCGCGGACGCTCGGCCTGCTCCCCTTCTTCACGCTCGGCTGGTGGCTGCACCACCATCGCGTCCTGGAGCGACACGGCATCCTGCAACGGCGCCGGGCGTCGCTCCGGCTGGCCGCCGGGGCCACCCTGATCGCCGCGGGCGTCTGTGCGTGGCTCGTCGTCGACGACCTGAAGACGATGCACCTCGGACAGTGGCTGTTCTACGAAGAGGACTACGCCGACCTCGGCGGGACGCAGTGGTGGGCCGGCGGCATCCGTCTGCTCCTCATGGCCGTCGCGCTCGTTCTGAGCGTCGCATTCTTCCTCCTCATGCCACGCCGGGAGTACCGCTGGACGGCCATCGGTCGCTACACGATGTACGTGTACCTCCTGCACTCCTTCGCGCTGTACCCGCTTCGCGAATCGGGCATCCTGCGCGGCCTCGATCCCACCTGGCTGTGGCTGCCGCTGGTCGCGCTCCTATCGGTGGCGATCACGGTCGTCCTCTCCTCGAAACCGGTTCGCCGCCTCTTCCGTCCGCTCATCGAACCGCGCCCGCGGTGGCTCTTCGCACAGCCCGACATCATCGGTCCGGGCGGCACACGCGCCGACCCGACCGGGTCGAGGCGCCCTCAGACGCCGACGACGGCAGGCTCGTAGGACAGTCCGAACGCCGCCGCGACCCCTTCGTTCGCGACACGTCCAGCGCGCACGTTGAGACCCCTCGCCAGCGCAGGGTCTGCGGCCGCGGCGGCATCCCATCCCCGGTCGGCGAGCGCCGTGACGTAGGGGAGAGTCGCATTCGTCAGTGCGCGCGTCGATGTCTCGGGAACGGCTCCGGGCATGTTCGCGACGCAGTAGTAGACCGCGTCATGGACAGCGAAGGTCGGGTCGTCGTGGGTCGTGGGCCGGGAGCCCTCGAAGCAGCCACCCTGGTCGATGGCGATGTCGACGAGGACCGCGCCGGCCTTCATACCGGCGACCATGTCGAGAGTCACAAGTTTCGGCGCCGCCGCTCCCGGGATGAGCACCGATCCGATGACGAGATCGGCGGATGCCACCTGTTCGGCGATCTCGAAGCGGGTGGACGCGCGGGTGTGCAGTCCGGCGTAGCGCTTCTCGAGCTCGCGCAGCCGCGGCAGCGAGACGTCCAGCACGGTGACGTCCGCGCCCATGCCGAGGGCATTCGCCGCGGCGTGCTCTCCTGCCACACCGCCGCCGATGACGACGACCTTCGCCTTGGGCGTTCCGGCGACACCGCCGAGGAGGGTGCCGCGACCGCCTGCCGCACTCATGAGGGTGTGCGCGCCGACCGTGATGGAGATGCGTCCCGCCACCTCGCTCATCGGCGACAGGAGCGGGAGGGCGCGATCGGGGGTCTGCACGGTCTCGTATGCGACCGCGGTGGTGCCAGCCTCGATGAGCGCGTCGGTGAGCGGACGATCCGCGGCGAGGTGGAGGTAGGCGAACAGCGTGAGATCGTCGCGCAGATGCGGATACTCCGCCGCAATCGGCTCTTTGACCTTGACCACCAGTTCCGCCCGACCCCACGTCGATTCCGCGTCGGGGATGATCTCGGCACCGGCGGCGGCGAAGGCCTCGTCCGCGATCCGGGACCCGGCGCCTGCCCCGGACTGCACCAATACCTCATGGCCCCGCGCCACGAGCGCATCGACACCCGCGGGGGTGATGGCCACGCGGTTCTCGTTGTTCTTGATTTCGGTGGGGATGCCGATACGCATGGCGTCACGCTCCTCGTCAGCGAGTGATGTGCGAATCATCCTGCAGAAGATTCGTTACGACCACGTGACAGTCGAAGATCCTTCGATCACACTGAGTCGAGACCCCCGAAACGAGGAACAATGACCGTCAACGCGTCCGATGCACCGAAGAATCATCGGCCGGTCGTCGATCTCGACGACGTCGACCGCGCCATCGTCGAGTCGCTGGCCTCCGATGCCCGGCTCACCAACGCCGAGATCGCCGCGCGGGTCGGAGTCGCGGCATCCACCGCGCACGCCCGGACCCGCTCGCTCGTGGACCGCGGCGTCATCACCGGGTTCCACGCGAGCGTCGATCAGCGCGTCGCCGGCGCAGGCCTGCAGGCGATCGTGCACGTCACGCTCCGCCCGGGATCGCGACACGAGAGCATCACGGAGTTCGCGCACGAGGTACGCGGCCTGCCCCAGGTCATCCAGATGTTCTTCCTCGGTGGGTCCGACGACTTCCTCATCCATATCGCCGTCGCCGATTCCAGCGAGGTCCGCACCTTCGTCGTCGAGCATCTGTCGGCACAACGCAGCGTCGCCAGCACCCGGACGAGCATCATCTTCGACTATCACCGCAACCGCGTCGCGGCACCGTTCCACTGATACGGTAACCGGTTGAAACATTGGCCGGGACCGCACCGAGACGTGCTTATCCTCGGACCATGTCCGTGCAGAATCTCCCCGTCCTCGACCTTTCGCTCCTCGACCAGGGACCGGATGCCGCGGAGTGTTTCCGCACCGAGCTGCGTCGAGCCACCCACGAGGTCGGCTTCTTCTACCTCACCGGCACGGGGGTCTCCCCCGACCTGGAGAGCCGCCTGCACCGAGCCGCGCGCACCTTCTTCGAGCTCCCCGACGAGGCCAAGCTCGAGATCGAGAACGTCAAGAGCCCGCACTTCCGCGGCTACACGCGGATCGGCGGTGAACGCACGCAGGGACTCGTGGATTGGCGTGAGCAGATCGACATCGGGCCCGAGCGTCCCGCGGTCGACGACCCGGACGCACCCGCGTACTCCGCCCTCGTGGGGCCGAACCTGTGGCCGAGCGCCCAGCCCGAGCTCCGCGAGGTGGCCGAGGAGTGGACGACGATCCTGTCCGAGGTTGCACGCAAGCTCCTGCGAGCCTGGGCGGAGGCCCTCGGCGCCCCCGCGACGTACTTCGACGACCACTTCGGTGAAGCGCAGACGCTCCTGAAGATCGTCCGCTACCCAGGCTCCAACGCGCCCGAGCCGCAGCAGGGGGTCGGCGCCCACAAGGATGCCGGCGTCCTGACGCTGCTGTGGGTCGAGCCGGGAAAGGGCGGCCTGCAGGTCGAGAAGGACGGCGAGTGGGTCGACGCCCCAGCCGTGCCGGGGTCGTTCGTCGTGAACATCGGGGAGCTTCTCGAACACGCGACCGGCGGCTACCTGACGGCGACCAATCATCGGGTCGTCTCGCCGCGCGCCCCGGAGGACCGCATCTCTGTGCCGTTCTTCTTCAACCCCTCGCTCGACGCGGAACTCCCCGCGATCGACCTGCCCGCCGAGCTCGCTGCGCAGGCACGCGGGATCTCGCAGGACCCCCGGAACCCCATCCACGGCCTCCACGGCGAGAACGCGCTGAAGTCACGGCTGCGGGCTCACCCGGACGTCGCCGAGATCTGGCACCCGCACCTCGTCACCGCGCGCGTCTGACGCACACCGACGACGACGAAGGCCGCCCCACACCGTGGGGCGGCCTTCTCAAGAATGTTCTGCGCGATTGAACGCTGGCAGCGATGCCTTATCGACGGAGGCCGAGGCGCTCGATGAGCGAGCGGTAACGGTTGATGTCGACGTCCTGGAGGTAGCCCAGGAGACGGCGGCGCTGACCGACGAGCAGGAACAGCCCACGACGCGAGTGGTGGTCGTGCTTGTGCTCCTTGAGGTGCTCGGTGAGGTCCTTGATGCGCTGCGTCAGCATCGCGACCTGCACCTCGGGGGATCCGGTGTCACCGGGGTGCGTCGCGTACTCTTCGATGATCGCCTTCTTGACGTCTGCTTCCAGTGCCATAGGTGATCCCCTTCCTCTTCGTTGCGCGGCGCCCGACGCCTGATGCGTGGGCTCTCTTTATCCGCGGCCGATCGAACGGCAACCACAGGAGTCTACAGGACGAGCCGCCCTGCGGACGACCGAGGGCCCGGCCGCCGAAGCGACCGGGCCCCCGGGTGCGATGCGTCTCAGCCGACAGCGAGCAGATCGATGATGAAGATCAGCGTCTTGCCGCCGAGGAAGTGACCTCCGGCAGGGCCGTAGGCCAGGTGCGGCGGGATGACGAGTTCGCGTCGTCCACCGACCTTCATCCCCGGGATGCCGTCCTGCCAGCCCTGGATGAGGCCACGCAGCGGGAACTGGATGCTCTCGCCGCGGTTCCACGACGAGTCGAACTCCTCGCCGGAGACGTACTCGACACCGACGTAGTGGACGGTGACGGTGTCGCCGGGCTTCGCCTCGGCGCCGTCGCCCTCGATCAGGTCGCGGACGACGAGGTCGGCGGGGGCGGCTCCCTGCGGAGCGTCGATCTCGGGCTTGGTGCGGTCTGCAGTCATGAGTCCATCCAAACCGAGCGGCATCCCCTGGTCAAACGCGACTCAGGCCTGGATCGAGCCCTGGAGGTCGAGCTCGATCGTGACGTCCTTGCCGACGAGCACGCCACCGGTCTCGAGCGCGGCGTTCCAGGTGAGGCCGAAGTCCTCGCGGTTGATGACGGTCTTGGCGGTCGCGCCGGCCTTGTAGTTGCCCCACGGGTCCGTGCCGAAGCCGCCGAAGTCGACCTCGAAGGTGACGGGCTTCGTGACGTCCTTGATGGTCAGGTCGCCGTCGACGAGGAAGTCGCCGTTCTCGATGCGCACACCCGTCGACGCGAAGGTGATCTCGGGGTAGGTCTCGACGTCGAAAAAGTCGGCGCTGCGGAGGTGACCGTCGCGGCCCTCGTCCTTCGTGTCCAGCGACGCGGCGTCGACCTTGGCCTCGAGCTTCGCCTCGAGCGGGTTCTCGGGGGCGACGAGGGTGGCCTCCTTGACGTTGAAGTGGCCGCGGACCTTGGAGATCATCATGTGGCGGACGCTGAAGCCCACCTCGCTGTGCGACGCGTCGAGGATCCAGGTGCCGGCCTTGTAGCCGGGGATGTCGAGGGTGGCGGTGGAGTCGGTCATGATCATCCTTCGTGGAGGGGTTCCGGCACGCGCCGGCGGTCAAGGGGGCAAAACGTCACCGCGACCGATCCTATTCCCGTGAATGCAGATTCGATCCCGCGCGACCCCTCTTGACACCGCACGAGGGCAGCGGGATCATTTCTGTACACCAACTCAGCGCCCGGAAGACTCGCAGGCATCGCCGCGGCACCGGGCGCTGAGTCTTTTCGCCGGAGCCCGCCGCATCAGAGCGCGAGGACGTCCGAGCGCGCGCGAGTGGCACGCTCGAGGTAGACGCGTTCGTCCGCGGCGGCACGCGGGTCCCGGCCGCTGACGACGCGCTGCCGCGCGGCGGCGAGGGACGTCGCCTCGGCGATGAAGCGTCGCATCGCCGCGGCGCGATCGCCCGGCAGCGAGCGCGCCCAGGCGATCGCACGGGACCGCCCGCTGCGGGTGGCGAGCATATCGACCTCGGCCGGTGAGAACCATCCCACGGCCGCGTAGTCGGCGAGGCGCTCACGCGTCAGGCGCGCCTCCTCCCTGCGCAGGAGGATGATCCCGACGACGAACGCGAGGAACAACGGCACCTGCAATGTCACGTACAGGGCGAAGAAGTCCGCGACGACGGCGGAGCCGTTCCACAGGGCGTGCAGGCAGATGGCGACCATAACCCCGACCACCCACCTGCCGAGCGCGGCGCCGCCCTTCGCACCCGAGCGCGCGGCGAGACCGAGGGCGAAGCCCGTAGCGGCGGTGAACATGACGTGGGCGAACGGCGAGAGGATGCCGCGCAGGAAGAACGTGAACGCAGCACCCTCCGCGCCTCCCGTGATGAGGCTGTCGCCGAAGTAGAGGATGTTCTCGGTGAAGGCGAATCCCGCTCCGACGAGGGCGCCGTAGACGACGCCGTCGACGGGACCGTCGAACGCCCGACGCGCAGCGACGAACACCAGAAGGACTCCTGCGCCCTTGGCGATCTCCTCCACGATCGGCGCCTGCACCACGGTCGACACCGCCTCGGGGAGCCACGGCGCGGCGAGCGTGACCGCCAATCCGACGGCCAGCGCGACGGCGACCGCCGCGACAGCACCCCACAGGAGCGCGAAGACGACAAGGCCCCGTGGCTCCGGCTCCCACCGATCGATGACCCGGATCGCGGTCAGCACGAGGGCGAACGGGATCAGCGCGAGCGCAGCCGAGACGATCGAGGCAACGGGGCCCAGGAACGCGAGGAAGTAGAGGATCAGGCCCACGGCCACGATCCCGAGGAGGGCCGCCACGACCCAGAGGACGATGCGCCCGCCCGAAGCCGCGGGCACCGGCAGATCGCGATGAGGTGTTGCCTGGGGTGGCGTCGACGCGGTCGCGCGGACCGGCTGCGCGAGCGGCGAGGGGAACGACATGGGGTCAGCCTAGGGCGGCGTGGATCGTGCCGCGGAGCGGCGGGACGATAGCCTGGACCAATGCGCTTCGCCCACGTTGTCCCCGACGGAGTCGACGAGCCGCAGCTGGTTCTCGTCGAAGACGATCGCGCAGCCATCGTGTCGCGCATGTTCGATGGGGCTCCCTCCCGGCTGCAGCACCTCATCGTGGGCGGCGACGCCCTCCTCGATCGGGTGCGCCGGAGCGCACCCTCTGCAGAGTGGATGCCGCTGGGCACCCCTGTCTTCGCGTCGGCGGTCCTGGACACCCCCATCACCATCGCCATCGGCCTCAACTACTCCGCGCACTCCAGCGAGCTCGGGCTCAAGGCGGATGCGGCACCCACGGTCTTCATCCTCTGGCCGGGCTCGCTCTCGGGCCATCGACAGACGACGTCCTGGCCCCGGTCGCTCAGCCAGTCCGTCGACTACGAGGCCGAGCTGGGTGTCATCATCGGACGGCCCGCCCGCGACGTGGCGCTCGAGAACGCCCTCGACCACGTCTGGGGCTACACGGTTGTCAACGACATCACGGCGCGGGACATCCAGTTCTCCGAGGCCCAGTGGTCGCGGTGCAAGTCGTTCGACGGCTTCACCCCGACCGGGCCGTTCGTGGTCACCGCGGACGAGGTCCCCGACCCGCAGGATCTCCACATCTGGGCGATCGTCGACGGGAAGATGGTGCAGGACGCCTCCACCAACCAGATGATCCACCCCGTCGCGAAGCTCGTGTCGTTCCTCTCCCAGTCCGCGACGCTGCTGCCCGGCACGCTGATCTCGACCGGGTCCCCCGGGGGCGCCGGCTACTCCCGCGACCCGCAGATCTTCCTCCGCGACCGGTCGACCGTCACCGTCGGCGTCGACGGCATCGGCGAACTGACCACGTTCTGCCGCATCCTCGACTGACGCGACGCCGGAACGACGAAGCGGCGACCACCCGAGGGCGGTCGCCGCTTCGTGTGTGTCAGATCAGTTGTTGAGCTGGCTCTGGTCGAACTGCTCGCAGGCGATCCGCTGGCCGAGGTAGTCGACGAAGCCCGAGCCACCCGGGGTCAGGCAATTGGTCTGATACTGCTGGTAGAGATCCGTCGTCGAGTTGGCGAAGGCCGCAACGAGCGCGATGATGACGATGATCGCGATGATCATCAGCACGACGCTCACGATGATCGCCGCGATCGCGAGACCGTTCTTCGCGCCGGCCTTACGGCTCTGCACGAGCGCGACGATGCCCAGGATGAGACCGATCAGCTGCGTGCCGGGGATGATCGCGAGGATGAGAGCGACGATCGCCATGGTCCGGCCCGGAACCGGCGCATTGGCGGGCGCACCCGCGTTGTACTGCGGCGCGTTCCCGTAAGCGGGCGCCTCGTACGCCGGCGGCGCGGGCGGGATGTTCTGGGAGTTCGGCTGGTTGGGGTCGGTCATGGGGTGTCCTTCACATCGCAGATCGGCCGAGATACGACCCCGACGCTAGCGTTCATGGTTCTCCCAGACAACCTGGAATCAATTCTGGTCCGCGGTCCCCGGTTTCGTGACAACGGGAATGGCTCGCGTCACCGCCTGCAGCCCCGACAGCCGCGCCGGCGACAGCTGCTTGTCGACCTCGTCGCGTGACATCAGGCCGGCCTCGACGACGAGGTCTCCCACGTTGCGCTTGGTCAGCAGAGCCGTCTTCGCGAGGGCGGCCGCCGCCGTGTACCCGATGAAGGGCGTCAGAGCGGTGATCACACCCACCGATGACCCCACCATCGTGCCGAGTCGTTCGCGATTGGCGGTGATGCCGTCGACGCAGTTGACGCGGAGCGTGCGCATGCCGCGCCGCATCCACGTGATCGACTGGAAGATCGAGTGCGCGATGACCGGCTCGAAGGCGTTCAGCTGCAGCTGACCGCCTTCGACCGCCATCGTCACCGTGAGGTCGGCGCCTGCGACGGCGAAGGCGACCTGATTCACGACCTCGGGGATGACCGGGTTCACCTTGCCGGGCATGATGCTCGACCCGGCTTGGCGCGGCGGCAGGTTGATCTCGCCGAAGCCCGCCTGGGGACCGCTGGAGAGCAAACGCAGGTCGTTGCTGATCTTGGACAGCTTGATCGCGTTGCGCTTGAGCGACGACGAGAACGACATGAAGGCACCCGTGTCGCTCGTGGACTCGACCAGGTCCTCCGCCGTCTCGAGGTCGAGCTCGCTGATCTCCCGCAGGTGCCGCAGCACGGCGCCGGAGTAATCCGGGTGCGTGGTGATGCCCGTGCCGATCGCCGTCGCACCCATGTTGATCTCGTACAGCAGGTGCGCGTTCTCGCGGAGCCGGTGATAATCCTCCCCGAGCGTCGTCGCGAAGCCGTGGAACTCCTGTCCGAGCGTCATCGGGACGGCGTCCTGCAACTGGGTGCGCCCCACCTTGAGGACGTCGTGGAACTCGTCGGCCTTCTTCAGGAACGACTGCCGGAGGAGGTCGAGCTCCTCGAGGAGGGACTGCAGATCCAGACCGAGTCCCACCTTGATGGCCGTCGGGTAGACGTCGTTGGTGGACTGACTGCGGTTGGTGTGGTCGATGGGCGAGAGGAAGGCGTAGTCGCCCTTCTCGCGACCCGCCATCTCGAGCGCGACGTTGGTGATGACCTCGTTCGCGTTCATGTTGGTCGAGGTGCCCGCCCCGCCCTGGATGACGCCCACGACGAATTGATCGTGGAACTCGCCGTCGATGACACGCTGCGCCGCCTGGTCGATGAGGTCGGCACGGGATGCCTCGAGGACGCCGATCTCCCTGTTGGCTCGCGCGCTGGCCTGCTTGACCATCGCGAGGGCGACGACGAGGTCGCGATAGACCGAGATCGGGCGCATGGAGATCGGGAAGTTCTCCAGAGCCCTCGCCGTGTGGATGCCCCAATAGGCGTCGGCGGGGATCTCCATCGATCCCAGGGAGTCGGTCTCGGTACGCGTCGTCGCGTCAGGTGCCATTGCGGTGTCCTTGTGGGTCACAGGGTGCGGGGATGGAACGAGCCTATCCCCGGACCCCGTGTCCTCAGCGGTTCACACTGGACATGTCGGCATAACGATCACCGACCGCCGGAGCGACCTCTCCGAGACGCTGCAGCTGATCGGCGGTCAGGCTCAGGTCGACGGCGCCGATGTTCTCCTCGAGCCGTTCGAGCTTGCGCGTGCCCGGGATCGGGACGATGTCCTCGCTCTGGGCGAGGAGCCACGCGAGAGCCACCTGAGCCGGGGTTGCGTCGGCTTCGGCCGCGATCCCCTCGACGACCTCGACGATCCGGAGGTTGGCGGCGAGGGCGTCGCCCTCGAACCGCGGGTTGCTGCGACGGAAGTCGTCCTTGTCCAGCTGGTCGACCGATCGGATCGCGCCGGTGAGGAAGCCGCGTCCGAGGGGCGAGTACGGGACGAATCCGATGCCGAGTTCGCGCAGCGCCGGCAGCAGCTCCGCCTCGGGATCGCGGGTCCAGAGGGAGTACTCCGTCTGGACGGCTGTCACCGGGTGCACCGCGTGCGCGCGGCGGATCGTGACGACGGATGCCTCCGACAGCCCGTATCCGCGGATCTTGCCCTCCTGGACGAGCTCGGCGAGCGCGCCGACCGTGTCCTCGATGGGGACGGCCGGGTCCATCCGGTGCTGGTAGTACAGGTCGATGCGATCCGTCCGCAGGCGCTGCAGCGACCCCTCGACCGAGCGGCGGACGTTCTCGACGCTGCCGTCGACTCCGGAGCGACCGTCCGCGTGGCGCACGATCCCGAACTTGGTCGCGAGCACGACCTCATCCCGGCGCCCCGATTCCGCGAGCGTCTTCCCGAGAAGCTCCTCATTCGTGTGGGGGCCGTACATCTCGGCGGTGTCGAGCAGGGTCACGCCGCGATCCAGGGCGCCGAGGATCGTCCGCTCCCCGCCCGCGTCGTCCTGACCGGCTCCGGTGTAGAACGCACTGATCCCCATGAGGCCGAGGCCGATGCGGCCGACCTGCGGACCATGGGCTCCGAGTGTGGTGGTCTTCATGATGGGCCGATCTCCTTGTCGTAGATGTCGATCTTGCGGTCGATGGCGGCGAGGCTCAGGGTGACCTCGTCGAGCTGGCGGCGGACGACCTCACGGTGCTCGACGAGCAGCCGGCGTCGCTCGGCGACCGTCGCCTCTCCCCCGCGGACGAGCTCCGTGTAGCGCTTCATGGTGGCGATCGGCATCCCCGTCCAACGCAGCCGCGCGAGGAAACGGATCCAGGCGAGGTCCGTGTCGGAGTAGCGACGGTGGGACGAGGACGCCCGGTCGACCGGGTGCAGCATCAGCCCTGCTCGTTCGTAGTAGCGCAAGGTGTGCGCACTGACGCCGGTGGCCTCGGCAGCTTCGGCGATCGATGCGCCTGCAGAACCGGAGAGGAGGGTCATGTCTTCACGGTAGAACTTCGAGCGCGCTCGAAGTCAAGAGCCTGCTCAGGAAGGTTTCCGCGAGAACGCCTCGAGGCGCTCCTGCGGGGTGAGCGCCGCCATCCTCTCGACCCATTCGGCGGAGAAGTAGTCGCCGGTGGGCGCCTCGACGACGGGCACGACCGTATGGGTGATGGTGTCGTCGTACACGTGGACCAGGTGGAACGATTGGCCGGCATCCATCCCGTTCACCTCGGTCGCAGGTCGCTGCAGATTCATCGTGTAGCAGGTGGCCGATGCCACGCTGACCGGGATACCCGCGAACGTGCCGCTCGTCGAGTAGTGCAGATGTCCGGCGAGGATGCCGCGCACGTCGCTGCCCGCGAGGACGTCCGCGAAAGCGTCCTGATCGCGCAGTTCGAGGATGTCGAAGAACGGGATGTGGCTCGGAAGCGGCGGGTGGTGCAGCGCGAGCAGGGTGCCGAGCGGTGCAGGCTCGGCGAGGACGCCGCGGAGCCAGTCGAGCTGCGCGGCGTCGATCTCGCCGTGGTGCCAGCCCGGGACCGTGGAGTCCAGGACGACCAGCCGCAATCCGTCGAGGTCGTGCACGGCCGTGACCGGCTCGAGGGAGCCGGGTTCGTCGAAGAGCCCCTCGCGCATGGCGGGCCGTTCGTCGTGGTTGCCCGCGACCCAGACGATGGGCGCGTCCAGTCGCTCCGCGACGGGCTCGACGATCTCGCGCAGCCGCCGGTAGGCCTCGGGCTCGCCCAGGTCGGTGAGATCCCCCGTCACGATGAGGGCGTCAGGACGAATGCCGGTGCGCTCGATCGCGGCGAGAGCGGCCACCGCTCGCCCGGTCGAGTCGTACGCACCGCCGAGCCGTCGATCGCCAGCGAGCAGGTGGGTGTCGCTGAGGTGGACGATCGAGCGGAGGGCGGGCGCGTGCCGGCCGAAGGAGACGGACTGCATGCCGTCAGCCTATTGACGGTGTCCGACGGCGGCGATCAGTGGTTGAAGAGAATGAGGAGCAGTCCGCCGAGGACGACGAGCCCGCAGACGGTGAACGAGGCGTACGCGCTCACGAGGGCGAAGCGCTTCTGCGCGGGGCTGAGCGGGTTCTTCTTCGCGGCCTTCTTCGCGGCCTTGGCGGCTCGCTTCTGCTCCTTCGGCGTCATGACTGTCAGGGCGTCCGTGAATGTCGCCGGAATGACGACGGGCACCCGCCCGGCGCGGACGAGCAGACGAAGGCCGGCGGCGTAGAAGAACACGACGACCGATGCGGCGAGGATCGCGGCGACGAAGACCTGGACGAAAGCGAGCCAGTCGATGCTGACGCTCATCGGGCGCCCTCCTCGTCGGATGCGGCCGCGGCCTGTGCGACGCGCTGCTGACGGCGTGTGGGCGGCGGCTCCTCGGTCAGGTCGACCGCGGCGCCGGAGTCGGCGACCTCGCTCATGGCGTTCGCCGCGGTGATCTCGTTGCGACGGGAGCGGAGGAAGATAGCCAGAACGATCGCGACCGCGATGACCGCGCCGATGATGACCCCGATGAGCTCACCGACGCCCTGGCCGAACAGGTGCTCGAAACCGACGATGAGGAACGCCGCGAGTGCGCCGACGATTCCGGCGGCCGGGAGGGTCAGCACCCAGCCGACGGTGATGCGCCCGACGGTGCCCCACCGCACGGTCGCACCGCGGCGGCCGAGTCCCGACCCGATGACCGACCCCGAGGCGACCTGCGTCGTCGAGAGCGCGAACCCGAGGGCGCTCGAGGCGAGGATCGTCGAGGCGGTGGATGCCTCCGCAGAGAACCCCTGCGCGGGCTTCACGTCGGTGAGTCCCTTGCCGAGGGTGCGGATGATGCGCCAGCCGCCCATGTAGGTGCCGAGGGCGATCGTGAAAGCACAGGCGAAGATCACCCAGAGCTGCGGGTCGGACTGGGTCTGCCAGCCGACCGTGATGAGGGCGAGGGTGATCACACCCATCGTCTTCTGCGCGTCGTTCGTGCCGTGCGCCAGCGCGACCAGCGAGGACGTGAAGATCTGCCCCCAGCGGAAGCCGTCGCGCCCGTCGGGCTTGTTGTCATATCGACGGGTCACGACGTAGGCGATCTTGGTCGCCACGAAGGCGATGATCCCGGCGGTCAGCGGCGCGATGAGGGCCGGGAGGACGACTTTCGAGAGCACGACCCCGGTATCGATGGCGCTGATGGACGCGCCGACGATCGTCGCGCCGATCAGGCCGCCGAACAGGGCGTGCGACGAGCTCGAGGGCAGCCCCAGCAGCCATGTCAGCATGTTCCAGGTGATGGCGCCGATGAGGCCGGCGAAGATGATGGCCGGGAAGATCGACTGGGAGAGCTGATCCTCGCGGATCATGCCGCCCGAGATGGTCTTGGCGACCTCCGTCGACAGGAACGCGCCGACCAGGTTGAGGACGGCCGCCAGCAGGACGGCGACCTTCGGCTTCAGGGCACCCGTCGCGATGGGTGTGGCCATCGCGTTGGCGGTGTCGTGGAAGCCGTTGGTGAAGTCGAAGAACAGTGCCAGTGCGATGACTAGGACGACGATGAGTGCTGCGGTCTCCACAGTTCGCTTTCCGTCGGGAATCGGGGGAACGGGCGCCGCGGCGATCGGCAGTGCGAACGAAAAGTTCACCCAGACGTCAGCGAGTGTTCAGTCGGGCCTGAGAAATCCTCGCACACGTTGCGCCATGGCATAACCCGCGCGCGCCCGCGAGGGTCGGTTAGCGTGGTCGGGTGACCTCCGAAGCCGTGACACCGCCCGTCGCCGACCGCCGCCCCTTCACCCGGACCCACCACGGCGACGCCGTGTCGGATCCGTACGAATGGCTGCGGGCGAAGGAGGATGCCGATGTCGTCGGCCACCTCGAGGCCGAGAACGCCTACACCGACCAGCGCACGGCACACCTCGAGGGTCTCCGGAACCGGATCTTCGACGAGATCAAGGGACGCACGCTGGAGACGGACCTCTCGGTCCCGTCGCGCCGCGGTCACTGGTGGTACTACGGGCGCACCCTCGAAGGCAAGCAGTACGGCATCAACTGCCGCGCCCCGATCGCCGACCTCGACGACTGGACTCCGCCGGTGCTCTCGCCGGACAGGGACGTCCCCGGCGAGGAGGTCCTGCTCGACGGCAACGTCGAGGCCGACGGTCACGACTTCTTCTCGCTCGGGAGTCTCGACGTCTCGAACGACGGCACCCGCCTGCTGTACGGCGTCGACATCGCCGGCGACGAGCGCTACACGCTCCGCATCCGCGACCTCGCCAGCGGCGAGGACCTGCCCGACGTCGTGGAGAACACCTCCTCCGGCGCAGTGTTCTCCCCCGACGGTCGCCACGTCGTCTACACGACGGTCGATGACGCGTGGCGTCCCGACACCGTCTGGCTGCACGAGGTGGGGACGGATGCCGCCTCCGATCGCATCCTCTTCACCGAGCCCGACGAGCGCTACTGGGTCGGCGCGGGATTCACGCGCAGCGACCGCTTCCTCGTGATCGGCGTCGGATCCTCCATCACCTCCGAGGAGTTCCTGGTCCCGGCCGAGGACCTGACCGCGGAGCCCCGCTCCGTCTGGCCCCGCCGCGAGGGCGTCGAGTACTCCCTCACGCACGCGGTCGTGGACGGCGAGGACGTCCTGTACATCCTTCACAACGACGGCGCGCTCGACTTCGAACTCGTGCGGGTCGCGGCATCCGATCCGACCGGTGCGCGCCACGTCGTCCTGCCGCACCTGCCCGGACGTCGCCTCCTGGACGCGTCGGCGTATCGGGACTGGGCGGTCGTCGAATATCGACGCGAGGGGCTCGCCCGTGTCGGGATCCTCGACTACGCGACCGACGAGGTCCGCGAGATCGCCTTCGAAGAGCCGCTGTACGCGGTCGGCGCGAGCGGATCGTCCGAGTGGGCCCCTCCCGTCATCCGCCTCGGCTACGCCTCGTTCGTGACCCCGGGAACGGTCTTCGACTACGAGGTCGCGACCGGTGAGCTCCTGCATCGCAAGAGCCAGCCGGTGCTCGGCGGCTACGACGCTGCCGACTACGGACAGGAACGGGTGTGGGCTGTCGCCGACGACGGCACGCGGATCCCCGTCTCGCTCGTGTGGAAGCGCTCGTTCGGAGAGCCGGGCGCCTCGCCGCGCCCCATCCACCTCTACGGCTACGGCTCCTACGAGCACTCGATCGAGCCGGGCTTCTCCGTGGCGCGCCTGTCACTCCTCGACCGCGGCGTCATCTTCGCCATCGCGCACGTGCGCGGCGGCGGCGAGATGGGCCGGCAGTGGTACGAGGAGGGCAAGCTCCTCCACAAGCGCAACACCTTCACCGACTTCGTCGCCGTCGGCCGCCACCTCGTCGCGGAGGGGTACACCTCGCCCGACCGTCTCGTCGCCGAGGGCGGATCCGCCGGTGGGCTCCTGATGGGCGCGGTCGCGAACCTCGCCCCCGGCCTGTTCACGGGCATCCTCGCCGGCGTGCCGTTCGTCGATGCGCTGACCACGATCCTCGACCCGTCGCTGCCGCTCACCGTCATCGAATGGGACGAATGGGGCGACCCGCTGCACAACGCGGACGTGTACGCCTACATGAAGTCGTACTCGCCGTACGAGAACGTGCAGGAAGGCGTCTCGTATCCGCGGATCCTCGCCGTGACCTCCCTGAACGACACCCGCGTCCTCTACGTCGAGCCGGCGAAGTGGGTGGCGCGACTGCGCGAGGTCGGCGCCGACGCTCTCCTGAAGTGCGAGATGGTCGCCGGTCACGGCGGGGTCAGCGGCCGGTACAACTCCTGGCGGGAGCGCGCGTTCGAGCTCGCGTGGCTGCTGGACGTGCTGGGACTCGCCGACAGCGAGTGACCGTCGCGATCTCGTCACGCCGCTGGGTACGATGCCGCCATGGCCTCTGATCCTCGCTACCGCGCGTCGGTCCGCATCGATCTCGACCTGGTCTGCGCGCATCCCGACGACCTCCTCGCCGGCATCGACGATGCGTCTCGCATGTCGGCATCGACGATGGATGCCGAAGACGCCCTTCTGTCGCTTTTCGACGTCGCGGTCACCCCGGGGGCGGAGCGCCTCGTCCGTATCGAATCGACCAGCACGACCATCGTCGATTCGGAATGGGAGGGGACGTCCGGCGCGGTGCCGGAAGGCTCCTCCGACACCGCCCGGGTGGCTCGCGCCGGTGCGCGACTTGCGGGGATCGACTGGGCGCTGGACGAACTGTTCGGCGGCGCGACGGGTGACGCCTCGGCATCCGAGCTGCGGCAGCGCACCATCATCAAAGGCCTCGTCTGGAACGCCTCGGTCATGGTCGTGGACTGCCTGTTCGACGACGTCCTGCATCTGGCGGATGCCTCGGGCGACCACTCCGCGTGGCGGAACACCCACGTCATCTCGCAACTCCCGCCGCAGTACGCGACGCATTACGACCGCGGGTTCGCGCAGAAGTTCCTCGCGGCCACGATCGAAGTCACCTCCCGCCTCAGCGCGTCGCCCGTGTACCCGCCGACCGTCGCGCACGAGCTGGCGCTGAAGCTGGTCCTCGATGAGGCGCAGCGCAACGCCGACCGGCTGGGCGGCGACCTGCCCGGGGGGTGGCGGGAGCACCTCGACACGGTGCTGTTCCAGGATCTCGACGTCGACTCGCTGTTCGCCGAGCAGGACGCGACGTCGAAACGGGATGCCGCGACCGCGACTCCTCCCCTGGACTTCGCGAGCTGGTTCATCCCTTATGCCCACGCTCCGGCGCCCGCGCCGTATGCGAGCGACGACATCAAGGAGCCCGCGGGGCGCTAGCACGACCGGTCCCGTCGAGGCAATTGTCAGTTTTCGCGTCCGGCATCCCATAAAATCGGTACTCCCCAGGGGGAGTACTCCGATACGGTCGGTTCGTCATTACGGATGTGAAGGCGCATCCCGGACCACCGGTCTCGAGACATCGAGATGGAGAAGACTCTGGCGTCATTCGTTCACGCCATTGAGGAGACTCCTGTGGAAATCACGCCGCTCGTCTGGGGCATCACGATCGCTGTCACGATCGCGTTCTTCGTCTATGAATTCTTCGCGCACGTCCGCAAGCCGCACGAACCGTCGATCGGAGAATCGGCTCGGTGGTCGGCGTTCTACATCGGCCTCGCGCTTCTGTTCGGTGTCGCGATCGGCATCATCCCGGGATGGGGCTGGGTCTACTCGGGCGAGTACTTCGCCGGGTACCTGACCGAGAAGGCCCTGTCGATCGACAACCTGTTCGTGTTCCTCATCGTCATGACCGGGTTCGCGGTCCCGAAGAAGTACCAGCAGAAGGTGCTGATGATCGGCATCGTGATCGCCCTCATCATGCGCGGCGCATTCATCGCGGTCGGCGCCGCCCTCATCGAGAACTTCTCCTGGATCTTCTACGTCTTCGGCGCCCTCCTGCTGTTCCTCGCCTACCGTCAGGCGTTCTCGCACGGCGAGTCGGACCCGGCGAACGGCAAGTTCATGCAGTTCGTCCGCCGTATCCTCCCCGTGAGCGACGAGTACAACGGCGACAAGCTGACGGTCAAGAAGGCGGGCAAGCGCTTCGTCACCCCGATGCTGCTCGTCATCGTCGCGATCGGCTTCGTCGACCTGATCTTCGCGGTCGACTCGATCCCGGCGATCTACGGCCTCACGAACGAGGCGTACATCGTCTTCACCGCCAACGCCTTCGCCCTCATGGGCCTGCGCCAGCTGTACTTCCTCATCGGCGGCCTGCTGGAGCGCCTCGTCTACCTCGCACAGGGCCTCGCCGTCATCCTCGCTTTCATCGGCGTGAAGCTCGTCCTGCACGCCATGCACGTCAATGAGCTGCCGTTCATCAACGGCGGAGAGCCGATGCTGTGGGCTCCCGAGATCCCGATCTGGTTCTCGCTGCTGTTCATCGCCGCCACGATCATCGTGGCCACCGTCGCGAGCCTCGCCAAGACGCGGCGCGACGACGCCAGGGCGCTGGCGACCGGCACCCCCACCACCACTCCGGAACAGAAGAAGGAGCACAGCTGACGATGATCAGCGACCATACGCGGCAGCCCGCCGCTGAGGCCGACCGCATCGAGGACACCCGATGAACGACCTCGCTCTGAACATCGCGCTCGTCGTGCTGTTCGTCCTGGTGGGCGGAGTGTTCGCCGCCACCGAGATGGCTCTCGTCACGCTTCGCGAAAGCCAGATCAACGCGATCGCCGCGCGCGGCAAGCGGGGTGCCAAGGTGGCGGGGCTGGCGCGCAACCCCAACACGTTCCTGTCGGCTGTGCAGATCGGCGTGACCGTGGCGGGCTTCGCCTCGGCCGCCTATGGCGCCACGTCTATCGCCCCCTCGGTCGCCCCGCTCATCGAGTCGGCCGGGGCGGACCCCGGGCTGGCGCTGACCCTCGCGACGCTGATCCTCACCCTCGTGATCGCCTACCTGTCGCTCGTGCTCGGCGAACTCGTGCCCAAGCGTCTGGCCATCCAGCGGAACGCTCAGTTCGCATACGCCGTCGCGCCCGTCCTCGACGGGTTCGCGAAGGTCATGCGGCCGGTCATCTGGCTGCTGTCCGTCTCCACGAACGCCCTTGTGCGTCTGCTCGGCGGCGATCCCCACAAGACCGGTGAGGAGATGACCGACGAGGAGGTCCGAGACATCGTGGCGAGTCACGAGGGCCTGCCCGAGGACGAGCGTCGCATACTCGAGGACGTCCTCTCGCTGCGGGGCCGCCAGCTCAGCGAGGTCATGCGTCCGCGTCCCGAGGTCACGGCCCTCGACGACACCGCTACCATCGGCGAGGCCGTCGCCGAGGCGCGTGAGCTGCCGTTCTCGCGCTACCCGGTCGCCGACACGTCGATCGACGACATCGTCGGCTTCGTCCACGTCCGCGATCTCTTCGAAGCGGTCGTCGAGGGACGGGATGCCCCGCTGTCGGGCATCGTGCGCCCGATCCCCTACTTCCCCTCGACCGCCCGCGTCCTTCCCACCCTCACGAAGATGCGGGCAGAAGGGCATCAGATCGCGGTGGTCGTCGACGAATACGGCGGGACGGACGGCATCGTCACCCTCGAGGACCTCGTGGAGGAGGTCGTCGGCGAGATCTTCGACGAATACGACGCGGCGGTCCCCTTCACCGGGGATCGCGAGATCATCGACGGTCGCCTGAACCTGCAGGACTTCTCGGAGGCGACGGGCATCGTCCTCCCGCGCGGCGCGTCGGACACGATCGCGGGCTTCGTCACGGAGCGCCTCGGCCGCCTCGCGGTCGTCGGTGACCTGATCGAGGTCGACGGCGCGACGATCGAGGTCACGGCGCTCGACCGCCGCCGCATCTCCGAGGTGCGTGTGACCGCGCGCGACGGTGTCGAGCTCGATCCGAGCTGACGCGGGGGCGCCTGCCTCGAGCAGATGCGGGCCGCGATCATGAGATCCACCGTGAGCTATCGTCACGTCATGGAACCTGAGGACGGCGAGCGCGTGGGAGTGAAGACCTCCGCGCTGGTGTGGGGTTCGCTCTGGATTCTCCTTACCGCCCTCGCGGCGATCTTCCTCGCTGCCGTCGCCGTCCAGGAGTTCAGCGAGTCCATAGGGCGATGGTCCGAGGTCACCGCGAGCGGCGGCAAAGACATTCCGATGCCGCGCTGGATGAGGTTCACGACGCACGTGGGCACCGCCGTCCTCTTCACGGTCTTCAGCTCGGTCATGGCCCGGCTCATCGTCCGAGAACTTCGCCGGCGTCGTGGGAGCTGAGCTCCCGAGCGCTGTCAGCGAAGCGAGGAGTTCGAACCACCCGCACGCGCAACGAGGCTTGCCACCTCAGCCACCGCTGAGAGCCCGAGCTCGAGACTCTCCTCCTGTTCCCGCCTCACGTCGGGGTGCAGCTCGTCCTCCGCCAGGATCTCGACCGTGACCGCGTTTCCTTCTTCCAGTCGATCGAGGACGAACGACAGATCATCCTCGATCAGCGGCACATCGAACGGCGCGTCATCGGGCAACGGTGAGACATCAGGCTGATCGTCGGCGGTCTCCTGGGCCGGCTCGATAACGCGCCGAGCGTCATCGATGACGTTCCGGATGCGTTCGAGTTCGCCGAGGATTCCTCGCGGATCCATTTCGACGCCGTCGCCCGAAGACTGATTCTCCATCTCGGCGCTGATCGTCAACGCGGTTCGGTAGGTCAAGATCACAGGGCGCACACTACATCGGTCGTCACGCGAATCGATGCGCAGAGAGTGGTGCCGGCACTGGACGCGAACCTCCGCCCGCGATCTGACCGGGCGCAACTGGAAAGGGCTCGTCGAGAGTGGGGATTCCCCACGAGACTCCGCAGCGTTCGGACGATCGAGGCGATCTCGACTGGTGAGGATCACGGAGGGGCTGGTGGCTCAAAACACGCTCGAGCCGACCGAACAGCGTCTCTGTCAACCCCCTCCGAGCGGGCCGTGACCCGGCGTTGCATGGGCACGTCGAAAGGAGACATCATGAGCGATTCCATCCCCGACAAGCCGAGCCAGGCTGAGGGCGACGTCGGCGACGACGACATCACGGCCGCCGAGCAGGAGCCCGACGAGCAGGACGACTAAACTCCGAACGGAGGAGAGCCCCCGCATCCGGTACGGGAACGGGGGCTTCTTCATGCCTACGCATCGCGGTGCCGGCGACACGTACGGGTCGACGCACATCTGACGGTGCCGGCTACAGGACTTGAACCTGCAACCCCCGTATTACAAGTACGGTGCGCTACCAATTGCGCCAAGCCGGCAGATGGCCCAGTCTAACCGGGCCGCGACGCTCACTCCGCGGGCGGGGTGGGCGTCGGCGAGGCGGTCTGGTCGGTGTAGAACTTGTCGCTTGCGCTCGTGAGCACGAACTGCGAGAACTCCGCGGCATCCTTCAGCGCACCCATGTACGGCTGGCCGTTGACGAGGATCATCGGAGTGCCGGTGAGCTGCAGACCATCGGTGTCGGGGATGCCGGCGATCGCGCGCTCCGTGGCGTCCTTCGTCCATTCGATGTAGTCGCTGTCCTCGATGCACGAACGGACCTTGTCGGGGTCCTTGGCGCCGACGGCCTGGGCGAGGTCCGCGAGTTCCGTATCGGAGAACCCGTCGGTGTCCATCGCCGGCTGACGACTCAGCAACTCGGTGTTGTAGGCGAAGAAGACGCCCTCGTCGTGGGTCGCGACGCAGGCCGCCGCGGCGGCGGCGCGCAACGAGTACTTGGTTCCGTTCGACTTGGCGGTGAGCATTGACACGGGGTGGTAGCTGAGGGTCGCAGCCCCTTCATCGACCCACGTCTTGAGCTGGTCGACGTTCGCGAGCTGCCACTCGCGCGCACCCGGCGAGAGGTAGTCGACGTAGACGCGGATGTCGACGGGAGCAGCGGATGCCGTCGGTGCCGGCTCCGCCTTGTCCGACTCCGGAGTGGCCTCGACCGCACTGTCGTCGATCGGGGCCTGGTCGCCGGACACGCCGGCGACGTCGCTGACAGCGAAGCCGTCGGAACTCGCGGTGTCCGGGGTCAGATCCCGCCCGCCCATCGTGGAGGTCACGGACCAGACGACGACGGCAGCGACGGCGGCGACAGCACCCGTGGCCAGGACGCCGAGCGAGATGCGACGCGCGAGACGCGCACGCGACTGTCGGACGTGGACGCGCTGCGCTTTCTCGCGCACGGCCTCGCGACGATCGGTCGCGGATGACGGGGTGTCGCCGGAATCGGTGGACATGAAACCTCGGAAGATCTGTGGTGCGGCCAGAGGGCCAGGCGCCCGGGTGTGGCGCACGGTCCGATGTTAGTCAGACGCGCTGGAAAAAGGCTGACGAGGCGGCATCCCTCTGCTCCCCTCAGCCGTGGCATACTGAACACGCACCCGATGGCGGGTGTGCGGGGTGTCCCCCGCTCGCTTCACAACGGATCGTCCGGCACGTACCTGCCGGTGAAGGAGAAGAAAACATGGCGTCCGTCACGTTCGACAACGCAACCCGTCTGTACCCCGGTGGCACCCGCCCGGCGGTCGACAAGCTCAACCTCGAGGTCGCCGACGGCGAGTTCCTCGTCCTGGTCGGCCCTTCCGGTTGCGGTAAGTCCACCTCGCTCCGCATGCTCGCGGGCCTCGAAGAGGTCAACTCCGGCTCTATCCGCATCGGCGACCGCGACGTCACCGACGTGCCGCCGAAGGACCGCGACATCGCGATGGTGTTCCAGAACTACGCGCTCTACCCGCACATGACCGTCGCCGAGAACATGGGCTTCGCGCTCAAGATCGCCGGTGTCGGTAAGGAGGAGCGCGCCTCGCGCGTTCTCGAGGCAGCCAAGCTCCTCGACCTCGAGGAGTACCTGACCCGCAAGCCGAAGGCCCTCTCGGGTGGTCAGCGTCAGCGTGTCGCCATGGGCCGTGCGATCGTCCGCCAGCCCCAGGTCTTCCTCATGGACGAGCCGCTGTCGAACCTCGACGCCAAGCTCCGCGTCCAGACCCGTACGCAGATCGCATCGCTGCAGCGTCGCCTCGGCGTCACCACGGTCTACGTCACCCACGACCAGACCGAGGCCCTCACGATGGGTGACCGCATCGCGGTCCTCAAGGACGGTCTCCTGCAGCAGGTCGGCACGCCGCGCGACCTGTACGAGAAGCCGAACAACGTGTTCGTCGCCGGCTTCATCGGTTCGCCCGCCATGAACCTGTTCCCGGCCGACCTGGCCGAGGGCGGCATCCGCTTCGGCTCCGAGATCGTCCCGCTCGACCGCGACACCGTCGGCCGCGCGAACGGCAGCCAGGTCACGGTCGGTGTCCGCCCCGAGGACATCGAGGTCGGCCCCGCGGACGGCAAGGGCCTCGCGGTCCAGGTCGACCTCGTGGAGGAGCTCGGCGCCGACGGCTACCTGTACGGCCACGTCGACATCAACGGCAAGCGCACCGACATCGTCGCTCGCGTCGACGGCCGCAACCACCCGAACGCGGGCGAGACGGTCACCCTGGCCGCCAAGCCGGGCCACGTGCACGCGTTCGACATCGAGTCGGGCGACCGCCTCAACGACAAGCCGGTCGTCTCGGCCTGATCGTCATCATCAGCAGGACCGCGGCGCGGGAAGGTCTCCGGACCTCCCGCGCCGCGGTGCGTGAGACAGAGGTTCCCGCGTGGTTCATTCCCTGAGCATCACCGCCAGCAGCGTCGACGCGGGGCTCCTGGCCCTGCCCTGGTCGACGCCCCTCGGCGAGTGGCCAAGCGACGCGATCGTCTCGCTCCCCAAGGGACTCTCCCGCCACCTGGTGCGGTTCGCGAGCCTGTCGGGACGCGTCGTCGCGGTGAAGGAGACGACCGCTGAGATGGCGCGTCGAGAGTACGAGATGCTCGGCTCGCTGGCTCGGCTCGACGTCCCCTGCGTAAGCCGCGTGGCCGTCATCGACGGCCGCCGCACCGGCAAGGGCGAACCCCTCCCCGCCGCTCTGGTCACCGCGCACCTGCGCTTCTCGCTGCCCTATCGCGCGCTGTTCACCCAGGTCCTGCGACCCGACACCGCCACTCGCCTCGTGGACGCGCTGGCGGCGCTCCTCGTCCGCCTGCACAACGTCGGCTTCTTCTGGGGTGACGTGTCGCTGTCAAACACGCTGTTCCGACGGGATGCCGGGGCGTTCGCGGCCTACCTCGTCGACGCCGAGACGGGCGAGCTCCACGAGGGCGGTCTCACGCGCGGTCAGCGCGAGCACGACCTGGACGTGGCACGTACCAACATCGCGGGCGAGATCATGGACCTCGAAGCCGGCGGGCGCCTGGAGGGCGGGGTGGATGCCGTCGCGATCGCCGACGGCATCATGTCGTCGTACCGGTCGCTGTGGAGCGCCCTCACCGAGACCGAGACCTTCGCCGCGAACGAGACGTGGCGCATCACCGAGCGCGTACAGCGCCTGAACAGCCTCGGCTTCGACATCGGCGAGATGTCGATCGACGAGACCTCCGACGGAACGAAGGTCCTCATCCAGCCGAAGGTCGTCGACGCCGGGCACCATCAGCGTCGTCTGCTGCGTCTGACGGGTCTCGACGTCGAAGAGAACCAGGCACGACGCCTGCTGAACGACATGGACGAGTTCGCCGCCCGCGTATCGCGCCTCGGCAGCGACGAGGAGATGGTCGCCCACGAGTGGCTGACCCGCGTCTTCGAGCCCGTCGTCAAGGCGATCCCGTGGGAGCTGCGCAGCAAGCTCGAGCCGGCCGAGGTGTTCCACCAGGTGCTCGAGCACCGGTGGTACATGTCGCAGGCGCGCGGACGGTCGATCCCGATCGCCGAGGTCCTGTCGTCGTACATCGACGGCGTGCTCCGTCACCGTCGGGACGAGGCGACCGTCATGGGTCCGCCGACCGAGACGACGGCGCTGCCGGTCGTCACCGCCGACGTGCCCGTCAGCGACGACGACGAGGACGAGGTCGACTGGCGCGACCTCGTCTGACCGGACCGTCAGTACCCGACGGTGAACCGCTCGCGCACGTGCGCGGGCGAGTCGATCTCGTCGAGGACGGCGATCGCGAAGTCGGCGCCGGAGATGAACGACTCACCCTCGTCGTCGGTGACGATGACGTCGCCGCCGGTGCGGTAGGAGCCGGTGCGCTCCCCCGGCGCCCAGGCGCCGAAGCCGCCTGCCGGGTGGATGTAGAACCAGTCACGCCCGCTCGTGCCGGCCTGGAGGTCCTCGAGGATGCCGATGGCCTCCATCGCCTCGGGCTTGATCTCCTCCGGGAAGCCGCTGTCGACGACCCGGGGTCCTCCCGGGGCGACGAGGCTGCCGCCGGCACCGCCGACGACCCCGACGCGCACGGACAGTGGAAGGGCCGCGATGACGTCGGCGACGGCATCCCGCATCTTGCCGACCATGTCGCCGCGGGGCGACGTGGCGAACACGACGACCTCGACGCCGTCGATCTCCGCGGCCAGTGCGGGAGCCTCGAGGATCGAGCCCTCGACGTAGGTCGCGCCCTCGACGCGGTCGGCGGGGACCTTGCGGGCCACGGACAAGACGGTGTGGCCCCGACGTACGCCCTCGGCGACGATGTGGGCGCCGGCGTAGCCGGTCCCTCCGATGACAGCGATGCGGGTCATGATGATTCCTCTCACTCCATCGACGCGCGCAGCGTCGACACCTGGTAGAGCGCGACGGATGCCGCGATGCCGGCGTTCAGGGATTCGGTCGCCGCGTTGATCGGGATCGACACGATCTGGTCGCACGTCTCGGTCACGAGGCGAGACAGCCCCTTGCCTTCGGAGCCCACGACGATGACCACGGGACGGTCCGCGAGCTCGAGCGCGGGCAGCGACACGTCGCCGCCGCCGTCGAGGCCGAGGATGAAGACGCCCTGCTTCTTGAACTCCTTGAGCGTCGTCGTCAGATTCGGGGCGATGGAGACGGGGATGCGGGCGGCCGCGCCGGCGCTCGTCTTCCAGGCGGCGGAGTTGACACCCGCCGAGCGGCGCTGCGGGAGGATGATCGCCTGACCGCCGAAGGCAGCGGTGGACCGGATGATCGCCCCGAGGTTGCGCGGATCCGTGACGCCGTCGAGAGCGACGAACAGCGGCAGCTGACCGCGGTCGATGACCTGCTCGAGCAGATCCTGCGGGTGCGCGTACTCGTACGGCGGGACCTTCAGTGCGACGCCCTGGTGAACGCCGTCGAAGCCTGCCATGCGGTCGAGCTCCTGCCGCGTGACCTCGAGGACGGGGATGTCGCGGTTCGTCGCGATCGAGAGCATCTCCTTCACGCGGTCGTCCATCTCGACGCGCTGAGCGATGTAGAACGCCGTCGCCGGGATCTTCGCGCGCAGGGCCTCGAGGACGCTGTTGCGGCCGGTGACGGTCTCGGTGTCGTCGCCGGACTTCGCCTTGGGTGCGCGACCGCCGGTCGTCTGGCGGATCTGCGGCTTGCCGCCGGCCGCGACGAAGCGCTCCTTGGCGGCCTTGCGCTTGCCGGCGGGGTGCCAGGCGCGGTCCTCGGCCTTGGGGGTCGGTCCGCGACCCTCGAGCGAGCGCTTGTTCTTGCCGCCGGACCCCTTCGTGGGGCCTTTCTTGCCGCGTCCCGCCGAGGGGTTGCCGAACTTAGCCATTGTTCATACTCCAATGGGTCCCGGAGGGACCGTCTTCGAGGACGACGCCGGCCGCCGCGATCGCGTCGCGGATGCGGTCGGCTGCCGCCCAGTCCTTGGTCGCGCGGGCCTCCGCGCGCTGGTCGATCATGGTGGTGACGAGGCGGTTCAAGGCCGTCGCCATGGACTGCGCCGTCGCGGCAGACCATTTCGCATCCAGGGGGTCGATGTCGAGGAGACGCGTCATCGCCATCACCTGACGGATGGCGTCGTCGGCGACAGCGGGATCTCCCGCGTCGAGGGCGGCGTTGCCCCGGCGCACCGTCTCATGGAGGACGGCGAGCGCCTGCGGCACGCTGAGGTCGTCGTCGAGCGCCGTTGCGAACTCGCGCGGCACATCCGCCCCGGCGGACCAGCCGACCGATGGGTCACCGGCGCGGAGCGCCCGCTGCAGGAACGAGCGGATGCGGCCGAGCGCGGCATCCGCCTCGGCGAAGGTGGACTCGCTGATGTCCAGGTTCGAGCGGTAGTGCGCCGAGATGAGCGCGTACCGGACCACGAGCGGATCGGTGTCGCGCAGGACCTCGTCGGCGAGGAGGAAGTTGCCGAGCGACTTCGACATCTTCTGGTCGCCGACCGTGACGAGACCGTTGTGCACCCAGTACCGAGCGAATCCGTCACCGGCGGCCGTCGACTGAGCCAGCTCGTTCTCGTGATGCGGAAAGCGCAGATCGAGTCCGCCGCCGTGGATGTCGAACTCGGGACCGAGGTAGCGCCGACTCATGGCGGAGCACTCGATGTGCCAGCCCGGGCGGCCGGCGCCCCAGGGCGAGTCCCACGAGGCGTCCTCGGGCTCGTCCGCCTTGGCACCCTTCCACAGCGCGAAATCGCGGGGGTCGCGCTTGCCGCGCGGATCGGCGTCCGTCGCGGACTCCATGGCGTCGACCGACTGACGCGTCAACGCGCCGTATTCCGCCCAGGACCGCACGTCGAAGTAGACGTCGCCGGCGGACGCGTAGGCGTGCCCCGCCTCGATCAGTCGCGCGATCAGCTCCTGCATCTGCGGGACGGATGCCGTCGCGCGCGGCTCGTACGTCGGAGGCAGGATGCCGACCGCGGCATACGCGCGCGAGAATTCGAGCTCCATGCGGTACGCCAGCGCCCACCACGGCTCCGACTCCGTCGCGTTGGCGAGGACCTTGTCGTCGATGTCCGTCACGTTGCGCACGAAGGTGACCCGACCGAACCGGTGCTCCAACCAGCGGCGGAGGATGTCGAAACTCAGCGCGGCCCGGACGTGACCGATGTGCGGACCGGACTGCACGGTCGGCCCGCAGACGTACATCGTGACGTTCTCGGGGTCGGCGGGCGCGAAGTCGCGCAGTGCCTGAGCCTGGGAGTCGTAGAGCCGAACCGTCACCGGTCCATGCTACCGGCGGGCGGCTTCGGCGCCCGCTCCGAGACGATAGAAAGGACGGGTGCTGCACGTGTTCGCCGTCCTGGCCGCCGCCCTCCTGTTCGGGACGACCGGCACGGCTCGCGCCCTCGGGCCCGACGAAGCGTCGGCGCTGTCGGTCGGGGTCGTCCGCTCGGTCGTCGGAGGCACCGCCCTGGCGCTTCTGGCCTTCACTCTGGCCGCAGCGCATCGTCGGCGCGCACCGGAGCGACCGCGGTCGACTCTCACGCGGCGACCGTTCGCCCTCATGGCCGTCACCGGCGTCGCGCTCAGTCTCTACCAACCGCTCTTCTTCCTCGGCACGCAGACGAACGGCGTCGCGGTGAGCACCGTCATCGCGCTGGGGTCGGCTCCCGTGCTGGCGGGCATCCTCGAGTGGGTCCTGTCCCGTCGCGCACCGTCCGTGCTGTGGATGGCCGCAACCGCCCTCGCCGCGATCGGTGTCGTCCTGCTCGGAATCGGAGGCGGTGCCGGTACGGGCGGCGTGAACGGGCTGGGGCTCGCCGCCGCCGTCGGCGCGGGCGCCTGCTTCGCGGTCATCGCCAACGCGCAGCGCCGTCTGCTCGACGCGGGCTGGGACGCCTTCACCGTCGTCGGTGCCATGGGTGTCGGCTCGGCGGTGGTCTGCGCCGCCGTCATCCCGTTCGTGGACGTGTCATGGGTCGTCTCGTCCTCGGGCGTCGCCATGGCGTCATGGCTCGGCTTCGCGACCATCGCCGCCGCGTACGCGCTCTTCACCTGGGGGCTGCAGGGACTCACGGCGGCGACCGCTGCGACGCTGACGCTCGCCGAACCGCTCACCGCGACGATCCTGGGCGTGAGCGCACTCGGCGAAACGCTGTCCCCTCTCGCGCTCGTCGGGCTCGCGATCCTCGCCGCCGGCCTCGTGACGCTCGCGTGGGGTTCCCGTAGAACCCGCGACCCCCGACCCTTCGCCGTGGAGGCCTGAGATGCCCCGACCCGACGACCTCGAGATCCGCGTCGACGATCTGACCGACCAGGCGACCATCGCCCTCGTGCGCCGGCACCTGGCGGGGATGCACGAGCTCTCCCCCGCCGAAAGCGTCCACGCGCTCGACGTCGCCGCCCTTCAGGTCCCGGCCGTGACGGTGTGGTCGGCCTGGCGAGGCGACGATCTGGCCGGAATCGGCGCACTGGCGCGGTTGAGCGAAACCGACGGCGAACTGAAGTCGATGCGCGTCCCCGACGCCCATCTGGGCACGGGCGTGGGCCGCGCGATCCTGCGTCACATCCTCGCGGCCGCGGCGGCGGAAGGACTCACGCGGGTGTGGCTCGAGACGGGATCGGATGCCGGGTTCCTGGCCGCACGCACGCTCTACGCCAGTGAGGGGTTCACCGAATGCGACCCCTTCGGCCACTACCTACCGGACCCGGCCTCGACGTTCATGACCCGTTCGCTCTGACGAAGACTCAGGCCCGGAAGACGACCGCGACCGCGAACGCCGCCACACCGTCCCCGGTTCCGGTGAACCCGAGCCCGTCGGTCGTCGTCGCCGACACGGTCACGGGCGCGCCGAGCGCGTCCGACAGCACCTGCTCGGCTTCGATGCGGCGGGCGGCGAAGCGAGGGCGATTGGCTTGGACCTGGACGCTGACGTTGCCGATCACCCACCCGGCCTCCCCTGCGAGCGCGCGAGTCCGCGCCAGGAACGCGGCGGCGTGAGCGCCGGCGTACTCGGGCTGATCCGTTCCGAAGTGGGTGCCGATGTCGCCCAGCCCGGCCGCCGCGAGGACCGCGTCCACGATCGCGTGGGCGACGGCATCCCCATCGGAGTGGCCCTTCAGCCCGGGCTCCCCGGGCCATTCCAGACCGGCGAGCCAGAGGGTGTCGTCGCCACCGAAGGCATGCACGTCGGTCCCGACGCCGACGCGCGGGATCGCCGGTGCGGGGACCGGGACGACCGGCGGGATCGGCGCGACGAGCATCCGCGCGCGCTCGAGATCTGCGGGGGTCGTGATCTTGAAGGCGCGTTCGTCGCCAGGAACCGTCCGCACGACGGTGCCCGCGGCCTGGAGGAGCGCAGCATCGTCGGTGTGGTCGGCCGCGGCGTCGCGATACGCCCCGACGAGGACCTCGCGCCGGAACCCCTGCGGGGTCTGCGCTGCCGCCAGCCTCGAGCGGTCGACCGGCTCGATGACCGCGTCGGCCTCGACGCGCTTGAGCGTGTCGACGACGGGGAGGACCGGGATGACGGCATCCGACCCGCTCTCGACGGCGTCGATCACGCGGCGGAAGACCTCCGGCGGAGTGAGGGCCCGCGCGGCGTCGTGGACGAGGACGGTCTCGACGTCGGCCCAGACCGCCGCCAGACCCGCGGCGACCGACGTCTGGCGGGTATCGCCGCCGGCGACGACCGAGACGAGGTCCCTGCGCTCCCCCGCGGCTTCGAGCACCTCGGTCTGCGCGTCACCGAGCCGGTCCGCCGGTGCCACCACGATCACTTGCGCCTCAGGGCCGGCGAACACACCCCGGAGCGCGTGACGCAGGATCGTGTGCGCGTCGATCCCGACGAACGCTTTCGGGGATCCGCTGCCGAGGCGTGTGCCCGAGCCGGCGGCGACGACGATGACGGCTACACGCGGAACGGGGACGAGACTCATGCCTCCGAGCGTACCGAGCCGTCCCGAGCCGGGCTGCGCCGCAGGAGGAGGACGGCGAGCCCCAGGAGGAGAGTGCCGACCACCGCGATCGGCAGGTCGAGGAACCACTCCATGACAGCGAAGGGCGGCATGAACGCGCACACCCAGGCGACCGCCACGATGCCCGTGGCCGGTGCGCGGCCGAGCGTGCCCAGCGCCTCCCACTTCGCGAGCACGAGCGACAGCGCGAGCAGCACGCCCAGCACGAGCACGAACAGGATCGGACGCGACCACCACCACGCGAGTGACGCGGGCACGGGGGCGGCGCCCGGGATCAGGAGGCTCACGCCCGTGAGGGCGAGCATGACCGGCAGGTGCCAAAGATAGATCGTCATGAGCCGCGAGCCGAGCACGAAGACGACACCCTGCATGACCCGGAGCGACATCAGCCGGGCGAGCACCGGCTTCAGCAGCCGCAGCAGGCATGCCTGCGCGACGCCGAGGATGACGAGGGGCAGCGTCGGCGGGTTGAGGTTGCCGAGCATGCTCATCGAATACGGTCCCAGCGCGGTGAGCGGCCAGAGGAGGACATAGCTCGCCGCCGCGATGGCGACGAGCGAGAGCGGATGCCGCCGATCGAACCATCCGTCGGCGTACCAGAACCCGAACTGCTGGACGAGGGGCCACACGAACAGGAGGTTCAGCAGGCCGATCTCCGTGATTCCCGAGGCGAAGCGGGCGACGTCGACCAGGACGACCCCGGCTGCGAGGATGAGCAGAGTGAGCACCGGCCGACGCGCGTGGCATGCCGAGAGGAACGGCACCGCCGCCTGGCAGAGCAGATACGCAGCGAGGAACCAGAGCGGCGATCCCGCGCCGACGGCGGCGTCCCCCACGAGCTGCTCAGGCAGTCCCGCCGCCGCCGCGACACCCAGGATCACCGCGAAGAAGATGAACAGCGGCAGAGCCGGCTGAGCGAGGCGGAGCGTGCGGGTGCGCACGAACCCGGCGGCGCCTCCGCCCTTGGCGGTCCAGGAGCGCCAGCCGGTGGCGGACGCGAACCCGCCCACGACGAAGAACAGCGGCATGATCTGCCCCACCCAGGTCGCCGCGTTGAACCAGGGCTGTCCCTCGGCGGGACGGGACGCCACGAGACCCCCATCCGGGCCGGGACCGATCCCCACCTGAACGAGGTGTACGACGATCACGAACAGGACGCACACCACCCGCGCGAGGTCGAGCGTGAGATCGCGGCGCGAGAGATCGACGGCGGCGGGCGCGGAGCGGGTGGTCACGGCCACATCATGCCGTACCGCGTCGCCGGACCGCGGCATCCGCCCGCACAACGAAGAACGGCCGGCTGTTCAGCCGGCCGTTCTGTCGATGTGTCAGGAAGCGAGGACCTCGTCGAGGACGGTCGACGCCTTCTCCTCGTCGGCCTTCAGAGCCAGAGCGATCTCGGAGATAAGGATCTGCCGGGCCTTGGCCAGCATCCGCTTCTCGCCCGCGGACAGACCGCGGTCCTGATCGCGGCGCCACAGGTCACGGACGACCTCGCTGACCTTGATGACATCGCCCGACGCGAGCTTCTCGAGGTTCGCCTTGTAGCGACGCGACCAGTTGGTCGGCTCCTCGGTGAAAGGTGCGCGCAGGACATCGAAGACCTTCTCGAGCCCGTCCTTGCCGATCACGTCGCGGACGCCCACGAGATCGACGTTGTCCGCAGGGACCTCGATGATGAGGTCACCCTGGGTGACGTTGAGCTTCAGGTATTTCTTCGTCTCGCCCTTGATGACGCGATCCTTGACCTCGATGATGGTCGCAGCGCCATGGTGCGGATAGACGACGGTTTCGCCAACCTCAAAAAGCATGCAGTTGTGTCCTTTCGGCAACCTCCAGAATACCACAGGCGACATACGCTAAGGTTCGCCGCCCGCCTGCCCGACGCCACCCGCGCGACCGCATAGGATGAGAGGGTCGCCGTCCGTGTCATCTGGAGGATCCGTGAAATCGCGTCTCATCGCGTCCCTGGCCCTGGGCGCAGCCGTCGTCCTGGGCACCACCGGCTGCAACATGCTGGCGCCGCAGGCGACGACCATCCAGTACTCCGCCTCCGACGGCGTCAACATCCCCGACTCCGGCCCTCTGAAGGTGCGCAACGCCCTCATCATCGCCGACGAGGAGGGCACGCTGGGCAACCTCGTCGCCTCGATCGTGAACCCCACCGACGACGCCCTGGCCCTGAACGTCTCGATCGACGGGCAGCCGCAGAGCGTGCAGGTCGAGGGGAACTCCTCCGTCACCCTCGGCGTCGACATGGCGAACATGACCTTCGACAACGTCGGCAAGCCCGGCTCGGACGTGCTCGTCTCGTTCCAGTCCGGTGAGGGCGAGGGCGTGCGCGTCCACGTTCCGATCATGGACGGCACCCTGCCCTACTACACGCAGTTCGTGCCGACCCCCGCCGCGACGGCGACGCCCGCCGGCTGATCCCCCACCTCACGACGAAGGCCCCCACCGCGACGGTGGGGGCCTTCGTCGTGAGGGCCGTCAGGCCTCGAAGCGGTAACCGAGTCCGCGCACCGTGAGCAGCATGCTCGGGTCGCTCGGGCTCTTCTCGATGCGCGATCGGATGCGCTTGATGTGGACGTCGAGGGTCTTCGTGTCGCCGAAGTAGTCGCTCCCCCACACCCGATCGATGAGCTGGCCACGGGTCAGAACACGGCCGGCGTTGCGCATGAGGAGCTCGAGCAGCTCGAACTCCTTGAGCGGCATGGAGATCTCCTTGCCCTCGACCGAGACCGTGTGCCGGTCGATGTCGAGCGTGACCCGTCCGCCTTCGATGATGCGGTCGTCGACGTCGAGGTCGTCGTTCTCGCTGCGGCGCAGGACGGCGCGCATGCGTGCGAGCAGCTCCCGCGACGAGTAGGGCTTGGTGATGTAGTCGTCCGCGCCGAGTTCGAGGCCCACGACGATGTCGACTTCGCTGTCCTTCGCGGTCAGCATGATGATGGGCACCTTCGAGGTGGACCGGATGACACGGCACACCTCGGTCCCCGGCATCCCGGGCAGCATGAGGTCGAGCAGCACGATGTCGGCACCGCGCGAGGTGAACGAGTCGAGGGCGATCCCGCCGTCTTCGGCGATCTCGACCTCGAACCCCTCCCTGCGCAGGAGGTAGGCGAGCGGGTCGGCCAGGTCGGGTTCGTCTTCGACGATCAGGACGCGGGTCATGGTGTCTTCCTTTTGGCGGGCGCCTTCGCGCCGGTCTTCTTGGGCTTCTTCTTGCGGATGTGCGTCTCGGCACGGTCTGCGGCGGCGACGAGCGGGAGACGGATCGTGAACGTCGACCCGCGGCCCGGGCGGGACCACAGCTCGACCGAGCCGCCGTGACGCTGCACGGCGTGCTTCACGATCGCCAGCCCCAGACCGGTCCCGCCCGTGCGTCGCGATCGTGCCTGATCGGCACGGTAGAACCGCTCGAAGACGCGCTGCTGGTCGTCCTCGGGGATGCCGATGCCGTGGTCCGCGACGGCGATCTCTACGGCGCCGTCGGCCTCGCGCACCCCGATCCCCACCTGTGCCCCGGCGGGCGAGTAGGCGATGGCGTTGGCGAGCAGGTTGCTGACCGCCTCGGTGAGGATCTGCGGGTCGCCACGGACGAACAGCCCGTTCTCGCCTCCTCGGGCGACGGTGATCTCCGCCGACTCGGCGGCGATCGCCTGCGACTCGATCGCCGACCGGACCACCTCGTCGACGGCGACGTCGCGCATCTCGGCGATCTCGTCGGCCGACTGCAGGCGCGACAGGTTCATGATGCGAGAGGTCAGCTGCCCGAGGCGGGTCGCCTCCCCGCTCAGGCGTCGCACGAAGTGGCGCACCTGATCGGGGTCGTCGGCGGCGGACTCGATGGCCTCGGCGAGGAGCGTGACCGCGCCCACCGGCGTCTTGAGCTCGTGGGAGGTGTTCGAGACGAAATCGCGCCGCATCTGCTCGACGCGCTCGCGCTCGGTGATGTCGCGGATCACGATGAGAGTGAGCCTCGGGGTGATGACGCTCGCCCGGGCGGCGACGACGCGCGGCTCGACACCGCGATTGAGGGTCATGTTCTCAGCGGCCGGGAGGCCCGTCTGGCGGGCGTTGCGCACGAGGTAGCGCAGGCGCTCCGCGTCGAGCGTCTCGTTCACGGTCAGCGAGAACACCTCCGCCGTGGCGGATGCCGCGAGCACGAGCATGGACGGATCGACGACGACCGCCGCGTCATCCATCGCCTGCAGGACGGAAGCCGTCCCCTCCGGCATGTCCAGAGACGTGACGAGCCGGGTGCGAGCCCGCTCCTGCATCGCGTAGACCACGAGTCCGACCGCACCGGCGCCCACGAACAGGCCTACGACGAGCGCCAGCAGCTCGAGCTGCGTCGAATCCATGACCCCAGCGTAAGGTGGTCGCACCCCCGCAATCGGACGGAAATCGGCCCGTGCGCCGCGCACCGCCGAGTGTTCACCATGTCGGCACCGACCGTTAACCTGAGCGCGGGAGGATCGCCGAGGTCTCTGCGCGACAGGTCGCGCCCCTCACCCGCCCCGCCCGAAGAGAAGGTGCTCCATGCGCGAAGTTTTCCACCAGTCCCTCGAGGACGTGCAGACCCGTCTCGTCGAGATCTCCGACCTCGTCGCCGTCGCCATCGAGCGGGCGACCCGCGCGTTCGCGACGAGCGACGTCGCGCTCGCCGAGGACGTCATCGACAACGACAAGGTCATCGACGACAAGGCCATCGAGCTCGATGAACTGGCGATCGAGATCCTCGCCCGTCAGCAGCCGGTCGCCCGCGACCTGCGCATCGTCGTCGCCGCCCTGCGGGTGAGCGCATCGCTCGAGCGGATGGGCGACATCGCCGAGCACATCGCGCAGCTGACGCGCATGCGCTTCCCGGAGCGCGCAGTGCCGAAGGGCCTGAAGAACACCTTCACGAAGATGGGCGAGATCGACACCGAGGTGGCGCGCACCCTCGCCGACCTCCTCCGCACAGAGGACCTGTCCCTCGTGAGCCGCCTGCACGAGCTGGACGACGAACTGGACGCCCTCCACCTCGCGGTGTTCGAGAAGGTCCTCAGCGACAACTGGCAGGGCGAGGCCTCGGCCACCGTCGACGCGACGCTCGCCTCCCGCTACCACGAGCGCTTCGGCGACCACGCCCTCTCGGTCGCCAAGAAGGTCTCGTACCTGGCGACGGGCACCTGGTCTGCCGACACCGAGAGCCTCGACGCCGAGGTGTGACCCGGCCCGGGCGAGCCCCGGACGACGAAGAGCGGATGCCGCGAGGCATCCGCTCTTCGTGTTCCCAGTGGCGTGCGGGGCTACTTCTTGCCCTGCGAGGCGACCGCGGCGGCGCCTGCGGCTGCGGCCTCGGGGTCGAGGTACTCGCCCGGCCCGAGGGGCCGGAGGTCCTCGTCGAGGCGGTACACGAGCGGGATGCCGGTGGGGATGTTCAGCTCGGCGATGTCGTCGTCGCTGATGCCGTCGAGGTGCTTCACGAGCGCGCGGAGCGAGTTGCCGTGAGCGGTGACCATGACGGTCTTGCCGGTCTTCAGATCGGGGACGATCTCGCTCTCCCAGTACGGGAGCAGACGGTCGATGACGATCTTGAGTGACTCGGTGCGAGGCACTTCACCATCGATGTCGGTGTAGCGGACGTCGCCGACCTGCGTGTACGGGTCGCTGTCGGAGATGTCCGGCGGCGGGACGTCGAACGAGCGGCGCCACAGCATGAACTGCTCCTCGCCGAACTCGTCGAGCGTCTGAGCCTTGTCCTTGCCCTGGAGGGCGCCGTAGTGACGCTCGTTGAGACGCCACGAGCGCTTGACCGGGATCCAGAGGCGGTCCGCGGCGTCGAGGGCGATGTTCGCCGTCTGGATCGCGCGCGACAGCACCGAGGTGTGGAGGATGTCGGGCAGCAGACCCGACTCCTTGATCAGCTCGCCGCCGCGCTGGGCTTCGGCCTTGCCCTGGCCGGTGAGACGGACGTCCACCCACCCGGTGAACTGATTCGACTTGTTCCACTCGCTCTGGCCGTGCCGGAGGAGGATCAAGGTGTAGGGGGCTGTCATGCTCGCAATCCTACCGGCGCGGCGGGTGCGATCATGGGGGCATGACGCGTTCCGATCCGGTCGTGGGACAGGTGACCCGGGGAACGACGAACACGAATCGGCTGCGCCGGGTGGACCGCTGGATCGCGCGGCATCCGATCCTGCGACGGACCGCGGACCCGCTCGTGGTCGACCTCGGCTACGGGGCCAGCGGCGTGACGGCCTTCGAACTCGAAGCGAGGCTCAGACGGGCACGCCCCGACGTGGAGGTGCTCGGGCTCGAGATCGAACCGGCGCGGGTCGCTCGGGCGCGCGAGCAGCTCGCGCAGGTGCGCGCCGGCGAGGCGAGCTTCGCCGCGGATGCGCGCGTGTCGTTCGCGCGCGGGGGATTCGAGGTGCCGGTGCCGGGAGGCCGGCGCCCGGCCGTCATCCGCGCCTTCAACGTGCTGCGGCAGTACGACGAGCACGAGGTCGCCGAGGCGTGGACCCGGATGGCGTCGCGCCTGCGCCCCGACGGCATGCTCGTCGAAGGGACGTGCGACGAGCTCGGACGCATCTCGACCTGGATCGAGGTGGGACCGGATGCCGCACCCCGAAGCCTCACGATCTCGCTGCGGCTCGAAGGGCTCGACTCCCCCGCGATCGCCGCAGAGCGCCTGCCGAAGGCGCTCATCCACCGCAACGTGCCCGGGGAACGGGTGCACGACGCGATCGGAGCGCTCGATCGGGAATGGACGCGGGCCGTCGCGGCCTCGTCGTTCGGCCCCGTGCAGCGGTGGCGTGCAGCCCTCGACGCGCTCGTCGCGACGGGGTGGCCGGTCGGCGGGCGCGCGCGATGGCGGCTGGGCGAGCTGACCCTGCCGTGGGAGGCCGTCGCGCCGCGATGACGCCGGGGGGAGACCGGGTCAGACCCGAGGCAACCGTGCCCGCGCATCCTCGGCGCTGAGGCCGGTCGCGCACAGCAGATCGGTGGCGAGCGGTCGGAGCGCTGTGATGAGCGTCTGGTCGCCGAGCGAGCCGTCGGGGACGAGGGCGATCGGATCGAGCCGCGCGGCGACCGCGGTGAGCACTTCGCGCGCCGCGGGTTCGTAAGTGATGTCGGTGAGGGATGCCTGGACGAGATCCGCCCCACGGATCAGCTCGACGAGCAGATCGGCGGCGACGTCGCGCTCCCGTCCGTCGTCGACGAGGTAGGCGGCGCGACGGGCGACGACGCGGAGGTTCCGCACCGCGAGGTCCATGCTCGCCCGCATCCGCTCGTAGCGTTCCAGCTCGAATCGCTGGCGGCGCAGGAACGGCGAGATCCGGGCGATCGCCGCGCCGGATTCGACGGACGTCTTCCAATCGTCGACGAGGCCCTGCAGCTCACGGGCCTTCTCGAGGCCGCGCTCGGTACGCACCCGGCTGCCACGACGCAGCCCTTGCGCGACGGTGCCGGCGGCTCCCTGGAAGGCGGCGAACAGGCGCCCGGCATCCGTCAGCACGGTCCGCACCGGACTGCGCGGGATGAGGGCGGTCACGAGCAGCGCCATCGCACCGCCGATCAGCGCGTCGAGCAGGCGGAGGAAGGGCACCTGAGCCGGCACGACGACGACGATGATCGACTGGATCGCGGCGGCGATGGCGAAGCCGGCCTGCGGCGACACGAAGCGGGCGATGGAGAGACTCACTCCGAGGGTGAGAGCGAGCTGCCACCAGCCGTTGCCGGCGAGGAACACGACGAGCTCGGCGACGAAGACGCCCAGCGTCATGCCGATGACGGTCTCGAGGACGCGCCACGGCCGCGCGTCGCGGACGAGTCCGAGACTCGAGATCGTCACGGTGGCCGCGATCAGCGGGGCGGGGTGCCCCAGCCCGTAGTGCGCGATCGAGAACGCGGTGCTGGCCGCGACGACGAGCTGAACGATGGCGACGGCCGAGCCCTTCAGCCGGGCCCAGCCCTCCCGCGGGTACCGGCGGGCGGTGGGCACCAGAGCCGTGGCCGTCGGTTCCCCCGTCATCGTCAGCGGCGCTGGGACAGCCGCGGAAGGCGCGGGACGGATGCCGCGCGTCCCGCATCCGGCGGCACGATGACTTCTTGGGCCGCGGCGATCTCGCCGCCGTCGACGTCGACCGTCAGCGCGGCGTCGACGGGGACGGAGCGCTTCACGATGGCGAGGGCGATGGGGCCCTCCTCGTGGTGTCGGGCGACGGAGGTGACGGCGCCGACCTCGGCCCCGTCGACCCGGACCGCGGCGCCGGATGCCGGGAGTTCGGCATCCGATCCGTCCAGCTGCAGCGACACGAGCCGCCGCGGCGGATGACCGAGGTTGTGGACCTTCGCGACCGTCTCCTGCCCGCGGTAGCACCCCTTGTCGAGGTGGACGGCGGTGCGGAGCCAGTCGACTTCATGCGGCAGCGTGCGACCGTCGGCCTCGGACGACGCGCGCGGACGCCAGGCGGCGACGCGGAGGGCGTCGGCGGCGAGGTATCCGGCGAGATGCGCGTCGCCACGGCTCGCGGCGGCGGCCAGGTCGTCGAGAGCGGTGCGCGGCACGACGGCCTCGGCCCAGTCGCGATCCGTTCCCGGGTGCGGGTCGACGGCGGCGTACCCCCAGCCGCCAATGCCGACGTTCGGCCACGGGTCACGCCAGATCACCTCGGCGCCGAGCGCATCGACGGCCGAGTTCGTTCCGGCGACGACGGCGAAGGCGTCGGAGACGTCCTGCGGGTCGACCCGCAGGCGGAACCGCATGCGCGTGAGCCAGGTGAGCAGGCCGCCGGCGCGATCGAGATCGACGATGAGCCAGGTGCGCTCCCCGTCATCGACGACGGATGCCGCGTGCTCCACGTGTCCCTGCGGATCGAGCACCAGCAGCTCGGTGCCGACGCCCGGTGCGAGTGAGGTGAGCGCCTGCGATGTGATGGAGTCCAGCCACGACAGCCGGTCCTCGCCCGCGACGGTCAGCACCGCGCGGTCGGACAGCGGCGCAAGCGCCGACCCTGCGGCGAGATCACGCTGCTCCCGGACCGGGTTGCCGAGGTGCGCCAGTCCCCGCTCGTCAACGACGGCGCCGGGAACGCCGGCGAAGACGTCGGCGGTCACTGGACCCTCGCCAGGCGGGCGGAAGCGTGCGACGACAGTGCGGTGCCGAGGGCGGCGATGTCCCACGCCCAGAGCAGGTCGCCCTCGACGAGGCCGTACATCCGCGTCGCGGACGAGTAGTCCTTCGCGCCGGCCGGGCGCACGATCGCGTCAGTCGCGATGTCGATCCGGGGGCCGCGGACCTGTCCGAGGTAGAGCTCGCTGATGCCGTCCGAGTGGACGAGCGCCACTTCGATCTCGAATCCGCCGCTGTCGGCACGGAGGGCTTCGACATCGTCCGCGGTCCGGGCCTCGTCGCGCGGGGCGAGGGCGGGCAGGAGGGCGGGCCCGGCATCCTGCTCCGTCGCCGGTCGCGAGAGACGCCAGTAGCCGGTCTCGGCGACGAGGTCTCGGCGGGTGCCGTCGGCATCCTCGAACCAGGCGGTCGCCGCGTAGTTGAGTGCGTTCCCGCCGTCGTGGCTGAAGCTCACCCGGTGCGAGAACTCGCCGGACATGGTCCGACCCTGCGCGTCATATTCGAGGACGCCGGTGCCCTCCCAGACGCCGAGCAGCCAGGAGAGCGGGACCAGATCAGCCGGGAGGTCGGTCGGCAGATCGATCACGATGTCAGCGCTGACCGCGGTAGAGGTTCCACACCACGACGCCGGACACGAACGCGATCGCGAGCGATGCGAGGCCGAGCAGCCCGACGAAGAAGAGTTCGAGTGCGACGAGATCCATGCCGTCCACTTTAGCGGCCGCCGACGACGGTGCGGTTGAGGGATGCCGCCGGGTCAGGCGGCGGCGAGGAGCTCGGCGAGCCCGAAGCCCGCACCGAGCAGACCCATGACGACGAGGGCTCCGAGGACGCTGGCCGAGATGCGGATGATGAATCCCTGCGAGCGGCCCGACGCCAGCTGGATGGCGAAGGCGATGAAGAAGCACACACCGAAGCCGACGAGCAGCCACGCGCCGCGCCAGTCCGGGTCGACGAAGACGCCGACGGCGAGCGCGACGACAGCCGCGACGACCCAGACCGCGACGACACCGGCGATCCGACGACGGGGCAGGAGCTCGGGCGCGGTCATGGTCCCATTGTTGCGTACGCAGCAGGCGGGTGCACCGGCGGCGACACGGGGCGCGGCGGGGGTACCCCTAAGATGAAACGCGTTTCCGAGTCTGCACCGGAGGGTCCTCCTTGGCACAGCTGCTCGTCCTGAGCTCCGCCCCCGGCGGCGATGCCGTCCTGCCCGCCCTCGAACTCCTGAGCCACCGCGTCCGGCAGATCCCCGCCGAGGCCGCGCAGCTGGTCAACGCCCCGAACGCGGACGTCGTCTTCGTCGACGCGCGCAAGGATCTCGTGGGGGCGAAGTCCCTCTGCAAGATCCTCACCACGACCGGGCTCGACTCCCCGCTCGTCCTCGTGGTCACCGAGGGCGGTCTCACGGCCGTCTCGCCGGACTGGGGCATCGACGACGTCATCCTCGTCACGGCGGGTCCCGCCGAGGTCGACGCCCGCATCCGTCTCGCCGTCGGGCGCGTCTCCAAGGAGCAGGTGTCGACGCGCATCCAGACCTCGGGCATCAGCATCGACGAGTCCTCGTACTCGGCGAAGGTGCACGGCCGACCGCTGGACCTGACCTACAAGGAGTTCCAGCTCCTGCACTTCTTCGCGACGCACCCGTCGCGCGTCTTCACCCGCGAGCAGCTGCTCAGCGAGGTGTGGGGCTACGACTACTTCGGCGGCACACGCACGGTGGACGTCCACGTGCGACGCCTTCGCGCAAAGCTCGGAGATCTCGAGCAGCTCATCGGGACCGTTCGCAACGTGGGCTACCGCTTCAACGTCTACGAGGACGATCAGCTGCCGGGCGCGCCCGCCTGAGGCCGACACAGCGGCATCCGTCCGTCGCGTTCACGCACGCGACACGTCCCCCTGCAATGATGTGGGGATGATCGACACCCAGGTTCACGACTCCGGACTGGGCGACGCGGACGACGACGACTTCGACGACGTCGTCGAGGCGTACGACTCGCAGCTGCCCGACAACCGCTACCTCGACCGCGAGCTCAGCTGGCTCGCCTTCAACCAGCGCGTGCTGGAGCTGGCGGAGGATCCGAACCTGCCCACGCTCGAGCGCGCGAACTTCCTGGCGATCTTCGCCAGCAACCTCGACGAGTTCTTCATGGTGCGCGTCGCGGGCCTGAAGCGCCGCATCCTCACGGGACTCGCCGTCCCCACCAACGTCGGCCGCGCTCCCCTCGACGTCCTCACCGACCTCGCGACGGCGGCGCACGCCCTGCAGGAGCGCCACGCGGCGGTCTGGTCCGAGCAGGTGCGGCCCGCGCTGGCCGAGTCCGGCATCGAGGTGGTGTCGTGGGCCGACCTGTCGGACGAGGAACGCGGCATCCTCTACGACTACTTCTCCTCGCAGGTGTTCCCGGTGCTCATGCCGCTCGCGGTCGACCCGGCGCACCCGTTCCCGTACATCTCGGGACTCTCGCTCAACCTCGCGATCCGCATCCGGAACGCGCGGACCGGACGCCAGGAGTTCGCTCGTCTGAAGGTCCCCCCGATGATGCCGCGCCTCGTCGAGGTCCGGAAGGACGGGAACACCGTCCGCTACCTCCCGCTGGAGGAGCTGATCTCCGAGAACCTCGGCGACCTCTTCCCCGGCATGGAGATCCTCGAGCACCACACGTTCCGCCTCACCCGGAACGAGGACGTCGTCATCGAGGAGGACGAGACCGAGAACCTCATCCAGGCTCTCGAAGCGGAATTGCTGCGGCGCCGATTCGGACCGCCGATCCGCCTCGAGATCACCGAGGACATGGACGACGTCACGCTGTCGCTCCTGCTCGACGAACTCGACATCACCGAGAACGACGTCTACCGTCTGCCCGCTCCGCTCGACCTGCGCGGCCTGTTCTCGTTGTCGCAGATCGAGCGCCCCGACCTGCGCTACCCGGCCCACGTCCCGAAGACGGCGACGCCCTTCCAGCCGGCGGAGCAGAACGGTCGCGCGGACCTGTTCGCGGCGATCCGCAAGGAGGACATCCTCGTCCACCACCCGTACGAGTCGTTCACGACCAGCGTCGTGTCCTTCCTGCAGCAGGCCGCCCGCGATCCGCACGTGCTCGCGATCAAGCAGACCCTGTACCGGACCTCCGGCGACAGCCCGATCGTCGAAGCCCTCATCAATGCGGCCGAGAACGGCAAGCAGGTGCTCGCCCTGGTCGAGGTCAAGGCGCGCTTCGACGAGGCCGCGAACATCGGCTGGGCGCGCACGCTCGAGAAGGCCGGTGTGCACGTCGTGTATGGTCTCGTGGGTCTGAAGACCCACTGCAAGCTGCTGCACGTCATCCGCGAAGAGGACGGCGCGCTGCGCAGCTACAGCCACATCGGAACGGGCAACTACAACCCGAAGACGAGCCGCATCTACGAGGACTACGGCCTGTTCACGTCGAACGAGCAGGTGGGTCGCGATCTCACCCGCCTGTTCAACGAACTCAGCGGATATGCCATCGAGAAGAAGTTCAAGCGCCTTCTCGTCGCTCCCCTGCACCTGCGCAAGGGCCTGCTCCGCCTGATCGACGCAGAGCGCCGCAATGCCCTCGACGGCAAGCCCGCCTACGTTCGCATCAAGGTCAACTCGATGGTCGACGAGCAGATCATCGACGCGCTGTACCGCGCGAGCCAGGCCGGTGTGAAGGTCGATGTGTGGGTGCGCGGCATCTGTTCGCTGCGCTCCGACCTGCCCGGGGTGAGCGACAACATCACGGTCCGCTCGATCCTCGGCCGCTACCTCGAGCACTCGCGCATCTTCGCGTTCGCCCACGGCGGCGAGCCGCAGGTCTACATCGGCAGCGCCGACATGATGCACCGCAACCTCGATCGCCGCGTCGAAGCCCTCGTCCGCGTCACGGAGCCTGCGCACGTCGCTGAGCTGCTCTCACTGTTCGACCTCGCGATGGACGACGACACGAGCTCGTGGCACCTCGGCGCCGAGGGCGAGTGGACGCGTCACCACCTGGCCGCGGACGGCACGCCGCTCGTCGACCTGCAGGAGAAGACGATGTCGGACGTCCTGCGGCGGCGGCGCCAGCGGGCGGTGCGATGACGGAAACCGCGGTCTACGCCGCCGGCGGCGTGGTGTGGCGGATGCTCGACGGCAAGCTGCTCGTGCTCGCCATCCATCGCACCAAGTACCGCGACGTCACGCTGCCCAAGGGCAAGGTCGATCCCGGCGAGACGCTCGCCGAGACGGCCGTGCGCGAGATCCACGAGGAGACCGGCATCCGGGTCCACCTCGGTGTTCCCGTCGGGATCTCGAACTACCGCCTGCCGAGCAAGCGAACGAAGATCGTGCACTACTGGAGCGCGCAGGCGACCGAGAAGGCCATCCGCGAGTCCGCGTTCGTCCCGAACCGTGAGATCGCGGCGCTGGAGTGGATGCCGGCGCGCAAGGCGCTGGGCAAGCTCAGCTACCCGGTCGACGTCGAGATCCTCGAGAACTTCCTGCGCCTCGTGGACGACGGCGTGCTCGAGACGTTCCCCCTCGTCGTGCTGCGTCACGCGAAGGCGACGCCGCGTGAGGAGTGGTCAGGAGAGGATGCCGCCCGCACCCTGACCCCTCGCGGCAAGAAGCAGGCGAAGGCGATCGTCGGACCGATCCGGGCCTTCGGCGTCCGCCGGATCTACTCGAGCGATGCCGTCCGGTGTGTGGACACGGTCGCACCCCTCGCGAAGGCGCTGCGCCGCGACATCCGTCGCACCTCCGCCGTCTCGCAGGATGCCTGGGATGCCGGCACCGCGGACGCGCGGACGCTCGTCGGCAAGCGCGTGCGGGCAGGGAAGCCCGCCGTGATCTGCTCACACCGGCCCGTGCTCCCCGACGTCATGCACGAGATCGCGCTGGCCACGGGCACGGTGAAGGGCTCGTACCTCGGCGACGCCTCGGCACTGGAACCGGGCGCCTTCTCGGTCGTCCACCTCTCGGCCACGAACCCCGGATCGGGGATCGTGGTGATCGAGACGCACTCGCCGAAGGTGTGATCCGACGGGCGAATCCGATCGGACCGGGTTCGTTCACCTGTCGTTCACCTCCGGAGCGGAACCTGGTCACCGGCAGCTCTTAGCGTCGAGCCAGCCCCGCACCGGGGTGTCCCGATCACCCGAAGGAATTCACACGTGAAGCTCAACCGCATCGCCCGCGTGGGCGCTGTCGCAGCCGTCGCCGTCCTCTCCCTGTCGGCCTGCGCCGCCAACGAGGGCACCCCCGCTGGCAGCAGTGGCCAGCCCTCCGATGGCGGTTCGTCGCTGTCAGGCACCGTCAAGGCGACCGGCGCCTCGTCGCAGGGCGCCGCCCAGCAGGCGTGGACCGCAGCGTTCCAGAAGGCGAACCCGGACGTCACGATCAACTACCAGCCCACCGGCTCGGGCACCGGCCGCGACAACTTCATCGCCGGCTCCAGCAACTTCATCGGTTCCGACCGCGCGTACAAGACGGACGAGATCGCCGCAGGCACCTTCGGCGCCTGCGCGACCTCCGACATCATCGAGGTCCCCGCCTACATCTCGCCCGTCGCCGTCGTCTTCAACCTCGACGGCATCAAGGAGCTGAACCTCACCCCCGAGGTCATCGGCAACATCTTCAACGAGAAGATCGAGAAGTGGAACGATCCGGCGATCGCCGACCTCAACGAGGGCGTCGAGCTTCCGGACCTGGCCATCACGCCCGTCTTCCGCGGTGACGAGTCGGGCACCACCGGCACCTTCACCGCCTACCTCGCGGCGGTTGCTCCGGACGCGTGGCCCTACGAGGACGACGACGCCTGGCCCGTCAAGACGAAGCGCTCCGAGGCTGCACAGCAGACCTCCGGCGTCGAGGCCACCGTCAACGGCGGAAAGGGCACCATCGGCTACATCGACGCCTCGCGCGTCGGCGAGCTGGGTTCCGCCGCCATCAAGGTCGGCGACGACTTCGTGCCGTTCTCCTCCGAGGCCGCCGCCGAGCTCGTCGCGTCGTCGCCGCTCGAAGAGGGGCGCGCCGATGGCGACCTCGTCTTCGACGTCGACCCCGCCAAGGCACCCGCCGGTTCGTACCCGATCGCTCTCGTGAGCTACCTCATCGGCTGCGCCCAGTACGAGAAGCCCGAGACGGCCGACATCGTCAAGGCGTACTTCTCCTACATCGTCAGCGAAGAGGGCCAGAAGGTCGCCAACGAGGCTGCCGGCTCCGCTCCGCTGTCGACCGAGGTTGCCGAGAAGGCTCAGACCGCGATCGACATGATCAGCGCCAAGAAGTAAGACCCTCGCTGCTGGTGGCTCCCGTTCGTCGGGAGCCACCAGCAGCACTCACGTCCGCCCCGCTTCCGACCCGAGGACTGCGATGCCCCCCACCACCGACCTGGTCGCCGACCAGGACACCGCCCGGCGACCGATGCGTCGACGCGGAGATCTCGTCTTCTCCAGCACCGCGCTGGGCGCGGGCATCATCATCCTCATCGTCCTTGCCGCCGTCACGCTCTTCCTCATCGTCGAGAGCATCCCGGCATTCACAGCGGACCCCGACGAGACGCAGTTCCTGAACGGTGAGCCGTTCTGGCAGTACGTCTGGCCCTTCGTCTTCGGCACCCTGTGGGCCTCGGTGATCGCGCTCGTCGTCGCGACCCCGCTGGCGATCGGGATCGCCCTCTTCATCTCGCACTACGCACCCCGCAAGCTCGCCGCAGTGCTCGGCTACGTCATCGACCTCCTCGCCGCGATCCCCTCCGTGGTCTATGGCCTCTGGGGCGCTCTCGTGTTCTCGCAGCTCCTGCAGCCCTTCTACGTCTGGCTGAACGAGAACTTCGGCTGGATCCCCTTCTTCGCCGGCGCTGTCTCCCCCACCGGACGGACGATCCTCACGGCATCCCTCGTCCTCGCCGTGATGATCCTGCCGATCATGACCGCGATCACGCGCGAGGTCTTCCTGCAGACGCCCGTCCTCCACGAAGAAGCGGCCCTGGCCCTTGGCGCGACGCGCTGGGAGATGATCCGGATGGCCGTCTTCCCCTTCGCCCGCGGCGGCATGGTCTCGGGTGCGATGCTCGGCCTGGGCCGCGCCCTCGGAGAGACGATGGCCGTCACGATGGTCCTCTCGGCGACGGGTGCGGTGACCTTCCAGGTGCTCAACTCGAACAACCCGACGCCCATCCCCGCGAACATCGCCCTGAACTTCGGTGAGGCCTACGGCGACGGCGTCAACGTCCTCATCGCGACGGGCCTCATCCTCTTCATCGTGACCTTCGCCGTCAACGCGATCGCCCGGTGGGTCGTCAACCGCCGTGCCGAGTTCTCTGGAGCGAACTGATGACCACCCTTACCCGCTCCGAAACCCGCACGCCCGTGGGCAACTCGCTCACCGCGGGACAGCTGCCCAAGTGGATGCCGTGGGTGCTGCTCGTCGGCGCGCTCGTGCTGTCCGGCATCCTGTTCGCCATCATGAACAGCGGCAGCGACGTCGCCGACTTCAACGTCGCCGGTGCCACCTTCGTGGGCGTCGTGCTGTTCGCAATCGTCCTCGTGGTCCTGTCGAGCGTCGTCGAGACGCGACGGCGGGCAGCGGACCGCCTCGCGACCGTGCTGGTGTCGATCGCCTTCACGATCGCGCTGCTGCCGCTCATCTCGCTGCTGTTCACGGTCGTCGTCAACGGCATCGCGCGATTCGACCCGATGTTCTTCTCCTACTCGATGCGCAACATCGTGGGCGAGGGCGGCGGCGCCATCCACGCCATCTGGGGAACCCTCATCGTCACCGGCTGGGCGACCGTCATCTCGGTGCCGATCGGTCTCATGACCTCGATCTACCTCGTCGAATACGGCCGCGGCCGCGTGGCGAAGCTCATCACCTTCTTCGTGGACGTGATGACCGGCATCCCGTCGATCGTCGCGGGCCTGTTCATCGTCGCCGTCTGCGCGCTGCTGTTCGGCCCGGGTCTCAACACCGGCTTCATGGGCTCGCTCGCCCTGTCGGTGCTGATGATCCCGGTCGTCGTGCGCTCGAGTGAGGAGATGCTGCGGCTGGTTCCGAACGAGCTGCGCGAGGCGAGCTACGCCCTGGGTGTGCCGAAGTGGCTGACGATCGTCAAGGTCGTCCTCCCCACCTCGATCGCCGGCATCACGACGGGCATCATGCTGTCGATCTCGCGCGTCATCGGTGAGACCGCACCCCTGCTGCTGACGGCCGGGTTCACGCAGTCGCTCAACATGAACGCGTTCGACGGCCCCATGATGACACTGCCGGTGTTCGTCTACGACCAGTTCCAGAACCCGGGCACGAACATCCCCGCCGCACTCGAGCGGGCCTGGGCCGGGGCGCTCACCCTCATCATCATCGTCATGGCGCTGAACCTCATCGCACGCTTCGTCGCGAAGAAGTTCGCCCCCAAGTTCGGCCGCTGACCCGCGGCATCCGACAGAAAGCACCCCGAAGTGTCCAAGAGCATCGAAGTCAACGACCTCAACGTCTATTACAGCGACTTCCTCGCCGTAGAGGGCGTCTCCCTCGACATCGAGCCCCGCAGCGTCACCGCCTTCATCGGGCCGTCCGGATGCGGCAAGTCCACGTTCCTGCGCACGCTTAACCGCATGCACGAGGTCATCCCCGGCGCGCGCGTCGAGGGCGAGGTGCTGCTCGACGGCGAGGACCTGTACGGCCCCGGCGTCGACCCCGTGCTCGTACGCCGTCAGATCGGCATGGTCTTCCAGCGGCCGAACCCGTTCCCCACCATGTCGATCCGCGACAACGTGCTCGCCGGGGTGAAGCTGAACAACTCGCGCATCTCGAAGTCCGACGCCGACGCCCTCGTCGAGAAGTCGCTGCGCGGCGCGAACCTCTGGAACGAGGTCAAGGACCGGCTCGAGAAGCCCGGCTCCGGCCTCTCGGGCGGTCAGCAGCAGCGCCTCTGCATCGCGCGCGCGATCGCCGTCTCGCCCGACGTGCTCCTCATGGACGAGCCCTGCTCGGCTCTCGACCCGATCTCGACCTTCGCGATCGAGGAGCTCATCCAGGAGCTCAAGAGCGAGTACACGATCGTGATCGTCACGCACAACATGCAACAGGCCTCGCGCGTCTCGGACAAGACCGCGTTCTTCAACATCGCCGGCACCGGCAAGCCCGGCAAGCTCATCGAGTACGACGAGACCGGCACCATCTTCACCAAGCCGTCCGTGCAGGCCACCGAGGACTACGTCTCGGGCCGCTTCGGGTGAGCCTGCGGTAGGGACGAGGGATGCTGTGCGGGAGCGCGGTGTCCCTCGTTCTGGTTTTGGGGCGTGGTGCGTGTGGGCGTGTGTGTGTGGCGTGCGTGTGTGGATGCAAGAGATCGCCGGCGACACGCGGCATCCCGGGCCTGAACTACGGGGTGTCGCGGCGGATCTAATGCAACCGCTGACGCTGTAACCGGGTGAGCCGCTCGCCAGGTGGGGTGCATGGGGCGTGTGCGGATGCAAGAGATGGCGGGCGACACGCAGCATCCCGAGTCTGAACAGCGGGGTGTCGCGGCGGATCTCTTGCATCCGTCGACTTCTCCCCCGCGGGGGTGGGATGCCGGTTGTCCCCCACCACCGCCGGGTGCGTGGCGGGCGGGTCGTGAGAGGGCGAGGCTCGCGGGTATGTGCGAGCTCCGGCATCCGATCGTCCGTCTGCGACAGCTGCTGGATGCCGGGTGGTCGCAACGGCGGGTGCAGCGAGCACTGCGGTCCGGAGAGCTCGCGCGGGTGCGCATCGGGGTGTACGCGTGGCCCGAGGCGTGCACGGAGGCGCGGCTCGCCGCGAAGCACGGCGGGGCGCTGGCGTGCGTGACGGCGGCGCGGCACCGCGGGCTCTGGGTGCTGGAGGGTGATCGGATGCCGCATGTATGGATGCGTCCTGGCCAACGCACGTACGACCATCCCTGCGAGTGCACGGAGCACTGGGATGCCGCCGGTCCCGGGGAGGATCGGCGGGAGCCGACGCTGGCGCGGATTCTGCGGCAGATCCTGACCTGCCTCGGCGGTGAGGCGTTCTTCGTCGCACTGGAATCCGCACGGCGGCAGGACCTGCTCGACGGCGACGACATGCGCTGGCTGAGCCGGAACGTGAACGCGGACGGACGTGACGCTCTCGCCCTCAGCCGGGACGACGCCGACAGCGGGCTCGAGTCTCTGCTGCGGTGGCGGCTGCGAGATCTCGGACTTCGCGTGCAGCCCCAGGTGCGCATCGCCGGCGTGGGCGTGGTCGATGCGCTGATCGGCGACCGGCTGATCGTCGAGGTGGACGGACGCGACAACCACGACGGTCCGTCGCTGAGACACAAGGACCTCGTGCGCGACGCCAACGCGGCGATGTGGGGGTACGTCACCCTGCGCTTCGACTACGCGCTCATCGTGCATGACTGGGACATGGTCGAGCGCGCGATCCTCGGTGCGCTCGCGCGGATGTGAGGGCTGGGTGGCATGCGCGTGCGAATGCAATAGTTCGGCGGCGGCGCGCGGCATCCCGAGGCGGGTGGGCGGGGTGTCGCGGCAGGACTATTGCACCCGCTGACGGAGCGTGGGATGCCGGGCCGCGACCGCGGTCCGGGGCTGACCAGTCTCACCACGAGCGCCGCGCGGCGCCTCGCGCGTTCGCCGATGCAATGGTTCGGTGGCGACACGCGGCATCCCGACCCCAATGGACGGCATGGCGTGGCAGAACTATTGCATCCGCGAACGCCGGCGACGGCTCAGTCGCGCGGGCTGAGCAGGTACTGGTTGAAGGATGCCGTGAGCTCAGCGTCCACGGGCAGGGATCGCCCGTCGACGGCCGTGATCGGCGCGGCGAGACGGACGCTCGAGACGAGCCAGGCGGCATCCGCCTCGGAGAGCGCCGAAACCGGCAGGGTCTCGTATGCGGCCTCGAAGCCGCGCTCGGCGAGGTGGTCGAACAGACTGAGCTGCGTGGTCCCATGAAGGATGCCGCCGTTCGGCGCCGGGGTCACGAACGTGTCGCCGCGCCGGATGATGAGCGACGCGGTCGGCGCCTCGAGCACGAACCCGTCGGAGCTCACGAACACCGCGTCGTCGGCGCCGCGGCGCTTCGCCTCGCGGATCGCGGCCATGTTCACGGCGTACGAGAGCGTCTTCGCGCCCAGCAGCAGCCACGGCGCGCGGCCGGGCAGATCGATGCTGTAGCCCCGGTCGAGGACGGCGACGGCGATCCCTTCGGTGCGCGGCTTCGTGAAGTCGGCCGCCGGCGCGACCGTCACCCACGCGGTCGGTGTCGGCCCGTGCTCCACGCCCCGGCTCAGGATCAGCTTGATGACCGCCTCGCCCTTCCCCGACGCGGCCTGCGCGCGAACGATCGCCTGGCGCCACTGCTCGAGGTTCGGCGCCGGCAGCTCGCAGATCTCTGCGGAATGCGCAAGCCGCGCGAGGTGGGGCTCGACTTCCTGCGCGTGGCCATCCACGACGCCGATCGACTCGAAGATCCCGTCGCCGCGCTGCGTGCTCAGCTCCCCCACGGTCAGCGCGGGAGCAGACGGGTCGATCTCGCTGAACGTGTCGGCGAAGTCGGTGCGCGCATCGTCGGATGCCGCAGGGTCGATCATGAGTGCGAAGCGCCAAGCCATGCTCCGAAGCCTACGCGGCGGCATCCCCCGTCAGCGGATGCAATAGTCCGCACGCGACACGCCGCCCACTAGGCCCAGGATGCCGGGTGTCGGCGTCGATTTATTGCATCGGCACACGCGCATCCCCGACACGCCCGACCATCCCCGAATCTCCACAGGACCGGAATACCTCGGGAGCCCCTCCGTTACACTTTTCTAGCCGGGCCGCAGTAACCCCGGGCTCCATCTTCAGCCGCTGCGAGCGGCCACGCGCCGAGAGGCGTTCTGCGGTCCGGCACTTTTTATGCCTATGTGAGGCCGTCGCGTCGCCACAGTGCTGCGGCCGCGACGAGATCCCCCGCGTACGTGTCGAGGCGCAGCGCCCGCGTCGTGAACGTCGACGCCCGCACCGGCTCGCTCTCGTCGTAGTCGTCGGCGAGATCGGTCGCCCCCGCGGCGACCACGCGAGAGAAGGATGCCGCCCGCTCGAGCGCGAGCGCGAAGTCGCCCGCGAACACCCCGCGCAGGATCAGGTCGATGAGCGAGACGAGCTCGTCGGGGCTCGCCGGAGCCGGCGCACCGGCGATGACGACGTCCGCCGACGATAGCCGCGTCCGTCCGCGCTCGTAGAGCAGCGCGGCGGTCGCCGCGTCGTCGTGGATCATCAGCTGCAGCAGGTACAGCCGCCACAGCGCGCCCGGCAGGGATCGTGCCGGCGAGTGCGCCCACAGTTCCGCGATCGTCGCGATCCCGTGCGCGTCGGTGAAGGTGACGAGCCGGTCGATGACCTCGTCGTGCGGCTGCTCGCGCACGCGCGACAGCAGAGCGGATGCCGTGGCGTGAGCGACCCGGCTGGCTTCGGCGGGATCGTCGGCGGCGAAGTGGCGATCGAAAGAATCGGGTGAGCGGCGGACCGGCTTGTGGAAGTCGCGGGACGCGTCGGACATCGTTCCAGGCTACTCCGGGAGCAGCGCACCCCGCCCGGCCGGCGCCGAAGCGGGGTGCGGAGCGAAAGCCGTCAGGCGGTGGGAATCGCGACGATCGGGTCGGTCGTCGGCTTGCCGTCGGGCGAGCCGCCGGCCTGTTCGACCGTGATCGCGATGACGTCGCCCGGCTGGAAGTCGCCGTCGAGAAGTGCGGTGACCTCATCGGACGGGTTGAACGTGCCTGCTGCGATCGGCTGGTCGCCGCGGACGAACCAGAGCTCGAACGTGCGGTCGTCGGCGATCTTCGGCGCGTCGTCGGTGGTCAGGACGACCTTGCCGAGCGAGGGCGACCAGTGCACCTCCGCCTCGCCGCCGTCGGTGAACTGCCCCGTGGCGCTTTGCGCATCGGGCGCGGACTCGATCTGCTCGAGAGCCTGCACCTGCGCCGGTGTGCGGACCTGTTCCATGATCGATCCGACCCCCCAGCCGATGCCGACGAGGAGAGCGGCCGAAGCGACGAGGGCGAAGAGCCCGCGCGTCCAGTTGCGACGCTGGACTGCCTGGATCGCCTCGGTGGGCGGTCCGGCGACGACGGGCTCCGGCTCGCGCTCGGCTACCGGCTCGACAGCGGATGCAGGCGTGGGTACGGGAGCGGATGCGGGGGCCACCGGCATCCGCTGCGGGAGGGAGCCGATCTGCGCGAGGAGACGATCGCGGACGTCGGCGGGCGGCGCCTCTTCTCCTGCGCCTTCGGCGAGGAAGCCGGCGACCTGCGCATCGGCGTCGACGATCTCCTCCCATTCGGGGTGAGCGGCGAGGGCCTGCTCATACGCATGCTCGTCTTCGGCGGACAACGCATCGATCGCGTGTCCGGCCGAGAGCTCGGCGAAGTCTTTCTCGTTCACAGCGTCACCCCCATCTCCTGTCGTAGGCGGTTCAATCCATCACGCATCCGTGTCTTGATCGTTCCGAGCGGCGCTCCGAGGAGGGCCGCGATCTCACTTTGGCTGTATCCCCCGAAATACGCGAGGGTGATTGCCTCGCGTTGCGCGTCGGGAAGCGTGCGAAGCGCGCGTACGACGCGACGACCTTCGATCCGCAACTCGACCTGCTCGGCGATGCCTTCTTGTTGTGTGTACGCGTCGCGGGTTCCGACGCGTACGTCCCGGTCCACGCTGGACTGCGATGCACGAACCCGGTCCACTGCCCGACGATGAGCCATCGTCAGGATCCAACTTCTTCCTTGCCCCTTGTTCGGAGCGAACCCAGAAGCGGATTGCCAGATCTCCAAGAAGACCTCTTGTAGTACTTCCTCGCTTTGGGAGGGGTCGACAAGGACCCGTCGGATCAGACCGAACACCCGCGAGGACAGCATGTCGTAGAGCTCTGCGAAGGCTCCCTGATCGCCGTCGGCGATGCGGACGAGGAGGTCACCGGCGTGATCCGCCGACTCCCCGTCGTCAGGAACTTCTACACCGTCGATAACCATTGCCCCCAGCATGCCATCCCGGCGCCCTCGAACTCGGATGACGGGGCGGGAATCCCTGGTGAGCGGGGCGGATCGAAAGCGATTCGTGACCCTTGTGAGCCCGCGGAGGAAGCGCGTCCAAAAAAATCTCGACAGATGTGCAATCCGTTTGCCTAGCGGTTCCGAAGACCTGACATCGCCGCCGCAGAGGGCGGTCCCAACACATGGAGGAAATCATGCTCAGCACGAAGAAGAAGATGACCGCAGCGCTCTCTCTGACGCTGGCCGGCGCTTTCGCACTCGCCGGATGTTCGTCGAACTCGATGGACAGCGGTAGCGGTAGCGGCTCGAGCGAGGCTCCGTCCTCGCAGGCTCCCATGGAGTCGCCCGAAGCCACCGACGGTGGCATGGACACCGCCTCGAACCTCGTCGGCCCCGGCTGCGCGGACTACGCGAAGGCTGTTCCGGACGGCGCCGGCTCGGTCGAGGGCATGTCGAAGGACCCGGTTGCGACCGCGGCGTCGAACAACCCGCTCCTCAAGACGCTCACCGCTGCTGTCAGCGGCCAGCTGAACCCCGACGTCAACCTCGTCGACACGCTGAACGGCGACAAGTTCACCGTTTTCGCTCCGGTTGACGACGCGTTCGCCAAGATCCCCGCCGAGACCATCGAGGGTCTGAAGACCGACTCGGCCACGCTGACCAAGATCCTCACGTACCACGTGGTTCCCGGCGAGATCGCTCCGGCCGACATCGACGGCACCCACAAGACCGTCGAGGGCCAGGACCTCGAGGTCACCGGCTCGGGCGACGAGCTCATGGTCAACGACGCCAAGGTCATCTGCGGCGGCGTCGAGACCGCGAACGCGACTGTGTACCTCATCGACACGGTGCTGATGCCCCCGATGTAATTCACGGTCTTCCTGACCGGCGGCGTCGTCGAAGCTCTGCGGGCTTCGGCGGCGCCGCCTCCTTTTGTTTCCGCCTTCCGGGGGATGCCGGGAGCCGGCGCCCTGCGTAGCGTCAAGGTATGGCGAACAACAACATGCGCGGAATGTCGTTTGGTCTGTCGATCGCGTTCGGCATGCTCGGCGGCGCGCTCGTGGGGATGCTCTTCCTCGACAACATCGGCCTCGGCACCGCCTTCGGACTCTCGTTCGGGATCATGCTCGGCGTCATCTTCGGCTCGCAGAAGAGCACGAAGTGACGGATGCCGCCGCCCTCGCCCATTAGGCTGGGTCGCTGAGGGCCTCTAGCTCAGTCGGTAGAGCATCGGACTTTTAATCCGCGGGTCGTGGGTTCGAGCCCCACGGGGCCCACCTTTGCGGGACAGTGTGCGACATGGCGCTGCGATCGAACGCACGTGGTCGAGGCACAACGACTCCCGCGTTCGTCATCGTGCTCGGGCTCGTCGCCGGCTGCGCGCCAGCCGAGCCGACCGAGGAACGCGGGATCCAGCCGATCGTCGGATGGGCCAATGGCGGCGACATCCAGTCTGTGACGGTCGGCACGTGTCACGGTGATCCGGTCGCGACCGTCGAGGAAGACGACCGGACGGCGACCATCACCGTAACGTCGACGAAGCGTTCGCCAGGTGATTCGTGCCTCGACGCCCTCCAGGTTCCGCCGGATCGGCCCCTCGAAGACCGTGCAGTCATCGACGGCGCGACAGGCGAAGTGCCACCCGGGATCGAGGGCTGAGCAGAATCGATCCCGCGTCCGCCTGAGTATGAAAAAGCCCCGACTGTTACCACACAGCCGGGGCGAGACGAATGAGAAGTCCGCCTATCGATGTCGACGATACCGCGGGAACCTGAGAGCTGACCCGGCGCAACCGGCTTCAGCCGACTGTCTCCGCCGCGTCCCGCGTCACATACCAATCGGTGAACGACCTCGCGCGGCCGTCGTCCGCCAGACGGATGACCATGAGGTTGTCGTACAGCCGACTCTTCGTCGTTGCGCTCGGGTAACTGGTCCGGCCGCGGATGATCGCGATGTCGCCGTCGACCGCCGTGAGCTCGTGCTCGAACGACCACGTGCCGGGCTCATCCTTCTGACCGAGCCACCCCGCGAGGATGGCGTCATGGCCGATCCATGGTTCGGTCGAGGGGCCGTCACGGTACTCCGCGTCTGGCGTGAACAGGGACCGGATGTCGTCCGGGTCGTTGGTCCCCCACGCACGGACGTATCGGCCGATCCAGTCGTTGGCTGCTACCGCCGCTGCCTCGCGATCCCACATGGCCTCAGGGTCGCTGACGCGTCCGCCGAGCGCAAGGGCGCGTCGCGAGTTCTGCGCCCCGGGGCGCACCCATCGTCGCAGTCCACCGCGCCCCTAGCCGACGCGCACAACGCCAGCTGACGTCGAACCTCGCGAGGAAGGGCTCAACCGACCCCGGCAATACGCTCGTGGGTCGCCCGCACGAACGCGGCGTACCCCCCGGGCGTGCGACCCCAGAAGCGGCCCGACGTGACCACCTCGTTCTCGTCCGTCGCGACCACGCGTGCTTTGAGCGAGCGCGCAGCGCGGACGAGCTCGACGTCCTCGTGCTGATCGAGGTCGGCGAACTCCCCCGCCCCGACGTACACGTCGGCGCGCAGCCCGAGGTTCGCGCCGTGCACGTTGCCCGCAGGACGACCCCGCGGATGCGTCCGCAGCCAATGCTCCGCGTGATCGAGAGTGAGGTCGTCGAAATCCGGCCGAACGGTGCCGAGGACGACATCGGCCCCCGCCGCGCGGAGGTCGAGCTGATGGCTGAGCCAGGTGACCGGCACGGCCGAGTCTCCGTCCGTCGTGCTGATCCAAACGTCTTCCGGCGACCCCAACTCGGCGAGCGCTGCGGCCACGCCGAGACGTCGAGCCGTCCCCACGTTCCGCGCATCGATCTCGATGGCGCGCACCGGCCACGACTGCGCGATCCGGGCCGAGGCATCCGTGCACGCATCGAGGACGACGACCGTCGCGATCCGCACTCCCGGGTGCGTCCGCCGGGTGTGCTCGACGGCCTCGGTGAGCGCGGCGAGGCAGTCGTCGAGGAGCTCGGCTTCGTTGTGCACGGGGACGACGATCGCCACCGCAGGCACGCCGCCCGCCATCAGATGAGCCCCGTCTCGGCGGCGACGGACCGGGCGCCCTCGATTCCGTAGACCTCGAGCATGAAGTCCTCCTCTTCGTGCAGCACGAGGCGGACGAACCCGGCGGCTGTACGCAGTGCCGCATGCACGGCATCACCGGACTGCGGGTACTCCGTGACGGGATGCCGCCAGTGGCAGGCGACGAGGTGGCCACCGGCATCCATCGCCTTGCGGATGCGGTCGATGGCGAGGATCAGGTCGGCGGCGCTCCAGTAGTAGCCGACCTCGGAGAGCACGACGAGGTCGAAGGTGCCGGCGGGCCACTCACCCGGCAGCGCGAGACGCTCGAGCCGGACGCTCTCCCGATCGCCGAGGCGACGGCGGGCGATCTCGAGCGGAGCGTCGGCGATGTCGACCGCGAGCAGGGCGTCGCACCGGTCGGCGAGAAGCTCCGTCAGGACGCCGGTCGAGCATCCCAGTTCGAGGGCGGAGGCGTATCGCTCGCGAGGCAGGCCCGCCAGAGTCAGAGCACGCTTGCGCTGCTCGTACCACCGCGACTCGAAGCCCCACGGGTCGTCGCCGTTGCGGCGGTAGAAGTCCTCGAAGAAGGTGTCTGCCAGGCTGTGCCCGGCTGGACGGATGAAGACCTCGAACGGCCGATCGAAGTGCGCTCGCATCCTTTCGTGGAGCATCACCTCGTCGCCCGGTGCCGACGACAATGGGGCGATCTGACTGCGATGGTGATGCATGGCGGCGCGCTTGAGCTCGACCGTCGACTCATCGAGCTGGGCCACCTCGAGGTCGCCCCACGGCACGTCCTCCGTCGACCCCCAGTGCCAGAGCCAGATCGGATACTCCCGCCACGGGACGCCGAGGCCCGCACACACCTCGGCGGTCACCTCCGCGGCGACGCGATGATCGCGATGGCTGTCTCCCACCCACGGGACCACGAAGAGATGCGCTCCCTGTCGCTGCACCAGCGCACGGAGCGCCTCCGCGATCTCGTCACGGTGGTCATCCGTGCCGCCGTCCGGCAAGCCGAGGAACCGGACGTCGATCGACGGGCTCAGCTGGTCGAGGGCCGCCGTCACCTCCCGCCGTCTCACCGCCGCAAGGTCGACGGGGGTATGGGACCGCGAATCGGGGTGGGAGCCCTCGCCGTCGGTCGCGACGAGAACGGTGACGCATGCGCCACGACGAACAGTGCGGGCCATCAGCCCCGCGACACCGAGGGTTTCGTCGTCGGGATGGGCCGCGACGACGACGAGGTGTTCGAACGTCTCGTCCAGGGACGGCAGCGGGCGGCCGGCGAACGCCTCGCGCCAGACCGCTTCGTCGGCTCCCGGGTCTCGGTGGCTGAAGCTCACCATGCGCCGCGCCCCTCCGCGACGTCGGCGCCGATGCGCGCCAGGTCGCGTTCGCCGTGGTGCTGACGCAGATAGGTCCCGAGGTCGGCCACCCGGCGTGCGTGAGCCTCGTCGGCGACGAGGGGCAACGGCCCGAGTGCCCGCGCCGACTCGGCGAGCGCCGTCTCGACCGCACCCGCGACGATCGTCCGGACGCGTGCGGCGAGGGCCCCGGGGTGGGATGCCGTCGCCAGCCCCTCCGTCGGGTGCGACGCCGAGCGCAGAGCCAGCCTCGCAGTCCAGAGCGCGGCATCCACTCTTCCGAGGTGGACGCGCGACAGTTGGTCGGCGCCGTCGCCCTGCGCGGCCTGAACGAGGGCCTCCCGCAGCGGCAGAGCGCCGCCCCACCAGCATGCGGCGACCCCGATGCCGCCGGCCGCGAAGCCGGGACGACGCAGGTACCACCCCGGCTCACCGACGGGCACGGCCGGAGCCGTATGGAAGTCGACGGGCGCGCTGACGACCTGTTGGAGTCCCCGTGCGTGCCACGGTCCCGGGTGAGGCGTCACCTCGGGTGCCTGCAGGGCCACCGCGAAGAGTCGACGCTCGTCACCGACCCAGGCCGTCACGAGCGCGTGCGTCAGGTGCTGCGCGAGCGAACACCAGGGCTTCGTCCCCGTCAGCATCCATCCGGAGCCGTTCTCCCGTGCCTCGAGCCGCGTCCCCGCCCCCTCGGCGGCGAACACACCCCACGAGGATTCGGAGTCCGCCTGGATGGAGGCGAGGTCGACGTCGTCCCCGTCGCGACTCGCCTGGTCGAGGATGTCGAGCGCGTCGAGGTGAGGTTCGAGGATGCGCGCCGCACCCACATCCCGACTCGCGACCGCAGCGAGGAACGCCCAGTCCTCGGCGAGCGAACGCCGGTGCCCGCGTGCGGCGCCCGCGCCGACGGCCCAGGCGAGCGTTGCTGCAACGTCTGCCCCGAACGCGTCGAGCCGGTCAGCCTCGTCGAGCGACGCCGCGGCCGCACCGTCGAGCCGATTGTCTCCTATGAACACCACCGATAGGTCTGCCTGCACGCCAGTCACTCCCGGAGTGTCCCCTCGACCCGCATCCGCCGTTAGAGGCTTGCGGTCTCCCTAATCTCTCGGATAACACCCCGTAACGGATGCCGCATGTCTGGTGCGCGGCGACCCCGCCCGATAAACAGACGTCGTGACCACTTCCAATCACGCCCCCGGCCCTCGGATCAGCGGCGCGGCGCTCATCCTCGTCGGCGTCGGCGGAGGAATCGGGGCGGGCTGGCTGATCGCGCGAGCCCCGTGGTCGCTCCTGGCGGCCGGTCTTCTCACGCTCTCGACGATCGCCATGGCCATCGGCGTGCTGTGGACGATGCGGTCGAGCTGGGACGACAAGACGTGGCCACCGAGCGGCCGCGATCTGCCACCGGACGCCCGGCTCCGACGGAGCTTCCGGATCCTGGGCATCGTCCTTCTGACGCCCGCCCCGATCATCGTGGCCCTGCTTGTGTGGGTGACGGTAGAGGGAACCACGACGTGGAACGACGTGCTGCTGCTCATCCTCCCTGCGGTCGTGTACGGGGCGACGGGCGTCTGGCTCCTCCGTCGTTCTCGATGGGAAGCGGTTCACGCAGCGTCGACGGGCACGAGCGATCAACGGCCGGAACAGCGCGGTCACCAGCACAGGGATGATGAGTGGCGGGCGCTCGGCGGGCCCATGAAAGGGACTTTCCCGAACACGGCCACGGTCCCGGTCGTCGTGATGGCGGTGATCGCCACTCTTCAACTGCTGCGCATCGCAGATGAGTTTCCCTGGGGCGGGGTCGTCTGGGCCGCCGTGGTTGCGATCGGTCTCGTTTGCTGGTTGATGTTCCTTCGGCGCCAGCGGCGACCGCTCGAGGTCCTGCCGGCCGAGGAGCAGATCCGCTTCCGCGGGCGAACCTTGCGATGGTCCGAGGTGGCCCGAGCGGAGCTGTCCGCAGACCCACCGTGGACGGGAGCTCGGCGCACGCTCATCCTCAGCATCGGGAGCGACTCGCCTCATCGGGGACGTGTCGTCCTGCGCCGGAAAGGCGACCTCGAACTCAGCGATGACGAGACGGATCTGCTGACACGTGTCATCGACGCTTCGGCGATCGAACTGCCGCACGACAAAGATGACCCGCACGGGAGATTCTCACGACAGCTGTACCCCAACAATCTCACCAAGGCGGAGGCTTCTGCTGTGGTCGCGGATCCCCCTGGTGCCGATGTGGGCCTGCCGATCTCGGCACCCGTGTAAGCCCGCGCGATCGACGGCGACGGGCCCATTGACGCCCAACTTGCATTTTGCAAGTATCGCGACATGAGCCTCTTCATCACCTGCCCGGTCGCCGACGTCGCCCGGGCCACTGCTTTCTACACCGCCATCGGCTGGACCCTCAACGCGGAGATGTCCGACGACAACGTCTCGTGCTTCGCGATCGCCCCCGACCAGTACGTCATGCTCGGAAGCCGCGAGATGTACGCGAGCGTCGGCGGCACCGAGGAACTCATCGGCGGCCCGGATACCCCGTCCAAGGTCACGGTCTCATTCGACATGAACAGTCGCGAAGAGGTCGACGCGCTTGTCGAGCGGGCCGAGGCCGCGGGCGCGCGCATCGGCGACGTCGATGACTACCCCTTCATGTACCAGAGGCAGTTCGATGACCTCGACGGTTACCACTACTCCCCGTTCTGGATGAAACCAGACACCGACCAGACCTCGTGAGCGACCTCGCGGCCGCCCTGGAGGTCGTCGGGGCGCGCTGGGCTCTGCTCATCGTGGAGCAGCTGCTCGAGGGGGCGCAGCGATACGGCGACCTGCAGCGCCAGCTCGGGGTCCCGACGAACGTACTGGCGACTCGACTGAAGGAGCTGGAGGCAGCCGGGGTCTTGCGCAGGCTGCCTCTGAAGCACAACACCCGGGCCTATGTCCTGACCGACCGTGGGCTGGCGCTCGCCGACGCGATCGCAGCGCTCGGTCGGTGGGGCGCCGAGCAGCCAGGAGGGTGATCTCCGCACGGCTTCGAATTCGGCCCGCATGCTCGTTGCGGACGGCGGAGGGATCCTCCTCATACCCCCTCCCCTCGCATGTGTCCGCTGCGTATGGTCGTGCGTGAGGGTCGTGGATCGTGAACGATTCGCGCGCCCGACGGATCGCTGCGATCGCCGCGCTGCGCTGTGGTCGCCATCTCGACAGGAGGAGACGACGATGCCGAACTACCTGATCGCGTTCAACAACGAGTGGGTTCCCCCGCAGACCGCAGAGCAGCTGCAGACGAAAAGCCGGGCATCGATGGCTGTGCTCGAAGAGATGAAGCAAGCGGGTGTGTTCGTCTTCGCCGACGGCGGTATCGACGCGTCGACGGCGCTGTTCAGTGTGGAGGTGGCCGACGGCGAGCCGGTGTTCACCGACGGTCCCTTCACCGAGACCGCAGAGCACCTCGGTGGCTTCACCGTGATCGACGTGCCCACCGACGAGGATGCACGTCACTGGGCCGGACGCCTGGCGATGAGCCTCGATTGGCCGCAGGAGGTCCACCGTTTTCCGAGCGGCGTCGTGGAGATCATCGACCGGCAGAGCACCGACGCGGAGTAACCGGTGAGGGCAACGACCGCGCCGCCCGTGAACGCTCGAACGCGCTCAGCCCCCGATGGCGTTCATCCCGCGCGCGGGCTGCAGGAACGACGGGTCGTTGATCGCGTGGCCGGGGAGCTTCCCCCGCACGCAGGCGTGCAGCGTTTGGGCGATGACACGCTGACGATCCTCAGAGGTGGCGGCCACCGGCATCCCGCGCACAGCGCTCGTGACGTCATATTCCGTCAGCGAGAAGAGACAGTTGCGGAACTGGCCGTCGGCGGTCAGGCGCAGTCGGTCGCACGCGCCGCAGAAGGGTGCGGTCACCGACGCGATGACACCGACCTCGTGCGGGCCGCCGTCGATCCGCCACTTCTCGGCGGGCGCGCCGCCGCGGCCGGGAACCGGCTCGAGCGTCCACCGCTCCGACAGCGCCTCGAGGATCTCCTCGCGCGTCACCATCGCGCTGCGATCCCACGTGTGTCCGGCATCCAGCGGCATCTGCTCGATGAACCGCAGCTGCGCCCCGACCTCCATCGCGAAGGCGACGAGGTCGGCGAGCTGGTCGTCGTTCACGCCGCGCATCGCGACGGCGTTCAGCTTCAGGGGCTTCAGATCGGATGCCGCGGCTGCCGCGATCCCTTCGAGCACGTCGTCGAGCCGGTCACGGCGCGTGAGCGCAGCGAACCGCTCCCGGTCGATCGTGTCGATGCTGATGTTCAGCCGCGTCAGCCCCGCAGCGATCAGATCGGGCAGCACCTCGGCGAGACGGATGCCGTTGGTCGTCATCGCGACCTCGACCGGTCCGTCGGGTCCCGAGATCGCGGCGACGCGGCGCACCACGTCGACGATGTCGGTGCGGAGCAGAGGCTCCCCGCCGGTGAGCCGGAAGGTCCGGATGCCGAGACTCGCCGCGACCTCCGCGATCTCGACGATCTCATCCGTCGTCAGGATGCTCGTGCGCGCCAGCCACTCGTTGCCCTGCTCCGGCATGCAATACGTGCAGCGCAGCGAGCACCGGTCGGTGAGTGAGATCCGAAGGTCGCGGTGGACGCGTCCGTGCGTATCGACGAGGCCGATCGCCGGGTCAGGAAGGGCGGCGGATCCGGACCGCACCTGCGGCGCACGGCCGAGTGGAATCGGGATGGCCGTCACCGGCTCGTCCGCTCTCGTCGCCTCATCTTCTGAGCCTAATCGGCGACGGCTAGGCCGGGGCGTGTGAGTCGCCCTCTGACAGGATGTAGCGATGACTGGACTGATCGCAGTTACGGGCGGCTCGAGGGGCATCGGAGCGGCAATCGTCGAACGGCTCGCCGCCGCGGGGAATGACGTCCTCATCGGATTCCGTCAAGACGAGGAGTCGGCGCGCGCCGTCGCCGAGCGAGTCCAGGCGGCAGGGCGCCGTGCCGAAACAGCTCACGTCGACGTCACGGATGCGGAGTCCGTAGACGCGTTCTTCCGAGCCGGAACGAGCCTCGGACCGCTGATTGGCATGGTTGCCTCTGCCGGCGCGGTCGGCGCGGTCGGTCGCTTGACCGATCTCGACCCGAAGCAGATCAAGCGTGACCTCGAGGTGAACCTCATGGGGACGATTCTGACTGCACGCGCGGCGATCCCACCCCTGTCCGAGACGGGAGGGGCGATGGTGCTCATCGGATCTGCGGCATCCACTCTCGGAAGCCCCGGGTCATACGTGCACTATGCCGCAGCGAAAGCAGGCGTCTCCGCACTCGCCAGCGGCCTGTCGAAAGAGCTCGCGAGCGCGGGAGTCCGCGTCAACTGCGTCGAGCCCGGAACGATCTGGACGGACTTCCACCAGGATCCACAACGGCCGGCGAAAGTCGCGCCGACCGTGCCGATGGGCCGCGCAGGCCGCCCCGACGAGATCGCAGGAGCTGTGGCCTGGCTGCTTTCTCCCGAGGCCGGATACACCACCGGCGCGACCCTTCGCGTGGCCGGAGGGCTCTAGCCCCGACGTGAGGCTCCCGGCGATCACCGCACCGCAGCCAGAACGAGCGGGTCGGTGCAGCCTCTCGCGAAGCCTTGGATGCGCCGGTCCATGTCGCGCTGCAGCACGAATGCGCCGATCCGTTCGGCGAGCGGTGCCAGCCACCGAGGGCGGCACGCGAAATTGTAGCGCCAGACGGCGAGGGTGCTGCCGGGGTCGTCTGCGACAGGCGTGAACTTCCATCCGCCGGCGAGACGTTCGAAGAACCAGGAGCCTTTCGTCATCTTCATCCCGACATTGGACGGCGGGTTGTAGGAGACGTACTCGCTCTCCATCCGGAAGCCGAAGCGCTGCACGGTGTAGGTCCGCACCCCCTTACCCGGGTTGGTCGCGCCGTCGACGAAATACTGACGGCGGATGAAGGGATCCCAGCGCTTGCGGGTCTCACCCGTGGCCTGAGACACCGCGAACGCGACCTCCACCGGGACCGGCACGACACAGCGGGACTCGATGACGGGCATGGACTCATCGTGGCAGGTTCGCCGGTCCTTCCCGTGCGACGTCGCGACCTCCTGCCAGGATGAGCGCATGAACACGCTCGCAGGGTCTCGATGGGTCGTCACCGGCGCTGCCGGCAACATCGGGGTCGCTCTCCGTCGCGAGCTCCGAGCAGCGGCCGTCGCGCTCGTCTCGACCGACGTGAGGTACGTCGAGCCCGTAGACCGGACCGGTGACCGCACCCTGGTCGCCGACCTGGCCGACCTCGCCGCGCTTGAGGAGATGTTCGCGGGCGCCGACGGCGTGATCCATCTGGGCGGGTTGTCCGACGAAGCCGACTTCCACGACCTCGCACAGGTGAACGTCGTCGGCACGTACCACGTGCTCGAAGCCGCTCGTCGGTCGGGTGTCCCCCGGGTCGTCTATGCGAGCAGCAACCGGGTCACCGGGATGTATCCCACCGACGCGCTCGTCGATCCGGACATGCCCCCTCGCCCTGACGGCTTCTACGGGGTCTCGAAGGTGGCGGGAGAGGCACTCTGCCGTCTCTACTCCGACAAATTCAGCCTCAGCACCATCGCGCTTCGGATCGGCAGCTACGAGAAAGAGCCCAGCAACCCGCGCGAGCGCTCGACGTGGCTGAGTCACCGCGACGCTATCGCCGCTGTCACCGCCGCGATGACGACCGACGAGCACCACGCCGTCTTCTACGCGGTGTCGGCGAATACGGAAGCCTGGTGGGACCGGGCCGCCGGCGAGCGGGTCGGCTTCCGCCCCACGGACGACGCCGCGGACTGGGACATCCCCGGTGACACCGTCGAGCCGCAGGGCGGGCCGTTCGCGACGGCGTCGTACTCGCTCGACCGCATGCGCGACTGACACCGCCTCACGCCACCGGCACGAACCGCACCCGCGACGGCTCGATGCGCAACCACACCGTCTCACCGGGCGACCACGGCGCAGCCGCGTCCGCGACGTCGACGACGCCCGCCGAGGTGTGCAGTCGCGTCCCCGCCACCGTCGGCTCCACGCGGACGACCACCGCCTGCCACGCGTTCACCCCCGCCCCACCTCCGATACGCGCATCGCCGGGCCTAAACACGGCGGCGAGCGCGATACCGTCTTCAGCGGCGAGCGCCGTCGACCCGGCATCCGCACTCACCAGCACCCGGCCCGCACCATCGGTCCATCCGCCGCGAGCAGAGACCCCCGGCATCCGATTCATGTCGGCAACCGACGCGACGAAGGCGGATGCCGGAGCTCCCAGCACCTGCCGCACCGGACCGCTCTGCACCACGGCACCCGCCTCCAGGACGAACAGCCGCCCCGCCAGCGCGACCGCGTCCCCGGCATCGTGGGTGACGGCGACCGTCGTCACCCCGACGAGCTGCTCGCGCAGCATCCCGCGGATGTCGGATGCCGTCACGGGATCGAGCGCGACGAGCGGCTCGTCGAGCAGCACCACCCGCGGCGAGGCCGCCAGCGCCCGCGCGATCGCGACGCGCTGCTGTTCTCCGCCCGACAGTTCGCGCGGCATGCGCGATCCCAACCCGCCCAGGCCGACGCGGTCGAGCCACGCCTCGGCGTCGGCGCGCGCCTGCGGGGCGGGTGCGCCGGTGGCGCGCGGCCCGAAGGCGACGTTCTCGCGCGCGCTCAGATGCGGGAAGAGCCGCGGATCCTGACCGAGCAACACGACCCCGCGTCGCATCGGCGGCGTGTGCACGCGGGGTGCGGCCACGCGCTCCACGGTCCGCCCGGCGACAGCGACCTCGCCGCCGTTCAGCGGCACGAGTCCGGCGAGCGCGTCGAGCAACGTCGACTTGCCGGCTCCGCTCGGACCCATGATGGCGACGGTCTCGCCCGCCGCCGCGTCGAGGGCGACATCCACGCGAAAGCGCGGCCGGTCGACGACGACGTGCGCCCGCAGCCCGCTCATCGTGCGGCCCCCGGTCGCCAGCCGCGCACCAGCATCAGGACGAGGATCGCGGTGGCGAGAAGCAGCAGGGCGAGCGCGACCGCGGTCCCCTGCTGCACGCCCGCGCCGTTGAAGGCCGTGTAGATCGCGAGCGGCATCGTCTGGGTCACGCCGGGGCGGTTGCCGGCGAACAGCGCCGTCGCACCGAACTCGCCTATCGCACGCGCGAAGCAGAGCACGACCCCGGCGACGATCCCGGGTCCTGCGAGCGGCAGGGTGATGCGCCGGAGGATCGTCCATCGTCCCGCTCCGAGGGCGGCGGCGGTCCGCTCGAAGTCCGCCCCTGTCGATCGGACGGCACCCTCGACGGCCAGGACGAGGAAGGGCAATGCCACGAACGTCTGCGCCACGACGACGGCCGGCGTCGTGAACGACAGCCCCCAGCCGCCGAGCCACCCTTGCCGACCGAACAGGTACAACAGCGCGATGCCGCCGACCATCGGGGGCAGCACGAGGGGGATGGTCACCGCCGCCCGCAGCACCGCTGCCAGGCGCGGACCCGATCTCGCGATCAGCAGGGCCAGCGGCACACCGATCACGACGCACACGGCGGTCGCGGCCAGCCCGGTGCCGAACGACAGCCCGAGGGCCTCCACGGCCGCGGGCGAGGTCACATCGGCGACGAACGTCGACCAGTCCACCCGGGCGATGAGCGCCAGCAGCGGGAGGATGAGGAAGGCGAGCCCGACGACCGCAGGCAACGCGAGGCTCCGCGGGACGTACCCGCGCCCCGCGCTCACGGGGCTCCGAAGCCGTGATCCGCGAGGATCTTCTGGCCGGCGTCGGAGCGCACGAACGCCACGAACACCGCGGCCGCGTCGGGATTCGCGGCATCCTTCAGCGCGGCGATCGGATACCGGTTGACGACGTCATCGGCCCCCTCGGGCACGACCGACGCGACGTCGCTTCGCCCGACCACGTCGGTCGCGTAGACGAGCCCCGCGTCAGCCTCACCCGCGGCCACCTTGGTCAGCACGGCCGTGACGTTCTGCTCGAGGCTCGCGGCGTCGACTGTCACGTTCGCAGCGCTCAGGAGCTTCGCGGATGCCGCTCCGCACGGCACCTCGGGAGCGCAGAGCACCGTGACGACCCGGGTCAGGTCGGCCAGCGTCTCGACCTTCTTCGGGTTCCCCACCGGCACAGCGATCACGAGCGTGTTGGACGCGAACACCGCGGGGTCGAGCGAGAACTCCGACACCTTCGCCATGGTGGCCTCGTCAGCCGACGCGAACACGTCCGCCGGCGCCCCCTCGGCGATCTGCGTCGCCAGCGTCGACGATCCGTCGTAGACGGGACTGATGGTCACCCCGGGATACTCCGCGGTGAACGCCTCGTCGATCTCGTCGAACGAACTCTCGAGGGATGCCGCGGCATAGACGGTCAGCGACCCTGTCACCGCCTCGCCCGACGACAACGGAGACGGCGCCGGTGCCGCGCACCCCGTCAGCAGGAGAGCGAGCGCACCGACAGCGAGCGGGCGGAACAGGGACCGTCGCATGTCACTCCCCCGCCAGCTCGACGACGACGTTCGTCGCCTTGACCGAGGCCCGAGCAAGGGTGCCGACCTCGAGCTCCAGCTCGCGCACCGCCTCGGCGGACAGGAGCGAGACCACGCGGTGCGGACCCGCCTGTATGTCGACCTGCGCCATGACGCCGTCGACCTGCACGCGCGTCACGATCCCGATGAAGCTGTTGCGCGCGCTGGAGCGATGCTCGTACCCGTCGCCGGGGTCGTTCGCCATCGAGACCGCGAAGGCGGCGAGGGCCTCGCCCGGGATCTCGGCGGGCACCGCGTCGGTGACCGGCAGCAGGTCCTGGTCGATCCAGCGCCGCACCGAATCGTCGCTCACCCCGAGCAGGCGGGCGGCTCGCGCCACACGGTAGGTCGTCATAGGTCGATCATGCCGCATGCGCGGGCTTATCGGCCCGTACGGATCCGCTTCTGCGGATCGAGCGTGCGCAACGAGTCCGATCCCGCGGCATCCCCGTCCGCGTAAACTCGGGTCATGCGCCCCCTGGTCGATCCCGTGCCCGAGTTGGATCCCGACGAGCGCAGGCGGACCGCGCGGCACACGGTGCTCAAGGGCATCGGCGACGAGGGGCAGCGTCGGCTCGCGAACACGCGCGTCGCCGTCGTCGGCGCCGGAGGCATCGGGTCCCCCGCGATCCTCGCTCTGGCAGCCGCGGGCGTCGGCGCCATCAGCGTGATCGACGACGACACGGTCGAGCTCCACAACCTGCAGCGCCAGATCGCGCACCGCATCGAGGACATCGGCGTCCACAAGACCGAGAGTGCCGTGCGCGCCGTCGCGGCGCTGTCACCCGTCACCGTCGTCACGCCGATCACAGCGCGCCTCGACGACCAGAACGCTCAGGACTTCTTCGCGGATGCCGACATCGTGATCGACACGAGCGATTCCTTCGCCACGCGTCGCGCGGTCGCGGCCGCCACCGAAGCGCTCGGACTCCCCCTCGTCTGGGGAGCCGTCCGCGAATGGCACGCGCAGATCACCGTGTTCTGGTCGCAGCCGTCCGAAGGCGATCCGGTCGTCCTGAACGATCTCTTCGCCGTCGGTACCGAGGGCGACCCGCCCACCTGCGCGCAGGTCGGCGTCCTCGGCGCCCTGTGCGTACAGGTCGGCGGCATCCTCGCTACCGAGGTCGTGAAGCTCGCGATCGGCGTCGGGTCGCCGCTGCTCGGGCGCATGCTCGTCCTCGACGCGCTCTCGAGCCGGCAGCACGAGATCCCGCTGCGATCGGCCGCGACCGCGGCGGCGAGCGCATGAGCGGACTCCGCAGCGTCGAGGAGCAGCTCGCGCGCGTGCTCGCCGCAGTCCGCACGCTCCCCACGGAGGCCATTCCCGTCGGCGAGGCAGCCGGACGCACACTCGCGGCGCCGGCCGTCGCCGCCCACGACATCCCCCTCTTCGACAACTCCGCGATGGACGGCTTCGCCGTGCGCGCCGCCGACGTGGCGTCGGCAGGGACGGGGCATCCCGTCTCGCTGCGTGTCGTCGCCGACCTTCCCGCCGGAGTGTCGGACGACCCCGCGCTGTCGGAAGGTGAGGCGGCCCGGATCATGACGGGATCGCCCGCACCCACCGACGCGGACGCCATCGTGCCGTTCGAGAGCACCGCGGGCGGGCTCGCCGACTCTCTCGATGTCGTCGAGGTACTCGAGGCTCCCGTGCCGGGCGCGTTCATCCGCCGCCGCGGCGCGGACCTGCGCGCCGGTGACGTCGTGGTCGCGGCCGGCGAGCGGATGGGACCGTTCCAGGTCGCCGCAGCCGTCGCCGCCGGCATCGGCGAGGTGACGGTCGCGCGTGCGCCGCGCGTCGCCGTCGTCTCGACCGGCAGCGAGCTGACCGGCCCGGGCGAACCTGTGCGCCGCGGGCTCATCCCCGACTCGAACGGACCGCTGCTCGCTCAGCTCGTCCCCCAGGCCGATGCCGACGTGGTGATGGTCGTGCGCGTCGCGGACGACGGTGCCGCCGTCGCGCAGGTCACCGCCGACGCGCGCGCCGCAGGTGCCGACGTCATCATCTTCACCGGCGGCGTGAGCGCCGGTGCCTACGAGCCCGTGCGCGCCGCGTTCGACGGGCACGGCGAGGTCGAATTCGCGAAGGTCTCGATGCAGCCCGGCAAACCGCAGGCCTTCGGAACGGTGGGAGACGGATGCCTCGTGTTCGGGCTTCCCGGAAACCCGGTCAGCGTCGCCGTGTCGTTCGAGGTGTTCGTGCGTCCCGCACTTTTGGCGCTGCAGGGGCGGTCGGTCATCCACCGCGCGCACCTGACGATGTCGGCCGCGGAGTCGTGGACCACCCCGCCCGGACGACGCCAGTACCTGCCGGCCGTGATCGATCTCGCGGCAGGCACCGTGCGCCCCGCGACGGCGGGCGGATCGGGCTCGCACCTGGCCGGCGGGCTGGCACAGGCATCCGCCTTCGCGATCGTCCCCGCCGAGATCGCGAGCGTCGCCGTGGGCGACCTCGTCGATGTCATGCTGGTCTGATGAGCTTCCCCCATCTCGATTCGGCCGGCCGCGCGCACATGGTCGACGTCACGGCGAAAGCCCCGACGGTCCGCACCGCCACGGCGCGCGGCTTCGTCCGGTGCAGCGCAGAGGTTGTCGCCGCCCTCCGCGACGGCACCGCCCCGAAGGGCGACGTGCTGGCTGTCGCTCGCATCGCCGGCATTCAGGCGGCGAAGTCGACCGCCACGCTGCTGCCCCTCGCGCACGTGATCGGTGTGCACCGCGCATCCGTCGAACTCGACATCACCAATGACGGCGTCGAGATCGAGGCGACCGTGGGAACCGCCGACCGCACGGGCGTCGAGATGGAGGCGATCACCGCCGTGTCCGTCACCGCCCTCGCCGTCGTCGACATGATCAAGGGCCTCGACCGCGCCGTCGTGATCGAGAACGTCCGCATCGTCGCGAAGTCCGGCGGCCGCTCGGGCGACTGGGTCCGGCCCGGCGAGGAGGACCCGTCATGACCCTCGTGCGCTACTTCGCGGCCGCCGCCGAGGCTGCCGGAACCGAGAGCGAGGAACGCCCCGAGGCGACCCTCGCCGAGCTCCGCACCGCGATCCTTGATGAGCACCCGCAGCTGTGGTTCGTGCTGCCCGACTGCGCCGTCCTCGTCGACGGCGTGCGCACGGACGGCGACGCCCCGCTCGCGGACGCGCGACTGATCGACGTGCTGCCGCCCTTCGCCGGCGGCTGAGCTCAGCCGCCGATGCCCTTCCAGGCCGTCGTGCCGTCGACTTCGAGCTGACGCTTCCAGACCGGCAGGTCGGTCTTGATCGTCTCGATGACGGCGCGGCACACCTCGAACGCCTCGGCACGGTGCTCCGACGCGACGGCGATCACGACCGCTGCGTCTCCGACCGCGAGATTGCCGACGCGGTGGCTCACCGCGACGACCGCATCCGAGGCCTCGCCGGCCTCCGCGGCGATCCGGTGCAGGGTTGACTCGGCGTCGGGGTGCGCGCTGTACTCCAGCCCGACGACGGTGGTGGCGGCATCCGGGTCGTTGTCGCGCACCCGCCCGACGAACGTGGTCACGGCACCGTACTTCGGGTCCTCGACCGCGCGCAGATGCGCATCGATGTCGAGGGCGGTCTCTTCGAGCCGGGCGATCCGAACGATGTTCACGAGTGGTCTCCGCCTCTCACCTGGTCGACCACGTGCGTGGCGACCGACACGATCAGGGGGATGCCGGAAACCACCGCACGCGGCGATCCCGGCAGGTTGACGACGAGCGCTCCCTCGGGGTCGACGACGCCCGCGACGCCGCGGGAGATCACCGACAGCGCGGTGTCGGCGAGGCCGACGCGGCGGAGCTCCTCGGCTATGCCCGGGAGCGGCCGGGTCACGACGCGCTCGGTGCCCTCGGGCGTCTGATCGCGCGGGCCGACTCCCGTGCCGCCGGTGGTCACGATGAGGCGCGCCCCGCCGGCGAGAGCGCCGCGCAGGGCGGACTCGACCGAGTCGGCACCGTCGGGGACGACCTCGAGGCCCGCCACGTCGATGCCCGCGTCCGCGAGCAGCTGCACCGCGAGCGGGCCGCCACGGTCCTCACGCTCGCCCGATGCCGAGCGGTCGGAGACCGTGATCACGACGGAGCGAAAGGAGGTCACGTGCTCACCCTAGGCCGTCGAGAACAGCGCCGTGCGTCACGAGACGGTGACGAGCGAGCGCTGCCACCCCGACGATCCGTTCGGGGCGATCGCGGCGCGCTCCTCAATCTGCATGTCGCCGTTCTTGTTGATCGCGCGGACCGCCACGTAGTGCGTACCGGGCTCGGCATCCCACTCGAGGACCCACTGCACCCAGGTGTCCTTGTTGATGGGGTTGGAGAGTTTCGCCGGCATCCACTCGCCGTTGTCGATGCTGACCTCGACGCGTTCGATCCCCACGGTCTGCGCCCACGCGACGCCGGCGATCGGGACCTTGCCCGCCTTCACCGGGCTGCCGCTCTTCGGGGTGTCGACGCGCGACGAGAACTTGATGGGTGCCTCGGCGCTGTACCCGCGCGGAGTCCAGTAGGCCTCGTCCTTTGCGAACGTCGTGATCTTGAGCTCGGTGACCCACTTGGTCGCCGAGACGTATCCGTAGAGGCCGGGGATGACCATGCGGACGGGGAAGCCGTGCTCAGGCGGGAGCGGTTCGCCGTTCATCGCGACGGCGAGGATCGCGTCGAGGTTCTCGTCGGTGCCGGCCGAGAGCGGTGTGCTCGCGGTGTAGCCGTCGACGCTGGTCGAGAGGATCATGTCGGCCCCGTCTTTGGGGCCCGCCATCTTCAGCACCTCGCGGAGGGGCACACCCTGCCAGATCGCGTTGCCGACCAGGTTGCCGCCGACCTCGTTCGAGACGCACGTGAGGGTGATGGCGTACTCGTCGAGGCCCATGTCGAGCAGGTCCTGGAAGCTGAGCTCCACGCGCTGGTCGACCATGCCGTCGACGACCAGGCGCCAGGTCGCGGGGTCGACGTTGGGAACCGTGAGCGCCGTGTCGACGCGGTAGAAGTCGGCGTTCGGGGTGATGAGCGGGCTGATCCCCTTCACGTCGAGCTCTGCACCCGACGGGATCGTCACCTTCGTTTTCGGGGCGGGCAGCTTGAGCGCCCGACGGATGGCGTCGGCCGACGCCGTGGCGGCGCTTGCGGCGCGGGCCGCGATGCCGACGACAGCTGCGGATGCCGCGGCGATGCCCGCCATCACGAGGAAGCGTCGGCGGTCGAGGCCGTCGTCGCGCGTCTCTGCTTCTGACGAGTGCGCGTCCCGCCAGGCGCGGAGCCGGCGACCGAGCAGGAAGAGGATCGCGCCGCCGGCGAGCGTTCCGAGGAGCGGCGGCAGGAACGCGAGTGCGGTGGCCTCGGCGCGGGTGATGATCGCTGCGCCCGATAGGATGCCGGCGACGACGAGCGCGATCACGCCGAGCGGGGGCCGGACGTATTCGAGGATGCCGGCGATGGCAGATGCGATGACGACGGCGAGGCCGAGCCCTGCGAGGAGCGCGATCTTGTCGTATTCGCCGAACGTGGAGATCGCGAACTCCTTGAGCGGCCGCGGGACGATGTCGATCACGAACGCGCCGACCGCGAGGATCGGGCTGGCCGTTCGCGCGAAGATCAGCGCAGCCAGCTCGGCGACCGCGAGGAAAACCCCGCCTCCGACCAGGCCCGAGAGGGCGGCCCAGAAGTAGAACCGCTTGCCTGTGGTGTGAGTGCTCATGTCATCCCTTCCGAGCTTGTTCGTAGCGAACACCGATTCGGATGCACCGGGCTGCGGCGATGACATGCGTGACGGGCTTGCGCGTCCCACTCTGCCGCAGACGGCGGCAGGAATCTGCCTCTTGCGGATGCGGGACGGATGACCTTCACCCCGCGAACGGCCAGGCCACCGTAAGCCGAAGCGGCTCGTCGTCGCGCGGCGAGTTGTGCCAGATCTCCCGCGGCGGGCCGATGGGGGTACGCCCGGCATCCATCAGCCAGGCGTGCACCTCGTCGTAGAGCGCGAGGATCTCGGGGAAGTCGGTCTCGCGGCCCTCGGCGTGGCGAAGGGCGACCTGGCCGCCCGTCATCCGATAGCTGCGGACGTCCTCGTCGCCGTCGATCAGCCCGTCGACGGGCAGCACGATCTCGAGCGGACCGTTCGAGTCGTCGGTGACAGGCGCGTGGAAGACCCCGAAGGCATCCCCCGTCACCTGCAGGCCCGCACCTTCGGCCATCTGGCGCAGGTGGTGGACCTCGTCGTGGATGACCTGGTCCATCTCGTGAGGCGCCATGCGTCGCATCACGCTCAGGACCGGGCGATCGCCCTCGATGGCAGTCTCGACAGCGGACATCTGGGTCTCCTTCGTGAGATGAAGCCGCGCCCGAGCGAGCACGACATGGTGAGCCTGCGTCCGACGATCCATCGCTGCCGTCGCCTCGTCGAGCAGGGCGACAGCGGCATCCGGATCCTCCTCGGCGAGATCGACGATCGCCGCGATCTGGTCCAGCGACAGGTCGGCCGAGCGCAGGAGCGCGATCAGCCACCCCGTCTGAACCTGGTCGGACGAGTAGTAGCGGTACCCGGTCTCGGCATCCACCCGGCGCGGCGCGAGCAATCCGCGCTCCGCGTAGATCCGGAGCGCCTTCGCCGACAGCAACGTCGACGCGCCGAACCGGCCGGCGGTCATCCACTCGTCGTCTCGTGCAATCACAGGTTCACTCTCAGCCCTGCCCCAAGGGCGAGGTCAAGCGCCCTTTCGATACTCGGAGCATGGCACGGGGTCGGTGCGATGCGCACGGGTAACGTGGGGTCGCGGCGACCCAGCCGCACGGTACCGCGCGGGGGGCGTAGGACATGCAGACGGACGAACGACGCGTCGCACGAGACCGGCTCACACGGCTGCTCCTCGTCGGCGCAGCACTGATCGCGGTCGTCGCGATCGTCTACATCGCCGGCCGCGAGCTCGGCTTCCTCGCGCGCTGGTGGCTGTTCAGCGGCGCGCTCGCCTTTCCCGGGTTCGTCTTCGCCGGGATGCTCGTCGGTTCCCTGATCCTGACATTCGTCGCGCTGATCTTTCGGCGACGCGGCAGAGCCGCGGTGCTCGGCACCGGCGGTGTGAGCCTCGGCCTTCTCGTCGCGCTCCTCGTGGTGGCGGTGTCGATGCCCGCCACCGTCGCATCCGACGCCGTCCCGGCTCGCCAGGACGGTCAGCTGCGAGTGCTGGGCTGGAACGTCCTCCAAGGAGCGGAGGATGCGGCATCCCGCGCGGCCCTCATCGGTGCACTCCATCCCGACATCGTCGTCCTCAGCGAGCTCTATCAGGGCAACCTCCTCCGGGACGGCGAAGTACCACCGGGGTACGTGAGCTACGGCGTGCGCGGCATCGCAGTGACTGTGCTCGTCGCAGACGACCTGCCGCGCTACCGGGTCGCCGACGCGGACGAATCGGGCCGCACGTCCGGCTTCGTCCTCGCTCCCGAGGTCGACGGTGCTGCGCCGCGCATCGTCGCCGCGCACCTCGTCGCCCTCAGCTTCCGCGGCGATTCCTCGGGGCGGGATTTCGGGCTCGACTGGATCGCCTCGCACTGCAACTCCCCCGACACGATCGTCGCCGGCGACCTCAACGCCGTCCCCGCGAACATGCCCGGCGGCCGGCTCGGCTCGTGTCGCACGGTCGGGACCTTCGCGCCGACCTGGCCGTCGATGGTCCCGCCGCTGTTCGGCGCCGCGATCGACAACGTCCTGACAACATCGGAGTGGGATGCCGCCAGAGTCTCCACGCTCGACATCGCCGGCATCGCGACCGATCACCGGCCCATCGTCGCGGACCTCGTCCGCCGCTGACCCCTCACACGGGCATAGCCTCGAACGGTGCCCGATCTCGACATCCTCCGCTACGCCGCCTTCACGACTCACCCCGAGGGCGGCAACCCCGCGGGGGTCGTCCTCGACGCGTCCACCCTCGAGGACGCGGCGATGCAGCGGATCGCCGCCGACATCGACTTCTCCGAGACCGCGTTCATCACGGGCATCGACGCCGACGGCGCCCTGACGATCCGCTACTTCTCCCCCATCGCCGAGGTGCCGTTCTGCGGACACGCGACGATCGCCACCGCGGTCGCGCTCGCCGACGCCGGTCGCGCCGGCACGGGCGTGATCCGGTTCGCGACGCCCGTGGGCATCGTCGAGATCCAGGTCAGTACGGATGCCGCGGGCACACGCGCCTCGTTCACGAGCGTCGAACCGTCCGTGTCGCCGCTCGCCGCGGACGACCTCGCGGCGATCCTCCACGAGGTCGGGCTCGACCCGGCATCCCTCGATGCGGACCTGCCGCCTCGCATCGCACACGCGGGCAACCCGCATCCGGTCATCGTCGTCGCCGGCCGCGATGCTTTCGACGGCTTCACGTTCGACGCGGAGCGCGTGCGAGCGCTCATGGATAACCAGGGCTGGCCCGCGACGATCACGATCGCCCACCGCGTGGCGCCGAGCCGGTTCGTCGCTCGCAATCTCTTCCCCGTTGGGCGCATCACCGAGGATCCGGCGACCGGGTCGGCGGCGGCCTCGTTCGGCGCGTACCTGCGATCGCTCGGTGCGGTCGCACCGCCGCACGAGTCGTCATCGAGCAGGGTGCACACGTCGGCCGACCCGGCGAACTGACCGTGGACATCCCCCCGGCGGGCGGCATCGTCGTCTCTGGAACCGCCGTTCGCATCGACGCCTAGACCACGGAGCGGCGGAGCAGCCGCAAGACCTCAGCAGGTCGCTCGACGGCCGCGAAGTGACCGGCGTCCGGCAGGACCGTCTCGGCGAAGTCGGCGACCAGAACTGACAGTCCTCGTGCGTCATCCCGGCCGACGAACACGTCGCGCGCGCCGCGGACCGACCGCACCGGGCAGCGGATGCCGCGCCACGCCGACTCGTCGTAGGCGGCTGCCGCCCGCGACGCGGCCACGAACGATCCCGGCCGTATCTCGTCGGCGAGCGCGTGGACCACCGAGCGGTCGATCCGGCGCGGCCGCGCGAACAGCGGCGCGCTCAAGAGCCGAAGCAGACCAGTCCGGTCGAGTCCTCGCAGCAGCGGTGACGCCGCGTCGCCGAGACCCCGGAGGACGCGCATGGCCAGGAGCATTCCCGCGAAGCCGGGCAGGCGGAAACCCCCACGCAGCGGTCGTCGCACGGCGTCGAGGACCGCGGGTCCGGACGGCGAGACGAGGAACACCGACTCGGTGCGATCGGGGAAGCGCGCGGCCAGGTCGAGGGCGAGCGCACCGCCGAGCGAGTGCCCGAGGACGTTCCATCGGGCGTATCCGAGGCGCATGACGACATCGTGGATCGCTTCGCTGAGCTCCCCGACATCGATTCCGGCCTGAGGGAACGGGCTCTCCCCCCACCCGGGCAGGTCCACGGCGACGACGTCCGGCAACGGATCGCCGGAGCGGACTGCGGCTCGCAGCAGCGGGGTCCAGGTGGTCCACGATCCCGCTGCGCCGTGCAACAGGACCGTTGCGACCGGGCCGATGGCGGCACTCGCGCGCGCGACGACCGCGCCGAGGCCGGTGCAGACTTCGACGCGCCGCAGCCCGAGGGCGCCGGCATCCGTCTCGAGCCGAGGGCGCCCGAGGGGCGCGCTGGGCTGCCGAGTGATCGTCACGAACCTTGTTCGGCACCGACGGCGCGTCGGATCGAATCGACGGTCACCGCCGCGCGGCCCGCGCCGGAGCCCTCAGCCGATGCGCGTGCGGAGCGCCTCGGCATCCGTCTCGCCGTCGACGAGCACGGCGCGCGCGAGGTCGCGGGCGTCCTCCACGTTCCAGAGCAGCACACCGACGGGCGCACCGGATTCGTCGCGGTAGTAGACGACCGTGCGGTCCTCGTCGAGGTCGACGACGAGCGGATCCTTCTCGGGATCGAGCGTGCCGACGGCCTCCCATCGCACTCCGAAGACAGCCGAGTAGAAGTACGGGGTGTGGGTATACGGCAGCCGCTCCCCCGCCATCGACCGGCCAACAGCCACGCCCTGTTCGTTCGCGTTGTCGACGTGCTCGACGCGCGTGCGTCCGAGGATCGGGTCGGGGTACGAAGCGATGTCGCCGGCTGCCCAGATCGACTCGTCGCTGGTGATGAGGTTCTCGTCGACGATCACGCCCTCGTCGACCTCGAGCCCCGCCTGCTCGGCGAGATCGGTGACGGGATCGACGCCCAGCCCCAGCACGACCATGTCGGCGGGACGTTCCTCGCCGCTCTCGAGGACGACGTGCAGGCGGTTGCCCGCGGTCCGGACCTCCTCCACCCGCGCACCCGGGACGAGTTCGACGCCGCCGTCGCGGAAGAGCTGCTCGTATCGCTTCGCGAGCGCGGGCGGGAACGTGCCGTCGCCGAGCACCTCGGACGGGAACACGAGTTCCGTCTCGACACCGTTCTGCACGAGCGCCGCGGCGATCTCGGCGCCGATGTAGCCGCCGCCGATGACGACCGCGCGGCCGCCGTTCGCCGCGAGGTCGCGGAGGCGCCGGTAGTCTTCGGCGGACCGGAAGAACAGGATGCGGTCATCGTCGGGCACCGGGATCTCGCGGGGCTTCGAGCCGGTCGCGAGCAGCAGTCGCCGGTAACCGAGGTCGTTGCCGTCGCCGATCGACACGGTCTTCGCCTCGCGATTGATCCCGGTCACGAGCGTCTCGAGGCGGATCTCGGCACCGGTCTCGTCGGTGCCCAGCGGAACCTGATCCCACGTGAAGTCCGGGTCGGTCCACAGCTTCTTCGACAGCGCCGGACGCGTGTACGGTGGGTCGACGTCTGCGCTGAGGATGCCGATCGTGCCGTCGGGGTCCAGTTCGCGGATGCCGCGGGCCGCCGCATCCGCCACCATTCCGCCACCGACGATCAGATAGTCGTACGTCCGCATCACACGCTCCGTTCGTATCGTTTCGGCCACCGTATGCGGCTGCGCTGAGGCGATGCGCGGGGTTGCGGGATGCGGCCGCGGCCGTTAGATCGGGAGGATCGTGTGCCTTCGGAACCCCTGGATGTTGTCCGCTCAGTAGATGAGCGATTTCTCATCTCGAGCATGTTCGTAACGTGTGATCTCCGGGGTTTTGGGGGTCGTGATGTCGGAGGTCGGTGCGAGAGTGCAGGTATGACAGGAGCGATGGGAACCCCCGATGGTGAGGCGTATCTCGCCGCCATCGCGGGCATCGTCGCGGACGTCGAGAACGTGGGAATCGAGTTGGCGCGCGTGCAGATCCGGGAGCTCCGCGTGCTCGCCGCCGCGGGACGGCTCGCAGACGTGCAGACCGCACCTCGGAACGCGAGAGTCCAGGTGCACGACATGGTCCTACGCTCGATCGCCGCCGAGGTCGGCGGGGTGATGCGGATCACCGACCGGACCGTGCAACGCCGCATCGGGGAAGCCCGGCTGATCATCGAAGGGTTCCCCGCGGCGGTGGCGGCGTGGGAGGCGGGGCGGATCGTGCGTGGGCATGTCATGGCGATCGTGGACGCCGGTGCGAACCTGCCCGGAGAACTGTGGGCGGAGTTCGAGACCATCGCGATCGAACGCTGCGACGGTCAGACACCGAACCGGGTTCGAGGTGAGCTCGAGATCCTCGCCCACCGGATGCACCCACGATCCTTCGCCGAACGACACGAAGAGGCTGCGGCGGGGCGGTGCGTGCGGTTGATTCCGGGGCGGGACGGGATGTCGGATCTGATCGCCACGCTGCCGACGGTGATCGCGGAGGGGATCCACGACCGGCTCACTCAGCAGGCACGAGCGATCGTCGACACGCGGGAGGAGCGCTCGTCTGGGGCGAACGCCGATGTGGTCGCGACCGACGCTCGCACGACAGATCAGGTCCGCGCCGACGTGTTGGCGGACCTGCTGCTCGCCGGAACACCCGCGCTCGACGACACCGGCGACACCACCGCCGGCCCGCTCGGCGCGATCCGGGCACGGGTGCAGGTCCTCGTCCCGGCCGCGACACTCACCGGGGCAGACGACGGACCGTGCGACCTCGCCGGACGCTCCCCCATCGATCCCGCCACCGCGCGGACACTCGCCGGCGGCACCGGGGTTTGGGAGCGCCTCTTCCACGAACCCACTACCGGGGTCACCATCGCGACCGACTCATACCGGGTCCCGTCCGGCACGCGACGGTTCCTGCAAGCGCGCGACCAGCACTGCCGGTTCCCCGGATGCCGCGTCGCCGCGATCCGCTGCGAAGTCGACCACACCCACGACCATGCGCTCGGCGGCAAGACCGAACTCTCGAACCTCGCCCACCTGTGCCAACGGCATCACTCGATGAAGCAGTTCACCGCCTGGAGAGTCCGACAACTGAAGGGTGGCGTCCTGGAATGGACCTCACCCCTTGGCAGAACGTATCGCGAAGACGCACCCACCCCGGCCGTCGCCTTCACCCCTGCCACCACCACACCCGGATCCCCTGCACCCTTCTGAAGCTCGCCGCCGCGCCCACGAACACGCAGACACGCAGACACGCAGACACGCAGACATGCAGGCACGTAGGCACGTGGGCGCGCAGGAAGGCACGCAAGCCTGGCGAATCGAGACCGGACGGAACGCATAAATGACGCGCGGGCCGACGTGCCCGTGCGATCGAACACCGTGCCCCTTCGACAGGCCAGCACCCACCGAGCAACGGCGCCTACTCGGGCCCCTTCAGCGCATCCGCTTTGTCACGCAGGACGCGGCGCTGCACATCGTTCGTCGACAGCTCTGCGGCTCGAATCAGTTCCGCCCAAGCCGCATCCTTCCGGCCCAACCGCGCCAGCAGTTCGCCCCGCACGCTGGGAAGCACGTGCGACCCCTGCAGAGCACCCAACCGGTCCAGCTCATCGACGATCGTCAGCGCCTCCGCCGGACCGACCGCCATCGATACCGCCGCGGCGCGGTTCAGCTCGACCATCGGGCTCGGCGCCACCCGACCCAGCATCTCGTACAGCACCACGATGCGCTCCCAATCCGTCTCGTCGACGCTCGCCGCCACCGCATGGCACTGCGCGATCGCAGCCTGCAACGCGTACGGACCACGGCCCCGGCCCTGCGCGGCGGCCGCGGCATCCGCTCGTCGCAACTCGTCGGTTGCTCGCGCGATCTGGCTGTGATCCCACCGGGTCCGGTCCTGGTCGCCGAGCAGCACCGGCGCACCTTCCCGGGTCTCGCGCGCGGCGAACCGCGCCCGCTGGAAGTCCATCAGCGCCAACAGCCCGAGCACTTCGGGTTCCCGCGGCAGCAGCCCCGCCACGACCCGCCCCAATCGGATCGCCTCGTCGGCGAGGTCCGGCCGTACCCAGCGCTCCCCCGAGGTCGCCGCGTAACCCTCCGTGAAGACCATGTAGACGACGCTCAACACGGCGCCCAGCCTGCCCGGCCACTCCGACGGGTCCGGCGTCTCAAATGGGATGCCACCGGCCGCCAACGTCTTCTTCGCCCGGGTGATCCGCGCCTGCACCGCCGGTACGGTCGCCAGCAGCATCCGCGCGATGTCCTCCGTCGTGAGCCCCGCGACCACGCGCAGCGTCAACGCGACCTGCGATTCCCGTGACAGGGAGGGATGGCACGCAGTGAACACGAGCCGCAGCATGTCATCGGCGATCGGCACCCACTCCGCCTCGACCACGTCGGTCAGCTCGTGCGCGATCCCGGCGTACCGGTCGTCCAGCGCCGTCCGCCGCCGCCACACGTCGATCACCCGGCGCTTCGCCACGGCCGTAAGCCACGCGCCCGGATTCCCCGGCATCCCGTCGCGCGGCCACGCCGACAGGGCCTCGACCAGCGCCTCCTGAGCGACGTCCTCGGCGAGCGCGAGGTCGCGCGTCACCTTGGCGAGGGATGCCACGATCCGCATCCCCTCGATCCGCCAGACCGCCTCGATCTCGCGCCGGACGTCGCTCATCGACTCACGCGCCCTGCTGCTCGCGCCAGCCCTTCTCCTTCTCGATGTACTCGTTGTCCGCGAAGTCCGTGAAGTCGGACTCGTCGGTCACCCGACGCACCTCGAGCTTGCTCCCCGGCGTCAGCGGCGCACGCTTGGCCCACTCCACGGCCTCTTCGGCGGTCGCCGTCTGCACGATCCAGAATCCGTTGAAGAGCTCGTGGACCTCGCCGTACGGGCCGTCACTGACCACCGGCGTCTCACCGTCGAAGTCGATGACGTAACCCGGCTCGGGCGCGAGGCCGTCGCCACCGACGAGAACGCCCGCGGTCATCATCGACTCGTTGTACGCGCCCATCGCGTTGATGACCGCCTCGAAGTCGGTCTCGGCGAACTTCTCCGCCGCAGCCTGCGTGCTCCGCATGATCAGCATGTGCTTCATGGTCATCTCCTGACTTCCGGGGGCCGTGTCTCGTCCCTCTCACTATCGCGTCGAACGAGCGTGACCGGAATCGACACCCGGACGGAAAAGAATCTCAGGCGGGCTCTGCCAGCACGGACGGACGCGGCTCGATGACCGCGGCGACGATCGCCTCGATCGCGAACTCGGACGCGCGTCCCAGATCGACCGCCGCCGGGTCGAGCAGCCACTGCACCTGCAGTCCGTCCATCACGGCGAGGATCGCGGCCGACCCATGCGCGATCGAGCCGGGATCGGTGATGTCCCGTTCCGCGCACACGCGCTCGAACGCCTCGCGCAGGTCCTTACGCAGCACGGTGTACCGGTGTTCGAAGTACTGCCGTCCCGGATGGTCGTCCGTGACCGATTCCGCCGACAGCACGGCGTACGCCTGCACGATCCCGGCACGCTGCATGTTCATGATCGCCGTGTGCACCAGGTGGCGGAACAGCTCCATCCCACCCGGGATTCGACCGCCGTCCAGATCGACGACGTCCGTCTGATCCCGGTGCTCGAGCACATCGAGCAGCAGTTGATCCTTCGAACCGAAGTGATGAAGGATGCCGGCGTGCGTCATCCCGACCTGCTCGGCGATGTCCTGCAGGGTGCCGTTCGCGAAGCCCTTGGATCCGAAGATCTCCTGCGCCGCGTCGAGGATCTCTCGACGACGGACGAGGGTCGCCGGACGCGACTTCGTCTGGTGTCGGCTATCGACCATGATCTGCCTTCTTCCCCAGATGCGGATGAGATTTTACGCGGATCGCGTCGTCCGCATCACTGGAGGGTTGTGAACTTACTTACTTGATTGTAAGTTTTCCCATGCAATCACACTCAGCGCCGAGTGGCACTCCTTCGGAGGTCTTTTCGCGGCGCCGGGACCACAGATGAAGGAGAAGCAATGAGGCTGAAGACCTCCCTCGCCGCCGCCGGTCTCACCGCGGCACTCATCCTCACCGGCTGCGCCGCCGGTGGGGGCACCGACACCTCCAGCGGCAACGGCTCTGGGGCGGCGCTCACGATCGCGAAGCCCGACGGCGCGATCACCACCGAATCCCACAACCCGTACCTCGGCGACTCGGCCGGCTCGCGCTACGGCTACTCGAAGGTCATCTTCGAACCCCTCGCGCTCGTCAACCCCACCGGCGACCTCGGCACCACCCCGTGGCTCGCCGAGAAGGTCGAGTGGAACGACGACTACACGCAGCTCACCGTCACGCCCCGCAGCGGCGTCAAGTGGAGCGACGGCGAGGACTTCACCGCCGACGACGTGGTCTTCACGTTCAACCAGTACCTCAGCGGAAAGCTGACCGACACCGGCGCGCTCGGCGTCACCGACGTCAAGGCCGACGGCGACACGGTCGTGCTGACCTTCTCGAGCTCGAAGTTCACCTCGCAGGGCCGCGTCCTGCACACCCCGATCGTCCCGGAGCACATCTGGAAGGACATCGAGGACCCGAACACCGACCCGCTCACCGACGAGGGCAAGCTCGTCGGCACCGGCCCGTACGTCATGTCGAACTGGTCGACCGAGTCGGTCTCGCTCAAGGCGAACCCCGACTATTGGGGCGGCGACCTCGCCGTTCCGCAGCTGAACTACGTCTCCTACGGCGACAACGCCGCCCTCACGACGGCCCTCGCCACGGGAGATGCGGACTGGGCGCAGGCCTTCATCCCGCAGGTCCAGCAGAGCTACCTCGACGCAGACCCCGACAACGTGTTCCTGGTCTCGCCCACCCCGGGTGCCGGCACGCTCTTCATGAACCTGCAGAAGAAGCCGTTCAACGACCCGGCGCTGCGCGAGGCGCTCGCGTGGACCATCGACCGCGAGGCCTACGTCGACATCGCCCGCGAAGGCGCGAGCGAGGCGATCTGGAACAAGACCGGCCTGAGCTCCGTGCTCCAGGACGAGATCATCGACGAGTACAAGGACGACAACTACTCGGTCGACGTCGACAAGGCCAAGGACATCCTCACCGACGCGGGTTACACCTGGAACAGCGGAAAGCTGACCGACCCCGACGGTGAGGCCGTCGAGTTCTCGGTGTCGGTGCCCGCCGGCTGGAGCGACTGGAACACCGAGCAGCAGCTCATCTCCGAGGAGCTCGACAAGGCGCTCGGCATCAAGGTGAACGTCGACCAGCCCGACTTCGGCGGCTGGGACGCCGGCAAGCAGGAGGGCAACTTCGACGCGATCATCCACTGGCTCGAGGACACCGGCAACGCGTACGGCCTGTACACGTCGACGATGGACCCCAAGTGGATCGTCGACGACAAGGCTTCCTTCAACTTCGGTCGCTTCGACGATCCGAAGGTGACCGAGGCGCTGAACACCTACGCCAACGCGGCATCCGACGACGAGCGCGCCGAGGCCGGTGCCGTTCTGCAGAAGGCGTTCGTCGAGAACGTCCCCGCCATCCCGCTGGGCGCACACCCGCTGCTCGGCGAGTTCAACACCCGCAACTACGTCGGCTGGCCCTCGGAGGACGACCAGTACGCCGCGGGCGACCCGACGCAGGCCGGCGTCGTTCAGATTCTCGCGAAGCTGAAGCCCAAGGAGTAATCCGACCGACAGTGGGGCGGATGCCGCAAGGCCCGCGGCATCCGCCCCACCACTCCCCTGCTCACCTCCACGAAAGCGAGCACGCACCGATGCGCGATTCGTTACTGTCCGTCGACGACTTCTCGGTCGTCTACGATGTCGACCCGCCGGTCGAAGCCGTCAGCCACGTCAGCCTCGAACTGCGCCGCGGCGAGATCCTCGGACTCGCCGGCGAGAGCGGGTGCGGCAAGACCACCCTCGCCTACGGCATCCAGCGCCTGCTCAAGGCACCCGCCGTCATCTCGAGCGGATCCGTCACCTTCCGTGACATCTCCGGCGAGGACATCGACGTCAACTCGCTCGGCCAGGAGGAGATGCGCCGCTTCCGCTGGGACAAGATCTCCATGGTCTTCCAAGGAGCGATGAACGCCCTCAACCCCGTCGCCACGATCGGCTCGCAACTCGCCGACGTCTTCGAGGTGCACCGGCCCGACATGAACCGGGCCGCGCGTCGCGACGCCGTGAACGAGCTGCTCGAGATCGTCAAGGTCGGCGCCGCCCGCGCCCGCTCCTACCCCCACGAACTCTCCGGCGGCATGCGCCAGCGCGTCATGATCGCCATGGCGCTCGCGCTCCGTCCGCAGCTGATGATCATGGACGAACCGACCACCGCCCTCGACGTCCTCGTGCAGCGCGAGATCCTCAAGCAGATCTCGCAGCTGCGCCACGAGTTCGGTTTCTCCGTCATCTTCATCACGCACGACCTGCCGCTGCTCCTCGAGATCAGCGACCGCATCGCCATCATGCGCAAGGGCGAGATCGTCGAGATCGACACCGCCGAGCGCATCTGGACCACCCCGCAGCACGAGTACACGCGCACGCTGCTGTCCTCGTTCCCGCGACTTACCGGTGAAAGGGGGGTCGTCGTCCGATGACCACACTCGAATTCGACAGCGTCACGAAGATCTACCACGTCCGCGGCGCCGGTCAGATGAAGGCCCTCGACGACGTGTCGTTCACCCTGACGTCCGGTCAGACGATCGGCCTCGTCGGCCAGTCCGGCAGCGGCAAGTCGACGATCGCCAAGATCCTCACGCAGCTCGAGACGCCCACAACCGGCGAGGTCCGCCTCGACGGCACGCCCATCCCCCGCCGCGGCAAAGGCCTGCGCGACTACCGGCAGCAGCTCCGCATGGTGTTCCAGGACCCGTTCGCGTCGCTGAACCCCTACCACTCGATCCGTCACCACGTCGAACGCCCTCTTCGCCTGGACAACGTCGTCCCCAAGAAGGACGTCGAAGACGAGGTACGACGCCTGCTCGACCGCGTCCGCCTCGACCCCGACTCGGTCATCGACCGCCGTCCCCACGAGCTCTCGGGCGGACAGCGGCAACGCGTCGCGATCGCCCGCGCCCTGGCATCCCGCCCCCGGCTGCTCGTCGCCGACGAGCCGGTGTCGATGCTCGACGTGTCGATCCGCATGGGCGTCCTGAACCTCCTCGCCGACCTGCAGCGCGAAGAGGGCCTCGGAGTCCTGTACATCACCCACGACCTCGCGACCGCGCGCCACTTCAGCGACGAGATCCTCGTGCTCAACCAGGGCAAGGTCGTCGAGAGCGGCACCGCCGACGACGTGATCCTGCGTCCCCAGAACCCGTACACGCAGGAGCTCCGCGCTGCGTCCCCCGACCCCGAGAGCCACTTCGCGTCGGCTCCCGGACTCTCCGGAGGTGCCCGATGACCGCCGTCGAACCCCAATTGCCCGTCGAAACACCCGACGCACTCGAGGTAGGCACGACCGCCACGACCGCCGTCAAGGGGCGCTCCCGCATCCCGTGGCGCTTCCTCGGCAGCCGCGCCCTGTTCTACCTCTTCACGCTGTGGGCGGCGATCACGATCAACTTCTTCCTGCCTCGCCTGATGAAGGGCGACGCGGTCGACCAGTACCTCGCCCGCAACCGCAACGTCACCCCCGAGGCGGCCGACGCGCTGCGCGCTCTGCTCGGCATCGACACCGACAAATCGCTCTGGCAGCAATACGTCGATTACTGGGGCCTCATGCTCCGCGGCGACCTCGGCGTCTCGCTCCTGCACGGCCTGCGCCCCGTCGGCGAGGTCATCAGCCAGTCCCTCCCCTGGACGGTGGGACTCGTCGGCTTCGCCACGATCATCTCGTTCCTCATCGGCACGATCGGCGGCGCCGTCATCGGCTGGCGTCGCGGCAGCCGTTCCGAGGTCTTGATCCCGATCACGACCTTCCTCAGCACGATCCCCTACTTCTGGCTCGGGCTGCTCGCCATCGCGCTCTTCTCGGTCAACCTCAAGTGGTTCCCGATCGGCAAGGCGTACGGCGTGGGCTACTCGCCCGAATTCACCCCCGAGTTCATCGGGCAGGTCATCCACCACGGCACGCTCCCCGCGGTGACGATCATCATCGCCTCGCTCGGCGGGTGGATGCTCGGCATGCGCAACATGATGCTCACGGTCCTCGACGAGGACTACATCACCGTGGCGCAGGCCAAGGGCATGCCCAACTCACGGGTGCTGTGGCGCTACGCCGCCCGCAACGCGGTCCTCCCCCAAATCCAGAGCTTCGCACTGTCGATCGGCTTCATCGTCGGCGGCACGATCGTGATGGAGATGGTCTTCAGCTACCCCGGCGTCGGAAAGCTGCTGCTGGATGCCACCAACGGCAAGGACTACGCGCTCATGCAGGGCGTCTTCCTCGTGATCACGCTGTCGGTGCTGGTGGCGAACATCCTCGCCGACATCGCCTACGCGTTCCTCGACCCGCGCACCCGCCAGACGGAGGCCTGACATGACCACCACCGCCACGATCCGCATGGCCCGCACCGAGGACCCGACGCCGAACACCTTCTGGGCCCGGCTCGGATCGGCGTTCGCGATGTTCCGGAACGCGAAATCCCTCACAGGCCTCGCCATCCTCGCCTTCTTCGTCCTCATCGCGATCTTCGCCGACGTCCTCGCGCCCTTCTCACCCACGCAGGTCGACAACACGGCGCGGTTCCAGCCGCCGTCGGCCGAGCACTGGCTCGGCACCACCCACATCGGCGAGGACGTCCTCAGCCAGGTCATCTACGGGACGCGCGGCGTCATCGTCGTCGGCTTCCTCGCCGCGATCCTCGCGACCGTCATCGCCATCGTCGTGGGTGTCGTCTCGGGCTACGTCCGCGGGTGGAAGAGCGAGAGCCTCTCGGCGCTCACCAACGTGTTCCTCGTGATCCCGGGCCTGCCGCTCATCATCATCGTCGCGTCGATGTTCGAGGAGCCGCCGCTCGTCCTCATCGCCGCCGTCCTCGGCATCACCGGCTGGGCCTGGGGCGCGCGCGTCCTGCGCGCGCAGACGATGTCGCTCCGCAACCGCGACTTCATCCAGGCCGCACGGGCCAACGGTGAGCCGCTCCGTCGCATCATCACGGTCGAGATGCTGCCGAACCTCATGGCCCTCATCGCTGCGAGCTTCGTCGGCACCGTGACCGCGGCCATCCTCGGCCTCACGACCCTGTCGTACATCGGCGTGATCCCGGTCAACACCTACAACTGGGGCACCATCCTCAACTGGGCGAGCGCGCAGGGCGCGTTCCGCCAGAACCAATGGTGGTGGTACCTGCCCCCGGGCCTGTGCATCGCCGCCATCGGCGTCGCGCTGTCGCTCATCAACTTCGGCATCGACGAGTACGTGAACCCCCGCCTGCGCTCCGCCGGCGAGCGCGCCCGCGCGATGAAGAAGAAGGGCCTCGACGTCAACGACGCCGTCACCGTCGTCCGCAGCGTCGAGGTCCCCGCCACCCGACAGGAGAGCCGCGGATGACGAGCGTCGACACCGCCGAGGCCGCCTACCGGGATGCCACCCTGTCGGTCGACGATCGCGTCGCCGATCTGCTCGGGCGGATGACCCTGCCCGAGAAGGTCGGTCAGATGATGCAGTTCGACGCCCGCGAGGAACTCGAGCACATCGTGCTCGAGCGGCACGCCGGGTCGATCCTGCACACCTCGCCCGAAAAGGTGCTCCGCGCCGCGGAACTGACGTCGCAGACGCGTCTGCGGATCCCGCTCCTCGTCGCCGAGGACTGCATCCACGGACACTCGTTCTGGGAAGGCGCGACGATCTTCCCGACGCAGCTCGGCATGGCCGCGTCGTGGGACGCGGACCTCGTCCAGCGCGTCGCGAAGGCGACGGCCGCCGAGGTGGCGGCCACCGGCATCCACTGGACCTTCTCGCCCGTCCTCTGCATCGCGCGCGACCTCCGCTGGGGACGGGTGGGCGAGACGTTCGGCGAGGACCCGTTCCTCATCGGCGAGCTCGCCTCGGCGATGGTCCGCGGCTACCAGGGCGACGGGCTCGACGACCGCGACGCGATCCTCGCGACCGCGAAGCATTTCGCCGGCTACTCCGAGACCCAGGGCGGTCGCGATGCGAGCGAGGCCGACATCTCCCGCCGCAAGCTGCGCTCCTGGTTCCTGCCGCCGTTCGAACGCGTCGCACGGGAGGGATGCCGCACCTTCATGCTCGGCTACCAGACCACCGACGGTGTGCCGATCACGGTGAACGACTGGCTGCTCAGCGACGTGCTGCGCGGCGAGTGGGGCTATACGGGCACACTCATCACCGACTGGGACAACGTCGGCCGCATGGTGTGGGAGCAGAAGGTGCAGCCGGACTACGCCAGCGCCGCCGCCGCGGCCGTGAAGGCCGGCAACGACATGGTCATGACGACGCCCGGCTTCTTCACCGGCGCCCTCGAGGCCGTCGAGCGCGGGATGCTGACCGAGGCCGACATCGATCAGGCGGTCTCGCGGATCCTGTCGCTGAAGTTCCGTTTCGGCCTCTTCGAGAACCCGCGCCTGCCCGATCGGGAGCGCATCGAGACGGTCATCGCGCGAAGCGCCCACACCGACCTCAACCTCGAGGTCGCGCGCCGCTCGCTCGTGCTGCTGCGCAACGACGGCACGCTTCCGCTGGCGTCCGACACCCGGCGGATCGCCGTCGTGGGTCCCCTCGCCGACGACGCGCAGACGCAGCTCGGCGACTGGGCGGGCTCGTCCGGACAGGTCGATTGGATGCCGGAGGGCCACCCGCGTGCCCAGATCACGACGGTCCTCGACGGGCTGCGCGAGCTCGCGGGCGCGACGGTCGAGTGCGCCCGGGGCGCGGACATCCTCCGCCTGACCGACGACCCGGCGGGTGTCTTCCCCGACGGTCAGCCGCGACCGCCGATCGTCGCCCCGAGCGAACCGGACGCTGCGCAGATCGCCGAGGCCGTAGCCCTCGCGGAGCGATCCGACGTGACCGTCGCCGTCGTCGGGGACCGCATCGAGCTCGTCGGCGAAGGTCGCTCCACCGCGACGCTCGACCTCATCGGCGGCCAGCGGGCACTCCTCGACGCGCTGGCGGCGGCCGGCACACCGCTCGTCATCGTTCTGATGGCGTCGAAGCCGCTGATCCTGCCGGAGTCGGTGCGCGAGGCATCCGTCATCTGGGTCGCGAACCCCGGCATGCAGGGCGGACGAGCGATCGCGGAGCTGCTGCTCGGCGAGATCGAACCCACCGGACGCCTACCCATCTCGTTCGCACGGCACGCCGGTCAGCAGCCGACGTACTACAACCAGATCCGGGGCCAGCACGGCGACCGCTACGCCGACCTCACGCAGCAGCCGGCGTTCGCGTTCGGCGACGGCCTCTCGTACACGTCCGTCGCGTACGGCGAGGCGGAGGTCCTGACGTCCGTCGCCGCAGCCGGTGACACGGTGCACGCCCGGATCACACTGCGGAACACCGGTGGGCGCCCCGCGCACGAGATCGTCCAGGTCTACGTCCGCGACACGGTCACCTCGGTCAGCTGGGCCGACAAGGAACTGAAGGCCTATCGCCACGTCGACGTGGCAGCGGGCGCGACTGTGACGGTCGACATCGAGTTGCCGGCATCCGAGTGCACGATCGTGGATGCGGCCGGCCGCCGCATCGTGGAACCCGGGGAGTTCGAGCTCCTCATCGGGCCGTCGTCCCGCGACGAGGTGCTGCGGGCGGTCTCGTTCGAGATCCGCTGACGCGACGGGAACAGCGAGGGGCGGGTGTCGTGGTGTCACCCGCCCCTCGCTATCGTCGAGGCATGCGTGCCATCCCCGCCGTCCTCGATCCGGACGTCGTCACCGAGATCGATCGTCGACTCGCCGGGGTGGCGCGCGAACACGACGTCGAGATCCCCTGGGCGATCGAGAGCGGCAGCCGCGCGTGGGGGTTCCCCTCCCCCGACAGCGACTACGACTGTCGTTTCGTCTTCGTGCGGCCCCGCGAGCGATATCTGTCGCTCTGGCCCGAGCGCGACGTGATCGAGACTCCTTTGGACGCCGTGTTCGATGTCAACGGCTGGGATCTCGCCAAGTCCGTGCGGCTGATCGCGAAGGGGAATGCGACGGCGGTCGAATGGCTGCGCTCCCCCATCGTCTACACGGGAGACCCCGCGTTCCGCGACGGCCTGCTCGACCTCGCTGATCGGATCGTCGAGCGCGGATCGATCGGTCGTCACTATCTGCACGTCGCCCGTCAGCAGCGCGCGGGGGCACGCTCGCTCAAACGGTTCTTCTACGTTCTCCGCCCCGCCGCCGCCCTCAGATGGCTCGAGGTCCATCCGGCGCAGGCGGTCCCGCCGATGGACCTCCCGACTCTCATCGATGAAGGAGACGTCGCCGACCACGTGCGGACGGCAGTGCACGATCTCATCGCGCTCAAGGCGCAGACCCGGGAGCTCGGTTCCGGCACGCCGCCGACGATTCTCGAGAGCTTCGTCACCGCGCAGCTCGAGCGTGCCGAGGTGTACGAACACGCCGCGCCCGAGCGGCGGGCCGACGACGTGCGAGCGATGGCCGACGAGTACTTTCTCTCGTTGCTTCGCTGACCGAGTTCGCCCGACTCTGGCTGCACGCCGTAACACCGCGACGCCGCGGCCGAGTTGCGCCGGTCATTCCCGGGTGAGCACCTCGGGGGACGCATCGTCGAGTCCGTCGGACAGTTCGACGCGCGTCCACGGCACCGGGGCGTCCGCGAACACCGGCTCCAGCACGCGCCACATCTCGGCGGTGTCGTCGCCGACGAAGTACAGGTCGTAGCCGCCGACACCGGCACCGTTGCCGTCGATCTGACCAGCGCCGGCATCGAGCAGCGCCTCGTCGGCGGCGAGCTCGGTCTCGAAGAGGGCGTCCATGAGGTCGACGTCGAACTCCTCCTCGTTCACCTCGAACGAGACGGTCACCCAGGCGTCCCCGGCCCCCGGGTCCGACTCCTCGATGATCTCGGCGGACGTGTCCGGATCCGATTCGCCAGTGACGTCCGAGAGCCGCATCTGCAGCAGGGACATCGGCGAGCATGCACTCAGCGCCGCGCCTGCGGCCAGGAACAGCATCGCGGCGGGCAGACGCAGGGCACGAGGGCTCATGTCGCGATCGTATCGGCCACGGTGGCCTCGGGTCTCACCCCGGGGCGAGGCGATAGAGCACCTCGGGACGACCCCGCTTGCCGTACCGGTGAGACACCGCGATCGCGCCGGACTCGGAGAGGTGCGCGAGGTAGCGATGCGCGGTCGCTCGAGACATCTCGCAGGCAGCGGCGACGTCGACGACGGAGCGCCCGGTACCGGCGTCCAGCGCCGCCAGTACGCGTTCCAGCGTCGGGGCGGCGAGCCCCTTCGGCAGCGCCCGAGCCCCGCCGGCCGACGACGTGACGGTGCGGATGCCGCCGGTCGCCAGGAGGCGGTCGATCTCGGCCTGTGCGAGCGGACGTTCACGCCCGGCATCCGCTGTCGCGTCGCGCTCTTCGCGATACCGCTCGAGCCGCTCCTGCAGCGCGTGTTCGGTGAACGGCTTCACGAGATAGCCGACGACCCGACCGGCGAGTGCCTGGCGGACGGTCGTCTGATCCTGGGAGGAGCTGATCACGAGGACATCGGGACCGCCTCGCGCGATCGTCCGCAGCCGGTGCAGCACCTCGACGCCGCTGATGTCGGGCAGACGCATGTCGAGGAGGACGAGGTCGACCCCCGCGGCTCCCTGCGCCAAGGCCTCCCGTCCCGTTCCGGCCACCCCCGCCACGACGAACCCGGGCACGCCGTCGACGAACCGGGCGTGCAACGCGCGTGCCCCTCGGTCGTCGTCCACGACGAGCACTCGGATCGCCTGCCCGGTCACACCCGCTCCATCTCGAACGCGAAGCGCGCTCCGCCGAGCGCGGACGAACCGACCTCGATCGTTCCGCCGCGAGACGTCACCGTGCGTCGCACCGTGTCGAGTCCGTACCCCCGCCCGAAACCCGTCGCGTCCGCCTTCGTCGAGAATCCCTGGCCGAAGATGCGACCGACCACCGCCGGATCCACTCCCGGGCCGTCGTCGTCGACCGCACCGATGAGACGGCCGTCGGCGTCGCGGAGAACGCAGCGCACGCGTCGGGCTCCTGCCTCGCCGGCGTTGCGGCACAGGTTCGCGACGACCGAGACGGCACCGTCGTCGAGATCCCCCTCGAGCGAGAGGTCGAATTCCGCCTGCGCGCCGAACTCCAGGAGCTCGGCCCGCACGGCGTGCACGGTCGCGGCCACGACCGGCTCTCCGGTGTGGTCGGGCCCGTCGGCGGTGCGGACGGGCGCGACGTCCTCGATGTAGTCGAGCGCCTCGGCGGTGTCGCCGCGCGAGACGAGCCCGTGGACGACGTGAAGTCGGGTGCCGAACTCATGCGCCTGCTCACGGAGTGCCGCGGTCGTCCGTCGCATCTGCGCGTTCTCGGCCAGTGCGGCATCCGTCCGGCGGAAGCGACGCTCGACCGCTGCCGTCAACGCCGAGCTCGCGAGCGACGCGACGACGAGCGCGCCGATCCCCCAGGGCAGCAGCGCGGCGAGCGCTGCATCCCGGTCGGCGGCGATGCTCGACTCGAGCACGCCGACGGCGACCATGCCGACGATCGACCCGCCGTCACCGCGCACCGGCACCTTCGCCCGCAGCGACGGACCCGACGCGCCTCGCTCCGTGCCGAGGAAGGTCTCGCCCTCAAGCACCGGCGCGTTCGTGGTCTCGACCTGCACGCCCCGCTCCGAGGCGAGCGGATGGGTGATGCGCACGCCCTCGTCGTCGGTGATCACGACGTAGTAGACGCCCGCGGACTCCGCGACGAGCTCGGCGAGCGGCTGCAACGCCGCCGTCGCCGAGGCGAGGTCGGCGGCGTCGGCGAGATCGCCCGGGCGACCGGCATCCGTCACGGTCGACAGGGTCGCGCGCACGTCGGCGAGATCCGCGAGGCTCTCCGCGACGTCCATGACCCGCTCGGCCGTCGCGTCGCGGATCGTGCGCTCCTGCACCGTCATCGCGACCGCGACCGTCGCCGACAGCGCCGCGAGCGTCACCACCGACGGCAGGACGAGCAGCGCGAGCCGAAGCGCGCGGGGCCGCCGCGGAGACGCCATCGTTCACCACTCCCGTCCGTGCACGGTGCGTGAGCGTTTATGAGAACAAAAGCCGGAGAATGCCGCTGCCGCACCGCGCGCTGTCATCCTATTTCGATCTCGCGGAGACGACGATGTCCGCGCGAATGGAGCGATGATGACCCAGACAGATACCCCTGCACCGCCGCCCAGCAGGCGGCGTACCCTGATCGGCCGCGTCGTCGGCGGGGTGATCGCCGCAGCCGCGATCGGAACCGCCGCCGCCGGCTCGATCGCTTCGGCGAGCACCGGCAGCGACATCAACGCGTCGATGACGATCGTCGCGCCCGCCGCCGCCGGCGGCGGCTGGGACGGCGTCGCTCGAGAACTCCAGCAGGCTCAGAAGGCCAACGGCCTCGTGAACAACGTGCAGGTCGTCAACATGCCGGGCGCCGGCGGCACGATCGCCCTCGGCAACGTCTCCGTCCTCGAGGGCCAGCCGAACAACATGCTCGTCGGCGGTACGGGTCTGCTCGCCGCGACGATCCAGTTCAACTCCGCTGCGACGCTCGACGATGTCACCCCGCTCGCGGTGGTCGTCGAGGAGTACGACGTGATCGTCGTCCCGGCCGACTCCCCTTACGAGACTCTCGACGATCTCGTGGCGGGCTGGAAGGAGGACCCGAAAGCCCTGCCGTGGACCGGCGGCGGCTCGTTCGACCAGCTCGTCGTGACCGACCTCGCCCTCTCCGCCGGAATCGAGCCGGTCGACACCACGTATATCTCCTCGGACGGGGGCGGCGAGGCGATCCAGGCGCTTCTCAACGGCACGGCGAAGGCCGCGGCCGGCGGGTACCCCGACAACATCGACCAGATCGAGGCGGGCCGCCTCCGCGCGCTCGCCTTGGTGGCGAAGGAACCGGTCGAGGGCATCGAGATCCCGACCGCCGCCGAACAGGGCTACGACGTCTCGCTGACCAACTGGCGCTCGCTCTCGGCGCCGTCCGGTCTGGACGACAGCGAGCGCGAGGCGCTCACCCAGCTCGTCCTCGACAGCGTCGCGACCCCCGAGTGGGCCGACGCGATGGACCGCTACTACTGGACCGAACGCATCATCACGGGCGACGAGCTCGACACGTTCCTGAAAGACGAGGAGACGCGCATCCGCGCGCTGTACGAGGAGATGGGCCTGTGACGTTCCCCGCCAACCCCACATCGGCATCCGCCGTCGTCGGCCAGCGTCTGCGGCTGGTCTCCGGCCCCGGTGCCGCAGCGCTCCTCAAGGGCCTCACGATGCCGGCGATCCTCGTGGCCTTCGCGACGTACCTGGTCGTCGGCATCGTCACGATGCGCGTACCGGAGGGCACGGCGTTCCCCGGGCCGCAGTTCTTCCCCGGCATCATCGCGGCCGGCCTGTGCGTCTTCGCCGCCGCTCTCGCCGTCGGCGCCATCCGCGAGGTCCGCGCGACGCCCGATGCGCTCACCGCCGAGATCGAAGCGGCGCGCGCCGAAGCTGCCGGCGAAGAGCCCGCGGCCACGCCCGTCCGCGTCGACCTCCGCTCGTTCGCGTGGGTCGTCGTCTCGTTCCTCGCCTTCGCCTTCCTGCTCGAGATCCTCGGCTGGATCATCGCGGCGGGTCTGCTCTTCTGGTGCGTCGCCCGGGCATTCGGCGCGACGAAGTGGCTGCAGAGCCTCGTCGTCGGGTTCACCCTCAGCTCGCTCGCCTACATCGGTTTCGACATGGCCCTCGGGATGCCCCTCCCGTCCGGCATCCTCGGAGGGTTCTGACATGGACGTCCTGACACTTCTCGGCGAGGGCTTCGCCGGCGCGCTCACCCCCGCGAACCTGCTGTGGGTCCTCATCGGATGCCTCCTCGGCACCGCCGTGGGAGTCCTGCCCGGCCTCGGGTCGTCGATGGCGGTCGCACTGCTGCTGCCCATCACCTTCTCCCTCGACCCGACTGCGGCGTTCATCATGTTCGCGGGCGTCTACTTCGGCGGCCTGTTCGGCGATTCGACGATGGGCATCCTCATGAACACGCCGGGGCAGGCGTCCGCCATCGCCTCGACCTTCGAGGGTCACAAGATGGCCCTGAACGGTCGGGCGGCACAGGCGCTCGCCACCGCCGCCATCGGTGCGTTCATCGGCGGCATGGTCGCCTCCGTCGTCGTCGTGTTCCTCGCCCCCGCATTGGCGGACTTCTCGAGCCGCTTCGGCCCCGCCGAGTTCTTCGCCCTCGCCGTGTTCGCCTTCGCGGCCACGTCGTCGGTCGTCGCCGACAGCGCGATCAAGGGCCTGACGTCGCTGTTCATCGGTCTCGGGATCGCCGTCATCGGCATCGACGGCGTCTCGGGCGCACCCCGTTTCACGATGGACTCGCCGAACCTGTTCGACGGCATCTCGCTCGTCACCGTCACGGTTGCCATCCTCGCCCTCGGCGAAGTCATCTACGTCGCCTGCCTCGAACGGCACATGACGAACAAGGCGCTCATCAAGCCGACCGGCCGACCGTGGCTGAGCCGGCGGGAGCTCAAAGAAGCCGCTCCGGCGTGGCTGCGCGGAACGGCGATCGGCCTGCCCTTCGGCGTCGTGCCCGCCGGCGGCTCCGAGATCCCGACCTTCCTCGCCTACGGCCTCGAGAAGCGCCTCGACAAGCGGCGCAAGAACCCCATGTTCGGCAAGGGCGCCATCCGAGGCCTCGCCGCCCCCGAGGCAGCCGGCAATTCGACCACCGGTATGGCGATGGGCGCTCTGCTCGCCCTCGGCCTCCCGATCTCGGCGACCGCTGCGATCATGCTCGCCGCCTTCCGTCAGTACGGTCTGCAGCCCGGCCCCCTCCTGTTCGACCGTGCTCCCGACCTCGTCTGGGCGCTGCTGGCGAGCTTCTTCATCGCGATGATCGTCCTCCTCATCCTGAACCTGCCGTTCGCGATGCTGTGGGCGAAGCTCCTGCTGATCCCCCGCCCGTACCTGTACGCCGGCATCACGCTCTTCTGCGGGCTCGGCATCTACGCCACGTCGGGGTCGACGTTCGATCTCGTGATGCTGCTCGCCATCGGTCTGCTCGGGTTCCTCATGCGGGCGCTCGACTTCCCCCTCGCCCCGCTCATCATCGGCATGGTCCTCGGCCCGCTGGCCGAGACGAGCCTGCGGGATGCCGCGATGAGCACGAACGGCGATTTCACCGTCCTCGTGCACGGCCCGATCTCCATCACCCTGTACGCGCTGCTCGCGGCAGTGCTCGTGTTCTCGGTACGCAGCAAGGTCGTGGCCCGGAAGCGCGCGAAGGCGGAGGAGAACGAGCTCGTCGACGCCTGACCCGAACATGACGACGGCCCCGGTGCGCGATGCGCCCGGGGCCGTCGTCATGCGATCATCAGGGGGTCGGCATCCCGCCGTTGACGTTGAGGGTCTCACCGATCACATAGCTGGATTCGGCCGACGCGAGGAACACATAGGCCGGGGCGAGCTCGGCGGGCTGGCCCATGCGCCCGAGCGGGGTCTCCTCACCGAACGACTCGATCTTCTCCTGCGGCTGACCGTCCGACACCTGCAGCGGTGTCCAGATGGGGCCGGGAGCGACCGCGTTGACGCGGATGCCCTTGGGCGCCAACTGCTGCGCCAGCGCCTTGGTGAACGCGTTGATGGTGGCCTTGGTCGACGCGTAGTCGACCAGGGTCTCCGACGGCGAATAGGCCTGGATCGACGTCGTGTTGATGATCGTCGCGCCCGCGGGGAGGTGCGGCAGAGCGGCCTTGGTGATCCAGAACATCGCGTCGACGTTCGTCGTGAAGGTGTCGTCGAACTGCTGGTCGTCGAGCGTCGTCAGGTCCTTGTTGAAGAGCTGCTTCCCGCCGTTGTTGACGACGATGTCGAGGCCGCCGAGCCCCTCGACCGCCTGGGCGACGAGCCCCACGCAGTAGTCCTTGTCCTTCAGGTCGCCCGGCAGGGTGAGGACGGTCGCGCCGGCCTCGCGGAGGATGCCGGCGATCCGCTGCGCGTCCTCTTCTTCCTCCGGCAGGTAAGACAGGGCGACGTCGGCGCCTTCGCGGGCGAACGCGATCGCGGTCGCCGCTCCGATGCCGGAGTCGCCGCCCGTGATCAGCGCCTTGCGCCCCTTCAGGCGATCGGTGCCGCGATAGCTCTCTTCGCCGAGGTCGGCCTTCGGGGTGAGGTCCGCATCGAGACCGGGCTCGCTCTGGTACCCCTTCTGAGGCTCGATCTCCGAGTAGAGCTCCACCGGATTCATGAACGTGTACTGGTCGCGTGCCATCGTGCTCTCCTTCTTCGTGGTGGTCTGGGTGGTGGTCTGGGGGGTCGTCAGCGGCCGTCGGCGTCGTCGCCGACCAGCTCGCGGATCGTGAGGGCCGCGCGGATGAGCGCCAGGTGGCTGAGTGCCTGCGGAAGGTTGCCGAGGAACGCGCCGTCCTCCGGGTCGATCATCTCGGCGTACATGCCGACGTCGTTGCCCGCGGCGACGAGCTCGTTCATCGCAGCGATGCCCTCGTCATGGCGTCCGACGCAGACGAGCGCCGCCGCACGCCAGAAGCTGCAGGCGACGAAGGTCGCCTCCTCGGCGCGCATCCCGGTGTAGCGGAACAGGTGCGGTCCCTCGCCGAGCTCTCCCGTGAGCGCGTCGATCGTGCGCGACATCCGCTCGCCCCGGTCGAAACCGCTCAGCGAGTGCAGGAGGACGGAGGCGTCGAGGTCTCGACTTCCCTGCGCCATGACGTAGGCACCGCGGGACTCCGACCATCCGTGCTCTTCGACCCACGCGCGTACGAGCGCCGCCTCGGCCGCCCAACGTTCGCTGCTGCCGGGGATCTGACCGAGCTCGGCGAGTCGGACCGCGTCGTTGAGGGCCTGCCAGCACCCCATCTTGGACGAGGTGTAATGGCGTTCCTCGGGCAGCTCCCACATGCCCGAATCGGGGTTCCGCCAGGAGTCGCACACCTTGTCGGCGTACATCGAGAGCATCCGCCCCGTCTCGACGTCGAGAGCGTTCCCCGCCTCGACGTACGCGCGGCAGATCGCGAACAGGTCGCCGTAGACGCCCAGCTGAACCTGCTCACGCGCGGGGTTCCCCGTGACGACCGGACCCACTCCGCGCCAGCCCGGGACGTCGTACTCGGTGACGTGCCCGTCGAGTTCGCCGTCGAGGGTGTACATGACGTGCAGTTCCGGGCCGTGCCGGCGGATCGTCCGCAGCAGCCACGAGATCGCGGCATGGGTCTCTTCGCGGAGGCCGAACCCGATGAGCGCGTCGACCGTGTACGCGAGGTCGCGCACCCAGGCGAGCCTGTAGTCCCAGTTCTTGCCGCCGCTGAGGTCCTCGGGGAGGGAGGTGGTCGCTGCGGCTGCGATCGCGCCCGTCGGGCTGTGGATCAGCATCTTGAGCATGAGCGCACTGCGCTGTACGTCGTTCGACCAGGGGCCCTCGTACGAGAACTCCCGCGACCACGCGCGCCACGCCTCGATCGTCCGATCGATGCCGCGATCGACGTTGTCGGGGTCGGGGAAGTGGATCGGCTCGTCGTGGGTACCGACGATGATCAGCAGGTGCCGGCTCCCCTGCGAGGTCGTGAAGCCGCCCGCGAGACCCGTCGCGATGCCGTCCGCCGACGCGGCGGGCTCGGGACCGTAGTCGCGTCCCGTGACGCCGATCGTGGTGAGTCCGGAGCGGAGGATGCTGCGGTCGTTCGCGCGGTCGTGCCAAGGTGCGGCGGTCTTGAGCGAGGTCCCCGGCTGCACGCGCCATCGGAAGGCGACCTCACCTTCGACGCCGTCGACACGACGCGCGAGCTCGGCCCACGGCAGGCGTCCCGCGACGCCCGTCACGAGCGCGTCGGTCACGGTCGCTTTGCCCGACGCCGTCATGAACGTCGTGACGAGGACGTTCGTGCGAGGCAGGTATCGCCGACGCACCTGGTACTCCTCGACCGGCTCGAGCTCGATGCAGCCGCCCGCGTCGTCGTCGAGCAGTCGCCCGAAGATCGGCAGGTCGTCGATGCCGGGAATCGGCATCCAGTCGATCTGCCCGCGGAGCCCGATCAGTGCGATCGTGCGTCCATCGCCGATCGGGGCGTAGCTGCGCAGATCCTGACCGGGGGCGGTGTCGTCGAGGTGAGGCACCGCTCGAGTCTCGCCGGGGAGGACGGCGAGCGGATGCCGGTTGACACCCTGGCCGCGGTGTGGGAGTCAGGCCGCGACGTCGGCGCGCTCCGCGAGTCCGTCGATCGCGCTCCGGTAGGCGTCGAGCATGCGGTCCGACCCGAGGCGATCGCGCGCAGCCAGTGCCGCGGCGCGGTAGTCGGGGCGCCGGGCGATGACCTTCGCCCATGCTGCCGCGATCGTCTCGGCGTCGTGCGGGGTGACCAGCCCGATCCCCGAGACGACCTGCGCCGCATCGCCGACAGCGGTCGTCACGGGTGTCGCGCCGCACGCCGCACCCTCGATGAGGCACAGCGGCGACGCCTCGCCGAAGGCGCTCGTGAGGGCGACGATGTCTGCCGCGCGGTAGATCCGCGGCATGTCGTCGCGGATCCCCAACAGGTGGATGCGGTCGGCGGGCGCGCCGGCATCGGCGATGGTCGCGATCAGCGCCGCGTTGTCTGCCGTCATCCCCGCGCCGCACATGACGTACTGCGCTCGCGCATCGCGAGCGGCGTGCGCGGCGACCGCGCGCAGGAAGAGCCCGGGATCCTTCATCGCATCGAAGCGCGCCGCGAAGACGACGACGGGCGCGGTAGCGGCGATGCCGAGGTGGGTGCGCAGCGGCATCCGCTCATTCGGCTTCGGCCGGTAGCGGGCGAGGTCGACGCCGTTGGGGATCACGAACCGCTCGACCGCGGGCGTCAGGAACCGCGAATAGGCGTCGCTCGTCGACTCGGCGCACGAGAGGGTCGACGTGAGACGTCCGGATGCCGCTAGCTTCCCCAGCCAGCGAACGGCGGCACCCGAATGGGTCGGGTCGGACCGGTGCAGGCACGCCGCGATGGGCACGTCGGGCAGGAGTCCGTGTCCATCGAGAGCGAGCAGCAGCCCGAGCGGTTGCTCTTTGAGGCTCAGGATGGCGTCCGCGCCCGAGACGGCTTCCGCGGCGACCTCGAGTTCTGCGGCGGTGTAGCTCTCGGGCGCGGGAGCGACGGCGCCCGCCTCTCGCCCGAGATCGGACACCGCGATTCCGGCCTCGCGGAGCCACCGGTATCTCGTGTCATCCGCCATGCGCTGAACGGTGCCCTCACGCCGCGCCCGCGAAGCGATCGACAGGACGGCATGCTCCTGCGAACCGTCGACGTGGAGTCCCGTGATGACGTTCGTGTGCAGCACGCGGGCGCCGCCGGCGAACAGGCCTTCGTAGAGCGAGAGGATGCGGGGACGACTCATCCCCCCATGCTCGGGCGGCCCGGTCAGGGGCCGATGAACCCCGGATGACCATCGCGTGAAGTTCAGCGCGCGGTCGTCACCGCGTTCCACGCGGCGTCGGAGAACGTCGTCACCCATGCCGCGAAGACGACCAGGCCGACCAGGGTCAGGGCGAGCCAGACCCAGACCGGCGCCAACCCCCGGCCGGTGCGCCGGTGCACGACGACCGAGCGGCCGATGACGTAGACGCCGAGCGTGGCGACGAAGGCGAGCGCCGCCCATACCCACGCGAATGGAGCCTCGATCCCGCGGCGACGGAGGGCGCGTCGGTCGAGCCAGGCGAACAGGACGGCGAACGCGACGAGCACGAGGTCGAGGGCGATCAGGAGCACGAGCCCCGCGGTGATACCGCCGGACGGCGTCAGTCCCTCGATCCGGCCGAGGGATCCCGCGTCGAAGAACACCTCCGCATAGAGCGGGAGGACGGCTGCCGCGATCGCGAGCCAGATCCACACCGTACCCGCTCCCCCGCGCGAGGTCCTCGACGTGGGGGCGGGCGGCGGAACCGGCGCGGGCGCCGCGGCGGGGGCGGGCGCGGCGTCCTGCGGTGCGACAGTGTCGGTCGCCCACTCCGTGCCGTTCCACCAGCGCAACTGGCCCGGCTCACCCGGGTCGGCGTACCAGCCGGCGGGTGCCTGGCGGGTCACGGAGTGCCGTCGTGATCGTCGGCGGTGACGGCGAGTTCCGCTCCGGCGTGGGCGAGCTCGGCGAGCGCGGCCTCACTGGGAGCGGGCGCGACACCGGCGATGAGGTCGGTGAGGATGCGCACGCGGCGTCCGTGTGCGATCGCGTCGAGGGCCGACGCGCGCACGCAGTGGTCCGTCGCGATCCCGGTGACGTCGACCTCGACCACCCCGTGCGCCGTGAGGATGTCGGCAACCGTCTCACCGGCATCCGTCACTCCTTCGAACAGCGAATAGGCGGGGACGCCCTGCCCTTTCTTCACGTGATGGGTGACGGCGGTCGTGTCGAGGCCCGGGTCGTAGTCGGCACCCGGCGTGCCGGCCACGCAATGGACCGGCCACGAGTCGACGAAGTCCGGTGTCGCCGAGAAGTGCCCGCCGTTGTCTCCGTCGCCGTCGTGCCAGTCGCGCGAGGCGACGACGACGTCGTAATCGGCGGCGTGCGCAGCGAGGTGAGCGGTGATCGCCTCGGCGACCGCGTCACCCCCCTCGACGCCGAGGGCGCCGCCTTCGGTGAAATCGTTCTGCACATCGACGATGAACAGCGCTCGAGTCATGAGTCGAGGGTACGACGGGCGGCGCCCCCGGCGCGCGCCGACGACGGGACTACCCTGACGTCATGGCTTCCCCCGACCGCACCGCCCACACGACCGGGCAGATCCTCGCCGCGTTCGGCATCGACGTCGTCCTCGTCGTGGTCTTCGCCGCGGTCGGGCGGGCCAGCCACGACGAGGCGCCGATCAGCGGGCTCGCCACGACGGCAGGGCCGTTCGCCGCAGCCCTGGTGGTCGGGTGGATCGTGTCGCTCGCATGGCGATCGCCCCAGGCGGTCGTCCGCACCGGGATACCCGTCTGGATCGTCACGGTCGCCGGCGGCATGATCCTCCGCGCCGTGACCGGTCAGGGCGTGCAGGTCGCCTTCGTGATCGTCGCGGCATCCGTCCTGCTGCTCATGATCGTCGGATGGCGCGTCGCCGCGACGCTCGTCGCGCGTCGCCGCGCTCGCTGATCACTCCGCGACGCGCGAGAGCTTCGACGGCCACCAGATCTTCTTCCCGATGTCGTAGGCGAGCGCGGGCACGAGGAGCGACCGCACGATGAACGTATCGAGCAGGACGCCGAACGCGACGATGAAGGCGAGCTGCACGAGGAACAGGATCTGGATCACGCCGAGCGCGGCGAATGTGGCGGCGAGCACGAGCCCTGCGGAGGTGATGACCCCGCCCGTCGCGACCAGCCCGCGCAGGATGCCTCGCCGTGTGCCGTGGTGGATCGACTCCTCGCGTACCCGCGACATGAGGAAGATGTTGTAGTCGATGCCAAGCGCGACGAGGAAGACGAACCCGTAGAGCGGCACCGCGGGATCGCCGCCGGGGAATCCGAACACCTCGTTGAAGACGAGCGCGCTGACGCCGAGCGCCGCCGCGAACGACACGATCACGCTGAGGATCAGCAGCACCGGGGCGAGGATCGACCGGAGCAGCAGCATCAGGATGATGAGCACGACCCCGAGGATGACGGGGATGATGACGGTCCGGTCGCGGATCGACGTGTCGTTCGTGTCAAGGTCGACAGCGGTCGTGCCACCCACGACGGCATCGAGCGTCGTGCCCGAGATCGCCGCGCGCAGGTCTCGGACGGTGTCCTCTGCGGCGAGGGAGTCGGCGGCATCCGACAGGGTCGCGACGAGCATGACGTCGCCGCCGTCGACGGTCGGTGCCGGCGCGGGCGTCCCGGGGGGACCCTGCGCGGTGAGGACCAGCGCGCCGTCCTCGACGGAGACGTCCGCCTGGCCGGCGGGCGCGTCGGCGGAGACGATGGCCACCGACTCGACCCCCGCCTGGTCGGCGACGAGTTGCGCGGTGTCGGGTGCCTCGGCTTCGGGGACGATCACGTACAGCGGGCTCCCCGAGCCGGCGGGGAAGTGCTCGGCGAGCACCGTCTGCCCGTCGCGGGCCTGGGAGGCGCCCAGGACCAGCTCGCTCGCGGGAACCCCGTCTGCCTTCAGCTGCGTCACACCGACGGATGCCGCGAGCAGCACCACCGTCGAGAGAATCCAGACGATCCGCGCGCGGCGCGCGACGAAGCGCGCGAGCGTCGCCCACAGACCGCGGGTCGGCTGGGCCGGGTCGGCGGGGAGCTCGGTCATGCCGGACTTCGGGATGAACGGCCAGAAGGCCGCCCGTCCGACGAGCGCGAGGAGCGCCGGCAGGAAGGTGAGGGCCGAGAGCATCGCGAACGCGATGCCGATCGAGGCGATGGGTCCCAGCGCCCGGTTGCTCGCGAGGTCGCTGAGCAGAAGGCACAGCAGCCCCGCGATGACGGTCCCGCCCGACGCGAGGATCGGCTCGACGGATCCCTTCCAGGCGACGGTCGCGGCATCCCATCGGCGTCGTCCCGCGCCGATCGCCTCGCGGAACCTGGCGACGTACAGCAGGGCGTAGTCGGTCGCGGCGCCGATCACGAGGATGAAGAGGATGCCCTGCACCTGGCCGTTGAGGACGACGATCTCCGCCTTCGCGAGCCACCACACACTCAGCAGCGCGACGCAGAGAGCGAACACCGACGTCAACAGAACGAGGATCGGCAGCAGCGGCGACCGGTAGACGACCACGAGGATGACGAAGACGGCGCCGAGCGCGACGAGCAGCAGGAGGCCGTCGATCCCCGTGAACCCTGTCGCGAGGTCGGCGGTGAAACCGGCGGGTCCCGTCACCCACGATTCGACCCCCTGCGGGACATCGGCGGCGACGAGGTCCCGGACCTCCCCGACGATGTCGGTCACCTCGCCCGAGGCGTCGATCGACACGACGATCTGCGCTGCCTCGCCATCGTCGGACGGGATGGCTGGCGACACCTCCTGCACGCCGTCGAGGTCGCTGAGCTCCACGGCGACAGCCTGGATACGCTCCAGCTGCGCGCGGTCGAGCCCGCCGTCCGCATCGAACACGACGAGAGCCGGAATTGCATCCCCGCCGAGGAAGTCACCGAGACGCTCCTGCACCTGCGTCGATTCCGCACTCTGCGGCAGGAAGCTCGACTGGTCGTTCGTCGAGACCTCGTCGACCTTGCCGAAGTACGGGCCGCCGAGCGAACCGCCGGCGAGCCAGATGACGACGAGGACGAGCGGTAGCGCGATGCGCAACCAGCGGGAGGGCGTCGATGCGGGAGACATGTACCTAGATTATCTAGATACACGCTTTTTCAGCAATATGATCCTCAGGCGGGCGCGACCCGGACGAAATAGGCCACGAGTGAGAGGCCCGAGGCGAGGACGCCGAGGGCGAGCGCCCCGACAGCCAATCCGGTGAGAAGCCTCAGGACCGGCGGCCGGCGGGTGAACCGCATCCGGTCGTGCCATCCGTGCCGGTACCAGATGCGCCCCGTGCGCTCCGCGCTGACGCGGTGGTGATCCTCCTCGGCCAGCGGAGCGGAGTTGACCTCGCCGTCGCTGTCGATCCAGCGGATGGTTCGGCCGTCCTCGTCGAGGTACGCGTCAGCGGGGAGCCAGCTGCCATCGGATGCCCACACGATGACGGCGACGACGCCGAAGGCGACAGCCGCGCCGAATCCGACCCACGTGAAGATCTCGAGAATCGCATCAAGGGCTTGTGTCACCCGTGTGTCCTCTGTTCTGGAGCCACCTAAGGGAATCGAACCCTTGACCTATTCATTACGAGTGAATCGCTCTGCCGTCTGAGCTAAGGTGGCGCGCTTCGCTCGCGCGTTGCACGATCATCGATCCTACAGGGTCCGGAGCCATGCTGCGAACGCGCGCCTCACGGCGCTTCGCAGCGGAGGTCTCCGTCCGGCACCGTGTCGTTCTCGAAGTAGGCCACGACCGCGTCGTCGATACACGCGTTCCCCTTGTTGAAGCCCGTGTGGCCCTCCCCCACGCGAGTGAGCAGGATGCCGGAGCTCAGCTGTTCCGCCAGGGCAGCGGACCACTCGTACGGGGTCGCGGGGTCGTTCGTCGTGCCGATCACGAGGATCGGCGCAGCGCCGTCGGCGTGGATCTCGTCGCGAGTTCCCGTCGGCGGATACGGCCACGCATCGCAGAGGCTGACGTCAGAGGACCAGTAGGGGGCGAACGTCGGCGCCTTCTGCGCAACTTCGGCGTTCGCCTCCGCCACGACGTCCTCCGGGTCGGCGGGGTAGTCCATGCAGTTGTACGCGGAGAACGCTTCGGTCGAGTTGTCGAGGTACTGGCCGTCGTAACGGTTGTAGTACCGGTCGACGAGCTCGAACATGTCGTCCGCGTCCCCCTCGAGGACGCCGGTCAGCGCCGAGGAGAGCGTCGACCAGTTGCCCTCGCTGTAGAGAGCCGAGACGATGCCGGTGACGAGGGAGTCGGCGCCCAGTTTCCTTCCGTCGGTCGCCGTCAGCCGGCGGGCATCGACCGCCGTCAGCGCGTCGGCCATCTGCTGTCGGGCGTCGGCGACCGTGCCGGTGAACGGACAGTCCGAACCGGTGAGGCAGCGCTCGAGATAGGCGTCGAACGCCGATTGGAATCCGGCTGCTTGGCGGGCGCCGACGATGGCGCTCGGGATCGACGGGTCGAGACCGCCGTCGAGGACGACCCGCCCCACGTTCTGCGGGAACAACTCCGCGTACGTCGCGCCGAGGAACGACCCGTAGGAGTAGCCGAGGTATGAGAGCTTCTCGTCACCGAGGACACCGCGCAGCAGGTCGAGGTCGCGTGCGGCGCTCTCCGTCGTCACGAACGGGAGGAGGCCGTCGCTGTTGACGTCGCACGCACGCGCGAACGACTCCGCCGACGCCTGCTGCTCGGACGCCCTCTCCTTCGACCCGCGCGGCGCGGAGGGGATGTCGAAGAGGTACCGGTCCATCGCGTCGGAATCGAAGCACCGCACGGCGGTGGAGCGCCCGACGCCGCGCGGGTCGAACCCGACGACGTCGTAGCTGTCGAGGAGATCGTCGCCGACGGCGAAGTCCGCCGCCTGCTGCACCATGTCGACCCCGCTTGCTCCTGGGCCGCCCGGGTTGACGAAGAGCGACCCCTTCGCGGTGCCGCTCGAGGCCAACCGGACGATGACGGAGAGCTCGATGTCATCGCCACCGGCATCCGCCCAATCCTCCGGGGCTGTGATCGACGCGCAGTAGTACGTGCCGTCGTCGATGCCGCGGCAGCTCTCCCAGTCGATCTCCTGCCCGTAGTAGCGCTCGAAGCCCGCGGGTGCGCCCTGGGTGACCGGGGTGCGGTGCGGCGCCGGCTGCTCCTGCGACGACTGCTTCGGGGTGCAGCCGGCCACGAGGGCGACGGCCACGCCGGCCGCCAGGACTGCAGCGGCGGCGCGACGCAAAACTCCGCGGATCACTGCGGGCGTCCCGTCGCGACCGTGATGAGCATGCTCTCGAGGGCGAGCGCCGGAGCTGCGTTGCCCTGGAGATTCGTCCGGGTGAGCGCGATCGCGTCGAGCACGGTGAGCGTGTGCTGCGGCGTCCAGGCGGTCGCGAGCGACTCGATCTCGGTCGCGAGCTCGCGGTTGATGAGGTCGGTGTCGCGCCCGAACTGGCGCATGAGCGTGTCGCGGTACAGCGACTCAAGGTCGGTGAGCACACGGTCGATGCCGTCGCGGAGGCTGCGCGTCGAACGACGCTTCTGCTCGTCTTCGAGGGCGCTGACCTGGCTCCGAACCGCGGGCGGCACCGCGCTTCCCGGCGGGACTCCGAGGGTCCGCAGGAGAGCTTCGCGCTCGCTCTCGTCGCGCTCGGCCGTCAGCGCCTTGGCGTCCTCGGTCGCGGACTGCACGATCGTGGCCGCGACCTCGACCGCGTCGCCCACGCCGCGGACGCCCAGCACACCTCGGAGAGTCCGCTCGCGCCGTTCTCGGGACGCGGCATCCGTCGCCAGTCGCTGCGCCATGCCGATGTGGCGTTGCGCCAGTCGCGCCGACTGCTCGGCGACCCGCTCGTCGACACCCGTGCGCTGCACGATGAGCCGGGCGACGTCGTCGACGTCGGGCTCGCGCAGACGCAGGATCCGCACCCGCGAGCGGATCGTGGGCAGCAGGTCGGCGTCGCTGGGTGCGCAGAGGATCCAGACCGTCTGCTCGGGTGGCTCTTCGAGCGCCTTCAGCAGGACGTTGCTGGTGCGTTCGACCATGCGGTCGGCGTCCTCCATCACCATCACCCGGTACCGGCCGAGCGAAGGCGAGAAGTATGAGCGCTCGACCAGCGAGCGGGCGTCCTTGATCGAGATGATGACGCCTTCGGTGCGGAGGGCCGCCAGGTCGGGGTGCGTCCGGGCCATGACCTGACGCATCGCGTTCTCGTCGCCGGGCTCGGCGATGAGCGCCGCCGCGAAGGCGTACGCGAGGGTCGAGCGCCCCGAGCCGGGCGGACCGGTGATGAGCCACGCGTGCGCGAGCTGGGAGGGGTCGGATGCCGCGGCCCGCAACTGCGCGACGGCCTCGTCCTGGCCCCAGACCTCGCCCCACGGGAGCGTGTCGACGGTGGTGGAGGTCATGCGGTTCAGCCTACGAGGTGGCGGCGACGCTCAGGACGCGCGTGTGGACAGGCGCTCCGCCACTCGCTCGCGGATCGACTCGGCGATGGCATCGATCGGCTGCCTCGCGTCGACGACCAGGAATCGGCGCGGCTCGGCATCCGCCAACGCGAGGAAGGCCGCACGGACGCGCTCGTGGAACGCGCCCTTCTCGGCCTCGAGCCGGTCGAAGGGTTTGTCGGCGGCATCCAATCGCTCGCGCGCGGTCGCCGGGTCGACATCGAGCAGGACGGTGACGTCCGGCAGGGCGCCCTCGGAAGCCCAGAGCGACAGGTCGCGGATCTCCGTCCCGTCGAGCACCCGTCCAGCCCCCTGGTAGGCGACGGAGCTGTCGAGATAGCGGTCCTGGATGACGACCTCGCCGCGCGCGAGCGCCGGTCGCACGAGGGACGCGACGTGATGCGCTCGGTCGGCGGCGTAGAGGAGTGCTTCGGCGCGCGGCGCGATGTCGCCGCGGTGGTGCAGGACGATGTCGCGGATCAGCGCCCCGACCTCGGTGCCGCCGGGTTCGCGCGTACGGACGACACTGCGGCCCTGCTCGCGGAGCCACTGCTCCAGCAAGGCCGCCTGCGTCGTCTTGCCCGAGCCGTCGCCACCCTCGAGGGTGATCCAGAGCCCGGAGGTCACTTCTTCTTCGCCGCCGGCTTGCGTGCCGCGGGCTTGCGGGTCGTGCGCTTGGGCGCCGGTCCCTTGGCCCTCTTGTCGGCCAGCATCTGCACCGCCACCTCGAACGTGATGTCGTCTGCCGTCTGTCCACGCGGGATCGTGACGTTGGTCGTCCCGTCGGTGACGTACGCGCCGAAGCGGCCGTCCTTGATGCGGATCGGCTTGCCGCTGACCGGGTCGGCCTCGAACTCCTTGAGGGAGGTCGCCGCGCGGTTGGCGTACTTGGGCTGCGAGTAGATCTCGAGAGCCTGCTCGAGCGTGATGTCGAAGATCATGTCCTCGCTCGCGATGCTCCGCGAGTCGGTGCCCTTCTTGATGTAGGGACCGTAGGGACCGTTCTGCGCCGTGATGACGGTGCCCGATTCGGGGTCGACACCCACTTCGCGCGGCAGCGACAGGAGCTTCAGGGCCGTCTCGAGGTCGATGGTCTCGGGCGACATGCTCTTGAACAGCGATGCCCGCTTGGGTTTGGGCGCGACCGCCTTCTTCGCGCCTCGCTTGGGCTTGACCTCTTCGGCCGGCGCCTCCTCCTCGGGGAGCGCCTCCTCGAGGTAGGGACCGAAGCGGCCGTCCTTGATCACGACGTCGCGGCCGTTCGTAGGGTTCTGGCCGAGGACCCGGTCGCCGCCGACCGGTGCGTCGATGAGCTCCCCCGCCTTCTCGGGCGTGAGCTCGTCGGGCGCCAGGTCGTCGGGCACGTTGATGCGGCGCGGCGTCTCGGGGTCATCGCCCGGGACCTCGAGATACGGTCCGTACCGGCCGAAGCGGAGCACCGCGACGTCGCCGATCTTCGTGGAGTTGATCTCACGCGCATCGATGTCGCCGAGGTTGTCGACGATGTTGCGCAGGCCCACGTGGTCTTCGGAGCCGAAGTAGAACTCGCGCAGCCACGCGGCACGGTTCTGCTCGCCGCGGGCGATGGCGTCCAGGTCGTCTTCGAGAGCCGCCGTGAAGTCGTAGTCGACGAGGTCGGCGAAGTGCTCCTCGAGGAGTCGCACGATGCTGAACGCGAGCCAACTCGGGACGAGCGCCTGGCCGCGCTTGGACACGTACCCGCGGTCCAGGATCACGTCGATGATGCTCGCGAAGGTCGACGGGCGGCCGATGCCGCGCTCTTCGAGCGCCTTGACGAGCGAGGCCTCGGTGTAGCGGGGCTTCGGGCTCGTCGCGTGACCCTTCGGCTCGACATCCGTCAGCGTGAGGGCGTCGCCGACGGCGAGCGCGGGCAGCGACTGGTCGTCGGTGCGGTCATTGTCGTGACGCTTCTCGTCCCGGCCCTCCTCGTAGGCCTCGAGGAAGCCCTTGAAGGTGTAGACGGTGCCGGACGCCGTGAACGTCGCCGTCTTGCCGGCGGCATCCGCGTCGATCGTGACGGTCGTCGTCTCGTACTTCGCATCGGCCATCTGGCTGGCGACGGTGCGCTTCCAGATCAGCTCGTAGAGCCGCAGCTCGTCGCGGTCGAGGCCGGAGGTGACCTCCTTGGGCGTACGGAAGTGCTCGCCCGAGGGACGGATCGCCTCGTGCGCCTCCTGCGCGTTCTTCGCGTTGTTCCGGTAGCTGCGCGGGTTGGCCGGCACGGCCTTGTCGCCGTAGAGCGCGACCGCCTGCGTGCGGGCGGCCGTGACCGCCTGCGCCGACAGAGCCGTCGAGTCGGTGCGCATATAGGTGATGTAGCCCTTCTCGTAGAGACGCTGCGCGACGCCCATGGCGTGCTTGGCGCTCATCGAGAGCTTGCGACCGGCCTCCTGCTGGAGGGTCGAGGTCGTGAAGGGCGGCTTGGGGCTGCGCGTGCCGGGCTTGGCCTCGACGCTGACCACGGATGCCGCACCGGACGCTTCGAGCGCTGCAGCCAGCTCGCGGGCCTGGTCCTCGGTGAGGACGACGACGGCCTTCTTCAGCGCGCCGGTGTCGTCGAAGTCGGTGCCTCGGGCCAGCGGTGCGCCGTCGAGACGGGCGAGACGGATGGCGAAGGCATCCGATCCCTTCACGGCGGTGGAGTCGACGTCCCAGTACGAGGCGGAGACGAACGCCATGCGCTCGCGCTCGCGCTCGACGACCATGCGGGTCGCGGCGGACTGGACGCGGCCGGCGCTCGTACCCTGGCCGACCTTGCGGCGTGTGACGTCGGAGACGTCCCAGCCGTAGAGGCGGTCGAGGATGCGGCGGGTCTCCTGCGCGTCGACGAGGGCGTGATCGAGTTCGCGGGTGTTCTTCACCGCGGCCTGGATCGCGTCCTTCGTGATCTCGTGGAAGACCATCCGCTTGACGGGGACCTTCGGCTTGAGGGTTTCGAGCAGGTGCCACGCGATGGCTTCGCCTTCGCGGTCCTCATCAGTGGCGAGGAGGAGTTCGTCGGCGCCCTTGAGCGCCCGTTTCAGCTCGGTGACCGTCTTCTTGCCGCGGTCGCTCTCCACATATAGAGGGGTGAAGTCGTTCTCGATGTCGATGGAGTACTTCCCGACGGAGGTCTTCTTCAGATCCGCGGGGATGTCCTTCTTGTCGGCGAGGTCGCGGATGTGCCCGACCGAACTCATGACCTCGTATCCATCACCCAGGTACCCCTGGATCGAGCGCATCTTCGTCGGAGACTCGACGATGACGAGCTTCTTGCCCTGTGCCACGTGGCGTCCTTTCTTCGTTGCACACCATACACACCGCGTTGTCAAGAGTGCGCTGAGAGGGCGGCCCTGCGGTTGCTCAGCCGGGCGGCGGCCCCGCGCGAGCACGGGCACGGGCATCCCACGCGCCGAAGGCGATCGATACCTCGACGGTTGCGACCAGTCCGTCGAGCCGGCACGCGGTGACGGACGCGCCGACGCGGGCCGCCACGTCCGCCGCCTGTGCGCACGGCTCGCCGACGACGAGTCCCGACGCGGTGTCGGCGGCCGCCAGCGCGGCGGCATCGGCGGCACCGGACGCGCGGGCTGCGGTCGAGGCGGCCGCGCCGGCAGCGACGAAGCCGACGGCGAGGGTCGCGGTGACAGCGAGCACGCCGACTGTCGTCGCCGTCCCGGCCATCAGTCGTCCTCCGGCGCGGCGAGTGCGCACGATGTCGCCCGCAGGTCCGGCAGCGGCAACGGCACCCCGACGCCGCTCGCCAGATCCGCACACACGAGGTCTCCCTCTCGCCGCGTCAGCACCGTGGCGCCCGCAGCCAGGGCGGATGCGGCGGCCCGCACCCGGTCGGGGGACTCCTCCCGTGCCGCCAGGCGCGCTGCCTGCGCCGCAGCGTGCTCCAACCGCACCTGTCGCGCACCCACCGAGAGGGCGGAGACCGCCAGGACGACGACGAGGACGACGGCGGGGACCGTCACGGCGAACTCCGCCGCGACCGATCCCCGCTCGTCCCGCCTCATGAGACGGTGAGGGCGCGCCGGACCAGATCGGTGAGGATGCCGCGCACCTCGTCCGAGCGCATGATGATCACCAGCAGTCCCGCGAAGGCCACGGCGGCCATCGTGGCGATGGCGTACTCGGCGGTCGCCGCACCGGACTCGTCGGCGAACAGCTCCGCCGCGCGACGGCGGGTCAGGGTGGGCAGATCGTGGGTCGTCATGATTCTCCTCCGGAGGGTTGTGAATGGTGGGCACGTCGGGGCTCACAGGGTGAGCGGAGTCGTGGTGAGCACGGACAGCAGCATCGGTCCGACGCCGAGCAGCAGGAACGCGGGAAGCGTGCAGACGCCCAGCGGGATCAGCAGCCTGCCCGAAAGCGTCGCGGCCCGGAGCCGTCCCTCGGTGCGTGCCGCCTGGCGCCGGGCTGCGGCATCCGCTCGCAGCAGCTCCACCGCGGGTGCACCGGCCGATCGCGACAGGGCGAGCACCGCCTGAGTCGCCTCGGACGGTTCGCACCCCGAGGCGGCTGCCGCCACCTCGATCGCGCGCGGGATGGACACGCCGCCGGACAGCGCGATGGCGATCACCTCGGCGTCGAGGCCCGGGATCTGCTCCCCCGGCTGCGCCCTCGCGACCAGAGCGCGCGTCCACCGGTGAGTCACCAGCATGAGGAGCCCTCCACCCCCGATGCAGACGGCACCGGCAGGGGTCGCGAGCGCCGAGAACGGGTCGAACCCGAGCGCCGCACCGAGCCCCAGCGCAACGAGCGGCAGCCAGGAGATGAGCCGCGCCGTGGTCTGCGGCTCGGCGAGCGCCGTCCGCACGTCGTCGCGGGCCTGATGCGCATCGCGGAGCGCCTCGGCGAGGCCTCGCAGGCTCATCGCGAGCGGCGCTCCCACCACCGTTGCGACCTGCCACGCGATCCCGATCTGCCGCCAGGCATCCCCACGTTCAGAGAGAGCGGATGCCGCCGAGCCGCCGGCATCCCATCGGTCGCATACGGCGATCGCGGCCGGGTCTCCCGCGTCGGCGAGATGTCGCCAGGCGGCGTGCGGTGCGATCCCCGCCTGCAGCAGCACCGCCAGGCGCTGGATGACAGCGGCGACCTCGGACGTGTCGGCCGACGCCGCGCGCGTGCCCGCTCGCCGCCTCACGACAGCGCCTCGATCCCGAGCCGGTCCTCCGTCACGACCGGACGGGCGAGCCCGACCACGCGGCGCACGCCGTCGGACCCGCGTTCCACGTGGACGACGGCGCCGATCGCGCTGGCGGTCTGTCTCGCGAGCGCGCGATCGTCCATTCCGGCGAGCGCCCCCAGTGCCTCGAGCCGCGCCGGCACGTCGGCGAGACCGCTCGCGTGGACGGTCCCGGCGCCGCCGTCATGGCCGGTGTTCAAAGCCGTGAGGAGTTCACGGACCTCCTCACCGCGGCACTCCCCCACCACCAGGCGGTCGGGCCGCATGCGGAGGGCCTCCCTGAGGAGGCGGCCGAGCGGGATGGCTCCGACTCCTTCGAGGTTCGCCTGTCGCGCCTCGAGCCGGACATGGTGCGGGTGAGCGATCCGGAGCTCCGCGACGTCCTCGATCGTCACGATCCGCTCCGAGACCGGTACACGCCCGAGCAGCGCCGCGAGCAGCGTCGTCTTGCCCGCGCCCGTCGCCCCCGTGACCAGGATGTTGCTGAGCCGGTCCACGAGCCGCTCCAACCGGGAGCCGGTCGCGGCATCGAATGCGCCGCGCCGGCCGAGGTCGTCGAGATCCGGCATCCCCATCCCCGGCAAGCGAATCGAGATCGTGGCCCCCGCGCACGAGATCGGCGGCAGGACGGCGTGCACGCGGACCCCGTGCTCCCACCGGACGTCCGCGCACGGCGTGGCGTCGTCGAGGTGGCGTCCCCCGAGCGCGATGAGGCCGACCGCGAGGTCGCGCACGGCCTGCTCGTCGAGATCCCAGCCCGGCATGCGCTCCGCGCCCCCGCCCCGGTCGATGTAAAGACCGTCGGACCCGTTGACGAAGACGTCCGTCACGTCCGGGTCCGCCAAGTAGCGCCGAAGCGGTGCGACAACCGGATGCCGCGGCACCGGGCGCAGATCCGCGGCAGCGCGGGCGCCTCGACGAGCGACGATGAACGGGTGCGGCATGCCTGCGACGTTAGGCAGCTCCGCCCACGGAGCGAACGCCGGCGACCGCAGGCGTGTATGACGACCAGCCCGGCTGAGGTGTGCAGAAGCCGGCGGAGCCCTCGCGCGGAAAAAGAGAAGGGCGGCACCCAGTGGGGGGAAAGGGTGCCGCCCACGCGATCGCGCATCAGGGGGGATCAGTGCGATCGCGAAGCCGAATCGATGTTCGGGCAGTAAGTATCTTACGCTCCTCGCGCCCACGGCTGCGCTTTCCACCCTATGAATCCGCCCTCACCCACTAACGGCGGTAGTCGGTCATCCGCGCCGAAAATTAGAGTGACCGCATCGCCGCACGAGGCCACGACGGCCGGCACGCAAAGGAGCGCCGCATGAGCAGCCAGATCGACCACCTCCTCACCGAGTCCCGACGCTTCGCGCCGTCCGGCGAATTCTCCTCGCAGGCGAACGCGCACGCCGACCTCTACGACGCTGCGGCCGCCGACCGCGAGGGGTTCTGGGCCGAGCAGGCCCGCGCGCTCCACTGGAACACGCCCTTCACGAAGACCCTCGACTGGTCGAACCCGCCGTTCGCCACCTGGTTCGAGGACGGCGAACTCAATGTCGCGTACAACTGCCTCGACCGTCACGTGGAATCGGGCAACGGCGACCGCGTAGCCCTGCTGTGGGAGGGCGAGCCCGGCGACGAACGCCGTGTCACGTACGCCGAACTCACCGACGAGGTGAAACGCCTCGCCAACGTGCTGACGGACCTCGGCGTCGAGGCCGGCGACCGGGTGGCCATCTATCTGCCGATGATCCCCGAAGCCGTCGCCTCGATGCTCGCCGTCGCCCGCATCGGCGCGATCCACTCCGTCGTCTTCGGCGGCTTCTCCGCCGACAGCCTGCGCTCCCGCATCGACGACGCCGGCGCGAAGCTCGTCATCACGAGTGACGGCGGCTACCGGAAGGGCAAGGCCTCGCCGCTCAAGCCCGCGGTCGATCAGGCACTCGGCGACCGCGGCCACGGTCCGCAGGAGACGGTCGAGCACGTCCTGGTGATTAAGCGAACCGGGAACGAGGTGAGCTGGCAGGAGGGTCGCGACCTCTGGTGGCACGACCTCGTACCCGCGGCATCCGCAGATCACGTCGCGCAGCCCTTCCCCGCCGAGAACCCCCTGTTCATCCTGTACACCTCGGGAACGACCGGGAAGCCCAAGGGCATCCTGCACACGAGCGGCGGTTATCTCACGCAGGCGGCGTTCACGAACAAAGCCGTCCACGACCTCCACCCCGAGACCGACGTCTACTGGTGCACCGCCGACATCGGCTGGATCACGGGGCACACGTACGTCACCTACGGGCCGCTGGCCAACGGGGCGACCCAGGTCATCTACGAAGGCACCCCCGACACCCCGCATCCGGGCCGATGGTGGGAGATCGTCGCGAAGTACGGGGTGACGATCCTGTACACGGCGCCCACCGCCATCCGCTCCTTCATGAAGCTCGGTCGCAGCATCCCCGAGCAGCACGACCTGTCGTCGCTCCGGCTGCTCGGCAGCGTCGGCGAACCCATCAATCCCGAGGCCTGGATGTGGTACCGCCACGTCATCGGCGGCGACCGTGCACCCATCGTCGACACGTGGTGGCAGACGGAGACCGGGGCGATCATGGTCTCCGCCCTGCCCGGCCTCACCGAGACGAAGCCGGGCAGCGCCCAGGTCCCGCTCCCCGGCGTCAGCCTCGACGTCGTGGACGACCAGGGCCACGAGGTCGGCAACGGCAATGGCGGCCTCCTCGTCCTGACCGCACCGTGGCCGAGCATGCTGCGCGGCATCTGGGGCGACCCGGAGCGGTTCCGGGAGACCTACTGGGACAAATTCGCAGATCAGGGTTTCTACTTCGCGGGCGACGGCGCACGCCTCGACGAGGACGGCGATGTCTGGTTCCTCGGTCGCGTCGACGACGTCATGAACGTCTCCGGACACCGCCTGTCGACGACCGAGATCGAGTCCGCGCTCGTCGGGAACGAAGCGGTCGCCGAAGCGGCCGTCGTCGGCGCGTCCGACGAGACGACCGGTCAGGCGGTCGTGGCCTTCTGCGTCATCAAGGAGTCGTACATGAAGGCGAACTCCCTCGACGGCCTCGTCGAGACGCTGCGCGCGTGGGTCGGCGATCAGATCGGTCCGATCGCACGCCCCCGCGACGTGTACATCGTCACCGAGCTTCCCAAGACCCGCAGCGGCAAGATCATGCGACGTCTCCTCCGCGACGTCGCCGAGGGACGCGAGGTCGGAGACACGACGACACTCGCCGACACGATGGTGATGTCCACCATCGAGGGCCAGGTGACGAAGAAAGGCTGAGCGTACCCCCGGCAGCCGTCAGGAGAGGGAGAAGACGACCTCTACCTCGACCGGGCTGTCGATGGGCAGCGCCGCGACGCCGACGGCGGAACGGGCGTGCCGGCCCGCGTCGCCGAATATCTCGCCGAGCACGGTGCTCGCACCGTTGATCACGGCGGGGTGTCCGGTGAACTCGGGCGCGGATGCCACGAAACCGGTCACCTTGACCACTCCGGTCAGCCGATCCACGCCGCCGACCGCGGCGGCAGCGGCGGCGACCGCATTCAGCGCGCACTGACGCGCGAGCGACGCGGCATCGTCGGCGGACACGCACCCCTCGCCGTCGCCGACCTTGCCCGTCGTCGGCATCGCACCATCGACCATCGGGAGCTGGCCGGAGGTGTAGACGAGATCGCCGTGCACCTTCGCGGGGATGTAGGCCGCGAGCGGGGGGACGACGGAGCCCAGCTCGATTCCGAGTTCAGCCAGCCGCGCGGTGACCGACATCAGCCCTGTCCGAACTGACGTGCGGCAACGGCTGCGGCATCCAGTCCGGCGTTGGCGGAGCCCTCGCCGCCCGACGGTCGCTTGAAGTAGCCGACCAGGCCGCCTTCGGGACCGGTCACCACCTGCACCAGCTCCCACCCCTGCTTACCCCAATTGTTGAGGATTGCGGCGGTGTTGTGGATCAGCAGCGGGGTCGTCATGTACTCCCACGTGGTCATTTCGGGTCTCCCGGAGGTCGTCGCGGCGCGGCCCTGACGGGCTCGACAGACGGAGCGTCACCGAGGCATCGCCCAGCTATCTCCCTTACGATCAGCCTATGCCCCACTCGAAACGCACGGCCACCGGTGTGCTCGGAGGCCTGATGGGCCTCGTCGGCCTCAGCGCCGTCGCCGGCCTCCTCGTCTCGGCGACCATCACTCCCGCGATCGCGGTGTCCGGGTACGCGGCCTCGAGCGCGATCCAGATGTTCGAGGACATGCCGAGCTACCTCAAGATCGAGAAGCTCATGCTCCCGACGACGGTCTACGCCAAGAACGACGAGGGCAAGGACGTCAAGCTCACCGAGTTCTACGACCAGAACCGCATCCCGGTCACCTTCGACCAGGTGGCGCCGGTCATGTACGACGCCATCCTCTCGAGCGAGGACAAGAACTTCTACACCCATGGCGGTATCGACCTGATCGGCACGCTCGGCGCCCTCGCGCGGAACGCGAGCTCCGGCTCGAACCGCGGTGGATCCTCGATCACCCAGCAGTACGTGAAGAACGTCCTGCAGCAGGCCTGTGAGGCGAAGGCCACCGATCAGGACCAGGTGTACGCCTGCTACAAGGAGACCACCGCCAACCAGGGCACCTCGGGTTACCAGCGCAAGATCCAGGAGATGCGCTACGCGATCCAGCTCGAGAAGAAGTACTCGAAGGACGAGATCCTGATCGGGTACCTCAACATCGCCCACTTCGGCGGCTCGGTCTACGGCATCGGCGCCGCTGCCCGCCACTACTTCGACACGACGCCCGACAAGCTCACGATCGCCCAGGCCGCGGTGATCGCCGGCATGGTGCAGGAGCCGAACACCCTGCGCATCGACAAGCCCGGGGGCTCGATCACCAACAAGGCCGGCGAGCTCGTCAACAGCAAGGACGACGGCTACCGCTTGACGAAGGTGCGGCAGGACTACGTCCTCAACCGCCTGTTCGAGGACAAGAAGATCACCAAGGCCGAGCGCGACGAGGCGATCGACGCTCCGATCACACCCAAGATCACCTCGCGTCCGCAGGGCTGCTCGGTGGCCAAGGGGTCGGAGTTCTTCTGCGCGTACGTCACGTCGATCATCCGGAAGGACGAGGCGTTCGGCAAGACGGAGAACGACCGACTCGCCACGCTGCGCCGCGGGGGTCTCAAGGTCTACACCACCCTGGACACCGGCCTGCAGAAGAAGGCGAACGAGGCGATCTCCGTCGTTCCGGCCAGCGTGAGCTACATGGACCTCGGTGCCTCGGGCGTCCAGGTCGAGGTGGGAACGGGTCGCGTCCTGTCCATGGTGCAGAACCGGCCGTGGAGCGATCAGGTCGGCGAGAAGGGAACCACCCAGGTCAACTACAACGTCCCCGTGGCGAACGGCGGCGGCGGCCACTCGGCCGGATCGACCTACAAGGTCTTCAGTCTCATCAACTGGATGCAGCAGGGCCACTCGGTCAACGAGATCCTGAACGGCCGCATCGGCAAGAAGACGGTGGAGACCTGCGACGGCAACACGCAGACGGTGTGGACCGGTCCGGGCAAGGCCCCCGACGGCACCAACAAGATCGGCAACTTCGAGCGGAACCCCGGATACAGCGGAACGGTCGCCCGGTTCACGAAGGACTCGCTGAACTCCGGCTTCCTGACCATGGCCGAGAAGATCTCGGTCTGCTCCACGAACCGCGTGGCGATGGACCTCGGCGTCACCACCGGCGGCGGTGGACCGCTCGACGAACTGAACCAGCCGTACGACGTGCTCGGGTCACAGGCCGTGGCGCCCGTCGACATGGCCAACGCCTATGCGGCGATCGCGTCCAACGGCACGCTGTGCGCGGCGAAGGCCATCGATCGCGTCGTGGACGCGGATGGCAAGGAACAGCCCATCCCCGACACGAAGTGCGAGCGGAAGCTGAGCGAGGACGTGGCTGCCACGGCGGCGTACGTCCTGCAGAGCGTCATGTCCGCCAGCGGCACCGGCAGCGGCGCCCGGACGTTCGACGGCGTTCCCGTCTTCGGGAAGACCGGCATCCACGAGTTCATCCACACGTGGATGATCGGGTCGAGCTCGAAGGTCACGACCGCCGTCTGGGTCGGGAATGTCAACGCGGTGAAGAAGAAGGGCGAGTGGGTGAACGAGCGCCTCGACGAGCACGTCGTGAGCGGGTACCGCCTCTCGCGCATCCGTAACGCCATCTGGCCCGCCATGCAGCGCGCGGCGAACGCCGAGTTCGGCGGCTCCGCCTTCCCGAAGCCGTCCCAGGAGCTGACCAAGCGTTCCTACGCCCAGCTGCCCAATGTGGTCGGCTTGGACGTCGACTCCGCCACGAAGCGCATCCAGGAGGCCGGCTTCAGTGTCACCGTCGGCAACCCGGTCGCCTCGCCCGAGGCGGAGGGAACGATCGTCGCCCAGAGCCCCGGCGCCGGTCGCGTCGTCTCCGGCGCGACGGTCACGATCAGCCCCAGCGACGGCAAGGGCGTCGTGGTGCCGGGCGTGAGCGGAACCCCGCAGCAGGCTGCGGCGGCGCTCAACGGCGCGGGGTTCACGAACCTGGCGCAGAGCTGCACGCAGAACGACGGCGCACCGCCCGAGGGCGTGGTGACCGGGACCGATCCCGCCGCCGGCCAGACCGTCGGACGGGACGACACCATCACGATCCAGTTCCAGGCCAAGGACTGCGGCGGAGACGACGGCGGTCCCGGCAACGGCGACGACGGCGGCCCCGGAAACGGGAACGGCAACAACGGCAACGGCAACGGCCCGTGAGTCCGGCGTCTCGGACCGCCCTCACCGCGCTCGGCGCGGTGGGGGCGGCCGGCGTCTCGGCGACCGTGTGGGGCATGGGCATCGAGCGATACCTGTTCACGGTGCGTCGTCACGAGCTCGCCGTCCTGCCCGAGGGCTCCGCGTCGCTGACCGTCCTGCACCTGTCGGACGCGCACATGGCTCCGTGGCAGCACCGCAAGCAGCGGTGGATCGCCGACCTCGCGGACGCCGTGCAGCCTGACCTCGTCGTCAACACCGGCGACAACCTCGGGCACGACGACGGGATCCGCGGCATCCGTGCGGCCTTCGAACCCCTCCGCGGCGTGCCCGGCTTCGTCGTCCATGGCTCGAACGACAAGGTGGCCCCCAGCGGACGTAATCCGCTGAAGTACTTCACCGGGCCGTCCGATCACCCCGTGCAGGCCCGCGCGCTCGACACGGCCGCGCTGGACGCGTACCTGAGCGACCTCGGGCAGACCATCCTCGACAACACAGCCGCGAGCATCCGCGCGGCCGGCCTGCGCGTGGACGCGCTCGGCGTCGACGACGCGCACCGGGAGTGGGACGACCTCGAGGCGGCCACCGCGGCCTTCGAGGCGCTCCCGGGAGACGACTCCCCCCGCCTGCGTCTGGGCGTGACGCACGCGCCGTACCAGCGCGTGTTGAACGCGTTCACGGATGCCGGCGCCGACCTGCTCCTGGCCGGTCACACGCACGGGGGCCAGGTCCGCATCCCGTTCGCGAAGAAGGCGCTCGTCGCCAACTGCGACATCCCGCTCGACCAGGCCCGAGGTCGCAGCATCTGGACCCACGGCGGACGCTCCGTGCCGCTGAACGTCAGCGCCGGGCTCGGCCACTCCATCTACGCGCCCGTCCGGTTCGGGTGCCGGCCCGAGGCATCCGTCCTCGTCCTGCGCGCTCGACGCGCCGACGATTCGCCCGAGAGGCGGTCGGCAGGGTAAGCTTGGAGGGTTGCCACGGGGTGTGGCGCAGCTTGGTAGCGCGCGTCGTTCGGGACGACGAGGCCGCAGGTTCAAATCCTGTCACCCCGACCGCAGAGAGGCTCCGCCGGATTCCGGCGGGGCCTTTCGCATCCCTCCTCGGAGGGGCCATCGCACCTTCCACGGAACCGGAGCACCATGACCTCTCCCCGCCTCGTCGCCTTCGACCTCGACGACACGCTCGCGCCGTCCAAGACCGCGATCGACCCGCGAATGGGTGAGCTCCTCCTGCGCCTCGCCGCGCGCGTCGAGGTCGCGATCATCTCGGGCGGGCAGCTGCAGCAGTTCCAGACGCAGGTGGTGCAGAAGCTGCCCGACGCGGATGCCGCGACCCTCGCGCGCCTGCACCTGATGCCCACCTGCGGCACGCAGTACTACCGGCTCACCCCGGACGGCATCGAGACGGTGTACGCGCTCTCGCTGACCGACGACGAGAAGTCGCGCGCCCTCGCTGCGGTCGAGGAGGAGGCCAGGCGCCTCGGCCTCTGGGAGAGCGAGACGTGGGGCCCCATCCTCGAGGACCGCGGCTCCCAGATCACGTTCTCGGCCCTCGGCCAGTCCGCTCCCCTGGACGCCAAGACCGCGTGGGATCCGACGGGCGAGAAGAAGAACGCACTTCGCGACGCCGTGGCCGCCCGCATCCCCGACCTCGAAGTCCGCTCGGGCGGATCGACGTCGGTCGACATCACGCACCGGGGGATCGACAAGGCGTACGGCATGCGCAAGCTCGCCGAGCAGACCGGCATCCCTCTGGACGACATGCTCTTCGTCGGCGACCGTCTCGACGAGCACGGCAACGATTACCCCGTCCTGGCCATGGGTGTCACCTGTCACGCCGTCGAAGGCTGGGAGGACACCGCGGCCTTCCTCGACGACCTGATCCCCACGCTCTGAGACGTCAGCGCAGGCGGTCGCCCGATTCGCGCAGGTAGCACCGGGCGCACATCGACTCGTAGGTGACGCGGTCGGGTGAGAGCTCGTCGATCGCGACCTGGTCACCGTCGAAGACGAACCGCCCGCCCACGAGGCGCGCGTTGAACAGCGCCTTGCTGCCGCAGCGGCAGATCGTCTTGAGCTCCTCCAGGCTGTGCGCGAGTTCCATGAGGCGCGCCGATCCCGGGAAGGCCCGGGTCTGGAAGTCGGTCCGGATGCCGTAGGCGAGGACCGGGATGCCGTCGCTCACCGTGATCCGGAGCAGATCGTCGATCTGCTCCGGCGTGAGGAACTGGGCCTCGTCCACGAGCAGGCAGGCCACGTCCGTCCGGACATCGGGGACGAGCGCCGCCTCCGCCTCGCGCTGGACGCGACGCCGGTGCTCGGCGAACAGTTCCCGGGCGTCGTCGTCCGGCCCGATGAGGAAGTCGACCGTGCGCTCGACGCCGAGACGGCTCGAGATCTGGTCGGCGCCCTTCGTGTCGATCTCGGGCTTGGCCAGCAGCACATGCTGTCCGCGCTCCTCGTAGTTGAAGGCCGCCTGCAGCAGAGCCGTCGACTTGCCCGAGTTCATCGCGCCGTAGCGGAAGTACAGCTTCGCCACGGGCGCGTCTCAGACGTTGATCTGCAGCGCGGCTGCGGTCTTCTGCAGCACCTCGTGAGCGGTCTCGGGGGACGTGTTGAGCGTCTGACCGTAGGTGGGGATGAGCGCCTTCAGCGCGGGCTCCCACGCGGCGAGACGGTCGGGGAAGCACGTCTTCAGCAGCCCGAGCATGATCGACGCACCCGTCGAGGCGCCCGGAGACGCCCCCAGGAGGCCTGCGATCGATCCGTCGGCGGAGCTGACGACCTCGGTGCCGAACTGCAGCACGCCGCCCTTCTTCGGGTCCTTCTTCATGACCTGGGCGCGCTGACCGGCCTGCAGCAGCTCCCAGTCCTCGTCGCGGGCGCTGGGCATGAAGTCGCGGAGAGAGTCCACCTTCTTGCCGTGACCCTTGAGCAGCTCGCCGATGAGGTACTTGATGAGGCCGGGGTTGTCGATGGCGACCTTCAGCATCGGCAGGATGTTGCCGGGGCGCACCTGGGCGACGATGTCGGTCATCCGGCCGTTCTTCAGGAACTTCGGGCTGAACGTCGCGAAGGGACCGAACAACAGGGACGCCTCACCGTCGACGACACGCGTGTCGAGGTGCGGGACCGACATGGGCGGCGCACCGACGGATGCCTGCGAGTAGACCTTGGCCTTGTGCTGCGCGACGAGCTCGGGCTTCGAGGTCTTCAGCCACTGACCACCGATCGGGAACACGCCGTAGCCGGAGATCTCGGGAATACCGGAGCGCTGCAGCAGCTTGATGGCCCAGCCGCCGGCGCCCACGAAGACGAAGCGCGCCCGGACCTTGCCGGGCGTGCGACCGACCGTGTGGCGGTAGGTGACCTCCCACGTGCCGTCCTTCTGACGCGTGAGGTTCCGGACCTCGCGGTTCGTCTCGACGTCCACGCCGGACGCCGCCAGGTGCTCGAAGAGCTGACGCGTCAGCGAGCCGAAGTCGACGTCGGTGCCGGCGGGAACGCGCGTGGCCGCGAACGGCTCGCCCTTGCGGCGCTGCTGCATGAGCAGCGGCGCCCACTCGTTGATGACGCGGGAGTCCTCGGAGTACTCGATCCCGGCGAACAGCGGCTGCTCCTTGAGCACCTCGTAGCGCTTCTTGAGGAACGCGACATCCTTCTCGCCTCGGACGAACGTCATGTGCGGCGTGGCGTTGATGAAGGTGGACGGCTCATCGAGGATCCCACGCTCGATGAGCGCACTCCACAGCTGACGCGACTGCTGGAACTGCTCGTTGATCCCGATCGCCTTCGCGGGGTCGATCGTGCCGTCCGGGCCCTCGGGCGTGTAATTCAGCTCGCAGAGGGCGGCGTGGCCCGTGCCGGCGTTGTTCCACGCGTTGGAGGACTCCTGCGCGACCTCGGAGAGGCGCTCGAAGACGCCGATCTTCCAGTCCGGCTCCAGCTGCTGCAGGAGGGTGCCGAGGGTGGCGCTCATGATGCCGCCGCCGATGAGCAGCGCGTCGTACGTGTCCGTCGGACTCACTGCGGCGGGGCCGGTTGCCGCGGCGTTCTCTGCGGCCTGATCGTCTGCTCCGGGATTGTCAGTCACGGTCATCCAGTCTACGTCTCCGGCGCGCCCCGGGTCGCCGCCCACCACCCGCCGAGGCGGCAGGAAAGCGGGATCTTTCCCCAGATGAAAGGCGGATGCCGGGTGCCCGACCGCGAGCGGCGGGACCCGGCATCCGTCCTCAGACGCGGGCGGCGAGGTCTGCGGCGACGAGCTCGGCGATCTGGACGGCGTTCAGCGCGGCGCCCTTGCGGAGGTTGTCGTTGCTGATGAACAGCACGAGCCCCTTGCCCTCCGGTGCGGACTGGTCGGCGCGGATGCGACCCACGAGGCTCGGGTCGGCGCCGGCGGCGGCCAGCGGCGTGGGCACGTCGGCGAGCGCGACGCCGGCGGCATCCGCGAGGATCTCACGCGCGCGATCGGGCGTGATGTCCTGTGCGAACTCGGCGTGGATCGAGAGGGAGTGACCGGTGAACACCGGGACGCGGACGCAGGTGCCGGCGACGCGGAGGTCGGGGAGCTCGAGGATCTTGCGGCTCTCGTTGCGGAGCTTCTTCTCCTCGTCGGTCTCGTTGTCGCCGTCGTCGACGAGGCTGCCCGCGAAGGGGATGACGTTGAACGCGATGGGCGCGACGTACTTCTGGGGCTCGGGGAACTGCACCGCGTCGCCGTCGTGGACGAGCCCGATGGCCCCGCCCTGCGCGACGGCGGACTCGACCTGGCCGAGGAGCTCTTCGGCTCCGGCGAGGCCCGAGCCCGAGACCGCCTGGTAGGTGCTGACCGTGAGTCGGACGAGGCCCGCCTCGACGTGCAGCGGCTTCAGCACGGGCATCGCGGCCATCGTCGTGCAGTTCGGGTTGGCGATGATGCCCTTGGGCAGGTCGTGGATCGCGTGCGGGTTGACCTCGCTGACCACGAGGGGCACCTCGGGGTCCATGCGCCAGGCGCTCGAGTTGTCGATGACGACGGCCCCGGCCTCGACGAAGCGCGGAGCGTGCGCGCGCGACCCCGTGGCACCCGCCGAGAAGAGCGCGATCTGGATGCCGGTGGGGTCCGCCGTCGCGACGTCCTCGACGACGACCTCGCGACCGTCGACCGCGATCGTGGAACCCGCCGAACGTGCCGTCGCGAACAGGCGGAGCTCGCGGATCGGGAACGCACGGTCGACGAGGATGTCGCGCATCACCGTCCCGACCTGGCCGGTGGCGCCGACGACGGCGACGGAGAATCCCGATTCGGAGAAGACGGTCATGGTGCGGTTCCTCGGGGGTGCGGCGCCGCGCGACGGCACGTCGCGACAGGGCGCAGGAGAGCGGGTTCCGGCGATTCTACCGGCGCGCCGGGTACCGCCATCCGCATGTGTCGCCGCGGGACGTCACGCCCACGCGCGGAGCTTCTCGGGATTGCGCATCATCCACACGTCGGTGATCCGCTCGTCATCGGTCGCGAAGGTCACGGCGGCGGCGACGACCCCATCGATCCGGATCGCGAACCCGAGCCCGTCTCCGGTGACGGCAGGCTCGTATTCCGCCGTCGGCTGCTTCGCCGCCAGCCCCAGGAGGAACCGCGCGACGTGGTCCGCTCCCCGGACCGGTCGCCGCGCGGCCGACACGACGCCGCCGCCGTCCGAGATCAGCACGACCTCGGGGGCGAGCACGCGGACGAGGGCGTCGAGGCTTCCCGTCGCGCTGGCGGCTGCGAAGGCTGCGACCAGTTCGTCGTGACGGCTCCGCGGGACGCCTGCTCCGGCGCGGCGTCCGACGTGACGACGTGCGGATGCCGCGAGCTGTCGGCAGGCGGCCGCGGACCGCCCGAGCACCCCGGCGACATCCGCGAACGACATCGCGAACGCCTCGTGCAGCACGAACGCCACACGCTCGGCGGGGGTGAGCGTCTCCAGCACCACCAGGAGAGCGGTGGATACCCCCTCCGCCATGACGACGACGTCGGCGGGGTCGTCGCTGTTCGTGCCGACCGGCACCGGCTCGGGCAGCCACTCCCCCACGTACGTCTCGCGCCGCGCCCGCGCGGAGCCGAGGACGTCGAGGCAGATCCGTCCCGTCACGCGCATGAGCCAGCCCCCGGGGTTGACGATGGTCGCTCGCTCGTCCTCGCTCATCCGGATCCACCGCACGTAGGCCTCCTGCACGGCATCCTCGGCGTCGGCGAGCGTCCCGAGCATGCGGTAGGCCGCCGCGACGAGCGTGCGACGGTGGGCGTCGACGTCGTCGACCGGGCGGGTTGCGGCATCCGTCATCGCGATCTCCGTCCTCGGCCTCACATCCGGGGAGGCTGCTTCGTCACCACAGTGACACACCTTCGGAAGGGGCGACATGAAGATCGCAGTGGCAGGCGGGACGGGAACGGTCGGACGACTCGTCGTGGAGCAGGCGCGGGCAGGCGGGCACGAGGTCGCCGTCCTCTCGAGAGCGGTGGGGGTGGATCTGCGGGACCGAGCGAGCGTCGAGCGCGCCCTGGCGGGAGCGGAGGCGGTCGTGGACGCGTCGAGCGTCGGGACGACCAGCGCGGCGACCTCGACGGAGTTCTTCCGGGCGGCATCCGGCACCCTCCTCGCTGCAGCGGCGAGTGCCGGAGTCGGCCATGCGGTGCTGCTCTCGATCGTCGGCATCGACCGGAACCCCAACGGGTACTACGCCGGCAAGCTGCTGCAGGAGCGACTGTTCCAGGAAGGTGCGGTGCCGTGGAGCATCCTGCGAGCGACGCAGTTCCATGAGTTCGCCGGCCAGGTCGCCTCGCAGGCCCGTCTCGGACCGGTGCAGCTGGCACCGCGGGCGAGGGTGCAGCCGGTGGCGGCGGCCGACGTCGCGAGGCGGCTCGTCGATCTTGCCGCCGCGAATCCCCAGGGACGGGTGGCGGACCTTGCGGGCCCGCGCGAGGAGCGACTGGACCGGATGATCCGGACCTGGGTGCATCGGGACGATTCGCGGCGCCCCGTCATCGCGGTGAGCATTCCGGGCCCGCAGATGCGCGGCATGCGTGAGGGCCTGGCGCTTCCGGGGCCGGACGCGACGATCGCCGGACCGACGTTCGACGAGTGGCTCAGCGCTCGGCGGTGACCATCAGCGACCGGTGCCGGCGTGGACGACGGCTTCGGTGTCGCCGTCGAGACCGTAGGCGGTGTGCACGACGCGCGCCGCCTCGGCGAGGTCGTCCCCGCGGACGACGACCGAGATGCGGATCTCCGACGTCGAGATCATCTCGATGTTGACGCCCGTCGTCGACAGCGCCTCGAAAAGGGTGGCCGAGACGCCGGAGTGGGTGCGCATGCCGGCGCCGACGACCGACAGCTTGCCGATCTGGTCGTCGTGGACGAGCTTGTCGAAACCGACGGTGCCCTGCTCGACCGACAGCGCACGCAGCGCCGTGGACGCTTCGGCCTTGGGGAGCGTGAAGGAGATGTCGGTGCGACCGGTCGCGGCGGCCGACACGTTCTGCACGATCATGTCGACGTTCGCTCCGGACTTCGCCACGATCTTGAAGATGTCGGCGGCCTTGCCGGGGACGTCGGGCACACCGACGACGGTGATCTTGGCCTGGCTGAGGTCGGTGGCGACACCGGTGACGATGGGCTCTTCCATCTCTTCTCCCTCTTCGTGGTCGGGGGCGGTCATCCCCGCACCGAGAACATAGGTGCCGACGCCCGAGCTGAAGGTCGAGCGGGCGTGGATCATGACGCCGTGACGGCGGGCGAACTCGACGGCGCGGATGTACAGCACCTTCGCGCCGTTCGCGGCGAGCTCGAGCATCTCCTCGGAGGTGACGGTCGCGAGCTTGCGCGCCTTCGGCACGACGCGGGGATCGGCGGTGAAGATGCCGTCGACGTCGCTGTAGATCTCGCAGACGTCGGCGTTCAGCGCGGCGGCGAGCGCGACGGCGGTCGTGTCGGACCCTCCGCGGCCGAGCGTCGTGATGTCGCGGGTGTCGCGGCTGAAGCCCTGGAAGCCGGCGACGATGACGATCGCCCCCTCGTCGAGCGCCTCGCGCACGCGGACGGGGGTGACATCGACGATGCGCGCGGCGCCGTGCGAGCTGTCGGTGATCATGCCGGCCTGGCTGCCCGTGAACGAGCGGGCTTCGAAGCCCATCGAGTTGATCGCCATCGCCAGGAGCGCCATCGAGATGCGCTCACCGCTCGAGAGCAGCATGTCGAGTTCGCGCGGCGCCGGCAGCGGCGAGACCTGGGAGGCCAGGTCGAGCAGCTCGTCGGTCGTGTCGCCCATCGCGCTGACGGCGACGACGACGTCGTGACCGGCACGTCGCGCGTCGACGATCCGCTTCGCGACGCGGCGGATGCTCTCGGCGTCGGCGACGGACGAACCGCCGTACTTCTGGACGATCAGGGCCATGTCGGATACTCCCGGGTGGATGCCGGACGCAGCCGGCGGGCGGTGACGCACGCCCGTGCACCATCCTACGGAGCGCCTCGTACCGCGACCGCCATGTGACGTCGGCGCTACGACGAGGGCGGCTCATTTAGGCTGGCAGGCATGGGACGACGCCAGTTCTTCACGTCGCTGCAGGCGCTCGTCCGGTCCCCCGAGAACTCGGCGCCGCACACCGAGATGCTGCCGGTGATCGACGACGCCTTCGCCGTCGGAGTCCTCGATCTCAGCATCCGCATCGGAGAATCGATGCTCGCCTCGGGTGCGCCCGCGAGCGAGGTCACGCTCACGATCGTGCGGGTCGCCGGCGTCTACGGGCTCGATCCCGTGCACGTCGACGTCAGCTACAACTCGATCACCGTCGCGCATCACCGAAGCGGCGCCGACAAGCCGATCACCCTCATGCGCGTCGTCCGCAGCCAGGCCCCCGATCATGCCCGCCTGCAGCGTCTGCAAGCGCTCGTCGCGCAGATCCGAGGCGGGATGCCGGTCGACGCCGCCCGTGCCGAGTTCCGCATCGTGCGCCGCACGCCGTTCGCGTACCACCCGCCCGTCATCGTCACCGCCCAGGCGCTCCTCGCCGTCGGCGTCGCGCTCATGTTCGGGGCGAACTGGCTCGTCATCCTGCTCTCCTTCGTCGCCGCGGGCGGCGCCGCGATCACGCAGTTCCTGCTCGGCCGGGTGCACGTCCCGTTCTTCTTCAGCCAGGTCGCCGGCGCCTTCGTGCTGACGCTCATCGCCGCCGTCGCGCCGAGCCTCGAGGCGACCGGATGGCCGGTCGCGCAGGACATCAGACCGACGGTGATCGTGGCGTCGGGGATCGTCCTGATGCTCGCGGGCCTGACGGTGGTCGGCGCCGCACAGGACGCGATCGACGGGTTCGCGCTGACGGCGACGGGCCGCATCCTCGAGCTCATGACGCAGACCCTCGGCGTCGTCCTCGGCATCCTCGCCGGTCTCGAGACCGCCCGCGTGGTCGGCGCCGGGATGGACGTCCCGAACGATCCGCTGCCGTTCGGACCGCTGCCGCTGCAGTTCGTGGGCGCCGCCCTCATCGCCGTCTCGGTGACGATCTACAACGGCGCGGGTCTTCGAGTCGTCCTGGTCAGCGTCGCTCTGAGCGTCGTCGCCTGGGCGGGGTACACGGCGGCATCCGCTCTCGGATTCGAGACGGCGGCCGCCAGCGGCGTCGGGGCCTTCGCGGGCAGCCTCGTCGGCATCCTGGCGGCGTACCGCCTGCACGTGCCGTCGGTCGCGATCACGACGGCGGCGATCCTCCCGATGGTTCCGGGTGCCGCGGTCTTCCGCGGGCTCCTCGGAGTGGTGGAGTCCGGGAGCAGCACCGCCTTCCTCCTGGAGGGGTTCACCACGCTCGCCTCGGCGGCGACCATCGGGATCGCCCTCGCTGTCGGCGCGTCGCTCGGCATCTACGTCGGCCAGCCGCTGCGCGCCTCGCTCGGCACCGTCATCCGGGCCCGTGCGCGCGAGCGCTCCTGAGCTCCCCTAGGCTCGCCGCATGAGCTCTGCGAGTGACGCGATCTGGAACCGTGCCGTCGACCTCGACGAGCCCATCTCCCTGCCGGGCGACCTCGCTGTCCGACGTGTTCTGACCTTCCACGCCACGGTCCAGGGCAGTGGCTTCTGGAACGCGATCGACGCGCACTCCGCCGAAGAGGACTTCCCGCTCGACCTCGTGGCCGAGGGGTATCGCACCCTGGGCCTCGAGCCGACCGCCGAGGCCGTCGATCGCGCCGCCGCGGAATACGAGGAGACTGCCGGCATCGGCGACGAGGACGCATGGAACGAGGCCGAGGAGCGCGTCGACGACGAGTACCGGATCGAGGACGACGACATCCTCGCGGCCATCGGGCGAACGCTCGCGCAGGAACCGGAGCTCTTCGCCCCGATCGACTGATTCAGACCGCGCGACGGCCTTCGAACGCACGGCCGAGGGTGACCTCGTCGGCGTACTCCAGATCGCCGCCGACCGGCAGCCCGGACGCCAGCCGCGTGACGCTGATCTCGAGGGTGCGAAGCAGCCGACTGAGGTAGGTCGCCGTGGCCTCGCCCTCGAGGTTCGGGTTGGTGGCGAGGATGACCTCGGTCACCGTGCCGTCGGCGAGGCGCTGCATGAGCTGCGCGATGCGCAGGTCGTCGGGTCCGATGCCCGCCATGGGACTGATCGAACCCCCGAGCACGTGATAGAGCCCGCGGAACTCACGGGTCCGCTCGATCGCCGAGACGTCCTTCGCGTCTTCGACGACGCAGATGAAGGTGCGATCACGGCGCGGATCGCGGCAGATCGAGCACTGGGTCTGCTCGGAGACGTTGCCGCAGATCTCGCAGAATCGGACGCGCTCACGGAGTTCCGAGAGCAGCTGCGCCAGTCGGGACACGTCGAACGAGGGTGTCTGCAGGATGTGGAATGCGATGCGCTGCGCCGACTTCGGGCCGATGCCGGGAAGGCGCCCGAACTCGTCGATCAGGTCTTGGACGATGCCGTCGTACATGGGTCAGTTGAACCTCGTCGGAGGGGTGTACGGCTCTTCGCGGACGAAGCGCGCGCCGAGGAGCTGGCGGACGGCTGCCTCACCGACCCGCTCGATCCCGCCCGGGCGGGGCCCGCGGGGCGGCTCCGGCGCGAGACGCGGCGGCGGCGGCGAGTGGACGGGCACCGGAGCGTCGGCGTCCACCGGCGGGGGCACGTCGTCTTCGTCGTCGTCGGGTGCCTCGGCGGGGAGGACATCTCCCTCGCGCTGCACCGTGAGCGTGCGAATCGGCGCGGGGGCGGCGTCCTCTGGCTCCTCGTCGACGGCGAACTGCGCCGAGGGCGCACCGTCCCCGGACGGGATCGGCGCAACCGCCCACTCGGTCACGGGCGCTGCCGCGGCCGGCGCGGACCGTGGCGCGGCGGTGGGACGGGATGCCGCGACGGGAGTGACGCCGTAGCCGCCCTCGGGCGCGTCGGGCTCCGGCGGCGCGTCGGGTCCGACGCCTCCCGGCGGCGGCGGGGTCGGGTCGGTGTCGTGGCGCGTGAGGTACTTCACGCGCACGCCGAGCACCGACAGGATCGCGCTGCGCAGGTCCTCGCTCGGGCCCTTGCCGGCGGAAAGCTTCTTGAACGACTGCACGTCGGAGTGGCTCTGGAAGGACAGCGTCAGGATGTCCCCCTCGGCGTAGGCGACAGGGCGCGAGGCCGTGGCGATCATCCAGGAGGTGCGGCTGATGTCCTCGAGCCGGCGCAGGATCTCGGGCCACGAGTCGCGGATCTGCTCGAAGGTGACGGGCCCGGTGGGCACCGGCGGCTCGGGAGCGGCAGCAGACGCGGGCGAGGAAGCCTGCGCGGCAGCGGGAGTCTGCGCGGCAGCGGGAGTCTGCGCGGCCGCGGGGGCGGACGCCGGCGACGCGGCCGGAGCCTGAGCGCGGGCCGGTCCAGCCGCCGGCGGCTGGGCAGCCGGCGCCGCCGCCGAGACGGCCGCCGCGGGAGCGCCGGCATCCGTCGCCGCGAGGACGCGAGCCACGAGCAGTTCGAGCTGCAGGCGGGGCGAGGTCGTGCCCGTCATGTCGTCGAGCGCCGTCACCACCAGGTCGGCGATGCGCGAGAGCCGGTCGGTGCCGAAGGCGGACGCCTGACGCGCCATGCGCTCGAGCTCGTCGACGGGAACGCCCCGCAGCACCGCGCGCGCGCCCTCGCCGGTCGCGGCGACGATGATGAGGTCGCGCAAGCGTTCGAGGAGGTCGTCGACGAAGCGTCGCGGATCCTGCCCGGTCTGCACGACGCGGTCGACGGCGCCGAACGCGGCCGCCGCGTCGTGCGACGAGAAGGCGTCGACCACCTCGTCGAGGAGCTCCGCGTGCGTGTACCCCAGGAGCGCGACGGCGCGCTCGTACCCGACGGCGCCGTCCTCGGACCCGGCGATGAGCTGATCGAGCAGCGACAGGGTGTCGCGCGGCGATCCGCCGCCCGCGCGGACGACGAGGGGCAGCACGCCCGGCTCGACCGACACCCCCTCCGTCGCACACAGCTGCTCGACGTACTCGAGCATCGCGGCCGGTGCGACGAGACGGAACGGGTAGTGGTGGGTGCGCGAGCGGATCGTGCCGATGACCTTCTCGGGCTCGGTCGTCGCGAAGATGAACTTGACGTGCGCGGGCGGCTCCTCGACGAGCTTCAGGAGCGCGTTGAAACCCTGCGCCGTGACCATGTGGGCCTCGTCGAGGATGAAGATCTTGAACCGGTCGCGGGCGGGCGCGAACACGGCGCGCTCGCGCAGGTCGCGCGCGTCGTCGACGCCGTTGTGGGATGCCGCGTCGATCTCGACGACGTCGAGCGACCCGCCGCCGCCGCGACTGAGCTCGACGCACGAGTCGCACGTGCCGCACGGGGTGTCGGTGGGGCCCTGCGCGCAGTTGAGGCAGCGCGCCAAGATGCGCGCGGACGTCGTCTTGCCGCAGCCGCGGGGGCCCGAGAAGAGGTACGCGTGACCGACACGGTCGCTGCGCAGCGCCGTCATGAGCGGCTCGGTCACCTGGCTCTGACCGATCATCTCGCCGAAGGTCTCCGGGCGATAGCGGCGGTACAGAGCGGTGGTCACCACAACAGACTACGGCGTGGCACCGACATCCGATCCGGTGCTCGTCCCTGAACCGCGGCGGCGATCGCCTCGCGGTCGGCGCCCGCCGCCAGCATCGCCGCAAGCAGGATGCGCGCCTGCCCCGGACGCAGGGTCGGCGAGTGCAGCGCCCCCGCCGCGGCGAGGTCGGCTCCTCCCCCTCCCCCGCCGTACGACGGGACGAGCAGTCCCCGCGGCACGCGGCTCGAGACGACGACCGGGATGCCGTCGGCGACCGCGTCGCGCACGGCGTCGACGACCGTGGGGGTCGTGTTCCCCGACCCGAGCGCTTCGAGGACGACGCCGGCGGCGCCCGCCGCGAGGCTCGCCCTCAGGTGGACGTCGTCGGCGCCCGGAGGCAGCGCCACGACGTCGACCCGCAGGCGTGACACGTCGCCGACGGCGTGCGGGGGCGTCGCGGCATCCTTCCGGGCGTGGCCGAAGGCGTCGGCGCGGTCCGTGGTCAGTTTCGAGAGACCCCAGGTGGAGAGGATGCGCCCGCCGAACGCGACCCACACGCCGGGGACGGCGGCCCGGGTCGCTGCGAGCGCGACGCGTATGTTGTCGGGACCGTCCGAGGCGGGGTCATCCGCGGTGAACTGGGCACCCGTGAAGACGACGGGGATCCGCGGAGTGCCGACCTGGATCGCCGCCAGCAGAGAGGTCTCCTCGAGAGAATCCGTCCCGTGCAGGACCAGGATGCCGCGGACCGCCTCATCGGCGACGGCGTCCGCCACCGCGTCGACGATGTGCTGCATGTCGGCGAGGGTGAAGGTCGACGAGTCGGCGGCGAGAGCATCGACGACGCGGACGTCGTCGTCGGGCGCCAGCCCGTGGAGCAGAGCGCCCCCGCCGAGGACGGGAGCGCTCGATCCGTCCGGGGACCGGCGGCTCGCGATGGTGCCGCCGGTCGCGATGACGACCAGGTGCTGCGTGCTCACGCGCCGCTCTCGTCGGTGCGCTGCAGGGCGGCGATCGTGCCGGTCTGCTCGGCCGCCAGCATCCTGATGCGGTCGCGCAGCAGGAACCAGCCGCCGATGAGCGCCGGCACGATGACGATCAGCGAGCCCACCGTGAACGTCCCGATCGGGAAGTCCAACGCCATGAGGACGATGACCGAGGCGAGGAAGGCGAGGGTGATCCAGCCCGTGTAGGGCGCCCCCGGCATCCGGAACGAGGGGCGCTCCATCACGCCCGCGCTCGCCAGCCGCTGCAGTTTGATCTGGCACAGGATGATGACGCCCCACGCGCTGATGATGCCGAGCGCCGACACGTTCAGGGCGATCTCGAACGCCTGCGAGGGGACCACCGCGTTGAGCACGACGCCGAGCAGGGTGACGGCCGCGGTGACCGCGATGCCCATGTAGGGTACACCGGCGCGGTTCATGCGCATGAGGGGCGCGGGCGCCGATCCGGTGACGGCCATCGAGTGCAGGATGCGGCCGGTCGAGTACAGCCCGGCGTTCAGCGACGACACGACGGCGGTGAGGACGACGAGGTTCATGATCACGTCGGCGCCCTCGACGCCGATGGAGCCGAAGAAGGTCACGAACGGGCTCTCGCCCGACTTGTAGCTCGTGAACGGCATCAGCAGCGTGAACAGCAGCACCGAGCCGACGTAGAAGACCGCGAGGCGGAACACGACCGCGCGGATGGCCTTCGGCATGATCGTGCGGGCGTTCTCGGTCTCGCCCGCGGCCGTGCCGACGAGCTCGATCGACGCGTAGGCGAAGACGACGCCCTGGACGACGATGAGGGCGGGGAGGATGCCGTTCGGGAACACTCCGCCGTTGTCGGCGATCAGGTGGAAACCGGGCGTGGTCCCCGCGACGGGGGTGCCGGTGACGACGAAGAAGATGCCGACGACGAGGAACGTGACGAGCGCGGCGACCTTGATGATCGCGAACCAGAACTCGAGCTCGCCGAAGACCTTGACCGAGAGCAGGTTCATAGCGAGGACGAGGACGAGCGCGACGAGCGCGAAGACCCACTGCGGGATGCCGGCGAGCACGGGTACGTACTGCTTGAAGAAGTTCATGTAGAGCGCGACGGCCGTGACGTCGGCGACGGAGGTCATGGCCCAGTTGAGCCAGTACATCCACCCGGCGGCGAAGGCCATCTTCTCGCCGTAGAACTCCCGAGCGTACGAGACGAAGGACCCGGTCGAGGGGCGGTGCAGGATCAGCTCGCCGAGTGCGCGCATCACGAGGAACGCGAAGACGGCGCAGACTGCGTAGACGAGGACGAGCGCAGGGCCAGCCGTCGCGAGTCGTCCGCCGGCGCCCATGAACAGGCCCGTCCCGATCGCGCCGCCGATCGCGATCATCTGGATCTGGCGCGGCCGAAGACCCTTGTGGAAGCCCGCACCCTCGGCCTGCGCGATCGAGGCGGTGCGCAGCATCGCCGCATCCGTCTTCGGGGAGGTCGACTCCGTCGTCATGGGAACCCACTTTCTCGACCGCGGGCGTCATCGCCGCACGGGATGTGATATCTGCCTTACAGGTTTGGTCAACTGAACACCGCAAACACTCTTCTCGTCAAGTCGCCGCGGTGAAGAATGTCTAATCTGTCTGATAGGTTTGCCGCGTTCGCCCCTCAAGGAAGAGATCGACATGACCACGACGCGCACCGAGAACGACCTGCTGGGACCGGCTGAGATCCCCGCCGACGCGTATTGGGGGGTGCACACCTCGCGCGCCCGTGACAACTTCCCGGTGACGGGCGTGCCGATCGGCACCTACCCGTTCCTGCTGCGCGGCCTCGCATTCGTCAAAGAGGCCGCCGCCCTCGCCAACCGCGACCTTGGCCTGCTCGACACCGCTCGCGCCGACGCCATCGCGGCGGCCTGCCGTGAGATCCGCGGGGGCGCCCTCGCGGACCAGTTCGTCGTCGACGTCATCCAGGGCGGTGCGGGCACCTCGACGAACATGAACGCCAACGAGGTCATCGCGAACCGCGCGCTCGAGATTCTCGGGCATTCGAAGGGCGAGTACGCGCATCTGCACCCGAACGATCACGTGAACCTCAGCCAGTCGACCAACGACGCGTACCCCTCGGCGATCGACGTCGCGCTCGCGGAGGGCGTCGACGGTTTGGATGCCGCCATGGGCGTCCTCCACGATGCCTTCGCCGCGAAGGCGGCCGAGTTCGGCGGGTACGTGAAGATCGGTCGGACGCAGCTGCAGGACGCCGTACCGATGACGCTCGGTCAGGAGTTCGGCGCGTTCGCGGTCATGCTCGACGAGGACCGGGAGCGCCTGCGCGAGTCAGCACGGCTCCTGCTCGAGGTCAACCTCGGTGCGACGGCCATCGGCACGGGACTGAATGCGCCCGCAGGGTACGGGCCGCTCGCCGTCTCGCACCTCGCGCGACTCACCGGCCGCCCCTTCACGCCCGCGACCGACCTCGTCGAGGCGACGCAGGATCCCGGCGCCTTCGTGCACCTGTCGGGCATGCTCAAGCGGATCGCGGTCAAGCTCTCCAAAACCTGCAACGACCTGCGACTGCTGTCGTCGGGACCCCGTGCCGGCCTCGGCGAGATCACCCTCCCCGCCCTTCAGGCGGGGTCGAGCATCATGCCCGGCAAGGTGAACCCCGTCATCCCCGAGATGGTGACACAGGTCGCGTACACGGTGATCGCCGACGACCTCGCCGTCACCCTCGCCGCCGAGGCCGGCCAGCTGCAGCTCAACGCCTTCGAGCCGGTCATCGTCCGCGCCCTGTCGCAGAGCATCGCGCACCTGACCGCCGCCTGTCGCCTGCTCGCCGAGCGCTGCGTCAGCGGCATCCAGGCCCGTCCCGAGGTCATGGCCGCACGCGTCAGCGATTCGATCGGACTCGCGACCGCACTGAACCCTCTCATCGGCTACCGCGCCGCCACCGAGGTCGCCGGCGAAGCCCTGCGCTCGGGTCGCTCGGTTCCCGACGTCGTGCTCGAGCGCGGGCTGCTGGACCCGGCATCCCTCGCGGCGGCGCTCAGCCCCGAGAAGCTGGTTCCGACGGCGTCAGCGGGCTGACGACGCGCTCGACGGCTCCGAGGTGCGCGCGCATGGCCTCGCGGGCCTCGATCGCCGACCCGATGCCGATCGCCTCGGCGATGGCGCGGTGCTCGCGGGACGACGGCTCACGGCGGTGCGCGATGAGGTTGACGACGCCCGACTGGTGGCTGAGGGCGTCGCGGATGTCGCCGACCGCGCGCGCGAAGACCGCGTTGCCCGATGCCTCGGCCACGAGCACGTGGAAGCGCGAATCGAGCTCGACCCACTTCCCCGGGTCGGTCGTGGCGTCCATGCGGTCGCACAGGGCGACGAGCTCCGCGCGCTGCTCGTCGGTGCGCCGCTCCGCGGCGAGACCCGCGGCGGGAACCTCGATGTGCGGACGGGCTTCGCTGAGATCGCGCGACGAGAAGTCGCCGTATCCGAGGGAGAGAGCAGGACGGTCCGAGACCACGTACGTCCCGCTGCCGGTGCGCGTGCGGGTGAGGCCGAGTGCCTGCAGCGAGCGGATGGCCTCGCGCACGCTGGGGCGGCTGACGCCGTACTGCTCGGCGAGCGCTGCCTCGGAGGGAAGCCTGTCGCCCACCGCGAGACGTCCCGCGACGATGTCCTCGCGGAGCCCGTCGAAGACACCGTCGGCGGCGCGGGCACCGACGGACGGCGAGCTCATCGAACTCCCCCGGTCCGCCTCGTCACGCATGCCATCCGGTCAGCCTAACGGGCGCTCGATCGACGCGGTCACGCCGGGGAACACCGCGTCGCGGATCGCTGTTGCAGCGAGCATGCCCCCCGCCTCCGTCGACGTCCTCGTCATCGGTGCGGGACAGGCGGGGCTCAGCGCGGCGTATCACCTGCGGCGCCGCGGCTTCTTTCCCCTCGGCGAGGAGGACGACTCCCCGACGTTCGTCGTGCTCGATGCGGAGTCCGAGCCCGGCGGCGCGTGGCAGCACCGCTGGCCGACGCTGCGCATGGGCACGGTGAACGGCATCCACGAACTGCCGGGGTACGCGGTGCCACCCGCCGATCCGCGAGCCCCCAGCCGCGAGGTCCTGCCGGCGTACTTCGCCGCGTACGAGGACCGCTACGACCTGCGCGTGCAACGCCCCGTCCGCGTGCGCGCCGTCCGACGCGCCGACGATGATCCGCGCGGACCCTTGACGGTCGACGCGGAGGACGCCGACGGCCCGGTCCCATGGTCGGCCCGGTACGTCGTCAACGCGACCGGGACGTGGCGGAAGCCGTTCTGGCCGACCTACCCCGGTCAGCGCTCGTTCGCCGGGCGGCAGCTGCACGTCCACGACTACCGGTCGGCCGAGGAGTTCCGCGGGCGGCGCGTCGTGATCGTGGGCGCCGGTGTCTCGGCGATCCAGCTGCTCGACGAGATCTCGCAGGTGACCGACACGTTCTGGGTGTCGCGCACCGAGCCGCAGTGGGATGCGACCGGCTTCGACACCGCAGCGCGCATCCAGGCGATCGCCGGTGTCGAGGAGCGCGTGCGCCAGGGGCTTCCGCCCGGAAGCGTCGTCTCGGTCACGGGCGCGCACTGGTCGCCCTGGGCGGAGGCGGCGGAGGACCGCGGCGCCCTTGTGTGGCACCCGGTGTTCGACGCCATCGAACCGGCTGGGGTGCGGATGCCGGACGGCACCCTCGAGCCGGCGGACGTCATCCTGTGGGCCACCGGCTTCCGCGCCGACATCGCGCATCTCGCGCCGCTGCGGCTGCGCACCGCCGCCGGCGGCGTCCGCGTGCGCGACACGCGAGCAGTCGACGAGCCGCGCCTGTTCCTCATCGGGTACGGCCCGTCCCAGTCGACGGTCGGTGCGAATCGCGCCGGACGCGACGCGGTGCGGACGATCGTCCGCGACCGCGCCGCGGGCTGAGGTCAGACGCGGACGGCGGCGTCTCCGGCGCCCTGCGTCGGGATCTGCTGCGTACGGGTGTCCGCGTCGGCTGCGATCTCCTCCGCGGCATCCGTCCCCGCGGACTCGACCGTCACGACAGGGATCGTGCCGGTGTGGACGGGCACAGAGGTTGCGGCGGTCGCATCGGGCACGGAGGCCGAGAGGAGCGTGCCGTCCTCTCGGAGCTGCTCGCCGATCTGCTGCAGCGTCGGCCGGCCCGGGATGACGGGGCCCTGGCCCTCGAGCGGGACCGTGACCGTCTCGCCGCCGGCGACCGTGTAGCCCGCGCCGCGCACGGTGAACGACACCGCGTCGCCCTCGCCGGCGCCGACGGTCATCTCATCGCGGCGGACGGTGATGCGCAACCGGGTGCCGTGCCAGTGCAGCGTGTACGACAGCGACGGCCACTGCGCCGGCAGGCGCGGGTCGAAGCTCAGGGCGCCGCGGTGATCCCGCATGCCGCCGAAGCCGGCGACGAGCGCGGTCCACACGCCGCCCGCCGATGCCACGTGCACGCCGTCCGACGCGTTCTGGTGCAGGTCGCCGAGATCGACGAAGGCCGACTCGCGGAAATACTCCAGCGCCAGGTCCTGGTAGCCGACCTCCGCCGCGAGGATGGCCTGGACGACCGCGGACAGGGTCGAATCCCCCGTCGTCAGGGCGTCGTAGTACTCGAAGTCCGCCAGCTTCTCGGCGGGCGTGAACTGGTTGCCCTGCAGGAAGAGCGCGAGGACGACATCGGCCTGCTTGAGCACCTGGTACCGGTAGATGACTAGCGGGTGGAAGTGCAGCAGCAGCGGGCGCTGCTCCGGCGGGGTGTTCTCGAGGTCCCACACCTCCCGCTCGAGGAAGATCGCATCCTGCGGGTGGATGCCGAGGGCTTCGCTGTACGGGATGTGCATGGCCTCACCGGCGCTCTGCCAGGCGACCGGCTCGGCTTCGTCGAGGTCCAGGCGCTCGACCATGGCGCGGTAGGCCTGCGGCTGGTCGACGGCCATCTCGCGCACGACGCGGGCCGCGTACCGGAGGTTGTAGCGCGCCATGACGTTCGTGAACAGGTTGTCGTTGACGACCGTCGTGTATTCGTCGGGCCCGGTCACCCCGTGGATGTGGAAGCTCTCGGGCTCGCCGGTCTCGGTGAAGCGCCAGAAGCCGAGAGTGGCCCACAGGCGCGCGGTCTCGACGAGGATGTCGACGCCCTCGCGGTAGAGGAAGTCGGTGTCCCCCGTCGCGCGCACGTACTTGCCGAGCGCGAAGGCGATGTCGGCGTTGATGTGGTACTGCGCGGTGCCTGCGGCGTAGTAGGCCGAGGCCTCCTCGCCGTTGATCGTGCGCCACGGGAAGAGGGCGCCCGCCTCGTTCAGCTGACCGGCCCGCTTCCGGGCCGCGGGGAGCATGAGGTATCGCATGCGGAGCGCGTTCCGCGCCCAGAGCGGCGTCGTGTAGGCCAGGAACGGGAGGACGTAGACCTCCGTGTCCCAGAAGTAGTGGCCGCTGTAGCCGGAACCGGTGACGCCCTTCGCGGGCACGCCGAGCGAGTCGGCACGGGCTGCCGCCTGCGCGAGCTGGTACAGGCACCAGCGCGTCGCCTGCTGCAGGTCGTCGTGTCCCTCGATGACGACGTCCGATCGCTCCCAGAACGCCGAGACCCACGCCTCCTGGCGATCGAAGAGTGCCTGGATGCCCTCGTGCTCGACGCGGTCGAGGGTGCGACGGCCGCGCTCGACGAGCTCGCGCGCGGGGACGCCGCGGGACGTGTGGTAGGCGACGGCCTTCGTGATCGTGACCGGGACGCCCTGGCGCGCCTGCACCCGGAAGACGTTCTTCGCGATGTCCGGCTCGACGAGCGAACGTGAGGAGAACTCGTTGTCGGTCTCGACGAGGTGGTCGGCCACCACGGCGACCGTCATGCCTGACGCGGTCACCTTGTACGACAGCGCGGAACGGTCGCCGTCCTGCCAGTACTCCTCGGGCTGCAGGACGCGGCCCTGGAAACCGTCGGCCTTGCGCGGGTCGAAATCGGCCTGGGACTTCGCGCCGTGAGCGGCACCGCCGTAGACGTCCTGACCGTCCTGGCGGTTGATCAGCTGGCAACTGACGGTGACGGGTGCGTCGGCGTTGAGGACGGTCACCGAGATCCGCATGACGGCGACGTGCCGCTCCTCGAACGAGACGAGCCGCTCGTAGTCGACGACCACGTCCTTGCCGCTCGGGGTCATCCAGCGCACGTGCCGTGTGAGGACGCCCCGGCGCATGTCGAGAGCGCGTTCGTATTCGCGCAGGTCGGCGATGTCGAGCGAGAGCGGCTCGTCGTCGACGTACACGCGCATGACCTTGCTGTCGGGGGCGTTGATGATCGTCTGCCCCACTTCGGCGAACCCGAAGGCGCGCTCCGCGTGGCGGATCGGGAACACCTCGTGGAAACCGTTCAGGAAGGTGCCGTGCTCCTGCGCGTGACGGCCCTCGGGGTGGTTGCCGCGCAGGCCCAGGTAGCCGTTCCCCTCCGCGAAGAGTGTCTCGGTGACGCCGGGGTCATCGAGCGAGAACGACGTCTCGACGAGACGCCACGGGTCCACGGGGAAGCGCTGACGATCGATCATGGAGGTCCTTTTCGGGAGACAGGACGGGGACGTGAAGGGGATGCCGCGGGTGTTGCGCGTCAGACGAAGACGGCGAGGTCGTCGACGACGACGTGAGCCCCGGCCTCGAGCAGCGCGTCGGCGCCGGCGCCGCGGTCGACACCCACCACGAGACCGTATCCGGCGGCGGCGGCGGAGCGCACACCGGAGTGCGCATCCTCGACCGCGGCGCTGCGGGCGGGATCGACGCCGAGCATCTCGGCGGCACGGGAGAAGACATCGGGCGCCGGCTTGGAGGACAGGTGCTCGGCCTCGGCGACGACGCCGTCCATGATGACGGGGAAGCGGTCGACGATGCCGGCCGCGGTGAGGACCTCGCGGGCGTTCTTCGAGCTCGAGACGACCGCGATCGGGATGCCGGCGGCCTGGAGCTTCTCGACGAGCGCGAGCGAGCCGGGGTAGGCCGCGATCCCCTCGGCGCGGAGGACCCGTTCGAACACGAGGTTCTTGCGGTTGCCGATGCCGCACACCGTGTCCGCCGACGGATCGTCGGAGGGGTCACCCCACGGGACCTCGACGTCGCGGGAGCGCAGCAGGCTGGCCACGCCGTCGTATCGCTTCTTACCGTCGAGGTGCTCGAAGTAATCGCCTTCGGCGTAGGCGGGTTCGATGCCCCACGCCGCGAAGAGCTCGGTGAACATGCTCTCCCACGCGTGCATGTGGACCTCGGCGGTGGGTGTCAGCACGCCGTCGAGGTCGAAGAGGACTCCGTCGAAGCGGGTGAGGTCGGGGAGGTCGGCCATCGTCACCGGACCAGCGTAACGGTCACGCCGTCGCCACTGCGTGGGCTTGGCGGGCGATCTCGAGTTCCTCGTCGGTGGGGACGACGAGGACGGTCACGGGCGAATCATCGGTCGAGATGACGCGGATGCCGCGATCGCCCGACTCGTTGCGCTCGGCGTCCAGTCGCACCCCGGCGAATCCGAAGGTCTCGAGCGCCGCGGCACGCACGACGGCGGAGTTCTCCCCCACGCCGGCCGTGAACGAGATGACATCGGCGCCGCCGAGCTGCGCGAGGTAGGCGCCGATGTACGCGCGGAGGCGGTGGATGTAGACGTCGAAGGCGAGCGTGGCGTCGGCATCCCCCTGTCGGCGTCGCGCGTCGATGTCGCGCATGTCCGAGGCGCCGGCGAGGCCGAGCAGGCCGCTCCTCTTGTTCAAGAAGCCGTCGAGCTCACCCGGGGTCATGTCCTCGCGGCGGGCGAGGACACCGAGGACGGACGGATCGATGTCGCCCGACCGCGTTCCCATGACGAGACCTTCCAGCGGCGTGAGCCCCATGGAGGTGTCGACGGATTCACCCCCGCGGATGGCGGTCGCCGAGGCGCCATTGCCGAGGTGGAGCACGATCTGCGAGAGCTCTGAGAGGGGACGACCGAGGAAGTCGGCGGCGGCCTCGCTGACGAATTTGTGGCTCGTGCCGTGGAACCCGTATTTGCGGATGCGGTGCTTTCGAGCCGTCTCACGGTCGATCGCATAGGTGTACGCCGCCGCGGGCATCGTCTGATGGAAGGCGGTGTCGAACACCGCGACGTGCGGGACGTCGGCGAACGCCTTCCGGGCGGCCCGGATGCCCTGCAGGGCTCCCGGGTTGTGCAGCGGTGCGAGAGCGGACAGCTCATCGATGTTGATCTCGACGAGCGGCGTCACGAGGGTCGGCTCGAAGAAGCGCGCACCTCCCTGGACGACGCGATGGCCGACGGCGACGGGCCGGGCCCGATCGAGCGACGGGCCCTGCGCGCCGAAAGCCTCGAGCATGACGGCGAAGCCGGTCGTGTGATCCGGGATCGCGCGTTCGACGCGGGTCGTCGCCTTCGTCGCGGCGACACCGGCTTCGTCCCCCGCGAAGAAGACGGTGTGCGTGGCGACACCGACGTCCTCGCCGATCCGCTCCACGAGCCCCGAGGCCAGAGCCCGTTCGGTCTCGACGTCGACGAGCTGGTACTTGAACGACGACGAGCCGCTGTTGATGACGAGGACGGGGGTCATGCGCGAGTCTCCGGGGCTGCGGCATCCGCCGCGTTCTGGGCCTGGATCGCGGTGATCGCGATCGTGTTGACGATGTCCTCGACCAGGGCGCCGCGGGACAGGTCGTTGATGGGCTTGTTGAGCCCCTGCAGGACCGGCCCCATCGCGACGGCTCCCGCCGAGCGCTGCACCGCTTTGTAGGTGTTGTTGCCGGTGTTGAGGTCGGGGAAGACGAAGACCGTCGCACGGCCGGCCACATCCGAGCCCGGCATCTTCGTCGCGGCGACGGCCGCGTCGGTCGCCGCGTCGTACTGAATGGGACCCTCGACGAGGAGCTGCGGCGCACGCTCGCGCACGAGGGCGGTCGCCTCGCGGACCTTCTCGACGTCGGCGCCGGATCCGGACTCCCCCGTCGAGTACGAGAGCATCGCCACGCGCGGCGAGATCCCGAACTGATCCGCCGTCGCAGCCGAGGAGACCGCGATGTCCGCGAGTTGCGGGGCCGTCGGATCCGGGATGACGGCGCAGTCGCCGTAGACGAGCACCCGATCGGCGAGCGCCATGAGGAAGACGCTCGAGACGACGTCGACGCCCGGCTTCGTCTTGATGATCTCGAAGGCGGGTCGGATGGTGTGCGCGGTCGTGTGCGCGGCACCCGACACCATTCCGTCGGCGAGCCCCAGATGCACCATGAGCGTGCCGAAATAGGAGACGTCCGTGACGGTGTCGGCGGCCTGGCGGAACGTGATCCCCTTATGGGCGCGCAGCCGCTCGTACTCGCGGGCGAACTTGTCCACGTGGACGGCATCGAACGGGCTCAGCACCTCGGCGGCCTGGATGTCGAGCCCCAGCTCGAGTGCGCGGGAGCGCACCTCGATGGGCTCGCCGAGGATCGTGATGTCGGCGATCCCGCGCGCGAGCGCGGTCGCGGCCGCGCGCAGGATGCGGTCGTCGCCGCCCTCGGGGAGGACGATGCGACGACGCTCGCTGCGGGCACGCTCGATGAGGCCGTACTGGAACATGAGGGGCGTGACGACGTTCGAGCTCGCGAGTCCGATGCGACGCAGCAGGTCGTCGGTGTCGACGTGCTGGTCGAAGAGCGACAGCGCGGTGTCGTAGCGGCGCTGCGAATGCGCCGCGAGGCGACCGCGCGCACTCATGATCCCGCGCACCGTCTCGTACGTGCCCTGATCGGTCGCGAGGATCGGAAGGTTCGAATCGAGACCGTCGATGAGCCGTTCGACGTGTTCGGGCAGCTCGAAGGGTCCGTAGAGGACGATGCCGGACAGCGAGGGGAACGTCCCGGAGGCATTCGCCAGCAACGCTGCCAGGAGCACCTCGGTACGGTCGGCCGCCACGGCGAGGATGGCTGCCTCCTCCAGGCGCGGCAGGACGTTGTTCAGCGACATGCCCGCCACGACGACGTGGAGCACTTCGCGCTCGAGAAGGTCCTCGTCCCCCTTCATGAGGGTCGCTCCGAGTGAGCGGGCGACGTCACGGACCGACGGGGCGACGAGGTAGGCGTCCTCCGGGATCGCCCAGACACCGATGTCCCCGTCGGCTGCGGGAACCCCTCGGACGGCGGCGACGATGTCGTCGAGACGGTCGGGGTCGGCGCGGTTCACGACGACGGCGAAGATCCCGGCGCGCTCGTGCTTGAGCTCCGCCAGGGCGAGGGTGGCGAGATTGCCCACTTGCTCGGGCGACAGACCACCGGCATCCGTCGACCGCTCACCGTCGGTCGGCTGACCCGACAGGACGACGAGGACCGGGGCACCGAGGTTCGCGGCGATGCGCGCGTTGTAGCCGAGCTCGGCGGGGCTTCCCACGTCGGTGTAGTCGCTGCCGATGATCACCACGGCGTCGCACTGCGCCTCGACCGCCTTGTAGCGCTCCACGATGCGGCCGAGGGCGGCTTCAGGGTCGGCGCGCACCTCGTCGTACGTGGCGCCGATGCACTCGTCGTACCCGAGGTCTACGCCGTCGTGGTCCAGGAGCATCTCGAGCACGTAGTCGCGCTCCTCGGTGGAGCGGGCGATCGCGCGGAACACCCCGACGCGCGGCGATCGGCGGCTCAGGGTGTCGAGGACACCCAGGGCGATCGTCGACTTGCCGGAGTGACCTTCGGCGGAGGTGATGTAGATGCTCTGAGCCACGGACCCAGCCTAGGCTCGCGGGCTGATGCACCGGCTGGATGCAGCATCATCGCGCCGAGCCGCTCCGGGAAAAGAAAGACTCTCCGCGAACCCGGCAGAGCCTGGTTACCCTTGCTACGTTTCCGTCCTGGGGGAGTTGGCCTGGATGCCGTCTCGCGGAGAGCTGCTGCAAGTCTACCCGACGTCGGCCGCCGCCCAGCGACGCCGGGTTAGCATCGGTCCTGGCGCGCTGCTGCGCCCACCGCGTGAGGGGGACGGATGACCGACGACCAGACGACCATGACGGCGCCGGGAGCCACGGCTCCGGCGCACGAGGCGACCCGGGTCGACGCATCCGTCTTCTCGGAGACGACCGCCGCCCTCGTCGACTCGGTCTCGAAGGTCATCGACGGCAAACCGCACGCCGTGCGCGCCGCACTCGTCTGCCTTCTCGCCGAAGGTCACCTGCTCATCGAGGACGTCCCCGGAGTCGGCAAGACGATGCTCGCCCGGGCGCTCGGCAACTCGATCCGGGCGACCGTCCGACGCATCCAGTTCACCCCCGATCTGCTGCCCAGCGACGTGACGGGCGTGAGCGTGTACGACCAGTCCGAGGGCCGGTTCGACTTCAAGCCCGGCGCGATCTTCGCCCACATCGTCATCGCGGACGAGATCAACCGTTCCTCGCCCAAGACCCAGTCCGCCCTGCTCGAGGCGATGGAGGAGCGCCAGGTCAGCGTGGACGGCACGAGCCGCCCCCTCCCCGACCCGTTCCTGGTCGTGGCGACCCAGAACCCGCTCGAGATGGAGGGCACGTATGCCCTGCCCGAAGCGCAGCGGGACCGCTTCATGATGCGCATCTCGATGGGGTATCCGGATGCCGAGAACGAAGCGCTCATGCTCCGCCAGCGCGACACCGGCAACCCGCTCGACGCCGTCCGCCCGGTCATCACGGCGGAGCGCGTCGCGGCCCTCATCGCCTGGGCCCGGACGGTGCACGTCTCGCCCGCCGTCGAGGAGTACGCCGTCGCGCTGTCGCGGGCGACGCGCGAGCACGGCGATCTGCGACTCGGGGCGAGCCCCCGCGCGACACTGCAGCTCATCCGCGCGGCGAAGGTGTGGGCGGCGTTGGAGGGCCGGGAGTACGTCATCCCCGACGACGTCGTGACGCTGCTCGAGCCCGTCTTCGCCCATCGCCTGATCGCCGCGCGCGGCGCCGCCGTCTCGCGCGGGCGGGGCGGCGTGGACCTCGTCTCCTCGGCACTCGAGCAGATCGTCGGCTCGGTCCGCGTCCCCGTCGCCGCCCGCTGAGCGGCGCGTTCCCCATGTCCCGGTGGCCGCTCACCCCGCGAGGTACGGGCGCGATCGTGCTCGCGCTCGCGTCGTTCGTCCTCGCCCCGGTACTCGGTGTGCCGGCGCTCGTGTTCTTCGGCGTGCTGCTGGTCGCGGCGGTCGCCCTCTCCTTCGCCTCGCTGTGGCTCGGGCACCGAGCCGACGGCGTCCGCCGCTCGTTCGCGCCCCCCGTCGCCTCGGTCGGAGCCGACGTCGATGTGCGCGTGCGCGTCGAGTCGCGCTCGGTCCTGCCGACGGTCGTCGGCACCTGGCGCGATCGCCTGCCCCGCGGCATCGACGGCGAACCCACAGGCGTTTACCCCGCCCTGCGCTCGGGACTCGCGTCGGGAAGTCACCGCGTCGACATCGCCTACCGGGTGCGCGCCCGCCGCCGAGGAGTGCGTCCCGTCGGCCCGCTCGTGGTCGAGACCACCGATCCGTTCGGTCTGTCGCGTCGCCGCCAGGAACTCGGGAGCGCCGTGCCCCTCACGATCGCCCCCGCGGTGGCACCGCTGGACATGTTCGACGACCTCCCCGGTGCGGCCGGCGGGACGATGCAGTCGGTCACCGACAAGCTGGGCCAGGGCGCCGACAACCTCATCCCCCGCGCGTACGCTCCCGGCGATTCGATGCGCCGCATCCATTGGCGGGCGAGCGCCCACCGCGGCGAGCTCATGGTGCGGCAGGAGGAGCGCGAGTCGAACCCGGAGGCGGTCATCGTCTTCGACCGCGCCGTCGCGAGATGGAGCGCCGACGCGCTGCGTTCGCCCGGTGAGGACCCCGACTTCGAGGCCGCTCTGTCGATCGTCGTGTCCGCCGCCGCGCGCTTCGTCCGTGAAGGGTACGGCGTCGCTGTCGTCGACGTCGACGGAACGGAACTGGTCCCTCCCATCGACGGCGGCGACTCCGCGGCGCTCGAGTCGATGACGACCGCCTTCGCGACGCTGACGGCTCGGCGCGAGGGCGCGCTGACCGAACTCGCCCCGCTGTTCGCCGGCGCCACGGTGGGACCCGTCGTGGTGGTGACCGGCGAGGTCGATCCCGCGGATGCCGCGTCGCTGGCCCCCATCGTGGGTCACAGCAGCATGCCTGTCCTGTTCACGCTCGGCGGGGCGGGCGACGCCCTCCGCATCGCCCGAGAGTCCGGATGGCGCGTCCAGCGCCTCGAGCCCGAGGACGAACTCGAGTCGCTCTGGTCGGGCGTGGAAGGGTTCCGCGGTCGTGTCGGCTGAGCGTGTCGATACGACCCGACCCCGGCACGACGGCCTGTCGACGACGGCGCTGCTGCTGGCCCTGACGGCATCCCTCGTCCCCCTCTTCTCGGTGATCGCCGGTGGGGCGTGGGCGGCACTCGCGTTCGTCCTCGCGGCGATCCTGCTCGGTGCGGGCTACCTCCTCCGCCGCCTCGGGGTGAGCGCGGTCCTCGTCACCGTCATCCTTGTCGCACTGTGGACCGCGATCATGACGGCGGTCTTCTTCTCGGACGTCGCGTGGCTGTTCGTCATCCCTTCGGGCGAGGCGTTCGCCCGCGTGCCCCGACTGGTCGAGATCGCGAGCAACGACATCGCGGTGGGGGTCGCCCCGCTCGAGGCGTCCGCCTCCCTGACGTTCCTCATCGTGGGCGCGGTCGGACTGCTCACCGTCGCCCTCGATCACGTCGTCCTGACGGCGCGGATGCCGCTGCTCGCCGGTGTGGCACTGATCGCCGTCTGGCTCATCCCGACCCTCGCCGTGCCGCAGCCGGTCGATCTGTGGGCGTTCGCCCTCCTCGCCCTCGCGCTCCTGTGGCTGCTGCGCACCGAGACTCGCGGGCGCGACCGGACCCGGACGGCGTCGTCGCCGCGCGGAGGAGTGGGCGCCGTCGCGGCTGTGATCGCGGCCTCCGCCGTCGTCATCGCCCTCGTCGCCGCACCCGCGCTGCCGACCCCCGCCGCACCCACCGGCGGACTGGGCGGCGGCACGACGATCGACGCATCCCTGAACCTCGGAGACGACCTGCGGCGGCCCGCCGAGGTGCCCGTGGTCACGCAGTGGAGCGAGGCCGCCGCCCCGGCCTATCTCCGGGTCGCCACCCTGACCGAGCTCGAGGGCGACTCGTGGCAGCCCGATCGGAGCCGCTCCGTCCCCCTTCAGGAGTGGGCTCCGGAGGACGCGGCCGCCGCGGGAATAGAGGTCGTCGAGGACCGGCGGACCGTCCAGGTGCTCGATCTGTCCTCAGCACAGCTGCCCGTGCCCGCCGATGCCGTCTCGATCGACGGGGTGACCGGCGTCTGGCGCATCGCGCCGGACAACGGGACGGTCGTCTCCCCTTCGACCGCCGCGCGCGGCCAGAAGTTCGAGGTCGTCAGCCGTACACCGCGGCCAACCCTGGAACAGGCCCGCGCCGCCGAGGCGCGTGGTGGCCCCCGCCAGTCCCGCGAGCTGCCCGGCGACACCCCGCCCGAGATCGCCGACCTCGCCGCTCAGGTGACCGCCGACGCGTCCAACGACTACGACCGGCTGCTCGCCCTGCAGACCTGGTTCCGCGGACCCGACTTCGACTATTCGCTCGAAGCGCCGGTCGAGGACGGGTTCGACGGATCGGGGATCGAGGCCGTGTCCACCTTCCTCCAGGTCCGATCGGGGTACTGCGTGCACTTCGCCTCGGCCTTCGCCATCATGGCCCGCACCCTCGACATGCCCTCACGAGTCGTCGTGGGGTTCCTGCCTGGCCTGCCCACCGGTGACGTCGTCGACGACGACCGGGTCTATCAAGCCACGACTGCCCAGCTCCACGCCTGGCCCGAGGTCTTCTTTGACGGCATCGGCTGGGTTCCGTTCGAGCCGACCAAGAGCCTCGGAGCAGCACAGCGGTTCGCGTCCGAGGAGAACACGTCGAACGAGCCCGAGCCGACGCCGACCCCGACGGCCGCAGCGGAGCCGACCCCGACGGCGTCGTCGGCGCCCCGCCCCGAGGACGACCCCACGGCGCAGACGCCGGAGGCGACGACGTTCTCGATCATGCGCGTGCTCCCGGCGATCGGCATCGCGCTCGGTGCGCTGGTCGTGCTCTCGCTGCCCGCCTTCGTGCGCGGAGCGCTCTCCCGTCGGCGTATGTCGCAGGCGCGTCGTGGCAGCGCCGGCGCGGCGTGGCGCCTCGTCCAGGACGCGGCGATCGATCTCGGCATCCCGGTTCCGGAGTCCGAATCCCCGCGTGCCTTCGGCGAACGGCTGCGTGAAGATCACGGCGCTCCGGCGTCCGCCGTGGAACGCCTGGTGCACGCGGTCGAGAGATCGAGTTACGGCCCGCCGGAGTCGTTCGGCGACAACGACGGAACCGAGCTGACGACGGATGCCGCGGCGGTCCGCACGGGGCTGTTCGCCGGCGTGTCCGCGCCGCGGCGCCTCGTCAGCCGGCTGCTCCCCCGATCCCTCGTCATCCGCCCGGGGTCGACTTTCGCCGAGGCATTCCCACTCGGACGCTGACGTCCGCGACGACCGGAACGACGAAGCCCCGCACCTCGAGGTGCGGGGCTTCGTTCTGGCGGAAGCGACAGGATTTGAACCTGCGAGACGAGTTACCCCGCCTACATGGATTCCAGCCATGCTCCTTCGGCCGCTCGGACACGCTTCCAACGGGAGAGCCTACCACGCAGGCTCCCTCCGCCTCGCGCGTCGACTGCACCCGCGGCATCCGTCCCGCCGGGCTCAGTTGAGTGCGCGGGTGCTCTCGGGGATCACGCCGTCGCCGTACAGGTCGGCGGCGAGGTCCTGGTACGCGGTCAGGGCGACGCGCTGCGTGAGGGGGCCGTACGAGATGCGCGCGACGCCGAGCTGCTCGTACTCCGCCGCGCGGAGGGCGCCCGGCACGCCGATGACGCTCACTCGGCCGATGCCCTCCACCAGCCGAGCCGTCGTCTCGGCATCGAGCTGACCCGGGACGAAGACGACGTCGGCGCCGGCGTCGAGGAAGGCGCGGCCGCGGGCGATGGCGTCGGCGATCGATTCCTCGAACGGACGATCCCCGCCGCGGACGATCGCGTCGGTCCGGGCGTTGAGGGCGAACGGGACGCCCTCCGACTCGGCGGCGCGAACGGCTGCGGCGACCCTGGCAACCGCCTCGTCGAAGGGCCGGAGCCGGTCCTCCATGTTCGCGCCGGCGATGCCGGCGCCGATCGCGCGGCGGACGGTGTCGGCCGTGTCCGCGTAGCCGTCGTCGAGGTCCGCCGATACGGGGACGTCGCCGGCGGCGGCGACGATGCGCCCCACCATGTCGAGGGTCGTCTCGAGAGGTATGGTGCCGTCGTCGTATCCGAAGGATGCTGCGATGGAGTGCCCCGCCGTGGCAATTGCTCGCGTCTCGGGGAGCGCGAGCACCGCCTTGGCGGATACGACGTCCCACACGTTGACGACGCGCAGGATCTCGGGGGCGGCGTGGAGGTCGCGAAGGCGGCGAGCGCGGCCTTCGAGGGAGAGGGTGGTCATGCTCCCACCGTGCCACGGCGGCCCGGTGGAATGCACCACCGGGCCGCCGCGAGCAGTCGGACACGCCGACCGCTCAGCCCACGTCGCCTCTCCAGGCACCGGTTTCAGCGCCGCGGGATTCGATGAACTCCTTGAACTTCTGCAGGTCCTTCTTCACCGCGTGGTCATCGATGCCGATCGCGGCGCCGACGGTCTCGACGAAGCCCTCGGGCTTCCAGTCGAGCTGGACGGTGACCCGCGTCTCCGTGTCGCTGAGGCGGTGGAAGGTCACCACGCCGGCGTGATCCTCGTCGACGCTCTTCCAGGCCACGCGCTCGTCGGGATGCTGCTCGGTGATGTGCGCGGTGAACTCCCGCTCCACGCCGCCGATCTTCACGTTCCAGCGATTCGTCGTGTCGTCGATCTGCGTGATCGACTGCACGTAGCTGAGGAAATGGGGGAAGGACTCGAACTGGGTCCACTGGTTGTAGGCGGTCGACACGGGCACGCTGACGTCGACGGTCTCGATGATGCTGGCCACGGTTCTCCTCTCGTCGGAATGTGCCACCCATCTTCGAGCGGACCCGCCGTCATCATCAGGGGCTTGCGCCTCCCGCATGGGACCGATAGGTGCCGGGTAGGCTCGTGCGCGTCCTCGCCATCCCGATGCAAGGAGCCCATCGTGCGCACCTCTGCCCTGCCCTCCTCCGTCGCGGCGGTCGCGCTCAGCCTCGCCCTGGCCGGATGCACGGGGACGAGTGCACCCGCTCCCGACGTGTCCTCCGCCCCCGGCACACCCACCCCGACGACGACGACGCAGCCGCCTTCTCCGTCGGCCACGGACGCGTCCGCCGACACCCCACCTGAGTGCGAGACCCTCGACCTCACCGCGGGAACACTCGCCGGAAGCGATCTGGGCCCCTGCATCCAGGCCACCCTGATGCGCGACGACACCGGCACTCTGACCGTCGAGGGCGACGAGCTGGCCGGGACGGTCGTCTACCGCTACGACCCCGCGTTCGAGTTCCGCGGAGACCTCGAGACCGGGGGCGGCCCCGTCTCGATCAGCTTCGTCGGCGGAGTCATGATGCTCGACGAGGGCGATGGTCCTGTCGTCGCCGACGTCGGGGCGTCCGAGCCCGCATCGCGGGCCGCCGGCTCCACCGCCGAGGCGTACCGGGTCTTCGCCGACCCCGGCTTCATCGGCGACCTGGTCGGCGCCGGCGAGAGCTGGACGGTGTCGGATGCCCCGGAGGAGGTCGAGTCCGCGGACGGCGGCTCGGTCGAGGCCTACCGCATCCAGAGTCCGGCCGCGTACTCCTGGTACGACATCCCCATCGATTCCTACACGCTGTGGATGACGGCCGACGGGCTCCCCGTCGCCACCGAATCCACATCGGATCTCCTCGGCCGTACGGCGACCCTGACGCAGCGTCTCACGGGGTTCGGCGAGCCCGTGACGGTCACTCCGCTGTCGTAGGACAGCTCGCCGGGTCGAGCGGGACTCAGCGCGCCGCGAGAGAGGCGAGCGCGTCCCCGCTCATCCGCTGCGTCGTCCACTCCTCCAAGCCTTCGGCACCGATCGAGCGGTAGAAGCCGACTGCCGGGGCGTTCCAATCCAGCACCGTCCACTCGAGCCGCGGGTACCCGCGCTCGAGAGCGACGCCGGCGAGCGAGGCCAGCAGTGCGGTGCCGTAGCCACGGCCGCGATCGGACTCGTCGACGAAGAGGTCCTCCAGCCAGATGCCGTGGCGTCCGGTCCACGTCGAGAACGTGAGGAACCAGACCGCGATCGCTCGGATCCCGCCGTCGCGCTCGATGACGTGCGCGAACACCTTCGGGTCGTCGCCGAACAGCGCGGCAGTGAGATCGGCGATCGTCGTGCGGACGGCATCCGGCTCACGTTCGTAGACGGCGAGGGCATGGATGGCAGCGAGGATGCCGTCCTCGTCGCCGGGTGCCGCAGAGCGGAGCACGGCGCCGTCGGCGAGAGCGGGGGGAAGGGGCGTGGACGCGGCGGACATGGATCGAATGTAGCCGGATCGCGGCCGATCGCGGCGGCGCGCTAGTCTCGATCAACCGCCCTCGGAGCAAAGCAGGTTCACTCATGGCCAGACGCGGCGCCAATCAACCCAGCGTCGGTGGATACAACGAGGCCGTCGTGCTGGACCAGATCCGCCGATCGCACGGCTTCAGCCGCGTCGAGCTGGCAGGCGCCACCGGGCTGTCGGCGCAGACGGTCTCGAACATCGTGCAGCGACTGCTGGACGCCGGGATCGTGGAAGAGGCCGGGCGGACGAGTTCGGGACGCGGGAAGCCCCGGACCACGCTGCGCCTCGTCGGCAGCAGCCGATACGCCGTGGGGGTCCACCTCGATCCGGGCCTCATCACCGTGGTCCTGCTGTCGATCGACGGCGAGGTGATCGCACGGCACGCGCGCGCGACCCCCCTGGCGCAGGAACCCGCCGACACCGTCGAGGTCCTCACCCGGGACATCGAGACGACCCTCGCCGACTCCGGGATAGACCGCAGCCGGATCGTCGGCCTCGGAATCGCAGCCCCGGGGCCCATCGATGTCGAGCGCGGCATCGTCCTGGATCCGCCGAACCTCACCGGGTGGGACCGCGTACCCCTGCGCGACGCAGTCGCCGGCGCCACCGGCCTCCCCGTCCTCCTCGAGAAGGACGTGACCGCCGCAGCGGTGGCGGAGAAGTGGATCGCCGCCCCGGGCGGAGCGCAGAACTTCGCCTTCCTGTACATCGGCACCGGCCTCGGCGTAGGACTCGTCATCGGCGACGAGGTCGTCCGCGGCGGGTCCGGCAACGCCGGCGAGATCGGACACATCGTCGTCGATCCCGACGGTCTGCCCTGCGCATGCGGGATGCGCGGCTGCATCGCGGTGAGCTGCGCGCCTCTGCCCCTCATCGAGGAGGCCGAGCGGCGGGGAGTCATCGACGCCGAGCGCACGGGCGACGATCCGACCGAATTGGATGCCGCCCTTGCCCGCCTCGTGCGTCGCGCCGACGAGGGCGATGACGACGCGCAGGCGCTCGTCGCGCAGTGCGGTGAGCACATGGCACGAGCGCTCGCGGTCGTCTCGAACCTGCTGGACGTCGATCGGATCGTCATGGGCGGACCGCTGTGGAACCGGCTCGAGCACGCCCTCGCCGAGACGGTGCCGCCCCGACTCGAGGAGCTGCGCGCGGCGCGCGGCGTGCACCCCGTGACCGTCTCGGGGACGGCGCTCGGATCTGACGTGGGGGCCATCGGGGCGGCGTGTCTGATCCTCGACGAGGCGCTGACTCCCCGGCCGACCTCGCTGCTGGTGCCGACCGCCTGATGTCATTCGCGTCACGGTCGTCGGAGCACCTTGACTCCGCTATCTCCACTGGTTTGACTTACTGTGTCCGGACACGGAGTGCGGACGTCCTGGTTCGGAGCAAGGGGGCCCCGTGAGAGTTCGCATCGCCGTCACGTCCATCGCAGCCGCAGCAGCCGCCGTCCTCGTCCTGGGCGGTTGCTCCGCCGACGAAGGCGACACGGGCGACACGGTCACGGTCGTCTACTCCAAGACCAACTCGTTCACCGTCCTCGACGATCTCATGCAGACGGCGAAGAAGGAGTTCGAGGCATCCCATGAGGGGATCACCGTCGAACTGCAGCCGATCACCGCGACGGACGACGACTACAAGACCCGTCTCCAGCTCTCGCTGGCCTCGCCCGACACGGCGCCGGACGTCTTCTACGAGGACACCTTCAACGTCCGCAGCGACATCGAGGCGGGGTACCTCCTCAAGCTCGACGACAAGCTGGGCTCGTGGGACGACTGGAAGATGTTCGACGACGCGGGTCGCACCGCCGGCCAGGGCGAGGACGGCAGTACCTATGCGCTGCCACTGGGCACCGACACGCGCGTCATCTGGTACAACAAGGACGTCTTCGAGAAGGCCGGGATCAGCACGCCCTGGCAGCCCGAGAGCTGGGACGACATCCTCGCGGCGGCGGCTCAGATCAAGAGCAGCCAACCGGACGTCGTGCCCTTCAACATGTACGCGGGCACCGGTACCGGCGAGGGCACCGTGATGCAGAGCTTCTACGAACTGCTGTACGGGACGGGCGACGGCACCGGGCTGTACGACGACGACGCCGGCAAGTGGGTCGTCGGATCGCAGGGCTTCGTCGACTCGCTGAGCTTCCTCGAAAAGCTCTACGACGAGGGGTACGCCGTCAGCCCCGACAAGGCGCTCGACCCCAACGTGTGGCAGGCGGTCTTCGGTGAATGGTTCCCGAAGGGCACCCTCGGCGCCACGGTCGAAGGCTCGTACACCCCGTCGTTCTGGGCGGAGGGCGGCGACTTCGCCTGGCCCGAGTACGCCGACACGATGGGCGTGGCGCTCTTCCCGACGCAGGACGGCCAGGAGCCCGGCGGCGTCAGCATGTCCGGCGGATGGACCCTCGCCGCCTCCGCGCAGACCGATGTCCCCGATCTCGCTTTCGAGTTCATGACCACCGTCGTCAACAAGAAGAACGCGCTCTGGTACGCCATCAACAACGCGCAGATCGCGGTCCGCACGGACGTCGCTCAGGAGCAGACCTACCTCGAGGCCAATCCCTTCGTCGAGGCGGTGACGGATGCCGTCTCGGTCACACACTTCCGCCCCGCCAAGAGCGACTACCCCCAGGTGTCGGTCGCCGCGCAGGAGGCGACCGAGGCCGTGATCACCGGGCAGAAGTCGCCCGCTGAAGCGGCGGCCGCGTACGACGACGCCGTCCGCGAGATCGTCGGTGACGACGGGGTCGTCACCGGGTGACCGCATGACCACGACCCTCGCGCGGAGTTCGGAACGGGCCGCATCGGAGCCACGACGCGCCCGCACGCGGGTGGGCACGCGCGTCACTCCCGTGCGGGCGCTGCCGATGCTGCCCGCGATCGGGCTGCTGCTCGTGTTCCTCGCCGGCCCCATCGCGTGGGCGGTCGGCGGCTCGCTGACCGATCGAGCCCTCACCGGCGTGAGTGCGGCGAAGCCCGAGTTCGTCGGGCTGGAGAACTTCGAGAGACTTTTCGCCGATCCCGTCCTGCCGCTCTCCGTGCTGCTGACGGTGCTCTTCGTGGTGGGGTCGGCGATCATCGGACAGAACGTGCTCGGCCTCGTGCTCGCGGTGCTCTTCCGGGCCGGGAGCCGCGCAGTGGCGGGCACCGTCGGGGTCGTCGTCGTCACCGCATGGGTGCTCCCCGAGATCGTGGCGGCGTTCGTCGGCTACGCCTTCCTGTCGGCCGACGGAACGCTCAACGGCGCCTTGGCGCTGCTCGGCGTGGACGGCCCGAACTGGCTGTACAGCCTGCCGATGGTCGCGATCGTCCTCGCGAACACCTGGCGGGGCACGGCGTTCTCGATGCTGATCTATCGCGCCGCCCTCGACGACGTGCCGCCGGAGATCACCGAATCGGCGATGATCGACGGCGCGGGCGCGTGGCATCGCCTGCGATTCATCACCCTGCCCATGATCTCGGGAACCATCTTCACCAACCTGCTGCTGACCACGTTGCAGACCCTGTCGGTCTTCACTCTCATCTGGGTGATGACCAAAGGCGGGCCGGGCGAGCTGTCCACCACGCTCCCGGTGTTCGCCTATTCGCAGGCGTTCTCGTTCGGCGACATCGGCTACGGGAACGCGATCGCCATCGTCATGCTGGCTCTCGGCGCGGTGTTCTCGCTCGCGTACGTCGTGTCGCTCCGCCGCCGCGGGGGCGTCTCATGACCGTCGCGTCGACGCGGAGTCGGTCCCGCCGCGGCCTCAGCGTCGCCTCGCCGCAGCGGCGCGCGACGCGCTTCTGGGCGAACGTCGTCCTCATCGTGATCGGGCTGATCTTCGCCGCGCCGCTCGCCTGGGTCGTTCTCGCCGCCATCGACTCCGCCGCGACCTATCAGGTCGCGTGGCCGACCGAGCCGACGCTCGACAACTTCGCCGACGTCCTCACGCCCGAGCTGACCCTGCGCCCGCTCCTGAACAGCCTCCTGCTGTCGACCGGTGCGGCCGCGGTGACGGTCGTGGCATCCGTTCTCGCCGCCTACCCGCTCTCGCGGTGCCGGTCCCGCTTCAACGCCCCCTTCCTCTACTCCGTCCTGTTCGCGAGTTGCCTGCCCATCACGGCGATCATGGTGCCGGTCTACAGCCTGTTCGTGCAGATGCGACTCATCAACCAGCCGTGGGCGGTCGCCCTGTTCCTTGCGGCGAGCGCGCTGCCGATGGCGCTGTGGATGACCAAGAACTTCATGGACTCTGTCCCCGTCAGCCTCGAAGAGGCCGCCTGGGTGGACGGGGCGAGCGCGATGCGCGCGCTGCTCGCCGTCGTCGTCCCGCTCATGCGCCCGGCGCTCAGCGTCGTCTTCGTCTTCGTCTTCCTACAGGCGTGGGGCAACTTCTTCGTGCCGTTCGTACTCCTGCTGACCCCCGACTGGCAACCCGCCGCGGTCTCGATCTACTCGTTCTTCGGTCAGTACGGCACCGTCGCCTACGGACGCCTGGCCGCATACTCGCTGCTCTATTCGATCCCGGTCCTCGGTCTCTACCTCATCGTCACCCGCGGTCTCGGGGGCTCCTTCGCCCTGTCCGGTGCCGTCAAAGGCTGACCCGCGCAGCCTCCCCTCCCCCGCCGAACCTCTCCCGAAAGACGTTCCCATGCATCGCAACGACCGACTCGCACTCCAGCGGATCGACCGACTCGCCGGCGACCGTCTGCGTCCCGCCCTGTACCGCGAGACCGCGCCCCTGCAGATCACCGGGTGGGAGGTACCCGGCGAGCCGGTCCCCTTCGCCGAGGCGATCGCGCAGAGCTATACGCCCGCGCCTGTGGGGACGGCGTGGGGACGGCCGTGGGGCACGGTCTGGTTCCACGTCACCGGCAGCGTTCCGACATCCTGGCGGGACGGCTCCGCGACCCGTCCCGAGATCGTGGTCGACCTCGGGTTCGACGGCTCCGGACCCGGGTTCCAGGCCGAGGCCCTCGTCTTCCGCCCCGACGGGTCGATCGTCAAGGCGATCGAACCCCGGAACGCGGCCGTCCCGATCGACGGCGACGAGATCGACATCTGGATCGAGGCGGCCGGAAACCCGAGCGTCGCCGGCACGTTCACCTTCGCCGCGACTCCCCTCGGCGACCGGGCGACCGCCGGCGACGAGCCGATCTACCGGCTCCGGCGGCTCGAACTGGGGCTCCTCGACGAGACCGTCTGGGAACTGCAACAGGACATCTGGACGCTGCGCGGGCTCGTCGATCACCTCGAACCGGATCGCACGCGTCATGCGCGCGTGCTCGCCGCCCTCGGCCGCGCCGTCGACGCGGTGGACCCCGACGACGTCGCCGGCACCGCCGCGGCGGGACGGGCCGAGCTGCGCGAAGTGCTGGGAGCCCCGGCATCCGTCTCGTCGCATCAGGTGACGGCCGTCGGACACGCCCACATCGACTCCGCGTGGCTCTGGCCCATTCGCGAGACGGTCCGCAAGGTCGCACGCACGTTCTCGAACGTCCTCGACCTGATGCGCACCGAGGACGACTTCGTCTTCGCCGCGTCGTCGGCCCAGCAGTACGCCTGGATAAAGGAGCACTACCCCGAGCTGTTCGCACGGATGAAGGATGCCGTCGCGGCCGGACGCTTCGCCCCGGTCGGCGGAATGTGGGTCGAATCCGACACGAACATGCCGGGCTCCGAAGCCCTCGCGCGCCAGTTCGTGGAGGGCAAGCGGTTCTTCCTCGAGGAGTTCGGCGTGGAGCCGCTGGAGGTGTGGCTCCCGGACTCGTTCGGCTACTCCGCCGCGCTCCCACAGATCATCACCGCCGCAGGCTCGCGCTGGTTCCTCACGCAGAAGATCTCGTGGAACGAGACCAACCGTATGCCGCACCACACCTTCCTGTGGGAGGGCATCGACGGCACCCGTGTCTTCACGCACTTCCCGCCCGTCGACACGTACAACTCCGAGCTGTCGGGGGCCGAGCTCGCGCTGACCGAGCGTCAGTTCGCCGAGAAGGCGGATGCCTCGCACTCCCTCGTCCCGTTCGGCTGGGGCGACGGGGGCGGCGGACCGACGCGGGAGATGATCGCAGCGGCGCGGCGCACCGCCGACCTGGAGGGCTCACCGCGCGTGCGTCTCGGGTCGCCGTCTCAGTTCTTCAGCGACGCCGAGGCGGAATACGTCGATCCGCCGGTCTGGTCGGGCGAGCTCTACCTCGAGTACCACCGGGGGACCTACAGCGCGCAGGCCCGCACGAAGCGCGGCAACCGCCGCAGCGAGCACCTCCTGCGCGCCGCCGAGCTCTGGGCAACCCTCGACACCGTCCGCACGGGAGCCGCATATCCGGCCGAACGACTGCGATCACTGTGGCAGACGGTCCTCTTGCACCAGTTCCACGACATCCTCCCCGGCACCTCGATCGCCTGGGTCCACCAGGAGGCCGAGGCGACGTACGCGCGCGTGGCCGCCGAGCTGCAGGAGATCATCGACACCGCGATGCGCTCGCTCGCCGGTGAGGGCGAGCGAGCCCTGACGGTGAACGCCGCGCCGATCGGGCTGGCCGGCGTACCGGCGCTCGGCATGGCGGACGCAGCATCCGTCCTCCCGGTCACGCCGGAAAGAGACGGCGACGGATGGACGTTCCGTCACGAGCGGTTCCACTGGGCGATCGACTCCCGCGGCCTGATCGTGGGCGCCGTCGACCTCGCCACGGGTCGGGAACTCGTCGACGCGGCGTTCCCCGCCGGCGCTCTGCAGCTGTTCCGCGACACGCCCCGCGAGTGGGACGCCTGGAACATCGACGCGGAGGACGGCGCCCTCGGGACGACGCTCACCGACGTCATCGAGATCGCCCCGGGCGGCGCCGATCTCGTGGTGCACCGCCGCTTCGGCGCGTCGCAGCTCGAGCAGCGCTACCGCGTCGACCCGTTCTCAGGGGCTCTCGAGGTCACCCTCCGCCTCGACTGGCACGAGCGCCAGAAGATGCTGAAGATCGCCTTCCCCCTGCGGGTGCGGGCCGAGCGAACCGAGTCCGAGATCCAGTTCGGTCATGTCTCCCGCCCGGTCCACGCGAACACGACGTGGGATGCCGCGAAGTTCGAGACCGTCGCACATCGGTGGATCCGCGTCGTCGAAGGTGACTACGGGGTCGCCGTCGCCAACGACTCGTCCTACGGCCACGACGTGCAGCGCGCGCCCGGCCCGGACGGCGGCGCGCGCACCGTCGCCCGCGTGACGCTCGTCCGGGCTCCGCTGTTCCCCGATCCCGAGGCCGACCAGGGCGCGCACGAGTTCCGGGTCTCGCTCCTGCCCTCCGCGACGGTCGCCGCCGCGATCGGCGAGGGGCTGCGACTCAACCTGCCGCCCGTCTCGCTGCGGGGGGCGCGGGAGGTGGCCCCGGTGCTGACGGTGGACGATCCGGGCGTGATCGTCGAGGCGGTCAAGCTGGCGGACGACGGCTCCGGCGACGTCATCGTCCGGCTGTACGAGGCGCTGGGATCAGCCCGCACGGCCCAGCTGGCGGCGGGGTTCGCCGTTCGGGCGGTCACGCAGACCGATCTGCTGGAGCGCGAGATCGAGTCGACGGCGCTCCGCAGGTCGACGGATACGATCCGCCTCGAACTGTCGCCGTTCCAGCTCGTCACCCTGCGCCTGACGCGCTGACCCGCGTCACTCCAGCCCGCGGACCGGGACCCCGAGCCACTCGCCGAGGTCCCGGATCTCGGCGTGGATCATCTCGCGCTCGTCGTCGTCGATCGGCGCCAGCTCGTGGACCGCGGCCACGACGAGGGTCTCCTTCTTCTTGTCGAGAGCCGCGTCGAGCAGCGCGACGAATCGGTCGCCGACGAGGATCGGGTGCGCGAAGTAGCCGTAGACCCGCTGATGCTTCGGCTTGAACTGCTCGAGGACGAAGGTGAAGTCGAACAGCTCGGTCAGCCGCGGCCGATCGAACAGCATCCGGTCGTACGGGTTGAGGATCGCCGCGCGGCCACCGGGGTCGTCGTCCAGGGCCGCGACGGCTTCGGGGTCGACGCGCCAGCGCCACGAGCTCCCCTCGACCGCCGCCTCGTCACCGGCGGTGCCCACGCCCGACCACGGGGACTTCTGCCGTGCGATCCCGAGCGCCTGCAGACGCCGCGCCGCCAACGACTCCTCCGCGTCGGCCGGGCTCATCGCGGCATCCGTCTTCTTGTAGACGCGGTCCGGCAGGTCCCACACCCGCTGCCGTCCGATGCGCCCGCTGATCGCGACGTCGCCGAGGTACGACATCAGCTCGAGCATGCGCGGCACCTGGTTCGCGCCGTACCAGCCGCTCTCGTTCTTCGCCTGGACCGCGCTCGTGTCGGGGATCTCCGAGGCCGGCAGCGGGCCGTCCTGCTCGAGGCGCCGCAGGATCTCCGCGCGGAAGACGGCGTTCGCCTCGAGGTACGTCGCCGTCGAGGCGCTCAGCCGACGATTCGGCATGAGGGCGCGGAGGGCCGGAAGGAGGGATGCCGGGCGGAAGTGCCCGTCGTATTCGAACAGCAACCGGTCGACCTCGACGGCTTTCGAGAGCTGCCCGGGCTCGTACGCCCACCCGATCCGCGACCAGCAGATCGACTGCTCGCTGGGGGCGATGACGGCAGTGGGGTCGATCTTGATGGCGGCGATCTGCTCGGCCACCTCGACGACGTCGCCGGGCCGGTCGGCGTCGAGCAGCTGCGCGCGCACCGCGATGCGGCGGGCCTCGTCCCTGGTGAGCCGGTGCATGGCACGAGGCTAGCGGGGACGACCGACGCCGGTCAGCCCGTCGGCTGCAGCGATGCGTCGACCGTCCGACGCTCGTCGAAGACGAAGCAGTCGCCGTCGAACCCGGTGCCGCCGACGTGTTCGAAGTAGCCGAGGATGCCGCCCTCGAGCTGGCGCGCGTCGATCCCGTCCTCGCGCAGGACGAGCGCCGCCTTCTCGCACCGGATGCCGCCCGTGCAGAAGCTGACGACGGTCTTGCCGACGAGCTCGTCGCGGTGCGCCGCCGCGGCCTGGGGGAACTCGGTGAACTTCTCGATCCGCCAGTCGAGGGCGCCCGAGAACGTGCCGTGGTCGACTTCGAACGCGTTGCGGGTGTCGAGCAGGACGACCTCGCGCCCGTCGTCGTCGAGACCGGTCTCGAGCCACCGGTGCAGCGTCGTCGGGTCGACGGCGGGAGCCCGGCCGGTATCAGGGCGGATCGCGGGACGGTCCATCCGGATGATCTCGCGCTTGTGCTTGACGAGCATCTTGCGGAACGGCTGCTCGTCGGACCAGCTCTCCTTGGTCGTCAGCGCCGCGAAGCGATCCTCTGCGCGGAGCTCGTCGACGAAGCCGCGGACGTCGCCGGCCGGCCCCGCCAGGAAGAGGTTGATCCCCTCCTCCGCGACGAGGATCGTGCCGCGGAGTCCGCGCCCGTCGGCCCGCTCCTGCAGCACGGGACGCAGTGACGCGGGGTCGGCGATGCGTGTGAAGAGGTAGGCCGAGATGTTCAGGACGGATGCCACCCCACCAGCGTAGAGGGAGGCGGCATCCGTCCTGCGAGCGTCAGCCCGCGAACGGAGCGGACGCGGCGTCGAGCGCGGCGACCTCGTCGGCCGTGAGCTCGAGCGTCGCCCCCGCGATCAGGCTGTCGACCTGGTCGACGCGCGACGCCGAGGCGATCGGGACGGCGCCCTTCGCGCGAAGCCAGCCGAGGGCAGCGGATGCCGGTGAGACGCCGTGCGCGGCGGCGACGTCGGCGAGCGCGTCGAGGACCGCGAGACCGTCGGGCGTCGCGTACTTCGCGGCCGCGCCGGCCCGGGGCGAGGACTGCCCGGCGGTGTCGGTGGAGCGGTACTTGCCGGTGAGGAAGCCGCTCGCGAGGGCGAAGTAGGGCACGACCGTCAGCCCGAGCTCCTGCGCGGTGGGGACCACGTCGCGCTCGACGGCGCGGTCGACGAGGTTGTAGGCGGGCTGGATCGCAATCGGCTCGGCGACGTTCTTCTCGCGAGCGATGCGGATCCATTCCCGGGTGTTCTCGGCCGAGAAGTTCGAGATCGCCGGGTAGCGGATGAGCCCGTCGGCGACGAGGGCGCCGAACGCCTCGACGGTCTCCTCCAGCGGGGTGTCCTCGTCCTCGGCGTGCGCGTAGTAGACGTCGATCGTCTCGACGCCGAGTCGCTGCAGCGACGCCTCGGCGCCGGCACGGACGTTGTCCGCGGACAGACCGGGGAACTCGGGGTGCTTCGACACCTTCGTCGCGACGACCACGCCCTCGGGCTTACGCGAGGCGATCCACTCGCCGATGATCGACTCGCTCTCGCCGCCGGAGTGGCCGGGGACCCAGGCACTGTAGACGTCGGCTGTGTCGATGAAATCGCCGCCGGCCCCGACGAACGCGTCGAGGACGGCGAACGAGGTGTCGCGATCGGCCGTCCATCCGAAAACGTTGCCGCCGAGCGAGAGGGGGAACACATCCAGGTTGCTGGTACCGAGAACAGTCATGATCTCGATCCTGACACGGCGACGGATGCCGGGGGCCGACGCGGACTCAGCGCGAGACGATCTCCTCGGCGTTGGCCTGGATCCAGGTCATCAGCGGCATGACCCGCTCCATCAGCTCGACGCCGAGCGGCGTCAGGGAGTACTCGACCCGCGGTGGGACTTCTGGGTAGGACGTCCGCTCGACGATGCCGTCGGCAGCGAGGGTGCGGAGGGTCGTGGCGAGCATCTTCTCGCTGATGCCGTCGACGCTGCGCCGCAGCTCACCCCAGCGTCGGGTCCCGTCGGTGAGCGACAGCAGCACGAGGACGCCCCACTTGCTCATCACGTGGTCGAGGACCGTGCGCGACGGACACGCTTCGGTGAAGACCCCAGGCGTCTCCTGCTGCATCTGCGCGAAACTGACCGACATGTCAGCAGCTTACCTGAAAGTGGGTACCCCCGATCTGGAATGTTTCGTTACGGCGCGGGGGTTCTCCCCGGTGTCGCGCATCTCGCTCGATCATCGAAAGGACTCGCCATGACCATCCTCGTCACCGCCGCCAGCGGCCAGCTCGGCCACCTCGTCGTCGACGCGCTCCTCGCACGCGGCGCCTCTCCCGACAGCATCGTCGCCGGCGCACGCACGGTCGCGAAGGCCGCCGACCTCGCCGACAGGGGCGTGCGGGTCGTTCCGCTCGACTACACCGCACCGGCGTCGATCGACGCCGCCCTCGAGGGCGTCGACAGCGTCCTGCTGATCTCGGGTTCGGAGCCGGGCGGCCGAGTGGCCGGACACGTCAACGTCATCGACGCCGCTACCAGCGCCGGTGTGACGAAGCTCGTCTACACGAGCGTGTCGCACGCCGACACCGTGGACCTCGTCCTCGCGCCCGACCACAAGGCGACCGAGGAGGCCATCGCGGCCAGCGGCATCCCGGCCGTCCTGCTGCGCAACAACTGGTACATCGAGAACTACGCGGGCGACCTCGCCGGCGCCGCCCAGACCGGCGTGATCTCGGCCGCCGTCGGCGACGCCGCCGTGTCCGCCGCCGCCCGCGCCGACTACGCCGAGGCGGCTGCGGTCGTGCTGCTGGAGGACGGCCACATCGGGCGGACCTACGAGCTCGCCGGCCCCCGCGCGACCTATGCCGACATCGCCGCCGCCATGGGCGAAGTCCTCGGTCGCGACGTCGCCTACGTCCCCGCGACGCCGGAGGAGCTGGCGGCCCGCCTCGCCTCCTTCGGCCTCGACGAGGGCACGGTCGGCTTCGTCGTGGCGCTCGACGCCGGTATCGCGGCCGGTGCGCTCGACGTGACCGAGACGGACCTGAGCGATCTGATCGGCCGGCCCGCCACGTCGTGGGTCGAGGCCCTGCGCGCGGTGGCTCCCGCGAACTGACCCTCGCCCCGCACGACGCGACCGCGGCATCCATATTCATCGGAATGGATGCCGCGGTCGCTGCGTTGACTCCGGTATGCAGAGCTTCGGAACACTGTCCTTCGGCCACTACGGCCCCCTCGGCGGGGGTCGCGAACTCACCGCCGGCGATTCCCTGAAGCAGGCGATCGACCTCGCACAGGGGATGGACGAGCTCGGCGTCAACGGCGCCTACTTCCGCGTGCACCACTTCGCCCGGCAGCAGGCCTCGCCCATGCCGCTGCTCGCCGCGATCGCCGCGCGCACCTCGCACATCGAGGTCGGGACCGGCGTCATCGACATGCGTTACGAGAACCCGCTCTACCTCGCCGAAGAGGCTGCAGCGGTGGACCTCATCAGCGACGGCCGGCTGGCCCTCGGCGTCAGCCGTGGCTCACCCGAGAGCGTCGTCCGCGGGTACGAGACGTTCGGCTATACCGGTTCGCAGGATCCCCGCGGCGCCGACATCGCCCGCGAGCACTTCGACGTGTTCCTGCGCGCGATCGACGGCGAGGGTTTCGCCGAGAGCGACCCGCACAGCCCGTTCGGCAGCGGTCAGGGGCTGCAGCGGATCGAGCCGCACTCCCCCGGGCTGCGCTCACGCGTCTGGTGGGGCGCGGGCAACCGGGACTCCGCCGAGTGGGCAGGCCGCATAGGGGTCAACCTCATGTCCTCGACGCTCCTCACCTCGGCGGACGGTCGCCCCTTCGACATCCTGCAGGCCGAGCAGATCGACGCGTTCCGCGCCTCGTGGCGCGAGGCCGGGCACGCCGGCACGCCCCGGGTGTCCGTCAGCCGCAGCATCTTCCCGATCACGACGGCCGAGGACGCCATGTACTTCGGCGGACGCTCGGACGGAGACCAGATCGGCGTCATCGACGGCATGCGGTCGACCTTCGGCAAGACCTACGCCGGGACGCCCGACGAGCTCGTCGAGCAACTGCAGCACGACGCCGCCGTGCGCGAGGCCGACACGCTCATGCTGACGATCCCGAGCCAGCTCGGCGTCGCCTTCAACCTGCGCCTCGTCGAGTCGTTCGCGCGTCATGTGGCACCGTCGCTGGGCTGGGCTCCGACGAACGCGGTCGCGACGGCCTGACACCGGCCCGCCGGATCGAGGCTCGACGCGGAAGACGGTGCTGCGGGACACTGATCCCACCGGCGCCCGCCGGGAACGGCGGAAGGCACAGTATGACCCGGGTCCGCGTCGACCTCAACATCTCCCTGGACGGTTTCGCGACGACGACCGACCAGACCGCGGAGAACCCGTTCGGCGACGATTGGGGCCGGCTGACGCGTGACTACACCGCCACGCGGACGTTCCGGGAGCGCGTGCTCCACGACACCTCGGGTGAGGGGACGACAGGAGTGGACGACGCGTACGCCGAGCGCTACTTCGACGCTCTGGGTGCGGAGATCATGGGTGCGGGCATGTTCGGACTGCACGAGCACGGAGAGGACCCGGACTGGCGCGGGTGGTGGGGGGACGAACCGCCGTTCCGCATCCCGGTCTTCGTCCTGACGAACGCGACGAGACCCCCGATCGAGTTCGCGAACGGAACGGTCTTCCACTTCGTCACCGCGACACCGCGCGACGCCCTCGACCTCGCTGTCGCCGCAGCTCATGGTGGGGACGTACGCATCGGAGGTGGCGCCGAAACCGTCCGCAGTTTCTTGCGAGAGGGCCTGGTCGACGACCTCCATGTCGCGATCGTGCCGATCGTGCTCGGGCGCGGCATCCGCCTCTGGGACGACCTGCGCGGCCTGGAACAGGGGTACAGCGTGACCTCCGAAGCCGCACTGAGCGGCGTCGTGCACACCACCTTCCGGCGCGAGACGGTCTGAGCGGAGGACGCTCCCCCGCCCAGCCGAAGAACCGGACCGGTTCACCCACACACACACACAGGGCCGGACACCGACGCGGGCGTAGTCTGGGGGCATGCGGACCCGCGCGGACATCGAGTGCTGGCTCACCGACATGGACGGCGTCCTCGTTCACGAGAACACGCCGATTCCGGGCGCGGCCGAGCTCTTGGAGCAGTGGCGAGACGACGGGACCCCGTTCCTCGTCCTCACGAACAACTCGATCTTCACGCCGCGCGACCTCAGCGCGCGGCTTCGAGCCTCGGGCCTCGTCGTCCCGGAGGAGTCGATCTGGACGTCGGCCCTGGCCACCGCGGACTTCCTCGCCTCCCAGAAGCCGGGGGGCACGGCCTTCGTCATCGGCGAAGCGGGTCTGACGACGGCGCTCCACGAAGCCGGGTTCATCATGACCGAGACGAGCCCCGACTACGTCGTCGTGGGCGAGACGCGGAACTACTCGTTCGAGGCCATCACCAAGGCGATCAGGTTCATCGGCGCCGGGTCGCGTTTCATCGCCACCAACCCCGACGCCACCGGGCCGTCCATCCAAGGCGTCCTCCCGGCGACGGGAGCCATCTCGGCGCTCATCACGAAGGCGACCGGTAAGGAGCCCTACGTCGTCGGCAAGCCCAACCCGATGATGTTCCGATCGGCGCTCAACCGCATCGGCGCCCACTCCGAGAACACCGGCATGATCGGCGACCGCATGGACACCGACGTCGTGGCAGGCATCGAGGCGGGGCTCCACACCGTGCTGGTGCTCACCGGCATCAGCGACGCGACCGAGATCGAGCGCTATCCGTTCCGACCCGACGAAATCCTGGGCTCCGTCGCCGATCTCGTCCGCGAGGAACCCCTCGAGAGCGACTCCCCGGACGTCAATCCATCGCTCGGGCTCTGACGAGCCCGCACCTCATCGGCTCGGGGTCACCACCCCATCGAGCCCGGGACACCCTTGAACGGCCCCACCACCTGCGACGTGATCCACCCGCCGTAGAAACGGCCCGGCTGCGGCGTGACGACCTCGCCCGCGACAGTGCACTCGTCCATCTGTTGCGCGTACACCGCCACGCGATCTGCCAGCTCCTCGTAGCCCGGCTCGGGATTCGGGTAGTTCCATGCCGCGGCCTCGCGCGTCAGACCGCCGCCGTGGACGTCGAGGTAGCGCGCGCCGCCCTTGAACTCGCAGAACGACGCCCCCTGTCCGCGCGTCAGCGCTCCCGGCACGAAGTCCGCGATCGGCAGGTAGTAGACCGGCGGGTGACTCGTTTCGAGCACCCGCAGAGCACCGGTCGTCGCCACGATCCGCTCGCCGCCGAGGGTGATGGTCACGGTGCCGTGGACCGCTTCGACGCGAGGGGGTCGTGGATAGTCCCAGACGCTCTCCTGTCCGGGTCCGACCGGTTCGGGAGTGGGATGCCGCATGCGTCCAGATTAAGGGCGGAATCTCACCCAGGGGCCGCTCCCGGGGCCCCGGCATCCCGCGATAATGGACCCATGACGGCCCGGCGCCCGACGGCCTACAACGCGATCTCCACGTCCTCGCGCGTGGAGATCCTCCACCTGCTGCAGACGACTCCGCAGCAGACCGTCGGCGAGCTCGTGGCCGCGACGAAGCTACACCCGAACACGGTTCGCGAGCACCTGCAGCGCCTCATCGAGCGCGGCTTCGTCGCGACCGAGGTCGAGAAGCGCACCGTCCGGGGCCGCCCCCGCGTGTTCTATCGCGCCGTGGACGGGGTGAGCGTGTCGAGCCCCGAGCACCGCCGCAAGGTGCAGGCCGCGGCCGAGCGCGGCGACCTCATGCGCCGCATCATGCCCGGCACCGCCGGCTCGCTCACCGGTGAGGAGCAGCACCAGCTCGATGCCCTCGTCGAGCAGCTTCTCGACGGAGGGTTCGATCCGGAGATCGACGAGGACGCCCTCACCATCGATCTCACGCCCTGCGCTCACGCCGCCGACCAGGCGGACAACCGCGAGACGCTCTGCGATGTGCACCTGGGCCTCATGAGAGGCGCCCTGGGCGAGGCCGGCGGTCCGCTGGAGGTCGCGGGGATGCGCACGTCGTGCGACCCCCAGCAGTGCGTGATCCAACTGATGCGTCGACGCAACGACGCCTGATCCGACACTCCCTTCCACACCTCCTGACCAGGGGATTCTTCGGCCGACCATTTTGCACGGCCCGTCCTCGTACGCCGCCGGGCGCGTCGTTCTACCGTGAGAGAACACCCGTGGAAGGACCGAACCCGTGGACTTTCTGGACCCGCTCATCCTGGCTCGCTGGCAGTTCGGCCTGACGACGCTCTACCACTACCTGTTCGTGCCGCTGACGCTCGGCATGGCGCTCACCGTGGCGATCTTCCAGACGATCTGGCACCGCACCGGCGACGTGAAGTGGCTGCACCTCACGCGCCTGTTCGGCAAGATCTTCCTCATCAACTTCGCGATGGGCGTGGTCACCGGCATCGTGCAGGAGTTCCAGTTCGGCATGAACTGGTCGGACTACTCCCGGTTCGTCGGCGACGTGTTCGGCGCTCCCCTCGCCTTCGAGGGCCTCATGGCGTTCTTCTTCGAGGCGACGTTCATCGGGCTGTGGATCTTCGGCTGGGACAAGCTGCCCCGCCGCATCCACCTGCTCACCATCTGGGCGACCGCGTTCGGCTCGATTCTGTCGGCCTACTTCATCCTGACCGCGAACGCGTTCATGCAGAACCCGGTCGGATACCAGCTGAACCCCGAGACCGGCCGGGCGGAGCTCACGAACTTCTTCGAGCTCCTCACCAATCCGGTCGCGCTCGCCGCCTTCCCGCACACGATCTTCGCGGCGTTCATGTTCGCCGCCGCCGTCATCATCGCCGTCGCCGCGTGGCACCTGCGCCGCGGGCAGCACGTCGAGACGATGCGACCCGCACTCCGGTACGGCATGTGGTTCATGATCATCTCCTTCGCCGGGACCGCGATCAGCGGCGACCAGCTGGGGCTCGTCATGGTCGAGACGCAGCCCATGAAGATGGCGGCCGCCGAGGCGCTCTGGAACACGGCGTGCGGGGCCGACGCATCCTTCTCGATCTTCTCCATCGGCACGCCCGACGGCACCGCCGAGGTCTGGTCGCTCCGCGTCCCGTACCTGCTCTCGTTCCTCTCCACGCACAGCCTCGACGGCTGCGTCGAAGGCCTGAACAACCTGCAGGCCGACTACACGGCGCGCTTCGGCGCGGGCACCGACTACATGCCCGAGATCTGGGTCACCTACTGGTCGTTCCGCTGGATGATGGGCTTCGGCGGCATCGCGACCCTCATCTCGGTCGCCGGTCTCTGGGTCACACGGAAGAAGGCCGCGCGCCCCGTCGCCGGCTGGATGTGGCGCGTCGCCATCTGGTCCGCACCGCTGCCGCTGTTCGGCAGCCTGGTCGGCTGGATCTTCACCGAGATGGGCCGGCAGCCCTGGATCGTCTTCAGTCTCATGCACACCTCCGACGGCGTCTCGCCGAACGTCCCCGCCTGGGCGGTGCTGATCTCGCTCGTCGCCTTCACCGCGGTATACGCGTCGCTCGCCGTCGTCGAGTTCCGCTTGATCCTGAAGGCCGCGCAGAAGGGTCCCGATCCGCTGCCCGGTCCCGATGACCCCGACCCGCGCGACTTGCCGATCGACCAGACCCCCTCGACGGTCTACTAGGAGCACGCCATGGATCTCGCCTACCTCTGGTTCTTCATCGTCGGTGTGTTCTTCGTCGGCTACTTCGTGCTCGACGGCTTCGACTTCGGCGTCGGGATGAGCCTGCCGTTCCTCGGCCGCGACGAAGTCTCGCGCCGCCAGGTGATCAACACGATCGGCCCGGTGTGGGACCTCAACGAGACCTGGGTCATCGTCGCCGGCGCCTGTCTGTTCGCCGCGTTCCCGGAGTGGTACGCGACCCTCTTCAGCGGGTTCTACCTGCCGCTGCTGCTCATCCTGCTCGCGCTCATCCTGCGCGGCGTCTCGTTCGAGTACCGCCACCAGCGCGAGGGCCTCGCCTGGAAGCGCGGCTTCGACCGGATGATGGTGATCGGCTCGGTCGTCCCGGCGCTCCTGTGGGGCGTCGCGTTCGGCAACATCGTCCAGGGCGTCCCGATCGACGGCGACAAGAACGTCACGGGCACCCTCTTCGACCTGCTGAACCCGTACGCCCTGTGCGTCGGGATCACGACGCTCCTGCTGTTCTTCCTCCACGGCGTCTACTTCGTGGGGCTGAAGGCCGACGGCCGGGTGAAGGAGGATGCGCACCGACTCGCACGCCGCGCGGCGCTGCCGACGATCGTCTTCGCCGCCGCGACCGTCGTCTGGACGACCCTCATCGCGATGGATCGCGACGCCCCGATGATCGCCGCGGTGATCGGATGCGGCGCGGCCGCCGCGATCGCTCTGCTCGCCTCCGCGGTCGCCAACGTCCGGCGGCGGGACGGCTGGGCCTTCGCTCTCGGCGCCGTCACGATCGTCACCGCGGTCCTCACACTGTGGTTCGCCCTGTTCCCCTACGTCATGCCGTCCTCCACCGACCCGGCGTACTCGCTCACGATCGAGAACGCGTCGAGCACCGACTACACGCTGACGGTCATGACCTGGGCCGCGGTCGTCTTCCTGCCCGGCATCCTCGCCTACCAGGCCTGGACCTACTGGGTGTTCCGCAAGCGCATCACCCGGGTGGAGATCGAGAAGGCGGATGCCGCGGCTGCTCACTGAGCGCGCGGAGGGAGCGAGCCATGTCAGACGACGCCACGCCGCGGCAGCCGCCCGTCGACCCGCGGCTGTGGCGGTACGCGACGGCATCGCGCTGGTTCTTCGTCGCCGTCGCCCTGCTGTCGCTCCTGCAGACCGCGGCGATCGTCGGCTTCGCCTTCTTCACGACGCGCGCGATCGTCGACGCGATCGCCGGCGAGGATGTCGTGGGAACCCTCACGGCACTGGCCGGGGTGGTGCTCGCCCGGTCCGCTCTCTCGCTCCTGCGTGAGCGGGTCGCGGCGCGTGCCTCCGCCCGCGTCGAGTCGCAGCTCCGGGACGCGGTGCTCGACGCCGTCGCACGGTTGGGTCCCGGCTGGACGGCGACGCGCAGGACCTCGCATCTCGCACTCATCGCGGGTCGGGGACTCGACGCGCTCGAACCGTACGTGGGCCGCTACCTGCCGCAGCTCGTCCAGACCGTGATCGCGACGCCGATCCTCGTCGCCGTGATGTGGTCCGCCGACGCGATCTCGGGGCTCACGGTCCTTCTCACCCTCCCCCTCATCCCGATCTTCATGATCCTCATCGGCCTCGCCACCCGCTCCGTGCAGCGACGGCAGTGGGAGACCCTGACGCGACTCGCGACACGGTTCTCGGAGACCCTCCAGGGGCTGTCGACGCTGACCGTGTTCGGCAGGCAGCGTCGCGCCGCCGACGCGATCGAACGCGTGACCGACGACTACCGTCGCGAGACGATGACGGTGCTGCGCGTGTCGTTCCTTTCAGGGTTCGCCCTGGAGTTCCTCGCCTCGATCTCGGTCGCGATCGTCGCGGTGGCGATCGGATTCCGCCTGATCGACGGCACGCTGACGCTGAGCGTCGGGCTGTTCGTCCTCCTCCTCGCCCCCGACGCGTTCCTGCCGCTGCGTCAGGTCGGTGTGCAGTTCCACGCCTCGAGCGAGGGCGTCGCGGCAACGCGCGACGTCTTCGCCGTGCTCGATGAAGCGGGTGCAGCATCCTCAGCGCCCGCCTCCGGCGTCGCACCCACCGGAACGGATCACGTCCTCCGCGTGCAGGGCCTGCGAGTGCGGGACCTGCCGCCCGTGGACGTCGAGGCGCGATCCGGCGAGATCGTCCTGATCGAGGGTCCCAGCGGCGCGGGCAAGTCGAGCGTCCTGCACGCACTCCTGGGATTCGCTCCCTCGACCGGGCGCGCCGAGATGGACGGTGCCGCCGTCGCCTCTCTCGCACCGTCGTCATGGCTCGCATGGGCGGGCCAGCGCGCAGGCCTCGCCGGCGGCACCGTCGCGCAGAACATCCGCCTCGGCGACGACGGCATCCCCGACCAGATCGTGCGGGAGGCGCTCACCCTCGTGGGCCTCGACGACCTCGATCCCGACCGGGTTCTCGGCGTGCAGGGGGCGGGGCTGTCAGGCGGTCAGGCGCAGCGCGTCGCGGTCGCCCGGGCGCTCGCCCGCCACCTGCACGACCGTGTGCCCGTGCTCGCGCTCGACGAGCCGTCGGCCGCGCTCGACGCTGCCGCGGAGACCCGCCTCTGGCGCTCCCTGCGTCAGGTCGCGGATGCCGGAGCCCTCATCCTCCTGGTCTCGCACCGGGAGAGCGCCCGGAGCATCGCCGACCGGGTCGTCCGCCTGAGTCCCGCGAAGGTGACGGCGTGACCACCACGAGCGACGTGCTGCGCGAAGCGGTCCCGTCGCCTCGGCGATTCTGGCACGCGCTCGCGTCGGGATTCCTGTCGGAGGCTTCGGCCGTGGCACTGCTCGCGGTGAGCGCGTGGCTCATCGTCCGCGCCTCGGAGCAGCCGCTAATCATGTACGTCACGACGGCGGTCGTCGGCGTCCGGGCGTTCGCCCTCTCGCGGGCGCTCTTCCGCTACACCGAACGTCTGTCGAGCCACGACGCCGTGCTCCGGCAGCTCGCCCGGACGCGCACCGATCTCGTCCGGCGGCTGCTCCCCCATGCTCCCGCAGGCCTCGCGTCATCGTCGCGCGGCGGCGCCTCGACCGCCCTCGTCGACGACGTCGACGAGTTGCAGAACCTGTCCCTTCGCGTGATCCTGCCGCTCGTGTCCTCGGCGACCGTCGCGGCGGGCTCCGTCGTCCTCGTCGCCGTCGTGTGGTGGCCGGCCGCGATGACCCTCCTGGGGTGTCTGATCGCCGCCGCACTCGCGTCACTGGCGTGGGGCTGCGCGGCGGGCGCCCGCGCCGAGCGGTCGATCGCACCCCTGCGCGCGCACCTGCGCGACGCGGTCCTCGACCACGTCTCGCGGCTCGACGTCCTCGTCGCCTTCGGTGCCGAGGCCACCTCGCGTGCCGCGATCCGTGATGCGGATGCTGCCCTCCGCCGCGCCGTCTTCCGTCGGGCGGGTGCACAAGCAGGCACCGCCGCGCTCGTCTCGCTCGCCGCGGGGGCCGCGACGATCGCCGCTCTCCTCATCGCCGCTCCGGCAGCGGGACCCGGTGGAGCCCTCTCGGGCCCGGCGCTCGGCGTCGCCGTCCTCGTCCCGATGGCGGTGTTCGAGGTGTTCACGGCCGTGCCCCAGGCCGCATCCGCCTGGCGGCAGGTGCGGGCCGCGGCATCCCGAGTCGTCGGCGTCGTCCCCGAAGACGTGCCCGACGAGATCCCCGCGGAAGGCACGCCCACAGGCGTGGCTCCGCCCCTCGGCGACGGTCTCCGGTTGCGCGGCGTCGACGTCCGCTGGCCGGGCGCCGCGTCGCCCGCGCTCACCGGCGTCGACCTCGACGTCCGCCCCGGCGAGCGCCTGCACGTCGTTGGTCCGAGCGGTGCGGGCAAGTCGACACTCGCGCAGGCCCTCGTGAGGTTCCTCGCGGTCACCGGCGACTACACGGTCGGCGGCCGCACGGTCGACGACATCGCGCCCGACGATCTGCGTCTGACCGTGGGGCTCTGCGAGCAGCATCCGATGCTCTTCGACGAGGACATCCGGCAGAATCTTCTCTTCGCGCGCGACTCCGCGACCGACGCGGAACTCGAGGCCGTCCTCGAACGCGTCGGGCTCGGCGACTGGCTCCGTGCCCGGGGCGGTCTCGACGCGCGGGTCGGCGAGCGCGGCTCGCTGGTCTCGGGCGGCCAGGCGCAGCGCATCTCGCTGGCGCGGGCGCTCCTGCGCGACTTCCCTGTCCTGATCCTCGACGAGCCGACCGCGGGCGTGGACCCCGACGCGGCGGACGCGCTCCTCACGGATCTGCTGGGAGCCGTCGATGCCTCGCGCGCTGTTGTCCTCATCTCGCATGCCGGGGTCCCGGCATCCCTCGTGGACCGCACCGTTCGGGTCACCGGCGGACGTATCACGGCCGCGTGACCTCAGCCGATCGGGACTCAGCTGGTCACAGATTCACTGGTCGGCGCTTCGCGTTCCGCGGCCGCGGCGATGCGGTTGGCCATGCCCTTGAAGATGAACCCGTGGAAGGGCAGGACGGCGAACCAGTAGAGCCGGCCGGCGAGCCCGGTCGGGAAGAACACCGCGCGCTGATCGTAGCGGGAGCCCGAACCGTCGGGCGTCGCGCGCAGCTCGAGCCAGGCGAGCCCGGGCACCTTCATCTCCGCCCGCAGCCTCAGCAGCCGCCCCTCCTCCACGGCCTCGACGCGCCAGAAGTCGATCGCATCGCCCGCGGCGACCTTTCCGCGGCTTCGGCGACCGCGCTGCAGGCCGACGCCGCCGACGAGGCGATCCATCCAGCCGCGCACGGCCCAGAGGAACGGTGACGAGTACCAGCCGTTCTCCCCGCCGATCCCGACGATCACACGCCACAGCTGCTCGGCGCTGGCCGACGTGGTCGCGGACTGCTCGTCGGTGAACACGAGCCGCCCCGCCCATTCCGGGTCGCTCGGCAGCGGATCACTCGGCACGGAGGAGACCTCCGCATCCTGCCAGCTGGTCTCGACGGCATCCGCTTCGACCTTGCGGAGCGCGAGTCGCACGGCTTCGCGGTACGGCGTCAATCCGCCCTCGGGCCGCGGCAGCAGGTCGTCGACGTCGTGGTCGTCCATGATGCACTCGTTCTGCAGCGAGGCGATGAGCGGACGGGCGATCGCGCGCGGCACGGGGGTGACGAGGTTCACCCAGTGCGACGCGAGTCCCGGGGTCAGGACGGGCAGCGCCGCGATCGCCCGCTGGCGGAGTCCGGCTTCGACCGCATAGCCGTTCATCATCTGCCCGTAGCGCAGCACGTCGGGGCCGCCGATGTCGACCGCGCGGTTCACGTCCGGATCGACGTGAGCCGCAGCCAGGAGGTAGTGGAGGACGTCGCGGACGGCGATCGGCTGGATGCGGTTGCGCACCCACTTCGGCGCCGGCATGTAGGGCAGCACATCGGTCAGGTGCCGGACCATCTCGAACGATGCCGACCCCGACCCGATGACGACGCCCGCCTGCAGCACGAGGGTCGGAGCTCCGCTGTGCAGCAGCGTCTCGCCCACCTCGACACGAGAGCGCAGGTGGGGACTCAGCGAGACGCCGGCCGGGTGCAGACCGCCGAGGTAGACGATCCGACCGACGGATGCCTCCGCCGCCGCGTCGGCGACGGTCTCGGCCGCGCGCAGATCCTTCGTCTCGAAGTCGTCGCCGCCGCCCATCGAATGGACCAGGTAGTACAGCACGTCGACGTCCTCGACCGCCCGCGAGACGGCATCAGCATCCTCCGCCGCGCCCTCGACGACCTCGACGTCGTCACCCCAGACGAAGGCCGCGAGCCGATCCGGGGTACGGGCGAGGACACGTACCCGGTACCCGGCCGACAGGAGCCTCGGGACGAGTCGCCCACCGAGGTATCCGGTGGCGCCGAGGACGAGAGCACGAGGTGCGGACCCGTCGGATCGAGGGCGTGCGACGAGGGCCGGTTCGCGGCCGGTGGGGGCGGAGAGCTCGCTCATGTCGCCACGATAGACCGGTCGACAGAGGGGCCGGCCCCCGCTCAGCAGGCCGCATTTGTCAAGAGACCCGGCCCCGGATGCGCGGTGCCCGTCGACTGCGTACCGTGGAGAGATGGCCAGGTCATCTCGCCCCTCGGTACCCCCTTCCTCCGACGCGCTGACCCGCTCCGCGCCGTCTCCCCGGCTGGCGGTGGACGACGTGGTCGTCGTCGACACCAAACGCGTCCGGACGGCGATCGGCGGAACCGTCGTCGGGAACTTCATGGAGTGGTTCGACTTCGGGATCTACGGCTACCTCGCCGTCACCATAACCGCGGTGTTCACGGCAGACCTCCCTGAGCCGTGGGGTCTGCTGGCCACGCTCTTCGGGTTCGCGATCTCGTTCCTGGTCCGCCCCATCGGCGGCCTCGTGCTGGGGCCGCTCGGTGACCGCATCGGACGCCAGAAGGTGCTGTTCTTCACCATGGCGATGATGGCGCTCGCTACAGCGCTCATCGGTGTTCTTCCCACCAGCGCGCAGATCGGACTGTGGGCGATCATCCCCCTCTACGTCCTGAAGATGATCCAGGGCTTCTCGACCGGCGGTGAATACGCGGGAGCGACGACGTACGTCGCGGAGTTCTCACCCGACAAGCGGCGCGGCTTCTGGTCTTCCTGGCTCGACCTCGGCTCCTACGTCGGTTTCGCCGCCGGCGCGTCCGTCGTCGCAGTCACGACGGTCATCACCGAGTCGGTCTGGGGCGAGACCGCGATGACCGACTTCGGCTGGCGGATCCCGTTCCTCGTCGCGATCCCCCTCGGAATCGTGGCGATCTGGTTCCGCCTCAAGATCCCCGAGACCCCCGCATACGAGAACACCGCCGGGTCCGACGGCGAACCCGATCGCGACGATCCGCTCGCCCGTCACGGTGTTCTCGGCATCCTCCGTCACCACTGGCGCGAGGTCCTCATAGGAATCGCCATCGTGGCCGCGACCAACACGGCGGGTTATGCGCTCACCAGCTACATGCCGACGTACCTCGAGAAAGAGGTCGGCGTCTCGAACCTCGGCGCCGCGGTGGCCACCGTTCCCGTCCTTCTCGTGATGTCGGCCTGTTTGCCGTTCATCGGCCGGTTGAGCGACCGGATCGGTCGCCGACCGGTCTACATGATCGCCGCCGGATCGACGATCGTCCTCATGGTCCCGGCCTTCGCCATCATGCAGATCGGTCAGGAGTGGGCGGTCTTCATCGCGCTCGGGATGGTCGCCATCCCCGTGGCTTTCTACGTCGCCGTGTCCGCGTCGACACTCCCGGCGCTCTTCCCGACGGCGTCGCGCTTCGGCGCCATGGCGATCGCCTACAACGTCTCGGTCTCGCTGTTCGGCGGCACGACGCCGTTGTTCAGCCAGGCGCTCATCGACCTCACCGGCAACACCTACATGCCGGCGTTCTACATCATGTTCTTCGCACTGCTCGGCGGCCTCTCACTGCTGTCCATGAAGGAGACCGCGAAGCGGCCGCTCCTCGGTTCGGTGCCCACCGTCGAGACCCACGAGGAGGCCGTCGAGGTCGTCGCTCGCCAGGACGAGGACCCGCTCATCGACACGTCGACGATGCCGATCCCTGTCCACCGGTCAGAGGTGGATTCCGTACGCCCGTGACCCGGGCCCAGAGGGCAACGCAGTGAAGCCCAATCGGGTGTAGAACGCCATCGCGCCGGTGTTCTCGGCCGACGCGACGAGGTGCAGGCCGGTGACCCCTCGCGCGCGGAGCGCGGCGCGCAGAGTGTCGATCAGACGGCGCCCCGCCCCGCGCCCCTGGGCCTGCGGCAGGAGATCGATGTGCAGATGCGCGGGGAACTCGGCCGCGTACCGTTCGGGCTTCTCGCCTCGCCCATAGGCGTAGAGGAGCGTGCCGTCCTGCCGGGTCACCTCGGTCTCGGGCTTGGGCCACCGGTCCGCGAATCGCGGCCACCAGTCGCGCTGGAACCACGTCTCGAACGCGTCCGTGTCGTCCGTCGCCACGACGTAGCCCACCGGGACACCGTCCTCGTCTTCGACCACGAAGGCGAGGTCGGGATGGCGTTCCGCGTAGGGCAGCGCCCAGATGTGTCCCCAGATCGCGTCATCCTCGAAGATCCCGGTCGCGTCGCCCCCGGCATCCGCCGTCCGCAGGCAGATCTCCGCGAGGGCCGGTTCGTCGCCGGAACGGAACGGACGGATGCCTCCCACCCCGGTCACCGGCGACGTCCGTTCCCGAACACTCCACGGATGACGCTCCCGATGATGGACTGCGTCGTCTTCGACCCGAGGATTTCCTCGAGGGGCGATGACTGACGCGTGCGGTTCGTGCGGGTGCTGCCACCGGTGGTCCGGAGGATCCGCTCGTACTCGCGTTGCGCGTCGCGCTCGGCCTTCTGCTGCGCCTTGTCCGCAGCGGCCTTCTGCTTCGCGTACTCCGCGTCGGTCTTCGCCTTCTCGGCGGCCGCCTTGGCCGCATCCGCTGCGGCGTCCGCCGCCGCCATCTTGGCGCCGAGGATCTCACGCGCGGATTCCCGGTCGACGGCGGTCCCGTACGTCGCGAGAAGAGGCGAGGCGGCGACCACCGCCTGCACCGCGGCCTCGGGCGTCGGCGACATGAGGCCCTGGGGTGCGCGCAGCCGCGTCCACGCGACGGGTGTCGGGGCGCCCTTCTCGTTGATCACCGTGACGATCGCCTCGCCGGTGCCGAGCTCCTGCAGGACCCGTTCGAGGTCGTAACCGGACGCCGGGTACGTGCTGACCGTCGCGCGCAGAGCCTTGGCGTCGTCGGGTGTGAAGGCTCGGAGGGCGTGTTGGATGCGTGAACCGAGCTGGCCGAGGACGTCGGCGGGGACGTCCTTCGGTGTCTGCGTGACGAAGAAGACACCGACACCCTTCGACCGGATGAGGCGCACCGTCTGCACGATCGCGGCTGTGAACGCCTTCGACGCGTCACGGAACAGCAGGTGCGCCTCATCGAAGAAGAACACCAGCTTCGGCTTGTCGGCGTCCCCCACCTCGGGGAGGATCTCGAAGAGCTCCGCCAGCAGGTACATGAGGAACGTCGAGAACAGCTCGGGCTTGTCCGCGATGCCGGGAACCTCGAGCAGCGAGATGACGCCGCGGCCATCGGGAGCCGTCCGCAGGAAGTCGTGGACGTCGAACTCTGGTTCCCCGAAGAAGACGTCGGCGCCCCCGTCGGCGAAGGTGATGAGCTCGCGCAGGATCACTCCCGCCGTCGCCGACGACAATCCGCCGAGCTTCTTCAGCTCGGGCTTGCCCTCGTCGCTCGTCAGGTACGTGAGCACCGCCCGGAGGTCCGGGAGGTCGACGAGCGGGAGCCCGTGGGCGTCGGCGTAGTGGAAGACGAGCCCGAGGCTCGACTCCTGCGTCTCGTTGAGTCCCAGCACTCGGCTCAGCAGCAGCGGACCGAATCCGGTGACCGTGGCTCGGACCGGGACCCCGGTGCCGATCCCGCCGAGGGCGAAGTACTCCGTGACGGATGCCGCGGGTTCCCACGCCTGCCCGATCGCCTCGGTGCGGGCCAGGAGCTTGGGGTTCGACTCCCCGGGCGTGGCGACGCCGGTGAGGTCGCCCTTGATGTCGGCGGCGAAGACGGGCACGCCCTTCGCGGCCAGTTGCTCCGCGAGCCCCTGCAGCGTGCGGGTCTTGCCGGTGCCGGTCGCTCCGGCGACGAGGCCGTGACGGTTGGTCATCGCGAGCGGGATGCGGATCTGCGCGTCCCGGACCGGGTCGCCGTTGACGAGGGCGCCGAGGTCGAGCGTCGCCTCGTCGAAGGTGTACCCGTCGACGATGCGGCGGACCTCCGTGTCGTCGAGCGGCCCCGTCGTGAGGGTCGGTGCCACGGCGACGGATGCCTCGGGCGACGCTGCGGCCGCTGCGACGGGTGCCTCGGCAGGCTCGGCGACGGGTGTCTCGGCGGGTTCCGCGACCGGTGCCTGGGCGGATGCCGCTCCCGCGGGCGCGGCATCGGTCTTCGCCGCCTCGGCTCGAGCAGCCGCGAGGGCGGCCTGGGCGCGGGCGAGCTTCAGTTCCGCCGCAGCGGCGGCGGCCTCCGCTTCGAGACGGGCGAGTTCGGCGGCGGCTTCATCGGCGCTCATGCCGTCAGCCTAGCGAGAGGCGGCGCTCGCGCTCCCGGACGATGGGGATCGTGAGCGCAGCCGCGACCAGGAGCGTCGTCGCGACCCCGAGCACCATCGCTCCGAGCGTGTCGGTGAGCCAGTGAGCGTGCACCTGAGTACGACTGAAGGCCATGAGCAGGGTCCACGCGATCCCCACCACCGCCACCCAGGCTCGCGGGAACAGGATGACCGCGACGGTCGCGATCACGGCGGCATTGGCGGTGTGACCCGAGGGGAAGGAGCCGTGGTCCGAGATGACGAGCATCTCCTCCGGGCGCACCCGCCCGAACAGTCCTTTCAGGAGCTGGACGAGGAGGGCACCGACGATGGATGCCGCGAGAAAGAAGACCGCACCCCACGGCCGTTTCGCCAGCGCGAGCAGAGCGGCGCCGACGAGCGGGACGACGTAGGTGCCGACCACTCCCGCACCGAGGACGTTCATGAGGAACGACACCGGACGGATGCCGGGCAGGAACGTCGTCACGTAGGTGTTCCACCACGCGTCGAGGTCGATGAGTTCGGAGTCGGTCGCTTCGACGGCGATGCCCGTCGCGACGGCGATCACGAGCAGGATCGCGCCGACGACCGCGAGCCGCAGGCCGATTCCGATCTCGTGTTCATGCGTGGGCACTGTCGTCATGGGTTCATCCTGGCCGACATCGGGCCGAAGAACCTGGCCCTTGCGCACGGGCACCGGGGTGCTTCCACGTCACGAGAGGCTATGAACAAGGCTCCGTCAGGACCCCCGCAGATGCAGGCGAATACACTCGAATCGGCGCGCCCGCGCCTCCCTACCCCGACCGACGAGGCCACTCCATGACCCCGAACGATCCCGCCGGAAAGCGGAAGAGCGGCAACCCCGCGACGCAGGCACAGCTCAACCTGAGCGTCAAGCAGCAGCGCGAGCAGCAGAAGCAGCAGAAGCTCGCCGAGTACCAGCGCCAGCTCGCGAAGCGCCGCCGCACCAAGGCCACGTGGTGGATCGTCGGTACGACCGCCGCCATCGTCGTCATCGGGCTCGTCGCCGCCTCCTACTTCCTCACCCCCCGTCCCGTCTCGATCGCGCGCGGCGACGGCGACGGCGCCGGCATCAGCGGGGTGCAGACCTTCGAGCACACCGCGAACCACGTCGAGGGTGCCGTCGACTACGAGCAGACACCGCCGGCCGGCGGCGACCACAACGCCGTCTGGCTCAACTGCGGCGTGTACACGCAGCCGGTCCCCAACGAGAACGCGGTCCACGCCCTCGAGCACGGCGCCATCTGGATCACCTACGACCCGGCGAAGGTCGACGACGCCGGCGTCGCCGCCCTCAAGGCGGAGCTCCCCCGGGATTACACCGTCCTCTCGCCCTACGAGGGCATGGACACCCCGATCACCGTCAGCGCGTGGAACGCGCAGCTGAAGGTCGATTCGCCCGATGACGAGCGCATCGGCGAGTTCATCAAGGCCTACTGGCGCAACACCAACGGTCCGGAGCCGCTGGCAGCGTGCACGGGCGCCCTGGACGCCCCCGGCAAGCAGTGATGAGCGAGACCGTCGGCGACGAGCCGGGCACCGAGCGCACCCTGCCCCCGTGGTGGGCGGTTCTCCTCGTGGCCCTGGCCGTCGCCGCGGTCGCGTTCGCCATCGGACGCTTCTCGACGTTCGGGATCGCGGGCTCCACGCCCGCGGAAGGCTCGGCCGACGCGGGCTTCGCCCGCGACATGCAGGTCCACCACGCCCAGGCGGTCGACATGGCGATGACGATCTACGCCGAGACGGACGACGCTGAGCTCCGCGCCCTGTCCTACGACATCGCGACCGGCCAGTCGTCGCAGCGCGGTGAGATGTTCGACTGGCTCGTGAAGTGGGGCCTGCCGCAGTACTCCGATCAGCCGATGGCGTGGATGGCGGCATCCGGGTCCGGGCACGCCCACGGCGTCGCATCGAGCGCACCGCAGACCGACGACGAGGTCCGGGCGGCGATGGGCATGGCCTCCGACGAGGAGATGTCGGCCCTGCACGATGCCACCGGCAAGAAGGCTGACTGCATGTTCCTCGGGCTCATGATCCGCCACCACGAGGGCGCGATCCCCATGGCCGATGCTGTCCTCGAGCTCGGATCCGACGAGCGTGTGAGGGTCTTCGCCGAGAACATGAAGAAGGGACAGACCTTCGAGATCGAGGCGATGACCTCGATGCAGCAGCGCCTCGGCTGCAGCTGACACGCACGAACAGAAAGAGGGGGATGCCGGTGGCCACCGGCATCCCCCTCTTCGTCGTCCCGGGCGATCAGCCCTTCGTCGCCCCGGCCAGCAGGCCGCGGACGAAGAAGCGCTGCAGCGCGAAGAACACGATCAGCGGGACGAGGATCGAGATGAACGTACCCGCCGACTGCAGGAACCACTTGTTCCCCCAGGTCCCCGACAGCGAGTTCAGGGCCTGCGTGATCGGCAGCGCACCCGGGGAGGCGAAGATCGTCGCGACGAGCAGGTCGTTCCACACCCAGAGGAACTGGAAGATGCCGAACGACGCGATAGCGGGGGCGGCCAGCGGCAGGATGATCCGGAAGAACACCTGACCGTGACCGGCGCCGTCGACGCGGGCGGCCTCGATGATCTCGCCCGGGATCTCGGCGATGAAGTTGTGCAGCATGAACGTCGCCAGCGGGAGAGCGAAGATCGCGTGGGCGATCCAGACGCGGGCGAAGCTGTAATCCACCTCGTTGAGACCGAAGCCGGGGAAGATGGGCACGTCGTTGATGCTGAGGCCGTCCGAGAACAGGCTGAGCAGGGGCACGAGAGCCATCTGCAGCGGCACGATCTGCAGTGCGAAGACGAACACGAACAGGGCGCTGCGTCCCTTGAAGTCGATCCACGCGAACGCGTAGGCCGCGAGAGCCGCCATGACGATCGGGAAGACGGTCGCGGGGATCGTGATCGCGAGCGAGTTCACGAACGCCGAGGCGAGGGTCGTGGACGTCCCGCCCGAGTTCAGCGCCTGCAGGTAGTTGTCGAGCGTGAAGGACGGATCCGTGAAGGCCGTCCACCATCCGCTCGTCTGCGTATCGCTGCCGGGACGGAACGACGTCACGAACAGGCCGAAAGTCGGGATCGTCCAGAAGATCGCGATGATGGCGGCCGCGATCGTGGCGCCCTTCGACGTGAGCTTCTTGTGGGCGATCGCCTCGTTCTTGCGCGTGTCGCGCGCGACCTGGCGGGCGGTGCGGTTGTCGACCGGAGTGGTCGGGGCTGCGACGGTCATCAGCGGATCTCCCTCTGCTTGGCCATCGATCGGGCGTTGTAGATGATCAGCGGCAGGACGAACAGGAACAGCACGACGGCGAGCGCGGACGAGTGCCCGAAGCTCTGGAACCGCTGCTGCTGGTTGACCATCTCGAACCCGAGGACGGTCGTCTCGTCGCGACCGCCGGTCATGACGGCGACGATGTCGTAGACCTTCAGCGACGCGATCGTCACCGTCGTGAGGACGACGATGAGCGACGAGCGGATGCCGGGCACCGTGACGTTGCGGAAGCGCTGCCACGCGTTGGTGCCGTCGAGCTCGGCGGCCTCCATCTGCTCGACGGGCACAGCCTTGATCGCCGCCGACAGGATCACCATCGCGAAGCCGGTCTGGGTCCAGATGAAGACCACGAGGAGCATGAGCGTGTTGATGATCGGCTTGATGGCGAGCCATTGCACGGGATCGCCCCCGAAGGCCGTGACGATCGCATTGAGCAGACCGATCTGGTCACCCTGACGGGCGTCGTACATGAACTTCCAGATGATGCCGGCGCCGACGAACGAGATGGCGACCGGCATGAAGACGAGGACCTTCAGCAGTTTCTCACCGCGCGCGCGGTCGATGAAGACGGCGTAGGCGAGACCGATCGCCACCGAGATCGTCGGGGCGAGCAGTGCCCAGAGGATCGTGTTGACGATCGAGGCGGTGCCGGTCGGGTTCGTGAAGACCCAGATGTAGTTCTCGAGGCCGACGAACTCGTCGCCCGTCTTGTTGAAGAACGACTTGAAGATCGTGGCGATCGCCGGGTAGACGAGTCCGAGGATGAGCATGATGCTCGCGGGCGCCATGAACAGGATGAGCTGGAACAGGTATCCCGCGCCCTGACGGGAGCGGAAGTCCGCGAAGAAGAGCAGAGCCCCGACGAGGAGGGCGATGGCCACGACGTAGACGACAGCGTTGGCGTACGGACGCAGCAGCAGGAAGGCGAGCACCGGGATCACGAGGCACGCGACCAGCCGCATGATGAAGTAACCGCGACCGGGGCGGGGGGCGAACTCGATGAGGACGAGGATGATCCCGACGACGATCCCGAATACCACGAGGATGACGGGGATCTGGATGAGGGGGTTCAGCGCTCCGAGCCACAGGAAGAAGCTGTTGAGCGAGAACCCGATCGTGATGCGCGAGGACTCTTCACTCGAGGCGGTGAAGGCGAGCAGGAACGCGACGAGCGCGATGAGGATGAAGCCCGCGACGACGACGATCCGCGTGATCGATCGCCCCTTGGGGTCTTGAGCGTGGGTGGTGACGGCAGGTTCGGTGTCGACAGGCCTGTCGACGGTCGTCTGCGACATGCGGGTTCCCTTCTGGGTACAGCGGCGTACCCGTGCGGTACGGACGGGAGAAGCGGGGCCGGGCTTGTGCAGCCCGACCCCGCTCGGCTCAGCCGATCGTCAGGCGACGATCAGTTCTCGTAACCGGCCTGGATGTCGGAGAGCACCGTGTCGGTGTCCTTGCCGTCGATCCAGTCGACCATGCCCTTCCAGAAGGAGCCCGAACCCACGGTCGCGGGCATCAGGTCGGAGGCGTCGAAGCGGAAGACCGTCGAGTCGTCCTGCAGCGTCGTCATCGCTTCCTTCAGGAACTCGCTCGAGGCGAGGCTGGGGTCGGCGTTCTTGTTGGCCGAGATGACGCCGCCGAGCTTGACGCGGGCGTCAGCGAACTCGGGCGATGCCATGAACTCGAGGACCTTCTGAGTGGACTCGTCGTCCGAGAAGCCTGCGACGAACTCGCCGCCGCCCTCGACCTGGAGCTCACCCTCGGTGTAGCCGGGCATGATGAACGCGTAGACGTCGCCGTCGGGCGCGACCTCGGGGGTGTTGCCGTCCGCGGTCTTCACGTCGAGGAAGTTCGCCGACAGGAACGACGCCTGGTGCGTGAGGGCGCAGTCGCCGCTCGCCACGGCAGCCGCGACGTCACCGAAGGCGGTCGAGTTGATGCTCTTCACGTCGCCGTAGCCGGCGTTGACGTAGTCGGGGTTGAGGAGGATCTCACCCACGGCGTCGAACGCCTGCTTGATCTTCGCGTCGGTGAACTTCACGTCACCGGCGACCCACTGGTCGTAGACCTCGGGGCCGGACTGACGGAGGACCAGGTCCTCGATCCAGTCGGTGCCCGGCCAGCCGGATGCCGCCTCGGACGAGAAGCCGGCGCACCACGCGGGCTTGCCGGTGGTCTCGACGATCTTGTCGGTGAGCGCGATCATCTCGTCCCACGTCTTCGGGGCCTCGACGCCCCACTCGGCGAACTGCTTCGGCGAGTACCAGACGTAGCCCTTCAGGTTCGCGAGCATCGGTGCCGCGTAGAAGGTGTCGTCGAAGGTCCCGTACTTCTTCCAGTCGGGCGACCAGTTCGCGTCGACCGCCTTCTCGACGGCCTCGGAGCCCTTCATCACCTTTCCGGTGTCGACGAGCGTCTTCAGCAGACCCGGCTGCGGAACGATCGCGATGTCGGGGGCGTCGCCACCGGTCACCTTGGTGACGATGTTGCCCTCGAACGACTTGTCGCCGACGTACTCGACAGTGATGCCCGTGTCCTTCGTGAACTGGTCGAAGGATTTGTTCAGGGCGTCTGCCTCGCCGCCCGTGATGCCGCCGGAAATGCGGACGGTCTTCTTGGCCTCTCCGCCGCCGTTCCCGCTGCCGCCTTCCGCGCACCCTGCCAGCATCAGTGCGGCTGCACCGAGAAGTGCGACGGGGGCAAGAAGACGGTGTCGCTGTGACAATGCCATGTACTTCTCCTCTTTCGGGATCATCGTCCGCCCAGAGGAGCCTTGGCCGCATCCTTGGGGAACCGATTCCAGGACAACCTACTGGCGCGAGAGGCCCGGACACAACAGCGAAATATCAAGGTTCTGCAACCATTGTCCCGTGGGCTATGATCCGCATGGGAGCGGTACCACGCGTTCGACGTGGAACCGGTTTCCTCTCGGCATCCCACCGGCTACGCTGGTCCGCGTTCTGCAGTGTCGTCGAGAACCGGGTCGAGGAGGACCGATGAGCACCATCGCCGACGTTGCGCGCGAGGCCGGCGTCTCGAAGGCGACCGCGAGCCGCGCTCTCAGCGGCAGTCCGCAGGTGTCCCCCGCCACCCGCCAGCGCGTCCTCGACGTCGCGCTGCGCCTCGGCTACGCGCCGTCGACGAGCGCCGTCAGCCTCGCTACCGGGCGCACCCGGAACATCGGGGTGATCCTTCCCCACGTCGACCGGTGGTTCTTCGCCGAGGTCCTGGAGGGCATCCAGGAGGCACTTCTGGAGCGCGGGTTCGATCTCACTCTCTACGATGCGACGCCGGGCAGCATCGGCCGGCAACGCGTGTTCACCGATCTGCTCTCCCGCAAACGGTTCGACGGCCTGATCGCGGTGGGGCTCGAACCCGCCGTCACCGAACTGCAGGACCTCCTCTCCCTCGGGAGGCCCGTCGTCAGCGTGATCGGGACCGAGGAGAGAACGAGCCTCGTCGCCCTCGACGACGGCCACGCCGCCGGGCTCGCCACCTCGCACCTGGTCGCGCTGGGTCACCGGCGCATCGCTTTCCTCGGCGGCACCTCCTCGACGCACTGGCCGCATGTCGAGTCGGCCCGGTACGAGGGATACGAACGGGTCATGCGGGAGTACGGTCTGGGCGAGTACGTCACGAGGACTCCCGCGGAGCTGTCGATGCCCGCGGGGTACGAAGCCGCCGTCGACCTCCTCAGCGACTCGTCGCACCGCCCGACGGCCGTGGTGGGCGCCTGCGACGAGGTCGCCATCGGCGCCATCATCGCCGCCCGACGCCTCGGACTGCTCGTCCCGTCAGAGCTCAGCGTCATCGGCATCGATGACCACGTCAATGCCGAGATGTTCGCCCTCACCACGCTGCGCCAGGTACCGCGTGAGCAGGGCGCGACGGCCGTGGAGCTGCTCATGCGCCACCTCGACGATCCGACACTCGAGCCGATCACCGTCTCCATCCGACCCCGGCTCGTCGTGCGCAACTCGACCGCCGCGCCGTCGGGGGCGACCCCCGCCGCCGTTCGGGATTCCGGGCTCTCCCGCGCCGCGAACGCCTGATCACGGCTCGCGCCGCGCATCGTTAACGCCGGAAGGCTCCGGATACCGCGGCATCCGGAGCCTTCCAGTGAAGGGAATCGCCTTACTTGACGGAAACCGTCGCGCCGGCAGCCTCGAGGGCCTCCTTGGCCTTGTCGGCAGCTTCCTTGTTCGCGCCCTCGAGCACGGCCTTGGGAGCACCGTCGACGACGGCCTTGGCCTCGCCGAGGCCGAGCGAGGTGAGCTCGCGGACGACCTTGATGACCTGGATCTTCTTGTCGCCGGCAGCCTCGAGGATGACGTCGAAGGAGTCCTTCTCCTCAACCTCTTCAGCAGCAGCGCCACCGCCGGCACCGGCAACGGCGACGGGGGCAGCAGCGGTGACGTCGAACTTCTCCTCGAACGCCTTCACGAACTCGCTGAGCTCGACGAGGGTGAGGCCGGCGAACTGCTCGAGCAGCTCCTCGGTGGAAAGCTTCGCCATGATGTATCTCCTAGATAGATGGGGTGTGTGTAAAAGAGCTCGCCCGTCGCTTACGCGGCGTCAGCGGTCTCCAGCTTTTCGCGAAGCGCGTCGATGGTGGCGGCAGCCTTGCCCATCGTCGCCTTCATCATGCCCGCAGCCTTCGCCAGCAGAACCTCACGGCTCTCGAGCGAGGCGTACTTGTTGACCTCGTCGGCAGTGAGGGCGTTGCCCTCGAAGATGCCGCCCTTGATCACCAGAAGCGGGTTGGCCTTGGCGAAGTCACGCAGAGCCTTGGCGGTGGCGACGAAGTCACCGTGCACGAAAGCGACGGCCGAGGGACCCTTGAGGTCCTCGTCCAGAGCCGTGATCCCCGCGTTGTTCGCGGCGATCTTGGTCAGCGTGTTCTTCACCACGGCGTACTGCGCGTCCTGACGGATGTTGTTGCGCAGCTGCTTGAGCTGGGCAACCGTCAGACCGCGGTACTCGGTCAGCAAGACGGCGTTCGAGTCCTCGAAGTTCTTCGTGAGCTCGGCGACCGATGCATCCTTCTGCGCCATGGTCACTCCTTGATGTGTACGAGACGCTCCGCGGTGGCGGAGCATCGACCTCGACGGTCGGGCTGCATGAGAAAAGCTCCGGCGCAAGCGCACGGAGCTTTGGGCCCGGTCTCCCGGAAGTCTGTCGTACACCTGCGTGGGCCCCTGCGATGCAGAGCTTCGATCGGGTGCGCATGCGCACGACGATGACCGACGGTCTTTGGCTTGACTCCAGTGTATGCCGCGCCGCGGCGCGTGCCAAATCCCGGCATCCGAGCCTCCGGGGGCGTCGCCGCGCTGTCGCCGCGCCGTCGCCGCGCTGGCGCCGCGCTGGCGCCGCGCTGGCCAGGCCGTCGCCGCGCTGGCCAGGCTGGCGCCGCGCTGGCGCCGCGCCGGCGCCGCGCTGGCCAGATCATGTGCTCGCAACGAGAGCCCATGATCTGGACGGTTCACAAGATGCGTCATCGTCCGGAGGACATGATGTGGAATACGGAGGACGCGAGGATGCCGGGGGCTCCGCGCTCAGCGGCGAGGCGAGACCCGGAAGGCGGCCATCCGCGCCGCGAGCACCTCCGGAGTGTCGAGGTCCGCCCACCCGATGCGCACGAGACGCTTCTGCGTCACACCTCGGATCCAGTCCTCCCGCTGCTTCTCCTGGAGCAGGATGTCGTCCAGGTGCCGACCGGCGCGGAGCTCACCGTCGCGGTATTTGACCGCACCGTCGAACTCGACCAGGACTCCCTCGTCCTCCAGCTCGATGTCAACGCGATAGTCCGAGCCCGCGGGCCCGCGCACGGGGACCTGGAGCCGGAATCGGGCGAATCCGATCTCGGCCAACATCCAGCGCGCGATGCTCTCGCCCGTGCTCTCGGCGAGACGGTTCGCGAAGGCGATGGCCGCCTCGGCTCGGGCCGCTCCGCGGGAGCCGCGCTTGCGCCGACCGATGGCGAGCACGCCCTGACGCCAGCGCTCGACCGCCTCCGGATCGCCGCCGGAATCGGCCGCCACGATGCGCAGCGCTGCGTCCGCTGCGGCGACACCGCTTGACGGCGGGAGGACTCGACACACATCCCAGAGCGTGCGAGCCAACGTCGTGCACGGCACACCGAATCGGGCCGTGATCTCGGAGGGCTCGAGTCGATCCGCATGTCGGCGTAGCGCCGGACGGCTGGTCATCCGGTCACCCGACGGCATGCTCATATGAACCGCATCAGGGACGTGCCTTGCGAGCGGCAGCCCCCACAGCACCGCTGCAGATTGATACGAGAACACACTCGTCCCGTCATGCCGTTCGCCGTCGGCGGCGGCGATCTCGACGAGGTGGCGCGCTTCGGGCCACAGATCATCAAACGGCTCGGCGAGGACGTAGCGGTTGCGTTGGATCCTCCGCATCCGACCGTCCTTCACCGCCTCCGTGATGTCACGCGACCGCCACCCGGCGCGTTCCAGAGTGGCGCGATCCAGAACCAGCCGGCGCGCCTCGGCGAAGGAGATATGACGGGGCATGCAGCGAGCCTCGCCGCTCCGACTCGGCCCGAGGGACACGCCTGCCGGATCGGGGAGGCAGCGGGATCCCCGAGGCGCAGTGGAGGAAAGAACGACAGTTCCACATCATGTGAACTGTTCGAGGGCGCATGTTCTGCGCAGTCGACGACGTGTGATGTCGACCGGAGAACATGATGTGGACGACAGAGCGGATGCCGGGCGGCAGGGCGCGCGCTCGGCGCGGGGCGGCGCGGGGCGCGATCAGCGCGTGCTGAAGGCGGCGTCGAAGGCGGCGGCGGACGGCTCGTAGGTCGACAGGCGGCGGACGAAGGCGAGGGCCTCGGGGGCTCCGACGAGGCGATCCATGCCCGCGTCCTCCCACTCGACCGACAAGGGTCCCGTGTAGCCGATCGCATTCAGCATGCGGAAGGCGTCCTCCCACGGAACGTCGCCGTGCCCGGTGGAGATGAAGTCCCAGCCGCGACGCGGGTCGGCCCACGCGAGGTGCGACGACAACCGGCCGTTCCTGCCGTTGCCCAACCGCTTCTTCGTGTCCTTGCAGTGGACATGGATGATGCGGTCGCGGAAGTCCCAGAGGAACGACACCGGGTCGAGGTCCTGCCACACCATGTGGCTCGGGTCCCAGTTCAGCCCGAACGCCTCGCGGTGACCGATCGCGTCGAGGGCTCGGTGGGTCGTCCAGTAGTCGTAGGCGATCTCGGACGGATGCACTTCGTGCGCGAACCGCACGCCGACCTCGTCGAAGACGTCGAGGATGGGGTTCCACCGCCTGGCGAAGTCTTCGTAGCCGGCATCCACCATGTCCTGGGACGCCGGCGGGAACATCGCGACGTACTTCCAGATCGACGACCCCGTGAACCCCGTCACGATCTTCACTCCGAGCTTCGCCGCCATCCGCGCCGTGTCCTTCATGCCCTCCGACGCGCGCTGCCGGACGCCCTCGGCGTCGCCGTCGCCCCACACCCGGTCGGACAAGATGTCGCGGTGCCGCTGGTCGATGGGATCGTCGCACACCGCCTGGCCGCCGAGATGGTTGGCGATCGCGTGCACCTGAAGGCCGTTGCGGTCGAGGATCTCCTTGCGACTGCGGACGTACTCCGCGTCGTCCCAGCGGGAGACGTCGAGGTGATCGCCCCAGCAGGCGATCTCGAGACCGTCGTACCCCCAGCCTCCTGCGAGTCGTGCGACCTCTTCGAACGGGAGGTCGGCCCATTGGCCGGTGAACAGCGTGATGGGTCGCGCCATTGCGATTCCTTTCTCGGATGCGGGTCTCCCCGCGCGTCAGTCTGTGGTCGAGGTCCAGCGGCTGTCGGCCGCGGAGCTGCGCTCCACCGCGTCGAGGACCCGCTGCACGTGGAGACCGTCGGCGAAGGACGGTCGAGGCGCGGAGCCCGCGGCGATCGCCGTCGTGAAGTCCAGGACCTGGTGCGAGAAGCCGTGCTCGTAGCCGAGCATGTGTCCGGTCGGCCACCACGGCGCCAGATAGGGGTGATCGTGCTCGGTCACGAGGATGCGACGGAAGCCGAGCTCGGTCTCGGCCGCGGTCGCGTCGTAGAACTCGAGCTCGTTCAGCCGTTCGAGGTCGAACGCCAGCGCGCCCCGGGTGCCGGACACCTCGACGCGGAGGGCGTTCTTGCGCCCGGTCCGGTAGCGCGTGGCCTCGAAGGATGCGAGAGCACCGGAACGGAGTCGGCCGGTGAAGAGAGCGACGTCGTCGACGGTCACGCGGCCGCGCTCGGCGCTCGCGGTGCCCGACAGTCCGATGCCCTCGCCGAGGAGCGGCCGCTCGTCGACGAGCGTCTCGACGATGCCCGAGACGCTGTCGACCGTCTGCCCCGTGATGAACTCGGCGAGGTCGACGGCGTGCGCTCCGATGTCGCCGAGGGCGCCGGATCCCGCCTTCTGCTTGTCGAGTCGCCACGTCATCGGCGCCTCGGCATCCATCAGCCAGTCCTGCAGGTATTCGGCACGGACCTGGCGGATCTCGCCCAGCCGGCCTGCGGCGACGAGATCGCGGGCGAACGTCGCCGCGGGCACCCGGCGGTACGTGAAGCCGACCATCGAGCGGGTGCCGCGCGCCTCGGCGCGGGCCGCGGCCTGCGTCATCGCCTCGGCCTCGGCGACGGAGTTGGCCAGCGGCTTCTCGCACAGGACGTGCTTGCCCGCCTCGAGCGCGGCGATCGCGATCTCGGCATGCGTGTCGCCGGGCGTGACGATGTCGACCACGTCCACGTCGTCGCGGAGGATGGTCGCCCGCCAGTCGGCTGAGGACTCCGCCCAGCCCCACTTGGCCGCCGCAGCGGCGGCGCTGTCGGCGTCACGACCCGTCACGACGTGCAGCACCGGGTCGAGCGGGAGGTCGAAGAACCTCGGCGCGACCCGCCATCCCTGGGAATGAGCGGCTCCCATGAAGCCGTGGCCGATCATCGCGACCCGGAGCTTCTCCGTCATGTCGGTGTCCTCTCGGAAGTCGTGTGGGGGCGCCCACGCACCGGGCGCCCCCGGGGTGATCACTCGAAGGCGAGGTCGATGTACTGGTCGACGTTGTCCTTCGTGACGACCGGCGCGTCGAGGACGATACGGTTCGGGATGCCGGGGGTCACGATGTCACCGAGCGTCTTGCTCTGCGCGATCAGGCGCGCGAGTGCGACACCGTCGGCCGCCTGCGTCGACGGGTAGATGACGGTCGCCTTCAGCACGCTGTCGTCGTCCTTGATGGCTTCCATGGCGGCCTTGCTGCCCGCGCCTCCCATCATGAAGAACTCGTCGCGGCCGGCGGACTCGATGGCCGCGAGGACGCCGATGCCCTGGTCGTCGTCGTGGTTCCAGATGGCGTCGATCTTCGGGTTGGCCGAGAGCAGCTGGGATGCCGCGGACTCACCGCCGGCGACGGTGAAGTCAGCCGCGACACGCGCCGAGACGTCCAGCCCGCAGTCCTTCAGGGCATCGGCGAACCCCTGCGACCGGTCCTGCGTCAGCGGAAGCGAGTCGATGCCGGCGATCTCGGCCACCACTGCGTCGGACTTCCCGTCGAGCTGTTCGCAGATGTAGGTGCCCGCAGAGACGCCCATGCCGTAGTTGTCCCCGAGGATCGTCGCACGCGCGGCGAAGGGGCTCGAGAACTCCCGGTCGACGTTGATGACGGGGATGCCGGCGTTCATCGCGGCGATCGCGGCTTCGGTGAGAGCAGCGCCGTCGGTCGGAAGGAGGACGATGGCGTCCACCTTGTCGTTGACGAACGTCTCCACGGCTGCGATCTGGGCGATGGGGTCGTTCGTCCCCTCCGCCGTCTTCAGTTCGACGTCGTCGAAGCTCGCGGCGGCGTCGGCCGCACCCGAGTTGATGGCGCCCAGCCAGCCGTGGTCGGCTGCGGGACCGGAGAAGCCGATCGTGACGGTGTCACCGCTGGCGGCGTTCTCCTCCGTGGTGGTGCCTTGCCTCTCGGCACCGTTCTCGTCGGCTCCCGTGCCCGTACAGCCGACCAGCAGGCCGACCGAGGCGGCGGCGGCGACGCCGGTCAGGACGAGGCGCGTCCGCGCCGTCATGCGTGAGCGCATGTTTCCTCCTTGAATGTGATGCAGCTCTGGTGTGAAGCGACCAGCGCGCCTCTCGGCGTCGAGTACGCACCTGAGGAGGGTCAGCGCTGACGGGATGAACATAACAGAACGCACGCGCACGCCGTCAACTTTTGTTTTCTTTTCGACATAAGTCCGGTGACCTCAAAGTGCCGAGAATCAGCGCTTCCTCCAGGAGAATCGCGCTCAGCCACGCCGCGAGCGGTCCGGAGATGCACGTCGCGCAACTGGAATCGGTCGTGTTATGTTCGCCGCGTGATCAAAGTCGACCATGAATCGTCATTACTCGACGTCCGCGGCGTGACGAAGTCCTTCGCCGGCGTGCGCGCTCTGCGAGGAGTGGATCTCGCGGTCCGAGCCGGCGAGGTGCACTGCATCCTCGGTCAGAACGGTGCCGGCAAATCGACGCTCATCAAGACGCTCGCGGGTGTGCACCGACCCGACGACGGCGAGATCCGCTGGAACGGCGAGGTCGTCGAGATCGCAGACCCGGACGCCGGGCTCGCCCTGGGCATCGCGACGATGTATCAGGAGCTCGATGTCGTCGACGGGCTCAGCATCGCCGAGAACATCTTCCTCGGCCACGAACTCTCCCGCGGAGGGTTCACGCGACGCGGCGAGGCCGCCGCCCGGACGAGGGACCTTCTGACACGCCTGGGACACGGCTCGCTCTCTCCGAACACGGAGGTCGGCCAGCTGAGTGCAGCCAACAAGCAGATCGTGGCGATGGCGCGGGCGTTGTCTCACGACGTGAAGTTGATCATCATGGACGAGCCGTCGGCGGTCCTCGACGCCCACGAGGTGCAGAACCTCTTCGGCGTCGTCCGAGAGCTCACGTCCGCGGGCATCGCCGTCGTCTACATCACGCACCGCCTCGAGGAGATCCGACAGATCGGTGATCGCATCACGGTCCTCAAGGACGGTCGGACCACGGCGACCGGACTCCCCGTCGCCGGGACCTCGACGGCGGAGCTGATCCGGCTCATGACCGGCCGCGAGGTCGCCAACGTCTTCCCCGCCCCGGTCCCCCTCCCGGTTGACGCTCCCGTGGTCCTCGACGTCGAGGGTCTCTCGCTCCGGGGCGTCTTCGACGACGTCTCGTTCCGCGTGCGCGCCGGCGAGGTGGTCGGACTGGCTGGGCTCGTGGGATCGGGACGATCGGAGATCCTCGAGACCGTCTACGGCGCGCGACGAGCCACGTCCGGGTCGGTGACCGTGTCGGGGCGCTCGCTCCGGCGCGGCTCCGTCGTCGACGCGGTCGCTGCCGGCGTCGGGCTGTCGCCCGAGGAACGCAAGAGCCAGGGACTGGTTCTCGATGAACCGATCGCGATGAACGTGACGCTCCCGTCCATTCCGAAGTTCGCCCGCGGCGGCTTCGTCGACTTCCGGGCCGAGCGAGCGGCTGCCCGTTCTCAGATCGACGCGCTCGAGCTGCGACCGCCCGACCCCGACCGACCGGCGCGCACGCTCTCCGGCGGCAACCAGCAGAAGATCCTGCTGGCGAGGTGGCTCGTGCACGGCACCCGCGTCCTCCTGCTCGACGAACCGACGCGCGGCGTCGACGTCGGCGCCCGCGCCGAGATCTACGCCCTCATCCGGCGTCTGGCTGCGGAGGGGAACGCCGTCGTGGTCGTCTCGAGCGAGATCGAAGAGGTGATCGGTCTGTCCGACACCGTCCTGGTGATCGCGGAGGGCCGCATCCTCTCCACTCTCCCGTCCTCCCAGATCGACGAGCACGGAGTGCTCGACCTCGTCATGAAAGGAACCGCCGCGTGAGCGAGCAGACCACCACGGGAGCGGACGCACCGCTGACCCCGAGCGAGCCCCCGACGACCACGTCGACCGTCACTGCCCCCGACGCCCCGATGTGGCGACGCATCCTGTCCGGCTCGGTGGGACGCAATCTCGGCCTCGTCCTCGCCCTCCTCGTGCTCGTCATCGTGGGCGCCGCGACCGCACCCGACACTTTCCTCGGCCTGTCGAACATCATGGTCATCCTGCGCCAGGCCTCCATCGTGGGCGTCATCAGCATCGGGATGACGCTCGTCATCATCGCGGGCGGGATCGACCTCTCCGTCGGCTCCGTTCTGGGGCTCGCGTCCGTCGTCGGTGCGCTCGCGGCCGTGCAGGATCTCGCCGATCAGACCCACTGGATCGTCATGGTCGTCATCGCGATGGCCGTCGGCGTCTTCGCCGGACTCGTGAACGGCATCGTCATCGCCTACGGCAACGTGGTCGCCTTCATGGCGACTCTCGCCATGCTCGTCGGGGCCCGCGGGCTGGCCGAGATCCTGGCGGACCGACGGACCCTGCAGGTCGGCGGGCAGCGCGAGTTCATCACGTTCATGAACCTCGACATCCTCGGGGTCGACATGCTGATCTGGATCTTCCTCGTCGTCTCGGTCCTCGGATGGGTCCTGCTGAACCGGACCACCTTCGGCAGGCGGACGGTCGCGATCGGCGGAAACCGTGAGGCTGCGCGTCTGGCCGGCATCAACGTGAAGCGACACGTGCTCTATCTCTACGCGCTGTCGGGACTGTGCGCGGGAATCGCGGGCGTGATGATCCTCGGGCGCACCACGGCGGGCACATCCGTCAACGGGCAGCTCTACGAGCTGGACGCCATCGCCGCGGTCGTCGTGGGCGGAACCCTCCTGATCGGCGGACGGGGGACGATCACCGGCACGGTCCTCGGCGTCCTGATCTTCCAGACCCTCACCAACGTCTTCATCCAGAACAACCTGACCTCGTCGGTCCAGGCCGTGGCGAAGGGCGTCATCATCGTCGTCGCCGTGCTGCTGCAGCAGAGGTTCGCCCGTCCGGCCGGTCGATCGTCCTGACTCCGCGTTCCCGGGCGCGTCACATGCGGGGCGGCCATACGGACACGGGGGACAATGGACGCGCGTCGAGCCGAGCCGTCGGCGGCAGGACCTGGAAGAAGTGACCCGATGACAGACACCACCACCCTCGCCTCCGGCGTCGGCGAACTCTTCCAGCTGTTGCGGGACGGGGTCCCCCGCACCCGCGCCGAGCTCGCCAAGTCGACGGGGCTGGCGCGCTCGACGATCGCGGCGCGCGTCGACGAACTCATGCGGATGGGCCTGGTGACCGCGGTCGCGGACAAGGTGTCGACCGGCGGGCGACCGCCCTCGCAATTCGCGTTGAACCCCGGGGCGAGAGTCGTCATCGCCGCCGACCTCGGGGCCTCGCACGCGACGGTGGCCGTCGCCGATCTCGCCGGGACGATCCTCGCGGAGTCCTCGGAGCGCATCGACATCGCCGATGGGCCGGATGCCGTGCTGTCATGGCTCCTCGACGGCGCCCGTCGTCTGCTGTCCGAGGTCGGCCGCGACGACTCATCCGTCGCCGCCGTCGGTATCGGCGTCCCCGGTCCGGTGGAGCATTCCAGCGGGCGGCCGTCCACTCCCCCGATCATGCCGGGATGGGACGGCTTCGACATCCCCGGGTGGCTGCAGGAGCACATCGACGTCCCCGTCCTCGTCGACAACGACGTGAACACGATGGCTCTCGGCGAGCGCGCCGTCGCCTGGCCCTCCGTCGACAACCTCCTCTTCGTGAAGATCGCCACCGGTATCGGCGCGGGTCTCATCTCGGACGGCCACCTTCAGCGCGGCGCTCAGGGCGTCGCGGGCGACATCGGACACGTACATGTCTCTCGCGGCGGAGAGGTCCCCTGCACCTGCGGCAATCGCGGCTGCCTCGAGGCCCTCGCCTCCGGGCCCGCCATCGCCCGGAGCCTGCGCGCGATCGGGGTCGAAGCCCACACCAGCAACGACGTGGTCGACCTCGTCAAGAGCGGCAACGTCGATGCCATCCAAGCCGTGCGGCAGGCGGGGCGCGACATCGGCGAGGTCCTCACGACGTGCGTCAGCCTGGTCAACCCGTCGGTCATCGCCATCGGCGGATCCATGGCCCGGGTCGGTGAGCACCTCATCGCCGGGGTGCGCGAAGTGGTCTATGCGCGGTCCGCCCCGCTGGCCACGGCGCACCTCTCCATCGTGCAATCCGCCACGGGAGCCGAGGCCGGCGTTCTGGGCGCCAGCATCCTGGCGGTCGAACACGCCCTGTCCCGCGACGTCCTCTCGGCCGCGGCTGCGCCGTCGTCGTGAGCCGGCGACGGCGGGTCTGAGCCGTCGTGCGGGAGGGGCGACTTAGGATCGACGGGTGACCCCCGAACTCGCCGCCCGGATCGTCGCGGACTCCCGCGACCGGGTCGCGTGGATGCGGGCACGCTCCCGCGGGATCACCGCCACCGACGTCGCAACGCTCACCAGCGAGCGGGCGATCGCCCGCGCCGCCGAGGCGAAGCTCAACGGGTCGGGCTTCAGCGGAAACGCCTACACCGACCACGGCCGACGCCGCGAGCCCGAGATCGCCGCGTGGGTCGCGGCGACCCACGGCATCCGTCCGTCCTCCGCCCTCTTCCACGCCGAGGTCGAGAAGCGTCACCTCGCGACCCCGGACGGGATCATGGTGGATGCCGGGGGTCGCGTGGTCCTGGCCGAGATCAAGACGACCAACAAGACGTGGAAGTCCATCCCCCGGACCTACCTGCGTCAGGTGTGGTGGCAGCAGCACGTTCTTGGCGCCGAGCGCACGCTCGTCGTGTGGGAGGAGCATCAGGACTTCGTGCCGCTCCGTGACGAACCGCGATGCGCGTGGATCGACCGCGACGAGGCCGAGATCGGCTCGCTGGTCCGTCTCGCGACGGCACTGATCGACGAGCTGTACCACCGCACGACCGGCAACACCCCGCCCCGGCGAGAGCCCGCGGCACCGGTCAGCCGTCGCGAGCAGCTGCGCGAGCGCGACATCTTCCGCGCGCTCGCCCTCGCCGACTGAGTCGCAGGATCATGCCCGGCCGCGTCCGGCCCCTTTCGCGTGCCCTCGCGCCGATTCGACCGATAGTTGACACGGATCAAACATCCACATATAGTTGACCTCTCTCAATCTTTGACGCGTGTCAACCATCTGGAGCTGTACATGACCACCACCACTCCGACTCGTCGTCGGGTGCTCGCCCCGCTGTCGGGCCTTCTTCTCGGCATGTTCGTCTCGATGATCGCCTCGACCGTCGTGTCGACCTCGCTGCCGGTGATCATCCACGACCTGAACGGTGACCAGAGCGCCTACACCTGGGTCGTCACCGCCACCCTGCTCACCACCGCCATCTCGACGCCCATCTGGGGCAAGCTCGCCGACCTCATGGGCCGTAAGACGCTGTACCAGATCGCCCTCGTGATCTTCGTCCTCGCAACGGCAGCCGCCGGCTTCGCGCAGGACCCCGGCACTCTCATCGCCTTCCGCGCCGCACAGGGCGTCGGCGCCGGAGGCCTCGCCGCTCTCAGCCAGGTGCTCATGGCCGACATCATCAGTCCTCGCGAGCGCGGTCGGTACATGGGCCTGTTCGGGGCCGTCATGGCCGTCGCCACCGTCGGGGGACCACTCCTGGGCGGCGTCATCACCGACGGATTCGGGTGGCGCTGGAACTTCTTCGTCTCCCTCCCTGTGGCCGTCGCGGCGCTCATCATGGTGCAGCGAACGATCCCCGCATCCGCGCCGTCCAGCCGGCGTCCGAAGATCGACTACATCGGGATCGTGCTGCTGTCGACCGCCGTCTCGCTCCTACTCATCTGGGTCACCAGCGCCGGTCGCGACTACGACTGGTGGAGCACCGAGACGATCCTCATGGTCGGCGGCGCCGTCCTCGCCGCGATCCTGTTCGTCATCGTCGAACTGCGCACCTCGGAGCCCCTCGTCCCGCTGACGCTGTTCCGCGACCGCACCTTCACCCTCGCCGTGGTCGCCTCGATCGCGACCGGCATCGCGATGTTCGGCGCATCGGTCTTCCTCGGTCAGTACATGCAGATGGCCCGCGGCGCGACGCCGACGGAAGCCGGCCTCATGACGATCCCGATGATCGCCGGCCTCCTGCTCTCGTCCGTGGGAGTCGGCGCTCTCATCACCCGCTACGGGCACTGGAAGCCGTACCTCGTCGTCGGCAGCATCCTCTTGACCGCGGGCGCCGCGCTCCTGTCGACGATCCACTACGACACCGACTTCTTCCTCGTCTCGGTCTACATGTTCCTGCTCGGCGCCGGCGTCGGCATGACGATGCAGAACCTCGTCCTGGCCGTCCAGAACAGTGCCAAGCCGAGCGAGATCGGCGTCGCCAGCTCGGGCGTCACGTTCTTCCGCAGCCTCGGCGGCACGATCGGCGTCTCGCTCATGGGCGCCGCTCTCGCGTCGCGCGTCGCGGACCTCTTCACCGGCGCGCATGATCGCCTGATCGAGACCCTGACCGCTCTCGGCCCGTCCGGGGCCGCATGGGGCACGCAGCTCAGCTCGGGCACGCTCCCCCGCGTCTCCGAGATGCCCGAGCAGCTCCGGGTCATCGTCGAGGACATCTACGCCCAAGGCATCTCGTCCGCGTTCCTGATCGCCGTGCCGTTCGGCATCCTGAGCATCCTCGCGGTGATCTTCCTGCCGAACCGGTCGCTCAGCACGATGACCACCTCGGAGCGTCGCAACGCCTCGGAGGCGGATCTGGCCACGGTGTCGGTCCCCGCCGGCATGGACGGCATCACCGCGACCGGCGCCGTGCCCGTCGCCGACGCTGATGCGGGCCCCGACGCTCAGGCCGAGGCGACGACCCGCCGATAACATGGGCGAGATGTCCACGCAGTCCGATCGAGAGGCGCGCACCCTGGCGGTGCGCGCCCTCGAGGGCGAATTCAGCGATCTGATCGCCCTGTTCCGCCGAAGGATCATCGAGAACGCCAACAGCGTCAGCCCCGGCATGCTGCCGGGTGCCTACAAGGTCTTCACGACGATCGCCCGCCACGAGCCGATCACGCAGTCCGCCCTCGCCGAGATGCTCATCCTCGACAAGGGGCAGCTGAGCCGCACGGTCCGCGAGCTCACCGATCTGGAGCTCATCGAACGCACCCCCGACCCGACCGACGGTCGCTCCAGTCTCTTGACGGCGACCGATCACGGCCGCGAGCGGCTGGCCGCGGCCCGCGGTCCGCAAGAGGGTGCCCTGCTCGAGGCTCTCAGCGACTGGCGCGTCGAGGACATCGAGAACCTCGCGCACCTGCTGCACGCCCTCGTCGCCGGATCGCGGCCCGACGGCGGCCCCACGACGTAGGCCACGCCGGACACGACGACACGCGTTTCTCGACCCGGTGATGCCGACGTAACACCGCCGAGACAATCGCGCGATTGACTGGTCGTCCACCGAGCACCCCCAGCGTCCGCCGTCGAGCGCTGGTGAGAAGGAGCAGCCGATGCGATTCCGGCCGCTGCGATCCGCAGCCCCCACCACGAGCGAGGTGGTCGAGGTGACCGCCCCTCCCACGGACATGCGCGCCATCGTCTACGACGCGCCCGGCGCAGCCGACGTTCTGCGCGAGGAGCAGATTCCGGTGCCCGAGCCCGCAATGAGCGAACTCCTGGTGCGCGTGGTCGCCGCCGGAGCCAACCCGATCGATGCGAAGACCCGCTCCGGCCGCGGGGTCACGGGGCAGATCCCCGGCTACCCGACCACACTCGGCTTCGACTTCAGCGGCATCGTCGTGAAGAGCCCGTTCGAGGCGCACCCGCTGCAGCCGGGTGAGCAGGTCTTCGGCATGGTGCCGTTCCCCCGCTCGGGTGGCGCCTACGCCGAGTACGTGGTCGTCCCCAGCCTCTCCGTCGCCCGTAAGCCGACATCGCTCTCGCACGTCGAAGCCGCGGGGGTCCCCCTCGCCGCACTGACCGCGTGGGGGCTCGTCGTCGAGACGGCTCACGCTCACGAGGGTCAGCGTGTGCTCATCCATGCCGGGTCCGGTGGCGTGGGGCACTTCGCCGTGCAGCTGGCCGCCTACTTCGGCGCGCACGTCACGGCGACCGGGTCGGCGGCCAACCTCGCCTGGCTCCGGGAACTCGGGGCATCCGTGGTCGTGGACTACTCGACGACACGGTTCGAGGACGTCGTGGGCGAGATGGACGTCGTCATCGACCTCGTCGGCAATGTGCACGACGACACGGGCACGCGGTCGCTGACGGTCCTGCGCCCCGGCGGTCTGTACGTCATGGTCCCGACGGGGGCGTGGCCAGGATATGCGGATGCCGCCGCAGCTGCCGGTGTGCGCGCGACGACGTACAAGGTCGTCCCCGACGGATCGGTGCTCGCGACGCTCGGGCGCCTCCTCGACTCGAGATCGATCCAGGTCTTCATCGACCGCGTGTTCGACCTCGCCGACGCCGCCGCCGCCCACCGCGAGATCGAGCGGGGCCACGTACGCGGCAAAGTCGTGCTGACGGTGGCGGACGCGTGATGCGGCGGGTCAGGCTGGTGATCCGCGGCGTCGTCCAGGGCGTCGGGTTCCGCTACTCGATGCAGCACGTCGCCCGCGGCGCCGGTGCCACGGGCTGGGTCCGCAACCTCGCAGGCGGCTCCGTCGAAGCAGAGGTGCAGGGGGGTGCCGCCGTGGTGGAATCCGTCGTGGACTGGGCCGCGACCGGACCTCGCGGCGCCGTCGTCGACGACGTCGCCGGGACCGAGATGCCGCCGGTGGATGACGAGGACGGATTCGAGATCCGCCGGGACGCGTGAGGGGGTCAGTCCTCGAGGGGCCGGAGGATGCGGTCGAGGAAGCGACGCGTGCGCTCGTTCTTCGGCGCCGTGAAGATGTCGCGCGGACGCCCCCGCTCGACGATGACGCCGTCGTCGAAGAAGACCACTTCGTCGGCCACCTGGCGGGCGAACTGGAGTTCGTGGGTGACGATGACCATCGTCCATCCCTCGTCGGCGAGCTCTTTCAGGACGAGGAGCACCTCGCCGACCAGCTCCGGGTCGAGGGCACTGGTCGGCTCGTCGAACAGCAGGACGTCGGGTGTGAGAGCGAGAGCCCGGACGATTCCGACGCGCTGCTGCTGTCCGCCGGAGAGCTCGTGCGGGTACGCGTCGCGCTTCTCGGCCAGACCCACGCGAGCCAGCAGCCGCTCGGCCTCGGCGACTGCGGCATCCTTCGCCGCACCGTGGGCGTGAACGGGGCCTTCGATCACGTTCTCGAGCACGGTGAGGTGCGGGAAGAGGTTGTTCTGCTGGAAGACCATGGCGGACCGATCGCGGAGGGCCGCGCGCTGCTGCTTCGCCGCCTTGCCCCGCACCGGCTCCGCGAAGTCGTGACGCTGACCGTCGGAGAAGACGACGACACCGGCGTCGGGGGTCTCGAGGCCGTTGAGGCATCGCAGGACCGTGGTCTTGCCCGATCCGCTCGGGCCGATCAGGCAGACGACCTGCCCCGGTGAGACCGAGAAGTCGACCCCGTCGAGGACGACGTTCTCGCCGAACGATTTGCGGAGCCCGGTGACGGTGAGCAGGGGTGCGTCAGTGTGCGACACGGCGGTCGAGCCTCCGTTCGATGCGGCCCTGACCGAAGGACAGGACGAGGCAGAAGAGCCAGTAGATGAACGCCGCCTCGATGTAGATGATGAGGAACTCCGAGCTGAACGCGGCGATGCGTTGGGCGGCGAGGAACATCTCGGCCACGGTGATCGAGGCGACGAGCGAGGTGTCCTTCACGAGCGAGATGAACGTGTTCGACAGCGGCGGGACCGAGACGCGCGCCGCCTGCGGGAGGATGATGCGCCGCAGAGCCGTCGACCGCGAGAGGCCGACGGTGAAGCCCGCTTCCCACTGCCCCTTCGGCACCGACAGGATCGCCGCCCGCACCACCTCCGCGGCGTAACCGCCCACGTTCAGCGACAGGGCGATGACCGCCGCCAGGTACGCGTTGATCAGCACACCTATCTGGGGCAGACCGTAGAAGATCACGAAGATCTGCACGAGGAGCGGGGTGCCTCGGATCGCCGAGATGTAGAACCGGGCGATCCCCGAGAGGATCCGGCTGCCCGAGATGCGCATGAGTGCGGCGGCGATCGCGAGGACCAGACCGATCGCGAAGGAGATCAGCGCGAGCGGGATCGTGACGGTGATCCCCGCACTGAACATGGGCCAGAACGAGGTCAGGATCAGGTGCCATGTATCGGTGTCCACCGGCATCCTTTCGCAGAACGTGGAACGGGCTCGGCGGTCGCGTTTCCGCGCTCCGCCGAGCCCGCCGGGGCCGGTGTCACTCGGTGACGTCGGCTCCGAAGTACTTGTCGCTGATCTTGGCGAGGGTTCCATCTTCGCGCAGGTCGGCCAGCGCATCGTCGATCTTCTCGATGAGCGCCTTCTTGTTCTTCGTGGTGACGACCGCGCTCTCGGCGGGGTCGGTCTCCGCCGCGATCTTCAGGCCCGTCGGCCCGTCGGTCTTCTCGTAGTCCAGGAAGGTCAGCTTGTCGTTGACGGTCGCCTCGACGCGGCCCTGACGAAGCAGCTCGACGGCCTGAGCCCAGCCCTCGATCGGGGTGACATCGGCGCCGGCCTCTTCGGCGAGCTTGTAGAAGTTGCTCGTCAGGGACTGCGCGGTCTTCTTGCCCTTGAGGTCGGCGAAGCTCGAGATCGAGTCGTCGTCGTCCTTGACCACGACGACGCTCGGCGAGACCGTGTACGGCTCGCTGAAGAGGTACTTCTGCTCACGCTCGGGGTTGATCGAGACCTGGTTCGCGATGACGTCGACGCGACCCGCGTCGAGACCCGCGAAGATGCCGTCCCACTGCGTCTCCTGGAACTCGACGTTCAGGTCGAGCTTCTTCGCCACGGCTTCGATGATCTCGACGTCGTACCCGACGAGCTTTCCGCTCTCGTCGTGGTACGTGAAGGGACGGTACGTGCCCTCCGTCGCGACGGTCAGGGTCCCCGCCTTCGCAAGACCGAGGTCATCGCCGGCGCCCGATCCGTTCGAGCTCGAGGAGCAGGCGGTCAGTGCCAGGGCGGCGCTGAGGGCGAGGGCTCCGAGGGCGGCGGTACGGCGACGGGACATGGGTCTCCTTGGTGAGGGGGTGAGGATCGGCACGCAGGCGCGGTGGCGCGCGCGGCCCCTCAGTACAACACGCATCCGCGTGAATGATTCCCGTGGGTGACGGACTGTTTCAGCGCGAGCGGGCCGGAACCCCTGCGGCGAGCTCCGCGAAGACCTCGTCCGCGTCGTCCGAGCGCGACAGCCCCGCCGCCTGGCCCGCCCACAGCGAGATCAGGTCCGCGTCATCCCGCGCCGCCGCGCGGAATGCCCCGGTCAGCCAGTTCTGCGCGGGGAAGGGCGCGACGGCATCCGTCTCTTCGATGGTGCGGACGGCCCGATTCGGGATGCCGCGGGCCAACCGCCCGCTCATCGCACGGGTGAGGATCGTGTCGGTGTCCGCCGCCGTCCGCAGCGCGTCGCGGTGGGCATCGGAGGCCGCCGACTGCCGAGTGCGCAGGAACGCACTCCCCACCTGCACGCCCGAGGCACCGAGCGCGAATGCCGCCGCGACGCCCCGGCGGTCGGCGATCCCGCCCGCCGCGACGACCGGCACGTCGACCGCGTCGACGACCTGCGGGACAAGGGCGAGGGCGCCCACGAGCGAGTCCTCCGCCCGCCGCAGGAAGCTCACGCGATGCCCGGCGGCCTCCGCGCCGCTCGCGACGATCGCGTCCACTCCCCCGGCCGCCAGCGCGACGGCCTCCGCGACGGAGGTGGCCGTCCCCACGACGCGGATGCCGCGGCGATGAGCCTCGGCCACGACGTCGGCCGCGGGGACGCCGAACACCACACTGAGGACCGCGGGCGCGGCATCCCATACCGCGTCGAGCTGCTCGTCGAGCGAGGGCAGAAAGACGTCCGGCAGCGGCGGCGGGGTCGCCCCGGCGCTGGCGAACAGCGGTGCCGTCGCCGCACGGGCGGCGGCGAGGTCCGCGTCCCCGGGCTCGACCTCGTCACCGGTGGGCAGCCAGAGGTTCAGCGCGAACGGCCGGCTGGTCGCGTCGCGCAGGGCCGCCGCCGTCTCGCGGATCCGATCACCCGAGTACGCGTAGAGCCCGAACGATCCGAGACCGCCCCCGCGGCTCACGCTCGCTGTCAACGCGATCGAGGAAAGCCCGCCGAAGGGCCCCAGCACGATCGGTGCGTCGATGCCGAACAGCGTCAGGATGTCGCGGGCCACGCGACGACGCTACCAAGGCGGGGACGACGAAGGGGCCCCACCCGGAGGTGGAGCCCCTTGCTGTGTCTGCGACTCAGACGAGAGCGTTGACGTCCAGCGGGATGCCGGGACCGAACGTGGTCGAGATGGCGCCCTTCTGGATGTAGCGGCCCTTCGAGCTCGACGGCTTCAGACGCACGATCTCTTCGAGAGCTGCGGTGAAGTTCTCGTTGAGCTGCTCGGCCGAGAACGATGCCTTGCCGACGACGAAGTGCACGTTGGCGTGCTTGTCGACACGGAACTCGATCTTTCCGCCCTTGATCTCCTCGACGGCCTTGGCCGGGTTGGGGGTCACGGTGCCGGTCTTCGGGTTCGGCATGAGGCCGCGGGGTCCGAGGACCTTTCCGAGGCGACCGACCTGGCCCATGAGCTCGGGGGTCGAGACGGCCGAGTCGAACGCGGTGTAGCCACCGGCGACCTTCTCGATGAGCTCGGCGCCACCGACCTCGTCCGCACCAGCGGCGAGAGCGGCTTCAGCGGCAGGACCGGTCGCGAACACGATGACGCGGGCGGTCTTGCCGGTGCCGTGGGGCAGGATGACCGTGCCACGGACCATCTGGTCCGCCTTGCGCGGGTCGACGGCGAGCTTCAGCGCGACCTCGACGGTCGAGTCGAACTTGGCCGAACCGGTCTCCTTGGCGAGGGCGACAGCCTGCTCGGAGGAGTAGAACGTGGAGCGGTCGATCTTGGCCGCTGCTGCTTCGTAAGCCTTGGACTTAGCCATTGTTCTGTTCCCCTCAGCTCTCGACCGTGATGCCCATGGAACGGGCGGTGCCGGCGATGATCAGCGAGGCGGCCTCGATGTCGTTGGCGTTCAGGTCGGGCATCTTCGTCTCGGCGATCTGGCGGACCTGATCCTTGGTGAGCTTCGCGACCTTGGTGGTGTGCGGGGTCGCAGAACCCTTCGCCACACCGGCGGCCTTCTTGATGAGCTCCGCGGCGGGCGGGGTCTTCAGGATGAACGTGAAGCTGCGGTCCTCGTAGACGGTGATCTCGACGGGGATGACGTTGCCGCGCTGCGACTCGGTCGCGGCGTTGTACGCCTTGCAGAACTCCATGATGTTGACGCCATGCTGACCGAGCGCGGGGCCGATCGGCGGCGCCGGGTTGGCTGCACCGGCGTTGATCTGAAGCTTGATCAGGCCGGTCACCTTCTTCTTCGGTGCCATTTCCTTTTCCTTTCACGAGCGAGACGGATGCCTCGTTCTCCCACGGCCCCGGCGGATCCGGGACGTGGTGGTGTCCGCGCGCACGACGAAACGGCGCACAAACCACATGAGTCTACCGCATCCGGCATCCCCTCGGCACGACGAAGGCCCCGCCGGAGCGGGGCCTTTGCAGCGCGGGCAGCGCTTACTGCTTGGTGACCTGATCGAAGCTGAGCTCGACCGGCGTCTCGCGCTCGAAGAGCGAGACGAGGACGGTGAGCTTGCCGCTCTCGGGCTTGATCTCGGAGATCGATCCGGGAAGGCCGGCGAACGAGCCCTCCTTGATCGTGATGGTCTCGCCGATCTCGAAGTCGACCTCGGTGATGACCGAGCGCGCCTGCGTCGCGGAGCCCTTCGTGGCGGTGGCGCCCTTGGCCGGCGCGACCTCCTTGGCCTCGACGAGCGGCTTCAGCATGTTGAACGCCTCTTCGAAGCGCAGCGGCGTCGGGTTGTGCGCGTTGCCGACGAAGCCGGTGACACCGGGGGTGTGGCGCACGACCGACCAGGTGTCCTCGTTGAGCTCCATGCGCACCAGCACGTAGCCCGGGATGCGCACGCGGTTGACCATCTTGCGCTGGCCGTTCTTGATCTCGACGACGTCCTCCATCGGGACCTCGACCTGGTAGATGTCGTCCTCGACTTCGAGCGTCGACTTGCGCTGCTCGATGTTGGCCTTCACCTTGCGCTCGAATCCGGCGTAGGAGTGGATGACGTACCACTTGCCCTCGAGCGAGCGGAGCTCCTGGCGGAACGCCTCGTAGGGGTCGTCCGGGGTCTCGTCCTCGTCGTCGCCGAGCTCGGGACCGTCGTAGGGGGCGACCTCGTCGGCGGCAGCCGCGGCCCGCTCCTCCTCTTCGTCGGCGAGCGACTCGGTGAGCACCTCGGCGGCGGCTTCGGCTTCATCGGCCTGGTCGATCTCGAGCGCGTCGTTGACGATGCGGTCGGCCTCGGGGTCCTCGATCACGACGGCGTCCTCTCCGGTCGGCTCGTCCTCGACGGGCTCGTCCTCTTCGATGTGCAGGGCGGCGTGCTCGGCGGACTCGGCGGAACGCTCCTGGCCCGCCAGGACGTTGCCCTCCTGCGCCTCGTCGTCCTCACTGGACTGCTCCGCGGCGGTCGACCAGTCGGCGTCGTCGACATATCGTTCGGTCACGTCATTCACTTCCCTGCAGGTTCGGCTTCGATGTTCGGCGGCAACGCGGCGGGCGGTTCCGATGATCCGGGATGCCGTCCGTCACCGCGACGGCTGATCGCCCGGCGTCACCTGGGAACGTCGAAGACGACGTTGGTGATCCAGGTGAAGAACAGGTCGAGCCCGTAGACGATGGCCATGACGACCACGACGAACCCCAGAACCACGAGGGTGAACTTCACCAGCTCCTGCCGGGTCGGAGTCACGACCTTGCGGAGCTCGGCGATCACCTGGCGGATGAAAAGGGCGATCCGCTGGAAGAAGTTGAGCTTCTTCTCACGGGTGGCGCCGCTGCTGGCAGCGACGACCTCGCCGTTCGGCTCATCCTGGACCATTCAACCCACCTGTTGCTCGGTTCGAGTCAGCTGACGCTGACGCGCAGGGCGGACAGGAATCGAACCTGCAACCTGCGGTTTTGGAGACCGCTGCTCTGCCAATTGAGCTACCGCCCTAAGGTCTTGCGACCCGGGGATCCACATCCTGTCCGACCCATGGGCACGGCAAAAGAATGCAGACAACTGCGTGGACAAGCATACGGCATGGCTCGGAGGGTGGCGAACGCGCGGCATCCCTCCTCGTCGTCCGCCGCCCTGGCTAGGCTGGATCGGCCGCTCCGCGGCGGGTGCTGCAGGGGGTGCGGCATCGGATGATCGACGACTACCGAGGAGCGCGGTGACCGACAGTACTGCCGCCCGACAGTTCCAGGTCGACCTGCGCGGGGTCATCGACCTGCTGAGCCGCCACATCTACTCGAGCCCGCGGGTGTTCCTGCGCGAACTGCTCCAGAACGCGGTGGACGCGATCGCCGCGCGACGCGCCGTGGACGGCCGCGGCGGCCGCATCCGCATCACCCCCGTCAGCGACCGGTCACCCGAGTTCGTGATGCGCGACGACGGCGTCGGGCTCACCGAGTCCGAGGTCGCCGACCTCCTGGCGACGGTGGGGCGCAGTTCCAAGCGGGACATCTTCGACCTGCCGCGCGAAGACTTCCTCGGCCAGTTCGGGATCGGCATGCTGTCGTGCTTCATGGTGTGCGACACGATCGTCATCCGCTCCCGGAGCGCTGCGGGCTCGCCTCCGGTCGAGTGGACCGGCCATTCGGACGGCACCTTCACCGTCACGCCCTACGCCGAGGACATCCCGGTCGGCACGAGCGTGCACCTCACGCCGCGCGCGGACACACCATCCCTGCTCGGGACGAGCACCGTCATGCAACTCGCCGAGACCTTCGGACGGTATCTGCCGCACACGGTCGTCGTCGATCTTCCCGGCGGCGGCGAGACGATCGTCACCGAGCCCGCCCCCTTCCTCGACGGTGATCTGGAGCAGCGGCTCGCCTACGGGCGGGAGCTCATCGGCGCTGAGCCCCTCGACGTCATCCCGCTGCACGTCCCGGGGACGCAGACGCGAGGGGTCGCCTTCGTCCTGCCCTTCGCCCCTCCCCCGTCTACGCGTCAGAGCACGCGCGTCTACCTGCGGCGGATGCTGCTGACCGAGCGTGCTGACGAGCTCCTGCCCGCGTGGGCGTTCTTCGCGCGAGCGGTCGTCGACTCCGGCACACTGCACCCCACCGCCAGTCGCGAGTCGCTCGTCGACGACGATGCGCTGGAACAGACCCGCGAGGAGATCGGAGAGGCGATCCGCCGCTGGATCCTCGAGCTCGCACTGCAGGACCCCGTGCGGCTGGCGCAGTTCGTGTCGATCCACGAGATCGCCCTCAAGTCCCTCGTCCGCCACGACGACGAGCTCGCCCGATTCGTCGCCCGATGGCTCTCGGTCGAGACGACCGCGGGGCATCTGCGCGTCGAGGAGCTGGCTCGCCGGTTCTCCACCATCCGCTACGCCGAGACGGTGGACGAGTTCCGCCAGGTGGCCGGCATGACCTCCGCCGGCGGCGTCCTCGTCAACGGCGGGTACCTCTACGACGCCGACCTCGTCCGCCGCATCCCCGAGCTGTTCCCCGGCGTGGAGGTGGAACGGGTCGACGTCGTCGGCGAGGTCGACCGACTCGATCTCGCGCCCCTCGACGACCGCGCCGCCGCGACGAGCCTCGAGGAGCGCGCGAAGGCGGCCCTCGAGGACGTCGACGTCGCGGTGCGAAGGTTCGACCGCCCTGATCTGCCGGGGCTGTTCGTCGCCGACCCGGACGTGCTCCGGGCGCTGGACCGCGGCCGCGCGCGCAGCGCGGGCGGGGCGTTGTGGGGCGGCGTCCTCGACCGCGCCGCGAACATCGCCTCGGGTGGTCGCAGCGCGGATGACCTCGCCGCCCGGCTCTGCCTGAACTGGACCAACCCGATGATCCGCAAGCTGGCCGCAACGCCGCCGGGTCGTGTCTTCGACCTGAGCGTCGAGTTGCTCTACGTGCAGTCGCTGCTCGCCGGCCATCACCCTCTCGGACCTCGCGACCGCACGATGATGTCGGACGCGCTGTCGGAGCTCGTCGACCGCGCCATCGACACCGACGCCCCTCCCGCGACAGAAGGAGTCTCATGACCGGCTACGCATCCCGCATCCGATCCCTCTTCGACGAGATCGACAACACCCCGTGGGGTCCGCAGGAGCAGGCGCTGGTCGCGCAAGCGGTCGCACTGGCGCAGGAGAGCGGCGACGAGCGCCTCGAGTACGAAGCCCGCCTGCGGCAGACCTCCAGCGCCAACATGGGCGGCGATACCGACCTCATGCTGACCTCGTTCGCGTGGTGTCTGGCACACCACGACGCCGACCCGGAGCGGTTCCCGGCCGAGGTCGAGGGCGCCGGCGACGTGCTGTGGCAGTACAAGTGGATGGCCAGCGCCCTCGCCAGTTCGCCGGAGTTCGCGTCGGAGCAGATCGCGGCTGTCCTCGACGACATGGAGGCGCACTACCAGCGCGCCGGCGTCGGCCCGAGCGGTGTCCTCATGGCCCGCTTCGAGGACGCCTGGGCCGCCGGTCGGATGGACGAGGCCGCGGAACTGCAGCGCACACTCGAGGCGACGCCGCGCGATGATTACAGCCACTGCGATGCGTGCGTGCGGAGCGAGTTCGCCGGCTTCTTCATCGAGACCGGCCGCGAAGAGGAAGCCATCCGCCTCGTCGGCGAGATGATCGAGAACGGCTTCTCGTGCGGCGAGGAGCCCGAGCACGCCCTGGCGCGCATCCTCCTCCCCTACCTGCGCGCCGGGATGCTCGATGAGGCGCGCACCGCGCACCTGCGCAGCTACCGTCTGGCGAAGGACAATCCCGACAACCTCTCGATCGTCGCGAAGAACGTCGTGTTCTGCGCGGTGACCGGCAACGAGGCGCGCGCGCTCGCTCTCGTCGAGCGACACCTGCCGTGGCTCGTCCACGACGGACTCGACGCCGACGCCCACGCGACGGCCCTCGGAGCCTTCGCGCTCGCCCTCGACGCCGTCGCCGCCGCCGGTCACCCCGAGCTCACCGTCCGCGGCTCGGACGCCGAGGCGCTCGCGCCCGTCTTCGGCCCGCACGACGGCCCGTGGCGCGTGGACGAGCTCGCCGGTGCTTCCTGGCGTGCCGCCGGCGACATCGCCGCGGCGTTCGACCGTCGCAACGGCACCGATGCGCACACCCGGAACCTCCAGCGGCTGCGCGAGGTCGGCGCCGAGCGCTACGACGTGCCGATCCGCTCGCACGATTTCTCCACGGTCGTCGCGCCCGCGCCGGCCCTGACCCGCGAGGAGCGGGCCGCACGCGCGGTCGCGCTCGCGCACGCCGGCTCCTCCGCAGCGATCGGCCCGCTCCGGGAGCTGCTGACGGATGCCGCCCCCGCAGAGGGCGTGGTGCTGTCCTCGCACCTGCTGGGCGGCCTCGTCGCCACCGACCGGATCTCGGAGGCCGAGGCGTTCCTGCCGCAGCGGCTGTCCATCCTCCGCGCCGCCGGACAGTCGGAGCAGGCGGATCTCGAGGAGCGCCTCGGGCTCGTCCTGTTCGGGAAGGACCTGGCAGGGGCCGGCGATGCCCTCAGTGCTGAGCTGGCCGCGGTCGCGGCGGCCCCCGCGGCGGTCCGGGGCGACCTCGTCGCGACGCTCGCGGTGGCGAAGATGTACGAGGGGTCACCTGCCGAAGCCCACGACCATGCGCGCGAAGCGGCACGCCTGTTCTCCGACGCGGGCGACGCGGTGCGCGCTCAGGGCGCCCGGCTGCTCGCGATCGATGCCGCCGCATCCGCTTCGCGGTTCGACGACGCTCGCGCGGACCTCACCTCCCTCCTGGCGGAGCCGATCAGCGACGGTCGTCGCGCCCGGGCCCTTGCGTCGCAGGCACGCTTGCACGGCGTGGCCGAGGAGTTCGCCGAGGGCGCGGCTGCGGCCGATGAGGTGGCGCGGCTGCTCCTCGCGCTCGGTGCGGACGACGTGCGCATCGCCGAGGCGTTCGTGCTGGCTGGAGCTCTGCACGAGGATGCCGGCGAGGCGTCGGTCGCCGCCGGCCGCTACCGCACGGCGGTCGAGCGGTACGAGTCCGCGGGTGCCCCCACGTCGGATGCGCGCTACCGACTCGGTCGGGCTATGATCGCGGCCGGGATGCCGGAGGAGGCCGTCGACGCGCTCCATCAGGTCCTCCAGGACGAGGTGGCCGCCGACGTGCCCGCCGGCTCGCGCGGCATCACCGTGGGACTGCTCGCGCGGGCGTACGAGGACGCGCGCGACTTCGGCAACGCCGTGGGCGCGTGGGGCTTCGCCGCCGACCTGCACGAGGAGGCGGGCGAGCCCGAGGGCCAGGCCTTCGCCCTCGTCGCGCAGGGGCGCCACCTCGGGAACTTCGGCGAGTACGACGAATCCGTCGTCGCGATCGAGACCGCCCTCGGCTTGACCGACGGTCGCGAAGATCAGATCGGTCTGCACGCCGAAGCGCTCCACCTGCTCGCTCAGGCGAAGATGCAGCGCGGCGACGACGACGCCTTCGAGGTGATCGACCGGGCGCTGGCCCTCGGCCGCGCGAACGAGGCCCACTGGTACGTCGCCGACGTGCTCGACACCCGCGCCCGGCTGCTGGCAGCCCGCGAGCGCGTCGACGAAGCCATGGCGACCGCCCTGCAGGCCGCGGACGGCTTCGCCGAGGCCGGCGACCCGGGCTCGGGCGCGGGGTCGGAGCTGCTGGCCGCCCGGCTGCTGGTCGGCGTCGATCGACCGGCCGATGCGGTCCTGCTCTACAGGTCCGCGATCGACCACGCGACCGAGGGCGGAAACGAGCCGCTCCGACAGCAGGCGGCGCTGGAACTGGGCGACCTTTACGAGGGTCTCGGCCGTCACGGCGAGGCCGCGGACATCCGCGCGACGACCTCGGCCTGATGCGCGAACGGTGAGGGGCGGCATCCGATCGGATGCCGCCCCTCACCGTTCGTTCAGCCGATGCGGACGAGCTTCTTGTTGACGAACTCGTCGGCGGCCAGGAGACCCAGCTCGCGCCCGGTGCCGCTGCGCTTGATGCCGCCGAAGGGCAGACCCGGCTCGTCGGCGAGGACGAGGTTCACGTAGACCATGCCGGCCTCGATCCGGTCCGCGACGCGAGCCGCCTGTTCGGGGTCGGTCGTGTAGACGTACGAGCCGAGGCCGAACGGGGTGTCGTTGGCGACGCGGATCGCCTCGTCCTCGTCGGCCACGCGGTACACGACGCCGGCGGGGCCGAACAGCTCCTCGCGATACACGTCCATCTCGGGCGTGACGCCCGTGAGGACGGTCGGGGTGAAGAACGCGCCGTCGCGCGTGCCGCCGGTGACGATCGTCGCGCCCTGGGCCGCGGCATCCCGGATCTGCTTCTCGAGGCGCTCCGCCGCGGTGACCGAGGAGAGCGGTCCGAGCACCGTGTCGGAGCTCCACGGGTCGCCGACGGAGGCGGCCGCCATCCTCGCCGTGAACGCCTCGACGAACGCGTCGTAGAGGTCGTCGACGACGATGAACCGCTTCGCGCCGTTGCAGGACTGACCGGTGTTGTCGAGGCGCGCATCGACGGCGGCCTGGGCTACGGCGTCGAGGTCGTCGGCCGACAGCACGATGAACGGGTCCGAGCCGCCGAGCTCGAGGGCGACCTTCTTGAGGTTGCGTCCGGCGACCTCGGCGACGGCGGCGCCGGCGCGCTCCGAGCCGGTCACCGATGCGCCGTGCACACGCGGGTCGGCGATGACGTCGGCGGCCTGCTCGTTGGTGAGGTACACGTTCGTGTAGACGCCCACGGGGAAGCCCGCATCACGGTAGATGGCCTCTATCGCGGCCGCCGACTCGGGGCACTGAGGTGCGTGCTTGAGCAGGATGGTGTTCCCGACCGCGACATTGGGGGCCGCGAACCGGGCGACCTGGTAGTAGGGGAAGTTCCAGGGCATGACGCCGAGGAGCACCCCCAGGGGGGCCTTGCGGATGACCGCGGTCCCCTCCCCCTCGATGGGGATCGGGGTGTCGGCGGTGATCTCGTCGATGTGGTCGGCGTAGTACTCCGTGATGTCCGCAGCGAAGTCGACCTCACCGAGGGCGCCGTCGATCTGCTTGCCCATCTCGCGGACGATGATCTTCGCCAGGTCCTCGCGACGCTCGCGGTGCAGCTGCGCGACGCGGCGCAGCAGGTCGGCGCGCTCAGCCGGGGTCGAGGTGCGGCCCCAGCCCCGCGCCGCGTCGTCGGCGGCGGCGAGGGCGCGTTCGACCTCATCGGCGGTGGCGGTCGGGTACGTCGCGTGGGTCTCGCCGGTGGCGGGGTCGACGACGGCGTAATCGCTCATGATGCTCCTCAGTGGTTCCGGTCAGGCCGGGATCAGGGTGTACTTCACGTTCAGATACTCGTGGATGCCTTCGAGGCCGCCCTCGCGACCGATCCCCGACTGCTTGACGCCGCCGAACGGCGCTGCGGCGTTCGAGACGACACCGACGTTGAGCCCCATCATCCCGGTCTCGAGACGGTCGATCATCCGGTGGCCGCGAGCGAGATCCTGCGTGAAGACGTACGACACGAGTCCGTACTCGGTGTCGTTCGCGAGGCGGACGGCCTCGTCCTCGTCCGAGAACGTGCTGATGGCGAGAACGGGTCCGAAGATCTCCTCGCGCAGGATGGCGCTGCCGGGCACGACGCCTTCGACGACGGTCGGCTCGTAGAACGTGCCCGGGCCCTCGACGGGGTTGCCGCCCACGAGGACGCGCGCGCCGCGCTGTACGGCGTCTCCGACGAGCTCGGACGCCTTGGCGACCGCGCGGTCGTCGATGAGCGGACCGATCTGCACGCCGTCCTCGGTCCCGCGACCGATGTTCATCCCCCGCACGCGGTCGGCGACCCGGCGAGAGAACTCGGCGGCCACCGACTCGTGGACGATGAAGCGGTTCGCGGCCGTGCAGGCCTGGCCGATGTTGCGGAACTTCGCGAGCATCGCCCCGTCGACCGCCCTGTCGAGGTCCGCGTCTTCGAAGACGACGAACGGGGCGTTCCCGCCGAGTTCCATCGAGACGCGGAGCACCCCCTCGGCGGCCTGCGCGATGAGCTTCTGGCCGACGGGCGTCGAGCCCGTGAACGAGAGCTTGCGCAGTCGCGGGTCGGCGATGATCGGCGCCGACACGGCGCCGGACGAGGCGGTCGTGATGACGTTGACGACGCCGGCGGGGACCCCCGCCTCGGCGAGCAGCTGCACGAAGAAGAGCGTGGTCAGCGGCGTCAGCTCTGCGGGCTTCACGACGACCGTGCACCCGGCGGCGAGTGCCGGGGCGATCTTGCGGGTCGCCATCGCGAGCGGGAAGTTCCACGGCGTGATGAAGAACGACGGTCCGACGGGACGCTGCGAGACGACGATGCGCCCGGTCCCCTCAGGATTCATGCCGTATCGCCCCGAGATGCGGACCGCCTCTTCGCTGAACCAGCGGAGGAACTCGCCGCCGTAGGCGACCTCGCCGCGCGACTCGGCGAGCGGCTTGCCCATCTCGAGCGTCATCAGGAGGGCGAGGTCCTCCTTACGCTCCTGCACGAGGTCGAACGCCCGGCGGAGGATCTCGCTGCGCTCACGGGGAGCGGTCGCCGCCCACGCGTCCTGCGCCGCGACGGCTGCATCGAGGGCCCGGATGCCGTCGGCCGGTGAAGCGTCCGCGATGCGGCGGATGACCTCGCCCGTCGACGGGTCGAACACGTCGAGAGTCTTGCCGCCCTCGGCATCCACCCACTCCCCGCCGATGAAGAGCTGGTTCGGGATGGCGGACAGGAGGTCGGACTCGCGGGAGGCCATCGGTGGTTCTCACTTTCTGCGCGCAGCTTTCGCGCGCTGGGGGGTGCGTCGAGGGACAGGGTCTGTCCACGGAAGAAGGCCGGACGGACGATGCGCATCACGATCATCAACACGATCCCGAGCAGGATGATGCCCAGCCCGAGGAAGAACACGATGCCGATGCCGAAGATGTCGGTGCCGCTCTCGGAGTACTCCGGGTCGGCGGAGTCGATGAGCGTGGTCACGAACAGCACGGCGAGGATGATCCCGCCGACCAGCGGGAACAGGAACGTGAAGAACACGTTCCGCACCGAGTCGAACCACTGTTTGCGGAAGTACCAGACGCACGCGAACGCTGTGATGCCGTAGTAGAAGCAGATCATGAGACCGAGGGTCAGGATCGTGTCCCAGAGCGCATTCTCGCTCACCGCCCGCATGACGGCATAGAAGACCGCGGCCACGATCGCCGAGACGACCGTCGCGAAGCCGGGGGTGAAGAAGCGGGGGCTCACTCGCGCGAACTGCCTCGGGAGGGCGCCGTAGTGCCCCATCGCGAGGAGGGTCCGGGCGGGGCTCACGAACGTCGACTGCAGCGACGAGGCCGAGCTCGTGAGGACCGCCAGCGAGACGAGGAACGCCAGCGGGCCGAGGACGGGGCCCGACAGGAAGAAGAAGACGTTGTCCTGGATGTCGGCGTTGCCGAGTCCCAGCTCACCGTCGCCGGTGCCGGCGTACATGAGCATCGCGATCGCCAGCAGCAGGTAGATCGTCACGATCGTGATGACAGTGATCGTCGCCGAGCGCCCGGGCGTGCGCTCAGGATCCTTCGTCTCCTCGTTCATCGTGAGGGTGACGTCCCACCCCCAGAAGATGAAGATCGACAGCGACAGGCCCGCCGCGAGCGCGCTGAACGACGAGACCGCGAACGGGTTGAACCACGCGAGGTCGAAGGGCTGGTAGTCGAAGCCGCCGCCGTCCACGGCGTTCCAGATCGCGGCGACGGCGAAGAGGACGAGCACCACCACCTGGAAGCCGACCAGCACGTACTGCAGCTTCTGGGTCGTCTGCATGTCGCGGTATGAGATGAAGGTCGCTCCCGCGATGAACAGCAGGCAGACGACGATGTTGACCCACGGGATGCCGGCCAGATCGGCGATCGACGCGTCACCGGTGACCTGCGACACGAGCAGGAAGAGGAAGTCGACGGCGACGCCGGCGAGATTGGAGAGGACGAGGACGGTGGCGACGATGAGCCCCCACCCCGCCATCCATCCGATCCACGGTCCGAATGCGCGCGTCGCCCATGTGAAGGACGTGCCGGCATCCGGCATCCGATTGTTCAGTTCGCGATACCCGAAGGCGACCAGCAGCATGGGGATGAAACCGACGAGGATGACCGCCGGGATCTGCGCTCCGACCGCCGATGCCGTCGGGCCGATCGCGGCGGTGAACGTGTAGGCCGGGGCGATGCACGAGATGCCGATGACGACGGCGCCGAGCAGACCGATCGTCCCGGCGCTGAGGCCCTTCTTCGAGAGGCCGCCGTCGGCGACGGGGACCTTCTCTGCGGCGTGCTGGCTCATCGTCGAGCTCCTTCGGGTCAGCGGGACGAGTCCGTGGTGCGGGTACGGGGGACGACGACCATCGGAACCGGGATCTCGCTCAGCAGCTTCGCCGCGACGGAACCGAGGAAGAGCCGCCGCGGCTGCGCGAGACGGCTCGAGCCGACGAGGATCATCTCGCCCGGCAGCCAGTCGAGGTGCGTGACGGCGTCCTCGATGCTGTCGCCCTTCGCGGTCACGATGTCGGCGCGGACCCCCTCGGGGATCGCGGCGAGCACGTCGGTGAGCACCTTCTCGGCGTGGGCGGCTCCGGCGAGGCGGATCACGCCGGTGTCGACGGATGCCGGCAGGTCCACCGTGACGAGCGACACCAGACGCAGCGACGCCCCGGTCGCCGACGCGAGGGCGATCGCCTCGTCGAGCAGGACGTCGGCACCGGCGCGCGTGCCGACGGCGACGGTGAGTCGCGGGACACCGGCATCCGTCACCCGTTTTCGGGCCCCTCGAGGGACGAGCACGACCGGGACGTCGGAGGAGTGGAGCAGCTGACTGGTCGTCGATCCGAGGCGGTGACGCCCGCGTGCGCCGCCGTCGGCCGCCCCGACGACGAGATGCGTCGCACCGAACTCGTCGGCGGTCTCGACGAGCCCTTCGGCGAAGGACTCCGCGTAGCGCGCGTGCTCGCGGTGCACGACGCCCTCGGGCACCGACGCCGCCGCGTCGGCCAGCCAGGACTCGGCCTGACCGAGCAGGTACCGGTCGTACGAGGCGTCGGGCGGGGTGATGACGCTTCGCCCCTCCCCCGGCAGGACGAGGACGATGTCGAGCTCGGCTCCGGATGCCGCCGCCAACCCGCTCGCGACCGCCACCGCATCGCGGCCGGTCTTCGTCGCGGTGTAGCCGACGACGATACGGCTGGTCACGCCCGACCGTCCGCGAGGATGTTGCGTGCGGCGAGACGGCCCATGCGGATCGCCCCGTCGACGTGCTGGTATCCGGCTCCGGCGATGTCGCTGCAGGCGAAGTGGATGGGGCCGACGGGGGTGCGCACGTCCGCGCCGTAGCGGTGCAGACCGCCGAGGTCGAAACTCGCCGCGTACGCGCCGCGGGTCCACTCCTCGGTGCCCCAGTCGCTCTCGTAATACACGACCGGATCCTTCGCCTCGGGACCGTAGTAGTGCGACAGCGACTCGAGGATGCGCTCCTTGCGCTCTTCGGCGGTGAGGCGGAACATGTCGTCGGCGTTCCGGTCGGACACGAAGCCGACGAGCGTCCCCCGCGGGTCGTCGTGGTTGGTGTTGTCGTAGGCCTCGTGGCAGATCTCGTACGGGCTGAAGGCGGTGCCCGAGAGCCCGTTCTCACGCCAGAACGGCGTCTCGTAGACCGCGTGCACCTTGATGACGAAGCCCATCGAGATGTGCTGGTGCATCTGGTGCTGCAGCCGCGGCATGGGCGGGACGAACGAGATCCGGTTGTAGAGCACGGGCGCCAGCGCGAGGATCGCGCTGCGGGCGCGGACGGTCAGACCGTCGGCGTGCGCCGTGACACCGGCATCCGACCATTCCAGCGTGCGGACGGGACGGTTCAGGAAGACGTCGTCGCCGAGACGTTCGGCGAGCAGCACCGGCACCTGCTGCAGCCCGCCGACGACTCGCTTGTCGAGGATGAAGTCGGCGTCGACGAGGTGCGAGTAGCTGCCGGCGCTGGCGGCCATGAGGAGCGACTGCAGCAGCGAGAACGCGTGCGTCGGCTTCGTCAGCATCGCCGAGCCCGTCGCGAAGGCGAGGTTGCGGACCGCCTCGTCGTCGTCCGTCTGCTGGCGCAGCCAGGCGTCCCACGTGATCGTGTCCCACTCGGCGGCCTTGGGGTGCGCGTACGGTCGGTCGGGGTCGATCTCGGCGACCATCGCATCGAGACGTCGGGTGATCTCGTCGATCGTCCGCTCGGTCTCGGGGCTGACCGGGAACATCTCCCCCGTGAAGCGCGAGACGGCGCCGTCGGGGCCGACGTAGACGCTGTCTCCCTCTCGGTAGCGGCTGAAGGTGTCGAGGCCCAGCTCTGCCACGGTGTCGATGAGCGCGTCCTGGTCGGGCGAGACCCACTGGCCGCCGAGCTCGAGCATCGCGCCGTCGATGACGTCGGTCCACAGGCGGCCGCCGACGCGCTCGCGCGCCTCGAGGACGGCGACCGAGAGCCCGGCCTTGCGGAGCTCGTTCGCGGCGGTGAGTCCGGCGGCGCCGGCCCCCACGATCACGACGTCACGGGTGATCTCAGTCATTCACGACTCCTTCGTTGGAGGGGATGCGGTCGCCGGACGCGTGGTCGGAGCGGCGACGGAGGTTGCGCCGCACGAGCGGCCAGAACACGAGCAGGACTGCGGTGGCGATGAGGCTCGTCCACACCTGGGCGCGGCCGGACTCGGACGTCAGCATGACGGCCACGACGGCGGCGATGGCCGCGATCAGGAGGATGTTCAGCCACGGATGCAGCCACACCTTGAGCTTCAGGTTCGCCTCCTCGTCGGGCGTCATCTTCTGGCGCAGCCGCATCTGCGTGAGCGCGATGAAGACGTAGACGAAGAGGGCCACGAGACCGGCCGAGTTCATGATGAAGTCGAAGATGCCCGAGCTCGGTGCGACGAAGTTGACGAGCGTCGCGATGAGCCCGCCGATCGTCGAGGCGAGGAGCGCGATGACGGGGACGCCGGTCCGCGAGCGGGTCGCAACGACCTTCGGCGCGAACCCCTTGTCGGCGAGGGCGGCGAACATACGCGACGCCGAGTACAGGCCGGAGTTGAGCACCGAGATGACGGCCGTGAAGATCACGAGCTGCATGATGACGTCGGCGAACGGGATGCCGAACTTCGACAGCGCGATCGTGAACGGCGCGTTGGCGACGTCGGTCGGTACCGGGAGCTCGTCCCAGCGGACGACCGTCACGATGACGAGGACCGAGCCGACGAAGAACAGGAGGATGCGCCAGATGATCGTGCTCGTGGCCTGCCGGATGCCCTTCGCGGGGTCGACGGATTCGGCCGAGGCCATGACGGCGATCTCCGTGCCGAAGTAGGAGAAGATCACGAGCGCGACGCCCGTGAAGGCGACACCGATGCCGTTGGGGGCGAAGCCGCCGTGCTCCCACAGGTTGGGGACGGCGAACGTCGCGCCCGGCCAGAGCCCGAGGGCGAACAGGATGCCGGCGCCCAGGAACACGACGATGGCGAGCACCTTGATGCTCGCGAGCCAGAACTCCACCTCGCCGAACGTCCGCACCGAGATGACGTTCGTCCCCACGAAGATCGCGATGAGGATCAGCGACCAGGCCCAGGACGGCAGCGCCGGGATCCACGTGTGCATGGTCTCGCCGCCGAGCACCGCCTCGTAGGCGAGGACGCCGACCCAGAAGTACCAGTACAACCAGCCGACGAGGTAGGCGGCCCAGTCGCCGAGACCGACGCGGGCGTACTCCATGAACGAGCCGATGGCGGGACGGGATGCCGCCATCTCGCCCAGCATGCGCATCGCGAAGAAGACGAGCAGCCCGCCGATGAGGTACGAGACGATCGCGGCGGGACCGACCTCGCGGATCACGTTGCCGGATCCGACGAACAAGCTGGCCCCGATGATCCCGCCGAGGGTGATCATCGTCACGTGTCGCGAGCGCAGCTTGTTCGAGCGAGCCTTCGTGACCGCACCGAGTCCCGCCGACGTCTCGGGCGAGACCGGGTTCGACCAGTTGTCCGTACCTGCCATACTCAGGCCTTTCCGAGCGCCTCGGCGACGACGTCGAGGCCCTCCGCGAGAAGCTCGTCCGAGATGGACAGCGGCGGGAGGAACCGGATGACGTTGCCGTAGGTGCCGCAGGTCAGGACGATGACGCCCGCCGCGATGCAGGCCTTCGCGATGGCGCCGGTGAGCGCGGCGTCGGGGGCGCCCGTGGTCGGGTCGACGAACTCGGCCGCGATCATGGCGCCGAGCCCTCGCACCTCGCCGATGCGGGGGTCGGAGGCCGCGAGCTCGCGCAGTCGCCTCGTGAGCACGGTCTCGATCTCCTGCGCCCGCTCGATGAGGCCGTCGTTCTCGAAGGCGTCCATCGCGGCGAGGGCGGCGGCGCACGCGACCGGGTTGCCGCCGTACGTCCCGCCGAGGCCGCCGGTGTGCGTGGCATCCATGATGTCGGCGCGTCCGGTGACCGCGGCCAAGGGCATTCCCCCAGCGATGCCCTTGGCCGTGGTGATCAGGTCAGGCACGATGCCGAAGTGCTCGCTCGCGAACATGGCGCCGGTGCGGGCGAAGCCCGACTGCACCTCGTCGGCGATGAAGACGACGCCGTTGTCACGGCACCAGTCGACGACGGCGGAGAGGAAGCCGTCGGCGGGGACGACGAAGCCGCCCTCGCCCTGGATCGGTTCGATGATGACGGCCGCCAGGTTGTCGGCGCCGACCTGCTTCTCGATCATCGAGATCGCGCGGGCCGCGGCATCCGCCCCCGACAGGCCGTCGCGCAGCGGGTAGGACCCGGGCACGCGGTAGATCTCGGAGGCGAAGGGACCGAAGCCGCTCTTGTAGGGCATCGACTTGGCCGTCAGAGCCATCGTGAGGTTCGTGCGACCGTGGTACGCGTGGTCGAAGGCGACGACGGCTTGCTTGCCGGTGAACTTGCGGGCGATCTTGACGGCGTTCTCGACGGCCTCGGCGCCGGAGTTGAACAGCGCGCTCTTCTTGGCGTGGTCGCCGGGGGTGAGACGATTGAGGGTCTCGGCGACCTCGACGTACGACTCGTACGGCGAGATCATGAAGCAGGTGTGGGTGAGCTGCGCGGCCTGCGCGGCGATCGCCTCGACGACCTTCGGGTGCGCGTTGCCGACCGTCGTGACGGCGATGCCCGAGCCGAGGTCGATGAGCGAGTTGCCGTCGGCGTCGAGGACGACTCCGCCGCCGGCGGCGACGGCCGCGATCGGGACGGTGTGACCGACACCGGCGGCGACCGCGTCGGCCTTGCGCGAGAGCAGCTCCTGCGAGCGCGGTCCGGGGATCGCGGTCTCGAGACGGCGTTCCTGGGGAAGGGACGGTCCACCGAGGGGCGTGCTGACGGAGGCGATCGAGGTGCTCATGCGGCGAGCGTAGAGGCGTCGGTGCGTGCGGTCACTCGCCATTGCGTCTATTCTCGGCGCAGGGCTGTACGCAGCGTACAGAGACGGGGTGCGGAGGCGGGGTGCGAATGGTTGCTCGGGATGCCGACCCCACCCTGCGCGCCCTCCTCGGCCGCCGGGAGCTGCGGATGCGGCTCGCGGGCGAGGAGAAGGATCTGCCGCCGGGCGCCCTCGACCGCCCGACCCGCTGGGTGCACAGCTCCGACCTCGACGACCCGACCCCGTTCCTCGCCGACGATCTCGTCCTCCTCACCACGGGCACGCAGTTCCCGACCGGCAGCAGCTACCCCTTCGACACCTACGTGCGCCGACTCGTCGACCGGGGCGTCGCCGCGCTGGGGTTCGGGACGGAGGTGGCGCGCGACGGCATCCCAGCGGGACTCGCCGTCGCCTGCCGACGAGCGAACCTGCCGCTGTTCGAGGTGCCGTACGACACGCCCTTCATCGCCGTCGCGCGCGCCAACGCCGAGGCCGTCGCGGCGCAGGCGTACGCCCGGCGCAGCTGGGCCCTGTCCGCGCAGCGCGCGATCGCCCTCGCGGCGCTGCGGCCCGACGGACTCGACGCGACGATCGCCGAACTCGCCAAGCAGCTCGACACGTGGGTGGGGATGTACGACGCGGCCGGCGAGCTGGTCCGCGAGCACCCCGCGGGGACGCTCACGTCCGAGGCGTCGTCGGTCCTGCGGATCGAAGTCGATGCGGTCCTGCGCCGCGGCGCCCGCGCCGGCTCGTCGCTGCGGTCCGACACCGACGCGTTCACGCTGCAGACCCTGGGTCGGGGCGGGAGCCTCCGCGGCGTCCTCGCCATCGCGGCGAGCGAGCTCGATCAGGCGGGCCGGGACGTCGTCACCGCCGTCATCGCGATGGCAGGCCTCGCGCTCGAACAGCACCAGCGCCTGTCCCGCGCCCGCACCGCCCTGCGATCCGGGATGGTCCGCTCCCTTCTGACCGGCGATCCCGCCCTGGCCCGGCAGATCTCGCGCGACGTGTGGGGACCGCTGCCCGCGGCGCCGATCGTCGCCGCGGTGACGGATGCCGCGGGTCCCCGCACGCACGCGCTCATCGACGTCCTCGAACTCCGCGCCGATGAGCGTCACGGCGCCCTGCTGTACGGGACCCTGGACGACGACGTCGTGATCGTGGTGCCCGCCTCCGCCGCCGCGACGCTCGAGGAGCTCCCGACCCGATTCGCCGTGCGCGTCGGGGTCTCGGAGCCGGTGGGCTACGCCGAGGCCGGCCGGGCACTCGCCCAGGCACGCGCCGCGCGCGACCGCGCCGCGGGTCCGGGGTTGTCGCACTTCGCGGAGGTCCAGAACCGCGGCATCCTGTCGGCCCTGACATCTGCGGATGCCGCGACCGTCGCCTCCGGATACCTCGCGCCGCTGCGTGCGCACGACCGCGAGACGGGCGGCCGGCTCGAGGACACGCTGCGCGCCTGGCTCGAGGCGGACGGCTCGAACGAGCGCGCGGCGACCGCCCTAGGGGTGCACCGCCACACCGTCCGCACGCGGCTCGCCGCGGCCGAGAAGGTGCTCGGGACGGACCTCGGGTCCTTCGCGGCCCGAGCCGAGCTGTGGACGGCGTTCCACCTCGGAGGGTGAGGGGCGCCCGAGGTCAGCCCAGAGCAACCTCCGCACGCCCCTGCTCGAGGCTGAGCGGGGCGGTGTGCAGACCGCGGTAGATGTACTGCTCGTCCCACCCGTGGAAGACGAGGACGTCGCCGTCCGGCGTCGCCACCACATCCTGGCCGCCCGGGCCGCGGAATGCGCCATCGCTGCCCGACGTCGACAGGATCGGGCCCTCCTGTTTCGCATACGGGCCGGTCAGCGTGTCGGACCAGGCCGCTCCCACGGCGTAGGAATCGCCGCCGTAGTCGTTCGCGGAATAGAGGAGGGCGTAGCCGCCGTCCCTCGCGACGAGAGTCGGCGCCTCGACGAGGTCGCCCTCCCACGGCTGATCCTGCGTCAGCAGGGTCACCGGGTCTGCCGTCAGAGACAGTCCGTCCTCGGACAACGGCGCCATCATCAGATGCGTGTCGAGGGCGCAGCAGTTGCCGTCGGTCTTCCACAGCAGGTATCGCGTGCCGTCCTCGTCGTCGAACGTGGCTGCGTCGATGGCACCGCCCTCGTCGACGGGACAGACGAGCGGTTCGTCGGACGCCGGAGAGAAGGGCTCATCGAGAGACGCCGCCGTGGCCACTCCGATGCACTGCCGTCCGGACGCCGTGTGCTCCGCCGTCACATACATCACGTACCCCTCGCCCAGAGGTGCGACCTCCGGCGCCCACGTGCGTCCGGCCGAGGCCCAGGCGGGCAGGGTCGGGAGCGCATCGCGCCTGTCGACCGTCCACTTGCCGAGATCGGGCGAGGTCGCGACCCGGATGTTCAGCCCGTGGCTCCCGGTTGCGAAGGCGACGTAGCCGTCGTCCGTCGAGACGACATCGGGATCGGGGAAATCCTCGTCGATCACGAAACCGGTCGCGGCCGACTCGGACGGCGTCGAAGGAGCGGATGCCGCGGCTCCGCATCCGCTCAGGAACACCGCCCCCGCGAGCGCGAACACGGCCGCGACGACACGCCTCATCCCTTCACCGCCGCGCCTGCCACGGAGTCAACGATCTGACGCTGAGCGAACGCGAACAGGACGAGCACGGGGATCGACGCGATCGCGGCGCCCGCCATGACGATGCCGAAGTGCGTGCGGAAAGCCCCCTGCAGCATGGCGAGGCCGGGCTGCAGCGTCATGTTCTCAGGCGAGAGCAGCACGTACACGGGCCAGAGGAAGTCGTTCCAGTTGCCGAGGAACGACAGCACCGCCAGGGTCGCGAGTGCAGGGCGCGCGAGGGGCAGGGCGACCTGGAAGAAGATCCGGAAGTCCCCCGCACCGTCGATGCGAGCCGCCTCTTCGATCTCGGGTGGGATGCCGAGGAAGAACTGGCGCAGGAAGAACACCCCGAATGCGCTCGCCGCCCCGGGCACCGTGATCGCCAGGATCGAGTCGAGCCAGCCGAAGTTCTCGACCAGGAGGTAGTTCGGGATGAGGAAGACGACCGGCGGAACGAGGAGCGTCGCGATGATGAGACCGAACACGATGCTGCGGCCCGCGAACTCGAGCCTGGCGAGTGCATAGGCGGCCATCGACGCGGTGACGAGGATGAGGACCGTCTGCAGAGTCGCTGCCGCGAAGCTGTTCCACAGCCAGAGGAAGATCGGCTGCTGACCGCTGAGAAGCAGCGTCTGGTATGCCTCGAGCGAGGGCGGGTCCGGAAGCGCATAGGGGTTGCGCACGGCATCCGCATCGGTCTTCACCGAGGTCAGGAGCATCCAGATGAGAGGGAAGATCACGACGAGGGCGAGGGCACCGAGGATCGCGTAGGCGGTGAGGTCGCCCGCTCGGCGAGGGGATCGCCGGCGCACGGGAGGCGCCTGCGTCGCGGCGGGACGGACGGCGGTGTCGGTCATGAGACGGCTTTCTCGCTGCGCTCGCGCTGCAGACGGAAGTTGACGACGCTGATGATCGCCAGGAAGGCGAAGAGGACGTAGCTCATCGCCGAGGCCGGCGCCATGTTGTTCTGAGACAGGCCCTGATCGGCGATGTACATGATGGCCGTGCGGGTCTCGTTCCCGGGACCGCCGTTCGTCAACAGGAACGACTGTCCGAACATGTTGGCCGAGGCGAGGATCGTGGTCGTCGTGATGAAGATCATCACGGGGCGCAGTCCGGGCAGCGTCACGCTGTAGAACGTGCGCGCGGCTCCGGCACCGTCGAGCGCCGCGGCCTCGTAGAGGTCCGTGTTGATGCCCTTGAGTCCGGCCAGGAAGATGACGGTGTTGAGTCCGGCGGTCCACCAGACGGTGACACCGACGAGCGAGACCCACACCCACGGCGTGTCGACCACCCACGGAGTGTCGCTCGGGAGACCGAACAACCCCAGCAGATGGTTCAGGATGCCGGACTGCGTGTCGAAGACGTAGCTCCAGATCACGCCGACGATCGCGACACCCAGCACGTAGGGCGCGAAGAACACGGTGCGGAAGAACGTGGCTCCCCGGAGCTTGCGGTTCAGGAGGACGGCGATGAACAGCGGCACGACCACGAGGAACGGAACGCTCAGGACGACGAACAGTCCCGTCGCCCGCATCGAGTTCCAGAAGTCCGCAGACGTCGTCGATCCGGCGGTGAAGAGGTCGAGGTAGTTCTTCAGGCCGATGAAGTCCTGGCTGTCGCGGAACGGGGACCAGTTGGTGAGGCTGATCCAGACGCCGAACAAGGCCGGCACGATGACGAACGTGACGAACAGCGCCAGGAACGGCGCCAGGAACAGATAGGCGATGAGGGTGCGCCGGCGACGTGCGGCCGGACGACGGCCACGACCGCCCGGCCGACCGACGATGCGGTCGGCCGGGACGGCCGTCGTGGCGGCGAGGTCACTCGCCATACTTCTGCTGGTTCTGTTCGATGATCGCGTCCGCCTTCGCCTTCGCGTCGTCGAGCGCGGCCTGCGGCGTCTTCTTGCCGGTCAGCGCCTCATTGATCGCGGTGGTGATGAGCGCGTTGGCCTCGTTGATGCCGGGCGACACGGTCTCGTAGTGGGCGTAGTCGAGCTGCTGCATGAACGGCTCGAGGTTGGGGTACTTCTCGAGGATGGCCGGGTCCTCGCGGACGGTGTTGGCCGCCGGCAGCTCGCCCGTCTCCGCCCAGCCGGCCGAGTTGTCGTTCATCCACTTCACGAAGGTCGCGGCGGCCGAGGTCTCGTCGGCGCTCTGTCCCTTGTTCGCGGGGAACACCCAGTGGGTGGAGCTCGACCAGACCGCTTTCTCGTCTCCGATCTGCGGCACGGGGGCGGCTGCCCAGTCGAGGTCACCGAAGGCGGTGTTGGTGGTCTGCCAGACGCCGTTCCAGTTGAAGGCGGTGTCGCCGGCGAGGAGCGCCTTGATGTTGCCGTCCTGGGCGACGTTCTTCGGGCTGTAGCCCTTGTCGACGAGGTCCGTCATCCAGGTGAGCGCCTCGACCCCGGCTTCCGAGTTGAAGGTCGCCTCGGTCACGTCGTCGTTGTACAGATCGCCGCCGAACTGCCAGAGCAGACTCTGGAACTCGAACGTCCCCGTGAAGACGTAACCGTCGACCCACTCGCCCTGGACGCCGGCCGCCTTCAGCTTCTCCAGCGCGTCTAGGTAGCCCTGGCGGTCGGTCGGCACCTCGGTGAGGTCGGCCTTCTTCATGACGTCCTTGTTCGCGAACAGTCCGAGCGGGGTGACGCTCCACGGCACGGCGTATTGCGCGTCGCGGAAGTCACCCATCTCGAACACATCAGGCGGGAAGTCGCCCTCGCCGTAGCCGAGCCCGTCGATGATGTCGTCGGCGGGCTGCAGCAGGTTCTGCGCGGCGTAGGTGGCCAGGTCGTCGCCGTGGAGGACGGCGACGTCGGGGCCCTTGCCCGCCTTCACGGCGAGCGGCATCTTCGAGTTGATGTCGGCCCACTCCTGCGGGACGTTCTTGACCTTGATGTTGTCGTGCTCGGCGTTGAACTTGTCGATCAGCTTCGGGACGATGGTCGGCGCGGCACCGCCTGTCCAGCCGTGCCAGAAGGTGACTTCGACGGCGGGACCGTCGTAGTCCTCACCCGACACCCCGCCCTCGCTGGAGTTCGATGCGCCGCAGGCGCTGAGTGAGACGGCGAGCGCCGCAGCGACGCCGAGACCGAGGCCCCGCGAAAGTCGCGTAATCATGTGATTGCTCTCCTTTGAGTACTCCCCGCCCGGAGCCCGGGCGCGCTGTGTGAGTGCCGTCGAATTTACAGCGCTAGAAATTTCATGTCAACGGGGTCGCCTGACACCTGCCCGGGTGAGCGGGTCCGGCGTTGTACTGTGGCCCGCGAGCCGTTGAAGGGAGTCCCCATGCGAGGACCGCGCTTGCAGGACGTCGCCGAGCGGGCGGGCGTGTCGATGAAGACCGTCTCCAACGTCGTCCGCGATTACCCCCACGTCTCAGCCGCGATGCGCGAACGGGTGCAACGAGCGATCGACGAACTCGGCTACCGTCCGAATGTCGTGGCCCGGCGCCTGGCGACCGGCCGGACCGGCTTCGTCGCCGTCGCCTTCGCCGACGTCGCGATCCCCTACTTCGCCGAGCTCGCGCACGTCGCCTCGCGCCGCGCCCAGGACTTCGACTACCGCGTCCTGCTCGAGGAGACCGACGACACCCTCGAGGGTGAACGTGCGCTGATCGCGAGCTCCGAGGCGGGTCTCGTCGACGGCATGCTGTTCCAGCCGTCGAAGATGAGTCCCTCCGAGATCGCACAGCACCGATCGCAGATCCCCATCGTGCTCCTCGGCGAGATCCCCGCTCCCCTCACGATGGACCACGTCATGATCGACAACGTGGCCGCCGCCCGCGAGATCACGACGCACCTGCTGGATTCCGGCCGACGTCGCATCGGGTTCGTCGGCCACGAGACGACCGCTCTGAGCGAGACGTCCCGCCAGCGCATCCTCGGCTATCAGGAGGCGCTGGCCGCAGCCAGCCTCCGCGCCGATCCGCGGATGCTCGTGGCCACGGCATCCATCGACGCCGCCGATACGGCCGCCGCCGTCCGTGAGGCGCTGCAGAAGGGGTGGGACGTCGACGCCGTCGTCTGCCGCGACGACCTCGCCGCGATGGGAACCCTGCGCGCTCTGCACGAGCGCGGCATCCGCGTACCGGAGGACGTGGCGGTCACCGGTTGGGACGACACGCGACTGAGCGCCGTCACCTTCCCGAGCCTGACGAGCGTCAGCCCCGACGTCGACGCGCTCTTCACCCGCGCGATGGAGCTCCTCCTCGAGCGCGTCGCGGGCTACGACGGTGTCGGTCGCCACGAGATCGCACCCCACCGGATCGCCGTCCGCGAGAGCGCCCCGACGGTCCCGCCCTCTTGAACCTCCGAGCGATTCCAGGTTTACAGCGCTGCATGCCATAAGGCATGCTGGTCGCCATGATCGATGACGACCACGGCGCCGTGCGTGCCAGCACGCAGGACGGCACCTACCCGAGGCCTCAGCTCGCCCGGCCGGCGTGGGCCGACCTCACCGGCACGTGGGCCTTCGCACACGACGATGCCGACGAGGGCGTCGCCTCGGGGTGGCCGGCATCCGGCGTCAGCCAGGGAGAGATCGTCGTCCCCTTCCCGCCCGAGTCGGCGGCATCGGGCGTCGCGGACACCGGGATGCACCGGGTCGTCTGGTACTCCCGCGACGTGACCGATTCCGACCTCGAGGCCGCCGGTCACGAGCCCGGACGACGCCTCCTCCTGCACTTCGGCGCCGTCGACTACCGCTGCGACGTCTGGGTCGACGGTGCCCTGGTCGGATCGCACGAAGGAGGGCACACGCCTTTCGCCCTCGATGTCACCGATATCGCCCGCGCGGGGTCGCGCCTGGTCGTGCGCGTCGAGGACGACCCGCTCGACATCGCTCAACCGCGCGGCAAGCAGGACTGGCGCGAGGATCCGCACGTCATCTGGTACCACCGGACCACCGGGATCTGGCAGCCGGTGTGGCTCGAGAGCGTGCCGCCCCTCCATGTCACGGCGCTCCGGTGGACGGCGGACCCCCGCGCCGGGATCGTCACGGCCGACCTCGAACTGTCGGGACGGCCCGCGACCGCGACGGACGCCGCGATCTCGTTGTCGTTCGAGGGCAGGCAGCTCGCGGTCATCCGGACCGTCGTCACCGAGAACGAAGCGACCGTCGTCCTGCCGATCCCCGAGCTCCGCAACGGCCAGTCGTACGAGGAGCTTCTCTGGTCACCCGAGCACCCCCGCCTCATCGACGCGACGGTCACGGTCGGCGACGACCGCGTGGCCTCGTACCTCGGCATCCGCACCGCCCACGTCGCCCGCGGACGGTTCTGGCTCAACGACCGCCCGTACTACGTTCGGTCGGTCCTCAACCAGGGCTATTGGCCCGACACCCACCTCGCCGCCCCGTCGGCGACGGCGCTGCGCGACGAGGTCGAACTGATCCGCTCGCTGGGGTTCAACGCGACGCGCGTGCATCAGAAGTTCGAGGACCCTCGCTTCCTCCTCGCCGCCGACCAGCTCGGCCTGCTCGTCTGGGGCGAGGCGCCGGGGAGCTACACGTTCACGCGGACCGCCATCGAGCGGACGACGCGGGAGTGGCTCGAGGTCGTCCGGCGCGACGCATCCCACCCCTCGATCGTGACGTGGGTGCCTCTCAACGAGAGCTGGGGCGTGCAGCACATCGCGAGCGACCCGCGCATGCAGCACTTCGCGCGTGCGCTCGTCTCGATGACGAAGGCCCTCGACCCGACCCGGCCGGTCGTCTCGAATGACGGCTGGGAGCAGGTCGACACCGACATCGTCGCTATCCACGACTACGAGTGGCGTCCCGAGGTGGTGCGGGAGCGCTACCTGACGGATGCCGGCATCCGTCGCCTCATCGACACCACCGGCCCGGCGGGTCGAGACCTGATCCTCAGCGGCGACGTCTCGGACGCGCCCGTGATGCTCACCGAGTTCGGCGGCATCTCGTTCGACACCGATGCGGCGGAAGGCGCGTGGGGGTACTCCTCGGCGACCTCGCCGGACGACTTCGCGGAACGGTTCGAGGGTCTGATGGCCGCCGTGCACGCCAGCGAGGCGCTGGCGGGCTTCTGCTACACCCAGCTCACCGACACCCTGCAGGAGACGAACGGCCTCGTGACCGCCGACCGCACGCCGAAGATCCCGGTCGACCGCATCCGCGCCGCCATCACCGGGGCTGCCGGCGACTGAGGTGAGGTGTCGCGCGCAGCGTTCGCGGCTGCAATAGTTTCGGCGCGACACGCCGCGGGATCCGGCCCGTGACCGGCGCGTCGCCGGCGATCACTTGTATCCGCGAACGGCGGGCAGCGGCATCCGCTCGGCTGCAGTGGCCGGGAATTCGGCCCGACGTGACCTGCAGCCGACAGCGGATGCCGGTGCGCCCGGCCTGCAGGCGTCAGCCGGCGCCGATGCGCCCGGCCCTGCAGCCGTCAGCGGACGCAATAGTCCGTGCCCGACACGCCGCGGGACCCGGCCCGTGAGCGGCGCGTCGCCGGCGATCACTTGCCTCCGCGAATAACGGGCCGCGGCATCCGCTCGGCGGCGGGCGCCCCGGGGAGACCGACCCGACCTGACTGCAGCCGTCAGCGGACGCAATAGTCCGTGCGCGACACGCCGCGGCATCCGGCCGATGAGCGGCGTGTCGCGCGCGATCCATTGCATCCGCGAACGGCGGGCAGCGGCATCCTCTCGGGCGCGGGTGCCCGTGGGCCCCGCCCAACGTCAGCCGTCAGCGGACGCAATAGTCCGTGCGCGACTCGCCGAGGGATCCGGCCCCCGGGCGGCGCGTCGAGCGCGATCCATTGCATCCGCGAACGGCGGGCAGCGGCAGCGGCCCTCGCCCGACGCGGCGAAGGGACCGACGCCGAACGAGCGGATGCAACGGCACCCCGCCCGGTCAGCGGATGCCGTCAGTCGCGGCCGTGGCGCGGCTTGCGAGCCGGCCGGTCGTCGTACGAGCGCTGCGGCCGGTCGTCGTAGGAGCGCTTCGGCCGCTCGCCGCCGGGACGGCCGCGGTCGGGGCGGATCTCGATGAGCTGACCCGAGATGCGGGTGCCCTTCAGTCGCTCCAGGACCGAGGCATCCATCGACGTCGGCAGTTCGACGAGCGAGAAGTCGGGACGGATCGTGATGGCCCCGAAGTCGTCGCGGCCGAGGCCGCCCTCGTTCGCGAGCGCGCCGACGATCTGGCGCGGCTCGACGCGCTGACGACGTCCCACGGCGATGCGGTAGGTCGTGAAGTCGCCCTTGCCGCGGCGCTCGCGCGGCCCGTCAACGCGAGCAGGTCGGTCCTTGCGGGTGCCGCGTTCGGCGTCTGCGGCGAGGGTCTTCGCGAGCTGGTCCGACGCCGGGTCGAGCAGCAGCGGCGTCTCGCCCTGCGCGACGACGGCGAGGGCGGCGGCGACGTCCTGCTCGGGCACATCGTGGTTGCGGACGTAGTGCGCGATCACATCGCGGAAGCCGGCGATCCGGTCGGTCTCGGCGAGCGCCGCCGTGATCGCGTCGTCGAAGCGCGCGAGACGCGTCGAGTTGATGTCCTCGGTCGTCGGCAGCTGCATCTGCGTCGGCGCCTGTCGGGTCGCGCGCTCGATGTGCGCGAGCAGGTAGCGCTCGCGCGGGGTCACGAAGCTGATCGCGTCGCCCTTGCGACCCGCACGCCCCGTGCGGCCGATGCGGTGCACGTACGACTCGGTGTCGGTCGGGATGTCGAAGTTCACGACGTGGCTGATGCGCTCGACGTCGAGACCGCGGGCAGCCACGTCGGTCGCGACGAGGATGTCGAGCTTGCCGTCCTTGAGCTGCTGGATGCTGCGCTCGCGCTGCGGCTGCGGGATGTCGCCGTTGATCGGCGCCGCACTGAAGCCGCGGGCGCGCAGCTTCTCGGCGAGGGTCTCGGTCTCGTTCTTCGTGCGGACGAAGATGATCATCCCGTCGAAGTCCTCGACCTCGAGGATGCGCGTGAGGGCGTCGACCTTCTGCTGATACGACACGATCAGGTACCGCTGCGTGATGTTCGTGTTCGTGGAGGTCTTGGTCTTGACCGTGATCTCCTCCGGGTCGCGCAGGTACTGCTGCGCGAGACGACGGATGGATGCCGGCATGGTCGCCGAGAACAGGGCGACCTGCTTCTCCTCCGGGGTCTTGGCGAGGATCTGCTCGACGTCCTCGGCGAAGCCCATCTTCAGCATCTCGTCGGCCTCGTCGAGGACGAGGTTCTTGAGCTGCGAGAGGTCGAGGGTGCCCTTCTCGAGATGGTCCATGATGCGGCCGGGGGTACCGACGACGATGTGCACCCCGCGACGGAGGGCGGACAGCTGCACGCCGTAGCCCTGGCCGCCGTAGACGGGGAGCACGTGGACGTTCTTCATGCGGGCGGCGTAGGACTCGAACGCCTCGCACACCTGGAGCGCGAGCTCACGGGTCGGGGCCAGGACGAGCGCCTGCGGCGTCTTCTGCGTCAGGTCGAGGTTCTCCATGATCGGCAGGGCGAACGCGGCGGTCTTGCCGGTACCGGTCTGCGCCATGCCGACGACGTCGCGGCCGCCGAGGAGGACGGGGATGGTCGCGGCCTGGATCGCGGAAGGCGTCTCGTAGCCGAGGTCCTTGATGGCGGCGAGGACGGAACCGGTGAGGCCCAGCTCGTCGAAGCCGGGAAGGGCGGGGGTCTCTGCGGATTCGGTCGGGGTCTGGGGGTCACTCACCTACCCACAGTAGTGGAGCGGCCTGGGAAGCGCCCGGGCCGCTCAGCCGGCAGCGCTGCGGTACCGCCTCGGCTTGCCCTCGCCGAGCTCGATCAGACGATCGCGCCGGGTCACGACGACGCGTCTGTCGAGCAGCGCGGAGAGGGCGCGCTCGACGGCATCCGCGTCACCACCGACGATCCGCGCGTCGACGGCGCCGTCCGCCGTCTGCTCGACGCTCCACCCCCGCGCACCGTGGGTCTGCAACTGCTGCGTGAGATCGACGCAGGGGACGCGGCGCCCGTCGCCGGCGAGGAACACCGTGTTCTCGCGTCCCTCGAGGTCGGCGATCCCGACGCCGCCGTCCGCGAAGCGCACGAGCCGCCCCGTGTCGCCCGTGCGGTAGCGGACGAGCGGCAGCAACGGGTTCTCTCCCGCCGTCACCGTGACCTCACCCATCTCCCCGTCCGGCACGGGGTCCCCGGCGGCATCCAGGATCTCGACGTGCACCCGCCGGTCGAGCACGCGGAAGGGCCCGTCATCGGTGCGGACCGCGATGGGCCGGGTCTCGTGCAGGCCGTAGACGTCGATGACGGAGCATCCGAACGCGTCCTCGAGGTCGGCGCGCAGCGGCGCGGACAGCGCCATCGCTCCCGAGAAGAGCGCGAGCGGTCGCACCGCCGTGCGCAGGTCCGGGTGGAGGAGCTCGGCGAGGCTCGTCGGGTGACCCGAGATCACCTGCGGGTCGGCGTCCCGCAGGAACGCGCCCCGGTCCCCGGCCCGCCGCCACGCGCCCGGATCCAGGTTCAGCCGCGCCATCGCGCGGTGCGCGAATCCGCTCACGAGCGAGACGTACGTGAACGCCTGCCGCTGCAGGACGACGGATGCCACGGCGAACCGCTCGCCGTCGGGAGCCCAGTCGATCCCCTGCGCCCGGACGAGCGAGACCATGAGGTGGAAGCCGCGGGCGACCTCTTCGACGTCGTCGGGGATCAGGAGGGCGGCACCGGTCGACCCGGAACTGGTCCCGTGCAGCATCCGGTCGAGATCGGCGTCGAGCGGGACGAAGGAGGCGAGGTCGTCGACCAGGTGCTGGCGCGTGATCGGCGGGAAGTCCGTCAGCGCCGTGAGGCCGCCGCGGCCCCGGTACGCGAGCAGGTTCCGCGCCGCCTCGAGGTGCGCCTCGAGCCAGCCGTCCGTCGGGAGCGGGACGCGGGTTCGCTCGACCATCTCGGCCGTCAGCCGATCGCCCGTCGCGTGCACCCAGTCCGGTGCGGCGGGATGCCGGCGCCACCGGCGCAGGCGTGCGGCACCGGAGGCATCCATCGTGGGCCAGCGTTCCGCGTCGGTCAGGACGGCCGCCGAGCCCGGGGCGTATTCGGCCAGCGCGAGGGGGTCGTCGGGGTCACTCACTTGAGTACCTCGCCGCCGCCTCCTTCGCGCGCGCCTCGGCGAGCCGGCGGGCGATCTCGTCGCGATGCCGGTGGGCGGCGTAGGCCTGTGCGAGCGCCTCGTTGCGACGGAGCGAATCGCGGGCCTCGAGCAGACTGCGCGCGGTCGCGACGTCCTCGCCCGCCGGGCGCAACCCGGCCCAGAGGAGGAACGTCCGGACGGCCTCCTCGCGGCGCTCGTCGTCGGAGAGCCACTCCCAGGGGTCGACGACCGGCGCGAGGCGGAGAGCGAGCGCGTCGACGGCGCGTCCGATCCCCGGCGCTGCCGCGACGGCAGGAGCGAACGGCTCGACGAGGTCTTCGCTGGCGACGAGCCACAGACCGATCGCGGCCCCGCGGCGGACCCGCCCGTCGTCTGCGTGATCGATGGCCAGCAGCCGGGGCCGCAGGACGTCGCCCGCCAGCGCCACGAGCGACACCCGCCCGTCGAGGAAGGGGCGCGGTACGCTCGCCATCCGCGCGGCGACCGCCGCGAGCGAGGGACCGGGGACGGTGGCCTGCCAGGCGCGGTCCTCGGGCGGGGCCGACGCCGACCACGCCGACAGCAGGGCTTCGGAGTCAGCCATGGAGGGCCTCCGCCAATCGGGCGCACGCGGCGGGTGCGTCATCCATCGTCCGGACGTGGAGGACCTCGTACCCGGCAGCCTCTGCCTGCGCGTCGACCCGCGAGGAGCGGACGGTGAGCAGAAGCGTGGCCGTCGTCAACAGGGGCCGCACACGCTCGGCGACGTCGGCGTGACCCGCGTTGCCGTCGCCGAACATCGAGACCAGCCCGTCGTCCGAGAGGACGAGGAGGTGCCGTCGCTCATCGGGTCCAGGGGGACGGAGCCCGGCGTAGCGCCGCTCGAGCAGGTCGAGCGGGAAGGTCGTCCCCCCGCCGAAGTAGCAGGCCAGGTCACGGACGACGCCGCTCACCGTGCGCTGGAAGTCCTCGGATCCGGCGACCTGCCCGGGTCCCGAGAAGCTCGTCACGCGTACGCGGCCACCTCCGCGGAGCACCGACAGCGCGACGATCATGCCGGCGAGGACCGCCGGCGATCCCCGATCGGGCCGCGACATGGAACCCGAGGAGTCGATGAAGACATCCAGCGCGATGCTCGCCTCGCGCGGCGCCGGCTCGTCGGGCAGGAACGACCTCCGGCGCGTCGTGACGCCGGGGAGGACGGTGGCCCCCGCCTGGAGCGTGGCCGACCAGTCGAGATCCGCGAGGTCGTCGCCCGCCTCCCAGACCTCGAGGGGGCCGGGCAGTTCCGGAGCGGGGACCGCCGGCATCCGCTGCGTCAACGACCGCACCCACGGCGCCGCCTCGGCGCGGTACCAGGCGGCCATGACCTCATCGGGGTCGCTCGCCCCGTACAGCTCGAGCGTGCGGGCGAGCCCGAGGGCTTGACCCTTGCCCTGCCCGATCCCGTCGCCGTCCCGATCCAGGGTGAGGCCGCCGGGAGTGTTGCCGGGGTGATCGGGGATGCCGCCGTGCAACCGCCGGTCGGAGAGGATGCGTCCGAGCTCCTCCGACGTGGCGGGCGCGTCGTCGGCCGCGCATCCGGCGCCCTGCTCGGACGTCGGTCCGGGCTTCGCTGAGCGCTGCCGCTCGACGATGTAGGGCGCGGTGAGCACGCCGAACCGGAGCGCGCCGAGCACCGGATCGTGGGCGAAGGACCGCACGACGCGCGCGAGCTGGTCGGCGTCGGCCGCGGGCTGCGTCGTGATCGCACCCGAGAGCTCGGCGGCGATGCGATCGCGCTCACGCCGGGCTTCGCGGAGGGCCCGCTCCTTCTCGCGGTGCTTCTCGGGGATGCTGTCCAGCGGCGGCTCGTTCCGAGCCCCGGGTGCCGCCCGCGGGGTCGGAGCCGGCGGGGCGGGGGGGCAGAGGCGACCGGCGGGGAGTCCCCACACGAGCTCGAACGTGCGCAGGTAGACCCACCAGAGGCGGTCGGCGCTGCCCGGCGCGGGGAGCGTCGCCTGCACGAGACGTACGATGCCGACCGGTGCGGTGTCGCCCCGACGGTGCTGCAGCAGCGCGACCCGGGCGTTGACCAGCAGGTCGGTCCAGAGGTTGGACAGGAGGGCGAGGTCCTCACCGCCGACGGGGTCGGCACCCGCAGCGGCGAGCGCGCGGGCGAGCTGATGCCGGATCTTCAACGCATCCGTCCGCGTCGCGGGGGCGAGCACGTGGTGGCCGATCTCGTGGGCGAACAGACTCTCCACCTCGTCCTCGACGCCCCAGGCCCGGATCACCTCGGGGTCGACGGTGACCGACGGCGGGAAGGAGAACCACGCTGCGGTCCCCTTGGCGGCACCCTCGCCGGGAGCGAGGCGCACGTCGCGCAGGTGCACGCCCCAGAGCTCCAGCGCGCTCTGCCAGGCCTGCAGGGTTCCGCCCTCGGGCGACACCGTGGCGGCGGCGCTCACGCTGCGTCCCTCACATGGACCCAGGCGAGGTAGGAATCCGGGAAGGACACGATGCTCGCCGCTCCGCCGGAAGCGGCCTCGGGAGCATCGTCGAGCGGTCGGAGCCGCGACCCCCACACGTCGGCGTCGAGACGCCACCACTGCTCCCCCGTCCGGATGCCGAAGGCCCCCGCATCGGCGAGCGCGACCGCCTCGACCGGCGGCTCGATCCACGCCCCGCCCAGGCCGACGAAGCCTCCGACGGCGCAGACGTAGCCGCGGGATGCCTCCCGGCCCGGCCACCAGAACCGGTCGTCGTGCTGCGCCTCGAGGAATCTGCCGAGGTCCGCGGAATCGAGCGCGAGTGCGGCGGCCGCGGCATCCGGATGCGTCTGTGACAACCGCGCCAGACGCTGCAGGGCGTCGGCCCGGAACGCGAGCGCCCCGGCCCGCCAGGCGGCGACACCGGCGAGATCGACGACGTCGACGTCGGATGCCGCGGCGAACCCCGCAGCGAGCGAGGCGGCGAAGCGCGCGGGATCCCCGCCCGCGGCCGCGGTGTTCCGCGCTGCGAGGTCGACGTCGACACCCTCGACGTGCGGCATACCTGCGGCCGGCGGTGGAGCCGCGAGGTGGCCGGGGCGCCGGATCACGCGCGGCGCTCCGCCCACCGCAGGTAGGCGGTGTAGCGCTGGTGGAGGTACTTCAAGGTGACGAGGTCGTCGAAGTCGCGACCGTAGACCTTGCCGGTCGCCGCGACGGCACGGATGCGCGCCTCGATCGCAGTGAGGCGGCGCGAGGCGTCGACGGCGCTGACACCGTCGAGCCCACGGTCGAGCTCGGCGAGCAGCGTGCGGACGGGATCGTCCTGGCCTCGTCCGAGCGCCTCGAACTGACGGCAGGACTGCGTGAACATGTCGCTCAGCCAGCTCGACAGGTCGCTGGCGAGCTCGCGCTCCGCCCCGATGTCGAAGCGCGGGTGCGTCGGGTTCGGCAGCAGTTTGCCGCGGAGGACGAACGGCAGGATCGCGGCGACGTCGGCGACCTCGACCGCCGGCCGCCCGCGGAACCACGCCATCGCCTTCGCGTACAGGATGAGCGTCTGGAGGGCGCGCACCGAGAGTCCGTTGAGCGTCTGCGCCCCGAGGTCGGCGTAGAGGTCCGCTCCGGAGTTGGATTCGATGACCTCGGGGACACGCCCGCCCGCGGTCGTCACGGTGTCCTTCGTCCGGTACTCGAACCGACGCCCGCCGCCCTGGACGAACTCGAAGTGGCTGAAGAAGAACTCGAGGCGGCGACGCACGGCATCCGGAACGGGAACGGCCCGCACCTCGGCTCGCACCCTCCGCTGCTCGTCACCGTCGAAGACGAGCTCGTCGGGCACGTGCTCCTCGGGCTTCTCCCCCGCCTCGACACGGGCGACGAGCTCGTCGAAGAAGCGGCTGTTGAACCCCGCCGCCGGCACGGTCACGTCCATCCGGTCCCGCAGCGCCTGGATCACCGGGAAGGTCCCGCCGCCGGCGTCGTCGTTCGCCGTGAAGAACCAGCTCTCGACGCCCGACTCCGGTGCCGTCCGGCGCATCTGGTCGTGACTCTCGACGTACCCTTCGGCCACCATCGTCAGAAGCGCCGACTGGGTCTTCGTCGGGATGCGGTTGTACTCGTCGACGATCTTGACAGGACGCGTGAGCCACTCGCGCCACGCGATGCCGATCTCGGCCAGCGACCCGGCCTGCACGAGGTCGCGGGGCAGCGGGATGCCGACCAGATCGCTGATCGTGAGCTGCGGCTGACCCTGTTGCACCCCGCGCCGGACCTCCTCCGCCGTGGAGCCCGCGAGCACTCCCATGAGGACGGCGACCGTGGTCTTGCCGCGCCCGGGTCCGCCGATGAGCAGGCACTTGCCCCCGACGAGGAACGACAGGAGCGGGAGCAGGACGTTGGACGAGAACGAGGGCTGCGTCGGCAGGCTGATCTGCGCCCCGGCATCCCCCACCCCGAAGGTCAGCGGATCGCCGTCGGAGAACTCGATGTCGTAGTACGGCGAGATGACCGCGCGGTTGACGATCCAGTAGTACGCGCGACGCGCTTTCTCATCGAGCGCGGGAGCCTCGGCGCGGCCGGGCGCCCGGAAGAGGTCGTCCGCCGTGAGGGGTGCGACGCCGGCGTCCGCTCCGGTCGTCGTGGGTGACTCCGAGAGCTTGTGCCAGCGGTCCGCCATCGCGCCAGCCTAACGGGAGGCGCCGCTCCCCCGGCGACCGCGGAGGGCCTCCTGCTCGGCGAGGGGTCGCCCCTCGAGAGGCGCCGCGAACGAGGTCGCCCGGGCGATCGCCTCGCGCACGACGGGCAGGGCTGCGGCGACCCGTTCGGGAACGGACCCCCGCACCTCCAGCCACGGCACCGGCTGCTCGGCGAGCACCTCGCGGAACCGGTCCTGCATCGCGTGCCGGATGTGCTCGCCGTCGCGCATCCCGTCCTGCACGAACGGGATTTCGTCGCCCGTGAGGACGTACAGAGCGGGCTGATGCTGCTCGGCGCGACGACGGATGCCGGGGGCCGCCGACCCGACGTAGCGCTCGTGCCAGAGCGCGGTGGCGAGCACGTCGGTGTCGCAGATCAGCATCGGCGCGGGGACGCGGCGGAGCGCGGCATCCTCCATCGCGATCTGCCGATCCACGATGAGATCGAACTCGTCGCTGCGCCAGGGGGCGTCGAGTCCCCCGACGCGGATCTCGGAGTACTCACGGCCGTATTCGGGTACCCAGGTCGTGCCGAGCTCGGCGGCGAGTGCTTCAGCGAGAGTGGTCGACCCGGTGGACTCGGCGCCGAGGACGACGATGCGGGCTGCGAGCGAGGCCCGCGACGCCGGGGCGAGCTCGTGCCAGTGCGCGGCGATGTCCGCGCGGATGGCCGTCCCCGAGACCGGATTGTGGACGCGTCCCGGATCGACCTGCACCCAGGTCGCGCCGAGGCGTCGGGCGAGCTCCTCGCCGTAGGCGTCGGACGTGAAGACCGCGTCCGCCGGGGCGTCGAGCAGGCCCGCGATCGTCGCGGTGTGCGCCTGCCACGCGGTGTCGGAGGCGAAGTCGACGGGGGTGTCGTCGAGGTGGTCGACCACCCGTGTCGTCGGGTGCTCCTCGCGGATCCACGCGGCGCGCTCGGCGAGCGGGATGGACTCCACGGAGGCGGCGATGACCTCGACGGTCACGCGTTCGCACTCCCGCACGGCGGAGCGGATGAGGTGGGCGTGACCGGCGTGCAGGGGGTAGAACTTCCCCACCACGATGCCGTGGCGGAACCGCTTGTCAGACACGCGCGGCCGCGACCTCGTCGGGAGCGAGGGTCTGCTCCACGCGCCGCCAGCCGACGAACCCTCCGACGCAGAGTGCGATGAAGAGGACGTAGAGCGCCGCGACGATCCACAGGCCCGTCACGATCGACAGCGCGACGAAGGCGATGTCGACCCCGATCCAGACGAACCAGTTCTCGATCCACTTGCGGTTGAGCATGTACTGGGCGACGAGGCTCGCCGCGGTGGTCGCGGCATCCGCCAGCGCCACCTGCGAGTCCGTGAACGTCGCGAGGAACCAGGCCAGCAGCGCCGTACCGCCGATCCCGGCGACCACGAGCCACGGGACGGCGCGACGCGGCGTGCGGGCGATGTACCCCTTGTCCTGCTCGACGCCGCGCGCCCAGCGGACCCAACCGTGAACGCCGAGCACGAGGTACACGACCTGAAGGGCGGCTGCGGCGTACAGCCCCGCCGGCACGAAGACGGCGAGGAAGACGATGTTGTTGGCGATGCCGAGGGGGTAGGTCCAGATGTTCCGACGCGCGGCCAGGAACACGCACGCGGCCCCCGTCGCGAATCCGACGATCTGCATCCATTCGGCCAGGATCCACTCGAGCACACGATGAGCCTAGGCGCGCGTCGACCCGGTCCCGACCACGGCGATGCGCGCGGACGTATGATTGTCCGTTGCGCCTGCCGACCGAACGGACTGCCTCGTGATCGAGATCCTCACCCCTGACCAGATCGACCGTGCCCGCACGACGGGTGGACTCGTCGGCGACATCCTGCACGGCATCAAGGAGCGGGTGAAGCCGGGGACGAACCTCCTCGAGATCGACGCGTGGGCGAAGGACATGATCCTGGGCGCGGGCGCCGAGTCCTGCTACGTGGACTACGCGCCGTCGTTCGGTCGCGGGCCGTTCGGCCACTACATCTGCACGGCGGTCAACGACGCCGTGCTCCACGGACGGCCGCGCGATCAGCGCGTCGTCGCGGGCGACCTGCTCACCCTCGACCTCGCGATCAAGACCAGCGGCGTCGCCGCGGACGCCGCGATCAGCTTCACGGTCGGCGGCGGCGCCCACGCCGAGAACGACCCGCTCATCACCGCAACCGAACAGGCACTGGCCGCCGGCATCGAGGCGGCGCAGCCCGGCGCGCGGATCGGCGACATCTCCGCTGCCATCGGCGACGTGCTCACCGCGGCCGGCTACCCCGTCAACACGGAGTTCGGGGGGCACGGCATCGGCACGACGATGCACCAGGACCCGCACGTGTCGAACATCGGCCGCGCCGGTCGTGGCTACCGGCTTCGCCCCGGCCTCATGCTCGCGATCGAGCCGTGGGTCATGGTCGACACCGACGAGCTGAAGATCGACGACGACGGCTGGACGCTCCGCAGCGCCACGGGATGCCGCACCGCCCACACCGAGCACACGGTCGCGATCCTCGAGTCGGGTAACGAGATCCTCACGCGCCCCACCCGTTGACGCGCGACACACCCCTCGCCGCGGGGGCCCGCGACGCTACGCTCGGAGGGTGACCGAACGCGCCCCCGTCTCCGCCAAACTCTCCGCCATCGCCGAGTCCGCGACCCTCAAGGTCGACGCCAAGGCGAAGGCCCTGCAGGCCGCCGGTCGCCCGGTGATCTCGTACGCCGCCGGAGAGCCCGACTTCGCGACGCCGCAGTTCGTCGTGGATGCCGCGGCCGAGGCCCTCCGCGATCCCGCGAACTTCCGCTACACGCCCGCCGCCGGCCTGCCGGTCCTCCGCGAGGCGATCGCCGCGAAGACCCTGCGCGACTCGGGCCTCGAGGTCGCGCCCTCGCAGGTCATCGTCACCAACGGCGGCAAGCAGTCCGTCTACCAGGCCTTCCAGGCCGTCGTGAATCCGGGCGACGAGGTCCTCCTCCCCGCCCCCTACTGGACCACCTACCCCGAGGCGATCGCCCTCGCCGACGGTGTGCCCGTCGAGGTGTTCGCCGGCGCCGACCAGGAGTACAAGGTCACCGTCGACCAGCTCGAAGCCGCCCGCACCGACAAGACGACGGTGCTCGTGTTCGTGTCGCCGTCGAACCCGACCGGCGCGGTCTACACCCCTGACGAGACGAAGGCCATCGGCGAGTGGGCCCTCGCCCACGGCATCTGGGTCATCAGCGACGAGATCTACCAGAACCTCGTCTACGAGGGCGCCCGGGCCCAGTCGATCGTCGAGGCCGTGCCGGGGCTCGCCGGCCAGACGATCCTCGTGAACGGCGTCGCGAAGACGTACGCCATGACCGGCTGGCGTGTCGGCTGGATGGTCGGCCCCGCCGACGCCATCAAGGTCGCCGGCAACCTGCAGTCGCACCTGTCCTCCAACGTCAACAACATCGCCCAGCGTGCCGCCCTGGCCGCCCTCACCGGACCGCAGGACGAGGCCGAGAAGATGCGGCAGGCGTTCGACCGTCGTCGCGGCCTGATCGTCTCCGAGCTCGCGAAGATCCCCGGTGTCACCGTCCCGAACCCGCTGGGCGCGTTCTACGTCTACCCCGACGTGACCGGCCTGCTCGGCCGTGAATGGGACGGTGTCCGCGTCGACACGTCGCTCGAGCTCGCCGACCTCATCCTCGAGCGCGCCGAGGTGGCCGTCGTCCCGGGCGAGGCGTTCGGGCCGTCGGGCTACCTGCGCCTGTCGTACGCACTCGGCGAGGACCAGCTCCTCGAGGGCGTGCAGCGCCTGCAGCGTCTCTTCGGCTGAGTCCGACGGGCTCCGCCGACGATCACCGACGTCCCACTCCGGCCGGGAATGAGCGCGCTTTTCCCGGCCGGATCGGGACCTCGGCGTCAGGGCTCGATCAGAGCTCGACGTCGAAGAGCACCGGCTCGGGCTGCAGGAGCACACCGAACTCGGACTGCACGCGCTGCTGGATGAGCCGCGCGAGCGCGGCGACCTCTTCGGCGGTCGCGCGCCCGCGGTTGGTGAGCGCGAGCGCGTGCTTCGTCGACAGCGACGCCTGGGAGCCCGGCAGCCGGAACCCCTTGCGCATGCCCGCGTGCTCGATGAGCCACGCGGCGCTGATCTTGACGGGCGCGGGTCCGTCTGCACGCGGCGGGATGAAACCGTCGAACCGGTCGAGCGGGATCACCCGGTCCGCGTCCATCGCGGGCGCCATCGACCATCGGGGGGCCTCGGCGGGGAGGGTCGCCGCGAACTGCGCCGACACCACCGGGTTCTGGAAGAACGAGCCGGCGCTCCAGGTGTCGTGATCGTCCTCGTCGAGCACCATCCCCTTGCGGGCGCGGATCTCGAGGACCGTCTCGCGGATCCAGGCGAGCGGGACTGCGGCATCCGCTTCCAGTCCCAGCGCGGAGCGCAGCTGCGGGCCGCGCACGGGAACGGCGCCGTGACCGACCTGCGCGAGCTCCAGGGTGACCGACAGGATGACGGCGGAGCGCTCGGGCACCGACCCGTAGTGCCTCTTCAGAACCGAGGTGCGAAGTCCGAGACCCAGATCGGATGCCGGGACCACCGACACGTCACCGGTGGCCTCGTCGATGAGCTCCACCTCGACGAGGGTCTCGACGATCTCCTGACCGTAGGCGCCGACGTTCTGGATGGGGGCCGCTCCCGTGGTGCCGGGGATGCCGGCCATCGCCTCGATGCCGCTGAGTCCGGCCGCGACCGTCTGCGCGACGAGGTCGTCCCACGAGTGGCCCGCCTGCACCTTGAGTCGCACGTGACCCGGGTTCGGCGACGGCAGCCGCTCGATGCCGGTCGTACGCATGAGGATGACGGTGCCGTCGAACTCCTCGTCGGCGAAGAGCAGATTCGAGCCGCCGCCGAGGACGAGCCATCGCTCCCCCGTGGCCCAGACGTCGCGGAGCGCATCGACGAGCTCCGCGGTCGAGTGCGCCTCGACCATGCGGTGCGGTGTTCCGCCGACCCGCAGCGTCGTGAGCTGCGCGAGCGGGACGGGCGTGATCTCGGGCATCAGGATGCCGAGCGGACGCGCACCTGCGCTTTGCCGAGGACCGTCGTGCCGTCGTGGCTGACGGTCAGATCGATGCGCATGCCGTCGTCGTCGACCGCGCCGACCTTGGCGACGACGGTGACGTCGGCACCGCTCTCGGTGTCGACGACGACGGGCCGCGTGAAGCGGACGCCGTACTCGAGGATGCGGCCGGAGTCCCCCAGCCACTCGACGATCGTCTCGACGGCGAGCCCCATCGTGAGCATGCCGTGGGCGAGGACGCCCGGGAGGCCCACGCGCTCGGCGACGGCGTCGTTGTAGTGGATGGGGTTGAAGTCGCCCGACGCTCCCGCATAGCGCACCAGGGAGGTCCGCGTGAGGTGGACGGTGCGCTCGGCGACGACCTCGCCGATATCGAGATTCGTCATTCGTCTCCTCCGACCAGCAGGACGGATGTGGCTGTCACGACGTGGTCGCCACCGGCATCCGTGATCTCGGCCTCGCTCGTCACCATCGCACCCTTGCCGAAGGCGCGGATGCCGGTGACCGTGAGACGTCCGGTCAGCTCGTCGCCGGCGACGATGGGCCGCGTGTACCGGAACCGCTGCTCGGCGTGGACGACGCGCTCGAGGACGATGCCCGACTGCGGTTCGCTCAGCAGCTGCTGCAGCGTGATGTCCTGGACCACCATCGCGAAGGTGGGCGGCGCGACGACGTCGGCGTACCCGAGGGCCTGGGCGGCGGCGGGGTCGTCGTGCTGCGGGTCGGTGGCGAAGACGGCGCGGGCGAACTCGCGCACCTTCTCGCGTCCGACGAGATACGGGGCGGTCGGCGGGAACGCGCGACCGAGCAACTCGGGATTCACAGGCACCGGACGATCCTACCGTCCGGCTCCCGAGCCGGCTCAGCGCGAACGGTGCGCGCGGACCGCTTTGACGCCGAGCTGGATCGCGATGAAGGTGAGATAGACGGCGAAGAGGACGTTGGCCGTGAACGGGTCGACGAGCGTTGCGAGCCAGGCGCCCAGCGCGGTCGTGGTGCAGGCCGCCACGCCGATGACGGCGGCCGCGACGAGATCGACGTTGTGCCGTCGGAGATTGCCGATCGTTCCCGAGATCGCGGTGGGGATCATCATGAGAAGCGAGGTCCCCTTGGCGACGAGATCGCTCGTGCCGAAGAGGAACATGAGCGCCGGCACGACGATGACGCCGCCGCCGACGCCGAGCAGGCCCGCCATGATCCCGGTGAAGACACCGAGCGCCGCCAGGCCGGCACCGGTGCCCCAGGTCAGCGGCAGCTCCGCGTCCCGCGACGGGACGACGATGAAGAGCATCACGATCACCACGACGAGGAAGGCGATGAAGCCCCAGCGGATCACGTTCTGCGACAGTCGGGCGAGCAGCCACGTGCCGATCTGCGCGCCGACGACGGCTCCCACGGCGAGGATGACCGCCGGGATCCACGCCACCGCGTCGACGACGGCGTAGGAGATGACGCCCACGGCCGCCGTCGGCACGATCGCGGCGAGCGACGTGCCCGCGGCCCGGCGCTGGTCGAACACGAGCAGTGTCAGCAGGAGCGGCACGATGACGGTGCCGCCGCCGACGCCGAACATGCCCGACATGAGGCCGGCGAGGAGGCCGATCGCAAGAGCGCTCAGGTAGTAGCGCGGCGTGCGGTCGATGGTCGGGAGCGCGGTCACGAGGGCAGATCCGACACGAAACGCATGCGTCGACCTTACTCCCGGGCGGACACGGCGCCGATCGAGGGGTGCGGCCTACGATCGATCCATGTCCTCTTCGCTCGTCCTCGTGGCCAATGCCGGTGACTCCTCGATCAGCACCTTCCGTGTGACGGACGCCGGACTCGATCGCCTGTCCGTCACGACGGGGACCACCGGCTGCTCGAACTTCGCCGTCGACGTCGATCGCGGTCTCGTGTACGCGTCCGTGAAAGCGGACGACGACACCGCGGATCCCGGCATCCTCACCCTCTCGCTGGATCGCGGGACCGGGGAGCTGACGCCGCGATCGCGCGTCGCCCTGCCCGGCGGCGCGATGAACTACCTCTCGCTCACCCGGGGCGGATCCGTGCTCCTGGGCGCGGCGTACTCGGGCGGCTACGGCATCGTGTGCGCGGTCGACGACGACGGCGTGGTCTCCGCGCCCGCGGCGGAAGTGCAGTTCCCGCGACTGCACTCCGTGCTCGCGAGCGGCGACGGCCGCCACGCCTACTTCGTCTCGCTCGAGACCGACCTCATCGCACAGTACGAGCTCGGCGACGACCTGACCCTGTCGCCCCTCGAGCCTGCGACGGCTGCCGCCCCGTCCGGCAGCGGGCCACGGCACCTCGCCTTGAGCGACGACGAGCGGACTGTCTACGTCCTCACCGAGTTCACCGGCGAGGTCCTGCGCTACCGCCGCGACCCGTCGACCGGTGCGCTGGACCTCATCGACGCCACACCGGCTCACGATCCGTCCGAGAAGCTCCGCCACAGCGTCATCGACGAGGACCCTCGTGAGAACCACTACGTGTGGGGTGCGGACCTCCACCTCACGGACGGAGTCGTGTGGGCCTCGGAGCGTACGGCGAGCACCCTGGCCGCGCTGCGGATGCACGACGACGGCTCGCTGGCCGAACCGGAGGGGTTCGTTCCGACCGAGACGCAGCCGCGCGGGTTCGCCGTGAGCCCCGACCGCCGACTGCTGGTCGCGGCCGGCGAAGGATCGACGACCGTCTCCTTCTACCGCGTCGAGGGTGCCGACCTGCACCTCCAGGGCCGGTACGAGACCGGCCGCGGAGCGAACTGGGTGCGGTTCGCCTGATCCCGCTCAGCGCAGGAACTGCTCGGGGTCGAACTCGTCGATGGGGATGATCCGCACGCGCGGCAGCTGCGCGTCGAACGCTCCCGCGTCGTACTCGAGGTCGAAGAAGCGGATGCCGGGGATCTGAGCGAACCCGGCGTTGCGGAACTCCTCGAATGCGAGCACGCCCACGCGGCGCGAGCCGTCGGCGAGGACGCCGAGATCGTCGACGAAGTCGCCGTCGTGGCTGACGAGGACGACGTCGTCGCCGTGCTGCCGGAGCGCCTGCAGGGTCCGCTGGATGGCGAGGTCGACGACCTTCTCGTCCGCGTCGCCCGACAGCGGCACCGGCTGGTAGCCGAGCGCGAGCAATGCCTGCACGAACGACATCGGCAGGTTCGTGGAGGCGTTGAGGAAGAACAGGCCGCGCGCGTCCTGTTTCCACTGATCGGCGACGAAGGAGAGGATGCGGTCCCACCGGGGACGCTCATCGGGCTGCGGGCGTCGACCCAGGATCGACCCCCCGAGCGTCGCGTCGATGTTCTCGCCGTCGACGAGAATCCAGGTCCTGCGATTGCCGGCCATGCCGCCTCCTCCGCGCACCGTCCGAGCTGGGCCGGTGCGCCCGACTCATCCTAGGCGGCGCGCCGGCTCAGCCTCGGAGTCACCAGCGTCGACCACGGAGTCACCAGCGTCGACCGAACACCCCCGCCAGGAGCGCGTGCCCGAGCGGCAGCAGGGACCCCGTCATGAGCACCCCGCCGAGCACCGGATCCTCGGGGCGGAGGGTCGCGCCGCCGATCAGGAGTGCGGCGAACAGCAGACCCAACAGCGTCCGCCTGCCCAGCTGTTCGAGTCGGGCGACGCGGCGCTCGAGCGCGGGATCGGGGAATGACACCCGCCGATCCTCGATGCGGGTGAGGAAGCCGTCCACCCGTCCCGGGAGCTGCGCCGCCGTCGTGACACCGGTGACGGCGCGGCGCAGGACATCGGTGACGGCGTTGCGGCCCTCCTCGCGGACGAGCCGCGAGGCGTAGGGCTCGACGGCGTCCCACAGGTTGAAGGCAGGGTCCAGGGCGCTGCAGACACCCGAGGTCAGCGACATCGCGCGGACGATGAGGAGGAAGTTCTCGGGCAGCTGGAACGGCAGCGACCGCACGACATCCTGGAACTCGATCGCGAAGGCACGGAACTCCCGCGGGTCGACCTCGCGGAGTTCGGCGAACCCCATGCCCCCGAAGCGGGCGAACAGCTGCGTCATGGCGCGCTCGAGCTCGGTCGTGTCGGCGCTGGGCAGGAGCACGCCCACGTCGCGGATGCTCTGGACGAGGGCGACCCCGTCGCGTGCGGCGACAGCGATCATGAGGCGGCGCAGGCCGTTGCGCAGGCTCGGCGGGACCTCGCCCATCATTCCGAAGTCGATGAAGGTGAGTCGCCACGGCGGGGTGTCGGCACCGGCGGCATCCGTTCCCGTCAGCGGCGTCACGAAGATGTTGCCCGGGTGCGGGTCGGCGTGGAAGAACCCGTGCGTGAAGACCTGATCGAACATGACCGAGGCGAAGACCTGCGCGACCTCCGCCGGATCGATGCCCGCGGCCAGGAGCGCGTCGTGATCGGTGATCTTGATCGCCGTCACGTCTTCGAGGGTGAGGGTGCGTCGGGACGTCCGTTCCCAGACGACGGCGGGGACACCCACACGCCGGTCGCCGGCGAAGTCCGCGGCGAACCTCTCGCCGTTGACGGCCTCGTGAAGGTAGTCGATCTCCTCCAGGCTGGTCTCGGCGAACTCCTCCACGAGCTGCGGAGCATCGACGCGGTCCGACACGATCCGGACGTGGCTGAGCCAGCGACCGACACGGCGGAGCGCCGCGAGATCGGTGTCGACGATGCCTTGAATACCGGGGCGCTGCACCTTGACGACGACGGCGTCGAGCCCGGTGAGGGCGGCATCGTCCTCCGCCAGGCGCGCGCGATGAGCCTGACCGAGGGATGCCGCGGCCACCGGCACGGTCTCGACGGCGGCGAAGGCACGCTCGAGCGGAACCCCCAGCTGCCCTTCGGCCTCGGCGCGGATCTCGGGGAAGGGGACCGCCGGGACCTCGTCCTGAAGTCCCTCCAGTTCCTTCGTGATCTCGGGCGGCAGGACGTCGAGACGCGACGACATGAACTGACCGACCTTGATCATCAGCCCGCCGAGATCGATCGCGAGCCCGTGGAAACGGCGCGCGATGCGCTGCATGCGTGCCGAACGCCCCCGCACGCCGATCCAGCCCAGGCCGATGCGCGGCAGGAAGAGCTCGAACCACCATGTGACGACGAGGGCTCTGGCCGCGAACCGGAGGATGCGTCGGTAGCGCGCTCGCGCGTCGCGGTCGTCGGGAAGGTTCTCGCCTTCCCGACGCCGTTCTGCCACGCGGGTCAGCCCTGCGCGAGGAGGGCGTAGAGCCGGCGGCGAGCCTCATCGAGGATCTCCACGGCTTCGGCCACCTGTTCGGGCGACCCGGAACGAGCCACCTGCGCGGCCGCCTGGGCGAGTTCGACTCCGGCCTTGGGCAGCGCGGTCGCGCGGTGGTGGTGCTCCTTCGTGGGCGACGCCGTCTCCCACGGGGCCGATCCCGCCGCCTCTTCGGCGACCATGCGCCCGGCGTCGGTGAGGGAGTACGTCTTGCGACCCCCGGCTTCCTCGGCGACGATGAGGCCTTCATCGGCGAGCAGCTGCAGCGTGGGGTAGACCGAGCCGGCGCTGGGCTTCCACGATCCGCCACTGCGGGAGTCGATCTCCTGGATGATCTGGTACCCGTGCATGGGCTTTTCGGCCAGGAGCGCGAGAACGGCGGTGCGCACGTCTCCTCTGCTCATCCGCGACGGACCGGGACGCTGATCGAACGACGTCCGGAACTGTTCGAAGGCCTCCATGAGTCCGGCGCCGAGGTTGCCGAGATCGAAGCCCTGCGACCCCGATCCGAACCCGCGGCCGCTGCCGCCGAAGCCGTTCGAACCGAAGCCCTGCGAGCCGAATGAGCTGTTCATGATGTCTCCTTCAGATGGTGACCGATACCCAACGATATATCGTTCGGAAGAGGCGGCGGCGGACCTCAGGAAGTTGCCAGGCTTCGTGATCAGGTCTTTTACCGGCGGGGGTCTCGCCGCGGTCACGTAGGTAACGTTCGGGTAACGCTCAGGTTCGTGCACCAGGGTGGTGGACTCGTGCCCGCCCGAACGGTCACGCACGCTCTTCCAGGGCGTGTCCCCGCTACACGGAACCACTACTTCTGCATGCCTACTGATTCGACTTCTCCCGCCACCCGCCGATCGATCCGCTCCACCCGAACCGAAGAACGCCGACTCCGGCGCCGCCCGGTACTCGTCCTCTCCACGATGACGACCGCCTTCGTGATCGCCGCCAGCGCGACGGCCATGGCACCCGCTCCTCAGGCTGCACAGGCCGAGACGCCGACCCCCGCGATCGCCCTGGCCTCGTTCTCACGGACGCTTCCCGACTCCCTGACCGACGGGGTGGCGACCTCCGCGCCGGAGTCCGAGATCCGCTCGACGCTCGCTGAGGCGAAGGCCGCCGTCGCGGCGTCCACCGACGTGACCGCCGACATCGCCGCGTCGAAGCTCGACGTCGGAACGAAGGACACGACCGTCTCCACCGACGGCCTGGCCACGGCGGTCGACGAGTTGGAGTCCGTCTCCGCACTCCCGCTCCTGCTCGACACCCGCGACGCCACCGAGGCCGTGGACGCCGAGATCGCGACGGTCACCGAGAAGACCAGCGCACTGCGCGGCCGGCTCGACGCTGCCGTCGAGAAGGAGAAGGAGCGCGTCGCCGAGGAGAAGCGCAAGCAGGAGGCCGCCAAGAAGGCCGCCGCTGAGAAGGCCGCCGCGGAGGAGGCCGCCCGTGTGAAGGCCGCTCAGTCGACGTCCTCGTCGTCGGGATCGTCCTCGTCCGGTTCGTCGTCGTCCAGCTCCTCGTCGTCCAGCTCCGGCCCCGCCAGCGGCGGGACATCGGCCGCTGCCGCCAAGGCGACCGCGCGCGCGATGCTCGGCGACTACGGCTGGGGCGACGACCAGTACTCCTGCCTCGTGTCGCTGTGGAACAAGGAGTCCGGCTGGAACTACCGCGCATCGAACCCGTCCAGTGGTGCCTACGGCATCCCACAGGCCCTCCCCGGCAGCAAGATGGGCAGCGTCGCGTCCGACTGGCGCACCAATCCCGCCACGCAGATCGCCTGGGGCTTCGGGTACATCGACGGTCGCTACGGCAGCCCCTGCGGCGCCTGGGGCCACTCGCAGTCGGCCGGCTGGTACTGATCGCGCACTGACGCACAACCTCTGACACCGCGGATGCCGCGGGTCCCCGACACCTCGTCGGCGGGCCCGCGGCATCCGTCGTTCCACCCCGATCAGACGGTGAAGAACGCCTCCGCCACACGAGACAGGTCGTGCAGGTCGCTCACCCCGGCGAGCTCGCGTGCGGAGTGCATCGACAGGATCGGGATGCCGACGTCCACCGTCGCGATGCCGAGGCGGGTCGCCGTGATCGGACCGATCGTCGAGCCGCACGGCACGGCGTTGTTCGACACGAATTCCTGCGAGCCGACACCCGCGACATCGCACCAGCCGTGCCAGGCCGCCGCTCCTGCGCCGTCGGTGGCGTAACGCTGGTTGGCGTTGATCTTGAGGATCGGCCCCGACCCGAGACGCGGCTGCACCACGGGGTCGTGCTTCTCGGCGTAGTTGGGGTGAACCGCGTGCCCGACGTCGCTCGAGACGCACCACGAGTCGGCGAGGGAACGCAACTGCTGCTCGCGGTCGGCCCCGAGCGAAAGCTGGATGCGCTCGAGCACATCGGCCAGGAACGGCCCGGCGGCGCCCGAGCGGGTCGCGGAGCCGACCTCCTCGTGATCGAACACGGCGAGCATCGCGATCCGGGTCGCGTCGAACCCGTCGGCGGCGCGCTCGAGGGCGACGACGCCGGCGTGGACGGAGGCGAGATCGTCCAGGCGACCCGACGCGAAGAACACGTCGCCTTTGCCGAACACCGCGCCGCGCGCGGCATCGGCCGTCACGACGTCATAACCGCGGATGCGTGCCGCGTCGACGCCGGCCTCGGCGGCGAGCTCGGCGAGAAGGTCGGCCGAGTCGGCGTCTCCGAGTCCCCACACGGGCTGGGTCTGGCGCTGCTTGTCGAGGGCGAGGCCCTCGTTGACCTCGCGGTCGAGGTGGATGGCGAGCTGAGGCAGACGAAGGAGAGCACCCGTCGCGGCGAGGACGCTCGAGCCGTCGTCGAGGACGAGCCGACCGGCGAGGCGCAGCTCGCGGTCGAGCCACGAGTTCAGCAGCGGACCGCCGTAGACCTCGACGCCCGCCTGCAGCCAGCCGAGGCTCCCCGTCGTGGGACGCGGCTTGAGCTTCAGTGCCGGGGAGTCGCTGTGCGCACCGAAGACATGGACGCCGGTCGCGGCATCCGCTCCCTTCGGGACGACCCACGCCAGAACCGCACCGTCGCGCACGACGAAGAACCGCCTGCCGGGCTGGGCGGGCCACGCGTCGCGCTCGTCGAGTTCCTGGAAGCCCGCCTCGCGGACCCTTCGGGCGACCTCCGCCGCGGCGTGGTAGCTCGAGGGTGAGGCGGCGACGAAGTCCGCGAGGTCGGCGGCGTGCTCGTGGGCTGCCGAGCCGGTCGAAGGCGTGGACATGGGTGTACCTCCAGAGAAGGATGCCGGGCGGGACCCTCTGATCGTAGTTCGACCCCGTCGGCGCAACCCCGTGGCCCGCGTGCCCGCTGCCCGGTAGACCGGGCGCATGGCGAAGAAGGACGATGCGGTGACCCTGACGGTCGACGGGCACGAGGTGCGGCTCTCGAGTCCCGAGAAGGTGGTGTTCCCCGAGCCCGGGATCACCAAGCGCGACCTCGCGGAGTACTACCTTGCAGTGGCGGATGGCGCTCTCCGTGGCGTCACCGACCGGCCGATGGTGTTGAAGCGCTTCGTGAAGGGCATCGATCAGGAGGCCTTCTTCCAGAAGCGCGTCCCGGAGAACCGGCCGGGGTTCGTCTCGTCTGCGACGCTCCGCTACGCCTCGGGGACAAGCGCCGAAGAGGCCGTCATCCGGGACGCCGCGGGACTGGTCTGGGCCGTCGGCGTGGGATGCCTCGACCTCAACCCCCACCCCGTGCGCGCCGACGACCTCGATCACCCCGACGAGCTGCGCATCGACCTCGACCCGATGCCCGGCGTGGAATGGTCGCAGATCGTCGACGTCGCCTTCGTCGCGCGCAATCTGCTGGCGGACGTGGGACTCGTCGGGTGGCCGAAGACGTCGGGCTCTCGTGGCGTCCACATCCTGGTCCGCACCGATCGCGCGCACGACTACGCGCAGGTGCGGCTGGCGGCGCAGGCGTTCGCGCGCGAGGTCGAGAACCGCGCGCCGGGACTGGCGACGGCGCACTGGTGGAAGGAGGAGCGCGGCGAGAGCGTCTTCGTCGACTTCAACCAGAACGCGAAGGACCGTACCGTCGCCTCGGCGTACTCCGTCCGCCCCCTTCCGGATGCGCGTGTCTCGATGCCGCTCGAGTGGGACGCGCTGCGCACGATCCGGCCTGAGGAGTTCACGGTCCGCACCGTGCCGGGTCTTTTCGCAGAGCGGGGCGACGCCCATGCCGGCATCGACGACGCTCCCGGGTCTCTCGAGAGGCTGCTGGCGCTCGCGGACGAGCTCGGTCCGGCCGAACGTGCGCCGCGCAGCGGCGACGGATCGGGACGGCGGCGATCGACGATGCCCCTCATCGAGATCTCCCGCGCGGCGACGAAGGACGAGGCTCTCGGCGGTCTCGACCGGTGGCGCGCGCGGCACCCCGAGGTCGCTGCGCATCTCTCCCCCGCCGATGTGATGGTCGACGGCATGCGGGGGTCGAGCTCGCTCTGGTACCGCGTCCGCGTGAACCTGCAGCACGTCCCCGAGGCCGAACGCCCCACCCAGGAGCCGCTCGAAGTGGACTACGACCCGTGGACGCGCCCCGCCGCTCGCGACTCCTGAGCCCCGTCATCACGGCGCCGGCCGGCTCCGAGGGCGAACGTCGCACCCAGACCGATCACGAGGAAGCCCGCCGCCGTCAGAGCGGATGCGCGGGTGCCGTCGGAGAAGGCGGTGCGCGCGGCATCCGCGACCTGCGCCTGCGAGGGGTCCGCTTCGAGACCGGCGATGGCTGCTCCCGCGGAGTCGACGACGGCGGTGACCACCTTGTCCGCGGCGGCGGACGGGACGCCGGCATCGTCGAGGGACGCCGTCAGCACACCGCCGGTGGTGGTGAACAGCACCGTCCCGAGGATCGCTACGCCGAGTGCCGAGCCGACCTGGCGAGCGGTGGACTGCATGCCCGAGCCCTGCCCGGACTTCTCGACGGGGACGTCCCGCAGGATGACACCCGTGAGCTGCGCGGTCGCGAGCCCCACGCCGAACCCGTACACGGCGAGCGCGGGGATGAGCCAGCCCCAGGCGGCATCCGGTCCGATGATGAACCCGGCCCAGGCGATGCCGATGATCTCGGCCAGGATGCCGACGCGTACCACCACGACTGCGGGCACCTTCCCGCTGAATGCGCCCGCGGCGCCGCTGGCGACGAACGATCCGCCGGCGAGCGCGAGGAGCAGGAGACCCACCTGGAGCGCGTCGAAGCCGAGGACGAACTGCAGCCAGAGAGGCAGCGCGAGAATCAGGCCGAACTCGCCGAGCGAGACGACGAGGGCGGCGATGTTGCCGTTCCGGAACGACGAGATGCTCAGCAGCGAGAAGTCGATGAGCGGATCCTGGCCCCGGCGACCGCGACGCAGGCCCCACCAGACGAACAGCACGAGCGCGACGAGGGTGATCCCGAAGGCGAAGGGAATGGGCGAGACGGAGAGCGGCCACTCCCAGCCGCCGATCGTGAGCCCGTCCTCCGCGGTCCACCAGCCGAACGTCCGCCCCTCGATCAGACCGAAGACGAGCGAGCCGAACAGGATGACGGACAGCAGCGCGCCCACCCCGTCGATCGACCGCTTCCGGCTCTCGCGCGATTCGGCGACCGTCAGCAGCACGCCGATCACGATGATGATGCCGAGAGGGATGTTGATCCCGAAGGCCCAGCGCCATGAGAACGCCGTCGTCAACCAGCCGCCGAGGAGCGGGCCGACCGCGGCCATGCCGCCGATGGTCGAGCCCCAGACGGCGAACGCGATACCGCGCTCGCGGCCGCGGAACGTGGAGTTGATGAGCGAGAGCGTCGTCGGAAGGATCATCGCCCCGCCGACGCCCTGCACGAAGCGGGCGAGGATCAGCAGCTCACCCGTCGGGGCGAAGCTCGCCAGCACCGAGGAGGCGGCGAAGATCGAGACGCCGAGAAGCATGATCCGCCGCCGCCCGAAGCGGTCCGCGAAGGCACCGAAGAGCAGCAGGAGCGAGGCGAAGACGAGGGTGTAGACCTCCTGCACCCACTGGACTTCGGTCGAGCTGATCTCCAGCTCTTCGACGATGGACGGGACCGCCACGTTGACGATGGTCGAGTCGACGATGATGAGCGACACCGCGACGCTGATGAAGACCAGCCCCAGCCACCGACGGGAATCCTTCGCCATGAGATTTACCTCGCTTTTCTAGCAATCCGACAGCGATAGTACTCCTCCGACGACGGGGTGCAACCCGTCAGATGCTGCGGAGTTCGACAGTGCGGATGCCGCCGTCCGCCACCTCGACCACCATCAGCGTGTGATCGGGCTGCCGCCTGCGGTCCGTGGGCGATCCTGGATTCAGCAGACGCATCCCGCTCATCGCGGTCGTGTCCCAGGGGATGTGGCTGTGGCCGAACACGAGCAGGTCGGTCTCAGGGAAGGCGGCATCCATCCGCTCCTCACGGCGCTGCTTCTGACCGGTCTCGTGCACGACCGCGATGCGGACTCCCTCGACCTCGCGCCGGGCCACCTCCGGCAGGACCGACCGCAGATCCTCGCCGTCGTTGTTCCCGTACACCCCGAGGACGTCGCCGTGCTGCTGCAGGTCCGCGAGGACGGATGCCGCGACCCAGTCCCCCGCATGGATGGTGAGGTCGGCGGCATCCGCTTCGCGCCGGACCGCATCCGGCAGGGTCCGCGCACGGCCCGGGATGTGCGTGTCGGAGATCAGCAGCAGTCGCGTGGTCACCGCGGCAGGGTAGCCCAGCCGGGCCCGGGGCGACAGCCCGTGCGCGAGGTGGACCGACGGAGCGAAAGTGGATGTCCATCACCTGGCGCCCCGTGACCCCCGGGCGCAGCCATCCGACGGAAGGAACCCCATGAGCACTCCCGATCAGCCCGCCGACGACGGCATCCGCCTCGACCCGAGCGACGCGCCCACCGAGGACACGACGGTCGGCGACACTGAGGCCGCCGACGCCGAGTTCGAGGGACGCCTGCCAGACGACGCCGAGCCCGCCGCGGACCCCGGCGAGACGTATGCCGATTCGGGCATCCAGCCGGAGTCGCAGGGTGAAGACCCGGTCGTGGTCGAGCTCGGCGAGGAGGGCGAGGGCGACCTCTCCCCCATCGACGTCTGACACTCGTCGCGCGGCGTTCGTCCGCCACGGCAAGGTATCGCGCGCGACACGCCGCCCACCGGCTCGGTGAGGCGGCGTGCCCCGCGTGATTCCTTGCACCCGCTGACTGATCAGGATGCCGCGGCTCCGCTCCCCTCTTCAGCCCGCGGCACGATGACCAGTCCCCCGAGTCCGATCGCCGCCGCTGTGAGGAAGGCGGACGGCAGACCCCAGGCATCCCCTATCGCCCCCAGCGCAGGGGCCCCCACGGCCTGACCGACGGCCAGCGCGAGGAACACGATCCCGACACCGGTCGAGGGACGATCCGGCAAGACCCGCGTGCTCCATACGAGGAGCACGCCAGTGAGGGCGATGTAGACCGGACCGAACACGCCGCTCGCGACGAGGGCGAGCGGGAACGACCCCGGCCAGAGGGCGAGCGTCGCCGTTCCTCCCGCGGCGACGACGACCATGACGCGCCACGAGGTCGCGATGCCGAGTCTTGTGACGGTGTCCCCTGCAGCCGCACCTGCCAGCCCGCAGGCGCCCAGCACGATCCACGCCCAGGTGGCGGCACCGGTGCTCTGCGAACCCGCCGTGCGCAGATGATCCTGCCCGAACGTCCACACCGCTGCCGTCGCGAGGCCCATGACCGCGGCGGCCGCGACCAATCAGACCGCACCGGGAGGCAGTCGCCGCCCGCGACCCTGACGTGGAGACCGCTCCCGCGCCACCGGCACGGCGAGGGAGACGGCGAGAGCTGCAGCGGCGGAGAGGATGGCGAACGCCGCCCACGCCCATCGCCAGTTCTCGGCGGCGATGAGTGCAACCGGCCCCGACACCAGGACGCCCAGCCCGGTGCCGGAATCGACGATCGTCTGGACCCGGTCCCGGCGGTCGCTGGCGACGGTCCGCGCGATGGCCTGTGCCAACGGCGGGGATGCGACGCCCGTGCTCGCTCCCGCCAGGGCGACGCCCGTCGCGAGCCATACCGCGTCCGGCGCGGCGGCGACCGCGGCCGTTCCGGCGGCTGCGAGAGCTCCAGCGAGCACGGCGACAGCGCGCGCGCCCAGCCGCGGACTGAGCGCGGTGGCGACGACGATTCCCGCGCAATAGGCGAGGTAGCTAGCGGAGGCGATGGCGCCCGCCGTCGCCGCATCGAGGTCGAACTCGCCACGGAACGAGGGGACGAAGAGTCCGGAGGCGAAGCGGGCGAGGCCGTAGCAGACCGCGATCAGCCCGAGCCCGCTCGCTGCGAGCGCAGCCGTACGTCGCCGAGACAGGGGGTCGTCACGCATGTCAGGATCCTCGAACTTCACCGATCTGTGAAGTAGCATAGGTGCATGTCGAACCCCATCGCGCCCGAGCCGGCGCTCACGCGCGGGGCGCAGAAGGTGCTCGCCGCAGCGAGCGCCCTCTTCTACGAGCGGGGTATCGCCTCTGTCGGTGTCGATGCGATCGCCGAGCGTTCCGGCGTCACGAAGCGCACCCTCTACGACCGGTTCGGATCGAAGGACGCGCTCGCGCTGGCCTATCTCCGGGATCGGGATGCCGCGTGGTCGGCACGGTGGGAGGAACGCGTCGCGTCCTCCCCCGCACCACGGACCCTCACGGTGTTCGACTCCTATGCCCACGACGTGGATCCGGCCGGCTTCGGCTGCGCGTTCCTCAACGCTGCCGCGGAGCTCCCTCCGAGCCACACCGGCTGGACCGTCATCCGCGAACACAAGAAGCGAGTCGCGGATCGCATCGGCGAGCTGGTGGCTGAGGACCTCGGGGCGCAGGCGCCCGAGGTCGCCGAGATGATCTTCCTGATGCTGGAGGGCGCCATCGCGCATCAGCGCGTAGACGGCGACTCCCAGCGACTCGAGGATGCGCGCCGGCTCGCTGGCGCGCTCCTCACCGGGCCCCAATGACACCGTTCCCGGCCGATTTGTGGCAGATTCAGGCCATGCAGCCGCCAGCCGGACGCCAGGTCTCCTTCACTTTCGTCGACGTCACCGTGCACACGCTCGCAACGTGGGCACTCGCGTCGATCCTCGTGAGCGCCTACTGGGTCGCGGAGTTCACAGCGACCGGGAGCGGAGCGAACTACCTCGGCGCCTTCATCGCTGCCGGCATCCTCGCGGTGTTCGTCTTCGCGTGGTTCGGATCCCCACTCGCCTGGCTGACAGGTCTCGCTCTGCGGAACGTCGCCCAGAGGTGGGTGCATGTCGTCGTATTCGGGGCGCTGGGGGCGGTCGCGTCCGTACCCGTCATGTGGCTCATGATCCCGTGGACCGGGCTCGACGGCGAACCTCGTCTCGAATACCGGATCCTGGGAGTAGCCGTTCTCGCCGGTCTTTTCGCTGCGGCAGGGCGTGCCCTCGCCTTCGCCGCCCGCGCGCGCCGGGAGCAGCGACCCCCGCGCCCCGCCGACCCGGAAGATGTGATCCTGGACGCCCTGGAATCGGGGCGCTGACTCCGATCGCCGGAGACAACAAAACCCCCGGGTGGAGCCGGGGGTTTTGCGTAGCGGGAGCGGGGCTTGAACCCGCGACCTCACGATTATGAGTCGTGCGCTCTCACCAACTGAGCTACCCCGCCACGAGCATCGAAGAGATGCTGCGAGCCCCGAGTCAGGATTGAACTGACGACCCCTTCCTTACCATGGAAGTGCTCTGCCACTGAGCTATCGGGGCGTGCTGCCCGCATGCGGGCAACTAGAAGAGGATACCAGAGTCGCGGCATCCCTCTGTAACCGGGTCAGCCTCGCGTGTGCTCCTTCAACCACGGGAGCGGGTCGATGCGCGTGGTACCGCCCAGCAGCACCTCGAGGTGCAGGTGCGGGCCGGTGGACTTGCCCGTGCTGCCGACCTGGCCGATGACCTGACCGGCCTTCACGGTCTCGCCGGGCGAGACGCGGAGGGAGCCGTACTCCATGTGTCCGTAGCGGGTCGACACGAGCTGGCCGTCGATGATGTGGTCGATGACGACGGTCACGCCGTAGTCGCCGCCGGCCTCGGTCGCGATGCGGACGGTTCCCGCGGCGACCGCGTGGATCTCAGCGCCGCGGCCGGGGGTGAAGTCCGTCCCGTGGTGAGCGCGAGAGAACTTCGACAGGTAGGACGTCGAACCGAACTGCGCCGAGATGGGCACGCCGACCGGGAAGGGCCACTGCACGGCAGCCGTCGCGTCGTTCACCCAGGTCCCCGCGAACTTTGTGACACCGGAGTCCGCGGCGACGTCTGCCATCGACTCGATGTCGTACTCGTCGGAACGCGCGAGGTCTTTCGCCGCCGTCGCGGACCCGGCCACGTAGGCCTGGATCTCGGGGGCGTCGGTGTCGGTCGCATCGCTGGCGAGAGTCATGTCGCCGCGCACCTGCTGACCGAAAGCGCCGACCGCGGCGACGGGCGTGGTGGTCCCGATGGCGAGAAGACCGACGACTCCGACCACACTGACCGAGAAGGATGCCGCGGCGAGACGCTTGAACACGACGCGCCCACGGCGGGGGCGCGCAGGCTGGTCGGCCATGCGCACGCGGGTCGTGGGCTTCGGCTGCTCGTCGGCCTCTGCCGCCGCACGGGCGACCTGGATCGGGGTCTCACCCGTGAAGGAGAACACCTTGGCGGCGAGCTCGAACTCGTCGATGCTCGGGGCCGCCTCACGATCGGACGCGTGGACCGAGTCCGCGGCGGGGAGGACGATGGTCTCGTCGAGAAACTCGCGGACGGGAACCTCGGGGACCGGAACGGCGGGGGCGGCCGGCCGGGGTGACCGGCGTCGACGCGGCAGGACGGCTGCGGCTGCCTCTGCGACGACGGACTCGGCGATCGCCGTCGGCGCCGCCGGGACGGTCTCGGGCTCGACCGCGGCGGATGCGGCGACCGTCGGCTCGACAGCAACAGCCTCAGCAGCAGAAACCTGCACGCCGGGCGTCGCAACGGTCGAAGACGTGTCGCGCGTGCGGCGACGGCGCATGACCGGAGCCTCCGCCACCCGATCCGACGTGTCGCCGCTCCTCTCGACGACGGTCCCGTCAGCCTGACGGCGATACTCCGCACGGGTCAACGGCGCGGGGCCGGACACAGCGGGTCGCCGGCTGCGACGCGCTGCGGGCGCGTCGGTCGGGGTGGCATCGAAAGTCAAACGTGCGGGCTCTCGCGTCGAGCGGCCAGGGGCCGCGGGGCTTCAGGGCTTTGGGGGTCGATCCGCTCCGCTCGGGCAACGAAGGTAACGATCGGATAAACACGCTACACGACGGAGCCTGGGAATGGGGTGCCCGTCCCCACACCGATCGTCGCGGCGAGCCGCGCGAAGAGCTCAGGACCGGCCGCGATGGTCATCTCGCGGCCCGGTGCCCCGTCGGGCGCACCGCCGAGCAGCCCGCCCGCCTCGGTGACCAGCAACCCGCCTGCGGCGTGATCCCAAGGGTGCAGGCCCCGTTCGAAATATCCGTCCAGCCGACCGGCGGCCACGTAGGCCAGGTCGAGCGAGGCAGCGCCCGCCCGTCGCAGGTCGCGCAGGAGCGGCATCACGGCGGCGACCCGAGCAAGGTCTTCCGCGTGGTGCTTCGGGTCGTATCCGAACCCCGTGGCGACGAGCCCACCGGCCGCGCCGACGCTCGACACCCAGAGCCGGCGCTCGCCCAGCCACGCACCACCTCCTCGGATCGCGTGGAAGGTCTCGCCGACAGCGGGGTTGTGCACGACCCCCGCCTGGGCAGTCCACGTCGGCGGCGTCGGCTCCCCCGAGACAGCGGCGATGCTGACGGCGTAGTGCGGCATCCCGTAGGCATAGTTCACCGTGCCGTCGATCGGGTCGACGACCCAGGTGATGTCGGAGGTCCCGCGCTCCGCGCCGGACTCCTCACCGAGGAAACCGTCGTCGGGCCGCTCCGCCGCGAGACGGTCGCGGATGAGCGCTTCGACCTCGCGGTCGGCCTCGGTCACGATGTCGGCGAGCGCCGACTTGGTCGCGGCGATCGCCACGCCTTCCGCGCGGCGCACGCGGGCGAGTGCGCCCGCTTCACGGGCGATGTCGAGAGCGAGGTCGGCGAGCGCGGCGGCATCCATTCCTCCACGGTACGCGCCTGCACAACGACGAACCGCCCGAGACGGCGTCGCCACGGGCGAGCGTCTCGGGCGGTCCGAAGATGCAGACTCAGTAGCGCGGCGGCGGCGGGACGTCCGGCGTGCCGGGAGCCGGCGGCATGGGCGGGGCGGGCTGGTCCGGTTGTGCCGGAGGCGCGGGCTGGGCCGGTGCGACGGGCGGGGCGGGCTCGCCGGGAACGGGCGGCGCCGACGTCTCACTGTGCGGGGGAACCGGAGGCGCCTGCGGCACGTCGACGCTCGCACCGTAGGGCTGCTGAGCGTAGGTCGGCTGGCCCGTGTAGTAGGCGTTCCAATCCGGGCTGCCGTCGGGCATCACGGGGAGCGGGGTGCGACCGTCGGCGTACGTCGGCCAGGCCTGGACAGGTGCCGGGGGCGCAACATCCTGCGGAGCGTACGCCGCCTGCGAGGCGTACGCCGGTGCGCCGTACCCGGCAGTGCCGTAGCCGCCGTGCTCGGGGCGCTCCTTCTTCGGGGCGAAGAGGGCGTTCACGAGCGGAACGAGCGCCGTACCGACGGCGGCGAGGATGGCGACCGAGACGAGCACGCGCCAGTAGATGTCGCGGAAGTCGACGAACTCCCCGAGCATCAGCGGGATCACGAGCATGAACGCGAGGATGACGACGAGGCCCATCGTCACGTAGGCCACGATGCTGGTGAAGGTCGTCTGATGGCGCGTGAACGACTTCACGTAGAGACGGATGTGAAGGAGTGCGCCCTGCAGGACGAGCAGGATGACGACGTACTTGAAGAAGCGCTCGACGCCGACGCCGTAGTTGTCGCCCGCATCCGGCATCCAGATCAAGAACGCGCCGATGATGAGCGCAATGACCCACGACACGATGCTGGCGAGTGCGAACCACGCCGGTCGACGACTCGCGAGGGATGCCTCGAGGATCGACAGCCCCGCAAAGGCGGCCAGCAGCAGGATCGTGAGGAACGCCCGCCCGACGATGCCGGCGGAGTCGCCGATGATCACCCAGACGACGCACACGATCGCGGCAGCGATCAGTGCGCCGATGGCGACCCAGATCGCGGCTCTGAAGATCTTGCTCGAACTGGGGGCGGTGATCGGTTCGCTCATCCTCGACATCCCTTCGGCGGAGGCCTCCCCCGCCCTCGCGTCCATCCTGTCAGACCGGGCCATGCGGCAACGGGATCTCCACAGGGGTTGCCGGAGCCGTCGGGACAATGAGAAAGAGCCACGGATCGCTCCGCGGCTCTTCATGTGATGGTGGGTTGTTCGAACTTCTCCAGAGGACCACGGTTTCCGCGGGAGTTTCGCGTGCAGCGGATCTCAATCCTCCGAGGCCGAGGAGATAATCCTCTGGCATAGCGGTTCCTACCGCGGCTCTGCTCAGCGCAAAGCTTTCAGGGCGGCCGCTGCCGCGGCCTTCTTCTCACTAACCCGCCAGTTTCGGGCAGCCGGGCTGCGCGCCGCAGAGCGCGACCTCTTTCCTCCGCGCACAGAAGCCGCCAAGGCCGCAGCGACTTCTGCAGCGGGCTCATCGGAGATCCAGTAGAGCATCACCTTCCCAATGTTCTTCGCCACGATTTGGTCGAGCTCGTCATCGGCACCCGTCGCTGCAAGAACGATGGCTGCGGCTGACGCTTCCTGTGCGGAGGAAGTCAGCCTCGACTCGACCTCCGCCCAAACCTCCGCACGTTCGGCCGCCCGGAGCGGAATCGTGATGAACGCCCACAAATGCTGATCGCCCGCCCCTCCGACGTCGAGAGTGTCGGCAAGCAGGAGACGAACGGCGCTCGCGTAGACGTCGTAGTCGGCCGCCGCGAGCGCATAGGCGAACGACGATCGCGCCGGAACTGGCGGTTGCAAGACAGCAATCTTGTGCAGCAATCCAGCGACAGCCGGGTCCGCTTCGCTTAGGTCGAGCGTACGGGTAGCGACAGCGGTCATCGCGTCTTCCGATTCGGCGGATAGCGCGAGCTCCATCGCATTTTCGAGCGAAAGCACGCGGGACAACGGGTTGGCGCGTGTCTTCATTGCTTCCGTCGGCTCAGCATCCTCCAGGAGGCCGTCAACGTGCGCGGTGAGGTTTGGATCCACGAGTCCGCGGCTGTCGAAGAGGTCGAACAACGCCCAGTAGACCGCTTCGGGCGCCTCCTCAACGTATGACGTGACCGTCGTGACTACCGCGGGTGACAGTTCTTTCGACCACGGCAGCTGGGAAAGTGAGGTCAGTGCTCGCACCCGGTGCGCCCCGCCGTAAGGAAGGATCGCTCCGAGCGCGTTAAGCAACTCACGCTCGCAGTCGAGGGAGACGCGCCCGGTCGCCATAAGGAGGGCTGCCGCTTCTGTAGCGTCGGCGCTGTAATCGATGGAGCGTTGGAACAGCGGTACAAGCTCCGCCATCGCCTTGTCGCCCCAGTCAGTTGGCGCCCCTGCCGTCAAGATATGCGGGGCGAGACCTGCGACGAACGCTCGCGTGTCCTGGTCTCCAAGCGCAGCAACCCAGGACGATACAACAGCGGTGGACGCAGAGTCTTCCATCTGTGGAAGAAGCGCGGACATATGTGATGCTCGGTCGGACTGTTCGGTTCCGACCCGCAGCCTGCTGCGGTCTCGATCACCCTTGGCCAGCAGCCACTGCCTTCTTCATCGCGTGGTGGCGCAACGCGGGTCGGTCGCGCCATCACTTAATTTGGCGCTACGAGCTCACCTCCGACCTGTAGGCGAATAGTCACGGCGTCACCGGATCAGCTCAAATGATTAGCTATGAGAAATCAGAGCGTAGTTGCTCCAACCACCGTCAATGGCATGCGCGATTAGGTCTGACGAATGGCACCTACGATGGCCCCGGCTGTATTCGGGTCGAACTGCAGCATTCCCCTTCTCTGCAGCGTTCCCTCAACTGCGTCGGCGAGGACGTGCGCAGACTCCCGGTCGCGGATGAAGTCTGCGACTAGGCCGGAGGCGACGCCAGGTCCGTTTGCGCGGACGACCTCCGTGAGCCTTTCGACCGTGGAGGCTGCGTCGGCGATCGACACGCGCGACTCAGCAGCGTCGACCGATCGGTACCACTCGCGTGGCACAGTATAGGGATCTGGGGTGTTCGCGACTTCGACTGTGAGATACCGGTCGACTAATGCACCTCCCCCAAGCGCCGCGGTACGAAGCGCCGCAAGGAATCGAGAGGCTTGAGTGACCGGATTCAAGATGGCAACATCGAGCGCTGCACGCTGACGTCGATGAGAAGGTGAAATGCCCGCGCGCGCGACAATGACGTCGGCGGCGATCAGCGCAAACCAAGGATCCGTCGCCGCCATCACGTCTTCAGCAATGGAGGCCAGATACTCTGCGATCCTCGGTCGTTTCGCATCAGCCACCATCAGAGGAACTATCTCACCGGAGCGTCGAGCAATCAGAAAATCGAGCGCTCCTCCGGCCAAATCGTCGGACTCGTCCTCCGTCAGTGGATACTCCATACAGGTTCGAACGATAGACCAGAATGTGTCCGCGGGCGCGTTTTCGATCAACTGAACGAGATCGACGCCACGGTACCTATGCGACCCGCCCTTCAGCCAATAGCTGATCAACCGATCAGCTATTTTGTCAACCCCACCCAGGGCCGAAATTGTCACATACGTGCGCTCGTTTACCACGGCACTCTCCATGGGTTAGGTACCAGATCCCACCCGTAGGCTTTCGAAGCCCCGACAATGTAATTCTTGGCGCGTTCTGGGCTGATATTGGGGGCCTTCGTCGACCATTTTAATAGCCCTGCCAAGGGCGAAGAAAACGCGCGTACAACCGCTGCGCCGCGTTCCCCTTGACGTTGATGTGGCGAAGATAATCGACGAACCATCTACCAAAGACCAGCAGGAGTAGGCCGACGGCGATGGTCGCTGACGGGACGCCGACCCCGACTTCAGCACACACAAAACAAGCCTTCATTTCCAGTAGAGGTCGTGGACTTGAGCGGCCAAATCAGCGAGCGGAATCGCGAGGCGCACGCGGAACTCGATCTGCGTCTTGTCGCTGCAAGACAGCGGTTGAGGATGCGCAACATGCGTCCGCCTTCGCTCCTTTGAACGATGAGCAGCGCCGGGCTGCGAGCGAATGGTCTCGACACAGATCGACTCCGCACTGACGCTGAATTGGGCGCGACCGAAAGTTTCAGATGTGGCTGTCGGTCGCCAGCTCGGCAATTGCGCCTATGCACCGGCGGCAGAGTCGCTGCCTGACGTCAAAGTGCTCGCGAGGGTTCGTACGTCGGACTCAGGCAGTGAGCCTGAGTAGAAAGCCAATCCTTCCCGAACCCCGCTCAACGATGTCTGAATCTGGCCGGCGCGAATGCCAAGGGCGTGGTGTGTGCCGTAAAGGGTCGAGGCCGGCTTGACAAAGAATTCGGCATCCTTCAAGGATCCCAACATCTCACTCGAGCTTTTCCAAAACTCAACGCCGCCCCGCGTGCCGACGATGTGGACGTAGCCCGCCCTCACAGGCTTGCCGACGAGGCGGCTGAAAGAATCCACTTCATCAGCACGCAGCACCGTCGTCGCAACCACAACAGCATCCCCGCGCGATCGGCGGAGCGCGCGAGCTTGCAATGTCAGGCGCAAGCCCATGAAGAGGATGATGGCTAGCACAACTGCTACCCCGGGCAGAATGCCCAGGAGCACAGCGTCTAGAGCAGACGCGCCGATGCGCTCCAAACTAGACCCAGTGATGACAAAGCGAGCCAGAACCGCCAAAAGGCAGATCGCGAAAAGTGACGCCAGAAAGAATCCTGGCCATCTGCCCGGCTTGTTCGTTGTTATGGTCACTCGCCGTTCCAGCTAGGTAGATTGCCAAGGAAGCCTGCCGCTCCCGCTGGCGCAAGCCCTGCGTCGGCCGCGCCGCGAAGAAGAGTGTACGTCGCGATGGCGGCGGGATGGGTGTTCTCGAACTCGAGCGGTGAGACGTCGCCGATGCCGGAGTGGCGGCGTTTCGGGTTGTACCAGACTTCGATCCATTCGAAAATCGCCCGCGCGAGTTCGTCAGGGCTCTGCCAGGCGGGTTGGTCGAGAAGCTCGGGTTGCATCGTCGACCAGAACGACTCCATAAGGCCGTTGTCGACGCTGGACGCGACCCTGCCCATCGATCCGAGCAGCCCTGCTTGGCGGAGCCGGTGCCCGAACACCAACGAGGCGTATCGGGACCCGCGGTCCGAATCGACGACCGAGTGACCGATCCTTGGCCGCGCATAGAGATTGCTGTGAACCCCACATCTCATTTCATGATTCTCACGAATGGCGTTACAGTTATTTCAGATAGGGAGATCCGCATGAACATTTCCGTTCTCAACACTGCTGTGGCCGTCCCCGCCACCGAAGTTCAACAGCTCAGCACCGCAGTCCAGGAACTGCCTGACACCAGCCCCCTCCGCGAACTGGTCAGCGAACTGCTCGACGCCGTAGCGCGTGGTGCCGGCATCTCACTAGTGGAGCAGGAAAAGGAGTTGAGCCCCAACGACGTCGCCTCACTACTCCAGGTGAGTCGTCCTCACGTCATGAAGATGATCCGCGAGGGCGTCCTCATCGCGCACCCCGTCGGAAAGCACCATCGCGTCCGCTACAGCGACTTCATCGACTTCGCCGAACGCCGTGAGCTCGCGTCTAAGCACGTTGCGGAGATCATTGCCCACGCGAACACGCCAGCGCCCGTTCCCCTCACCGAGGAAGAGATGGAGGACTTGCGTCAACTGTGAGCACGGAGCCTCAGTTGATCGAGGACTTCTTGCGCGAACGGCTTGATGCGCTCGCAGTGATCACACACTGGTAGGCCTGCACCCTCATTCTCGGTGGCGACGAACCAACCACCGCAGAGGCTTCGGACTGCACTACCGGTCACCAGTCCCTCGATGTGCTGCGTCGATCTCACCCAGTGCAACCGGTCCGGCCGGTCGGCACTGGGTGGGAACGACGCCTCGTCGACATCCGCGTCGGAAATCAACTGCGTGAGCTTCGCGTGAGTCACGACGATGTCTAGGCGCATTTCGTTGGAGGGGGTGTAGACCGACTCCCGGTACTGCGGGTCCGGCTGCACGTATACGGCGCCACATCCGATCAACATCTCGTACACACGGTGCGGTTGAACGCCCATCGCGACCAGGATGGTGACCTCGGAGGTGGAGTTGTGAGCGTCCGCGTGCTCTTCTGCAGGAGGATCGTGTTCGACCTTGATCGTGTACTCGAACTGGCCCGATCCCGTAGGCGCCTTGTGGTCGACGGGGGTCGCCACGGTGACCGCTTCACCTTCACGGAACGCCTGCCTCAACCCCTCCCGGAGCCCCTGGACGAGATCGAGCCTGAGGTGGAGGTCACGAAGACGCTCCTCTTCGTTCTCCCTGACCTTCACATCAAGCTTGGTCGGTAGATGGTCCACTGCAGGGCCTGCGATGCGGCCCTTGTCGAGCTCACCCTTGTCTCGCTTGAGCGCGCTAGCAACGGTCGCATGGAAGGTGTTGTGCCGGTCCGCGTACACCAACCACGGGTCTGATTCGGCGTCCTGGATGACCGCGCCCCGCCAACCCGCGCCGTCGTGATCGCGAACCTCGTAGACCGTGCCGTGATAGGTCCGTGACGCCTCCTCATGTCGACTGGGAGCGCCCGAAGCGAAGCCTCGGTTTGCGTCCTCGAGGAGAGTGCTGTCTACAGTTTCCAGCCGTAGTTCCTCCAGGATCTGCCCCGCCTCGGTCGGGTTTGCCTTCGCGCGAGCAATGACCTCACACGCCGCCGCCAGTTCGGGGGTAGTGGGCAATTTTGCCACCACTCGCAAGGTCGGTCTGGTACGCCTCATGAAGTTCCTCCTCGGTCGACTCTATCGAGCGTCGAACCACCCCCCTCGACGGCGGCGGACAACTCGGTGCGAGCGACCTGACGCCGCAGCCCGAAGGCAGCGACGAGTTCGCTGTTGTTGACCTCGAGGTCACCTACAGCGGCGCGTCTTCGGGCTCGCGCATAGACATGAAGCGGCACCCGCCCGCGACATCGCCGCAACACCCCACCTACCCGGAGCAGTTCATGAAGACCACGACAGACCTCATCGAGCACCTGCAGCGCGCCTACCCCGACATCCCGGTCCGCCGGCTCGATGCAACCGATGCGGCGAGCTGGGAGCATTACCTGTGCGGTTGGCCGGGCCGGTCCAAAAGCGGCGGGTTCATTCTGCGAGTGAAGGACATCAACTGGGAGGACCGCTTCGAACGGGCCGAACCTGCCTACGAGGAGATCGCTCGGCAAGCCGATCACGCGCTCGCCCAGCATGAGGGAAGCGTGGACCAGATCGCAGTCGCCTCCCATTTCGCCTTCGGCGGCCTGACCTCAATCCTCGTGGTGGAGACGCTTCGCGCGAACGCCGGGTGACACGGATGGGGCGGCCCCTGTGGTTGCAAACGCGCGACCGGAGTCTTGTCTCCTGCGGCGGGACGAGAGTCCAGGTGGGCCGATGATCGGAGGATCGAAAGGACTATTTGTCCCGACAAAGAGCTCCCCACGTTCGCGCGGGCGTCGCTAGAAATCGACCACCACTCGGTGCTCGGGCCGCTCGGCGGCATACCACCGCCCTGCGTATCCAGATACCCATGGTCGCTCGTCGCCACGTCCGACCCCGCGGACGCCTAGCGAACGAGGGTGAGGTGTGGCCGGTCGGTCTCCACACCGGCGAGCCGCCGCACATGTCGAACAGTCATCTGCAGACTGTTTGCGATGTCGCTCAGGGCCACATCGACGGTCTCAAGCAGTTCGATCGCTCGGCGAAGCATCTCGGGGGTCTCTCCGGGGTAGTCCGAAATGGGGCGGGCACGTCCCGGCAGCGAGTTGAGGGTGATGTAGGCCCGACGGGCTGTTGAGTCCGAGAACCGCTCCAGGTCCTTCGACCGTCGTACGAGCATATGGGGCGATACACCCCACTCGTCACTCAACTCGTGCAGTACTCCTAGGTTCAGCCGGGGCGGCAGCTCAGGGCGCAAAACGTCTCGTGGTGTTAGGAACTCGGCGGCGAAGATGTCGGCCTGACGTTCCATCTCAACATCGGTGCCGTGTCGGTCATGGTGCAGAACGATGTGCCCCAGTTCGTGCGCGGCGCTGAAGCGGTGGCGAAGGACGTCGTTCGCTTTGTCTGGCGTGAGAACGATGAGGGGGCGGGGAAGTGACGTAGTGGAGAACGCGTCGATACGGCTCTTGTCAGGGAGCGTCGGGTCCTGCTTCATCGAGAAGAAAACTGTGAGGATGCCCCGCTGCTCCATTTCTGCCACGAGGTGAGGGATGGGGTCGACGCCCAGACCCCAATGCGCGCGCAGTTGCTGGGCTGCGGTGATCGGGTCCGGGACATCCCCGTTATCTGGATATGCCCATCCGGGAAGGTCCAACTCTGGGAACTCAACCCGCTCCTCCAGGTAGAGGCTGAGCTCCCAAGCCTGCTCGACGTAGGCGGTGGCCTGCTGCTGTTGAGCCACCGTCGTCGAACGGAGACGACGAAAAGACGCCTCCGCGACTTCGACGGCAGCACGCGGTCGACCATGCGCAAAAAAGCCCGCTGGCACGTCGAGCGCAGATGCGAGAGCTTCGATGGTGTCGGGCCGAGGCCGCACCTCACCGCGCTCATACTGTCCGATTGCCGCCGCGGAGACCTTCACCTCTCTGGCGAGCTCGGTCTTCGTCATCGCTTTGATGCGGCGAGCTTGGGTCAGCCGCCCTGAGTCGAACGCGCGGGCTACGTCAACGAGGCCCATCAGGCTCCTGCGGACGGCGTAACTTGGGCGTGCTCTTGGGTCGCTCGCCCACCGCGAAGCGGCGCTTCGTCGGCGTTGCCTGCTGGCCGGAGGGGGCGGCGGCGTCCCCGGTCCGTCGGTACACGAGCGGCTCGGGGTCGGTGAATTCGAGGTAATTACCGGCCAGGACAGCCGGAGCCAGGAACATCTGCCCGACGCCGGCCGGTGTGCTGCTGTAGTACGGCACAAGCAGCATCCCCCTTTTCGACTTGCTCGATGCTTCCACGGCTTCAGCGATGTTGGCGTGCCCCTCCCCCGCCTCTCCGAGGTCGAAGAGTGTCTCCGGCACGTAGGCGAACCGCGGGTTGCTGGCTTCGGCGAGCGTGTCGCGGCGCGTGTCAGAGAGCTGACGAAGATTCAGTCGACGGTGGTTGCGGGGCATCTTCTTCCCCACCCGCTGCACATGCACAACGTGGTCTCCAACTCGCATCAGCATGCGAGGAGACCGCGGTACCTTCTCTTCGGAGTAGTTCGCGAGGCCACGTAGTTGCGCCTGGCACTCCTTTTGGGCGGCGTGAGCCATTCCGACCCCGTACACGAACTCGTGCTGGTCGGGGTCGTCGTATTCGGTGTGGGCTCGCGCGGACCGCACTTGCCCGAGGTGGATGCCCATGGGCACTAGCGACCGGATGACCTGCAAGTGCTCCGGCGCGAACTCCGCGCGCCAATCCTCAACCATCTGCTGCATTCTGATCCCCGCCTCTCTGAAGCCAGGGTAGCAGGGCGCTTCAGATCTAAACACCGTTTCGTCACTTACGTTGGAATCTCAACCCCGAAATGTCCAAACGGCGATTTCAGACACCCGAGATGAGCCCTTCGATACTTACAGGAGTCGGGCCGGGGGCGTTCGAATAGATCCGAGGGGGTGTCCATGTGGCCTTGAGCTTGCGAGATCCCTGATGGCTCGGGCCGAGCGTGAAGCTGTTGACCCGCCCGGCGACCCCTTCCACCATCAGCCGTTCCGCGAACAGCAAGCTCGCAACCGGCCGGAGGATGGCGTCGTCCAGCGACGCCCCACGCAGCTGCTCCAAAGGATCTATGGGTCGCGCCATACCGAACATCTGTTGACGGAGCTCCTGAGTGCCGATGAGCCCGTCGGAGAGAGCTCTGCGAGCCACTTCCTCCGCAGGGATGTTGTTGATTGTCATGGCCCCGCGGCCGAGCCCGTTCCGCTCGGACAACGACAACGTGATGCGCTCTTCGTATCGAGAACTGGACACGACGCGGGTGGCCAGTGCTGACACCGTCGCGTTCCGCGCATCGCTTGCCGAGGCGTACGGCACGCTTGAGCGCTGATCGCGCATCCTGACCAGCTCGTCGTGCACGACCGCGCTGCGAATATCCGCCTGGATCGTGACACTGCGGTCGTCGAAAGTGAACTCCTTCGCCCGGAACACCGCTCGACCTACTCGCACCCACGGCGCGAGTTCTTCACCAGCCAGATCGACCAGGCGCCGGCGGACACGGCGCCCGAGGTCGGCCGCGTCGGACCATGAGCTCGTCGTGTAGAGGTTGCGCGCGCCATCGACGAGGTCCCTCTGAGCCCGGTCCATCTCCCCCGATGATTCACCGTTGACGAAGAGGCACAGCCGCAAGCCTTCACGCTCGGCTTCGAGGAGCTCGGCATGCGTGGCGGAACTGCCGTCGCTCATCCGCACGCCATATCTCGCCCCGAACAGACCCACGTAGATCTCCGAGCTGCGAACGCCTGCAAGGTAGGCCTGCTCTGCCGAAACGTCCTGCGCGCCGAGCTCTTCCTCAAACATCACCGGCGTGGCACCGAGGCCCTCAATAGCTGATCGCACAGCTGCGCGCTCAGCCGCGAAGCCGGTAATCACGCTGGAAACGAACACCCGGCGCCCGCTCCCCCACGCCGACAGTTCGCTCTCGGGAAGGGCGAGCGACGCCGAGCGCTGGTCGATCAGAAGTGAGTCCGCCATGGAGTCAGTTGATCACATGCCTCCGACACTCGTCGGCTTAATTCGCACTGGCAGCGGACGCCTCGCGGCCGGTGCTGGCCCCTCAGCCCGCTACCTCGCCTTTGGGTACCCTTTGAAGGACCTCCGCTACTGCGGGTGCTGCGTCAGTTCTCGACGATTGCACCTTCCATTGCAGCCCACCGGAACTCGTCAGTTCGAGATTGCCGTACATCATGATGGGCAGCACTGGGTTGTTGGCGTAGCGCCGATCGGGCCCGCCCTTCTTGTTGACGTACTGCCATGTCTGGTCGACCTGAACTGCGTCCCTTGGCGTGTGGCCGGGCGACTCGATAAACCGCGCCTGATACCCGGTAGCACGGACGTTCGGGTAACTCACGTCAGAGTAAGTCTTGCCGTCTCTGACGAGAATGCGGTCAGGGAGAAAGTGGATACTCGTTTTGCCGACCACTATCGACGGCACCGCCACGTTGGTCGCCAGGTGTTTCGGCCCAGCCAGGCCAGCAGTCGCGTCGGCTCGCTGGACGAGGTTGCTCGCGCCGGCGTTGGTCTTGTGCTGATACAGCGTGTTCACCTGTCCCGACGCGACGGTCCGCCACAGCTTCTTGGTCTCACTGAGCCGCAACCAGTGTTCGACGAGGCTGTCGAACCAGGAGGCGGCGGCGTCGTTCACGTCGTAGAACAGAACAACCTTGCTCTTCGCCGCGTCGCGTAGGAAAAGCCAAACGCACAGCGGGGCCGCCAGCGCCCACACGAGAGGCCCCCAGGGCATCACGGCTCCACCGAGGATGAACGCAACTACCGAGACCAGCCACCCAAGCCGGAAATGCCGCGCGGCTGCATTGAGTTGCTCCACGATGTCACCCCCGCCCGTCGGCGCCATCTCGAGAGCCGTGGCGCCGGTGACGTCTTCCATCAACACTGAACTGGTGTGCACCGGCGACGGCACTGCGGGTGTCGCATGCGGCGTCGGCCCCTTCAGCGATGTCCGGTAGTAAACGCCGCCGCGACCAAGGTGGACATAGTTCCCGCGGGGACCCGTGCCCACACGGAAGCCCGGCACCCCGGCGCTCACTCCGACTCCTGATTTGCTCAGGTTGAAGCGGAACGGCCCAGCTTTCACGCTCTTGCGTACGTAGAACCCCATGGCACGCATCCTTTGCGGCGTCGCCCTTCAGGCGACTGTGCGGGCGTAAGGGGCCTGTACCGAACCGGCGATCAGGCTCAACGGCTGGCCGCGTCCTCATCGCCCGCCACCCCGCGACCAAGCCGAACACTGACGCGCCTCGCGTCGCTCGCCGGATACTCCCTTCCCGACATAACTCCCCAATCTCCCGGTCACTTCGCTAGTCGCGAGGCGTTCCGAGTCGTGATGTCCGCCTCCCGCGGTTAGTTCCTTCTCTTCTGGACAGACTTTTCACAGCGACCGCGCATGGAGGTGTTGAGCGCGAACACGTCGCGCACGAATGGAGATCGTGATGGAAAAGAGCTTGGGTTGGTACGGAGGCTACGTGTTGGCGTTGGCTCACCGTGCAGAACGCGAACTGACGGACGAAGAACGAACGGTGCTTTCCGAAGTAGCAGTGAAGCTGCAGTCACTGCACGCTTCCGCGTGGCACGAGGGGAACATGGCAGCGGCCGATTAGGCGATCGCTTACGCGCTAGGCACCGTTGGACGAAGCACTGAGCGCGTCGTGCCGGGAGCTTTGGGCTCTGAGACCCCGTCACCGACCCCGCCTCTCGCCTCTCTATCGGCCGGCCTCCATTCGTCGGGATGCGATAATCGAACGAACACGACGGGGGACGTGAGATGGGTGATGGTGAGCGTGTCCGATGAGACTGACGCCGCGCTTCTGTTTCGCCTGTCCCGCGGGGACGCAGATGCGTACCGTGATCTCTTTCGTCGCCATGAGCGCGCCACGTATCGAGTCGCCTTGCTCCTGACGCATTCCGCCTGGGACGCCGAGGAAGTGGTCGCATCTTCCTTCCTTGAGCTATGGCGCAAACGCGACAAAGTTCGACTCGTCGATAATTCTGTTCTGCCGTGGTTGCTCACGGTGGTGTCGTTTGTGGCCAAGAATCACCTTCGTGGTACGCGTCGATACCGACGCCTCCTGGCGAAGATCCCTCATGAGGGCATCGAGCCCGATCACGCAGACGAGGTAGCTCGCACGGTCGATGCTCTGCCCGTCGCTGCCGAAGTCCGGGTGGCTCTCGGGGAGCTCAACGCGCGAGATGCAGCGGTACTGCTTCTCTGCGTCGTGCAGCAGTTCAGTGCCCGAGATGCATCCATCGCCTTGGCCGTACCCGAGGGGACCGTTAAGTCACGCCTGTCTCGAGTCAAGGCGAGACTTCGTACGAGACTGAGCGCGTACGCTCCTACTGCGGAGGAGCATTATGAGCGGCTCAAATCGGATGCCCCACGCGCAAGAAGTGGAGAATCTCCTCGTCGACCACATGCGCCACGATCTCACTCGGCCAAAGTGGTGGAGTACGCTCCGTGGCCGCCTCGCAATTGGCGGCGCTGGCGTACTCGTTGTGAGCACGGGCATAGCGTCGGTCGCCCTGCTCGACTCGCAACCGGTGAGCGAGACGTCGGTTGTGCACTGCTTGGACACTGCTAGTCGCAACCTTGACGGCACGCTCCCCGGAAAAGCCGTCAGCATCGGAACGCCGGACGGCGTACTCGCGGTCACCGATGCAGTGCGCGTGTGCGAGCAGATGTGGGCTTCGGGAGCCTTCGCGTCGGAGGACCCACTGAACGCGACACCGAGCGCTGGAAACGTTCCCGAGCACTTCACGACATGCGTGACCGAAGATGGCGCCGCCGCCGTCGCTCCCGGGCGATTCGAGTGCTCCGCCATCGGTTTGAGCCCGTACTCCGGCTGAACCACCGCCTTCCGGGCGCACCTAGAAGCGCTTACTCACATCAGGCTACGTTCGCTCGCGATCGAGCCCTCTCGGTCCCGCCTGGGGGTCGCGTTCGCGTGCGCGGGTCGACGTCCGGATCGGTGTGGCCGCGCGCTGGAGCTCGGAACCGATGAGCTGATTCCGGACAGCACGGGAAGACACCGACCAAGGAGGTCTTCCCATGAAAGTCCGCACTCTCATTGTCGTGACGGCAAGCCTGCTCACTCTCGCACTCCCCTCGGGCGCGCAGGCCAACGAGCTCCCCCCGACAGAGGTTTGCACGGTGGGTGCGCTGGCAATCCCCGAGGGCGATCCAGCACCGGAAGCGGTTCCTCTAGTCATCTCATGCTTCGAAACCGCTACGGAGGCAGAAGCATTCATCGAGGAAGGTGCCCCCGGAGACTACGAACAGCTGGTCGACGGGGGGAGCCCACAAGGGCGGGTCGCAGCTGCCGCAACAGTGACTATTGGGCGCGTCTGGACTGGTACGTCCCGCGGCGGTTCCGAACTCATCCATTGGGGAACAGGAAGCGGCTGCAACGGAGTGACCTATGGTTTTCCGACGTTGCCGAGCGGATGGAACAACAACATCCGATCGGCGCAGGGCTACAGCAACTGCTGGGCGTCGCACTACGACAGCACTTCATACAAAGGGCAAGTGCTGACTTGCGCGCCCTATTGCTCCACGATGGGGTTCCTTGCCGCCAAGTCGTCGTCGATCGTTTACCGTCCCGTCGGTACTTTTGGCTGAGGCACTCTAGACGATAGTGATTCCCACGCCGTTGGCCTTCGCCGTCACTCGGCCATGTCCTCGTCGCGTTCGCTCTCGATGTGAGCCGCGGAGTCAGGTTTTCTGCGGCACCGCTCTCGATCGTGTGGAAGCCAACTTGGACTCGACGGCAGAAGGGGCCGACGATGTCGGCACCTCGCTCGGTCGGATCTTGGAACGGGTCTTGCAAAGCGCCGGTTGGGCCGTGAGAAGGGCAAAGCCACACGAGCCAAAGGGTCGCGTCTACGTGCCTAGGCTCAAGCGGTTCCGCGCAATCGAGACAATCACGCCCCGGAGGATATCCGTCGTCACGCACGTCTTGAGCGCCCATTTTCACGTACCCCGCTGCGGCTCGTTGGTGGCGTCGCATGACGCTTCGGGCGCTTCCGAGACCCCGGGGCGGAATGTGTTTCTCAGAAGGCCGGCGTACGTCACCGATCTTTCGACCACGACTGCATCCGTCGAGAAGAGATAGTGAGCGTCGCGGCCGTCGCTCCGATGAGCGAGAAGAGGAACACGACCGCCACATTCAGCGTCAGCACTTCGAGGACCCATTCGACCTCGCGAGCTGTGAGAGAAGCAGTTGCGAACGGTGTCATTACCGCGAAAGCGGCGAGCGTCGTTACCAGTGCCCAGGTCGCGGTTTCGATGAGCAATTGACCGACTTGACCTCGCGCTGACTGTCCGAGGTGGCGAGCCACGGACAGCTCGACTCGCCGACTACGAATCATGAGAAACGTGAGGACGAAGGCAAGCAATGCGCCAGCAGGAGGAAGGTATCTCGTCGTCCGGGTCTGCATGAGCTCGTCAGTCGTGGTTGCACGTCCAAATGTCTGATTTAGCTGGCCTATTGAGACCGATGACGCGTCGACGCCGGGCATCACGACCAGGGAGGCAAGTCCCGCCAGTTCTTCGCTGGGCGGCCACAGAGAAAACCAGCATGAATCGAATGCCCCGGACGCTGCGGTCGAGGCGAGAAATGCAGCCGCGAGCTGAGAGTTCCGGCCGTCGTCGGGGTAGTTGAATACTCCATCGACTCTTACCGGCTCGACCTCATTCGCGACCGAGAGAAGGGGCCGGTCTGCCGCCGCCAAGAGCGTGGATATCTGACTGGACATCAACAACCCGTCGCTCGTGGAGCGCCCGCCGAGTACAGCTACCGGATCACCGGTCGTCTCGTACAAGGCGAAGCTTGTGTCGGGCATCGCATCGAGGGTGAGCCGGGCTGGCGCTTCCCGAAGCGCAAATGCACCGACTACTCCGTGCACTCTCGCCAACGAAGCGCAGCGCTCACCGTCAATGCCGCCCAACGCCGAAACCGTCACGACGCTCGCTCCAGAGGCTCGGACCGCTCTCTGACTCGAGAAGATGTCGCTTGCTGCAAGCCCGTCTGAGGCGACCGTTCCGAGCAGGATAGAAAACAGGGCGACCACGCCGAGAAGGGCTCGCGTGGTCCCGGAGCGGACATTGCGAAAACTCTCCCCGAGGAGCTGACTCGTCCGCATCAGCGCAGACCCAGATCGACAACGTGGTCACACTCATCGCGGAGCTGAGGATCATGAGTCGCGACGAGCACTAACCGCTCTGGCGAAATGAGCCCGCGAATTACCTCTCGGATCGTCTGCGCCGTTCGTGGATCAAGTTGGGCGGTCGGCTCATCAATCAGCAAAGCGTCGAAGCCTGCAGCCGTGGCTCTCGCAAAAGCCAACCGCTGGGCTTCACCACCTGAGAGCTTCCGAAAGGGTCTATCCGCGACGTCTGTGAGCAGGAAGCGGTCCAGGAGTTCTCTCGCCATCGGTTCTGCGCTGCGCCGAGTGATGCCACGCAGAAGCAGCGGGAAAACGACATGATCTATAGCCGTCCGACGAGGCGACCCGACGGGATTTTGCAGGATCCATCCGATGCGCGTTATGCCCTCAACACGACGCTCGCCGCTTACAGGCGAGATCTGTCCCGCCAGCAGCGAAAGTAGGGTGCTTTTCCCCGAACCGGATGGCCCCACCAGCGCGGTCAGTTCCCCGGGACGCAAAGTGAAGGAGACATCATCAAAGAGCAGAGGTTGGTCGCGAAACCCGAACGAAACTGCCTTCACGCTCAGCTGCACGGGAGCGAACTCTCGGGTCGAGACTCGACCTGATCAACGGACGCACCCGCTTCGAAGGACACGTACGTCACGCCCAGGCTCGAAGCCACGACCGTCACAGGTATCGCCCTCCCATCGGTCACCACACACGCTGAGGAGGCTCGAACGCCGATAAGAGCGCTCGGAGGGACGCCGTAGACGGTCTCCGGATCCACGAGCTCAAGGCGTGCCACGACGTCCGAAGACTCGGCTGAGGCTTCGTCACGCTCCAGGAATGAAGCGACCGTCGGCTCAGCGATGAGGGTTCGAATCGCTTCAGGATCGGTGATGCGTCCGCTTTCGTCGGCGGCGATGACAATACCGCCGACGGAAAGCTGACGGGCCCCCTTTTGGAGGTCATTTGGTTGAGGGTAGGTCACTGCCGTCACCCCGCCTCCAATGCTCAGAATGGTTGCGCCGTCCGTGACCTGAGCCCCGAGGGTTGCGCCGCAAGCAGTCACCGTTGACGGGGACGACGGCAACCACACGATGTCGCGGAGCCTGACCGAACCGTATGACCTGTCCGTGGAGTCTTTCAGCCCGCGGTCCGCGAGCATCTTCGCGAACGCCTCTCGGGTCTTCCAGTCGAACCGCCCCGAATCGGAACTGGCGTACCCGAGTTCTCGGAGCACGCGCTGGATGCTGGCCACATCATCGCCGCGCTCACCGCCGGTGAGGTCCCTATAGATAGGAGTCGATGTTGCCAACGCGACAATCGGCATCCCATCGACCGACAGGGGCGCGTCGCCAGTTCGCAGTTCGGCGCCCCGCTGACACGCCCACCTCGTGATGGTTCCCGAGACTCGTACGTGAACGTCTGACGGCGCTCCGCGTTCAAACGAAAGAGTGACGTTGCGTGGATCTGCAAACTCAGTCGAGGTCAGCGGAATTATCGCCGGGCGGAATGCCGCCGACTCGTCAGCAGCGGGGAGCGGCCGGAAGGCAAGAAACCATCCGGCGAGGGCGGCGATGGATGCGATCGCGACCCAAGATAGGACGAGGCCTGTCCACCCGAAAGATCGTGCGGGGGATGGTCCATTCCTCCGCTCGGTCCCAGATGCCCTTTCTGTCATCGGCTGCCCTCGAGGTCTCCGTCGATACTCGGGTTCGCCATACACTGGTCGGCTTCCTTTGTCGCGAGCAGGTCTTCTGCCGCCTTGTCGATGACTTGATCCGAGTCGGCAGTTTGCCCTGCGTTTATGGCTCCTGCGCGTGTCAGGAGCTCCTGAAGGTCGGACTTGGTAAATGGTGCAGCCACAAGTCCAGCCTTTACGAAGCATTCGGCGATCAACTCGTCGTAATCACGATTGTTCGGGTTGGTCAGCATGTCCACATACAGACCTTCGATGAGAGCCTTGGTTCCTGGGGCGCATTTGTCGGCGGCCTTGTCGTACAGCGCAACGTCTCCTTCGATGGCGTAGACGTAGTAGCCGGCCTGATCTTGAGGCTTCACAGTTGCACCTTCGTCGGCCACGCAAGTCACGAAGCGTTGTATCGCTTCCTCGTACTCCGCTCGCGTTATCTCGCCGTCGGCCAGAACGTCCCGCTCGAATTGGGAGGTTGCTTGATCCCGCGCCTGAGCGATCAGGTCAGCGTAAGGCCCAGTAGCGAGGTTCTGCTGAGGCCCAGTGCACGACACAAGCCCCACGGCGACTCCTACGAGGACGGCCATGATCGCAAGCCTCTTCATCATTGCGATACTCGCTCTCTATCTCGATAGACCTCGAGTTACGGGAACCGAGAGTCCCAGGACGCTGAACGCCCGTGGCCGACGGGCAGAGGAGCCCGTGCGCCGCGGACGCTCAGCGATCACATCCTGGACCTTACTTTGACTTCAGCTTGTCGGGTCAGAAGCTAGACCACCCAGCCCAACCTCCGCCGGATGAGATCTGCACCCGCAACGCGTGACCGGCCGCCGTACCGCCGGACGCTGAGATGTAAGAGTTCCTGCTCTGCGCTCCGTCGTATGCCGTCGGGTACGTCGAGACGTATCGGTACACGCGCGCTTGCACGTTTCCTTCGCAGTCGTTGCTCTGGGCGCGGGTCCAGCTCGTGGTTGTGCCGCCCTTCTGCCCGACCGCCTGACAGGCTGCGTGTGCGGCATCGGCGGAACCGACGGACGCGACTCCGATCCCGCCGATCACGAGGGCAACTGCCGCGCCGAAGACCGCGATCTTCCGGAGACCGTTCGCGCGGGCGGATTCGTTCACAACACTGTGGCTCATGATTATCCTTCGATGTCGACTACTCACCACCTGGCGTGGTGACACTCCGACATGTCCGTCGACCGACATCGGTTCCCGCCAGAAGGCTTCTCCGACGCGTCGAGGCCCTGAGGGGCTCGACGCGTCGGGGTTCAACAGAGATCGTCAAGCTCCGCAAGCGGTCTTGATCAGTCGGGCAGTGCGGCGAAGACGGCGTTCCCGTTGAGACCGACTCCTTCCGGAGCGAGCGGGCCCGGGCGGATCAAATGCGACGGTGGCGTTTGCCTTTCTGCTAAAAAGAGCGCAGGAGGCCGCTTGGTCACCTGTCGCGCACCGCACTGGTGCACCTCGCGGGATCGGGGGATTCCGCGTCGAGGGGGGAATGTTGTTCATGCACGCCAAGAAACGGAAAAACGGGAGCACGCTGCGAACCACCGCGGTCACCACGATCGTCTTCGCGTTGACATTCGGTGGCTCTGCCACCGCTTACGGGAATGAGCCGAGCGTCGGCGAGGATCTGGTCGAGGCCACGGTCGCGACTGTTGCCGAGCACTATGAAGACCTGCCTGCCGCCCCAGAACTGATTCAAGGCGGCGAGAGCGACAAGATTGTGATCGGCGGCGAAAACGAAGGAGAACGATCCTTCACTGTGGTCGCCCCGGAGTCGGATTTCGTTCAGGACAAGTTCGGCAATGTGACAGAAGTGGGCGACTCAGCCGGGTCCGCGACCTTCGTCGACATCATGCCGAGCGAGACCCGGATCATCACCACAGTGACAACCGCCGGCGCGGCACAGGATCTGGACTTCAAGCTCCAAGGGATCCAGGATCCCTACCTTGTTCCGATGGAAGACGGCTCCTTCAAAATCCTGGACGACGAGGATCGATACGTCGTAGATCTCGGCGCGCCGTGGGCAGTCGACGCAACGGGCAAGTACCTGGAGACTTCCTACACTCTGGACAATTCAGTACTTACCCAGAAGATCGACTACACGGATGCGGTCTTTCCCGTAGTCTCTGATCCCGCTTGGAACTACTACCTGGATCATGGGCTGAACGGCGTCGTGGCTCACGGCAAAGAGAAGGCAACCCCGAAGCGGGTGATGGCTGAACTTCGGCGATGCTTCAACTGCAGCTTTCCCGTCGCAGGAGCTCCGAAAGCGTTCCCGAAAGTCGGGCAGTTGATCCCCCTGGACGCCAGCCCCTTCACATGCATCGTGAAGATCAACGCTGCCGTGAAGATGAACTACGTTACCTCGACCACCTTCGCCTTCATTGCCGCCCCGGGGCATTTCGATGGCGCGGGGTCGACCATCTCTTTTACTTTCTACAACGACAAATCTGGGTATCTCCATCTGGCGGTGGGAGCGCACATCCTGAAGGACAACGGGGCTGTTGCGAACGAGGTAAATAAGCGAGTCGCTAGCCAAACATGGCTCAACTTCCTCGGAAATCTCATCCGCCGGAACTCGCTCTGACCGGCGTATCGTGAAGTCGTGATAGCAACCTCGATTCGTCGATTCGTCCTCGCCGGCGTGACCGGCGCTGCGACCGGTGTCGTGTTGGCGGCGGTGACGATCGCGAGCGTCTATGCCTCAGAGCCCATTCCCTGGGGCTTGATGGTTTACGGCGCACCCTACGGTGCTGGGGTCGGGGCCGCCTGTGGCCTGGCGGTGTGGCTACTTACTCGGCAGGCAGTCGCGACGGGCCGGCGATTCGGATATATGCGAGCGCTCGTTGTGGTGGCATCAGTTCTCGCGGCCACAGGTTGCGCTGTACTCGGTTACGTCACCCTCGAGGCGGGCTTACCCACAGTGACTATATGCGGCACGGTTGCACTGGGATTGCTGGCGGGTGCGGGGTCTCTTGCTGAATCGTCGAGGCGCGCCAAAAGCGACGTCCCCGGCCGGACCTCCTCCCCGAACCGAGCGGCGGCCAGTCAATAGTGCGAGTGTCCCGCGCACGGCACCGCGGGACACTCGCCAACCGACGAACCCGGAACCGTCGCTCGCGGACCTTTGCCGTGCAGTGCAGTGCAGCGACCCGGCGCTTCCAGGGTCTCTCCGAGATCCGGCAGGCGGATCGGGATGTGCCGCGCGAAAGCGTCAGACAACTCGCCAAGGGCAGCCAAGCGCTGCGTCTCGGCTTCGGTGATACCTTGAACCACCGCGTTCCCTACGGCGGCAAACTGTTCGCGTGCGTCCGTTGGCTCGCGAATCATTCGATCGCTTCGAAGGAAGTCAGGATCACCAGGAGGCAACGGATAGTTGACTCGTCGAGCTCGTGCGTGGCGGAGATCCTCGTGATCGTCTCCGCGGATGGTCTGCCGGCGAACCTCGCGAGCGCCCTTGCGAGCTCGGGGCGCTCAGGGAGGAGAACGTTGAGTGCGGCCTCGCAGCGTTCCGCTCTCTCGGCCCGTTGACGTTGGCGTCGCCGGCGGGTGGCAGCGAGCTGTAGCTCTGCCCTGCGACGGCGGCGGAGGTTTGTCTGACCGTCGGGCGTTGATACAAGTGCGAGCCACGCGTCGAGCTCGTTGACCTCCCGCTGCACAAGTCCGCGCCAGGATGATGCCACACGGTGCGACAACGTGATGGCCTTGTCCCTCGGGCGGCGGGCGCGTTCTACCCCCCCAGCCGAGAGGAGTGTCGTCGTCCACCCACACCAGCGGACGTCCCGCCCACCGCGGGTCCTCGCCGAGCTGCGCGACCTCCCACTCCGACGGCTCACGAAAGAAGGAACCGTTGTCGACGACCGCAATAGGCAGTTCCGGAAACCCGAGGACAGGACTGAAGTAGGTGTTGGCGTGGTGCTGCCATGTCGTGGCCCACACAACCTCGATACCGCGACGGATGAGGTCGTGGACCCATGCCACTCCAACACCCGAGAACTCTTCGCCATCCTCATCGCTGAACTCATCGACCTCATCCCAAGGCGGCTGAGAGTGATGCAGGGTGGGATAGGCCTCGCGGCGGTAGGTGATCTGCGCGGAGATGATGCCCTCGCGCACAGGATTTCCTTCGCGAGTGGGGGGTACGCGGAGTACGCCGTCGAGGTCGATCGCAACCACGGGCCGGAATCGCTGGACGTTCACAGCCGGGTGCCGCCTTCTCCAGTCGCGCGGCAGGACTCAGAACCGTATTTCATTTTTGTCATTCCGTCCTCACGCGCGTCAGCGTTCTCGCGAACCGTCCCTCGAGAACTCGATAGTCGACCCGCGAAGTCGTGACCGGGGGTAGCCGGGGTGGACGCGGACGCGTCGGGCTCGACGATGCGAGAGTCGCTCCGGCGAAGCGTTCGCGCGATCCATGGCTGTTGGTCATGACGACCAGGACGTCGCTGTGTGTCGTGCTTCTCGGACGATCGACGCGGTGTTCCCCGCGGCGAGCTCGTCGATACGCCGGCGGGGCGCTCCCCCCGGTCGCATGATCGGCGCGTTGAGCCATTGCGCCCACATCCACGGAGCCTGAGGGCCTCTCGCGAGCTCCTGGAGGACTGGGTGAAGGCCGGTGATTAGTCGGCCCGCTCGAGTCTGGAACGCTGGGTACAGATCGACGCCATCCGAGGTAGTAAGACAGATAAGCCGTAGCTCGCGCACCGCGACCTCGACCTCCGCCGGCGTCATGTCCAGCTCGCGTTGCAGCGACTCGGCGATGTAGCACGGACCGACTACCTTCGCCCACGGGTTCGCGCCCGACGATTCAGTCATCGCTGCTCTGCTGGTCATCGTCGCTGCGTTGAACCGCACCCTTTTTGGCGCGATCGACGCTCCGCTGGACGGCTCCGGTGATGTCACGGGTCCGGAGAAGATCGATCTTGAACCATGCGTCGAGACGGTCGCCGAGTCCCTGCCGAAGCACTTCGGCGATCACGTTGTAGGTCACGATCTGATCGGCACTGAGGCCGCTGCTCGCGGCGAGACGGTCCTCTTCGGTCGGGCGCCGACCTGCGTCCAACCACGGGTGCTCCTCACCGTGGAATGTTCGCGCGCGCATCGCTCTGAGGTGCTCCCTGCCGCGCCGTTTGTGGTGCTGGCGAAGGCGGGCGAGCTCCTTCTGGCCTTCCAGGGTCGTCGTCATTTGGAGCCACTCCGTGACCTCGGCGAGGTCCTCGGGCATCGCGGGGGCATACCAGGGGAAGGCCGCGACCATGGTGATCGACCGATCGCGAGGATGACGAGCCATTCCGAGCGCGTCTCCACCCTCGGGCGCCGGGTCGTCCAAGGTCAGCAGGATGGGCCTTCCCGGGTACCGCCTCGCAAGGGTCGCGATAGAAGCATCGGCGGCCGACGTCGTCGCGGCCATGGAAGGGTCATAGACGTTCTCGAAGCGTGGGAGGCCGAGGCGCTCACCGAAGTACGTGTTGACGTGCTCCAACCACACCGAGCTCCACACCACCTCGTAGCCCCGTGCGACCATCACCTTCACCCACTCCACGCCCGGCCGGTTGAAGCAGTACGCCTTGACGCTCCGGCCGTGCTCGTCCCACTCAGGCTCATCGAGTGTTTGCGGCCACCTCTGTTTGGAGAACTCCACCTCAGCAACGACGGGGTTCGGGAACAGCGGGTTGCCGTCGGGGTCGTTGGCATGCGAGGTCAGCAGCCCGGACACCTCGATCGCCACGACCGGCCGGTACCGAGGGTCACTCACCATCGTCGATGCCTCACCAGCCACGGATAGTCTTGAGGGATGGGAACTCAACGGAGAGGTCCCTGAGGTCGAGGATGCCGAGGCTTCCCTCCTGCTCATTGCATCCGAACGAGATCACCCGGCGCCCGTCCTCGGTCTGACCAGCCCCCGGGGCGTGCATATGCCCGTTGCAGAGGAGGTCGGGGCGCACCGCGTCCCATACTTTGCCGAGTCGGACGCGTGACGCGGCTGACTCGATGATCGATTCTCGAGGGAACCCGTGCGGGTTCGTGCGGAGTATTTGCCGAACAGCCTTTACCGGGGACTTCGCCGGGCTCTCGTGCGTGAGCATGATGTCGGCTGGCCCGCCAGCGATCGCCGCCGCAACCTGCTCGTCAGTGATGGTCTCCTCGGGGAACCACTCGGCCGGCGTCCGCCAGTACCGGTCGACCGACGTCGCGCCCCCGAACGCGAGGATGTCCCTCCCCATCCCCCGGATGCGGAATGGTCTCGGGAAGATCCACGTGGACTTGCTCACTTGGACGGCCTTCCCCGGGTGCGCGTCGAGCAGATGCTGAAAGGCGGGATATGGGTCGTGGTTACCTGGGACCACCCCCACACGCTCGATATCGAACTCGGACGCGAGCTCGTCGGATGCGTCCAGGTCCATCCACCAGTCCCCGAGCTGGAGGATTGTCGTCACATCTGGCGCCTCAGACCGGACTGTTCGCATAACGTTCCGCAGCCATGACTCCGACCCATGTAAGTCACCAGCTACAGCGACCCGGGGCATCTCGAGCTCCCACGTGGCTGCCGTCGCGTACGTCTTCACCAATGACCTCCGCTCGTTCCAGGGACCCGGTCCCGGCATACCGGGATTCTGCCCGAATAGTTGACGCGGCGCAACGCTCATGCCCATGCGATCCACCGCCCTGAACCGGTCCCGTCCATTCACGGTTGGGAGCCGACTCGCTGCCATTCGTGAAGCCAGGGCGGGCGCCGGGACAGACGGTACAGTCGGGCTGCGGCCACCACACGTGCCACCGCATATGACTGTTTGAAAGCGAAGCCATGGTGAACCTGCTTCCCGGTGTCCGGGCGAATATCGCTGCGCAGCAAATCTCGGCGGCACGTCAGGAGGCAGGGGATCTCCTCACCTCCGGCAGGCTCTTCGCGAATCCCGTCAGTCTCTATACCGAGTGGGTATATCGCCAGGTCGCGGCGCTGCGTGACACGTTGGACGATGGCGATATCCGGGCGATCTTCCTTACCCACGAGTTCGACCTTGCGCGAGTTCAAACCGATCTTGGGCAGCGCAGTACTCACGACGCGGTCGACCATGCCATTCGCACCACAGTGCAGCACCTCGACGCGGCGTATACCTCTGTTGAGGCCGCGAGAGGCCTGTGGCGTGACAAGCAGGTCGTTGTCCTCGACACGAACGTGCTCCTCCGCCACTCCGCCGAGCTAGTCGAAATCAAGTGGGCGGGGCGACTGAACTGGGATCCGGATGAGCCGATCACACTTGGTGTCCCACTCGTCGTCGTTTCTGAGCTTGACAGCCTCAAATTGAGCAACTCTTCCCACGTTGCGGCGGATGGAACGAAGCAGCCGCAGAGGATGCTCGCCCGCAACGCGCTTCGACGCCTGTCGGAGCTCTTCCCAGGCAGCCACCTCCGGGACAACGACGTCGTAGACGGGCGCCTCAGTGCAGTGTTGATGATGGACGACCTTCGTCACATAAGGCTTCCGTCGAACGACGCGGCGATCGTTGACCGCGCACTGGCGGTGCTCCCGTATGTCGAAAAGGTCGCGGTCGCCAGCTACGACCTGTCCCTGCGCTTTCTCGCGGAGAAGCTCGGCTTGGCGACGCTCGTTCCTACCGACGCAGACTGAATGGTGGTCGTGCTGTCGTTCGCTGACGTCGGCCACACATCACGCGAAACATGGCCTTACCGTGGTCAGGTGACATCCGTTCAGCGGCCGCAGAGATGGATGGCGAAACGACCAGGTGGCGTCTGGTTGCCGGCCCATCAAGAGCACGTCCTTTACTCGCTCGCCCACATCGACGCGACGGTAGAGAGCCTGACGCTGGCCTTGGAAGGCTATCTCGCTCTCGACCCACTGCAACTGAAAGCGCGCTACACCAGCACTCACGAGGAGGTAGTCCTCGTCGGGACGCTTCCGTTGCCCGAAGCGGTGCCTCGCTTGCTCGCTGATGCTCTGAATCAGATGCGCAATGTGCTGGAGCACACCCTGTACGCCGAGGTACTACTACGGGTCGGTCGTGATCTGACAGAGGCGGAGGCGCGTGCACTTGAGGTGCCTGCTGCTGAGAAGGAGGAGGACTTCCACGGGTGGACGCGCCGGAAGGACAGGGTGTCGCTCGGGCTCTTCGACCTTGGCAGCGAACTGCGTGAGCGCCTGCATAGGCTGCAACCGCTGCATCGGCGAGACTCCGCGTCGCATCCGCTTCGCGCTCTCGTGGGACACACTAATTTCGCGAAGCACCGGGAGCCGGCTGTGGCTCTGACGCGTGTTGGTCGCGTCGATCTGGACTCCGATGTCGTCCGCAAACCCCTTGGACACCGAGACCACGTCCAGGTTGGCGACGTGCTGGCCTCCGTACCCCTCGGTGTGCGCGAAGGGGTGTCAGTGTGGCCGGATGTCGTCGTTCAACGCCCGAGCAGCGGCGAGTGGATCACCTTGATGAAGGAAGTCACCTACATCGAGGAATGGGTGCGGAAGCAGGCGATTCCAATCCTCATCGCCGGAACCACCGAGGGCCCTCCGATTCCGCCGCACCTCGACACTCTTGTTGGCTATGCGAACATACAATCCGCGTGGAGCGCGGCGGGCCCGTCATCTGCCACCCAGCGCATGGTGCGGCGGATGAGTGGCGAGGGGCTCCGGCGTGACCTATTGGAGATGTTGGCTGGTCAGTACGGGGAGGAGCATCGAGCGGCTTTCGAAGCGTGGCTGAGAAGCATGGACTCGGGGACCGTCTTGGATAGGTTCAAACCCGTGATCAGTGCTGTCTCTCGCGGGAACGAGGAAGCCTGGGACCGCGCAGTCTCAGAGTGGCTCGCGGAAGCTGGCGTGATTGCGTAGACCTCCAGTCGCTGCCGTGGCGAGAAGTGTCTCCGCGCGAAGGCCCGCCCGGCGCCCCCGCGGTGAACTATCTCGACATCACCTTCGGCCGCATACGCCGGTTCTCCGCTCGCTTCTGCCAAGGAAATGCAACGCAACCGCGCGATGCGTCGCGGCCCGAAACTGTGATCCATCATGGTGGCTCCTCGGCGGGCGCGGCGGAGGGGACATCTGATGGGGTTGGGATTCATTGCGCCCGACTTCGAGACCGCGAATCGATCGCATGCATCTAAGCATCGAGGCTCTGACTGCCGCTAGCACGACCCGATGAGGTCGGACCTAGCGCCGAGCCTGATGTTCTGAGCGCGCTATGCGTCGGCGACGCCGCCGCGGACGATCCAGATCCGATAACGATCCTGCGATGCGCTCCTCGAACGTGCGCGGCGTCACCCCCCTCGCAGCGCTCTACCCCGAGGAACGAGCGGCCATCACCTTCGCCAAGCTGATTCCAGCGTGCGCCTATGGCACGCGCTGTCGAGGCGAGGTCACTGCGCCGACCTCATCAACCGCACCCACCCATACCCAGCAACGGTGCTCGACCCCGTCTACCGTGAACACGATTCCCACGGCATCCGGCGTCCACCGGGCGGCGGTCGCATCGACTCGTATCGGGGTGTCGCCGAATCGCACCCAGGCCCGGACCTTCCTTCGCGGCCGCGGGTCGATCGTCAGGGGCCGCTCGTCGAGACGCAGCTCAGCCGCAGAAAGCGACCGTAGCGCACCCTTCGCGGCGACGCCCTGAAGGATCCGATCGTCCATGCGTGCATCGATGGAGGTGGAATAGCGCCTGTTCGTGCCCATCGACCGGTATCCCCTTCTCATGACGAGGATGTCAGGGTGCGCCGACACTGCAGCGGCGCCGTCTGATTGCGCCTGTTTACACTCGCCGCATGCCTTACGCGTCAGACGAGTTCGATGTCGGCGAGCAGCCGAACTGCCCAATGTGCGGGACCGTCATGTATGTTGCCGACGGAGGCTATGTGTGCCGGGCGGATTCTTCCGCCCGGTTGCATGGGCCGAACGGCCCGATGCCGGTGACGAGATCCCCAGCATCCGGGGCGGATGATCCTGACGGAGCTCGCACCGGATCGCCTCAGCCTTCGCTAGACCTCGGCGCGTGCGAGGACATCCGCCACCGAGAGGTCAAACACCGCGCAGAGTCTCGCCAGTGTTGCCATGCGGGGGTTCGAGGGCGCGGCGTGCTCACCAGCTTCAGCACGCCCCGCCTCAATGAGCTGGATCTGGTTCTTCGTGACGCCCGCTCGGTCCGAGAGCCCCTGCTGAGTCAGTCCCATGGACAGTCGGAGTTCTCGAAGCACGCCCCCGAGGCGCGCCGCGGACTTCGAGTCCCAGGTCACCGAGTCGCTCCCCGATCGGCACAGCAAGCGGCATCGACATATTGACTATCCAAGAAAACCGGGATTACGCTCCGGTGGCATGCTGAAGCTGAGCGGGAAACGACGTGCCTACTGATTGCGGCGCGTGTCACGGTTGGCGCCGTTCGCGCTCGTGGTCCGATAGCCGCCTTTGGTCCTGGACCCACCAGTCGAAGTACTCGCGCAGCCGCTCGACCACTTCGGGGAAATGCTCAGCCCAGAACGCCAGGTCCGCCATCGTCGCAAGCTGCTCGCCTCGGAGCACTCTGCCTACTCGGCCGATACTCAGACTGCGAACGTCAGCGTATGGCGCGAGGAATTCTTTCCGATGCCGGCCACGCAACTTAAGGCCGTCGTTGACAGTCCGAGAAAAGCGATGCTGCACTACGGCGGCGCGGTACCGCCAGTCATCGGCGCGCACTCCATCAGCAGGCGATGGAGTCGCGTTCACCACGCCGAAAGCTTTCGGCTGCGCGAACATATCGCGTGGCTCGAATCCCACCTCGGTCATCTCGCGCGGCATTCTGCGTCCTCCATCTGAGGACAGACTGCGTCACCCGGTTTACGACATTCAAATACAGTTGCCGTTATTTCGATTTGAATGCGTATATCGCTATCTGTGTCCGCGCGGCATGTCCACGTCGCCACGTTGTGGCAGGCGATGACGCGCGAGTACACGCCGACGTTCGCGGAGAACGAATGGCGACAGCTGAAGCCGTTTGTGTCGGATGTCGCCTCGCGGGTTGCGGAGCACGTGCGATATCCCGAAGCGGCGATTCTGCACTCGGTGGCGCACCACGCTCATTGGGCGCACCTCGTAGCAGGCATGCCATTGCGAGCGGAGGTGCTCTTTAGCCGAGATGTCATCGCCTACTCCGTGTCGATGATCCCCACCTCGCGGCCCTCCACCATGGCTCGGCACCGATCGATTCTCCTTCGAGTTGGCGAGGCCCTAGGAATCATCGACACTGACCGGCCACTGCCGCGATTGCGCGCTGCCGATCCTTCCGCGCCGTACTCGGCCGCGCAGATCCAAGAGCTACGAACGTGGGCAACATTGCAGCGCGACCCGGCGTCACGAAGATCCGCTCACGCTCTCATCACGCTCGGCATCGGCGCCGGTCTCCCAACGAGGGATCTCTCGCGAGTGCGCGCGGCGGATATCGATCTCGACTTTTCGCACCTCACGGTGATCAGTGGGAACAGCCCCCGCACGGTCAGAGTCGCGCGGGAATGGACCGAGGACCTGCGCGCCGTTGCCAGGCGCGCCGAGCATTGGGACGCATCGCTATTTCGGCCCGGCATCGAATTCCACAAGAACGTCGTGCACACTTTTGTGCAGCGGAGCGTCGCCCAGGAAATTGGGCCGACCACGCAACGCATGAGGGCGACCTGGTTAGTGCGAAACCTCAGCGTCGGAGTCCCGATGCAAGATCTTCTGCATTGGGCGGGACTCAAGTCGATGGATGCGCTCGTGCGTTATCAGCAATTCTTGCCTGCACCTGAGACAGCTGATGCTCGAGATACCCCTGCAAGTACTGCAGATTCTCCTTGCCCGACTCCCGGATCAACCCTGCGGCCGTAGCGGCCGCCAAGAAGCTCGCGCCGCTCACCGTGGACAGCAACAGGAGATCCTCCACGGACACCGGCGCCGCGCCGGACATTGCTCGCGAGAGCCTGCCAGAACTCCAGCCGAGTTCCCTTGCGAGACCCTCCTGGCTAACCCGTCTCGCTCGGAGAGAAGCGCGGAGACCCATCGCGATGTGGTGCTGGAGCATCGCGGCTGAGCGCCGCGACTCCGCCGCCGGCGACGCGTGGGCTACGGCCCAGGTAGTGCTGCGGCGGCCGAAGGCACCTGGTTGGTCGCAGAGATCTGCCGGGCTGTACTTCGCGACTCCCACCATCCTATTCTGCGCCTTCTCGACGATAAGCGACGACATATTGCGAGAATTGCAACACTCGCCCGAAATCGGCGCTCATTTAGCCGTCTGGCGCATAGCCCCACACATGACGGAGATTTCGGACCACATCACGAGCTACCGCGGCGACACACCAGCCGACCATTGGGATGCCATTGGGACGCTTGTTCGTACCCTCGCGACCGATTACGCCGCGAACCGCACCATCAACGTCGCGCGGAGCAGCATCATCGCCCTCGCCGGGTTCTTTGACTGGCTGTACTCGACAGGCGCGGCACCCGTTTCGCGGACGAGCCTTCGCGAAGACCTCGTGTTCGGATACGAGCTCTATCGGGCCACGGAGGTGTCGAGCCGAGTAGCGATTCAAGAGCGCAACCTGCTCCGCGCTGTCGCCGGACTCCCGAAAGCGACCCTTGGTAACGGCGTACGCAGCACCACCCCGACGAACCCGTTCCGTGTCTACGACCTGAAAGCGCTCATGCAGATTCGGGACTGGGCGACCTGGCAGCCGAACCACCTTTCGGGCATAACGGCCAACGGCTTCGCCGGCCTCACCCTCGGGTGCGGCTTGAGCGCGAGCGAGGTCGCTCAGGTTCACAAGGACCACGTCAGCGCCGCCGGTGACGCGGTCATCGTCAACATCCCCGGCACCCGCGCCCGCCAGGTACACGCAGACCCGGAGTGGAGAGAGCTTCTCGTGGCAGCGGCCGAGGTCACGCCCGGCTACCTCGTCTCCCCCACTGGTGGCCTTCGCACCACCGTCGCTGTCCTGGACGCGGTTCGCAACACGCACGGCGCGAGTCCCACAGCGGGACGCGCCCGGAACACCTGGCTGGTCGCGCGCATCAACGAAGGTCACAGCCCGCAGGCCCTCGCACAAATGGCAGGTCTCACGAACGTGCGGAGCCTCGCCCGCATCATCCGGACCCACGCCCCCCACCGTAAAGACCTCCTCGCCGTCTGCGACCCCGCATGAGCCGCAAAGCAGACTCGCTCGCGCTGCACGACGAGACGAAGCGCCCGCCCATCGACACTCTGACCATCAAGAAGGCTGCACACATCATCGACCAGTCGGACCTCCCCCGACTTTTGACACTTTGGCAGTCGCAGGACCGCAGCTATAAGGGCGGCCGTGAGGCGTTCATCTCCATGCGGACGGTTCTCATCGTCTGGCTCATCCTCGCGATGGAACAGCAGCCGATGCATTGCACACGCGTCACACTGGTCCTCCTAGAACGGCTCACACCGAAGACCGCCGCCATCCTCGGCTACGAGATGAACGCCTTCACCCGCCCCGAGGCCATCTACGACCGGGCACGGAGCGCAACCACCCGCATCTTCGACCTCGTCGATGCCGAGCCCCTTAGGAACCGGCACCGCCGCCTCACCGTCGCCGAGTACCGCGACGAACTGAAATGGCGAGAAGACAACGCGGACATCATCGAGAAGCGTCGCCGGCGCCGGGAGATTCTTCAGAACTCGATTCTCGAAGCGACCTACAAGATGCTGCCGGTCAAGTACCGGCCGAAGAAGATCTCCCTCGCCATCGACGCGACCAGGCTCAAGACCCACGCGCGCGGCATCGGCAAGGAACGCCTAGCTGCGCTCCCGGACAACGCCCGCGTCTCATCCGAGCCCGACGCTGGCTTCTACCTGCGCACCAAGAAGGGAACCCTCCCGAAGCAGGGGGAGCAGGTCCGCATCATCGAGTACGCCCAGGAGGCAGAGTTCGCCGTCACCGGCAGCAACGGCGGGAAAGTAACTGCGGGCGACGTCCCGAATTTGGTGGTGGGCTTCACGATGCATATCCCGAGCGCCGAACCAGCCGCCAACGCGCGACGACTCGTCGACAACCTCTGGGAACGCGGTCACACCATCGAGCACCTCGCCACCGACCGCGCTTACATGCCCGCAGGCGACGCCGAGCTCCTCCAGATCCCGCTCCGCCGCGCTGGTGTCAAACTCCTCATGGACTACCCCAAGGACGAACTCGGCATCCAGGGGTACAAGCACGGCGCGATCCTCATCGAAGGCACCTGGTACGACCCGCACACGCCAGAGGACGCCATCCACGCAACGAAGTACTACCGCGAAGGAATCGAGAACCTCGACAAGCTGCCGCTGACGAAAGACGAGCGCAAACAACGAGAGCGAGACCTCGAATCCCTCTGGAGAGCCCGCCTCGCAACTCGAAGCACCTACCGGTTCCGTGAGAAGGGTGCGATGAAACCCAATGGCAACATCCCTTTCAAGTGCGGGGCCGCCGGTCCCAACCCGCTCCTCAAATGCACACTCAAACCCGATGTCGTCGACACACGCAAAGACGGGCGTGCGCTGCTCCAGCTGGCACCCGACCCGAAGCACATGCCCGCGGTCTGCCAAAACCTGCACTCCACGACCTTCAACGTCGCGGACTCCGGCCGCCACGGACAGCACTACGAATACCAGAGCGACGAGTGGGCCAACCACTACCACCATCTACGCAACAACGTGGAATCAGTGAACGGCTTCGTGAAGAACGCCTCCGGATACAGCCTCGCTGAGCCAGCACGCTTCCGTATGCGCGGCGCGACCGCGAAGTCGATCCTCGTCGTCATCGCGGTTGCCGCAGCGAACCTCACGAAGATTCGCCAGTTCCTCGAGCACAAGGCCGAGCAGGCATTGGAGGGACAAGACGAGGTTACTGTCATCGACGAACGCAGCCGGCGCCAGCGCAAGACTCCCGCCCGCACCCGCCTGACGCACCGTCAGACTCGACGGCGCAACTCGGGTGACCGCGATGCCCCACCCAAGTCGAAGACCCAACTGCGCATTTAGCCGCACCGCGTCCCTGAACTGAATACCTGAACATCAGCTCTCCAGCCTCACGACTGGAGAGCTATTCGCCGTGTCTGAGGTCCAGTCTCGAGCGCCGATCATTACTACGAACACTCGCAGGGCTTGCTGAGAGCGGCCCTCAGAGCCCGAGAACGAGGAAGAGGACCACGGTTTTCACCGCGATCCTCTTCGCTCTGTTAGTTGTCCGAATAAATTTTGCGAGAAGGTCGAACAACCCATGGTGGCGAGTGAGGGATTCGAACCCCCGAATGCAATGCAGTCTGATTTACAGTCAGATCCCTTTGGCCGCTTGGGTAACTCGCCAAGTGCGCACCCGCCCGGCTTTCTCAGTCGACCGGAGGCGCGATCACCGATACTACCCTCCCGGAGGGCTTGTCGAAAACCGAGCCGTCAGGCGGCGGTCGCGACCCGCTCCACGAAGGACTCGAGACGGTGTCGAGTGCCGTCGATCCGTCGATCGACGCTCGCGCGGATCTCACTCGGCGCGAGCGGAGCGGCGATACGGACATTGTCGTGGCAGGTCAGATCCGCGCACACGTAGGTGCCGACGCTGTCACCGCGATCACCGGCGTCTCCCGCGCGGCGCGCGGTGAACATGGTCACCTGATTGCCCGGCTGCATCGTGTGGCAGATGTTGCACATCGCGGATCGGGCGTGGGCGGCGCCGTTCGCGGCCCGCAGCACGATGCCCGTGGGTTCGCCGCCGATCTCGGCGACGACGTAGCCCCGGCTGCGTGTCGTGGGGTCTCGCCAGGCGAGGAAGTCGAGGTGATCCCACTCGAGGATCGGAAAGTCGTGGGGCAGTTCGAGACGTTCCCGCTCGTCTCTCGTCGCATTGACGAGCACGTCGCGCAACTGGTCCTCTGTCAGCGGCCGCATCCCTCCAGTCTACGAAGCATGGGATGCCGCGGCTCCGTCGTCAGCGGCCGACCGCCAGGATGATCGAGGCGGCGCCGACGAGTCCGATCCCGAGGACCGTTCCGATCGCCGGCCAGAGGAAGCCGCTCCGTCGGATGGCGGCGAAGACGACCCCGACGAGGCCCGCGAGCATCGCCGCCGACCCGCCCGCGACGAGCAACGCGAAGGTGACGATGAGGAGCCAGCCGTACTGCTCGTCGACCGTCGCGACGAGCAGGAGGACCAGGAAGGTCGGCAGGACCGACAGGACGACGATGACGACGGCGGCGATGCCCCAGGCGCGCTGCGCGAGCCGAGGGGGTGCGGGCGTGCTCACCTGGTCAGGGTAGAGGCGCGAGCCGCGTGGTCACCGTCGGCGCGCGGCGGTCATCCCTTCGATTCGATCGATCGGCTCGTCGGGCGCAGCTGAACGCGGTCTCCGGGCTGGAGGACGCGCTCCGGCCCGCCTGCCTCATTGAGGTGCTGCACGGTGATCGCGTCGACGCAGAAACGGTCGCCGATGCCGCGGTAGGTGTCGCCCGGCTGAACCGTATAGACGGTCGGCGCACCGTCGACCTTCTCGACCGGACCCTCGGCGTACTCGCCCACACCGGTGTCGACGAGCTTTCCCGTCATGCTCACGGCTATCCGACCGGACGAATCCGGCTCGGACAGTTCGATCCGGGCGATCCCGTCGCAGTCCTGATGGGTGCGGTAGCCGCCCTTCTTCGCCTCGTTGAGTGCCACCGCAGTCTCCATGCCCTCGGAGAGGATCGCGAGGTAGTCGCCCTCGTAGATGTCTCCCGGCCCATCGAGTGCGTTCGCGGCGTTGAAGTCGCCGCTGTCGAGGCAGAAGCGCTCGACGATCGCCCAGTACGAGTCATTCGACACGACGCGGTAGACGGTGGCGAGCCCCTTCGCGTTCGACCGCTCCACGACTCCCGTCGCACCCGGCGAGATCGACCCGCGATCCTTTCCGGGCGCCACCCCGAGGCATTTGCTCTCGGGCGGGGCGGGAGTGGTTTCGACCGGAGCGGGCTGGGTCGGCTCAGGAATCCGCGTCGGTTCGGGCGTCGGCGTCACGACGAGCTCCGGGGTGGCAGACGGCGACGGCGCCTCCGCCACGACCTCGTCGGTCGGGATCATGCCGATGACCGCCGGCGCCGCGAGCGCCAGCAATCCCGCCACAGCCCCCACGGCGATACCGAGCATGATCTTCCCCCGACGATCCATGTCTCGACGCTAGCGGCCGGGGATCACGGGCGCGCAACGATATGGATGCCGGGACCCGCGGCATCCGCTCGGTGCAGCGGTACCCTCGAACGCATGGCATCAGACTCTTCGTTCGACGTGGTCAGCAAGGTGGATCGTCAGGAGGCGGACAACGCCCTCAACCAGGCGCGCAAGGAGGTCGAGCAGCGCTACGACTTCAAGGGCACCGGCGCCTCGATCGAGTGGAGCGGCGAGTCGATCCTCATCAAGGCGAACAGCGATGAGCGCGCGAAGGCCGTTCTCGACGTGTTCCAGTCGAAGCTGATCAAGCGCGGCATCTCGCTGAAGAGCCTCGAGTCCGAGGACCCGCAGCCGTCCGGCAAGGAGTTCCGCCTCGTTTCCACGCTGAAGGAGGGCATCTCCTCCGAGGACGCGAAGAAGATCAGCAAGCTGATCCGCGACGAGGGGCCCAAGTCCGTCAAGGCGCAGATCCAGGGCGACGAGCTGCGCGTGCAGTCGAAGTCCCGCGACGACCTGCAGGAGGTGCAGCGGATGCTGAAGGCAGCCGATCTCGACGTCGACCTCCAGTTCATCAACTACCGCTGACGCGAGGGTAAGTACCTCTGCGGGTTGTCAAGCCCGCGCGGGTGTCGGACCCCTCGCCTAGCGTGGTCGTTCAGCACCACGAGCAAGTGAGGTCCCCGTGCCCGAGCACCACTCATCCCCAGGCACGGTCTGGGCCCGCGTCGAAGACGGCTTCCACGTCGGTAGCCGTGATGGCAATTTCCTCGGCTACATCGAGCGACGCAAAGACGGACGATACGTCGCGTTCGACATGCGGTCCGCGGCGGTCGGCACCTTCGCCGATCTGGTCTCGGCGATGCGGACGCTCTCGTCCGCTCCGATCCCCGAGCCGGGCGTGAACGGCATCCTCACGATCCGGGAGAACCGATGACCACCACCGATGACACCGTGTTCTCCGTCGTGTATTCGAGCACCGCGACCGAGCCGTTCAGCGACGAAGCGTTGGGGGAGCTGCTGCAGCAGTGTCGGGCGGCGAATGCCGAGCGGGACATCACCGGGATGCTGCTCTATCGCAACGGGCGCTTCATCCAGATCCTCGAAGGCCCGGAGCAGGCGGTCCGCGAGACGATGGGCAAGATCGAGCGGGATCCTCGTCACGACCACCTGCGGGTCCTCATCGATGAGTTCACCGAGGAACGGAATTTCGCCGAGTGGACGATGGGCTTCGAGCCGATCGAGATGCCCCAGAACGCCGCCCCCGAGGGCTTCCGCGACACCTTCGACGACCTCGAGTCCCACGACGACCCGTCGGCCACCCTGCGCGCGGCGCGTGAGTTGAGTCTCTGGTTCCGCGTCCGCGCCAACCAGCCGCGCTGACCTGACACACCGACGGCCCGGACCCTGCGGGGGTCCGGGCCGTCGGTGTGTCAGCGGGTCAGAGCGTGCTGGCGAAGGGGTCGAAGTCGACCGGCACCGGCGGGACCGGTGCGACGGTGCTGTCGATCTCGAGGTACTGGCCGGTTTCAGCCGAGTCCTGCGCCGACAGCAGCACGTCGAGCACGTGGAAGCCGAGCTCGCCGGTAGCGACGTGGGTGCGGTTCTCCGCGATGGCGCGGACCATGTCGAGGACTCCGAGACCACGACCGACGACGGTGCCCTGCTGCTCCACGTCGATCCACTCCTGCTCGGTCTTCATCCCGTCGCGGAACACGCCCAGCGGCTTCACGTACCGGGTCGGGCCGTCGAAGCGGTTGGGGTCGGGCAGCACGATCGATCCCTCGGTGCCGTGAATCTCCACGACGCCGTGACGCTCGAGCGCCGAGTCGAAGCTCAGCAGGTGGGTGCCGTGCTGGCCGCCCTCGAAGGTCGACAGCACCTGCACCGACGAGGGGACCTCGACGGGGAAGGTCTCGCCGGCGCGGGGTCCGGTGTGGATGTGACGCTCCGTGCGGAAGCGCGAACCACGGGCCGCGACCCCCGCGATGGGCCCCAGCAGACTGACCAGCGCCGAGAAGTAGTACGGCCCCATGTCGAGGAGCGGGCCCGCACCCTTCGCGAACAGGAACGCGGGCTCGGGGTGCCAGAGGTCGGGCCCCTGGGTCTGGAACGCCGTCTGCACGAACAGCGGGGTGCCGATGACGCCGTCGGCGATCGCGCGCTTCGCGGATTGGAACCCGGGGCCGAGGATCGTGTCGGGCGCCGAGCCGACGCGGACACCCGCCGCCTCGGCATCCTTCAACAGCTGACGCGCCCCCTCGCGGTCGAGACCCAGCGGCTTCTCGGTCCACACGTGCTTGCCTGCGGCGACCGCCTGCGACGAGACCGCGATGTGCGACTCGGGGATCGTGAGGTTCACGACGAGTTCCACGTCGGGATCGGCGAGGACGTCCTCGAGCGTGCCCCAGGAGGGAACGCCGTGCTCCTCGGCTTTCGCCTTCGCGCGCTCGGGGATCAGGTCGCCGATCGCGACGACCCTCACATCGGGGAAGGATGTCAGGTTCTCGAGGTAGGTCTGGCTGATGACGCCGGCACCGACGATGCCGACTCCGACGGGGCCGGTCATGCGATGAACCCGCCGTCCTTCAGGAAGGCGTACGACGCAGCGATGTCCTCGAACACCTCGCCCGGAGCCTTGTCGTACTCGATGACGGCGTACTTGATCCCGGTGCCGGCGTTGAGCGAGGCGGCGAGCGGGACGTCACCGGTGCCGGCGCGCAGCTGCTCGAGCGAGTCGGAACCGAACGAGTCCGAACCGGGCGCCCAGGGGTTGGATGCCGGCGCGATGCCGTCCTTCACGTGCACCGCGACGAGGCGGTCGCCCAGCTTCTCGACGAGCGCGGGGACGTCCTGGCCGCCGGTGAGCGCCCAGAACAGGTCGAGCTCGATCTGGACGCGGTCGTCGGTGAGTTCGAGGAAGCGCTCGTAGGCGGTCTGCCCGTCGAAGGACTTCACGAACTCCTGCGCGTGGTTGTGGTAGCCGACGGTCATGCCGAAGCCGGCGGCCGTCTCGACGAGACCGTTGAGGCGCTCGGCGATGTCGGCGACACCCTCCTCGGTGAACCAGCGCTCGGCGGGCACGAACGGGTCGATGACCGTGGTCATGCCGATCTTCGCGGCCGCCTCGAAGACGATCTCGGGAGCGGGAGTGGGGATCGAGCCGTCCGGCGTCCAGAGCTCGTCCGACAGCAGCGGTGCGTGGCCGGTGGGTGACGCGAGACCGCTGGCGTCCAGGGCCGCGCGGATCTCGTCGGGACGGCGGACGAAGTCGAACGCCTCGACGTTGCGCAGACCGAGAGCGGCCAGCTTGTCGAGCGATCCGGACATGTCCTCGCTGAACTCTTTGGCGAGCGTGTAGAGCTGAACTGAGGCGAGTGGCAGAGCCATGGACCATCCTTCGTAACGTCGTTGTCGGATGCCGCGGGGCGGCGTGGCCCCGACGATATCAGAATTAACCTCCAGGTGGAGGTTTTGGTCTCGCCGCCCTACTCTGTCCCCATGGGCCAGGACGAGGACGAGGTGATCGGCCGTCGTGGATCGCGGCCGAAGGGCGTCGCGAGACGGCAGGAGATCCTCGACCGCGCCATCGAGGTGTTCCGCGAGCGCGGCGCCAGCGGCACGTCGCTCCGCAGGATCGCCGAGGCCATCGGGGTGTCGCACGCGGCGCTGCTGCACTACTTCGACTCTCGCGAGCAGCTCCTCGTCGCCGTCTACGCCCAGGCCGAGCAGAACCATGAGAATCCGCCGGACCTTCGACCCGGCATCGACACGATGATCCACGCGGCCCGGCGCAACGTCGGGATCCCCGGGCTCGTGACCCTCTACTCCACACTCCTCGCCGCGTCGCTCGAGAGCGAGGAGAGCGTCGGCCGGGACTTCTTCTCCGCACGATTCGAGGTCCTCCGCAGGACGATCACCGAAAGCATCCGGCAGCAGCAGGAAGAAGGTCTCGTGCGCGACGACGTGTCGGCTGAGCACCTGTCCGCTCTCCTCATCGCGGCATCCGACGGTCTGCAGATCCAGTGGCTCCTCGACCCCGCCGTAGGGCTCGAGTCGACTCTTCAGACACTCGGCACGCTGTTGCGCCCGCGGGCATGATGCCGCCGACGGCGCACCTCGAGCCGCTCGCAGGGTAGCGGTCAGCCTGACGCTCGGGCTCGCCGCGAGCCGCGCGAGCGGCCGAGCGCACCCCGTGTGAGCCACCGTTCGAGCGCCTCGTAAGCGTGGTGACGCGGCGTCGGTCGCGACAGGAAGATGTCGTGGATGCCGCCCTCGATGCGCACGAGCGTCACGTCTCGACCGATCCGGGGCGCAGCCCTGGCGATGTCGTCGACGACGAGCACGGAGTCGCTTCCCGTCATCTCCGCGTTCCACGCGAAAGGGTTCGTCGATTTCATCGAGAGCAGCACGATGGTCGGGCAGCCGACATCCACTCCCGCCGACACCCGCCGGTGCCCCTCGACGATCGCCGCCAACCAGCCGGGGTGGGTCGGGAAGCCGCGTTCGGGTCGCCACTCGCGCCGGTACCCGCGCACCGGCAGAGCCCCGACCTCGGTCTGCGCCCGCGTGTAGAACCCGAGATCGACGACGGGGTGGGCACCCAATGGGTCCACTCGTGCGCGCATCTGGACGAGTGGCGACAACGCCTGCCTGCCCAGCGTCCCGAGCTGCAGTTCCAGCCACGGACTGTTGAGGACGAGCGCATCGAGCCGGCCGTGATGACGGGACGCCCACAGCGTGGCCGTCAGACCTCCGGTCGAGTGGCCCATCATCGCGAGGCGACGACGCGTGCGCGGGCGGTCGAGCGGATGCCCCATGGCCTCGAGCGCCGCGGCGATGTCGGCGTCGTACACGTCGAGCGAGGTGACGAAGCCGGGGGTGTGACCGGGCCGCAGACTCCGACCGTACTTGCGGAGGTCCAGCGCGTGGAACCGCGCGCCGAGCGATGCCCAGAACCGCGCGAGCTCGACCTGGAAGAAGTAGTCCGACCAGCCGTGAAGGTAGAGCACGTCGACGTCGCGCAGCGGACCGGTGAAGCTCGCCAGCGTCGGCGGACCGAGCCGGACGAGCGTCGCAACGACCTCACCCTCGTGATCGCTGCCCAACGGCAGGGTGAGGCGCTCGAACGGACGCCCGAGGACGTCCCGTTCCCAGACGCCCGTCATCGCGGAATCACTCGCCGCGCGAGACCCGCACCATCTCGTCGCGGTCGACGACCTTGATGCGCTCGCGCTCGTGCGGAGCACCCAGCGAGACCTCGTGCTCGTCGAGCCGGTGCCAGCCGTCCAGGTCGGTCCAGGCGACCTGCCGCTCGGCCAGCAGGGCGACGATCGCGTCGTCGGACGGGTCCTCCGGGTTCCACCACGACGCCTGGTCGTTGATGAGGTGACGGATGGTCTCCATCGCGTCGGACTTGGTGTGACCGATGAGGCCGACCGGGCCGCGCTTGATCCACCCCGTCGCGTAGACACCCGGCACGCGCTCGTTCGAGCCTTTCTTCAGCACCTGGCCCTCGTGGTTCGGGATCACCCCGTGGCGCTTGTCGAACGGCACGTCCGGCAGCGGCGAACCGAAATACCCGACTGCGCGGTAGACCTGACCGACCTCGACTTCGCGGAGCTCGCCGGTGCCCTCGACCCCGCCGGAGCCGTCGGGGCGCGTGCGCTCGGTCACGATCGCCGCGACACGGCCGTCGGCATCCTTCTTGATCTCCACGGGACGCGCCCAGAAGTGCAAGTGCAGTCGGCGGCTCGCCTCGCCCCCTGCGTTGTTGACGCTCGGCCGCGTGCGCCACGACTGCAGGACGCGATCGATGACCATGACCTGCTTGTTGGAGGCGATGGCCGCCTTCGATGCCTCGTCGTAGTCGAAGTCCTCGTCGTAGACGACCATGTCGACGTCGCGCAGCTCGCCGAGCTCTCGGAGCTCGAGCGGGGTGAACTTCACCTGCGCCGGACCGCGGCGGCCGAAGACGTGCACGTCCGTGACCGGAGAGGCCTTGAGCCCCTCATACACGTTCGCGGGGATCTCGGTCGGCAGCAGGTCGTCGGCGTGCTTGGCGAGCACGCGAGCGACGTCGAGCGCGACGTTGCCGTTGCCGAGGACCGCAACGGATGCCGCCTCGAGCGGCCATTCGCGCGGGAAGTCCGGGTGCCCGTCGTACCAGCTGACGAAATCCGCCGCACCGTAGGAGCCCTCGGCGTCGATGCCCGGGATGTCGAGATCGGCGTCCTTGATCGCACCGGTCGCGAAGATGACCGCGTTGTAGTGCTTCTTGAGGTCGGCGAGGGTGATGTCGGTGCCGAAGCGGACGTTGCCGAAGATCCGGATGTCACCGCGGTCCAGCACGTCGCGAAGCGCGTTGATGATGCCCTTGATCCGCGGGTGGTCGGGGGCGACGCCGTAGCGGACGAGTCCGTACGGAGCGGGCAGGTGGTCGAACAGATCGATCGAGACGTCGAATTTTCGCTCTGCCTTGAGGAGGATGTCCGCCGCGTAGATGCCGGCGGGTCCCGCGCCGACGATGGCCAGCCGAAGCTTGGTCATGGGTGTCCTTTCCGAGAGCCCGCGCGCGGGCGTGACGACGCAGCGGCGAATCCGCCGGGTTTCAGCTGGAGCGGTCGACGACGACCTGGGCGAAGCGCGTCAGCGCCTCGCGTACCTGACCATCGGGCAGGGGCGCGAGAGCCGCGACGGCGCGGTCGGACCACTCGTGGGCGAGCCGACGGGTGGCCTCGGTCGCGGGGTGCTCGCGCAGCTGCGCGAGCGGCTCGTCGAGGATCGCGGGATCGGCGCCGTCCGAGATGCGGGCGACACCCTCGTCGATCGTGACCTTCAGCGACTGCGACGCCGGGTCGGCCGCGCGGCCGAGGAGGAGGTAGGGCATGGTCGGGACGCCCGCGCGCAGGTCGGTCCCCGGTACCTTCCCGGTCTCGGCGGCGTCCGCGGAGAGGTCGATGACGTCGTCGAGCAGCTGGAAGGCGACGCCCACCCGCTCGCCGAATTCGCGGACGGGAGCCGCGTACTCGTCGGACGCGTCGGAGAAGACGACGCCGGTCTCAGCGGCGGCGGCGATGAGCGAACCGGTCTTGTCGCTGAGGACCTGCAGGTAGAAGTCCACCGGATCATCGCCCGGCTGCGCGCCGACCGTCTCGTGCATCTGGCCCAGGACGAGGCGCTCGAACGTGTCGGCCTGCAACCGGATCGCCCGCTCTCCGACTTGCGCCATGAGCTGGCTGGCACGCGAGAACAGGAGGTCGCCCGTGAGGATCGCGACGCTGTTGCCCCACACGGCGTGAGCACTGGGGACGCCGCGCCGGCGATCCGCCTCATCCATGACGTCGTCGTGGTACAGCGACCCGAGGTGGGTCATCTCGAGGGCCGTGGCACCGGCGAGGACGTCGTCGGTGATCCCGGATCCGAGCTGCGCCGTGAGGATCGCGAGCATCGGCCGCATCCGCTTTCCGCCGGCCTCGTAGAGGTAGCGGGACGTGACGTCGGCGAGCGAGTCGCCGACCTTCAGCTCACCGGCGAGCCGGGCTTCGACGAGGTCGAGCCCTTCTTCGACCGTGGTGAGGAGCTTCCGCATCCGCGGTCCCACGAAGATGCGTTCGGTGACGCCGAGGCGGCTCGCGATCTGCGAGCCCGGAGTACCGGGTCGGGGGGTCATGGCTCCAGCGTACCCGTCGCGCTCTAGGCCTGGTTCGGGGTTGCGGGCTTGTGCGCGCGGTGCAGTGCGACGATCCCGAAGCTCAGGTCGCGCCAGGCCACCTGCTCCCAGCCCGCCTCGCGCATGCGTCCGGCGAGCGCACGCTGGTTCGGCCAGTCGCGGATCGACTCGTTGAGATAGTCGTAGGCGGCCGCGTTCGAGCTGAAAGCGCGGGCGACGACGGGCAGGATGCGGTCGTTGTAGAAGCGGTAGAGACTGCGCATGAGCGCTGCCGGCGGATGCGAGAACTCGCAGATCACGAGCGTGCCACCGGGCTTGGTGACGCGCAGCATCTCGCGCAGAGCCGTGTCGGGGTCGTTGACGTTGCGCAGACCGAACGAGATCGTCACGGTGTCGAACTCCTCATCGGCGAACGGCAGCGCCGTCGCGTCCGCCTCGACGAAGGACAGATTCGGGGTGCCGCCGTGCCGCCGCTTCCCCTCCGCGATCATCCCCGCCGAGAAGTCGCCCGCGACGACGTCGGCTCCGGAACGGGCGAGCGAGACCGAGCTCGCCCCGGTGCCCGCTGCCAGGTCGAGGATGCGCTGACCGCGGCGCGGTGCCACGGCGCGCGTCGTCGCGATGCGCCACAGCTTGTCGTTGCCCAGGCTCAGCACCGTGTTGGTGCGGTCGTAGGCCGGCGCGACCTCGTCGAACATGCCGCTGACGCGGGCGGGATCCTTGCCGAGGTCCGCGCGGGTGGACGGGGTGCGGGAGGGCTGTTCGGTCACATACCGAGCCTAATCGGGGCGGGATGCCGTCGGGCTGGGAGGCGCGGCCTGCCGCTCCGCGGCCGGATTAGGCTGGCGGAGTGACCACGTCTGCGCTCGGCATCCCGCGGCTGCGTGCCGTCACCCGCCGGATCGAACCGGTCGACGAGCCGCTCGTCTACGCCTCCCCCGACGACCCGACCGTGTGGTCGCGCCGCGGCGACCTCCTCGTCGGCGTCGGTCGTGCGGCCGAGCTCCCCGCCGGTGCGCCCGCGGCGCGGTGGTGGCGCGATGTGGCCGCCGTCGCGGAAGTCGACGACAAGGTGAGGATGCCGGGGTCCGGCCTCGTCGCCTTCGGCGCCCTGCCGTTCGACCCGGCGAACAGCTCCGCGACCGCCGCCCTGGCCGTGCCCCGCATGATCATCGGCCGCCGCGGAGACACGAGTTGGGTCACCCACGTCTTCGTCGAGGGCGAACCCGAGCGCGACGAACCGCAGGCGGTCACGCTCGGCCCGCACTGGTCCGCGACGGTCGGTCCCGGCGCATGCACGCCCGACGGTTATCAGAGCGAGGTTCGCGCCGGCCTCGACGCCATCGCCTCCGGCGAGGTCGCGAAAGTCGTCCTGGCCCGCGACCTCGTGGGCACCGTTCCGGCCGGCTCCGATCTGCGCCGCCTGGTGCGAGCGCTCGCGTCGGCCTACCCCGACACCTGGACGTTCGCCGTCGACGGCACGATCGGGGCGAGCCCCGAGACCCTGGTGACCGTTTCGGGCGGCACCGTGACCGCGCGGGTGCTGGCGGGGACCGCCGCGCGCGGGGCCGACGCCGATGCGGACACCGCAGCATCCGTCGCCCTCGCGACGAGCTCGAAGGACCTCGACGAGCACCGATACGCCGTGCAGAGTGTGCTGACGGCGCTGCGCGACCACACGACGGCGCTGGTCGCCGAGCCCGAGCCGTTCATGCTGAAGCTGCCGAACGTCTGGCACCTGGCGACCGATGTCGAGGGCTCACTGTCGGGCCACGCGTCGTCGCTCGACCTCGTCGAGGTGCTGCACCCGACTGCAGCCGTGGCCGGCACACCGACGCAGGCCGCCCTCGAGGTCATCCGCAGGGTCGAGCCGTTCGATCGCGGCCGATACGCCGGCCCCGTCGGCTGGATCGACGCCGCAGGTGACGGCGAGTGGGCGATCGCCCTGCGCTGCGCGCAGTTCGACGTGCACACGGATGCCGGCGCCGACATCCCGCTCATCGCCCATGCGGGCGCGGGAATCGTCGCGGGGAGCGACCCCGAGACGGAGATGCTCGAGACCCGGGTCAAGTTCCGCCCGATCGTCGACGCGCTCGCCTGACGGGCGCGTCGCTCACTCCCCGGCCGTCAGCTTCGACAGCAGCTCGGCGAGGGTGTCCCGCTCGTCGCGTGAGAGCGGTGCGAGGATCTGCCGCTCGGTCGCCAGGTGATCGGGCAGTACCGCGTCGAGGAGCTCCCGGCCGGCGTCGGTCAGGCGCACGAACTTTCCGCGGCCGTCGCCGGGATTCGGCTCGCGGACCACGAGGCCCAACCGGTCGAGGCGATTGAGTCGCTGGGCGACCGCACTCGAGGTGATCATGGCGTCCGCGGCGAGCTCCGCCGGGGTGATCCGGAAGGGAGCCCCCTGGCGCGCGAGCGTCGCGAGGACGTCGAACGTCCCGGCGTCGATTCCGTGCGACGCGAACGTCGCAGCGAGCCTCGCGTCGACGACGGCGGCCGCGCGGCTCAATCGACCGATCACGGCCATCGGACTCACGTCGAGGCCCGGGCGGGCGCTGTGCCATTGGGTGATGACGCGATCGACGTGATCCATGGTGCGACCATATCGCTAAGTGGTGAGCTATATTTGCTTAGTGCTTAGCAAAACGATGAGGGCCGTTGCAGCGACGGCGGTCGCACCGATCCTCTGGGGCACGACGTACATCACGTCGACGACTCTCCTCCTCGCGGACCACCCGCTTCTCACCGCGACCGTGCGCGCGCTGCCCGCCGGCATCCTGCTCCTGCTCATCGGGCGGCGACTCCCCCACGGGTCGTGGTGGTGGAAGGCCGCGGTCCTCGGCGCGCTCAACATCGCCGGGTTCTTCGCCTTCCTGTTCATCGCCGCAGATCGATTGCCCGGTGGCGTTGCGGCGGTCGTCGGCGGGATCCAGCCCCTGCTGGTCGCCGTACTGGCCTCGCGCTTGCTCGCCGAGAAGCTGACGGGGCGGGTCGTCGCCGCGGGGGCCGCCGGGGTGACCGGCGTCGCGCTCATCGTCCTGCGGGCTGCGGGCGGCCTCGATGCGATCGGCGTCGCCGCCGCCCTGCTGGGTGCCGTGTCGATGGCGCTCGGCGTCGTATTGACGAAGGCGTGGTCGCACGATCACCCACCCCTCGTGGTCACCGCCTGGCAGCTCATCGCCGGCGGTCTCATCCTCGCCGCACTCGTCGCCGTCTTCGAGCCTCTCCCCGAGCAGCCGCCCACGCTCACCAACATCGCCGGTTACGCCTACCTCACGCTCATCGGTACCGCGCTCGCCTACGCCGTGTGGTTCCGCGGGGTCGCCGCACTGCCGGCACGGGTCCCTGCCTTCCTCGGGCTCCTGAGTCCGGTCGTCGCGCTCACGATCGGCGGTCTCATCTCGCGAGAGACCCTCACCCCGACGCAGGTCTGCGGCGTCGTGCTGGTGTTCGTCGCCGTCGCGGCCGTCCTCGCCGGAGAGGTGCCGCGTGGCTCCCGGCGCGCGCTGGTCTCAGCCGAGCGGTCTGGAATCGACCGCGGACGCATCGGGAACCGAGACGTCTGAGCCGAGCCACGTCGCATCGGCGAAGATGTCCCGGAGCGCTTCGATGAGCCGGGCGGTGTGGAAGCCGTCCGCCGCCGCGTGGTGGACCTGCACAGCGAGCGGAAGGAAGGTCCTCCCGTCGCGCTCGACGTAACGGCCGAGCGTGAAGATCGGGGCGAGGTGATCCCACGCGCCATCGATGTTCAGGGTGAAGCCGGTGAAGCTGGTCCACGGCAGGCTCGAGATGTCGAAGGTGTTCGCCGGCGGCGCTCCCTGCGGGAAGAGCTCGGTCGCGTGCGCAAGGTCGGCGATGACCTGAACGGCGGCATCGTGGAACGCCGCGAAGTCGTCGTCGTAGCCCACCCACACGCTCGCGAAGGTCTCGCGGTCCGGATCGAAGACCGTGAAGGCCGGGTGCACACGCGACCACACAGCCGGCGCGCCGGCCTCGTCGAGCGTCAGCCGGAACTCCTCGTACCGGTTCACGGTGGTCGCGATCGCCCACACCTGCGCGACGTACGTGCGGCGCCGGGCGGAACGGACGCGGCGGACGAAGTCGGTCACATCGATCTCGACGGTGATCGCGTACGTGCAGGGCACGCGGCGGCGATAGTGCTCGAAGTGCGAGCGGCGCGGCCAGGAGTCGAGGTCGATCGGCACGGCGGTGTCCATCGTTCCATCCTCCGTCACGGCACCGCCTCGAGGAACTCGTCGACGACGACCGCCCGCCGTAGTCTCACGGGTATGCACGACGACACCTGCAGCTTCTGTCGGAACATCGCCGAGGGCAGCTTCGACGTCGTGGCCCGCGGCGAGCGCGTTCTCGCAGTCCTCGACCGGCATCCGATCAATCGCGGGCACGTCCTGGTCATCCCGCTCCGGCACGCGCCCGACTTCGCGTCGCTGACGTCCGATGAGGTGACCGAACTCGCGCTCGTCGCGCAGGCCGCGGACCGCGCCATCCGGGACGTCCTCGCGACGACGACCGGAACGAACCTCGTGATGTCGAACGGAGAGGATGCCGACCAGGGCACCCTGCACGCGCACCTCCACGTCATCCCCCGCCAGCCGGACGACGGCTACGAGTTCCGCGAGGATGCCACCCGCTACCCGCTCGAGCCTCTGAGCGACGGGGAGCGCGACGCATTTCGATCGGCCATGGGATCACGCACCCCAGGCTGACCCTGTGATCATGACCTTGCCCGTGGGCGATACCGAGAAGCACATTGTCGTCTTCTCCTTCGACAAGTTCTGGGGTCGGCTGACCATCACCGTCGACGGGCAGAGCGTCGTCGACACCGTCCGCGGATTCTCCGCGAGCACGGTGAAGACGTGGGCGTTCGAGGTCGGTCGATAGGAACGGCACGCTGTGCGCGTCGAGAAGCATCGCGCGACCTTCTTCGCGGGGTTCCGTCCGCAGCCCGTTTACGCCTTGGTCGACGACACCCTCGTCGCTCAGGGCGTGGCCTGACCCGCCGGACTCCCGTCGCCCTCCGACAGGGCGATCAGTTCCGCGATGACGCGGGGGTCCGCGAGCACCCGGAAGTGCCCGCCGGAGTCCAACCGGACGTTCTTCGCGGCGCCCGGCAGCTCGCTCCCCTCGGGGATGTGAGGGTCGAACCGTCCGTAGACCGAGACGATGCGGCCGTTGACCTCGTGCTCCTCCGAGAGGGCGACGATCGTGGCGCTGCGGGGTGAGAAGATCCGCAGCGAGGGGAGGACCATGACGCGCCCGTAGCGGGAACCCCCGAAGGGCGTCGCGACCGCGAGCATGCTCGCGATCCGATCCTGTGCGGCGTCCACGACCATGGCGCGCTTCCCGACGAGACCCCCCTTGCTGTGCGCCAGCAGCACGCAACCACGCAGGTCGTTGTGCGCGATGTACTCGACGACACTCGCTGCCGCCTCGTCGACGGGACGCCGGTTGCGTCGCAGGACCGGCAGGACATGGACGGGATGCCCCCGGTCGTGCATCGCGGTGATGAGCGGAATCATGAACCGCCAGGTCTCGTACACGCCCGGCAGGATCAGCACGGGCGTCAGATTCCCCGTCGCGAACTCTCGCGGATCGGTGCGGCTGAGTGCGGCATTCACCTGCCATCGGAGCGCGTAGAGGTAATCGCGGGCCCACCAGGCGGCGTTGCGGAGGAGCCGGCTCATCGGGAGACCCGGGGAACCGGTGGCGTCCGCGCCGCTACGAAGGCGCGGATGGCGTCCGCGGCATCCTTCGACGATCTGTCCTGGACGACATGGAAACCCCTCGGGATCTCGGCGACGGCCGCATCCGGGGCAGCGGCAGCCAACCTGCGGCACCACGGTCCACCGGCCACGGGATCGCGCGCTCCTCGGAGGACGAGCAGGGGCTGCGAGAGGGACCGGACGCGCTCGTCCAACGGGTAGGCGAGCATGTGCCGCAGCTGCCGCGAGTACCAGGGGATGCCGCATCGGAGGTAGTCGGTGAGCACGAGCCAGTTCGCCCTGGGCGACTCGCCGAACATGTCCACCGCGAGCGCACGGGCCTGCGCGAAGGCCGTCCGGTGTCGGTCGTCGGCCACCGGTCCCATCGCGATCGTGTGAGTGATGAGGTCGGGACGTTGCAGCGCCACCTCGACGACCCATTGGCTCCCCATCGAATGACCGACGGCGGTGACGTCCTGCAGGCCGAGGCGGTCGAGCAGTCCCGCGATCAACTCGGCCATTCCTGGGACATCGAGGTCCTGCCCGGGCTTGGGTGTCCCTCCGAATCCGGGCAGATCGATGGAGACGACCGCGTCCTCACGCGCGAGTTCGGTGTGCATCCGACGCAGATAGCGATGCGACATCCCGATCCCGTGCACGAGGAGGAACGTGCGCGTCGCGGCGGCGGGCCCTGAGCGCACGACGCGGAAGACCCGTCCGTCGACCGCCACGTCGTCCGCGATCGCACCGTGGGGTTCTCTCACGCGTTCCCTCTCGCCTGCCCGGTCCGCCGGGACGCCTCACGCTAGCCGCCGCAGCGGCAGGGATGCCGGGGGTTGACCTACCGCAGGCGACGCGTCAGGTGGACGGTGACCGTATCGCCGATGTCCTTCCCGAGCTTCTTGCGGACCGCAGCATTCAGGGACACCATGTGACCGCCGGTGCCCGTCACCATCAATCCGACGTTCGGCATCTCGACGTCATCGACGCGCAGGTCGACCCTCACCGAGCGACCGGTGCCGAAGAACTCGGCCGATCCCGGCATCTCGACGCAGGCCCATGTCTCGCCCTTCGCCTCCACTCCGATCGGAGCGGTGAAAGTGTGGTCGAGGGCGACGGGTTCGAAGGGCATGGTGTCTCCTCGGCTCAGCGGGCGGGCGACCGCAGCTCGACGCCGACGAGCGTGAGTCCTGCCGCGATCGCGGCCGTCCCGATGGCCGCGATGATGAGCCCGCCCCCGAGAGGCGCGAGGATGCCGAAGGCCGCCATGGCGACACCGAGGATGAGCAGGAGCGCGATGTAGGCCTTGATCATGCCTTCAACCTAGCCTCGACCTATGACTGTCGTCCTCCTCCACGGCTGGCCCGGACTCCCCTCGGACTACGACCGTGTGGTGGCGGATCTGAGCGGGGAGCGGGTGATCGTTCCTGACCTCGCGGGCTTCGGTGCGGGGTTCACCCGCGCGACGACCGCGTTCGACGCGACAGCGGCGGCGCACGCCGGGCGCCTCCTCTCCCTCCTCGACGACGCCGGGGTCGCGGACGGCGTCGTCATCGCCGGGTACGACATCGGCAGCCGGATCGCCCAGGCCGCCCTCCGCGCCGACCCCGGCCGATTCGTCGGTGCTGTGCTGACGCCCGCTTATCCCGGGATCGGCGACCGGACGGCATCCCCCGCCTTGGCCTCGACCTTCTGGTACCAGCACTTCCACCGCGAACCCGTGGCCGCCGCGCTCATCGACGGCGACGAACGCGCCGTTCGGACCTACCTCACCTACATCTGGGAGACATGGCGGGCGGGGGCCGCCCCTCCCCCGCACCTCGACGAGATCGTCGCCGCGTACGCGCGGCCCGGCGCCTTCGCCGCGAGCCTGCAGTGGTACGCCGCGAATCGCGGATACGCCGCGGGCGAGAACCCGGTCACGGTCCCGACGACGATGCTGTGGGCCGACCGCGACCCCCTCTTCCCGGTGGAATGGGCGGACGAGCTTCCGAAGCATTTCTCGGACGTCCGTCTCGAGATCGTCACCGACTGCGGGCACTTCGTTCCGGTGGAACGACCGGATGCCGTCGCCCGCGCGGTCCGCTCCCACCTGCCCTGACCGGCTCGAGTCGATGTCGGAGGTCGGTGGCAGAGTGCAGGTATGACGGACGCAGAGGAAACGCCCGGTAGCGAGGATTATCTTGCCGCCATCGCGGGGATCGTTGCGGACGTCGAGGACGCGGGCCGTGTCATCGCTTCGGGGCAGATCGCGGAGTTGCGTACGCTCGCCGCGGCGGGTCGGTTGGCGGAGGCACAGAGCCCTCGCGCGGACGCGAACGTCCTCCTGCACGACATGGCGCTGCGGTCGATCGCCGCGGAGGTCGCCGGGGCGATGCGGATGACCGACCGGACCGTGCAACGACGCATCGGCGAAGCCCGAGTGACCATCGAAGGGTTCCCCGCCGCAGTTGACGCGTGGGCGGCGGGACGGATCGTCCGCGGACACGTCTCGGCGATCGTGGATACCGGGGTGAACCTGCCCGCAGAGATGTGGGCGGAGTTCGAGAAGGTCGCGATCGAACGCTGCGAAGGCCAAACGCCAAACCGGGTGCGAGGCGAGCTGGAGATCCTTGCGCACCGTATGCACCCGCGCTCGTTCGCGGAACGACACGAAGAGGCGGCCGCGGGGCGGTGTGTGCGGCTCGTGCCGGGGCGGGATGGGATGAGCGACTTGATCGCGACCCTCCCGACGGTGATCGCCGAGGGCATCCACGATCGGCTCACGCAGCAGGCGCGAGCGATCGTCGACACCCGCGGCGAGCGCTCGGCGATCTCAGATGCGATCGCGACCGATGCGCGCTCGACGGACCAGGTCCGAGCGGACGTGTTCGCCGACCTGCTCCTCGCGGGAACGCCGTCGTTGGATGACACGCGGGACACGACCGCCGGGCCGCTCGGCGCGATCCGCGCCCGCGTACAGGTGCTGGTCCCCGCGGCGACGTTGTCGGGTGGCGACGACGGGCCGTGCGATCTCATCGGCCGCTCGCCCATCGATCCCGCGACCACCCGCACGCTTGCTGGCGACACCGGAGTCTGGGAACGCCTGTTCCACGACCCCACTACCGGGGTCACCGTGTCGACGGATTCATACCGTGTGCCGTCCGGGATGCGCCGATTCCTGCAAGCGAGGGACCAGCATTGCCGGTTCCCCGGATGCCGGGTCGCCGCCATCCGCTGCGAGGTGGATCACACGCATGATCACGCTCTCGGCGGGCGGACAGAACTGTCCAACCTCGCGCATCTGTGCCAACGGCATCATTCGATGAAGCAATTCACGGCCTGGCGGGTCCGACAACTGTCGGGTGGAGTCCTCGAATGGACCTCACCCCTCGGCAGGACCTACAGAGAAGACGCACCCGTCCCGGCCGTCGCCTTCACTCCTGCCGAAACGCACCCCGGAGACCCGGCACCCTTCTGACTCGTCATGTTTCGGCGAGTCGCGCCTTCTCGGCTTCAACGTCGAAGTCAGCCGCCGGCCACCGCGGATCGATGCGCTCCAGCACGTCGATGAGGAGCGCCTGCACGGCGAGTCGTGCGTACCATTTCGCGTTGGCGGGGACGACGTACCACGGCGCCTGATCCGTCGAGGTCCGCTCGAAGAGCGTCTGGTACGCCTCCATGTACGCGGGCCAGAGCTCGCGCTCATCGACGTCGCCGGGGTTGTACTTCCAGTGCTTGTCGGGACGATCCAGCCGCTCCGCCAACCGTGACTTCTGCTCGGCGGCGGAGATGTGGAGCATCACCTTCACGATGTGCACCCCACGCCCGACCAGGCGCTCCTCGAAGTCGACGATCGCTCCGTAGCGACGCTCGATCTCGTCCGCCGGTGCGAGCTCACGGACCCGACCGATCAGAACGTCCTCGTAGTGCGAGCGATCGAAGACGCCGATGTACCCCGGCTCGGGGACCTCCTTCTCGACCCGCCACAAGAAGTCGTGCGTAAGTTCCTCCGGTGTCGGTTTCTTGAACGCCTTCAGGTGCACACCCTGCGGGTCGGTCGCACCGATCACGTGCCGAACGATGCCGCCCTTGCCCGCCGAGTCCATCGCCTGCAGCACGAGCAGGACCGCCGGGGACTCCGGCTGCGTCCGGCTCTGCGCATACAGCCGCTCCTGCAGTTGGTCGAACTGCCCGGCAGCCGCGGCGAGGTCGGCCTGGCCCGCTTTCTTGCCGCCGTCGTACCCGGGCGTCGCATCGGGATCGACGTCCGCCAGTCGGAACCCCGGACCGACGCGGAGGAGCGTCGTCGGCGAATCGGTCCAATGGCCGCTGGAGGAGTGGTGCGTCGCAGTCATGCGCCTCATCCTGCCGCGGGACGGCGCGTCACGCGATGGACTTGCGGACACCGCCGCTATCGCTCGAGCGGGACTTCGATGATCTGGCGTCCGCCGACCGGCGCCGTCAACGCCTGATCCAGTGCCCCCCGCGTCGTGACACGGCGGTACTCCCAGCCGTACGCGGTCGCGAGCTCTTCGATGCGCGCGGTCTGCGGCGTGTACTGGACCCGATCGAAGGCGTCCGTTCCTGCGACTCCCGCGACCTCGAGCCCGTCGAAGATGGTGCCGCCGCCGTCGTTGCCCACGATGACCTGGATGCGAGGTTCCTCCTCCGCGGACGGATGAAGGAGCGCTCCGACGTCGTGCAGGAAAGCGAGGTCGCCGAGCAGCACCCGCGTGAGGCCGGGAGTCGCGCCCCGCTGAGACGCCGCTGCGATGCCGAGGCCCGTCGCGACCGTCCCGTCGATTCCGGCGAGCCCGCGGTTCGCGTGGACGGGAACCTTCTTCCCGCCCAGGACCTCGTCGGCCACGCGGACGAGACGCGACGAGCCGAACATCAGCCGGTCGTGCGGCCACGTCGCTCGCCAGACGGCGTCGACGAGAGCCGCCCGGTCGAGGGGTGCGCGGATCGCGCCGAGCTCTGCCGAGATCGCCCCCAGGCGCTCGGCGGGAACCGCGGACGATAGAGCATCGGCATCCGGTGCGGCAGGGCTGAGATCGACGATCCGGTCGCGCGACGCTCGCATCCACGCCGCCAGCCACTCGCGATCGCCCTTCGTGGCGGTGACCGCGTCGACCGGGACCGTCGCACCGTTGAGGTTGAGGTTCTCCCCCGTGCCGCGCACCGCCAGGACCTCGATGTCGTCTCGACTGAGCAGGCGCGCCACCTCGCGGCTCAAGGTGGGGTGCCCGAAGACGACGACGCGTTCGATCCGCCCGCCGAGGTCGGGGTCGGAGAGCAGATGGCGGTACCCGTGCACGAGATGCCGCCCGAAGCGCGCGCCACTGACGATCTCTGCGATGAGCGGGAATCCGCCCTCGTGGGCGAGCTGTTCGGCATCCGCTCCGGCATCGGCACCCGCGACGACGACCGTCCGTGGACCGGCCTCGAGGACGACCGCCTCCGACCCGACGGGCTCGACCGCCGCGCCCACACCGCCGCCACCCTGGTAGTGCGCTCCCCATTCCGCCTCGGCGGCCTCGTCTGCGGCAGCAGGTTCGGATGCCGGGACGTCGCCCGGCGCTGACGGGAGCCACCCGGGCACTTCGCCGGCGAGCGGCTCGCGGGAGGGGACGTTGAGGTGCACGGGACCGGCGACGCGGGAACCCGCGCCGACCGCGGCATCCCATCCGTCGTCGGCGGCAGCCCGGAAGGCGGCGACCTCATCAGCGTCGAAGGAGTCGGCGACGCCCTCGGCCACCGGTAGATCGGATTCGAGGCGGACGAAGCCGGAGAACATACCGGGCTGACGGGTGGCCTGGTTCGCGCCGATGCCGCGCAGCTCCGGCGGACGGTCCGCCGTGAGGAGGAGGAGCGGCACGCCGGAGTGGTGTGCTTCAAGAACAGCGGGGAGGAGGTTCGCGACCGCCGTCCCCGACGTGCAGACGACGGCCGCCGGCATCCTGTCCTCGCGGCCGATACCGAGCGCCGTGAAGCCCGCGACGCGCTCGTCGATGCGGACGTGGAGGCGGACGAGACCGCGGGCCTCGAGCTCTGCCGCGACGAGGGCGAGTGCCTGCGACCGCGATCCGGGCGAGACGACGATGTGGCGAAGTCCCCGCTCGACGAGACGAGTGAGCAGCGCCGCTGCGGCGTCGGTCGCCGGTGCGCGTCCGGGTCCGGCAGTCGTCATGTCAGGAACGCGAACCGCGGGACTGCTCGTCCGTGTCGTCGTCGGACCGGGGATCGGCGAGCGGCGGCTCAGCAGGTCGATCGCGCGGGTCGGGAGACTCGGAGTCGAGCGCGGCCAGCTCCTCTTCGAGGCGACGGATGCGCTCGTCCTGGTCGCTCGAGGTGCTGATGCGACCGAGGAAGTCGGGATCGTCGTCAGGGGCTCGGAACGTCACGCGCTGCGACGACGCACGTGCGCGACCGATGACGAACCAGAGGACACCGCCGACGACGGGCAGCAAGATCACGATGAGCAGCCAGATCGGCTTGCTCACCCCGCGATGGCGGGTCGGCGGCTGAAGCGCGCAGTCGACGATGCTGTAGACCCAGAAAGCGGCGAACAGCAGCGCCAGAACGAGGTACACGCGCGCCATTCCTCCATCCTAGGCGCGCGGTCGCACCCCGAGGCGGCGCGGCTGCCGCTCAGCCTGGCCGCCGTAGAATGTGAGGATGCGTGCCCGGTCCGCCCTCGTCTACGCGCTGCTGCGGCTGCTCGCCTTCTTCGTCCCGTTCGGGGTCATGATGCTGTTCCCCGTGCTGCGGGAGCAGTACTGGCTCGCCGCGATCTTCGCCGCGTTGATCGGCCTCAGCCTGTCGATACTGTTCCTGCGCCGCCCGCTCGACGACGTGTCGATGGGTATCGCCGAACGCCGCGAGGCGCGCCGTCGCGACAACAGTGACGAGGCTGTCGAGGACGCGTTCCGCGATGAGGATGCCGCGGCTGACGACAGCCCCCGCTGATCATCAGACCGCGACGTACGCCCAGAGGATGAACCCGCTCCACGCGAGCGATGCGATCGAACTGAGCTGCAGCGCGACGATCAGCTCGCGCGGCGTCCGATACGTCCAGACGATGAGGGTGGCCGACAGCGTCACCAGCAGCACGAGCAGCGACAGCCACGCGACCGGGTAGACGACGCCGAGCACCGGCACCACGGCGAACGGCACGAGCATGAACAGCGTGTAGAGCACCTGCGATGCGCGCTTGCCGATGAGCACGGTCAGTGTGCGCTTGCCGGCGACACGATCCTGGGCGATGTCGCGCAGGTTGTTCGTGATCAAGACGCCGCAGGCCAGGGCGCCGACAGCGATCGACGGCAGCCAGGACTCCTGCGGCACGGAGCCCGCCTGCACGTAGGTCGTGCCGATCGTGGCGACGGGGCCGAAGAACACGAAGACGAACAGCTCCCCCAGGCCGAAGTAGCCATAAGGGCGTTTGCCGCCGGTGTAGAACCAGGCGGCGACGATGCAGACCGCGCCGACCGCCAGCATCCACCAGAACTGCGTGCGGATGACGACCGCGATCCCGACCAGGGCCGCGATCGCGAAGAAGATCAGGGCTGCGGTCAGCACGGCGCGAGGCGTGACCCGGCCCGACGCGGTCAGGCGCGTCGGACCGACGCGGTGGTCATCGGTGCCGCGGATGCCGTCGCTGTAGTCGTTCGCGAAGTTCACCGCGATCTGCAGCGAGACGGCCACGACCAGGCAGCACAGGGCGAGGACCCAGTGGAACCCGGCGCCGACGGCGATCGCCGCACCCGTTCCGACCAGGATCGGGCTGATCGCGAGCGGCAACGTCCGAAGGCGCGCCGCACCGATCCAGTCGCGGGCCGTCACCGGCGCGGGCTTGGGCGGCGCCGACGAGACGCGCGCCTTCGCCGGGTTGCCGCGCGGCGCGGTGCGCTTGGCGGCAGGCTTGCGGGAGGTCTTTCGGGATGCGGCCACGAGCAAGGATCCTATTCCCCGCGCGGCCCGGGCTCCCCGTCGTCTGCGAGCAACGAGCGGAGGAGCGCTCGGTCGGGCTTGCCGGTCGAGGTCATCGGCACCTCATCGAGCACGAGCAGCTCGCGGGGGCGCGCGGGCGCACCCGCGGCTTCGGCGACGACGCGGCGCAGGTCGTCGAGGAGATCGGGCTCGGCGTGGTTCCCGAGCGCTCGGCGCGAGAGGACGACGACGGATGCCTCGCCCCACCGCTCGTCGCGCGTCGGCACGACGACGGCGCCTTCGAGCCCCTCGATCGCACGAACGGTCTGCTCGACGCGATCGAGCGAGACGTTCACACCACCCGACACGATGACGTTGTCGCGGCGGCCCGAGATGCGCAGGACCCCGTCGTCGAACGACCCGGAATCGCCGGTCCGGTACCAGCGCGCACCGTCCACGCCGCGGACGAACGTCTCGGCCGTCCGTTCGGGATCGCCGAGGTACCCGTCGGCGAGCGTCGGGCCGCCGACCTGGACCTCGCCGTCCTCGACGCGAAGCCGCACCCCCTCCAGCGGGACGCCGTCATAGACGCACCCTCCGCTCGTCTCGGTCGACCCGTAGGTGCGGACGATGCGGGCGCCGAGAGCGGCGGCGCGCTCGGCGAGCGCGGGCGGCAGCGCCTGACCGCCGACGAGCACGGCGTCGAACGAGGCGAACGCGCGGGCGACCGCGGCATCCGTCTCCCCCGCCTCGACCAGGGTCTGCACCTGGGCGGGGACGAGGGACGTGTACGTCGGGACGCGGTGTCCGCCCTCGCTCGCCGCCATCGCGGAGGCGGCGGCGGTGAACGTCTGCGCCGTGAACGAGCCGGCCAGGATCGCCGGGTCGCGACCGGCCACGAGCGCCCGCACCATGACCTGCACGCCGGCGACGTAGGTCGCGGGGAGAGCGAGCAGCCACGAGCCGCTGCCGATACGGTCCGCCGTCGCGAGCGCCGACGAGGTCAGCGCCGACCGGCTGAGCGCGACGGACTTCGGGTACCCGGTCGATCCGCTCGTCGTGACGACGACGGCCGTCCCCGCGGGCACGTCGGCCGGAAGATCGGACGCCGCGCCGAGACCGACCGCGGGTCCCGCGCCGAGCACCGCGGCACGGAGCGCGCGGAGGACGTCACGCGGATCCGCGGAATCGAGGCGGCTCAGCTGCATGGTGCGGACTCAGTAGTGGTACGGGTACGGCGACCAGTCCGGATCGCGCTTCTCGAGGAAGGCGTCGCGTCCTTCGACGGCCTCGTCGGTGCCGTAAGCGAGACGGGTCGCCTCACCCGCGAACACCTGCTGGCCGACCATGCCGTCGTCGATCGCATTGAAGGCGAACTTCAGCATGCGGATCGCCGTCGGGGATTTGCCGAGGATCGTCCGCGCCATCGAGATCGCCTCGCGCTCGAGATCGGCGTGCGGGACGACGCGGTTCACGGCGCCCATCTCGTACGCGCGCTGCGCCGAGTACTCCTCGGCCAGGAAGAAGACCTCTCGCGCGACCTTCTGGCCGACCTGGCGAGCCATGTAGGCCGAGCCGTATCCGGCGTCGAACGAGCCGACGTCGGCATCGGTCTGCTTGAACCTGCCATGCTCGGCGCTCGCGATCGACAGGTCGCAGACGATGTGCAGCGAGTGCCCGCCGCCGGCCGCCCAGCCCGGGATGACAGCGATGACGACCTTGGGCATGAAGCGGATCAGGCGCTGCACCTCGAGGATGTGGAGCCGCCCCGCGCGGGCCGGATCGGGGGTCGTCGCGTCGTCGGCGGCGTACGTGTAGCCGTCGCGGCCACGGATGCGCTGGTCGCCGCCGGAGCAGAACGCCCAGCCGCCGTCCTTCGCGCTCGGGCCGTTGCCGGTGAGCAGCACGACGCCGATCCTCGGGTCCTGCCGGGCGATGTCGAGAGCGCGGTACAGCTCGTCGACGGTGTGCGGCCGGAAGGCGTTCCGCACCTCGGGACGGTCGAACGCGATGCGGGCGATCCGCCCGTCTGTCGAGACGTGCGCGGTGATGTCGGTGTAGCCCTGGGCGCCGGGCGCCTCGGTCCACTCCGACGGGTCGAAGAGCTCGGAGACGGTCACCCGGCCAGCCTACGCGCGAGGCCCGCGCGGGCTCCGATCGTGCGAAGCTTGTAGGGCGGCTCTCACCCCCGACGAGGGCTGCAGAGAGACCCCCGCATGAAGATCACGAGATCATCCGACTGGCGGGACGCTCTTCCGTTCGAGGTCCCCGTCCTCGCCGCCGACGCCGTGCCCGGCGAGCCGACGCGCTGCGTGAGCTGCCCCGCGGGCAGCGAGCCGCGGGAGCGGACCGAACTGTGGGCCGTCAAGCACCGGCATCCCAACAATCACGCCGGATTCGTGCGCTACTACTGCGCCGAGCACGCCCCCAAGACCGCGCCGCCGCCCCCGCCGTCGGTCGCCCGCCCGGGCAAGGCCCGCGGCACCGCACCGAAGCCGCGTCCCGAGCGGACCGTGGCACCCAAGCGCCCTGGAGCCTCGCTCGACGTCGTCCGCGCCATGTGCCCGAACTGCTTCGTCGAGGTCTCCGCCACCGGTGAGTGCGGGATGTGCGGCCAGCAGGTCGCCTGAGCCGGATTCAGGGCTCGGTCGGCTCGATGTCCGTACCGTGGAGGCGCCACCACTGCTCGATGTGATCGACCGCGACCACCGGAAGCAGGCCGGACGACGTCGAGCGCAGCCCGGGTGCGTCTGACAGACGGAGACTCTGGAACGCGAAGATCCGATCCCCTTCCACATCCAGCCGGAGGTACGGCTCGTCGCCGTCACGCAGTTCGAGCCGCTGTCCTTCGTCGGTGACGGCGGAGAGGACGCCGTCGCACGCGGTGACGGCGTCGACGAATGGGGCCTCCTGCGCTGCGGCGGGTGAGTCGAAGCGCCAGACCGACATGCGGTAGAGGAATTGCTCATCCCTCGTGCTGCGTCCCGATACCGAGGCCTGGATCTGCGACGTCGCTCCCGCCGCGAACATGTGCTCGGTCGGTGCGAGATACGCGGAGACGCCGTCCCGCGCGACCTGCAGGGCACACAGCGCGTTGACGGCCTCCGTTCCGGCGGGCACGCAGGCGCCGTCGCCGCGTTCGAAGAGAGCGACGCCGGCGGTGTACTCGGGACCGCGATCGACCCCCGGCATCCCGTCGATCGACTCCTCGACCGGCAGGGTCGTATCGCCCCCTCGTGTGCAGGACGGGTCGTCCGTCTCGCCATCGACGATCACGCGCGTCGGGCGCGGTGACGGCGAGGGCGACTGCTCCGATTCGAGGCTCGCGGTCGAGACGCAACCGGTCAGCCCGGCGACGAGCGCGGCGACGAGGACGACGGATCGAAGGGCACGCATCTCCGCAGTATGCCGTGTCCGAGCCCCCGCTTAGCGTCGGCACCGTGACGGAACCGGTGCGGTGGTGGTGGGAGCGGCGGCAGTTCTCGCGCGGCACCGACGTCCCGTACGCCGTCGGGACCTACCGATCCGCGTGGGCCGCATACCCGGAACTCGTCCGGCAGTACCACCCCGACCTCAACGGCGGCATCGTCCTGTCGCAGATCCCGCCGGCCGCCGACGTCCTGCTGTGCTGGGAATGCTCCGCCGGCCATCGGTTCGCCGCGACGCCGACCGAGCAGCGTGAACGCCCGGGACGCGTGCGACGCCGGTCGGCCTGGTGCCCGGAGTGCTCTGCGCTCGCGGCGCCCCGCCCCGTGAGGGTCGTCGAACGCATCGACGCGGGCGCGGCTCTCGCAGCCGTGCAGCAGGCGAAGGCGGTGCGGACGCCGGTGGCCCCCGCTCCGGCTCCGGCACGGAGGCGCGCCGCTCCGGCCGTCTGCGAGAAGACCCCGAACCTCCCGGCGGGCGAGCCGTTCGTCAGCGCGTGCGCTCCGCCACCGGCATCCGCCGCCGAAGCGCGGCTGCGCGCGGATCTGACCTCGGCGATCCTCTTCACCGAAGGGATGACGGCGGTCCGGGTGGCGCGGCCGTTCTTCCGCCATCGCGAGGTGTGGCCGGACATGCTTCTGCCCGAACTGCGCGTGGCGGTCGAGTACGACACTCCGGGTCGGCACGGACTCGAGCACGTGGGAAAGCGGGAGGCATCCGACCGACGCAAGGATGCGCTGCTGCGCGCGGCCGGCTGGGAGGTCGTTCGGGTCCGCACCGGAGGACTCGAACCGCTCGGACCGCACGACGTCGTCCTCCGGACGGCGGGGACGCGAACCGTTCCCGCGATCGTCGACGCGCTCCGCCGGATCCGGGGCGACCTCGTGATCGACGCGTACCTGCGGTGAGATCAGGTGTACGCGCGGTGCACGTGCCAATGGTCGCCGTCGTCGTAGATGTCGAAGACGAAGGCCTCCCCGGCGCGGTCGGTCGCCTGGAACCGCCACGCCCGGTCGGCGGACGCGGGCAACGGCGGCCACGTCCCTCGACCGAGGCGGGTGGGGGTGTCGGTCACGCTCCACCGCCGACCGCCGAAGAACATGCGGGCGGGCACGTCGTCGACGAACCACAGCGTCAGATCGTGTTCGAATGCCCGGGCTTCCATGAGGTCCAGACTAGAACATGTGTTCTTATCCGTCGAGTCCGACATTCGAATCAATGTCCTGCTCCCAGCCGATCACGTGGGCCCGGTGGAGCGGCACCGCTCCCGGCGCGAGGACGTGGGGGATGCCGTGGAACCACGCCCCGCTGACGCCGCGGCGCACCATCTCCTCGAGCCAGGCACGGTTCGCCGCGGGCACCTCCATGGCCGACGTGAACGATGCCGGATCGAACGGTGCGACCTCTGCCGACTCGATCGGGTCGCCGACCGCCGAGACCGTCCGGTCGAGGACGACCGTCCCGTGCGGCAGGTCGTCCGCCGGGATAGCCCAGAACTCCGCCCGCGGCAGCTCTCTGCCTCGGATCTCGCGCCACGCCCGCCAGATCGCGTGAGGGTGGACGGGACTCAAGAACACGACCTCGGTCCACCCCCTGCCGAGGCCCGGGATGACCGTGTCACGCAGTCGTCGGCGCTCCGGGGTGTCGTCGTACTTCGACATCGCCCGCCCGTACGCCGCGGGGTCGATGTCCGCCAGATCGGATGCCGGGACGAGCACCTCGCCCACGAGATCGGCACGCTGGTGGAAGACGAACCTCACGTCGCCGGCCGAACACCGTCGAACGGCGTGATCGTCCGCCACGTGCCTCCCTCGTCGTAGAGGAACAGGCGAAGCGGACCCGAGTCGAGCATCGGGTCGCCGTCGGCATCGCCGTACGGAGCGCCGCAGGCATCCGCGGTAGAGGCGACGCGGATCCGGTCGCCGGCCGCGATGTTGCCCTTCTCCGCCACGTCCACGGTGACGAGATACACGTTCGTGTCGTATTCCATGATCCGCGTCATGCCGTCCGGCTCGACCGAGCTCGTCACCACGACCGCCTGCGATCCGGCGGCGCGCTCCTCGTCGGTCTCGTACGACACCCACGATGCACAGGCCTGGACCTCCACGAAAGGGAGCCGGACACCGTCGCATCCGGCGAGCGCGACCCCCAGCACCACCAGCCCGACCGCGATCGTCATTCGTCGCCGCATCCCGCACCCCCTGCCGAGGAGTGTCCCATCCTGGGACATCGTCTCGCCAGGGTGCGGAACGCCAGGACTCAGCCGAGCGCGACCGCCGTCCACGACACCGGCGGGAGCGTGATCGTGAGGGTTCCGTCCTCGACGCGGGCCGACGCGTTCGGCCGCGGGGCGACGCGCTCGCGGTCGGCGAGGGTGTTCTTCGCGTAGACGTCATCGTCCGACAGCGTGTGCGTCTCGACGATGGAGCCGGCGCCGAGCCCCGACACGTCGACGGTGACCTCGATCGCCTCGGTGGTGCTGCGGTTCACGAGGAAGACGGCGCTCTGACCGGCCGCCTCGTCGCGCGTCGCGACGGCGTCGACGAGGGGCACCTCACCGAAGACGGCCGTCTCGTACGACGGAGCATCGACCAGGACGCGCATCGCCGTTCCCTGCGCGAGGCGCGACGTGAGCGAGAACGGGAAGAACGTCGTCTGGCGCCAGGCGGGACCGCCGGGCTCGGTCATGATCGGCGCGATCACGTTGACCAGCTGGGCGAGCGAGGCGCTCGCCACACGGTCGGCGTGCTTGAGCAGCGAGATCATGAGGCTGCCGAAGACCACGGCATCCACCACGGAGTACACGTCCTCGAGCAGGCGAGGCGCGACGGGCCAGTTGTCGATGCCGTCGATCTTCTCGACGTTCTCCCACCGCGACAGGTACCAGACGTTCCATTCGTCGAACGAGATGTCGATCTTCTTGGGCGACCGCTTCACGGCTGCGACGTGATCCGCGGTCGCGACGACGGTCTCGATGAAGCGGTCCATGTCGACGGCCGAAGCGAGGAAGCTGTCGATGTCGCCGTCCTTCTCCTCGTAGTACGCGTGGCACGAGATGAGGTCGACGTCGTCGTAGGTGTGCGTCAGGACGACGCGCTCCCACTCGCCGAACGTCGGCATGGTCGCGCCCGACGACCCGCACACCACGAGCTGGATCGACGGGTCGAGCTGCCGCATCCCCTTCGCGGTCCGCGAGGCGAGCTTGCCGTAGTCCTCGGCCGAGCGGTGCCCGAGCTGCCACGGACCGTCCATCTCGTTGCCGAGGCACCACATGCGGATGCCGAACGGGTCCGTCGCGCCGTTGGCGACGCGCTGGTCGCTGAGCGCGGTGCCCGAGCGGATGTTGCAGTACTCGAGCAGGTCGATCGCCTCGAGAGTCCCGCGGGTGCCGAGGTTGACCGCCATCATGAGGTCGCTGCCGACCTTGTCGAGCCACGATGAGAACTCATGCAGACCGACCTCGTTCGTCTCGGTCGAGTGCCAGGCGAGGTCGAGTCGCCGCGGGCGCTCGGCGACGGGGCCGACCGAGTCCTCCCAGCGGAATCCCGACACGAAGTTGCCGCCGGGGTAGCGGATCGTGTCGACCCCGAGCTCCTTGACGAGGTCGATGACGTCGGTGCGGAAACCCTCGGCATCCGCCGTCTCGTGACCGGGCTCGAAGATGCCGTCGTAGATGTGCCGGCCGAGGTGCTCGACGAACCCGCCGAAGATCTTGCGGCGGACCTCCCCGATGGGCGATGCGGCGTCGACGATGAGGCGTGCGGAGGTCATGAGCGTCCTTGTCCGAGGAAGGTAAACGTTGTAATTCATGATGGCGAGCGGGATGCCGGGCGTCAAGGTCCCGGACATGCCCGCACGCCGGGGCGTCGACTGCGGCGGGAAGCAGATGCGGTGGCGGATGCAATAAATCGGCCGCGACACGCCGGTACTGACCCCCGGTGCACGGGATGTCGCCCAGGATCCCTTCCATCCGCGAACAGGGACGGATGCCGAGGCCCGCGATCAGCCCCGCGTCGGACCCGGTGCCGACTCCCTCACTCGCAGCACGAACTCGGCCGACAGCACCCGGGAGTCACCGACCGATGCGCCGCCGACCCGCTCGAGCAACGAGTCGACGGCGGCCTGGGCGATCCATCGGCGGCCGGGATCGATCGTCGTGAGCGAGGGAATCGAGTAGCGCGCTTCGTCGAGGTCGTCGAATCCCACGACGGCGACGTCGTCGGGCACCCGCCGCCGCGCCTCCTGCAGGGCGCGGATCGCCCCCAGAGCGAGGGTGTCGTTGAGCCCGAAGACGGCGTCGAACTCAACACCCCGGGCGACGAGGTCGCGCACGGCATCGGCACCGCCCGAGCGGTCCCAGAAACGCGTCGCCACGACGAGCGCAGGATCGAAGGGGACACCCGCGGCGGCGAGCGCAGCACGGTGCCCCTGCAGACGCAGCCCCGCGGCACCGTCGGCGGCCCCCTCGTGCGCGCCGAGCACGGCGACCCGGCGGCGCCCCGACGCCAGCAGATGGCTGGTCGCGGCCCGCGCCGCCTCGGCATTGCGCATGGTGACGTGATCCAGAGGGGCGTCGAACACCCGCTCGCCGAGGAGCACCGTCGGGTACGAACCGGGTCGCGCGGCGAGGTCGGCCGCGTCGAGACCGAGCGGGCTCAGGATCAGACCGTCGGTCAGGCCGAGACGGGGACTGCGCAGCAGTTCGCGCTCGCGCTCCCGCTCGCCACCGGTCTGCTCGACGAGGACGACGACGCCGCGCTCCTCGGCGCGCGCGATGACCATGCCGGCCAGCTCGGCGAAGTAGCTGAGGGCGAGGTCCGGAACCGCGAGGGCGATGGCCCCCGTGCGGCCGCTGCGCAGGTTCCGCGCCGTCAGGTTCGGCGTGTACCCCAGCTCCGCGACGGCCCGCTCCACGGCGTCGCGCGTCGAAGGACGCACGTGCGGGTGCCCGTTGACCACGTTCGAGACGGTCTTGATCGACACGCCCGCCAGCCGCGCGACGTCGTGCAGTGTCGGTGTCATCCGCCCTCCCGGGCGTCACTGTACCGTCCGCGCAACCCCCGCGCGGATGCGCGCCGCCCTCACTACGCTCTCGGGATGACCTCCTCGGCCACCAGCGCGGCGCACAGCGCGAAGAACAGCAGAGCAGTCCATCTCCTCGCACGCGCAGGCTTCGCCGCCAGCGGAGTGGTGCACATCATCGTCGGCGTCATCGCCATCGCCCTCGCGTTCGGCCAGGCCGGCGGCGAGCAGGCGGACCAGTCCGGCGCACTGGCCCAGCTCGCGGCGGCGCCGGGCGGTGTGTTCCTGCTCTGGGCCGCGGCCCTCGGTCTTGCCGCGCTCGGCCTATGGCACCTGCTGAGCGCCGTCCTCGACCGGAGCGCCGACTCCGGCAAGGACCGCATCGTGCACATCGTCAAGAACGGCGCGAAGGGCGTCGTCTACCTCGTGATCGCCTTCTCTGCGGCGACCTTCGCCGCCGGCGGGTCCACGAGTTCGGCGGGGTCGACGCGCTCTCTCACCGCCGATCTGATGTCCACCCCGGGCGGGGTCTTCCTCGTCGTCGCGATCGGAATCGTCGTCATCGCCATCGCGGCGTACCTCGTCTTCAAGGGTGCGACCCGCCGCTTCGAGCGCGACCTCTCCACCCCCTCCGGCTCGACGGGTCGGATCGTGCGCACCCTCGGAACGGTGGGCTACATCGCCCGCGGCGTGGCTTTCGCCGGCGTCGGCATCCTCTTCATCGTCGGCGCAGCGACGAACGACCCCGACAAGTCCACGGGACTCGACGGGGCGCTGCGGTCGTTCGCCGAGCTCCCCGCCGGCAAGATCCTCCTCGTCGTCATCGGCCTCGGCTGGATCGCGTACGGGGTCTACGCGTTCTTCCGCGCCCGCTACACGCGGCTCTGACGTGCGATCGGCGCACCTGCCGCGCAACGGTCCGCGGGCGGGCCAGGATGGGGTCATGCCCCTGCCCTCGCTCACCGATCTCCGCGCGACGGCGCGCGTCGTGTCGCTCCCCCTCCACACCCGGTTCCGCGGCATCGATGTCCGCGAGGCGATGCTCCTGGAAGGACCCGAGGGCTGGACCGAGTTCTCCCCGTTCACGGAGTACGACGACGTGGAGTCCGCCGCCTGGCTGACGGCCGCGATCGAGTACGGCTGGCAGCCGACTCCCCCGGGCGTCCGCGACGCGATCCCGGTGAACGCGACGGTGCCGGCGGTGGCCGCGGCATCCGTTCCCGAGGTCCTCGCCCGCTTCGACGGATGCCGCACGGCCAAGGTGAAGGTCGCCGAAGCCGGTCAGGTGCTCGCCGAGGATGTCGCGCGCGTGCGAGCCGTCAGAGAGGCGATGGGCCCCGAGGGCCGCATCCGCATCGATGCGAACGGCGGCTGGAACCTCGACGAGGCCGAGCACGCCGTCCACGCCCTGGCCGAGTTCGACCTCGAGTACGTCGAGCAGCCCTGCGCGACCGTGGCCGAGCTCGCCGAATTGCGCGCCCGCATCCGCTACTTGGACATCCCCATCGCCGCCGACGAGAGCGTTCGGAAGGCCGATGACCCCATCGCCGTCGCGAGGGCCGGGGCGGCGGATCTGCTGGTGATCAAAGCGCAGCCGCTCGGCGGGGTGCGGCGGGCCCTGTCGGTCGTCGCCGACGCCGGGCTCCCCGCCGTCGTCTCGAGCGCCCTCGACACCTCGGTCGGCCTGGCGATGGGCGTTGCCCTGGCGGCATCCCTCCCCGATCTCGATTACGACTGCGGACTGGGGACGGCGTCACTGCTCGCAGCAGACGTCACCGACGCGCCGCTGCGGCCGCAGGGCGGCATGCTCCCCACCGGCCGGGTGGGGGTGGATGCCGCACTGCTCGACGCGCACGCGGCGTCGGCCGAGCGGACGCGGTGGTGGCTCGAACGACTCGATCGGTGCCACGCGCTCCTGTCGGCGAGGTCGTAGCGATCAGGAGGACGCGATGAGCAACGGCACGATCTGCTCGAGCCGCGACTGCATCGCCCTGTTCGCCTGACGCTCCGTCAGCCGCTCGAGCGCGGACTGCACGCTGCACTGCTCGGAGACGTCCAGAAGCAACGCCGCCGCGTCCGCGACCGGCATCCGCAACGGCAGCCCGTGGAGCTCGCTCACCTCGCGGATGATCGTCTCGACCCGGCCGAGCATCTGCGCGCGCCAGGCGAGGAACGCCTCCGCCAGGCGCGGATCGCGAAGAGCCTGAGTCCGCACCTCGCTGAGCAGCTCGGGCTCCATCCGCTCGGCCAGCGACATGTCGGCGATCTGGCGCACGAGGTCGATCGGATCCTCGGTGCCCGAGAGTCGCTTCACGCGCACCGAGACCTCATCGAGCTTGTCCTCGGACAGCTGCGTGATGAGGGCGAGGAAGAGCTCGTCCTTCGACTCGAAGTTGGAGTAGAACGCACCGCGGGTGAAGCCGGCGCGCTCGCAGATGGTCTCGACGGATGCCGCGTCGAGCCCGACCTCGGCGAAGACCTCGTGTGCGGCTTCGAGCAGGCGAGCCCGCGTGTTCTCGCGACTTCTCGCCATCTCACACCCATCCTTCAGACTCGGCACCCGCGTGCGGGTCTACGATACACATGTGTATCGGATACAGCGCTGTATCGAACCCGTCCGACTCTGATCCAGGAGCGCCTGTGTCCACCATCCTCTTCACGCTCGGCCGATGGGCCTACCGCCACTCGTGGCGCGTGCTCATCGCCTGGATCCTGCTGCTCGGAATCGTCGGCGGTGGCGTCGCGCTCTTCATGAAGGGCACCGACAACTCCTTCGCGATCCCCGGCACAGAGGCCCAGCAGGGCCTCGAACTGCTGAACCGCACGTTCCCGCAGGCCAGCGGCGCGAGCGCGCAGCTCATCGTCGTCGCCCCGGAGGGCGACAAGGTGACGGACCAGCCCCTTCGCGGCGAGATCGACGAGCTCGTCACGAAACTCGGCGACATCGATGGCGTGACGTCGGCGACCTCCCCTTTCGACGAGATGGTGACCGGGCTCGTCTCGGACGACGACCGCGCGGCCCTCGTGCAGATGCAGTTCGACGGCACGTCCACGGAGGTCAGCGACACGACGATCGATGCGGTCGAGAAGACCGCTGCCGATTTCCACGACGCGCTCCCCGCCGGCGCGCAGTCCGCCCTCGGCGGTGACCTGTTCGCGGCATCCATCCCCGCGCTGTCGATCGTCGAGGTCATCGGGGTCCTCGTGGCGCTGTTCGTCCTGATCGTGACGTTCCGCTCGTTCGCCGTCGCCTGGTTCCCGCTCGTCAGCGCGCTCATCGGGGTCGCCCTCGCGATCGCGCTCATCTTCCTCGCGACGGCGGTGACCACGATCTCGTCGACGACGCCCATGCTCGCCGTCATGCTGGGTCTCGCCGTCGGCATCGACTACGCGCTGTTCATCGTGTCGCGACATCAGGATCAGGTGCGCGGCGGCATGGATCCCGAGGAGTCCGCGGCCCGCGCCGTCGGCACGGCCGGCTCGGCCGTCGTCTTCGCCGGCGTGACGGTCATGATCGCTCTGGTCGGGCTCAGCATCGCCGGCATCCCGTTCCTCTCCACGATGGGCATCGCCGCCGCCGTCGCCGTCGCGGTCGCGGTCGCGGTCGCCGTCAGCCTGACGCCGGCGCTGCTCGGCTTCGCGAAGGGTCGCGTCGTCGGCTGGGGCGGACGGATGCTGCAGCGCGGCGTTTCGACCCGTCGCCGCCGCCGCGGGCCCGACGCGGACGCGGCCGAGGACGCGGAGGACGGGCCCGCGCCCGTCGCCGGTCCGGTTCCGCCGGCTCGCCCCAACCGCTGGGTGACGGTCGTGACGCGGCATCCGATCATCGCGACGGTCGCCGTCGTCGTCGGGCTCGGCGTCATGGCTATCCCGTCGGCGAACCTGCACCTCGCCCTGCCGAATGCGGGCGTCCAGCCGCCGTCGAGCCAGGCGCGTCAGGCCTACGACCTGAACGCGGACTATTTCGGCGCCGGCTCGAACGGGCCGCTCGTCATGACGGGCACGATCGTCACGTCGACCGATCCGCTCGGACTCATGGACGACCTCAAGAAGGAGGTCGAGGCGATTCCCGGCGTCGAGCGCGTGGCCCTCGCCACCCCCAACGAGACCGCCGACACGGGACTCATCCAGATCGTGCCGACGACGGCGCCGGACGACCCCGCGACCGCCGATCTCGTGCGCGAACTGCGCTCTCACCACGACGAGTGGCAGAAGGAGTACGGCGTCGACCTCAAGGTGACCGGCTTCACGGCCGTCGGCATCGACGTGTCCGACCGGCTCGGCGCCGCCCTGCTGCCCTTCGGCATCTTCGTCGTCGGCCTGTCGTTCATCCTGCTGATGATCGTCTTCCGCTCGATCTGGGTGCCGCTCAAGGCGACGCTCGGCTACCTGCTGTCGATCCTCGCCGCGTTCGGTGCCGTCGCCGCAGTGTTCGAGTGGGGCTGGCTCGCCGACCTCCTGCACGTCACCCGCACGGGACCGGTGATCAGCTTCATGCCGATCATCCTCATGGGTGTGCTGTTCGGACTCGCGATGGACTACGAGGTCTTCCTCGTCTCGCGCATGCGCGAGGACTTCGTCCACGCCGTTCGTGCCCGCGGCGGACGCGCGAACCGCGAGACCGCGATCGCCGCCGTCCGTTCCGGCTTCACCGCCTCGGCGCGCGTCGTGGTAGCCGCGGCCGTCATCATGTTCGCCGTCTTCGCCGCGTTCGTCCCCGAGGGTGACAGCTCGATCAAACCGATCGCCCTGGGCCTCGCCGTCGGCATCGCCGTCGACGCCTTCCTCGTGCGCATGACCCTGACCCCCGCGGTCATGGCCCTGCTGGGTGACAAGGCGTGGTGGATGCCGCGCTGGCTCGAGCGGCTCCTGCCGAAAGTCGACATCGAGGGTGAGGCGGTCGAGCACGAGCGGGCCCACGCTGAGTGGCCCGAGCCCGATTGGAACGGAGCGCTCGCTGCGGAAGACCTCGAGGTGCGCGCCGAGTCGACCGGCACCGACGTCGTCCTCTTCTCGGGTGCGAGCGCACGCGTCGCGGACGGCGGCACACTCCTCGTGACGGCCGCCGACCCGCACGCCTCCCGGGCGTTCCTGCTCACCGTCGCGGGGCGCATCGCGCCGACCGCCGGCCTGCTGCGCGTGTCGGGGCACCTACTCCCGGGCCGTGCCGCGTGGGTACGAGCCCATGTGGCCGTCGCCGATCTCGCCGGCGCCGACGCTCCGCTCACCGACCTCCGCCGCGCCCTCGCCGGTCGCACGCGGTTCGTCGTGATCATCGGCCTCGACGCTCTCACCGGCGCCGCCCGCGACCAGGCCGCCGCGCTCCTGCGCGACGCGACCAACGCTGTCGCGGCGAAGGCGGGCGCGCTCACGGTCGTCGCTTCTGCCCGCGACGCGGAATCGGCGCGCGGCATCCTCACCGATGCCTATCGACCCGACCCCGGCGTCCTGCGGCTCGCCGCCTCCACCCCCCGCACCGTCGACACCCCCACACAGGTGACACCCTCATGACTCTTTTCATCGAACGCGCGCAGACCCGGCGCCCCATCTCGTGGCTCACGCTCCTGGGCGTGCTCCTGCTGCCCGCCGTCATCGGCGGCCTCCTGGTGGCAGCGCTGTACAACCCCACCGAGCGCCTCGATGCGCTGAACACCGCGATCGTCAACAACGATGAGCCGGTCGAGGTGGACGGGCAGACGACGCCGCTCGGGCGCCTGCTGACCGCGGGGCTCGTGGAAGGGTCGAAGGACCTCGAGAGCAACCTCACCTGGACGATCTCCAACACGGCGGACGCGAAGGAGGGTCTCGAGGACGGCACCTACGACGCGATCGTCACCATCCCGAAGAACTTCTCGGCGGCCGCGACCTCCACGGCTCCCGGGAAGACCCCGGAGCGGGCCACGATCGAGCTGACCTCCTCACCCGACGCCCGAATCGTCGACGACGCCATCACGACACAGGTGACGTCGACCGCCGCATCCGTCCTCGGTCAGCAGCTCACCACCGGCTACCTCGAGAACGTGTTCCTCGGCTTCACGACCCTGAACGAACAGCTCGGCGAGGCGGCCGACGGGGCGACCCAGCTCGCCGACGGCGCGAAGGGGGCGGCCGACGGCGCCGCGAAGCTCGCGGACGGCGCCTCGAGCGCCGCCGACGGCGGGTATTCGCTCGCCGACGGCCTGCGCAAACTGCAGAGCGGAGCGAATCAGCTCGCCGGCGGCGCCGCAGCCACGTCGAAGGGGCTCTCGGAATGGTCGGCCGGCGCGCGTCCCATCGCCACCGGAACGCAGCAGCTCGCCGACGGGCTGAGCCAGGCCGCCGAGCAGACCTCGGCGATCCCGGCGATCCCCTCCGACGTCGTGGACGGCATCAAGGCACTCACTGCGGACGGCGAGCAGAACCGCGAAGCGGTGACCGGGATCGTCGACACGCTCTCCGCCGCCGCGAAGGCATGCGATCCCGCGCAGGCCGGTGCGGAGCTCTGCAACCAACTCACGGATGCCGCGGCCGACGCGACGTCCGCTCTCCCGGCCCTGCAGGCCACTGTCGGCGATTCGAAGAAGCTCGCCGAGAACATCGACGCGCTCGCGAACTTCGGCCCGAGTCTCACCGAAGGGCTGCGCACCTCGGCCGCCGCCGCCGAGAAGCTCGCCGGCGGCATGGGCCAGCTCGCGGACGGTGCTGACAAGCTTTCGTCCGGCGCGGGCCAGCTCTCGACCGGCGCCCGGGCGCTCGCGACAGGGGCGGGCTCCGCCGCCGACGGCGGTGATGAGCTCGCGGCCGGTGTCGACGCGCTCGCGAGCGGTGCCGGAGAACTCTCGACCGGTGTGGGCAAGCTCGCCACCGGCACGGACGACCTCGCCGGCGGACTCGACAAGGCAGTGGACGGAATCCCGTCGTACACGAAGAACGAGGCGAAGGACCTCGCCTCGATCGTCGCCGAGCCGGTGGTGGCCGACGGCGCGAACACGTCGCTGTTCGGCGCATCGGCCGTGCCGCTGCTGGCCGCCCTCGCGCTCTGGTTCGGCGGCCTCGCATCATTCGTGGTGCTGCGCGCGGTCCCGCGGACGGCACTGTCATCGCGCCGATCCTCGGCCGCCCTCGCGCTCCGTGCGCTCGCACCGGGCGCCGTGATCGGCGCATTGCAGGGCGTTCTCGTGGCCACGGTCGTCCAGCTCGCGGCCGGGTACGACGCCGACAAGTGGTGGCTTTTCGCGGCCATGTGCGTGCTCGCCGGTGTCGCGTTCGCCGCCGTCAACCACGCGCTGGTGGCGCTGTTCGGGGGCGTCGGCCGCTGGATCTCGGTGCTCGTCGGTGTGATGGCCCTGGCGACCGGGATCGTCTCCACCGTGCCGGGCACCCTGCTCGATGTCGCCGGCCTCCTGCCCACGGCACCGGCCTACACCTCGATGCTCGCGGCGCTGACGGATGCCGGGGGCGGCGCGACCGCAGCCGTCGGCCTCGTGCTCTGGACGCTCCTCGCCGTGGGCGCCGGCATCCTCGCCGTCGCACGGCACCGCTCGACCTCGGCCCGGGCCGTGCTCACGCAGCCGGCCTGACCCCGCGGCGGTGCGGGCGCGCCCGTGCGGCGCGCCCGTGCGGCGGGGTCAGCCGGTGAGATTGATCGACGTCGTCATCGTGAGCTGGATGCCGCCGGGCACCTCGCTCGCCTCGACGGCGACCGTCAGTCGCTCGATCCGCGCGAGGGACGTGAGGTGCGTCCCGCCGCACGGCAGCTCGACGACGCCCTCGGGCAGCTCGCAGCGCCACGATCGGCGACCGGCGAGCGTGTGGTCGTCGCGATGGATGCCGATGGCGCCCGCCGACCCCGCCCAACGCGCCAGCGTCGTCTCGATGCGCGTCTCGAGGGCCCCCAGGTCGTCGAGAGAGCCCGGGTCGAACCCTTTCTTCCGCAGCGATTTGCCGACGCGGTAGACGTCGACCGAGCCGTACGGCGTGATGCGGGACGTCTGGATCGCGAGCATGTCGAACGCGGGGTGCCCGGCGGCATCCGTCGGCACCTCTTTCGTCCAGGCGTCCGCGAGCGCGGCGTCGAGGGCGAGGGATGCCAGATGGCAGGCGGTGTGCCCGGCGGACAGGCCACGGCGAAGGTCGGCGTCGACGTGCGCTTCGACGTTCTCCCCGACGGCGGGCGGCGGACCGTCGACGACATGCACGACGACGAAGGTCCACCCCACGGTTCCCATGCGCACCGGCAGGTCCGCGCCGACGACGAGATCGCCCTCGTGGGCTCCCCCGGTCAGGGTGGTGACCACCGGGACCTCCCCGTCTGCGGTGCGCAGCACGCCGACATCGGCGGGCTGGTCCGGCCACGCGGTGTCGACGGGGTGGAACGGGGTGCGATCGAGCAGCACGCCCGTCCGGCCGCCCTCGAGCGGCACGGTGCGGACCACGGTCGCCGTCCCTGCGACCTCCCCATCAGGGTAGGTCACGACGGTCGCGGGGAGCTGCGCCACGGTATTCAGCTGGACAGGCCGCTGTACGAGTGCAGACCCTGGAAGAACTGATTCACGATCGTGAAGTTGAACAGCACGGCGGTGAAGCCGACGATCGACAGCCAGGCCGAGCGCGTCCCGCGCCACCCGCGGGTCGCCCGGGCGTGGATGTAGCCGGCGTAGACCACCCAGATCACGAACGTCCACACTTCCTTCGTGTCGAAGCCCCAGTAGCGGCCCCACGCGTCGTTCGCCCAGATGGCGCCGGCGATCAGGGTGAAGGTCCACAGCACGAAGCCGATGATCGCGAAGCGGTAGGCGAGTGACTCGAGGACCTCGGCGCTGGGCAGCGTCCGCAGGAACGGCAGACGCGTGCGGGGAGCGGCATCCGTTCCCACCGCGGCCAGCGCGCGGCGCTCCCGTCGGGACTGCAGCAGCTGCACGACCGACAGCGCGAACGCGAGCGCGTAGAACGCCGAGGCGAGCGAGGCGACGAACACGTGGATGACGAGCCAGACGCTCTTCAGCGGATCGGACAGCGGCACGACCTCGACGTAATACGCCAGCGCTGCTCCGCCGAGGAGGACGACGATGAGTCCGTTGATGAACGCACCGAGGAAGCGCAGGTCGTACTTGACCAGCACGGTGAGGAAGACCATCACGACGAGCATCGTGCCGGTGAGGGCGAACTCGTAGTTGTTCGACCAGGGAACGCGGCCCGCCGCGATCCCGCGCGTGACGTCGGCTCCCACGTGGAAGAGGAACGCGATGGTCGTGAGCACGACGCCGAGTCGCGCGAACAGGTACCGACCGCGCTGGGACGGAGCGGCCTCGAGGGCGACCTTCGCCGCCGCCTCCTCCGCACGGATGTCCTCGATGGTCTGCCCGCCGCCGGCGGCGACGAGCGTGCGCGCCTGCGTCTTGGCGTCCTGCGCCTTGATGGCGAGCTCGGAGCGACGAGCGAGGTCGACGGTGAAGGCGAGGAAGCCGAGCGTGTAGATCGCGATCGCGGTCCACAGCAGCAGCACGGAGATGTCATCGAACGACATGGAGGTCCTCCGGAGGAGATCGGTGAGTTCAGTTTACGTTCGCTGCGGGAGCGGGGGCGGATGCCGCAGGCTCGCCCAGCGCGCTTGCGTGCCGCTTCGCGAGGTCGGCCACCGCGACGCCGATCGCGGGGTCCTCACCGCGCGCGAGGCCCGCGTACTCGAGGCGCACGTGGTCGCCCTCGGGCGTCGCCTTGACCCACATGCGGCGACGCGGGACGAACAGCGCGGTGAACAGGCCCAGCATCGCCAGAACCGCGAACACCAGCACCCAGGTGGCGCTCGAGTCGTTGTGGATCGACAGTGAGACGTAGCGCTTGACGGACTCCGGTGCGCCGGTGCGCGTCTCGTCCTCGAAGGTGACCGTGCCGCGTCCCCCCGGAAGGTCGACGGTCTGCCCCGGCGAGAGCTCCAACGACGGAGACGGTGCGTTTCGGCCGGCGATCTCGGTCATGCCGTCGGTGTCGAGCGCATAGACCGAGCGCGGGGTGCCGTCATCTATCCCGAGGTCGCCCTCGTAGACGAAGAAGGTGAGGCGCGGGTCGAGCAGGTCTCCGTAGCGAGAGGTCAGGGCACCGCTCGGGAGCTGTGCGACCGTCGGGTAGAAGAAGCCCACGAGACCGAGCTGCTCGCCCCCCGTGTCGGGGATCTTCACGACGCCCTGCGAGGTCATCGTGGGGCTCTGCGGCAGGAACGGGACCGACTCGCTGAACACGACGTCGCCCTTGCCGTTGCGCACCGTGATCGTCGGGGCGTATCCGTTGCCCATCAGGTAGACCCGGTCGCCCGCCATCGTGATCGGGTGGTTCACCTCGATCACCTGGTCCTCGGCCTTCTGCCCGGGGAAGCGGGTCGTGACATGGGCCTCGAAGCCACCGGCCTGTCCCGACGGCGGAGCGTAGGTGACGTCGAAGCGGTCGAGGGTGATCGAGTACGGCGTCAGCGCCTCGGTGTCGACGAAGCGTCCCGGATTGAAGGACGTGTAGCCGAGGCCGAGCGAGTTCACGAATCCGTCGCCCTCGGTGATGACGGTCTGACCGGTGTAGGTGAACCCGCCGCCGATCCCCACCGAGATGAGGACGCCGACGAGCGCGCCGTGGAAGAGCAGGTTCCCCGTCTCGCGGAGGTAGCCGCGCTCGGCCGACACGGAGGCGACGCCGTTCCGGTCGTAGCGCTCGACGCGGTACCGGGCGGAGCGCAGCTGCGCCTCGGCGAGGTCGACCGCGTGCGCCGCGTGACCGTCGGCATCCTCCCCCGCCGGCACCGCGATGGTCGTCTCCGCGTGGTCCGACAGCCGCGACAGGCGGGCCGGCGTCCGCGGCGGACGGGCGCGCAGCGCCTTCCAGTGGTGCTTGGTCCGCGGCAGGACGCAGCCGATCAGCGAGATGAACAGGAGGATGTAGATGGCCGAGAACCACACCGACGTATAGACGTCGAAGAGCTGGAACGCGTCGAACGTGGGGTACAGATCGGGGTTCGTGACCCGCCACTGCGAGACGCCGTTCGGGTCGGCGCTGCGCTGCGGCACGAGCGATCCGGGGATCGCCGCGATCGCGAGGAGCAGGAGCAGCACGAGGGCCGTCCGCATGCTCGTGAGCTGGCGCCACCCCCAACGAAGCCACCCGACGACGCCCAGCGCCGGCTGGGCACCCGAGAAGACGGGCTCGTCGTCGCCGGTCTTGTCGAGGTGGTCGCTCGGTCGCAGCGGTCCGTCGACCGTCTGCGCGTCGTCAGAGGAACGTCGGGACACCGGAGACCACCCCCTGGAACGCGGACATGAGAGAGGTCCACACCCCGGTGACCATCAGAGCGCCGAGCGCGATCAGGAGCGCGCCGCCCACGATGTTCACGACCCGGATGTGTCGACGCACGAAGGCGACCGAGCGGGTCGCCCAGCCTGCGCCGAGGGCGAGGAGGACGAACGGGATGCCGAGGCCCAAGGAGTACGCCAGGGCGAGCACGCCCGCGCGAAGCGGGTCGGCCTGACTGTAGGCCATCGAGAGGATCGCCGCGTAGGTGGGGCCGATGCACGGCGCCCAGCCCACGCCCATCGCGACGCCCAGAAGCGGAGCACCGATGAGGCCGGCGTTCTGCTTCAGCTGCGGCCGGTAGATCTTCTGCGCGAAGCCGAAGACACCGATGAAGACGAGGCCGAGGGCGATGACGATGAGACCGAGAACCCGCGTGATGAGGTCCTGGTACTCGATGTACACCCGGCCCAGCACCCCGGTGAAGACCCCGAAGGTCAGGAAGACGGCCGTGAACCCGGCGATGAACAGGGCGACACCCAGGAGCAGGCGACCACGAGGGGGAGCCTCCGCGCCAATCGCGGTGCGCGTGCCACCGCCGACACCGCCGGCATCCTTCGACGTCCTCGGCTCGCGCGGCGCGACGGCGCCGCCCAGGAAGCCGAGGTAGCCGGGAACGAGCGGGAGCACGCAGGGCGAGAGGAACGAGGCGAGCCCCGCGAGCGCTGCGATCGGGATCGCGATCCACAGCGACCCGCCCACGACGATCGACCCGGGGTTCATCCCTTCTCCGCGAGAGCGTCGTCGACGAGGTCGCGCAGCGTCGTGGCATCGGGCAGCTGGCCGAACAGACGGGCCGCCACCCGGCCCTCCCGGTCGACGACGAGTGTCGTGGGGGCGGCCTGGAGCGACGTCCAGTCGGCGAACGCGAGCTTCAGGTCGACGTCGCCCCGGGCGAGGATCGACGGGTACGTGATCTTGTACGTCTCGTCGAACGAGGTCGCCTGCTCGGGACCGTCGTAGATGTTGACTCCCAGGAAGTGAGCGCCCTCGCCCTTCGTGTCCTGATAGGTCTGCTCGAGGACGGGGGCCTCGGCCCGGCACGGCCCGCACGCGGCGTACCAGAAGTTGAGGACCAACACGTCGCCGGTGAAGTCCGTGCTCGAGACCTTCGCCCCGTCGACGTCGGTGCCGGTGAAGGACAGGGCCTCGCCGCGCTGCGCGGCCGGGATCGTCTCGACGCGGCCGTCGCTGGAGATGAAGCCCTGCGTGTTGCCTTCGCGATACAGGTCCGACAGGTTGTCGTTCTCGCTCGAGCACGCGGCGAGTCCGGCGACGAGGGTCACCGCCGCGAGGGCGGCGAGGATGCGGCGTCTCATACGGCCCCCACGTCCACGGCGCCGGACGTCGCGGCCGGCTCGGCGTACTCGACCTCGCGCCACACATCGCCCTCGAGCTCGAAGCTCGTGATGCTCGACAGGTCGCAGCGGCGACGGCGCGGATCGTGGCGGAGCGGAAGGCCCGCGACCGACAGGTGCGTGATCCAGATCGGGAGCTGATGCGAGACGATGACCGCATCCCCGGAGGGCGTGCGGTTCCACGCGTCGAGCATCGCCGCCTGCATGCGCTCGACGACCTCGAGGTAGGCCTCGCCCCAGCTGGGCAGCGCGGGGGTGCGCAGGTGCCACCAGTTGAACGGGTTGCGCAGTGCGCTCCGCATCCGCTTGCCCTCGAAGACGTTGGTCGGCTCGAGGACGCGGGCATCGATGACCGGGGTCAGCCCGTACAGTTCCGCGATGGGAGCCGCGGACTCCCGTGCGCGCTCGAGCGGTGACGAGACCAGCGAGCGGACCGGGCGCCCCTGCGCCTTGAGGTGCTCGGCGGCCGCGCGGGCCATGCCGCGACCACCGTCGCTCAGGTGGAAGCCCGGAAGTCGCCCGTAGAGCACGCGACCGGGGTTGTGGACCTCCCCATGGCGCACGAGATGGAGGCGGGCGGCAGGCACCCCTTCAGTCTACGTGAGGGGGTCCTATGCGGGGCCTGAGCGCGATCTGCGAGCGGGGCCTCAGCCCGCGGCATCCTCCGTCGACTCGCGGCGATGCCGGACGACGGCGCGGATGCGGACGAACAGGAACCACGCGACGAGGGCGACGACGACCACGATGACGATGTTCTGGAACACCCCGGCGTACTCCTCGACGATGTGCCAGTTCTCGCCGAGGAAGAAGCCTGCCAAGACGAAGATCGAGTTCCAGAGCAGGCTGCCCGCGGTCGTGAGCAACCCGAACTTCCACCAGTGCATCTTCGAGACCCCCGCCGGGATCGAGATGAGGCTTCGGAACAGCGGCACCATCCGCCCGAAGAAGACCGCGATCGACCCGTGGCGCTCGAACCAGCGGACGGTCTTGGTGATGTCCTCGCCCTTCATGAGCGGGAGCTTCTCGGCGATGCGCGTCAGACGATCGGCCCCGAGGACGCGGCCCAGCACATATAGGATGTACGCGCCGAACACCGAGCCGAAGGTGGTCCAGCCGATCGCCTCGGCCAGTGTGAAGGATCCGCGCGACGCGGCGAGACCCGCGAGCGGCAGCACGACTTCGCTCGGGATGGGCGGGAAGAGGTTGTCGAGGCCGACGGCCACGGCCGCACCCGCCGGACCGATGGTGTCCATCAGCGAGACGACCCAGTCGGCGAGCGCCGAGAGCCAGGATCCGTCTCCGGAGGAGGTGGCGGCAGTGTTCATGACGGTCATCGGGTGCTCTCTCGCGCTCGGTGACGGATGCCCGGCCGGGCCCCCCGTCGCGCCAGCCTACGGGGCCGCGATCCGCGCAACCTGGGTGCCGCGTAGACTCGTCCCTCGTGAGTGAACGCACCCTCGTCCAGCAGCTGCAGTCCCGTGAAGACGGTCCCGTCTCGGTCTCCGGATGGGTCGAGACCGTCCGTGATCAGAAGAAGGTGCAGTTCGTCATCCTCCGCGACGAGACGGGTGCGGTGCAGCTGGTGAACCCGGCGACGCGTCCTGCCGAGGACGGCAGTGAGCAGGATGCCGCGGCCCTGGCGCTCACGGACCTGATCTCGAACCTGTCCACCGGCACCTTCCTGACCGCCACCGGTGAGCTCAAGCACGATGAGCGCGTCAAGCTCGGCGGCGTCGAGATCAAGATCGGCGGCCTCGACATCGCCGCCGCTGCCCTGCCCGAGACGCCCATCGCCGCGGATTCCGGGCTCGACAAGCGCATGGACTGGCGTTTCATCGATCTGCGTCAGCGCCGCAACAACCTCGTCTTCCGCATCCAGACCACCCTCGAGCACGCCATGCGCACCTACTGGGTCGAGCGCGACTACATCGAGGTCCACTCCCCCAAGCTCATGGCCTCGCCGTCGGAGTCGAACGCCGAGCTGTTCGAAGTGCCCTACTTCGAGGACAAGACCGCCTACCTCGCGCAGAGCCCGCAGTTCTTCAAGCAGATGGCACAGGTCGCCGGCTTCGGCAAGATCTTCGAGATCGCCCCGGCGTTCCGCGCCGACCCGTCGTTCACCTCGCGCCACGCGACCGAGTTCACCTCGATCGACGCCGAGATCAGCTGGATCGACTCGCACGAGGACGTCGCCCGGATGCAGGAGGAGCTGCTCCAGACCGCGATCCGCGCCGTCGCAGACAAGCACGGCGACGAGATCAAGGCCCTCTTCGACATCGACGTGGTCGTCCCCGAGCTGCCGTTCCCGCGCATCCCCCTCTCCGAGGCTCGCGACATCGTCGCCGCGCGCGGCTACGAGATCCCCCGCACCGACGGCGACCTCGACCCCGAGGGCGAGCGTCAGATCGCCGCTCACGTCCAGGAGACCTACGGTCACCAGTTCGTCTTCATCACGGACTACCACCCCGAGATCCGCGCGTTCTACCACATGCGCGACGAGGAGACCGGGCTGACCAAGTCGTACGACCTGCTCTTCAACGGTGTCGAGATCACCACGGGCGCCCAGCGCGAGCATCGCGTCGACGTCCTCATCGAGCAGGCGAAGGAGAAGGGCCTCGACCCCGAGCACCTCGACTTCTACCTCGACTTCTTCCGTTTCGGCGCCCCGCCGCACGGCGGCTTCGGCATGGGCCTGGCCCGCGTGCTGATGCTGCTGCTCGGGCAGGACTCGATCCGCGAGGTCACCTACCTCTTCCGCGGGCCCACGCGCCTGGCCCCCTGACACGACGCCCCGTCGTCTCGGCAACCGCTCGGCTCCGGCCGGGCGGTTGTCGTATGGTGGCTGATCCCCCGATGGAAGGATCAGCTGCATGTGGGATGGATGGGTCGATTTCGGCGTGGCGGCATCGATCGGTATCGGCGTCGCGGTCGTCGTCGCCGTCGTCGCGACGATCGTGCTGGCGATCATCGCGCGCCGCCGCAGGTGGGCGGGAGTCCTCAGCCGGCAGTCCCGCGCGCCCTTCCGGATGCTGCTGCTCGTCGTCGCGCTCTGGGTCGCCGTTCGGGTGGCGTTCCCGGATGACACGTGGCGCGGCATCCTGGGTCAGATCCTGACGATCCTCATCATCGCGGCCAGCGCGTGGCTGCTCGCCTCGCTCGTCGTCGTGGCGACCGACATCGCCCTCGGTCGCTACCGCATCGACGTGCCCGACAACCGGGTGGCCCGCCGCATCCGCACGCAGACGTTGGTCGTACGGCGCCTGGCGATCGCGATCATCGTCATCATCGGGATCGGGGCGGTCCTGCTGACCTTCGACTCGGTCAGGGCGATCGGCGCGAGCGTGCTCGCATCGGCGGGCATCGCGTCGATCGTCGCAGGCCTCGCCGCGCAGTCCGTGCTCGCCAACGTGTTCGCCGGGCTGCAGATCGTCTTCAGCGACGCCCTGCGCGTCGATGACGTCGTGGTCGCGGACGGCGAATGGGGGCGGGTCGGCGAGATCACCCTGAGCTACGTCGTGCTCGACCTGTGGGACGACAGGCGCCTCGTCCTGCCGTGCACGTACTTCACGACGACCCCCTTCGAGAACTGGACCCGCAAGGGATCCGAGCTCCTCGGCGCGGTCGAGATGGACCTCGACTGGAACGTCTCGCCCACGCTCATGCGCGCCCACCTGCGCGAGGTCCTCGAGCGCACCGACCTGTGGGACGGACGGACCTCGGTCCTGCAGGTGACGGATGCCGTCGCCGGCTACGTGCGCGTCCGCATCCTCGTCACGGCGAAGGACGCGCCGACTCTCTTCGACCTGCGCTGCCTCGTCCGCGAGGCCATGGTCGCGTGGGTGCAGGAGTCGATGCCGCAGGCCCTTCCCGTTCAGCGCGTGCTGATGACGGATGCCGCGGCCCCGGCCGTGCGGACCGTCACCGATCCGACCCCGACCGGTGACGGCCTGTTCACCGGCAGCGCCGACGCGGAGCGCCGCGCGAGCACCTTCACGAACGCGATCCCGATCCTGCGCGAAGACGATCCGCAGCCGTCGCAGTGACGCGGTGGGATTCGTCAGACCTCGAAGTCGACGGCCATCCGGCCGCCCGTGACGCTGCGGATGTACCCGGCTACCTCCTGGTGCGCGGGGTGGGCCTGGTAGGCGTCGAGCGCGTCCAGGTCGTCGAGGTCGATCACGAGAGCGACGTCGGCATTGCTCTCCGGAGCGGCGACGTTCACGCCGACGCTGAGCGAGCGGATGACGGGCACGACCCCGACCAGTCCCTCGAGCAGGCGCGCGACCTCGGCAGCGTGCGCAGAGCGCGTCTCGGCATCCTCGGCGGCCATCTTCCACATGACGACGTGGCGGATCATGCGCGGCCCCTCTCCACCAGAGCAGTGCGGAGTCGATCGGCCGACACACGCCAGTGTGTGTGCAGGTCGCCATCGATCAACACGACCGGGATCTTCTCCCACCACGTCGCGTACAGCTCCGCGTCGTCGGCGATCGACAGCTCCTCGACGTCGACCTGACCTTCGGGAAGGTCCGAGACGACGGTGTCGACGATCTCGCGTGCGACGTCGCAGAGATGGCAGTCGGGTTTGGAGATGAGGGTCAGTGCGGTCACGGCATCCATTCTCACCTGGGAATGGACGCCGCGGACGCAACACGAAGCGCCCCGACGACCGGCGAGCCGGTCGGGGGCGCTTGGTGTGCGATGCCGCTTACTTCTTGTTGCGGCGCTGGTGGCGAGTCTTGCGAAGCAGCTTGCGGTGCTTCTTCTTCGCCATGCGCTTGCGGCGCTTCTTGATGACTGAACCCACGGTAAACCTCACTAAGTCGGGGTCTGGACGCGAAGTGTCGACGTCCGGGAACGGCAAGACGGAAAAATGCCTCGGATCAGTCTAGCCGACGTCGGCGATAGGACGTTGCAAAGCCGCCGAGACCGCTGTCTCGGGGACGCGATAGCTCCGCCCGAAGCGGACGGCCGGGAGTTCGCCGGAGTGCACGAGGCGATAGACCGTCATCTTCGACACACGCATGAGGTCTGCTACCTCAGCGACAGTGAGAAACCGCACATCCGAGATGTCCGACATGTCTGTCCCCTTATGAATTTGCGATCCCCCGCAGATTTCTCCCACATTAGGGGTTCTGCGGGACGCGTGTAAACCTGTGTGGCTCGTGGGACTCGAGGGGCTCAACGACCGGGCAGCTTGTTGAAGACGCTGGTGACCGCGTGCTTCGCCGAAGCGGCCGCCCGCCCCACCACCTCTGCGGCATGCGCGGCGCTCTCAGTCAGAGCGTGCGGGGCCGTTGCGTCGTCGTCATCCACGGCGAAGAAGGGGAACAGCCAGTCATCGACGGCGTCCAGCGGTGCCGGGGAAAGGCTGTAATAGCGATGCTGGCCGTCTTCGCGGACGGAGACGAGGGATGCCTCCCGCAGCACCTTCAAGTGCTTGGAGACCGTCGGCTGGCTCACACCCAGGGCCGACACGATCTGGGAGACGCTCGTCCCGTTCTCCCCCGACGCCCCTCGTTCACGGAGCAGCTGGAGGATGTCCCGACGGGTTCCGTCGGCGATCACGTCGAAGATGTCCGCCATGGCATTAGGTTAGCCCGCCCGCGCGCGGGAGTACCATGACAACGATCCGAACGAGGAAGGGGCGCTGATGACGGGCCTGGCCGTCGACGAGCGCGCGCCCCGGCGCGGACCGGCGTGGCATCGCCGCGCGTTCTCCGCGATGCGCGACCTCGCGACCGCATCGCCGTCCCGCTTCGCCGTCCTCATCTTCTCGACGCTCATCCTGGTCTTCACGGCGGTCTTCTCCCTGCCCGTCATGGCCTCGGACGGACAGGTCACGCCACTGCCCGATGCGCTCTTCACCGCGGTCTCCACGATCTGCGTCACGGGATTGGCCACGGTCGACATGGCGACCCACTGGTCACCCCTCGGCCACGTCGTGGTGTTCATCGGCGTCAACGTGGGCGCGCTCGGCGTGCTGACGCTCGCCTCGATCCTCGGCCTCGTCATATCGAAGCGACTGGGCCTGCGGGCGAAGCTCCTCGCCGCCGGCGACAGCAACCCCATGCGCGCTCACGGCGGGCCCGTCAACGAGGGTCAGGCCGTCCGCCTCGGCGAGGTCGGCCAGCTGCTGTCGACCGTCGCCCTGTCGACCCTCGTGATCGAGGGCGCTCTAGCGGTCCTGCTCTACCCGCTATTGCTGTCGAGCGGTGTCGACGCCCTCACAGCCCTGTGGGAGGCGCCGTACTACGCCGCGATGGCCTTCACGAACACGGGCTTCTCGCCCAATGCCGAGGGGCTCACGCCGTTCGCGCAGAACTACCTCCTGCTGAGTGTGCTCATGATCGGCGTCTTCCTCGGCTCGATCGGATTCCCCGTCATCTACGCCCTGTGGAAGCACCACTGGCACGTGCGCAAGTGGTCGATCCACGTGAAGCTCACGCTCATCACGACCGTCGTCCTGTTCATCGCGGGGGCGATCGCCTTCGTCATCCTCGAGTACGGGAACCCGAAGACCTTCGGCACGATGGATGCCTGGGACACGACCTTCCAGGCGCTGTTCCTGTCGGCGATGACCCGCTCGGGAGGGTTCTCGATCATCGATATCGGCGAACTGCACGAGTCGTCGATCGTCGTCGGATCCATGCTCATGTTCGTCGGCGGCGGATCGGCCTCGACCGCGGGGGGCATCAAGGTCACGACCCTCGCCGTCCTCGCCCTCGCGGTGTGGTCGGAGGCGAAGGGACGTCCCAGCGTCTCGGCCTTCGGCCGCCGCATCCCGAGCGACGTTCAGCGCGTCGCGCTGTCGGTCGTCGCCTGGGGCGCGACGATCGTGGCCCTGTCGACCATCACCATCGCGCACCTGACCAAAGCTCCTCTCGACGAGGTGCTCTTCGACGTCGTCTCGGGGTTCGCGACGGTGGGCCTGTCGACCGGCCTCACTCAGGACCTCCCCGACCCCGCCGTCTTCGTCATGGCCCTGACGATGTTCATGGGCCGCGTTGGTACAGTCACACTCGCGGCCGCCGTGGCCGCGACCAGCCGAACGCAGCATTACGCGCTGCCCGTGGAAAGGCCCATCGTTGGTTGAGCAGCTCCGCAGCGATTCGCCCGTCCTCGTCATCGGTCTCGGTCGCTTCGGTGCCGCCTGCGCCGGCGAGCTCGATCGACTCGACCGCGACGTGCTCGCGATCGACGACAGCCTCGATCTCGTCCAGAAATGGTCGGAGCGAGTCACCCACGCCGTCCAGGCCGACGCCCGCAACATCGAGGCGCTGAAGCAGATCGGCGCGCAGGACTTCCAGGTCGCCGTCGTCGCAGTGGGCTCCTCGATCGAGGCATCCGTCCTCATCACCGCGAACCTCGTCGATCTGAAGGTCCCGCAGATCTGGGCGAAGGCCGTCTCGCAGTCGCACGGCAAGATCCTCGCCCGCGTCGGGGCGAACCACGTCATCTACCCCGAGCGCGAGGCCGGCGAGCGCGTCGCCCACCTCGTGAGCGGCCGGATGCTCGACTTCATCCGCTTCGACGACGATTTCGTGCTGGCCAAGATGTACCCGCCGCGCTTCATCCGCGGCGTCGGCCTCAACGAGTCGGGCGTCCGCTCGAAGTACAACGTGACCGTGGTGGGCGTGAAAAGCCCGGGCAAGCCGTTCCGGTACGCGGAGGCGACCACCGTCGTCACGAACCACGACCTCATCATCGTCTCGGGGACGAACTCCGACATCGAACGGTTCGCCTCGCTCGACCGCTGACGCCGCGTGCCTCAGATCTCCCGCTGCGCGTTGGCGAGGAGGCGCGCGAGCATGGCTGCCAGCGCCTGCCGCTCACTGCCGCTGAACCCGTCGAGCAGCCGCTCGTCGTGTGCCAGTGCGCGGGGCATCTCGCGCTCGACGACGGCGCGCCCGGCATCCGTCAGCGACAGCTGCACCGCCCGCCCGTCGCGCTCGGAGCGCTCGCGACGCAGCAGGCCGGCGGACTCGAGCCGTGTCGTGAGTTTCGTGGTGGCGGCACCGCTGAGGAGGGTCTCGGCGGTGACCTCGCTCGCGCGCAACGGACGGTCCATCCGGGCGAGGACGCAGAGGACGTCGAACTCCGACCGCGAGACACCGCTGTCGGCGAGCAGCCGTTCGATCTGAGCCGTGGCGAGGGCGCTCGTCCGGTTGAGCCGGCCCCACACGTCGATGGGCGACGTGTCCATCGACGGCATCGACGCCGCCCACGCAGCGCGGATGCGGTCGATCAGATCGTCGGTCACGACTCCACTGTATCCGTCGGCGTGAATTAGTTCACTAGTAAATTATCGGTGTACAATGGGACGAATGACCGCCCTCGACACCGGAACCGCAGCGATCCCCTCAGTCACCGAGACCCCGTCCAGCGCCGGGACCACCGCGCCGCGCCTCTTCTCGCAGCCGCCCGCGGTGTGGGCCATCGCGTTCGCCGCGATGATCGCCTTCATGGGGATCGGCCTCGTCGGCCCGATCCTGCCGACGGTCGCCGCCACCCTGCACGCGGCCCCGGTCGAGACGTCGTTCCTGTTCACGAGCTATCTGGCCGTGACCGCATCGGCGATGTTCTTCACGAGCTGGCTGTCCACCCGCATCGGGACGCGCGCGGTCATGATCCTGGGCCTCTCCGTCATCGCCCTCGCCGCCGTCGGCTGCGCCCTGTCACCGACGATCGGCGCCCTCATCGCATGCCGCGCCGTGTGGGGCCTCGGCAACGCCCTGTTCCTCTCGACCGCGCTCGCGTCGATCGTCTCGGCATCCGGAGGGCGCAGCGAGCACGCCGTCATCTTCTACGAGGCCGCACTCGGGATCGGGCTGGCCGTCGGCCCGCTCGTGGGTGGCCTGCTCGGCGAGATCGGCTGGTTCGCCGCGTTCTGGGGCACCGCCTCCCTCCTCGCCGTCGGCGTCGTCGCCCTTCTCACCCTCGTCCGCGACCCCGGGCACGCCGCGCAGCGCAGCTCGATCGGCGCACCTTTCCGGGCCTTCGCCGACAAGGGACTGCTCGCCATCAGCGTCGTCGCCTTCCTCTACAACGCCGGCTTCTTCGTCACCCTGTCGTACACGCCGTACGCCCTCGAGCTGCCGGCCGTGGGCATCGGCCTGGTCATGATGGGCTTCGGCATCGGTCTCGCGATCGCCGGCGTGCTCATCGCCCCTCGACTGACGAAGCGGTACTCGGTCGTCTGGGTGCTTTTCTGGTTCCTCGTCGCCTTCGCCGCGACGCACCTCGCCGCATCGCTCGCCGCCGGCTCGCGCCCGCTGCTCATCGTCTGCGTCGTGCTCCTGGGTGTCGAGATCGGGGCGGTGAACACGATCCTCACCGAAGCGGCGATGGAGGCGACCACGCTGCCGCGCACCGTCGCGAGCTCGGCGTACTCCGGATTCCGCTTCTTCGGCGGAGCGATCGGCGCCCCCGTCGGCACCGCCCTCGCGGTGTACGGCGTCGGCGCCCCCTATGCGGCCGCTGCGGCGTCAGCTGCGGTGGGCGCCATGATCCTGTTCGCCGTGCGTCGCGTCGTGGGCCGAGCCGACCACTCGGCGGTGCTCAGCGAGCGCACGACTGCCGAGGATCTCACCCTCGGCGACGCCTGAGCGCCGGCGTCAGACCCCGGTCGCGAGCTCGCGCGCGCGGGCGAGCGCCGCGTCCGTCGCCTGAGAGAAGAGCCCGTCGAGGTTCCCCGTCTGCAGGACACCGATCGCGCGCTCCGTCGTCCCCTTCGGGCTCGTGACGCGTCGGCGCAGTTCCGCGGGATCCTCTCCGGATGCCGCGAGCAGGGCGGTCGCGCCGATGAAAGTCTGCTCGGCCATGAGGCGCGCGTCTGACTCGTCGAACCCCTTACCCCGCGCGGCCTCGGTGAGGGCCTCCACGAGGAGGAAGACGTAGGCGGGACCCGAGCCCGAGATCGTCGACAGCGCGTCGATCTGCGCTTCGGGAACCTCGATGACGACACCGCACGTCTCAAAGAGCCGCCGCACGAGAGCGACGTGCTCCGGCGTCGCGGTGGTTCCGGCCGCGAGCCCGGTGACCGCCTTGCCCACGACCGCCGGGGTGTTCGGCATCGAGCGGACGACGGGGATCTGCGGCCCGACGATCGCTTCGAACGTCTCGATGGTGACCCCCGCCGCAAGGCTCACCACGATCGTCCCGGGACGCAGCGCGCCCGCGATCTCGCGCAGCACATCGGGGACCATGGCCGGCTTCACGCCGATCAGGACGATGTCGGCGGATGCCGCGGCATCCGTGTTCGCGGTCGGCTCGTCGGCCAGCGCGAGGCTCGTCACCGCGTCGAGCTCGTCGAGCTCGCGCGCCTTGGCGGCGCTCCGGTTGGTCACGACGACCGACGACGCCTCCCCGGAGCGCGAGATGCCCTGGGCGATCGCGCCTCCCATCGAACCTGCTCCGAGAATGGCGACGGGCGGGAGGTGGTGCGTCATGCCCCCATCCTGTCATCGACCGTGCGCCGCGCGCCGGATGCAAGACGCTGGGACCCTCCGAGGAGCCCGGCCTATCATCGGGTCATGACCCTCCTCGACGGAATCTCGTCCCGCATCATCGACACGGACCGCCTGGGCGTCAACATCCTCGAGCGCATCGGCGACGCCCCCGACACGGCGCCCGACCGGACCGTCGTCCTCCTGCACGGAGCGCTCTCATCCGCCCTCGTGTGGCAGGAGCTCATGCAGGACCTGCCGGCCGAGTTCCGCGTCGTCGCGATCGATCTGCGGGGCTTCGGCGGAACCGAGCACATGCCCGTCGACGCGAGCCGCGGCGTCCGCGATCTCAGCGACGATGTCGCGGTGACGCTGTCCGCGCTCGGCATCGAGGCGCCGCATCTGGTCGGCTGGGACCTCGGCGGAGTTGTCGCGCTGCAGTACGCGCTCGATCACCCGGCCCGGACCATCCTGCTGGAGTCCCCCGTCTCCCCCTACGGCCTCGGCGGTACGCGCCTGGACGGCACACGACTGACCGACGACGACGCCGGCTGCGGCGCGGGCATGGCGAATCCGGACTTCGTGCGTCGACTCAACGCCCGGGAGTCCCGCGACGAGGCCCCCACCTCCCCGCGCAGTGTCTTCCGCGCCTCGTTCGTGGCGGAGGATTTCACCACCGAGCACGAGGACCTCTGGGTCGAGGCGATGCTGTCCACCTCGACATCCACCGGCAACTACCCCGGTGAGTCCGTCGCGAGCCCGCACTGGCCGGGCTACGCGCCCGGCCGATTCGGCGTGCTGAATGCGCTCGCGCCGTCGAACTTCGACGTGTCCACGATCGTCGAGCTGCCTGCGAAGCCTCCGATCCTGTGGGTGCGCGGCGTCCTCGACCCGATCGTCTCGGACACGTCCTTCTCCGACCCGAATCACCTCGGCGCGCTCGGGATCCTGCCCGACTGGCCCGGCGCCGACGTCGCCCCCGCTCAGCCGATGGTCTCGCAGACCCGCGAGGTCCTCCGTCGCTACACGGATGCCGGGGGCACCGCGACCGAGCTCGGCCTGCCCGGCGTCGGCCACACGCCCCATCTCGAGCGCCCCGCCGTCTTCCGGCGTGCGCTGCTCGAGCTGACGGGCTACATCGGATCTCCGGCATCCCCCGCACCGCCGACCGAGGCGATCATCCTCAGCTCGTCGGACTGAGGCGGGACCTCACCGCTTCGCGTCGAAGAAGGCGCGCAGCAGGGCGGCCGACTCCCCCGCCCGCACCCCGCCGAGGACCTCGGCGCGGTGCGGCATCCGTCGATCGCGCAACAGGTCGTGCACGGACCCGGCAGCGCCCGCCTTCTCGTCCCACGCTCCGAACACGACCCGGCCGACGCGCGTCTGCAGGATGGCGCCCGCGCACATGACGCATGGTTCGAGGGTGACGACGAGGGTGCAGTCCTCGAGGTTCCACGATCCGAGAGCCGATGCCGCGGCCCGCAGTGCGACGATCTCGGCGTGCGCGAGCGGGTCGCCGTCACGCTCGCGCAGATTGCGTCCCTCGCCGATGACGCCGCCCGCTCGCGTCACGACGGCGCCGACCGGGACGTCGCCGTGAGCCGGGGCGCATGCCGCGAGTTCCAGGGCCCGGGCCATCGCCGCATCATCGGCGGCGGGAACGGGCAGACTCACGAGGTCAGCGTAGCCCCGGTACCCTTGGGCTCATGCGTGTGCACGTCGCCGACCACCCCCTCATCACCCACAAGCTCACGGTTCTGCGCGACAAGCGCACCACCTCGCCGGTCTTCCGCCAGCTGACCGAGGAGCTCATCACACTTCTCGCTTACGAGGCGACCCGCGGCGTCCGCGTCGAGGAGATCGAGATCGACACCCCGGTCACCCGGACGACGGGTCTCAAGATCAGCGAACCCCGGCCGCTCGTCGTGCCGATCCTCCGCGCCGGCCTCGGCATGCTCGAGGGGATGACGACCCTGCTGCCGACGGCCGAGGTCGGCTTCCTCGGCATGGCGCGCAACGAGGAGACGTTCGAGCCGTACACCTACGCCGAGCGCCTTCCCGACGACCTGAGCGACCGTCAGTGCTTCGTGCTCGACCCGATGCTCGCGACGGGCGGCTCGCTCGGTGCGGCGATCGACTTCCTCTTCGCGCGCGGCGCGCAGGACGTCACCGCGGTCTGCATCCTCGCCGCCCCCGAGGGCGTGGCGGCCATCGAGAAGCAGGTCGGCGATCGCGATGTGACGCTCGTCCTGGGCGCGATGGACGAACGCCTCAACGAGAAGGGGTACATCGTCCCCGGTCTCGGCGACGCGGGCGACCGTCTCTACGGCACGGTCTGAGGCGACACGGTCTGAGCCTCGTCCTGCGCGGTCGCTGACGTGGTGTCGACCAGTCGCGCGAACGCGCTGAGCCTGGCCACCCCGTCGGGCGTCCGCGGGAGGTCGTCGAGCAGGCCCGTGCTGTACACGAGGTACGCCGTGTGCATCGCCCGCGAGACGGCCACGTTGATGCGGTTCTGCAGCAGCAGGAACTCCAGTCCGCGTGGCGCGTCGCGCCCCGACGAGGCCGCGAGCGACACGATGACGACGGCCGCCTCCTGCCCCTGGAACCGGTCGACCGTGCCGACCCGCACGCCCGGGAACCCGGCCGCGACGAGTGCCTCCTCCACGAGCACCTGCTGCGCGTTGTAAGGCGTCACGACGATGACATCCTCAAGCGCGAGCGGACGGATGGTGTCGCCGTCCGACCAGGGGATGCCGCTCAGCTCCCCGACGATGCGCACGACCTCGTCTGCCTCTTCGGGCGACTGCGTGGCATTGCGGGTGTGCGTGAGCGGCACCGGGATCACGCCGGCGCGCACGCCCTCCAGCCGCCGCAGCGCGGTGTCGGGGTGCGCCTCGAGCTGCCCCTCATAGGCGAGTTGCGAGACGGGCTCGGCGACCTCAGGTCGCATCCGCCGCGTACGGGCGAGGAAGTACCCCCGGTCGGCAGGGATGACGGCGTGACCGTCCATGACCCACCCGAGAGCGGACGTGTCGACCGGCTCGGGATGGGTCCCCTGGCTCACCTGCGGCAACTGCTGCGGGTCGCCGAGCAGCAGCAGGCGCTTCGCGGCTGCCGAGACGGCGATCGTGGAGGCGAGCGAGAACTGGCCGGCCTCGTCGATCACGAGAAGGTCGAGCGAGCGGCGGGTGACGCGCCCCGAATGGGTGAGGTCCCAGGCGGTGCCGCCGACCACGAAGCCGGCAGGCTGCGCATCGATGAAGGCGGCGAGCTGGTTCTTCGCGATGACGGTGAAGCGCTCCCGGCCCGTCGCAGGCCCCTTCGGCGCTTTGGCGACCTGCGCGCCATCCACTCCGGCCTCGACGATGCGGTCCAGCATGTGCTCGACGACGTTGTGCGACTGCGCGACGACGCCGACGCGGAACCCGCGTTCGCGGACGAGGCGCGTCACGACGTGCGATCCGACGTAGGTCTTACCCGTTCCGGGCGGGCCCTGGACGGCGAGATATCCCTCGGACAGGCCCGCGAGGGCGGCGGCGATGTCGGCGACGTCGTCACCCGTGCGAGGCAATGGCTCCTGCAGCCGAGGCGGACGACGCACCAGCAGATCGGTCGCGGGATCCGTGGGCAGTGCCGGGGCTGCGGCCAGAACGGCATCGGCCCATTCGTCGATGGCGGCCTGCTGGCTTCCTGCGCGCGGCGGAGCAGGCGGTGTGAGCGCGACGGGCAGTTCCTGCCAGGTGAACCCCTGGTAGGCGTTCTCCTCGATCACCACGCCGTCTTCGAGCACATCGACCACCGAGACGGACCGCGCCGCATGGATCCAGCGCGGGCTCGTCTCGATGGGGAAGGGGGCAGGCAGCTCGTACAGGCCGTACGGATTCTGACCGACCGTGATCCGCGTACCCGGCGCGAACTCGCCGCGGATCTCGACGACGCGGCGAACGGCGGTGAGGCCCTCCGGTCGATGCCAGTCGGTGAGCACGCGACACCGGTCGCGGTCGATCACGACGACGTCGCGCGTGTCCTCCCACACCGACACCGGTTCGCGCAGGCGCAGGAAGTGCGTGGCCCAGAAGGTCTTCGCCTCGCGCGGGTAGTAGTCGATCGCCGCCGCCCCGAGCCGGAGCGCCTGGGCGACCGCGTCGTCCTCGGCGTCGTCGGCGAAGCGCGAGAGGGCCTCGGCCCGCGGCGAGGGCTCGTACACGGCTTCGCCCGCGTCGGGCTCGCGTGAGGGCACGAGCTTCGCCTCACGGGCACGATCCACGAGCCAGTCGCGCAGGCGCCGCGTCGACACGCAGTCGTAGCGGTTGTAGTCGGCGAGGTCGTCGAGGATCACGCCCGCGGCCGCCTCATCGCCGGCATCCTGCAGAGCGCGCGCCTCGACGTACCGGACGATGGAATCGTCGCCGCGCTGCACGTCGCTCGTGCGGACCTCGTCGCCCATGTAGAGCGGTTCGAGTTTCTTGATGGAGTACGACCGCGATCCGACCCGCAGCGCGCGCCGCACGATCGGATAGAGGTCGACGAAGACGCCGTCGCGGAGCAGCCGGTCGACCGCGGCCTCGCCCGTGCCGTGGCGTGCCGCCATCGCGAGCAGGTGCGTGGGCTCGTACGGCGCGTAGTGGTAGATGTGCAGGCCGGGATGCGCCCGACGCCGGACCGCCACGAACTCGAGGAAGTCCTCGAGAGCGCGCTTCTCGTCGGCGAACGAGTGAGCCCAGAGGGCGGAATACTGCTCCGTCTCGTCGACCCAGCCGAACAGGTAGTCGATCCCCCAGTGCACAGCCGCACCCTCGGTGTACAGCGGATCGCCCTCGAAGTCGAAGAACAGATCGCCGTGATCCGGTCGGGGCAGGGCCCCGAGCGCCTTGGGGAAGACGACGTCGAAGGTCGGAACGGCCGGTCCGGTCGCGGCAGGCGAGTCGTCGACGCCGCCGGCGGGGCTCTCGAGCTGCAGCCGCGCCTGCGTGCGGAGTCCCGAGAAGGTGTCCCACGACATCCGAGGCGGCGCCTCGCGGGATGCCGCGAGGTCGTCGATCGTCGTGATGCCCGCCGCGCGCAGACGGTCCCGCTGAACGGGACGCATCCCGGCGACCAGGAGCAGATCGCGGTGAGCCACGACCTCGAGATCGCACGTCGCGCAGCGTCCGCAGGCGATCACTCGGAGCTCGCCGCGGTCATCGCCCCACGGGATGGGTTCGCCGGCCGCGCCGGCGGCCAGGTCGCGGTCGGCGATCAGCGCGCGGAGGCGGTCGCGGCGGAGCGAGAAGACGGGCATCAGGTCACGGACGGCGTGGGTAGAGACCGATCCGTCGCCGAGCAGCAGCTGGACCTCGTCGGCCCGCGGGGCCCCGAGCCGGTCAAGCTGATCCACGTATGCCGCGAGCTGCATGAGCGCGGTGACGCGAGCGTGACGCGCGAGCTTGGTGTCCTGCACGATCCACCGCTGGTCGTCGTCCCGGACGAGGAAGTCGGCGAAGCCGACGAACTCCTCGGTCGAGAAGGCCGCCTGGTAGACGACGTGGACAGCGGGGTCCGCGAGCGCCGCATCCGTGGCGGCGACCGCGGCCGCGAGACCCGCGGCATCCGACGACCTCGTCTCGGGGATCTCGACGACCGCACCCGGGTACGCGGCGCGGTAGGCCTCGTAGACGCGTCGCTCGTGCTGGGTCCCCAGTCGCCCCGCCCGCTCGAGGGTCAGGTCTTCGGGGTCCTCGACGGGCGCGATCCGGCCGAGCTTCGCGTCGATCGCCCGCAGCCAGGCGAATTCGCACTCGGCCGCAGCCTTCAGGTCGCTCGCGCTCCAGACGATCCGGCCGTCGTCTTCGATGTATCGCATGATCCCCTTTCGGGAATCGACACTATCCGCGGTCTCCGACACTCTCGCCGAGCATGCCGCGACGCCAGGAGTCCATGCGCCGCTGAGCGAACGTCGTCCCGAGCTCGTGGCGCGCCTCGGGGTGCTCGGCCCAGAACCGGATGGACGCGTAGATCAGCCACGCGTGGGCCCGGAAGCCGCTGATGTTCAGGTCGAGCAGGAGCTCGTCGTCGGCGGTCCGGAGTTCCACCGAAGGCGTGAAGTCCCCCGTCTTCTCGTCGACGGCGGACACCGTGGGAGCGACGCGCGCGATTCGGGACCAGTCGATGTCGTCGGTGTCGTCGAGGTAGTAGCGGGTCACGCCCGATGGTCCGATCCCGACACCGATCGGCAGGCGTCCGAACGATGCCGCGCGCCAGGTCGAGACGATCGCGAGGACACCGGCCAGCACCAGGACGAGGGCGAGAAGGAGGAGCGGGATCAGCCAGATGAGCGCGAAGGCCGCATCCACCATGACGGAGCGGACGACCGCCCACCCGAAGGCGCAGGCGCCGATCGCTCCCGCGGCGGTGAAGCAGCCGCTGAGCCACGCGCCGGCACCCCGCTCGCGGAAGAAGTGCACCCACGAATCGCGCGGCCGCTCCTTCGCCCGGGTGAGGGCGACCGCGTTGAGGAGCTCGGGCAGGTCGCGTTCCCCGCCCGCACGCTCGAAGTGGACGCCGAAGCCTGCGGTCGCGGCCAGGAAGACGAACGCCCGCCAGGTCGCCGAGCCGACGTCGTCGGCCAGCACGGCGAAGACGACCGAAACCCCGCTGGCGAGCACCACGACCGAGTAGGCGACGACTGTCCACGCGCGGATGCGGGCGGGGGTGCCGACCCGCCAGTCCTCCGGCAGCGGATACGGCGGTGGGAGCACGGGACGTCCGGCGGCGCGGGTGGGCACCAGACGATGAAAGCACAGGCTGACGCGCGCGGGCGGGCACCTGACAGACTGGAGCCGTGACCCAGGACCTCCCCTTCGAGAACCCCTATCGGCACGGGTTCGCACGCGTCGCCGCGTGCACGGTGCCGGTCGCGATCGCCGACCCCGCGACCAACGCCGAGGCGGTCCTCGAAAGTGCGCGCGCCTGCCACGACGAGGGTGTCGCCGTGGCCGTGTTCCCCGAGCTCTGCCTCTCGGGGTACGCGATCGAGGACCTCGTCATGCAGGACGTCGTGCTCGACGCCGTCCTCGCGGCCATCGAGCGGCTGACCGCGGCATCCGTCGACCTCGCGCCCCTCCTCGTCGTCGGAGCGCCGCTGCGGATGCAGAACCGGCTCTACAACTGCGCCGTCGTGATCCACCGCGGACGCGTTCTCGGCGTGGCTCCGAAGTCGCACCTGCCCACCTACCGCGAATTCTACGAATCCCGCTGGTACGCCCGCGGCGACGGCGCCCCGGACACCGTGACCCTCGCGGGCGACGAGGTGCCCGTGGGCACCGGCCTGCTCTTCGAGGCGACCGACGTTCCCGGGCTCGTCGTCCACGCCGAGATCTGCGAGGACTTCTGGGTGCCCGTGCCGCCCTCCTCGCACGCGGCCCTCGCCGGCGCGACCGTCCTCCTCAACCTCTCGGGCAGCCCGATCACGATCGCCCGCGCCGAGGACCGTCGCATCCTCGTGCAGTCGCAGTCCTTCCGGTGTCTCGCCGCCTACGTCTATGCCGCCGCAGGGCAGGGCGAATCGACGAACGACGTCTCGTGGGACGGTCAGACGATCATCTACGAGAACGGCACGCTCCTCGCCGAGACCGAGCGCTTCCCCGACGGGCCGCGGCACGCGATCGCCGACGTCGACCTCGACCGCCTGCGCCAGGACCGCCTGCGCCAGGGCACGTTCGAGGACAACGCGCGCAGCGAAGCCTCGTGGCCGACCCGCATCCCGTTCACGGTCGACCCGGCAGTCTCCGTCCGCGGGCTGCGGCGCCCCCTGGACCGCTTCCCCTTCGTGCCGGACGACCCCGCCCGACTCGACCTCGACTGCTACGAGGCGTTCAACATCCAGGTGTCCGGCCTCGAGCAGCGGCTGCGGGCGATCGGGCAGCCCAAGCCCGTCATCGGCGTCTCGGGTGGCCTCGACTCGACGCACGCCCTGCTCGTCGTCGCCCGAGCCATGGACCGGATGGGCCGGCCGCGAAGCGACATCCTCGCCTTCACGATGCCCGGCTTCGCGACCGGCGAGCACACGAAATCGAACGCCATCGCCCTGGCCGAGGCGATCGGCGCCACGATCGAGACGATCGACATCCGTCCGATGGCGACGGAGCTGCTGACCGGGCTCGGGCATCCGTTCGCGCAGGGCGAGCCCGTCTACGACGTCACCTTCGAGAACGTGCAGGCCGGTGCCCGCACCGACTTCCTCTTCCGCCTCGCCAACCAGCGCGGCGGCGTCGTCATCGGCACGTCCGACCTCTCCGAGCTCGCCCTCGGCTGGGCCACGTACGGCGTCGGCGACCACATGGCGCACTACGGCGTCAACGCGGGTGTGCCGAAGACCCTCATCCAGCACCTCATCCGCTGGGTCATCGCGAACAGCGACGAGTCGGGCGCGACCCTCACCGACCGCGCCAAGGAGGTGCTGCAGGCCGTCCTGGACACCGAGATCAGCCCCGAGCTCGTTCCGGCCGGACAGGACGGCAAGGTGCAGTCCACCGAGAGCACGATCGGGCCGTACGCCTTGCACGACTTCACGCTCTTCCACGTCCTCCGCTACGGCTTCCGTCCGTCGAAGATCGTCTTCCTCGCCGAGCACGCCTGGGCGGATGCGGATGCCGGTGCGTGGCCTCCCGGCTTCCCCGTCGACGACCGGTTCGCCTACGACCGCGGGACGATCGTGCGATGGATGCGGGTGTTCCTGACGCGCTACTTCGGGTTCGCGCAGTTCAAGCGCAGTGCCGTCCCGAACGCGCCGAAAGTCTCGCCCGCGGGCTCGCTGTCGCCGCGCGGCGACTGGCGGGCACCGTCCGACGGGAACGCGACGGCGTGGCTCGCCGAACTCGATGCGGCCTTCCCCGGCGAAGCGTCCTGACCCAGGGGTGGGATGATGGTTCGGTGAAGCTCCTCGTCGCTGCCCTCGATTCCGAACTCGTCGCCTTCCCCGAGGAGCTCCCGGGCTTCGACCGGCTCGTCACCGGCCCCGGCAAGATGCAGGCGACGTACGCATTGACACGTGCTCTCGACCGCGCGACCTACGAGGAGATCGTCGTCGTGGGCACAGCCGGGTCGGTGGATACCGAGACGGTGGGCGTTCACGAGGTGACCACGGCACTGCAGCACGATGTCGCGGACGTCGACGGCGTCGCCGGCCAGCACGTCTCGCTGCCCACGACCGTGTCGATCGCCGGCCGCGAAGGCACGACGATCGCAACGGGAGACCACTTCGTCGACGATGCGGACACCGTGGAGCTGATCCGCTCGCTGGGCGGCACGCTCGTCGACATGGAGGCCTACGCCTACATCTGGGTGGCGCAGCAGTTCGGGGTGCCGATCCGCATCCTGAAGGCGGTCTCCGACAATGCGCAGGATGATGCGATCACCGATTGGCGGGACACCGTCGCGATCTGCAGCGGTCAGCTGCGCGAGCGGATCGCAGCACTCTACGGCGTCTGACGTCCGCGGAGATGCTCAGGCGTCTCGGCGGCTGAACAGCGAGCGCAGCACGAAGAAGACGATCAGCGCCACGACGGCGACGAGCAGCAGCTTCCCGACCAGGAAGATCGCCTTGAGCGCGATGTCGACGACGATCCATGCGATGATCACCGCGACGACGACGCCGAGGATGGTCCAGATCGTGCCTTTTCTCATGCTCTCAGCCTAGGGGCTGTGTCACGACGTCCTGGCGGACGATGCTCGGCCCTTCGGGTGTCGCCTCGACGACGAGCTGTGCAGGGATCTGTTCCTTCATCGCCTCGACGTGGCTGATGACGCCGACGATCCTGCCTCCGGCGCGCAGCTCGTCGAGAGTGCGCATGGCGAGCTCCAGTGTCTCGGGATCGAGGGAGCCGAACCCCTCGTCGATGAACAGCGTGTCGAGCCGGATGCCGCCGGCGCGGGAGGTGACCACCTCGGCGAGCCCCAGGGCGAGCGCGAGCGAGGCCAGGAAGGTCTCACCTCCCGAGAGCGACTGCGGCGAGCGGAGTCTGCCGGTGTGCGCGTCGAGGACCTCGATCGACAGACCGGATGCCGCGCCTCGAGCCTGCTTCGCGTCGGAGTGGCGCAGGGTGTAGCGGCCCGACGACATCTCGGCCAGCCGCAGGTTCGCGGCGGCCACGATCTCCTCGAGCTCGGCCGCGAGGACGAAGGTCTCGAGATCCATCTTCATCGTGTTGGGTGCTCTACCCGCGACGGTGTCGGCCAGGCGCGTGACCGCGGCGGCGTCCTCGGCCTGCGTCGCGACCGCGCCGGCGGCGGCGTCGATGCGCTCGACGAGGTCGCGCAGGCTCTTCGCGAGGTTCGCGGCATCCGCTTCTGCGGAGATCGCGGCGGAACGGGCATCATCCGCCTCTGTCGCGGCGCGGGCTGCGGCGTCCACGGCCCCGGGTTCGACCTGCTGATCGACGGTCTCGAGCTCGAGCTCGAGCGTGCGCGCGCGTGCGGCGGTGACCGCAGCAGCGTGCTCCTCTACGCGGGCCGCGAGCAGGCCGGCCTCGTCGACCGGCAGGAGCGCCGCGAGGACGTCGTCGGGGGTCTCGAATGCCGTGTCCGCGATACGTGTGTCCCGGTCGCCGTCGGCGGCGGCCGCAGCGTCTCGACGAGTCTGCTCGTTCCGGCGAGCGTCGAGGAGCCGTGTGGCGAGCCGGCGCAGATCCTCATCGGCGGCGATGCGCGCCGCGACGCTCTCGTGCTCGCCTCGAGCGGCATCCACCGCTCGCTGCGCGGTCTGCAGTGCGCCCTCGACGGTTGCCAGCTCCTCGCGCACGGCCCCGGCACGCTCGCGCAGGGCGGCCGCCTCGCGGACGGCATCGGCCTCGAGTGCATCGATCTGTTCCGCATCGCGCGTCAGGTCGTCGACGCGGGAGCGCGCGGCCTCGGCGGCGGCGAGCTGGTCGTCGAGGTCCGCGAGCGCGGCCGCCAACTCACCGGTCTCACGGCCACCCGCCGTGGCAACAGCGGCAGCGACGGCCTCCCTCGCCGCGGCGGCTGCCCGCCCGGCATCCTTCTCGGCGACGGCGGCGGCGTCACGCGCCTTCTCAGCGGCGGCGAGGTCGTCATCGGTCACCGGTTCGTCGTCGTGCACCGCCGGACGGGGATGCGACGTCGATCCGCACACCGCGCACGGTTCCCCATCGACGAGGGATGCCGCGAGTTCCCCCGCGTAGCCGCGCAATCGCCGCCGGAGCAGCTCTCCGACACGCGCGGATGCGGCAGCGGCGCCCGCGTTGGCTTCGGCGTACGCCGCGTCGGCCTCGACCAGGCGAGGGATGAGCCGCTCGAGCGATCGAGCGGCATCGAGCCGCGTCGCGAGGTCGGTGCGCGACGCGGCGAGGTCGTCGTGGCGGCCGGCGACGGCGCGCGCTTCGGCCAACCGGCGCGCGGCGTCCTGGCGGCGCTCGGGGACTGTCTCGAGGACCGCCTCCAGGTCGAGGAGCGCCTCGTCGAGGCCGGCCAGCTCCTCGCGGCGCAGATGCTGCGCGTCGCCCAGCGCAGCGGCATCCCGCTCCGCCTCCGCGGCAGCCTGGGCACGGGCGATCCGCCCGGTCAGATCGTCGATCACGGTGGCGAGATCATCGTCGGCGGAGCCGCCGGCCTCGACCCAGGCGTCCTCCGCGACGCGGCCCTCGTCCCGCGACGCGACCCACTCGGCGCTCGCGCGGATCGCGTTCTCGACGGGAGCCCTCAGGGCCTCTGCCGCGCGTGCGCGTTCGACGCGCCCGCGGAGCTCCTCGATCGCGGTCGCCTCCGCCTCGCGTGCGGCGAGCTCAGCGCGGGCCCTCTGGAGGTCGGCGAGACGCTCGGCGATCTGGACGAGCCGTCGATGCTCCGCAGCCGCCCCCTCGGCCCGCGAGGTCGCGACGGCCCGTTCGTTCCCGCGCGCATCGACGCGGTACAGCGCCCGCGCGAGGGCGCGCTCGACGGCCTCCTTGCGCCCGAGCACGTCCGCCTCGAGGGGCGCGTCGCCGGTGTCGGCACCGTGGAGGTCGTGCGCGGAGATCTCGCGCTCGGCGACCTCGAGCAGCGCGCGAACGCGTGCACCGGTCTCGTCGAGCCGCCTCTGCGCGTCCTTCCGACGTTCGTCGAGGGCGTCTTTGTAGACCTCGAACCGCTTCGTCCCGAAGAGGGTGCGCAGCAGCTGCTGACGCTCGGCGTTGGCCGCGAGCAGGAACCGCGAGAACTTGTTCTGCGCGAGCAGGATGACCTGCTGGAACTGTTGAGCGCTGAGCCCGAGCACCTCGTCGAGGGCGATTCCGACCTCGCGCTGCTTGGCTGCGCGGCCGACCCACCGGTCGCCTACCCGCTCCTCGAGCTCGGCTCGCGCCGGTTCGAGTGTGAGGCCCCCGCCGCGCTTGGCGGGGCGCTCGTACTCGGGCGCGCGGGTCACCCGCCAGCGCGTGCCGCCGACGGTGAACTCGAGACGCACCTCGGTCGGATCGGTGAGGAAGCTGTGGTCGCTGCGCAGCCTCCGGTCACCCCCCTCGTACCGGGGCACCGAGCCGTAGAGGGCGAAGCTGACGCCGTCCAGGATGCTCGACTTGCCCGCACCGGTGCGCCCGGAGATGAGGAAGAGCCCGTCGTCGTCGAAGGCATCGAAGTCGACGATCTGCCGTTCGCGGAAAGGCCCGAAACCCGTCAGCTCGAGCCGGTGCAGCTTCACGCGAGGGCCTCCTGGCGCACGCGATCGTCGAGTACCTCGTCGATGAGGTCCGTCTCGCGGTCGGTCGCCCCCTGCCCCTCGCGCACATGGACGAGGAAGGCCTCGACGAGCTCGCGGTCGGAGCGGGCGGCGCGGACCCGCTCGACGTAGGTCGCCGCGTCGCCGGTGCGGACGGTCGACGGTGCGTGCACGACCTTCGCGCAGAAGGGGAACCGCTGCTGCAGCCGACGGAGCGGATCCGCCTCGGGCAGGTCGTCGGTGTACTCGACGCAGACCCAGGCATCCTCGTGGACTGCGTAAGCCTCGTCGGACAGGATCTGGGCGAACGGGCCGCGAAGGGTCACGAGACGGCGCGGTACGGGCAGGTCGAGCCATGCGACGGCGGCGAGTCCGTCGGCATCCAGGTCGATGAGCCAGGACCCGCGGGGCTTGTCGCCCTCGCCGAAGCTGTAGTGCAGCGGCGCGCCGGCGTAGCGCACGTTCTCGGACAGTCGCTGTCGCCCGTGGATGTGACCGAGTGCCATGTAGTCGACGCCGTCGAAGGTCGACAGCGGCACCACATCGAGACCGCCCTGCTGGATGTCGCGCTCGAGGTGCGGGGTGGGCTCGACCCCCGCGGCGAAGCAGTGCGCGATGGCGACGGACCGGCCGCCGCGCTCGGCGAGGTCCGCGCGGACGAGGTCCATGGCGCGGCCCAGCACCGCCGCCTGGGTGCGCACGCCCTCCCACCGGTGCCGCAGCAGCGCCGGCTCGAGGTACGGGATGCCGTAGAAGTGGACGGGCCCGTCGGCGTCGTCGATCGTGAGGGGCGTACCCACGGCATCCGGATCGGTCAGGACGTGGATGCCGTCGCGCAGCAGCCCTGCCTGGAACCCGAGCCGCGCCGCGGAGTCGTGGTTGCCGCTCGTGACCAGGACGCGTGCGCCCGCGTCGGCGATGCCGCGCAGCGCGTCGGACAGGAGCGTGTAGCAGGCGGCGGCCGGCGTCGCCGAGTCGAACACGTCACCCGCGACGATGACGACGTCGACGCCGTGCTCGCGGACCTGGGCGATCAGTTCATCCAGCACACCGCGGAGCGCATCGAGCGTGGAGTGACCGTGGAAGGTCCGCCCGATGTGCCAGTCGGAGGTGTGCAGGATGCGCATGCTCACACGGTAGATCGGGGCTCCGACATCGCCGACGAGGCATGCCGGGCGGGCGTCACTCGGCGATCGGTGACACCGCTCCCCGACGCCGCAGGTTGATCAGGTCGACGACCGAGATGAGGGTCGCAAGCGCCAGGAAGACGCCGACCGCGGCCATCCCGTAGGCGTACGCGTCGTGGAAGATCGCGAGGGATTCGAGCCCGGCATCCGACTCGCGGTAGATCGTCGCGTAGAACAGGGACAGTCCGATGGCCGTCCCGACCGCGGTTCCCACGCGCTGGCCGAGCTGGCCGACCGATCCCGCGAGTCCGCCTTCGCGGACGGGGATCTCGGAGAGCGTGAGGGTCTGGTTCGGCGAGACGACGAGGCCACCGCCGGCGCCGGCGACCAGGAGGGCGGCGGCCATGCCGTAGACGACCGTCTCGGGCGGCATCGTGTACGCGACGATCGTGAGAGCGACGACGCTGACGAGGACGGTCAGCAGCCCGATCGTCACCAACTGACGGCCGAACCGGTGCACGAGCAGTCCGCCGTAGTACGACGACACGGCGCTGGCGACCGCGAAGCCGATCGACACCATCCCCGCGAACACCGGCTCGAGGCCGATCCCGATCTGCAGGAACAGGGTGCCCAGCAGGAACATCGGCGGGATCGCCGTGAAGTACGCCACGACCACGAACGTGCCGTTGCGATAGGAGGAGATGCGGAACATCCGGAAGGGGATGAGAGGCTGACGACCGGACGCCGCGTACCGCCGCTCCCACCAGAAGAACAGGGTCGCGAACAGGACGAAAGCCGTCAGCAGCCACCAGCGGTTGGGGTCGTCGTCCGGCGAGCCTGTGGTGAACAGGAACGGCCACATCAGCGAGACGATCGTGAGCCCGAACAGCACGATGCCGATCGGGTCGAGTTGCAGCGGCTGGCCGGTCGCCTTCCGTGTCTGCGGCAGCAGCCAGATGACACCCGCGAGCACGAGCAGGCAGAGAGGCACGTTGAACCAGAAGATGCCGCGCCACCCGTCAGCCTCGCCGCCCAGGGCGATCATGAGACCGCCGAGGGTGGGCCCGAATGCGGTGGCGATGCCGATCGTCGCGCCGAACATACCGAAGGCGCGGCCGCGCTCCTTGCCTGTGAAGAGCTGCTGGATCGTGCCCATCACCTGGGGCATCTGAATGCCGGCCGCGATGCCCTGCACCAGCCGGGCGGCCATCAGGATCTCGATGCTCGGAGCGAGCGCGCACACGGCGCTCATGACGGTGAACAGGCTGAGCCCGATGATGAAGAGCATCTTGCGGGATCGCTGATCACCGAGGCGGCCGAACGGGACGAGTGCGAGACCGAAGGTGAGGATGTACCCCGAGACGACCAGCTGCAGCTGAGTCGAGGTCGCATCGAGCGATTTCTCGATCGCCGGCAGTCCCACGTTCACCTTGCTGAGGTCGAGGATCGTGAAGGCGGCGACCGATACGCAGACCCAGAACGCCCGCCAGCGCTGAGAAGAGGAGAGAGGGATGCTGGCGGTCACAGGCGATGTCATGGCCGTCCCACGTTAGCGGCAGCCCTGCGGAGGAGGGTCACTCGGCCCGGCGGTCCGCCTGCTCGTCCGTGAGCACGTCGGGATCGAGGCCCTGCTGGATCTCGGCGCTCTCGACGAACGGGTCGGGCGCGGCATCCGGCATCGGAGCACCCTCGCCCCGACCGCGGTCGGCGTCGTCCTCGGCCTCCTTCTGCTCGTTCGTCACCCCGCCGGAGGCGACGATGGAGCTGTCTTCCTCCGACCACCCGCCGGCTGCCGCCGCTTCACTCGTCCGGTCTTCTGCGTGGTCGTCCATGGCCGTCTCCTCGTCGTGGTCGTGCGTTCATGGTGGCCCCCCGGCACCGTCAGACGCACGGGCTTGACCGCATCGGTGCGGCACGACTACGAACGAGGAGGACGCCACGAAGGGAAGAGGATGTCGGGACACGGTCGGGACACGGCGAGCGGGCCGTTCGTGGTGACGCTCGTCGTCGATCTGCCCATCACCAAACCCGACGCGCTCGAGACGATCGCGTTCGCCTGCGACGGCGTCGTCGAGCACGCGCGCACCGCGTACCCGCGTGTGAGCCTCTCCCCCGGCGCCTGGGCGGAGGTCCAGATCCCCAAGTTCGCCGACCCGCCGCCGCTGGCCATCGACGTGTGCTCAGACGAGTCGACGGACACCGCCCGCGCAGCGGCCGACCGGCTCAGGGGCGCTCTCGAGAAGCTCGGCTGGAGGATCCGGGATCCGCGTCCCGGTGAGGCCTAGGCGGTCCGCCGCTCCTTCAGCAACGCCTCGTGGCCGGGGTTCGCGTCGAACCAATCGGCGACGTACCAGCAGACCGGGATGACGCGGCGATCGCCGCGGCGCTCGAGATCGGCGACCGCACGGCGCACGAGCTCCCCCGCGTACCCCGACCCGCGGAAGGTGGGGATCGTGTACGCCCGGGTCAGCGCGATCGTCGTGCCGTCGTCGTTGTAGTCGAGGATGCTGACGAGGTCCTTGCCGCGGTGCAGGCTGTACCGCGCGGCATCCTTCTCGTCGGTGAAGATCAGCTCGCTCATGCGTTCACGGTACGCCGCTCGCGGGACGTCGCACACGATCCCCGGCGGATTGAGCAATCTGTCACATTCCGTCATGCACACGCCGCCGGGCGCGGGCGGTTTGACACATCCCGACGCGGTTCGTCATAATCGGCCACATGACTGACTTCGCACGCACTCTGTCCGCCCGGGAGGCGAACGGAACTGCCGGCATCATGATGCCGCAGCGTGTTGTCATGTGTTGCCGAATGTGTCGCTGACACGGTGATCCCCGCCGGGTCGCGCCGCCGTTTCTGAACACAGCGATCCGACCCCCGAGACTCCAGCACGCCCGCCCACAACGCGGATGCCGGTTTCTCGCACATCGGCCTATCGAGGCCACCCGCGCAACACTCTCGAACCCGCGTCCCGCTCCGGGTTCCCCTTCGAAGGACATCGCCATGTCGACCTCCGCTCTCCTCTCCGCACCCGCCGCTCCCCGTCACCTCCGCGCTGTCGAGGACATCCCCACCCCGCCTGCGACCGAGCGCCCCGCACCCAAGGGCCTGCCCGCCGGCACCGCCCCGCGCGGCTTCGCCCTCTACGTCGGTCTCGACGAGCTCAAGGCCGCCGCCGACGGCGTCAGCCTCTCGGTCATCGTCGACGCCCTCCGCCGCACGATCGCCGACCTCGCCCCCTCCGCCGAGACCCACGCGACGGTCGCCCTCGCTCCGGTCGGCACCGGCGGCCGCGACGTCGACGTCGTCCGTCTAGCCCTGCACGAGCCCGCTGCCGTCGCCCGCACGAAGCCCGAGGAGCCCCTCGACGAGCACGTTCCCGGCGGCGTCACGATCGACATCTCCCGCCGCCGTGTGCACATCGACGGCGAGACCGCGTCGCTCACCTTCAAGGAGTTCGAGCTGCTGCAGTACCTCGTCCTGCGCGAGGGCCGCACGATCGAACGCACCGAGCTCGTCTCTTCGCTGTGGAGCCACGCCGACGACGGCGAGGCCCCCGGCGAGCGCACGATCGACGTGCACGTCCGGCGTCTGCGCTCCAAGCTCGGCCGCTACGAGGACATCGTCCGCACGGTCCGCGGCATCGGCTACCGCTTCGACCGGCACGCCGACGTCGTCATCCGTTACGGTCACGGCACCCCCTCGCCCGACCGCTTCTGATCAGCGGACTGTCGGCACCCGGACGTAGGGTGTCGGCATGAGATCGGGACTGCGTGAACGGATGCCGCATCCGTCGCCGTCCCCGCATCTGAAACCACTCGAGGCGGAGTACCACCCGAAGGCCCCGACCGACGTGCGGGGGGCCATCCGGTACCAGCAGCGCGGCGCGCACGACCCGTCGCAGACCACCGCGGACGGCGTGATCTGGCGCGCGACCCGCACCCCCGAGGGCGTCGCGACCATCGCGATCCGTCCCGGGCTGCGCACCGTCCGGGCGGCCGCCTGGGGACCGGGGGCGGCGCGGACGCTCGATCAGCTCCCGCGGCTGTGCGGCGCGGACGATGACCCGGGCGAGTTCGACGCGTCGCGGCATCCCCTCATCGAGGACGTGCACCGGCGCCACCCGGACCTGCGGATGGGTGCGACGGACCTCGTCTTCGATGCGCTCGTCAGCAGCATCTTCGAGCAGAAGGTCACCGGGTTGCAGGCGTTCGGGGCGTGGCGCTGGATTCTCACCCACCACGGCGAGCCGGCTCCCGGACCGACGCCGCGACCGATGTACGCTCCGCCGGCCGACTGGCGGATGATCCCGAGCTGGTCGTGGCATCGCGCCGGTCTCGAACCGCCGCAGTCGCGGACGATCGTCGACGCCGCGCGCCGCCGCCCGTCGATCGAACGTGCCGCGGTCGCAGCGACGACCGGGGACGACCGTGATCGGGTCTTCATGAGCCTGCCGGGTGTCGGGATCTGGACGAGCGCCGAGGCCCGCATCCGCGCCTTCGGCGACCCCGACGCGGTCAGCTTCGGGGACTACCACGTCGCCCATCAGGTCGGGTACGCGCTGACCGGCTCGCGCGTCGACGACGACGGCATGGCGGAGCTCCTCGAGCCGTGGCGGGGGCAGCGGCAGCGCGTCATCCGCCTCATCTGGGCGAGCGGTGTCGTGGAGCCCCGCCGCGGACCGCGCCTCGCGCCGGAGGACCACCGGAACCGCTGAGGTCAGAGGCCGCGGAGCGCAGCGAGCGCCGTCGACAGATGGTCGAGGACCGCGACGTGTCCGACGGCGGGGATCCGCAGGAGCGTCGCATTCGGGATGCCGTCGGCGATCGCCGTCGCGTGCGACGGCGGGATGACGCGATCGAGCTCACCTTGCACGACCATCACCGGAGCGACGACGTCGGCGAGCGCGAACCCCCAGGGCCGCGTGAAGGCGATGTCGTCGTCGACCAAGCCGTCCGACCCCCACTGCGCGGACGCCGCGACGTCCTCACCCAGCGAGGCCCACGTCTCGTCGAGCGCGCGGTAGTCCGCCTCGACGAAGCTGGTCGGATCGAACTGCTCGACCTCGAGGTGGGCCGTGCGCGACGCGATCCCCGACGTGGCGGATCGAAGAGCGGACGGATCGGCCATGCCCGAGAACCACGAGGCGTCCCCGGGACGGAACGGAGCGATGGACGCGAGGGTGACGACGCCGACGACGCGCTCGGGTGAGAGCGCGGCGACGCCGAGCGCATGGGGGCCGCCCCCGGAGGCTCCCACCGACACGACGTCCCGAAGATCGAGGGCGTCGAGCACGTCAGCGGCCCGCGCGGCCGCGTCCCGTACCGACCGCTCGCGCAGGCGAGGCGCTCCCCCGTAGGCCGGCCGGGCGATCGAGACGACGTCGAGACCCGCGGCATCCGCCATCGCGACCACCGGCGGAAGGACGGCCCCGGTCTGCGGGGAGCCGTGATGCCACAGGAGCACGGGGCGCTCCACCCCGGGCTGTTCGACGCTGGCGTGAACGACATGGTCGGCCAGCTCCGGACGAATGAGCCTCATGCGCGTCACGGTAACGCCCTACGGTCCGATGCGCGAGCGCCGGGCGACGGTAACCGTAGGCTGGCCGCATGGCTCAGCGACAGCGGGGACGCGGGTTCTGGATCCTCGGGACGGTTCTGCTGTTCGCCGGCGGCATCGTGTTCGGGGTGATTCTGCAGAACGTGTGGGTCGGGCTCGTCCTGGCGGCGGCGATCTCGATCGGGTGGCTCATCGCCTACGAGTCGCGCCGCGGGCGGAATCAGGGCATCTACGACCGCGACGACGACGGCGCACAGCTCTGACGTGGACGCGCGAAAGGATCCGCCCGTGGAGTTCCGACCGCTGCGCGAGAGGGACCTGACCTCCATTCCTGCGTGGCTGGCGGGGCATGAGCTACGACCGGATCTGTGGCGCGGCGAGCACACCCGCGCCGCGGTCGCCGAGACCGATGAGATCGTCGCGGTCGGGATCATGTGGACGAGCCGCGTGCACGGCGACCGCTACTGGGTGGATGTCGTGGTGCACCCGGGGCATCGTCGCCGAGGGATCGGGACGGCGATGGCTCATCACCTCGCGGCGCTCCGCGCGGCGCCGCTGGCCCTGATGACACGCGGGTATGTGGACGACCCGGGGCTCGCCTTCGCCGATGCGCTCGGTGCGCGGACGATCCAGATCGTGCCGCCCGCGAAGACGACGACGGCGGCGCGGACCGCGCTGCGCGCAGGTCCGGCGACGATCGCCGTCGGTTCCGTCGACCGCGCGGTGATCGAGGCAGCCAACGCCCGGATCTACGAGTGGACGCACGCGTCCTGGAGCCCGGTCGCCACCGGGTTCGCCGACGCGCTCAACGAGGACCTGTGGGACGAGATCGACCCCGAGGCATCCTCCGTCGTGATGGATTCGACCGGCCGTGTCCTCGCACTGGCCCTCGTCTACCTTGACGGCGAGACCCCGCTGCTGACGGCCGAGACGACGGATGCCGCGACCCCCGACGGCGAGCGCCTCGTCGAAGCCTGCATCCTCCGCTCGCTCGACGTCCTGTCGGACCGTGGCGTCGTCGACGTGGAGTTCGACGGGCACGTCAGTGACCCGCACTTCCTTCCGGTTCTCGCGCGCGTGAAGCCGACCGGTCGTTGGTTCCGCCTCGTCGAGATCCCGGTGCTGTGATCAGGATTCCGCTCGACCTGGACGCCGATCCGGACCTGCCCGACGCGATCGCCGTGCGGGTGGTCGCCGAGATCGACGGCACGATCCACGGCCTCATCGTCGACACGGGCGGCGCGCGCAGCGGCCTCGCCGACGGGCCTCTGACGGAGACGCTCGAGCGGCTCGCCCCGCAGGATCCGGGCGGCGGCGGGGTGTTCTCCTGCGCCGGCTCGACGGAGCGCGTCACCGCGCGTGAACTGCGGATCGGCGACCTCGTGATCGACCGGCCGGTGTTCGACCTCGAACCGAATCCCGCCGCGCCCTCGCTGCTGGGGCTCGACGTTCTCCGCCACCACCGGCTCGACTTCAACTTCAGCGACGCGCAACTCGTCCTCGACGTCGAGTCGCCCGTGGACGAGCGGCGCGCGCTGGTGCAGTCCTCGCGCGGGCATCCGTACGTCGAGGTCGCCTGGGCGGATGGCGCGTGGCCGGCCATCTGGGACTCGGGCGCGAGCGTGAGCGTCATCGACCGGGGTGTCGTGGCGCGGCATCCGGAACACTTCCACCCTGCGGGCGAGGCGGCGGGGACGGATGCCTCGGGTGCCGTGGACGAGCTTCCGCTCGTCCTGCTGCCGGAGGTGAGCATCGAAGGTCGCCGGTTCGCTCCGTCGATCGCCGCCGTGGCCGACATCGCCGGGCTCGCCCGCCCCGGCGACCCGCCGTTCGAGCTCATCCTCGGGATGCCGGTGCTCCGCCACGCGGATTGGGCGCTCGACCTGCGCGACGGCTGGTGGGGCTACCTCGTCTGACCCTCAGCCCACGCGGGAGCGGCGGTCAGCGGCGTCCTCGCCGCCGTGCCGCGCGGCGAGCCGCACGATCCAGTAGATCCCCCAGACGAGCAGCGCGATCATCGCGACGACTCCGAGGAGGATCAGCAGATGCCAGCCGACGAGTCCACCCATGCTCACATCTCCTCGTGGGTGTCGGGGTCGCCGTCCCACAGCCGGCCACGCTCGAGGGCGGAGATCGCGGCCACCTCACCATCCGTCAGCGAGAACTCGAACACGTCGGCGTTCTCGGCCTGGCGGGCGGGGTCGGCGGACTTCGGGATCGGGGTGGTCCCCAGCTGCACGTGCCAGCGCAGCACGACCTGGGTGGGCGTGACGCCGTGGGCGGCGGCGGCATCCGTCACCACCTGCTCGCTCAGGAGCTCCGACCGGCGCGCGAGCGGGCTCCAGCTCTCGGTGCGGATGCCCTGCGAGGCGTGGAAAGCCCGCAGGTGCGCCTGCGGGAAGTAGGGGTGGAGCTCGACCTGGTTCACCGCGGGAACGACGCCGGTCGCCTCGATGATGCGGGCGAGCATCGGCTCGGTGAAGTTGGAGACGCCGACCGATCCGACACGTCCCTCCTTCTGCAGGTCGACCATGGCGCGGTAGGTGTCGACGTACTTGTCGACGCTCGGGTTCGGCCAGTGGATGAGGTACAGGTCGATGCGCTCGAGCCCGAGGCGCTCCAGCGACCCCTCGGCGCTACGACGCGTCTCGTCGTACCCGTGGTCGCGTCCGGGCACCTTCGTCGTGACAAGGAGGTCATCACGGATGCCGCTGCGCCGGACGGCCTCGCCGACCTCGCGCTCGTTCTCGTAGTTCACCGCCGAATCGAGCAGGCGGTAGCCGCCTTCGATCGCGGTCACGATCGACTGCGTCCCCTCCTCGCCGCGCAGGTTGTAGGTGCCGAGACCGAGCTGCGGGAACGCGGTGCCGTCGTTGAGGGAGACCGTGGGGATGCTGACCATTCCGCCACCGTACGCCCGATCCGGACCCTTGGGGGATAACCCGAACCGAGGTCTCCGGACGGCCCGGATGTGGGGCGCGGACCTCGCCCCTAGCGTGGGTGACATGACTTCCGACACCTCCTCGCCACCGCGACGGCTCCGGCCGTTGCAACGGCTCGGCGCGCTCGCGCAGCTCGCCGCCGTCGCCCTGGTGGGCATCGGCATCCTGACCACCGTCGTCACCCTCTTCGGCACCGGTGTGGGGCTCGCGCTCGTCTTCGGCATCGGCATCCCCCTGATGATCGCCGCGGTCTACCTCGCCTGGGCCGGCGCCTGGCTCGAGCACGAGCGGGCCGAGGGTCTGTACGGGCATGGCATCCCGCCGCTGGCGATCCGTACGAGCGGCGAGCCGGGCTTCCGCGGATTCCTCCGCACGCTGTGGCTCCAGTTCATCGACGGGGCGATGTGGCGGGGCATCGGCAGCTTCGCGATCGCGACGGTCCTCGGCTGGATCGTCATCGGCGCCGCGTCGGCCGTCGTCACCGGCATCGGGCTCGCCGTCTCGCCCCTCGGCAACGCCGCGGGCGGGCGGCTGCCCATCTTCGGCATACCCGTCGCCGACGGCTGGGCGGTCGCGGGCGGCATCCTCACGGTCCTGGTGAGCCTCGGCATCCTGTTCGGCATCTCGCTCCTCGACGACCTGTTGACCCGGTCGATCCTCGTCCCCTCGCGGGAGGCCGTCCTCGCCGAACAGGCACGCACCGCGGGAGCCCAGCGGGCCGGCGCCGTGCGGGCCAGCGAGGTCGAGCGCACCCGCATCGAACGCGATCTGCACGACGGCGTCCAGCCGCGGCTCGTCTCGGTCGGGATGACCCTCGGCATGGCGCAGCAGAAGATCGACTCCGACCCGGTCGCGGCCAAGGCGCTGATCGACGAGGCGCACACCTCGACGAAGGCGGCCATCACCGAGCTGCGCCAGCTAGCCCGCGGCATTCACGCCTCGGTCCTCGACGACCGGGGACTGGATGCCGCCCTCTCGGCCCTCGCGGCACGATCGCACGTCCCCGTCGCACTCGACGTCCGCCTCGACGAACGCTGCAGCGCGACCTCGGAGGCCGCCGTGTACTTCGTCATCGCCGAGTCGCTCACGAACGCCGCCAAGCACGCCCGCGCCACCGAGGTGCGCGTCGTGGCCCGCAGCCGCGGCGACGCCGCCACCGGGCGCCTCATCTGGGCGCGCGTCGAGGACAACGGCATCGGCGGCGCCCGGGTGCTCCCCGGTGGTGGTCTCGACGGGATCATGAACCGGGTGCTCGCCGCCGGCGGCACCGCCACGCTCGACAGCCCGGCCGGTGGGCCGACGGCTCTGGAGGTGACGGTCCCGTGCGCATCCTGATCTGCGAGGACTCGACGCTGCTGCGCGAAGGCCTGGTCCGCGTGCTGGAGGACGCCGGCCACTCCGTCGTCGCCGCGCTGCCGAACGCCGACGGGATCGTCGAGACGGTCACCGAGACCGCCCCGGAGCTCTGCATCCTCGACGTGCGACTGCCGCCGACGTTCACCGACGAGGGCATCCGGGCGGCGCTGACGCTGCGGGCGCAGCATCCGTCTCTCCCCGTCCTGGTGCTCAGTCAGTACGTCGAGGAGCGCTACGCGAGCGACCTCATCACCGGGCAGAACGCGGCCCTCGGGTACCTGCTGAAGGACCGCGTGGCCGATGTGAAGGACTTCCTCGACTCGATCGACCGGATCGCCGCCGGCGCCACGGTCCTCGACCCCGAGGTCGTCGCCCAGCTGCTGACCCGACGGGCGCGGGACGAGCGGATGTCGCGCCTCACCGACCGGGAACGCTCCGTCCTCGCGCTCATCGCCGAGGGCAAGAGCAACGCGGCCATCGCCGTCGCGCTCTTCGTCTCGGAGGCGAGCGTCGAGAAGTACATCACCTCGCTCTTCTCGAAGCTCGGCCTCGAACAGGACGAGCACGGCAACCGACGGGTGCTGGCCGCACTCGTCCACCTCGAACACGGCACACCACCCGCCACCGGCCATCCCGATCAGAACGGAACGCTCCGATGAGCATCGACCTCACTCCCCCTCCCACGCCGTCGCCGACCCCCGACGCGCAGCCGCCGCAGCAGCCGCGGCGTGCGTCCGCGCAGATCGTCTCGATCATCGCCATGTCGCTCGGCGGCCTGCTGCTGCTCGGGACGCTGGTGTCGGGCATCGGCTCGATCGCCTACGCGACCGCGGATCGCGGCGAGGGTGAACGTTCGGCCGATGTGGCAGGCGTCACGGGCCTGTCGCTCGATGTCTCGGCCGGCCACGTCGTCGTCGAATACGCGGACGTCGATCAGGCGATCCTCGCCGTCGACGGGAATCGCGACTGGAAGCTCGAGCGACGCGGCGAGACGCTGTCACTTTCCAACTCGCGCCCGTGGTGGATGCTGCAGGTGGGCTTCGACGCGACCGATAACCGAGCGACGTTGACCCTCCCCGAGGAGATGGCGGACCAGAAGCTGAATGCCGACGTCAACGTCGCGGCAGGATCGGTCACGGCAGACGGCACCTACGGGCTCCTCGACGTGTCGGTCGGTGCGGGCGACGCGACGGTGACCGGCACCGCGGACGACGTCCGGGTCGATGTCAGCGCCGGTGATGCCGACGTCGCAGTCGACGGGGTGCAGCGCGCGAATCTCACCATCGGCGCGGGTCAGATCACTGCCGACCTCCGCGGCGAGGCCCTCGATGACGTCCGTGTCGACGTCAGCGCGGGCACCCTCGTGGCGTCCCTCCCTGACGAGGCGTACCGCGTGAGGTCCGACGTCTCCATCGGCACGTTCGACAACCGTCTGCAGACCTCGACGAGCGCCACCCGCACCATCGACGCCACCGTCTCGGCCGGCACGGTCACCCTCCGCCCCGGCGTTTAGCCCCGCTGCACGCGGCGAGCCGTCGCAGATGGTCGCCCCCGGAACGGGGAAGCGACCATCCGCGACGGCTCGTGATGTGTGAGGCGTCAGCCGACAGCGGCGATCTCGTTCGGGACGTGGTCGAGCTTGACGGTCTTCGCGATCGTGTCGGCGTCGAGGTCGACGACGACGATCTCCCTGTCGGCCGGGTCGGTCACGTAGGCGAAGGAACCCGCGACCTTCACTGACGGGTGCGGATCCTGCCACTCGGCCGGCCCCTCCCACGGGTCCACGACGGCAAGCGACGAGACGACCTCGCCCGTGGCCGGGTCGATCGTGTGCAGCTTGCCGTCCGTCCCGATCAGCACAGCCTCGGCATCCGGGCCGCGACCGACGCCGCGGTAGGTGTACTCGACGCCCTCGGGCAGCGCGACCTTCTCGAGCGTGTTCGCCTCGGTGTCGATCAGGGTGATGTTGCGCAGGAGGTACCCCTCGGCGTCCGGGTCGTCCTTGTAGTCCATGACCACGAGAGGGCTCTTCTCGGAGACGTACGCGTTGCCCATGCGGCCGTACACGTCGGGCGAGGTGAGCTTCGTGATCTCGCCGCGCTTCACGACGAGAGCGCCGTTCTCGCAGCCGAACACGACGACCTCGTCCTTCGCGGTTCCCTCGCCGTGGACGCCGGGGCATTCGTCGTTGGTCGCGATCTCGTTGCGGTCCTCGTCGAGGACGCGGATGCCGGTGCGCCCCGAGTCGTCGCCGACGGTCGTCAGCAGGGTGCCGTCCTCGAGCTCGACCGAGACGCCGTGGTGTGCCGTGACGCCGGGGATGACCTCGGCCTCCGGGAGGGCGTCGCCGGTCTTCGCCAGCTCGGCGGAGTCGAAGATCGTCGTGTCGCTCGTCGCGTCGTCGTACAGCACCGTCTTCCCGGCGTGCGAGACGACGTGACCCGCGGTGTCCGCGGGAACGACCAGGTCGGTCAGCTCGGGCTCCTGCACGTCGAGCAGCTGGAAGCCCTTCGATGTGGTGACCATCACATGCCGACCATCGCCGGCCGGATTGAGACGGATGAAGTCCTCGGAATCGAACTCGCCGAGGTTCTCGTAGTCGTCACCGCCGAGGACGAGCACGCCGCCCTCGTAGGCGACCGCGATGCGGGGTCCGGCGGGCGCTGTCTGCGCGGCGCTGTCGGCCGGGTCGGATGCCGGCCGCTCGGCGGACGCGCAGCCCGCGAGGATCAGGGCAGCGCCACCCGCCAGGGCGGCGAACTGCAGGGTCTTCTTCATGGGTTTCCTTTCCAGGGAATGCCTCATGGAGTGAGGCCGTCGGCGATGCTCTGCAGGTTGCGTCGCATCATGTCGAGGTATGTGCCGCCCGGCGAGCCTTCGGGGGCGAGCGATTCGGTGAACAGCGAGACGACGTCGACGTCGCGGCCCGCCTCGTCGGCGAGCACTTGCATGAGCCGGTCAGGCTGCGAGGAGTCGGCGAAGATGGTCGTCACCCCGGCCTCGTCGATCGCGTCGACGAGGCCTTGCAGGTCGGACGCGCTGGGCGCGGCGAGGGTCGTCCCGCCGGGGATCGCGGCGCCCAGGATCCGCACGTCGTAGCGTCGCGCGAGGTAGCCGAACACGTGATGGTTCGTGACGAGCGCGCGGTGCTCAGCGGGAATCGCACCGAGGGTGTCAGCCATCTCGGCATCCAGCGTGGCCAGCTCGTCGAGGTAGGTCGCGGCCGCCTTCTCGACGACGGATGCCTCGACCCCGTCGATCTGCGCGAGCCGCGGCGCGAGCGCCTCGACGACGCGGGCGGTCTGCGTGGGGTCGGTCCAGAAGTGCGGGTCGACGGCGTCCGAGTCGGCGTAGTCGAGCGGCTCGATGTGGTCGCCGGCCACGAACGAGGCGACACCGTCGGCGGTCGCCGCGTCGACGTGGTTCTGCACTCCCTCCTCCAGCCCGAGGCCGTTCGAGACGAGGAGGTCAGCGGTGCGCATGCGAGCGGCCTCGCGGGCCGACAGTTCGAAGGAGTGCGGGTCACTGCCCCGCGGCATGAGCGTGACGACGTCGACCTCCTCGCCCACGAGATTCGCGGTGATGTCGCCGAGCAGGTCGGTCGTCACGACGACGGTCGGGCGGTCGGGTCCGGCGGCGGCGCACCCGGCGAGCGCCGCGACGGCCGCGACCACGACCGCGGCGAGCGCGCGCCTCATCGGCCCGTCTCCGCGACGAAGGCGGGGGCGTCGGCGTCGAACGTGCGCGCGATGCGTGCGGAATCGGCGTGGTCGATCTCGAACATGACGTTCTCGGCGGGTCCGTTCAGGTAGGTGCGGTTCGCATCGATCTGCAGGGTGACGCCCGCCGCGAGAGTGGGATCGGCGAGGGATGCCGCCACGAGCGGTTTCGAGCGGGCGAGCGTCTTCCCGCTCTCGCCGTCGATCACGAGCACCTCGCCCTTCTCCGTGAGAGCGACCACGTGCTGGTCGGCGTCGTCGACCGCGGCGACCCGCGCGAGCGGCTCGCCGGCGTCGATGCGGCTCCACGCCCGTTCGCGGGTGTCGAGCAGCCAGAACGCCCCGCCGCCCGTCGCACCGGCGACGGTCGGTCGGCTCTCGCGCGCCGCGAACGACAGGGCGCGCCCCTCGGCGCCGTCGGGGTACGGGATCCGCTCGAAGGTGGTGCCGTCGGCATCCGTCACCGCCATGACCGCGCCGCCGGCGCATCCGACGACGACGCCGACGTTGGTGGCGATCGAGCCGGCCGGGTCGTCGCAGGCGATGGTCTCGATGTCGGTGCCCGTCGCATCGACGTATCGAAGACCGTCGGCATCCGTCACGAGGGCACCCGTCGGGAGGGGGACGACCATGCCGGCGCCGGCGGGCACGTCGAGCCGGAAGCGCTCCTCGATGCGGCCCTTCTTGAGCGCGTCGAGGTCGAGGAGCATCGCCTCTCCGCCATCGAAGGACACACCGGCACCGAGGTCGCTTGCGACGACGGTCGGTTCGCCGTCACCGGAGAGCTCCCCCAGCACGGCCGCGGGAGCCTCGTAGTAGTGGAAGTGGTCGACGTGGTTCCACGTCCAGACGCCGCTGTCGACGATCCCGACACCGCCGTCGCGGCCCGCGTAGAGGAACCGTCCGTCCGTCTGCAGCGAGGTCGGCGGAGTGATCTCGCCGAGGGTCTCGCTCGTCTCGTCGAGGAGGTCGAGGTGGTGCACGTCTCCGGTCGGGGTGACGCTCGTGAGGTGCAGCGCCGGCTCGGCGAGCTCGGTCGCACCGGCGATGGCGCCGTGACCGCCACGGGTCGGTTCGGGGGCGGCTGCCGGCGCGGACTGACAGCCGGCGAGCACAAGGGCGAGAACGGGCACGAGGGCGAGAGGGGCGCGACGGTTCATGCGGTCCTTTCGTCGAGGGCGGGGCGGGTGGTACGGATGAGCGCGCGGATGCCGGTGGACACCGCGCCCGAGCAGATGGCGGTGAAGGCGACGGTGGCTCCCGCGGCGGTGCCGAGGTGCCAGGACAGGACCAGACCCACCGCGACGGCGACGGTGCCGATGAGGGCGGCGAGCGCCATGGTCGGCACGATGCGGCGCGTCCAGGATCCGGCGGCGACGGCGGGGCCGAGGAGCATGCCGACCACGAGCAGCGATCCGACGGCCTGGTAGGCAGAGACGACGGCGAGGGTGACGAGACCGACGAGCAGGATGTGGGCGAGGCGGGGTCGGAGGCCGAGCAGCTGCGCCTGCCGCGGATCGACGGCGAGCGCGACGAAGGAGCGGTGCCCCGCGGCGGCGACCAGCAGGGTCACGGCCGCGGCGAGGGCGAGGAGCACGAGGTCGCCCCGCTCGATCGCCAGGATGTCGCCGAAGAGGATGGCCGAGGCATCCGTCGCGAAACTGCGCGAGGCGGAGATGACGATGACGCCGAGCGACAGACTCGCGACGAAGAGCAGGCCGATGCTGGTGTCGGCCGAGAGCCGGCCGCGGCGCTGCAGCGCTCCGACGCCGACCGACATCGCGGCGGCGCTGACGGCGGCCCCCGCGACGGGCGGGACGCCGGTGAGGGTGGCGATCGCGATTCCGGGGAGCATGCCGTGGGCCATCGCCTCGCCGAGGAAGGCCATGCCTCGAAGGACGACCCACGTGCCGACGACGGCGCAGACGACGGCGACGAGGGCGCCTCCCACGAGGGCGCGCTGCACGAAGGCGACGGCGAAGGGGTCGAGGAGAAGGGACACGGTGCCTGACTGTACACGTAATTGAGAACGGTTTTCATTTGCAATACTGGTCGGATGCTCAGGGATCCGGTCATCCGCCTCCGCGGCGTTCGCGTCGACATCGAGGATCATCGCGCCCTCGACGGCGTCGACCTGGACGTCGCCGCCGGGGCGCTGACCGCGGTGGTGGGCGCGAACGGGTCCGGCAAATCGACCCTCATGTCCGTCCTCTCCGGGTTGCGCGCTCCGACGTCCGGCACCGTCGAGGTGCGCCGGGGCACCGCGATCGCGCTCGTGCCGCAGCACACCGCCGACAGCGCGCGGCTGCCCCTGACGGTGACGGATCTGGTGTCGATGGGGCGATGGCGCGAGCGCGGCGCCTTCCGTCCGCTGCGGCGGAGCGACCGGGCGATCGTCGCCGAGGCGATCGACGCGGTCGGGCTGACGCCCCATGCGGCGCGTCCGCTCGGCGCCCTGTCGGGGGGCCAGCGTCAGCGGGCCTTCCTCGGCCAGGCCCTCGCGCAGCAGGCGGATCTCCTGCTGCTCGACGAGCCGACGAGCGGTCTCGATGACACGTCCCGACGAGCCGCGGCATCCGCTCTGCGCGTCGCGACCGACCGCGGTGCGGCGGTCGTCGTGGTGACGCATGACCTCGGCGAGCTCGGCGACGTCGACGACGTCGTGACGCTCGCGGCAGGCCGGATCGTGGATGCGACGACCACGGACGACACGCGGGGGCGGAGGGGCCGGAACGTGAGTAGCGTTGAGGCGTGACCAACGCTCCGATCGATGCCACCACCACGTCCGCCTGGGCTGAACTCGAGTCGCTGAAAGCCGGCTTCACCCCTGATCTGCGCGGCTGGTTCGCGGCAGACCCGGAGCGCGTCGCCAAGCTGACGCACGACGTCGCCGACCTTCACGTCGATCTGTCGAAGAACCTCGTGACCGACGAGATCGTCGCCGCCCTCGTGCGCCTCGCCGAGCAGACCGGCGTCGCCGAGCGGTACGCGGCGATGCTCGCGGGCGAGCACATCAACACGACCGAGGATCGCGCGGTGCTCCACACGGCGCTTCGCCGACCCGCCGACGCGACGCCGTCGCTGACGGTCGACGGCCAGGACGTCGATGCCGACGTGCAGGGCGTGCTCGACGCGATGGCGGAGTTCGCCGGTCGGGTGCGGTCGGGCGAGTTCACCGGCATCACGGGTAAGAAGGTCGAGACGGTCGTCAACATCGGCATCGGCGGCTCGGACCTCGGCCCGGTGATGATCTCGGCGGCCCTGGAGCCGTATGCGGATGCCGGCATCTCGGCGCGCTTCGTCTCGAACATCGACCCGTTCGACATCGCGTCGAAGACGAAGGACCTCGACCCCGAGACGACGCTGTTCATCGTCGCGTCGAAGACCTTCACGACGCTCGAGACGCTGACGAACGCGCGCCTCGCGCGGGACTGGCTGTGGGAGGGTCTCGCGTCGGCGGGCGCCATCGACGGCAGCGACGAGCAGAAGAAGGATGCCGTCGCCCACCACTTCGTCGCCGTCTCCACCGCACTCGACAAGGTCGCGGACTTCGGCATCGACACCGCGAACGCGTTCGGCTTCTGGGACTGGGTGGGTGGCCGGTACTCGGTCGACTCCGCGATCGGGCTGTCGCTCGTGATCGAGTTCGGGCCCGACACGTTCCGCGAGCTGCTCGCCGGCTTCCACGCTGTCGACGAGCACGTGCGGACGACGCCGCTCGCGCAGAACGTGCCGGTCCTGATGGGCCTGCTGAACGTCTGGTACACGAACTTCCTCGGCGCGCAGTCGCACGCCGTGCTGCCCTATGCGCAGCAGCTGAGCCGGTTCGCCGCGTACCTGCAGCAGCTGACGATGGAGTCGAACGGCAAGTCGGTGCGGTGGGACGGCTCCCCCGTCACGACCGACACCGGCGAGGTGTTCTGGGGCGAGCCCGGCACTAATGGGCAGCACGCGTTCTACCAGCTGATCCACCAGGGCACACGGCTGATCCCGGCGGACTTCATCGCATTCGCGAACCCCGCCTACGCACTGACCGATGGGGACCGTGACGTGCACGGGCTGTTCCTGGCGAACTTCCTGGCGCAGACGAAGGCGCTCGCGTTCGGCAAGACGGCCGAGGAGGTCGAGGCTGAGGGCACGACCGGCGCGCTCGTCGCGGCGCGGACGTTCCCCGGCAATCGTCCGACGACGTCGATCTTCGCGCCGTCCCTGACCCCAGCCGTGCTGGGTCAGCTCGTCGCGCTCTACGAGCACATCACGTTCACGCAGGGCGCGATCTGGGGCATCAACTCGTTCGATCAGTGGGGCGTCGAGCTCGGCAAGCAGCTCGCCATGCAGATCGCGCCCGCGATCGAGGGCGACAGCGACGCGTTCGATTCGCAGGACGCTTCGACCAGGGCGCTGCTCGAGTACTACCGCGACCACCGCGCCTGAGGGTCAGTCGACGAACTCCGCCCGGATCTCGGCGACGCCGTGAAGCTCAGTGCGGAGACGCCGGACGAGCTCGTGTCCCCGCGCGCGCCAGCGTGGCTCGTGATCGGTGGAGTTCTCCCAGAGCGGGAGGTCGGTGCCGTCCTCCGAAAAGACCCGGATCAGACGCCGACCGTCAGCGAGGCGCGGCGGCTTGCGGTTCCTCACCTGCCGATCCTGCTTCGCCCACAGCGCTCGCCTGCGCGCTTCTGTCTCGTTCCCCACGGAGCCACCGTACCGACCGCTAGAACGGTGGTGGGTCGGTGGTGAACCGCGGGACCCGGCGTTCGGGGTGGACGAGGTAGACCCGGCCTGCGGGTGAGGTCCATTCGAGCGCGCCGCCCGGTTGGGCTGTGACCTGCCAGTCGGTGTGGTGCTTGAGAGTGTGGTGCCCACGGCAGAGGGGTGCGAGGTTGCTGGCGTCGGTGTGGCCACCGTGGTGCCAGTCGACGGTGTGGTCGATGTCGCACCGATCCGCCGGGATCCCGCAGCCGGGGGCCATGCACCGGGCGGCCCGCCAGCTGACGAGGCGGCGAAGGTCTGCGGGTGGCCGGTAGTGCTCACGGCCGACGGTGAGGACGACTCCGGTGTCGGGGTGGGTGAGGACCCGCATCCACCCGGATGCCGCCCCGCACAGTTCGCGGGCACGGTCGAGCGGGATCGGCCCGACGCCGTCGACCTGCGCGGCCGGGCCGTCACTGGTCAGGAGCGTGAGAGCGGGCACCGTGACCGCGACCGTCGGGCGGATCCCGCGCACGATGTCGGGAAGGGATTCGGTTTCCCCGTCGATCAGCAGGTCTCCGAACACGTCGGCGCGCTTCTGATCGAGCGACCGTTCGTCGTCGAGGGTCTTCGCGATCGCGGTGAGCCTGCCGTGGATCGCGTGCGCTTCGACCGCGGGGAGGTGCGCGGTCAGCCACGCCATCCCGTCCACGCCGGGTTCGACGCGCACGTGCCGGTGGGTGAGGGCATCCGCGTGACGTTCCGCGATGGTCGCTTTACGTTCCCGGTCGACGATGCGCCGCAGTGCGCGGCGGAACGGTCCGGTCGGCATCTCCTCCGCCAGCGTCAGCACCTCGGTCACCAGCTCTCCCCGGACCGTCTCGAGCTCATCGAGCCCGTCGACGATGAGCGTCGCGTGGGTGTCGGTGATGTCCGCGTGGCTCATCGCCTCCCACACCGCCGGATACCGCGTCACCAACGCGCGCCCGACCCCCATCAACCGTCCCGCGGCGTGCTCGGTGATCCGCAACGCCGACGCGACTTCGAGGCGCACCGACCGTTCCACGAGCACCGACGCACCCTCACCCCGGGTCGCCGCGCGGATCGCGTCATCCCACAACTCGACGATGCACGCATACCGCTGCGCCGCGTGGATCGTCGCCATGTCCGCGCTCAACACAACCCAGTCCAGGGTCGTCGGGATCCCCTCGGGGACCTCATCGACGTACGGGGAAGGGCTGGACATACTCCCAGACTAGAAGGGGGTTCCGACATCGGTTCCGACACCGGCCCGACCCCGCATCCACCCCTTCCCCTGTCGCAACCGACCGCATCCCACGGCACGTTGCGACGGGCGAGCTTCGCCCGCAGCCCGGCCGCCTGACCACCGCCCGCCGACCTCACCCGGTAGCGTGCAGGCATGCGCGGACGCAGACTCACCTGGACCATCGGCGGCGCCGGACTGATCGCGTGCGGGGTGGCCGGCATCCTGCTCAGTGCCACCCTGGGCTCTTCGCTGACCGACGTCCTGGCATCCTCCGTCGACCTGCTCTGGGCGGCTGCGGTTCTCGTTTTCGCGATCGGCACGTCACCCCGCGACAGCGTGGTCGCTCGTCGCCCCCTCGGGATGATCACGCTCGCGCTCGTCGCCCTCTGGCCCCTGGCGTTGCGGATCGTCGGCCTGTTCCAGGACCCCATGAACCCCATCCCGCTCATCCCGTGGGAGGTATCCACCTTCGTTCCGCTCGCTCTGAGCCTCGTCGCCGTCGTGCAGATCGGCCGCGCGTCCGTCGCGCCGCGCGCGTGGCGGTGGGCGCCGGCGATCGCCCTCGCCGTCTCGGTCGCATGCGACGCGCTCAGCCTGGTGGTCGTCGCGGGTGCCGACCAGGCCACGGCCATCCAGTTCGTCGGTCTCTCGTCGGCGCTCGGCGTGATCGGATTCCTCGTCCGCACACTGGGACTCGGGATCGTGGCACTCCTCGCCGTCGCGTCGGAGCGACCGGCATCCGTCCCGGTCTACTCGTCGCCCTCGGAGCCCGCGCCGGGCTCCTGACCGTGCGCCGCCCGCCGCCGTGCGGAGATCTGCGTTCGCGCGGACGTTCGGGGCGCGGAGCCTCCGCGGGAGCGCAGATCTCCGCGCGAGCGCAGAGGAACGGCACCCTCTCCCTGGACAACTCCCGCGCAGAGCGCGACCCTGGTCGCATCCCCGGACGAAGGAGACGACCATGTTCCAGAACGACGCCGCGTACAGCGGGTTCGCGGTCGACGACCTCGACGTCGCACGAGCGTTCTACGCCGACACCCTCGGCCTCGACGTGTCGACGCTCGACAGCGGCTTCCTCCACCTGAACCTCGCGTCAGGCGGCACGGTGCTCATCTACGGCAAGCCGCACCACGAGCCCGCGAGCTTCACGATCCTGAACTTCCCCGTCGACGATGTCGACGCCGCTGTCGACGATCTCAACGCGAAGGGTGTGCAGACCGCGATCTACGACGACATGCCCACCGATTCGAAGGGCATCATGCGAGGCCACGGCCCGACGATCGCATGGTTCCGCGATCCCGCCGGCAATGTCCTCGCCGTCCACGAACGCTGATGCTCAGGGCTCCCAGTACCCCACGGCGCAGAGCAGCCGCGTCTCATCGTCGGCGTCGGCCGGCGGCTCGATCGCGGGTGGGAACACACCCCACTGCCGCCACTCGTCGGCGTTCGGGACGACGTTCTCGTTCAGCCCCGCGATGAGCTCGGGAGACAGGTGGAACGGGATGCCGAGATGTTTGGCGATCAGCCACGCCTGGAACGCGCGATACGTCGCCAGGTGCGCGAACCCCTCTTCGGCGGAGTAGTCGCCGTACTGGAACCGGAACATCGTCGCCGCAGAGCCCTCCCGAACCGCAGCCGTCGCGGTGTCGTTCAGGCGGTCGTAGGACCCGATCGGGTCGTCTCCGAGCAGGTCGGCGTTCCGGAATTCGTCACCGTCGGCGGGCGACTTCCCGGCGAGCACGTCGGGGACCCAGGCCTCGTCGTAGGCGTGCGCGAAGACGATGTCGCGGAAGGTGGGATCGGGAGTGGACGTCCACTCCTTCGGAGCCGGCTTCGCCAGGTCGGCCGGATCGATGCGATCGATGACGGAGCGCAACGCGGCATCCGCTTCGAGAAACAGTTCGTCGGTTCTCATGGCGACACCGTACGACCGGCCGCCGACACGGTCACGAGCCGTGGACGTGGATGCGCTCGCCCGACGCACTGAAGATGCTCACCACCTCGGCCGGCCCGTCCTCCGATGCACTGATGCTGTGCGGCAGACGGGTGTCGAACTCCGCTGCCTCGCCCACGCCGATCCGGTGCTCCTCACCATCCAGCGTCAGCCGGATCGTGCCGCTCAGCACGTAGAACCACTCGACGCCGTCGTGCACCTTCGGCGGCGGAGCAGCGGAGGCCGCGGCGTACCGGATCTTGTAGGTCTGCACCGGCGAGTGCTCCAGGGTCAGCGGAGCGACGACCATGCCGTGCCGGCGCTCGGTCGCGCGGCGCACCCGCGGATCGACGGGCTCCCCGCGCACGAGGTCGTCGAGACGCAGGTCGAGGACCGAGACGAGCGGCAGCAGCAGTTCGAGGGATGCCTGCCGTCGCCCCGCCTCGAGGCGCGACAGCGTGCTGATCGACATCCCCGCCTTCTGTGCGAGATCGGCCAGCGTCCACCCGCGCTGCTGCCGCGCCGCCCGAAGTCGCGGTCCCACCCGGGTCAGATCCGTCGCCATGCCCCCGAGTTTGCCACTTTCGCAAACGATGTTGCAGGAACCGCACGAATCGAGGGACCGTAAAGGCATGACAGACACCCTCTATGACGCCGTCATCGTGGGCGGCGGCACCGCCGGGCTCAGCGCTGCGCAGATGCTCGGACGCGCCCGCCGCCGCGTGCTCGTGATCGACGCCGGCTCCCCCCGCAACCGCTTCGCCGCGCACATGCACGGCGTGCTCGGTCACGATGGGCTTTCCCCCGCCGAGCTCCTGCGCGTCGGCCGGGCAGAAGCCGAGGCGTACGGTGTCGAATTCCTCGACACCACCGTGGCCTCGATCGACGACGCTGGCGACCATCTCACCGTTGCATACGACGGCGGCACGCTCGCCGCGCGCGGCGCGGTCCTCACCACGGGGGTCATCGACGACCTTCCCGACGTCCCGGGCCTGCGTGAGCAGTGGGGCCGCGGCGTGATCCACTGCCCGTACTGTCACGGGTACGAGGTCGCCGGACGCCGCCTGGGCGTCCTCGCCACCTCGCCCGCGAGCCTGCACCAGATCGAGCTCGTCCGGCAGTGGAGCGACGACGTCACGGCGTTCACGGCGGGTCTCGGCACGATCGACGACGCAGCCGCGGTCCGCCTCACGGCCCGCAGCATCCGCCTCGTCGACAGCGAGGTCGTCGAACTCCGCACCGAGGACGACGTCGTGACCGGGGCGGTCACGACGGACGGCACCGCCCACCCGATCGATGCGCTCTTCGTCGCGCCGACGCCGCGCCTGCACCTGGACTACGCAGCGAACCTCGATCTCGCCGTCTCTACCGAGCCCGGCGAGGGCCTGCGTGTCGACATGCGCGGCGCGACGAGCCACCCCCGCGTATTCGCCGCAGGCAACGTCGTGACCCCGTTCGGCAACGTCCCGCTCTCGATGGGCCAGGGCTCGATGGCCGGGGCCGGTCTCAACGCGGCGCTCGTGATGGAGGACGCCGCTGCGGCCTCACTCCTGCGCAGCTGAGGCGGCCGCGGCGGCGCGGGCCAGCCACGCCGGCGGTTCACCGTACCGCTGGAACGGCACGAGCCTGCCCGCCGCGCAATCCTCGACCAGCGTCGCGAGCCGGTCGACGCGGGTCTGCTCGCGCTTCGCGCTCTGCAGCCAGTTCGCCACGGCCCGCCGGTACGACGGGGTCGCTTCGTCCCAGAACGCCTGGGCGGCCGGGTTCGCGGCGAGGGATGCCGCCTGCTCCGGCGTGAGCTCATTCCGCTGCTCGTGCGAGTAGACGCCTGACAACTCCGGGGTCCGCCGCTCGAACGCGGCGAGCCCTGCAGGATGCATCCGCCCCTCGGCCTGCAGCCGCTCGATGTGCGCGATGTTGACGGCGCTCCAGATCGACCGCGGCTTGCGCGGCGTCCACCGCTGGATGCGCGCGCCATCGTCGATGCCGCGGCTGACCGAGTCGATCCACCCGAACCGGAGCGCCTCGGGCACCGCGTCGGCCCAGGTCAGACCCTGCCGCGGATCGCCCTTCTTGTAGAAGATCGTCCACACCTCGGCGGCCGTCTCATGATGGGTCTCGAGCCAGTCGCCGAACTCCGTCGCCGAGGCGAAGAAGATCGGGTCGGATGCCGGTTCCACCATGGTCGCGACGGTACCACCGGCATCCGACGCGGTCAGCGCAGCTGGAGGCTGTTCCAGGCGCCCGGCTCGTCGAACTCGCCGTACACGACCTCGGCGCCGCTCGTGGAGACCGTTGCCGCGCAGACGAGGAGCGACAGCGTCGGGTAGCCGTGCGGGCGGTTGTCGCGGATGATGGCGCGGTCGTCGGTGGGAGGCAGTGCGGTCGTGCGCTCGAGGGCGCCGAGCCACTCGGCGATCCAGTCGTCGCCGGACGGTGCCGGGAAGGCGTCGTGCCACGCGACGATGCGCGCGGTCCGGGGGTCGTCGACGTCGTCGTGCGCGATCATGTGGACGCCCGGGGCGAGATCGACCGCGCGCACCGACTCGCCGTCCCACATCGCGACGCGGGCGCGACCCGGAGTGACCGTCAGCAGGTTGAAGCCGTGCGTCGGCGGCACCTCGGGCAGCCCGCGTCCGGCCGCGGCGTCGAGCACCATGTGCCCGCGCGAGCCGGTCGCGAGCGAGTCGTCGATCAGGTCCGCACGGTTGAGCACGACCACGAGGCGCGAGGACGGCGGATCGGCCGCGAGCCAGGCGCCGCCCGCGCGGGTGTCGCGCACGCCGATGACGCCGGGGAGGTCAGGCCACCACTCGCCGAGCGGATCCCATGCACGGGCGGGATCCTCGTCGCGGACGGCCAGAACGCGGATCGCCGCCGCGGGGTCGTCGGGCACGTGGACGATCACGGTGCACATCGTTGCGGCCTTTCGCGTCCGACCCCGTGGGAGGATCGGACCATGTTCGTCGTCGTGGGCGTCTCAGGCGGCATCGCCGCCTACAAGACGGTGCAGGTGGTCCGTGCATTGGTGACGAACGGGCACGAGGTGCACGTTGTTCCCACCGAGGACTCGCTGCGGTTCGTGGGGACCGCCACCTGGGAGGCGATCAGCCGCCATCCTGTCACGACGAGCGTGCACGACGACGTCGCCGAGGTGCGCCACGTCGCCCTCGGCACGAGCGCCGACCTCGTGATCGTCGCCCCCGCGACCGCGAACACCCTCGCCAAGATGGCCGCCGGGATCTCCGACAACCTCCTCGGCGTCACGCTCCTCGCCACGACCGCCCCGGTCGTCGTCGCCCCCGCGATGCACACCGCGATGTGGGACCACGCCGCGACGCAGGCGAACATCGCGACCCTCCGCGGGCGCGGGGTGCACATCGTCGGGCCGGCCGACGGCCCGCTGACCGGTGGCGACAGCGGTCCCGGACGCATGGTCGAGCCCGACGAGATCGTTACCGCGGCGCTGGACGCGGCCGGGGCGCCGGCATTCGAACTCGCGGACCTTCGCGTCGCGGTCTCGACCGGCGGCACGCGCGAGCCGATCGACCCGGTACGCTTCCTCGGCAACCGCTCCAGCGGAAAGCAGGGGGTGGCCGTCGCCCTCGCCGCCGCCGACCGTGGCGCGTACGTCCACCTCGTCGCCGCGCACGTCGACGAGGGCGTCCTCGAGAAGGCCCTGCACCACCCGCGGATCGCCGTCGAGCGCGCCCTCACCGCTGTCGAGATGGATGCCGCGATGCGCGCCGCGAGTGCCGAGGCCGACGTCGTCGTCATGGCCGCCGCGGTCGCCGACTTCTCGGTGCCCGAGGTCTCGGACGTCAAGATCCGCAAGGAGGACGGCACCGTCACCCTCGACCTCGTCGAGAACCCCGACATCCTCGTCGGGCTCGTGCAGGAGCGGCGCCCGGGCCAGACGATCGTCGGGTTCGCTGCCGAGACGGCCGCCGACGACGCGGAGCTGCGCGAGCGCGGCATCCGCAAGCGCTCCCGGAAGGGTGTCGACCTGCTCGCCGTGAACCGGGTCGGCTGGCAGGAGGGCTTCGAGACGGCCGACAACCGGGTGCTGTTCGTCGACACCTCTGACGAGGTCGCCTCGCAGGCCGCGGGGACCAAGCGGGTCGTCGCCGACGCGCTCTGGGATGCGGTGCTGCGGCTGCGCTGAACCTCCGGCGCTCGCGCGCAAGATAGCGGCATCCGATTCGGTTCGGGCTCCGAATCACCTGAGTGCCGCAGATACACACTCCTCTTCTCGCGCCCGTGGACGGGCATCGCAACGTCACGGACCTGCTCGTCCGCCGTGCCGAGGAGGCTCCCCACCATGCTGCGTTCGACGTCGCCGTCGGCGACGGCACGTGGCGGCAGGTCTCCACCGTCCGATTCCTCGGCGAGGTCCGCCGACTCGCGAAGGGTTTCATCGCCGCCGGCGTCGCACCGGGTGACGCTCTCGCGATCATGGCCTCGACGCGATACGAGTGGGCCGTCACCGATCTCGCCGCCTGGTTCGCCGGCGCGGTGGTCGTGCCGGTCTACGAGACCTCGTCCCCCGTCCAGGTCGCCGGGATCGTCGCCGACGCCGACGTGGTCCTCGGCGTCGGCGGCACCGACGCGCAGACCCGCCGTCTCGCCGACGCGTTCGCCGAGACAGGCGCCGGGCGCCTCGGCGCGTACGCGATGGACCCGGCCGACCGGGTGACCGGCGGCATCCGCACCCTGGACGACCTGCGCTCGCGGGGCGACGACGTGACGGATGCCGACCTCGAGCGACACCGCACGGCGGCCGACCTCGACGCGGCCGCGACGATCGTCTACACATCGGGCACCACCGGCGAGCCCAAGGGCGCCGTGCTCACGCACCGGAACTTCCTCGGTCAGGTGCTCAACATCGCCGCCGCCTACGGCGAGGTCGTCCACGAGCAGGGCAACACGATCATCTTCCTGCCCCTCGCCCACGTGCTGGCTCGCGGGCTGCAGCTCATCTGCCTCGCGAACGGCATGCGCATCGCGCACCTGAGCGACCCGAGCACTGTCGTCGAGACGCTGTCGGTCCTCCGCCCGACGTTCCTCGTCGTCGTGCCGCGCGTGCTCGAGAGGATCCAGGCGGCCGCGGCGCAGAAGGCCGAGGCCGCGCACCTGACAAGGGTGTGGCGCGCGGCGGTGGCGACTGCCGTCTCGGGCGGACGCGCGGCCGAGCGGAGCGCGGACGGGCGGGCACCGGCATCCGTTCGGCAGCGCCTGTTCGAGGCACTGTTCTTCCGCAGGCTGCGCGCCGTGATGGGCGGACGCGTCGATTACATCCTTTCGGGCGGCGCCCGGCTCGACCCCGAGGTGTCGCTCTTCTTCCGCGGCATCGGGGTGCCCGTCATCGAGGGGTACGGCCTCACCGAGACGACGGCACCTCTCACCGGCAACCTGCCCGGCGACATCCGCGCCGGAACGGTCGGGCGCCCGCTGCCGGGCTCCACCGTCCGCATCGGCGACGACGGCGAGATCCTGGCGAAGGGGATCGGCGTCTTCCGCGGCTACCGCGACCCCGCGCACGACGCCGAGGCGTTCATCGACGGGTTCTTCCGCACCGGGGACCTCGGACGCTTCGACGCCGACGGACGCCTGATCATCGAGGGCCGTTCGAAGGACGTCATCGTCACCTCGACCGGCAAGACCGTCGTCCCCGCCCCGTGGGAGTTCGCCGTCGAGGCGGACCCGCTCGTCTCGCACGCCGTCATGGTCGGCGAGGGACGGTCCTACCTGAGCGCGCTCATCATCCTCGACCCCGAGGAGGTCGCGAGGCGCGGCGATGCGCCCACCGCCGGTCAGCTGCGAGAGATCCCCGACGAGGATCTGCGCACACGCATCCAGCGGAGCATCGACGCCGCCAACGCGCTCGTCTCGCGCAGCGAGCAGGTGCGGCGATTCGTGCTCATCGCCGCCGACCTCGCCGACACCACCATCATCACGCCGACGCTCAAGATCAAGCGCCGCGTCCTGCTCGAGCGCGGCTCCGACGTCGTCGCCGCCCTCTACCGCTGACTCCCCTTCCGAAAGGCCATCATGTCTTCGCAGAACCGTTCCGCCGTCATCACCGTCATCGTGGGGCTCGTCATCGGAGCGCTGGTCGCGCTCGCGGGCAGCCAGGGAGGCGCGACCGTCGGCGGCATCCCGGTGTTCGCCCTCGCCGTCGCCGCCGCGTTCGCCGTGCAGGTGCTCGTCTACATCCCGTCGGCGATCGCCCGTACCGAGCGCTTCTTCGATGCCACCGGCAGCGCGACCTTCATCCTCGTCACGCTCGGCGTGGTGCTGCTGTCGCCCTCGCCCGACGCGCGCTCCATCGCCCTGGCGGCGATGGTGATCATCTGGGCCGTCCGACTCGGCTCGTTCCTCTTCATCCGCATCCACCGGTCCGGCAGCGACGACCGATTCGACGACATCAAGGTCAACCCGCTCTCGTTCCTGCGCGTCTGGATCATGCAGGGCCTCTGGGTGAGCATCACCGCCGCGGCCGCCTGGATCGCGATGGCGACGGAGCCGGCGGACCGCGTCTCGTTCGACGTCTTCGCCGGCATCGGCATCGTCGTGTGGATCGTCGGCATGCTGTTCGAGGTCGTCGCCGACCTGCAGAAGAACGCGTTCAAGGCCGACCCCGCCAACAAGGGACGTTTCATTCGGACCGGCCTGTGGTCCCGTTCGCGCCACCCCAACTACTTCGGCGAGATCCTCGCCTGGGTCGGCGTCGCGATCGTCGCCGCACCGGTCTTCGAGGGCTGGCAGTGGATCGGCCTGCTGTCGCCGGTGTTCGTGATCCTGCTGCTGACCCGGGTCAGCGGCATCCCCCTGCTCGAGAAGAAGGCCGACAAGCGGTGGGGCGGAGACGCCGACTACGAGGCGTACAAGACCGCGACGCCGGTGCTCGTGCCGACGCTCGGACGCACGAAGGTCGCCGCGCCCTGACGCCGGCGAGCCGGGCTCGCCTCAGCCGAGCCCGGCGACCTTCGGCGCGGGCCTGCCGTGCACGTGCTCGCCGAGGAAGCCGAACACCGTCTCGTACCAGACGACGGCGTGCTGCGGCTTGAGCACCCAGTGGTTCTCGTCGGGGAAGTACAGGAACCGGTGCACGGTCGAGCCGTCCTCCTCGCCGAAGTGCTCGTTGAGCTCCGACCACAGCCGCAGGCTCTCACCGATCGGCACGCGGTAATCGCGGTCGCCGTGGATGACCAGCATCGGGGTCGAGATATCGGTCACGGAGCGGTGCGGTGAGTTCTCGGCCATCGCCTCGGGCGTGAAGATCTCCTGCCAGTACGACGAGCTGTCGGTCGTCCCGGCGAACTGGTCGAGCGCCCACAGGCTCGCGTGGGTCACGATCGCGCGGAACCGGTCGGTGTGACCGGCGACCCAGTTCGCCATGTACCCGCCGAACGAGCCGCCCATCGCGGCCGTCCTCGTCTCATCGATGTCCTCGCGCGCAACGACCTCGTCGGTGATCGACATGAGGTCGGTGTACGGCTTCTCACCCCAGCTGTTCCACCCGCGGGCGATGAACTCGAGCCCGTAGCCGGTCGACAGCGCGGGATCAGGAAGCAGCACCGCGTAGCCGCGGGCGAGCGCGAGCTGCGGGCTCCACCGCCAGCTCCAGGCGTTCCAGCTGTTCAGCGGCCCGCCGTGGATCCAGAGCAGCAGGGGTGCGGGGGATGCCGCATCCGCCCCCTCCGGCAGCAGCAGCCAGCCGCGCACCCGGGCGCCGTCCTCGGCCGTCGTCTCGACCTCGGTCATCGTGCCGGCGGGCGTCGGCAGCGGAGCCGGCGTCGCGAGCGCGGTCACGGTACCGTCGGGGTCGATGCGGACCGGGTGCGGCGGCACCATCCACGACGAGCGGAGCGCGACGAGCGCGCCCGTCGCGGGGTCGACCGACACGTTCGAGTACGCGTGGTCGTCGGTCGTCAGCTGGACGGGTGCGCCGCCGTCGAGCGGTACGCGGAACACCGGGCCTCGGCCGTCCTGGTCGGCCGTCACGATGAGCGCCGTGTCGTCGTGCGCGAAGGCGATGCTCGTCGGCCAGCGATCCCAGCCCTCGGCGAGCCGGCGCGGCGCGGAGCCGTCGATCCCGGCGACCCACAGCTCCTGATCTGCGGGGCCCGTCGGGTCCGAGAACGTTGCCCGCCCGTACGCGATCAGACGGCCGTCATGACTGATCGCCGGGGACTCGAAGTAGGTCGAGCGCTCCTCGAACAGGGTCGTGCGCTCGCCCGAAGCGACGTCGATCGACACGATCGCGAAGCGCTCGGCGCGGCCCTGCGGGAAGCGCATCGCGGCGATGAGCGTGCGTCCGTCGGGGGTGAGGGCCGCACCGGCGGTGTCGGCCGTGCGGCCGGGGGCGGGCGTCAGGTCGCGCGGACGCGGGAGCGATGCCGGGTAGGGGGTCGTGGCATCCGGTTCGTCCTCCGCCGTGTCGGACGCGGCGAACGACCCGATCGTGTCGGCGAGAGCATCGAGGTCGAGCGAGAGCAGGTGGGGCTCGGCGGGTCCGAGGTCGTGGTCCCAGTAGCGGACCGGGTAGGTCGAGTGCAGGATCGCCGAGAGCTTGCGCTTCTTGCGCTCGGCGCGCAGCGTCGCGTCGGCCTCGAGCGAGTCCGCCGACGGCAGCAGGTCGGCTGCGAGAACGGCGACGGATGCCGCGTCCGCGACGGCGGCGATCCCCGACGCTCCCCCGGCCAGACGCGTGATCGCTCGCGCGTCACCGCCCCCGGCTGGCAGCAGCCAGAGTTGCGCCGCCTCGTCCTCACCGTCCCCTTCGGCATCGGGCCGCGCGCTCACGAACAGCAGGTCGCCGTTGGCCGTGAAGGCGGCGCCCTGCTCGCCCTTCGCGGAGCGGGTCAGCCGCCGGGGCGTGCCACCGCCGCTCGCGGGGACCTCCCACAGCGCCCGGTCGTACCCGGTCTTGTCCTTGTTCAGCGTCGCGACAGTGAGGACGGCGCGGGTGCCGTCGGGCGAGAGGGCGACGGCGTCGATGCGGGGCAGGGCGATGTAGTCCTCGAGCGAGGCGAAAGGGTTCTGCGGCATCCCTCCACGCTAACCGGGCACCCCGCCGGGGCAACAGGGCGGGTTCAGCCCAGCAGGTCGGCGGTCGAGCAGACGGTGGCGAACTCGCCGTCGAGGTTCGTCGCGGTGACCGCTGCAAGGGTCGCCGCGGTGATCACGGTGCCGTCGGGCGCAGTCCGGTCGAACGAGTGGGTGGCGTCGAGGGCGAAGTACACGGCGTAGCCGAGGTTGCCGCCCACGCGGGCGGTCGTCTCGCAGCAGTGGTTCGTCGAGATGCCCGTGACGACGATCTGGTCGATCCCGTTCTCGCGCAGCCACGCGTCGAGGTCGGGCGCGCCGTGGAACGACGAGTTCACGCTCTTCGTGACCAGGAGGTCCGGGATGCCGGTGATCGAGTCCTTGAGGTCGTTACCCGGCTGACCGGGTCGCAGCGGCGACACCGGCGACGTCGAGTCGTGCCGGACGAAGACGACCGGCCACGCGCGCTCGCGCCAACGGGCCAGGAGCGACGCGATGTTCGCCTCGCAGAGGGGGTTGTCGCGCTCGCCCCAGTACGCGGTGTCGTCAAACCCGCGCTGCACGTCGATGACGACGAGGGCAGCGCGGTCGAGGGTGAGGTGTCGCGGCGGGATCTGCACGCATCGAGCCTGGCACGGGGCGCGCGCCCGGGTCGGCCAGGATGCAGCGGGATCCTGCCAGGCGCTGTCAGTGACCGGACGGATGCCGCGACAGCAGGTCGCGATGAGCGTTAACGAAATCGCTGGTGAGGCGCGTGTAGCCGACGATGAGAGGAAAGACCACACGGACGACCCTACGAGGCACGATCAAAGATCCGTGCAGTCGGGCGGTGACAGGTCGCGATGAGCATCTACGAACTCGTCCCGCTCTCGGGATGACCCGAAGATGATGTCGACGCCGTACCAGAAGGGGCAGAACGCCCACGAGACTTCGGCATCCGTCAAGACGAAGTAGCCCTCCTCCAGCGCCGCCTTCACCAAGACCGCCTCGATCACATTCCTGTCGTGGATTGTGCCCGCCCAGTAGTAGGCGGTTCCGGCGCGGTACTCATCGCGAGGTATCCGCCGCCATGCGAAGAGGTCGGTGGGCAGCGCCTTGGACCACCCGCCCGACAAGTCGTTGATGCCATATTCCTCGACGATGAGGCGCATCGGTTCGCCGCGCTTCTCAGGAAGGTCGCGGAGCAGCGCGCGGAGGTTCTCAAAGGCCTCCAGATCCGAAGCAGTGGCCCCCGGTCCCCGGACGTGGAATCGCGCCCACCGGTCGGGGAATTGCCAGCGAAGGTCCATGTTCGGGCGATCATTCCCGAAGGTGCGCGACCACTTCACCTCCAACTGTTCGCGCCGCGCGCTCTCCTCTGGCCGAACGAAGCCGCGATGCTTACCTCGGACGATGCTCATCGCGCGGCTCGCGAGGTATGAGGGTCGAAGGAAGTGCACGCCCCGACTTTAGGGCGGCGATCATCACTCGGCCGAAATTGTGCCGGACAACGGTTTACCGACGCACGCGAGCCGTGGCCGCGCTGGACCGAGAATGCGTGGCGTACCCGCTCTTGCTGCCCGTCACCTTCACCGAGATCTTGTCCCCGACGAGGCCGGAGGTGAGCGTCAGCGACGAGCGAGTCGCCCCCTTGATTCGCACTCCGTCGGCATACCACTGGTACGTGAGCGACGTCCCACGCGTCCAAGCGCCGGGCTGGACGGTCAACGTCTTGCCGCGAGCGGTCACCCCGGTGATCCGCGGGGTCGACGAGGTCAGGGTGCCGTGACCGACCGCCTTCGCCGCGCTCGTGCGCGACGCAGTGGCGTAGCCCGCCTTCTTCCCTGTCACCGTGACGGTCAGCTTCGCACCACGGTCGGCAGCGACCGGCGTGTAGGACGACTTCGTCGCCGAGGCGATCGGCTTCCCGTTCCGGCGCCATTGATACGTGACGGTTGTCCCGGACGTCCAGCCGGTGGTCCTCGCGGTCACGGAGCGACCGACGGCCGGCGCCGTGGAAAGGGTCGGTGCCGGCGTCGCGAGCACTCGCGTGAGGGCCACCTCGTGCGTCGAGATGCGCCCGTTGGCAACGGTTACTGGCGCTGCATACCTGGTCGTCGTGGATCGCGCGGCGATCTCGACCGTCGCGGTCTGGTTGCCGTCGACCCATGCCTCGAACCGGCCGGACGAGTCCGTGCGCACGGTGGACTCGTTGCTTCTCCCCCGAAGCGTCACGACAGCGCCCGCGACCGGCTTGCCCCCCTCACGGACGACCCCGCGAACCGTCGCGTGATGAGGTTGCCCCGTCACGTTCGGCATCTTCTCGTTGACCCGGACGGTCTGCCCCTCGGCGAGGGTGAACACGCGCGAGCTGCTCCAGTCACCCTCCGAAGCCAGCCACACGGGGGCCACACCGTCCTTCCAGCGGGGATGATCGTCCATCTGCAGGTGGTAGCGCCCGGGAAGCAGACCGACTATCTCGAAGTGTCCCTTGGCATCGACGACGCCTGTGCCGGCCCGTGCGACGGTGTTCCTGGTCTCCGCCCACGCTATGACGCGTGCGCCGTTGAACAATTCAGGCAGCTTCGACGAGAGGGTGCCGACGATCGTTGCCGACTCCGGCGGGAGTGTGCGCGCGAGCGTCGGCCTGACAGCCGTTGTCTTGCCGGCGTCGACGTGGATGAGGGTGGCATCCGTGAGGTCACTGCCGCCCAACCAGGTCGTCGTGTAAGGGTGACGATATTCCCACTTGCTCTCCGCGAAGCGCAGCCGGTAGTCGCCGGGCGGGAGTGAGGGGAAGGTGACCGGGTCGACCTGCAGAAGGTCGTACCCGCGGACGAGACCGTCCGCGTCGTACAGCCAGACAGCCGAGTCGGTCACCGGTTCTCCCTGTGGTCCGACCGCGGCGACGGAGATGCTCCCGCTGTTGGCCGCAGTCGCACGGCGCAGCCGATAGTCGACAGGCGTACTCGTTCCTGGCGCAACGGTCACGGCTCGCGCTCCCGCGCTCGTCGATGCGCCGTCGTACCAGCCGCCCAGGACGGCGCCGTTACCGTCAACCTCAACGAGATACTCGCCGACATTGAGGTCATCGAAGATCACTTTCTCGGACTTCCCGCGCTCGACGAGCTGGCGAGAGGTGACCAACTTCAAGGCTTTGTCGTAGACGGACACTCTCTGGCCAACGACCATCTCCGGAGAGGTGACGGTCACGGTCAGACCGCCGAGCAACGGGAGCTGAAGATCCAACCGGGTCGTCACACCGAGTTCGACGGCAGCGGTGGTCGAGAACTTCGAATGGCGTGGCCCGGACGAGACCACCGTGTACTCCCCCGTGCGGAGAGACGCGATCCGGTAGTGACCCTCACCGTCAGCCTGAGACCATCCTGCCTCGACACCCGCGTCCGTGTACGCAGTGACGAAGGCCTCCGGGACGGGTGTGCGCGTTCCCGCTGAGACGACCGTCCCCTCCAGGACCCCACCTGGGGCGAGGTTCGCAGCGATGACGGTCGTCTGACCTGATCGGATTGTGATCGCTTCCGCCTCCGCCCGCGTTCGGCCGGCCGGCCACCAGGTCTCGACGAAGTCGTGCATGCCGCGGTTAGGGCTGATGCGCAGGAGATAGTCGCCCGGCGGCACGTTCTCTACGAGGATGTCGCGGCCGTCGGTTGACGCATAGATCTCCCGTTGTTCACCCACGGGGGAAAGATAGGCCTGCACCGAAGAGGACTGGCCTGTAGTAACGCGCAGAGTGCCCATGGGCTCGAGGGCGATGGACCACTCCGCGAAATCGTCCGCCACGGTGATTGAGGAGGTCGCGACGGCATACCTGCCGCCCCCTGGGAAATCGACTCTGATCTCGTACTCCCCAGGAGGAAGCAACGAGAATCGGTACCGACCGTCGCGATTGGTGTAGCGCGAGGGACTCCCCGGCTCTTCGAGCGAAACAGTCGCGCCCACCACGGGACGCCCCGTGACCGCATCGCTGATGACCCCGGTGATACCCGGTCCACGAGTCCCCAACCGCCATGATGCGTCGATCGTCCGTCCCGCCGGCAGCGAGATGATCTGCGCCTCTTCCGCGGTCCCCACACCCGGATACCAGAGGTCGTCATACGTGGCGAACGCCGAAGTAGGGTTCGAGGACAAGGACACCCGATACGCACCCGCGGGCAGGTCGCTGCCGAATTTTCCATCGACATCGAGAGGGGCGATCCAGGCTCGGCCCGTGTCGACGCTTTCGAATCGGATAGTCCCGTACCGGACCACGTCGCCGTCGACGTCGGTGAGCACCCCGGTGATACGCGTCGGTGCAACCTCGGCGGCCTGTGCGGGGAGACCGGTGAACACGAGCGCCACGACGGCGATCAGCGCGCCGACGAACCGAAACCGAAACCGAAACCGCATGCGTCCCCCAGGATGACGTGCCGAACCCCTCGACCGGCATCTGAATACTACGGGCGTGTCAAGGGTGTCCGCGGATGCAGATTCCTCGACGACCGTGGAGGGATGTCACGCCGCTCCACCCCTGCATCGTCCGCCCCCGACCGCGCCGAGGTGGAGCGCGTCGCCGCCGAGCGGTTCGGACTGACGCACCTACGGCCTGCGCAGCTCGACGCGATCGAGGCGGCCGCCGGCGGACGCGACGTGCTCGTCGTCTGGGCGACGGGGTCGGGCAAGTCCGCGGTCTACCAGGTGACCGCCGCGCTGCGCCCGGGCGTGACCGTCGTGGTGTCGCCACTCATCGCCCTGCAGGAGGATCAGCTCGCCGGCCTTGAGCACGCCCCCGACGCGCCGCGGGCCGTTGCGCTCCACTCCGGGCGAGGCGAAAAGGCCCGCGCCGAGGCGTGGCGCCGCCTGCGCGAGGGGGAGGCGACTTACGTCCTCCTTGCACCCGAGCAACTAGCCAACGACGAGGTCGTCGCCGAGCTGGCCACTTTCGACATCGCCCTCCTCGCCGTCGATGAGGCGCACTGCATCGCCTCGTGGGGGCACGACTTCCGCCCCGACTACCTCGGTCTCGGCGAGGTCGCCGAGCGGCTCGGACGGCCGCCGATCCTCGCGCTGACCGCGACGGCATCCACCCCCGTCCGCGAGGAGATCTCGGCCCGCCTCGGACTCGACGACCCCTCCATCCACATCGGCGACGTCGACCGACCATCGATCCGACTCGGCGTCCGTCGGCACGGCGACGACCGCGAGAAGCGCGCCGCCGTCGTCGACGAGGTCGCCTCGCTGCCGGTTCCCGGATTGCTCTACACCTCGACCCGCCGCTCGGCCGAGCAGTACGCCGATGACCTCATCGAACGCGGACGGCGTGCGCGGGCGTACCACGCGGGGTTGCCTGCCAAAGAGCGCGCCGAGGTGCACCGGCAGTTCCTCTGCGACGAGCTCGACGTCGTCGTCGCGACGAGCGCATTCGGCATGGGCATCGACAAGGAGAACGTGCGCTTCGTCATCCACGCCGACGTCCCCGAATCGATCGACGCCTACTTCCAGGAGCTCGGGCGCGCCGGCCGCGACGGCGAGGAGGCCCACGGCACGCTGCACTACCGTGCCGAGGACCTCGCGCTGCGGCGCTACTTCGCGACGAAGAATCCGGATGCCGCCGAGCTCCGCCGCCTCATGCGGGCGATGTCGACGCGGGCACGCCTGAAGTCCGCTCTCGCGAAAGAGTCCGGACTCTCGCCGCGCCGCGTCACGGGACTGCTCACCCTGCTGATCGACACCGGGTCGGCGCGCGCATCGAAGTCGGGAGTGTCGCTGCGGCGCAACCTCGACGAGCGCGCGGCGGTCAAGGCGGCGCTGGAGCGGGTCGAGGAACGCGAGCGCATCGAGCGCTCCCGCATCGAGACGATGCGGGAGTACGCCGAGACGCGGCGCTGCCGGCGCCAGGTGCTGCTCGGCTACTTCGGGCAGGACCTCGACGAGCCCTGCGGCAACTGCGACACCTGCGCGGCGGGGGCAGCCGACGCTGGGCGGCACGCGGCGTCCGTCTCGGATTCGGGTTTCGAGATCGACGAGAAGGTGTCGCACCGCGAATGGGGCCCGGGCACGGTGGTCTCGATCGACGACGACCGCATGCGGGTGTTCTTCGACAGCGAGGGCTACAAAGTGCTCTCGCTCGAGATCGTCGAGCGGGAGCACCTGCTCAAGGCCGGCTGACCTCGCCCTCGGATTCGGACGAGGCCGCCGGATTCGGACCGGGGAACGCTTCCCGGTCCGAATCCGTGGCGCATCCCCGAATCCGGCCCGGGTTCAGACCTCGATGCCGACGGCAGCCGAGCAGCGGGCGAGCTCGTCGGCCGAGAGCTCGAGGTCCCGCGCCTGGAACGAGTCGGTGATGGATGCCGGGCGGCTCGCTCCGGGGATGGGGATGACGGTCTCGCCGAGCGACAGCTCCCACGCCAGGACGACCTGCTGCGGGCTGACGCCGTGCGCCCGGCCGATCTCGGCGAACACGCTGAACCGCTCGCCGATCGAGCCGGCGCCGCCGATGCCCCCGAGCGGGCTCCACGGCAGGAACGCGATGCCGTTCTCGGCGCAGTAGGTCAGTTCGCCGTAGCTGCCGGGATGCCGCGGCGAGAACTCGTTCTGCACGCTCACGAGGTTGCCCTCACCCAAGACCTCCTGCGCGATCTGGATCTCTTCGACGCTCGCGTTCGAGATGCCGACCGAGCGGACGAGACCCTCTTCCTGCAGCGTCTTGAGGTTCTGCATGATGTCGCCGTAGACCATCCAGCGGTCGGGACGGTGGTACTGGTACACGTCGATGACGTCGACCTGCAGGTTCTTCAGCGACTTCTGTACCGCACTGCGGAGGTACTCGAGCGAACCGTCACGGCCGAAGTCCTTCTCCTGCGTGCGCGTGATACCGCCCTTCGTGGCGACGACGATCGACGACCGGTCGCCGTCCCAGCCGGCGAGCGCGTCGGCGACGATCCGCTCGTTGTGGCCCATCTCGTCCCAGCTGGGGGCGTAGATGTCGGCGGTGTCGATGAGCGTCACGCCCGCGTCGAGCGCCGCGCGCACCGTCGCGACCGCGTCGTCGTGCGAGGGCAGGCCGTTACCGTTCATCGACACCGGCATCGCGCCGAGTCCGATGGCCGAGACGGTGAAGGGTCCGAGGGTGCGCTGCGTCATGAGTCTCCTTCGACGGGGTGGGGTGCGGCATCCACCCTGCCAGTCGACGCCGGACGGCGCGACGACCCTTGACAGATCAGCTCAGGGAGGTCAGCGCGCGGTCAGCTGCTCCCGCACCTGCCGCCGCAGGACCTTGCCGATCTGCGAGCGCGGCAGATCATCCAGCTGTACGACCTTGCGCGGCACCTTGTACGACGCGAGGTGCGACCGGGCGAAGTCCTTGAGGGCGGATGCCTCGAACGCGGTCCCCTCCTTCATCACGACGGCGGCGACCACGTCCTCGCCGCCCGTCGGCCGAGGGACGCCGACGACCGCGGCGGACTCGACGTCGGGGTGCAGGGTCAGCACATGCTCGACCTCGCTCGGGCTCACGTTGAACCCGCCCGTGATGATGAGCTCCTTGACGCGGTCGACGACGGTGACGAAGCCGTCCTCCGAGACCGTGACGATGTCGCCGGTGCGCAGCCACCCGCCGTCGAGCAGCACCGCAGCCGTGTCTTCGGGGCGTCGCCAATAGCCCTGGAACACCTGCGGACCGCGGATGAGCAGCTCACCCGCCTCACCGGCGGGCCGGTCGACAGCTGGATCGTCGGGGTCCACCACCCGGATGTCGGTGCTCGGGAACGGCACGCCGACGGTGCCGGGGCGCCGCGTCGGTCCGATCGGGTTGCCGAGTGCGACCGGGGAGGTCTCGGTCATGCCGTACCCCTCGACGAGCAGGCCGCCCGTGACCTCCTCCCACCGCGTGACGGTGGGCACCGGCAGGCTCATCGCGCCCGAGATCGCGAAGCGGATGCTGGACAGGTCGACGCCCTTGCGGGTGCTCGCCCGCGACAGAGCGTCGTAGATGGGCGGCACACCGGGCAGGAAGGTCGGCGGCGACTTCTTCAGCGCTCCCACCACGAGGTCGACGTCGAACTTCGGGAAGAGCACGATCCGCGCACCGATCGACACCGCGAAGGTGAGGCAGAGAGTGAGCCCGTAGGCGTGGAACATCGGCAGGACGGCGTAGAAGGTCTCGGCGCCTTCCGTGAGCCCCGGCACCCAGGCGCGCCCCTGCTCGGCGTTCGAGCGGAGGTTCCGGTGTGAGAGGACGGCAGCCTTCGGCATCCCGGTCGTTCCGCTTGTCAGCTGCAGGAGAGCGGTGTCGTCGAGGACGGGCCGGGCGTACTTGCGCGGCAACCGGCGTGTGTTCGTGAACTGCGACCACCGGATGACGCCGCGGGCGGTGGGCTTCGAGGTCATCGCCTCGCGTCGCTCCCGGAGTGCGGGCACAGGCACGCGCAGCGCGGTGCGCATCGCCCACGGCAGGGCCTCGGTCATGTCGACGGCGACGATCGCGGCGGGGGCCACGTCGCTCGGGAACTCGGCGACCATGTCGGCGACCTTGTCCCACACAATCGCCACGACCGCCTCGTGCACCTCGAACTGGTGGCGCAGTTCACGCGCCGTGTAGGTCGGGTTGTGCTCGACGACGATCGCGCCGATCCGCAGCGCGGCGTAGAACGCGACGATGTGCTGCGGGCAGTTCGGGAGGACGAGGGCGACGCGGTCACCGGCGGTGACGCCGAGCTTGCGCAGGGCGTTCGCTGCGCGCGAGACCTGCTCGCCGAGTTCCGCGTAGGTGGTCTCGGCACCGAAGAACTCCGTCGCCACCTTCGAGCCGTAGCGGGCGACCGAGTGGTCGAGCAGATCGACCAGCGTCTCGTCGACCGGGTCGATGTCGGTCGGGACGCCGGGCGCGTAGGCGGCCCGCCAGGGACGGTCCTGCAGATCGGATGCCGGCGGTGTCGAAGTCATCGTCGTGTCCTCCTCGGTGTTCCGCCAGCGTAGGGCGGGTTTCCGATGGGTCTCCTGTGCGTCTGCTACGCGCGTTCGAGTCCGACGAGCCCGGTCGAGAACGCCCGGACGACGTCGTCGACGTGCTCGTCGTCGCCGGTCGCGAGCCACCACGCGGCGAGCCCCTCGGCAGCCGCGTGGATGATCGCCACCAGGCTCGTCGTCGGAACGGTCAGCTCGGTCTTGCGGGCCGCCGCCCACGCCTCGACCAGGCGCTCGATCTCGCCGCGCACCGCGTCGATCTCGGCGCGCGCCGCACCGACGAGAGCGTCGGAGGAGCGAGCCATCGCGGTGAGTTCGGCCAGCCGCTCGTGGCGTACCCGGTCGAGGCGCAGCTCATCGACGAAGGTGTGCAGCGCTGCGCCGACGGCATCGACGAGAGGGGCCGGGGCGAGCGGCTCGGCCCAGAGTCTGCGGGTCAGGAGTTCAGACTCCCGCTGCAGCAGGGCGGTCACGAGTTCGCCCTTCGAGCCGAAAGCGTAGCTGACGACACGGTGGGCGACGCCGGCGCGTTGAGCCACGGAGCGCAGCGAGAGCGCGGCCACGCCGTCGTGCACCATCACCTGCACCGCCGCATCGAGCAGTTGCCGACGTCGGTCGTCGACGTCGAGGTATGTCCGGCGAGGTGAGGGTTCGTTCACAGCGATCTCCGAGCGTGCGGCGCGTGGGCACCGTCCATACTAGTTTTATCCACTTGGACCAATTGAGGAGACATCATGATCAGCGTGACCCCCGCCCGCGTCAGCGACCTCGTCCCGGCCGCCGGGATCCTCGCCGAGGCTTTCGCGCAGGACCCGGTGATGTCGTCCATCGTCCCCGGACCGACGCGTCGACGAGACCGGCTCACCGACCTCTTCCACGCACTCCTCGCCAGCGGTCCGTATGCGACCGGCACGGTCGACCTCGCCCGCGACGCCGAGGGCACGATCCTCGGCGTCGCCGCGTGGGAGGGCCCCCACTCCGGGCAGGGTTCCCTGGCGCGGCAGGCTGCCGAGCTACCCCGCTTCGCCCGTGCGCTCGGTTGGCTCGGGATGCCGCGGGCCGTTGTCCTGCTCTCGCGCCTCGCGCGCCACCGGCCGCGCGCTCCGCACTGGTACCTCGCGGAGATCGGCGTGATCGACGCGGCGCGCGGCAGCGGCGTCGGCAAGGCGCTGCTGTCGGCTCAGCTCGACACTCTCGACACGACGCGTCAGACCGCGTACCTGGAGTCGTCCACTCCCGACAATCGGCGGCTCTACCGTCGCCTCGGATTCGAGGAGATCAGCCCGATCGAGGGCGTGCCGGGAGCGCAGCCGGTCGCCATGCTGAGGCTGCCCGCGCCGCGATAGCGTGCTGGGATGGCGCGATCGAACGACGACCAGTGGCGACCGCTCATCGCGGCGCTCGCGAACGACCGCGCCCGTGAGGTGTTCGCCCGGCTGACGCTCGGTGCCGACGCGGACGACGCCCTCCAGGACTTATCGCCGTCCCGCCGGCGCCACGTCGTCGAGACGCTGCGACGCGCCGGTCTCATCACGGACGACCTGCGTGCAGACGGCGGTGCGTTCGGCCGCGTGCTCGCCTCCGCACCCGCGGCGCCGAGGCCGACGGGCGTCGAGCGGTACCTCTCACGCGACGGCCGCCTCACCGGGTATCCGTCGAGCCCGAACCAACGCCGCGAGCTGCTGACCCTCCTCGCCCACCGCGCGCTGGAACCCGGGGAGGTGCTCGACGAGCGCGGGCTCAACCAGCGGCTCGCAGCGCTCACCGACGACGTCGCCGCGCTCCGGCGGCACCTCGTCGACCACGAGCTCGTCGAACGCACGCGCTCCGGTACCGAGTACGCGCTGGCCGCGGAGCAGACTCCGTCCGAGTAGACGTCCGCAGCGCGTCGTCAACCGCTGTGCCGATCACACGCTCCGGGTGTGCACTGGTGCGGTGAACTCGCTTCCGTTCTGGCTGGTCGTCATCGTCTTCGTCGCGGCCGCCGCCGTCGTGTGGGTCGCCGGCATCCAACTCTCGAAGACCACCGACGTGCTCGACGCGCGCTGGCACATCGGCAGCGCCTTCGGCGGGCTGATCATCCTCGCTGTCGCGACGAACCTGCCCGAGATCGCCATCACGGTCAGCGCCGCCGCGGCGGGCAATCTCGGGGTCGCCGTCGGGAACATCCTCGGCGGCATCGCGCTGCAGACCGTCGTCCTCGTCGTGCTCGACGCGTTCGGCCGCCGGGGCCGCGGGGTGAAGCCGTTGACCTACCGGGCGGCATCCCTCGTCCTCGTGCTCGAGGGGCTCGTCGTGGTGGCCGTGCTCGCCGCCGTCGTGGCCGGCAGCCAGCTGCCGCAGGGGCTCGTCGCCCTCCGCCTCACGCCGGACGTGGTTCTCATCACCGCGCTCTGGATCGGCGGTCTGCTGCTCGTGCAGCGCGCCGGCCGCCACCTGCCCTGGAGCGGCAACGGAACCGCCGACGGCGCCTCGCCGCACACCCCGGGCCACCGGCGCTCGAAGCCGCAGCATCCCCACAAGAGCCGGCCGACGTGGCTCGTCGTCACGATCTTCCTCGTCGCCGCGGCCGCGACCCTCGGCGCCGGCGTCGTCCTCGAGCGCGCCGGCGACGCGATCGCGGAGGACATCGGACTCTCGGGCGTCCTGTTCGGCGCCACGTTCCTGGCTCTCGCGACCGCGCTCCCTGAGATCTCGACCGGCCTGCAGGCCATCCGCCAGGGCGACGACAACCTCGCGATGAGCGACATCTTCGGCGGCAACGCGTTCCTCCCGGTCCTCTTCCTCATCGCGACGGTCATCTCGGGGCAGGCGGTCCTGCCGCGCGCGGGCGCGACGGACGTCTACCTCACCGCCCTCGCCGCCCTCTTGACCCTGGTCTACGTCGTCGGGCTCATCTTCCGTCCCTCGCGGCGGGTGCTGGGGATGGGCGTCGATTCGCTGGCGGTCCTCGTGCTCTACGCCGTGGGGATCGCCGGGCTGTTCGCCGTCGCCTCGGGCTGACCCAGGCTCAGTCGTACGACGCGAACACGCGCCGCTCGACGCCGTCGAGGCGCATCGTCCCGCCGTACGGCACGATCCACTGGGGACGCGTGTGCCCGAACGGCACGCCGACGCAGACGACGGCGTCGGGGTTGTACCGGGCGACCAGCCTGGTGACCACCTCGCGCTGCGCCTCGCGGCGCGCGCGGCGCGTCTCGGCATCCGGCTCGTCGCCGAACGTGCTCACGGGCGGACGCGCGACGAGGACACCGGCAACCGCGTCCAGGACTCCGCGCTCCCCCAGCGCACGTACCCAGCGCGAGACGAGACGGGGCGAGGGCAGTTCCTCGCTCGTCTCGAGCAACAGGATGCCGCCGCGCAGGTCGTCGAGCTCCGGCATCCGTCCCGCCAGCCCGATCTCGTCGAGCACGTCGAGGCACCCGCCCCACGTGCGCCCCTCGACGACTCGCGCCGGGCCGGACCACGACCACGGCTCGGTCGGGCCGCGATCGCCGTACGAGGTCAGCGCCCGCGGGTCGAGCCAGTCGACGCCGGTGTCCTCGGACTCGCCCGGCTCGGTCAGCTCGAGTTCGCCGCCGTCGAACAGCGCGGCGCGCAGCGACTGCAGATGGATGCCGTCGATTCCCGGTCCTGCGCCGATGTGCACCTGCGTCGACCCGCCGTAGAAGCCAGGGACGCCCGACTGCCACAGCGCGTTGAGCAGGTGCGTGTTGTCGCTGTACCCGACGAAGGGCTTCGGGTGGGCGAGCGCGCCCGCGAGGTCGACGTGCGGCACGACCGTGATCTGGTCGTCGCCGCCGATGCTCGCAAACACGGCACGGACGTCGGATGCCGCGAACGCCGCCATGACGTCGGCCGCGCGGGTGCGCGGGTCGGCGCCCAGCATCCGCGTCGTCGAGAACTCGAGGGGCTCGAGTTCCAGCTCGTCTCGGATTCGGCGGAGCGCCTGCTCGTGCACTGCGGGCGCGAAGCCGGGGGCGGCGAACGACGGCGACAGTACAGCGACGCGGTCGCCTCGGCGCAGTTTCGGGAGGGGCCGGAACGAGGCGGGCATGACCTCATCGTGGCATCCGCGCGACCGTCACCCGGTGTTCACCGGCGATTCACTCCGACGCAGGGACGCCGACGCATCCTGGAACGGATCTGCACGAGAGGACCCCCTGTGACCACTGTGGAACCCCCCACCACCCGCACGACGCTCCCCCTCGCGGCCCACGCCGTCGGCAAGCGCTCGGCGGTGACCTGCCAGTTCAAATGCGCGAACGCGTGCCTCGGCCCGGAATGCAACGGGTCCGACAACCCGACGTTCCGCAGCATCGCCGAGATCGCGCTGTCGCGTCGCATGCTGATCGGCGCCGCCGCCGCGAGCGCGGTCGTCCTCGCCGCCGACGCGTTCGGCGTCGTCAGCCCCTCCTCCGCCTCGGCGCACCCCGGCGGACCTGTCGAGTCGACGTGGGGCTGGGGACACCACAGCCTGCCGTTCCAGCCGATCGCCCCCGTCGCGGCATCCGTGGACGCCCTCACCGTGCCGAAGGGCTACACGTGGTCGCCGATCATCCGCTGGGGCGACCCGCTGTTCTCGGACGCGCCGACGTTCTCGCTCGAGGGACAGAGCCGCGCCGCACAGGAGCGGCAGTTCGGCTACAACAGCGACTACCTCGACATCCTCGCCGACCGCAGCGGCAAGACGGGCGTGCTCGTCAACAACCACGAGTACGTGAACCCGAACATCATGTTCCCGCCGTCGACGGACGCCGCCGAGCTCCGCCGCCGCGGCGAGGTCTACAAGGCCGCGCAGGGGATGTCCGTCGTCGAGATCACGCGGCGTCGACGGGGCGCTCCCTGGCGCTACACGATCGACGGTCGCCGTAACCGCCGCATCACGGTCGAGACGGTCTTCGAGCTGACCGGCCCCGCCGCCGGCTCGGATCTGGTGAAGACGGCCGCCGACCCCGAGGGCCGCTGGGTTCACGGAACGCTCGGCAACTGCTCCGGCGGCACCACCCCGTGGGGCACGATCCTCTCGGGCGAGGAGAACTTCACCGGGTACTTCGCGTGGGCGGCGGACACCGCCGGCCAGAAGCGCTATCAGGCGAGCGCGTCTCGGACGACCTCCACCGGGTGGGAGCAGTACGACCCTCGGTTCGACTCGTTCGACCCCGGGTACGTCAACGAGCCCAACCGCTTCGGCTATATCGTCGAGATCGACCCCGAAGACCCCACATCGACGCCCAAGAAGCACACCGCGATGGGCCGCTTCAAGCACGAGGGAGCGAACGTGATCGTCGCCGAGGACCGCCGGGTCGTCGCGTACATGGGCGACGACGAGCGCAACGACTACCTCTACAAGTTCGTCTCGAAGAACCGCATCAGCTCATCACGCAAGAAGAACATGACGCTGCTGTCGGAGGGCGACCTGTTCGTCGCGCGATTCCGCGGCGACTCCCCCGTGAGCCAGATCGACGGCTCCGGCAGACTCCCCGCCGACGGTGCGTTCGACGGGACCGGCGAGTGGATCGCCCTCACCAGGAACGGCAAGAGCGTCGTGCCGGGCATGACGACCGAAGAGGTCCTCGTCTACACGCGCCTCGCCGCCGACAAGATGGGCGCGACGAAGATGGACCGCCCCGAGGACGTGCAGCCGAGTCTGCGTACCGGCAAGATCTACGTCGCCCTGACGAACAACTCCGACCGCGGCAAGACCTCGATGGTGGATGAGGCGAACCCCCGCACCGGCAACCGCTTCGGACACGTGCTCGAGATGACCGAGCGTCGCGGGCAGGCGGGCACGTCGTTCGGCTGGAGCATCCTGCTGCAGTGCGGCAACCCGTCCGATCCGAGCACCTACTTCGCAGGCTACCCGAAGGACAAGGTGTCGCCGATCTCGTGCCCCGACAACCTCGCGTTCGACGAGGACGGCAACCTCTGGATCTCGACGGACGGGGCGCCCAGCACCATCGGGTTCAACGACGGCCTGTTCCGGGTGCCGCTCACGGGGCGCGAGCGCGGACACGTGCAGCAGTTCCTCGCCGTCCCGCGCGAGGCCGAGACCTGCGGTCCCGTGATCCACGCGCGCGAAAAGCTCGTGTTCGTCGCCGTGCAGCATCCGGGCGAGAACGGCACCGTCGCAGCGCCGAGCTCGCTCTTTCCCGACTACGGCTCGACGCGTCGCGGCGACGTGCCGAACGCGCCGCGCCCATCGGTCGTGCAGGTCTACCCGGCCTGATCAGGCGGAAGGGAGGGGGTCGACGTCCGGTCGACCCCCTCCCTTCGTCAGCGCGCGCCCTTCGTCAGCGCGCGACGCTGATCGGATCGCCCGTACGTGCCAGGTCGGCTTCGAGCTCGCGGACGATCGGGATGACCTTCTCGCCGAACGCCTCGAGCTCCTCCTGGAAGTGCAGGAAGCCGAGCAGGAAGAGGTCGACCCCGCGCTTCTTGTAGGCGACGATGCGCTCGGCGACCTGCTCGGGCGGACCGAAGAGCTGGGTGCGGAAGCCGTCGTTGTACTGCACGAGATCCTCGAACGTGGAGTCGGCCCACATCCCCTTGCGGTCCGCGGTGGATGCCCCGGCCTGCTGCACGGACCCGCGGAACCCCTCCACCGACGCGCGATCCGCCTGCGCGATGATCTCACGCAGCTGCTCGCGCGCCTCCGCCTCGGTGTCGCGGACGATCGCGAAGCCGTTGAGCCCGAATCGCACCGTCCGGCCGTGCTCGGCGGCGACCCGCGTGACGTCGTCGTACTGCTCGGTGAAGCCGTCGAAGTCCTTGCCGTTGGAGAAGTACCAGTCGGCGTGCGCACCACCGTTGAAGCGGGCGGCCGTCGAGTTTCCGCCCTGGAAGATGTCCGGGTGCGGGCGGCCGGGCACCGGGTACGGACCGGGGCGCAACGTGAAGTCGTTCACCCGGTAGAAGTCGCCCCGGAACTGCACGTTCTCTTCGGTCCAGAGCTTGCGCAGCACCTCGATGAACTCGGCTGAGCGACGGTAGCGCTCGTCGTGCTCGAGCCAGGGAAGGCCGAGCTTCGTGTACTCGTCCTTGAACCAGCCCGAGACCACGTTCACGGCGGCGCGCCCCTTCGAGAACTGGTCGGCGGTGAGGATGAACTTCGCGAGCACCGCCGGCTCCCAGAGGCCGGGGTGCACCGCGGCGATGACCTTCAGCTTCTCGGTCGCGAGGAGCAGCGCGAGGCTGATCGACGTCGACTCGTGCTGCTGCGCGGCGCCGTAGCTCGACAGGTAGCGCACCTGGCTCAGCGCGTACTCGAACCCGACGCGCTCGGCCGTCTGGGCGAGCTTCACGTTGTAGTCGTAGTCCCAGTACGTCCGCTGCTCGATGTTCGAGACCACGAGCCCGCCGCTGACGTTGGGGACCCAGTAAGCGAACTTCAGGGGCTCGTGGGACGAGGCCGGATCGTGCGAGGACGTCTGCTCGGTCATGAGATCTCCGGAAAGTGGGCTGCGCCGCGAGACGGCGGTATCGGATGCGTTCCCGGGAACCTTCCGCCTGAGGCGATAGGGGTGTCAATCGATGTGAACCCATGTGTCGCACCGTGACGTATTGCGTCCATGAGGCGACCTGCTGAACGCGCTGCGTCGATCGGTGGTGCAGCCCGGCTCTCGTACGTCAGGGCACGCCCGGCCACCACGCAGGCATGAGCCGGAACAGGCGCCCCTCGGCGGCATCGACATCGATGTCGTCCTCGTGGATCCACTCTTCGAGGAGTCCGGCGATCCCCCCGGCGAGGTACGCGGCGGCCTCCTCTTGATCCCGCTCCCCTCGAGGCGCTCCCATGACGCCGGCCGCGGCGACGTCGTCGAGTGCGATCCTGGCGCGCTCGCGAATTCGGTGACGCAGAGCGGCGTTCAACGCGCCTGCCGCCGACGAGGCGAACAGTGCACGGTAGATGTCCCGGTGCTCGACGAGGGCGGCCATCAATCGACGCGTCGCGGAGTGATAGGCCCGCGCCGCACGCTCGCCGGAGGACACGTCGTCATCGACGGTGGCCAGCCGGTCGATCTCCTCGGCGAGGATGCCCACCGCGAAGGCATCCACCCGGTCGGCGTGCTTGTAGAACGTCGTCCGATGAACTCCCGCCTCACGGCAGAGCTGTGAGACCGTGATCGACTCGAGCGGCTGCGCGGAGAGCAATCGCACGAGCGCCGCGCGGAGAGCGGCGCTCGTGCGGGCTTGCCTCGGGTCGACCGTCACGCGCCGTAGTGGGCCAGGCCGGCGGTCTCACCACCGTCGGCGACGAATTCAGCACCGGTCGAGAAGCTGGACTCGTCGCTCGCGAGGAACAACACGAGTCGCGACAGCTCGACAGCTTCGCCCATGCGGTGAAGCGCGACGTGGCTCTGTGATGCGTCCAAGCCCTCCGTCATGGGCGTGCGGATCGCACCCGGGTGCACCGAGTTGACCCGAATGTTGTACCGCCCCAGGTCGAGCGCCGCGTTCTTCGTGAGGCCACGAACCCCGAACTTCGACGCGTTGTATCCGGGCAGCGCCTCGTATCCCTGCAGCCCGGCCGTCGAGGACACGTTGATGATCGACCCGGCGCCACTGCGCTTCAGCGGCTCGATCGCCGCCTTGATGCCGTGGAAGACCCCCGTGAGGTTGATGCCGATGATCCGATGCCACTGATCGATCGAGTAGTCCTCGATCGGTGCGAAATCCGCGATGCCGGCGTTGTTGACGACGATGTCGAGCCGACCGAACTCCTGCTCGGCGACGGCGACGGCCTTCTCCCAGTCGTCGTAGTTCGTGACGTCGAGGTGCACGTAGCGCACGGCATCACCGAGGTCGGCGGCGAGCGCCTGCCCCTCCTCGTCCAGCAGGTCTCCGATGACCACCTGCGCACCCTCCTCGACGAAGAGTCGTGCGTGCTCGGCACCCATGCCTCGCGCGCCTCCGCTGATCAGGGCGACCTTTCCGCTGATTCGTTCCATGGGGAACTCCTTTCGATACACCTAATCTACATCTGTCGATTAGATGTGTCTCCGGCGTAGAGGAGACGCAACGCGGGCTCATCACAAATTGATAACAGGAATCTCTTGCCACCGTTATCTCGTCGTTATACAGTCATTGCACGGTAGATGTTTTGCTGTGGCAGCTACCGACATGTGATTGCAGGACACTCTTGGTGCAAAGGGACAAGGGCCGGCTGGATGCCTCTCCAGCCGGCCCTTACTGCGTGACGCGTCAGACGGTTCCGCTCCGGCGGCGGCGCATCAGCAGCACCACACCGAGGGCGAGGAGGGCCGTTCCCGCGCTTCCCGCGATCCACAGCGGAGCCGACTGGCCGCCCGCCGACGCCAGCTCCCGATCGTCGATCGCGGCGGCCTCGCCATCGGCGACCGTCACCGTGGCCCAGCCGACGAGATCGCCGGACTCATCGACGACGGCGACGCGGTGCGTTCCCCCTTCGAGGTCGGCCGGGAGCGCGAAGGTCGCCGAACCTGCGGCATCCGCCGTCACCTGTCCGAGCGCGGTCGGGGTCGAGTAGATGAACCCGTAGTACTGCTGCCCGGCCGTCAGACCCGAGACCACGATGCGGTCGCCGCGGACGGATGCCTGGATCTTTCCCTGCGCTGCAGCGGGGAGGTCGTCACCGTTGGCGACGGGTGCACCCGGTGCGCCCCCCGTCGACGGGAGCGTGGGCTGGGGAGCCGGAGTCGGCTCCGGAGCCGGAGTGGGCTCGGGGTCGGGAGTCGGCTCAGGGTTCGGAGTCGGCTCCGGGTCGGGCGTGGGCTCGGGGTCCGGAGTGGGTTCGGGGTCGGGCGTGGGCGCGCCGATCACGACGGACCCGTCCTCGCGGACGGTGACCTTCGCGGCCATGGCGGCCGCGAGGTTCATGCGCTGCCAGCTCTCCTGCTCCCCCACGTCCAGCGGGTTGCCGGAGTCCGTCGCCGTCACGGCGAGCACCTGACGGCGCTGCTGGGGCGTCAGTTCGGGGTGAGCCGAGACGAGCAGCTCCTCCGCGCCCGCAGGCACGACGACGGGAACGCCCTTCGGGCCGGTGGCGGGGAACCCGTAGCCCAGGTGCTCCTGGTAGTACGCGAGCGCCTTGTCCGTCGTCAGGTACGGGACGTCCTTCTCGATGCAGTTCTCGAGGGTGTCGCCGCAGCCGCGCTCGAGGACACCGCGGAGCTCGGCGGCGGCCTCGTCCACGAGCTTGCGCATAGAGGGATCGGCGAGCCGGAGTGCGATGATCTTCTGGCCCATCATGCGGCCGCTGATGACGTCGAGCGGATAGTGAGCCGCCATCACGATGCGGTTGTTGCCGGCCTCGGCCGTGCGCGCGAGGATCTGCGGCGCGAGCTCGGGCAGCATCTCGGCGAGCGCCGTGCCCTGCCAGTACGCCTGGGACGTGTGCCCCGACGGGAACGACCCGCTCTTGGAGCCCCACGCGTCGCCGCCTTCCTTGTCCCGGTAGACGAGGTCCTTCGTGGTGTCGAGCCGCAGATAGGGACGCTTGTAGTCGAAGTAGTTCTTCGGCGGGTTGCTCGACGAGGTCGACCCGAGCTTGCCGCCTTCCTTGTTCAGGAGCCACGTCAGCTTCGGCAGCTCGCCGTCGGCGACGGCGCCGGCGTAGATCGCCCCGAGCTTCTCGCCGAAGGCGTCGCCCATGCTGACGGACATGTCCTGGTACTGGTCGACGATGGCGCGCTCCACCTGAGCATCGGATGCGGTGAGGTTGATCTCGCTCGTCAGCTCGTCGTTGTAATCCATGACGGCTGCGTTGCCGCCCTCGCCGCGATCCGTGCGGAGATCCTCGAAGACGTCCATCATCTGCACCGACCAGTTGTCGGCGCTGGGTGCCTTCGAGTCGCCGGTCGACGCGGTGGCGTCCGACGCGTAGGTCGCGGTCATCTGCTCCTCGGTGAAGCCGGCGGCCGCGAAAGCGGGCCCGGCCGTCAGGGTGCAGGCGACGAGGACTCCGAGTCCGCCGATCGCCATACGGGCACGAGTGCCTCGTCGTCTTGTCTGTGTCATCACGCTCACGGGCGCGCCTCACTTCCATTGGTTGCGGGAGTCGTCGCAGACTATCGATGACGAGGATATTTGTCAGGACATAGCGACAACCAGGTCCATGAGAATGCTCTCCTGAAGGGGGAAACACCGCGTGACGTGCGGGTGACCGCAAGGCGACCGATCGCGCTCGTCGTGGAGGCACGCGGCGATACAGTGGACGCCATGACCGACCGACGCCTCGCCATCGCCGCATGGGAGAGCCTCTTCCGCGCGCAGCACGAGGTCATGGCCGAGATCTCGCAGGACTTCGACGACGACGAGCTCTCGAGCGCCGAATACGACGTCCTCCTCACGGTGACCCGGTGCGACGAGCACACCGCGCGCCTGCGCGACGTGACCGCCAACATGCTGATCAGCCAGCCCAGCGTCTCGCGCCTGGTCGATCGGATGGTCGCGCGCGGCCTCGTCTCGAAGTGCCCCGACCCGCAGGACGGACGCGGCGCGATCCTGCGCGCGACGGACAAGGGCGCCTCGACGTTCCGGCGCGTCGCGACCATCCACGGGCGCACGATCGCCGAGCGGATGTCGGTGCTCACCGACGACGAACTCTCGCAGCTCGAACAGCTCACCGCCCGGCTGCGCGGGTTCTGACCGCAGACGAATCGCCCCGCATCCGGCACGGGATGCAGGGCGATTCGTCACTGCGGGACCGGCGATCCGGTCACTGGTCGATCGGCTGCGGCTCGCTCTCGCGGGTGGCGATCGTCGGGGCCGAACCCTCGGCGACGACCTCGACCTTGCGCGGCTTGGCCTTCTCGCTCACCGGGATGGTGACGGTCAAGACGCCGTTGTTGTAGGTCGCGGTGATCGCCTCGGTGTCAATTCCCTGGCCGAGGTTGAGCTGGCGGAGGAAGCTCGCGGTCTCGCGCTCGCGCGTGATCCACTTCACTCCGTCGGCCGCCCCCACGGTGCGCTCAGCGCGGATGGTGAGCAGCTGGCCGTCGACGTCGATGTCGACCGAGCCCGGGTCGATGCCCGGAAGGTCGGCGTTGAGGACGTAGTGGTCGCCGTCGCGGTACAGATCCATCGGCATCCGTCGCGGGCCGCGGCGCGTGTCGAAGAGGGTCGACGCGATGCGGTCGAGGTCACGGAACGGGTCGTAGGTCGCCATGATTCTCTCCTTCGGTGATGTGGTCTCAAAGTTGAGCCTCGGCGGCTCAAGTACGTTCAGATTAGCACTCTCGATATGCGAGTGCCAACGGTTCTCGCACGGCGAACGCACCCCGCGGACCGCCCCGTAGGCTGGCGGCATGAGCGCCCCTGAGATCGCCCCCGAGCCCGCCGATCCCTTCCTCTGGCTGGAGGTCATCGACGGATCCGAGGCCCGCGCGTGGGCCGCCGAGCAGACGGCCGAGACCGAATCGGCCTTCGCCGGAAACGCCCGGACGTCGCTCGAGAGCCGGCTGACCGGCATCCTGCAGGACCCCGATCGGCTCGTCGTCCCGAGTCGGCACGGCGATCTCATGTACGACCTGTGGCGGGATGCCGAGAACCCCCGCGGCCTGTGGCGTCGCACCTTGCGCGCCTCGTTCACGGCGGGTACCCCGGCCTGGGAGGTCCTGCTCGACATCGATGCTCTCGGCCGCGAGGAGGGCACGGCTTGGGCGTTCGCGGGCGCGGCCCACGGTCCGGCAGGCAGCGGCCGGGCCCTCGTGCGGCTGAGCCCCGACGGCGGCGACGCCTCCGTCGTGCGCGAATTCGACCTCGAGACGCGTCGCTTCGTCGACGACACCCCGTTCGCTCTCGACGCCGAGAAGACGATGATCGCGTGGATCGACCGCGACACCCTGCTCGTCGCGACCGCCCTGCACGGCGGCGGCGTCACCGACTCGGGCTACCCGATCAATGCCCGCGCATGGCGCCGCGGCGAGTCGCTCGAGGACGCGCCGCCCATCGTCACGGGTGTCGCGTCGGACGTCGGCGTGTTCGCGCACGTCGACCACACCGGCGGCACGGCGACCCCGATGGTGATCATCGCCCACGACTTCTTCCACTCGGAGGCCTGGGTGTGGGACGGCGGCGAACCGCGCCTCATCGCCGTGCCTCAGGACGCGAACGTCGACGTGCACGGCGAGATCGTCACCGTCCGCACGACGACACCGTGGCAGATCGGCGACACGACGCATCCCGCCGGCACCCTGCTGATCGGACCTCTCGACACCGTCACAGAGGGGGATGGCTCGGACCTTCGCGTCGCGTTCGCCCCGACCGACACCGCCGTCCTCGAGACGTGGACCTGGACGCGGAACCGGCTCGTCCTGACGGTGCTCGACCGGGTGCAGAGCCGGCTCGTGTCGCTGGACCCCGACACACTCGTCGGGAGCGACATCGACCTGGGAATGGGCGACGCCGACCTCTTCAGCGCGAACATCGCGACCGCCGACGACGACGAGGACGACGAGCTGTGGGTGGTCGCGCGCGGCTTCCTCACGCCGCCGACCCTGCTCGTCCTCGAGCCGGGTGCGGAACCGCGTGTCGTCGATCGCAGTCGCGCCACCTTCGATGCGTCCGGCCTCGTGGCCGAGCAGCACTGGGCGACGTCGGCCGACGGCACCCGCGTGCCGTACTTCGAGGTCGGTCCGCGCGAGCGCTCGGGCGCCCTTCCCGTGCTCATGAACGGCTACGGCGGGTTCGAGCACGCGCTGACGCCCGAGTATCCGACGATCGTCGGTCCCGCCTGGCTCGAGCAGGGTCGTGTCTACGTCGTCGCGAACATCCGCGGCGGCGGCGAGTTCGGTCCCGAATGGCACCTCGCCGCCCTGCGCGAGAACCGCCATCGCGCCTACGAGGACTTCGCCGCCGTCGCACGTGACCTCGTCCGCCGCGGCGTCTCGACCTCCGACCGGATCGCCTGCCACGGCCGCAGCAATGGTGGCCTGCTCGTCGGCAACATGCTGACCCAGTATCCCGACGACTTCGGGGCGATCGTCTGCGGCGTGCCTCTTCTCGACATGAGGCGGTACACGCGGCTGTCGGCCGGTGCCAGTTGGATCGCGGAGTACGGCGACCCCGACGACCCGGCCGAGTGGGAGTTCGTGAAGACCTTCTCGCCGTATCACCTCATCGAGCCCGGGCGGCGGTACCCGGCATCCCTCATCTACGCGGCCGCGAGCGACGACCGGGTCGGCCCCGTGCAGGCGCGCAAGATGGCGGCGCGGTTGGCGGACGAGACGGATGCCGAAGTGCACTACCTCGAGCCGATCGAGGGCGGTCACTCCGGAGCGATCGACGCGGCCTCCACCGCGGCGCTGCACGCGACGATCCACGCGTTCCTCGACCGCACGGTGGCGCGCGCCGACTGAGACAGCGCCGGCCCGCCCTCTACGCTGGGGGCGGGAGGTCCACCGCATGAGCACCATCGGGGCCGCCGAGGATGACCTCGCGGCGACGCTGTCGGCCGTCGCCGATCGCGTCCGCGTCGACGATGCGGCGGCGGAGCGGATCCGCGCGAACCTCCCGACGCTGCTCGCGGCGCTGGCCCGACGCGGAACGGCCGCGGATGAGCTCGACCTCGTGACGGCGGCGGTCGTCGCGGCGAACGGACGCTCGCTCGACCTCAAGGTGCACGGCGAGCAGCGTGCCGCGAACTCCGCCCGGACGAGTTCGCGATTCGCCCTCGGCGCCGCCTGCTACGCCGACAGGTACGCCGGGAACCTGGCCGGCCTCCGCGACGAGATCCCCGCCCTGCGCGACCTGGGTGCGAGCGTGCTCCACGTGCAATCCCCGTTCGCCCGTCGCGAGGACGGCACCGTCGACCTGCGGCGCGGCGACCCGGGCCTCGGTTCGATCGACCGCCTGTCGGACCTGGCGGCCCAGCTCCGACTGTCGGGCATCTCGCTCGCGGTCGACGTCCCCGCGCGCGACGATCTGGCGGGGCTGATCGACGACCTGCTCTTCCTCGCCGGGCGCGGCGTCGAGGTCTTCCTCCTCCCGCATCGTGACGCGGTGGACGTCATCGCCGCCGTGCTGGCGATCGGTGCACCGGGGGTCGATGTGCTCCCGGCATCCCCCGGTTCCGCTCCGCTGTGGCACGCCCTCGCCACCGGCGACGCCGCGCCCCTGCAGCGTGCTCTCGAGGCGCGCGCCGGCAGCATCGATGTGGCCGCCGTGCGGGACGCGGATGCCGTCGTGTGGCAGACGGATGCCGCCGAGCTCACCGCTCGCTACACGGACGGCTCGTCGTTCGGCCGCGGCCTGCCGACGGCCGGCGGCGTGGCCGGGACGACCGCATCCCTCGCCGGGGTCGAGGCCGGCGATCCGCTCGGCGAGGCGCGCGTCGTCCTCGCGCACGCGCTCGCACTGAGCGTGCCGGGCCTTCCCATGCTGTGGCTGGGCGACGAGGTCGGGCAGCTGAACGACCCCACGTTCCGCGACGATCCGGAGCGTCAAGACGACCCGCGCTGGACGCACCGCGGTCAGAAGCCGCGCGACCGCTACGCGCAGAGGACGGATGCCGCCACCTCGGCCGGCCGCATCCACCGCGACCTCACCAAGCTCATCGCCGTCCGGCACACGACGCCCGAGTTCGACGGGACGCGCCTGATCGGTTTCGGCGTGCCCGCGGCATCCGTCGTCGGGTATCAGCGTCCCGGAGACGACACCGTCGTGCTCGTGCTCGCGAACGTGTCGTCCGAGCCGGCGCACGTCCCTGCGGAGACGCTGTCAGGATTCGCCCCGACGGCACTCGATCTGATCGAGGGCGTGGAGCTCGGAATCGACGAAGGGCTCACGCTGCCCGCCTGCGGTTTCCGCTGGCTGCGCGTGAGCCCTGTCGTCTGAGTGCGGCCCTCTGAGACCGGCCGAGGTCAGTCCTCGACGACCGTGACCGTGACCTCGATGTTGCCGCGCGTGGCGTTCGAGTAGGGGCACACCTGGTGTGCGGCGTCGGCGAGAGCCTGCGCCTGGTCGTGCGGCAGGTTCGGGATGACGACCTCGAGCTGCACGGCGAGACCGAAGCCGCCCTCGCCGTTGGCGCCGATGCTGACGCGCGAGCCGACGCTGGTGTCCTCGAGGGTCACCTTCTGAGCGCGGGCGACGGACTGCAGGGCGCTGTGGAAGCACGCGGCGTAGCCGGCGGCGAAGAACACCTCGGGGTTCGGAGCGCCACCGGCGCCGCCCATCTCCTTGGGGACGCGGACGTCGGTGTCGACGAGGCCGTCCAGGGAGCGGACGTGGCCGTTGCGGCCGCCTCCGGTCGCGAGTGCTTCTGCGGTGTAGAGAGCTTCCATGATGTCCTTCGGGTCAGGAGGCGATCGCCTCGTCGGTGGTACGCATGACGCGGTTCAGGTCGTGGACCACGTCGAGCAGCATCCGCGCCTTCTCTTCGTCCAGTCCGGTGCAGCGCGCGATCTCCGCGCCGACGACGGAGAGCTCCGAGCGGAGCGCACGGCCGTCGTCCGTCAGCGAGACCTCGACGACACGGTCGTCGTGAGGGCTGCGCGAACGGGAGACGATGCCGCGCGCTTCGAGGCGGCGGATGAGCGGCGACAGTGTGCCCGAGTCGAGGAAGAGCTCTGCGCCCAACTCCTTGACCGACCGGGGCTCCTGATCGCCGAGAGCGACGATGACGAGGTACTGCGGGTACGTCAGCTTCCACGGCGCGAGCACGCGCCGATACGCCTGCCCGAAGGCGTGGCTGGCCGAGTACACCCCGAAGCACACCATCTGATCGGTCGCTCTCATACCGATATGGTTGCACGCAATCGAGTTGTGCACAACTTAACTGAGGGTGAACGACGGTCGCGGCCATACTGAGGTAATGGGGACGACGGATGCCGCGATGGCCGACGCATTCGACCGGGCGGCGGTCGTCGGCACCGGACGCGCTGCCCGGCCGTTGCGGTCCGCCCTCGAACGCGACCCTCACGACGCCGACCTGAGAACCGCGCTGGTGGTGCTCTACCGCGCCGGCGGAGCGCGCGAGCAGGCCGGTCGATACTCCGTCGCCGCGCCCGACGCGGACCCCGACGAGGTGTCCGCCTACCTGCGCTGGGCGATCGCGCAGGGAGCCGACGAGGCGCGCGTCCGGCGCCTCAGCCTCCTCGATGACAGCCAGCCGCTGCCGGACGGCTTCGTCGCGGATCTCGCGGCCGGCAGGGCGCGACGCACGCCCGCCGAGGCGTGGGAGACGCGGGGCGGTACCGCGATGTTCGTTTTCGGTGCGCTGATCGTCATCACGCTCGTCGCGACATTCGCGGCCGTGATCTTCTGGGCACCGGCCGCGCCGTTCATCGCTCATCTGGGGTCGCGCCTGGTCGCGCTGGCGTGGGCCGTCGCTTTCGCCTGCTTCACTGTCGCCGATGCCCTCCGACACCGGAGTAAGAATGCCGCGTTCAAAGGCGTCGTATCCGCGGTGCTGTTCACCTTCGGCTCGGCGGGTCTGGTGAGCCTGTTCACCGGCGGGGCCTGAATGAACCGAGTACTGCTCTTCTCGGGCGGAGCGGATTACGCCGACCCGTGGCATCCGTTCGCCGAAACCAGTGCGATCGTCGCGCAGGTGCTCCGCGAGGAGGGTGACGTCACGGTCGTCGACACGCTCGACGACCTCGCCGCGCGGATCGACGCTACGGACCTGCTCGTGATCAACGCCGGCGGAGGCACCGCGCCGCATCCGCTCGACGCGCGCCTCGCCGAGATCCTCACGGGATACCGCGGTCCGCTGCTCGTCCTGCACGTCGCCGCAACGCTGCTTCCGGAGCACACGGCGTGGGAGGCGCGCCTCGGCGGGCGCTGGGTGCGCGACGTGACGTTCCACCCCGAGCGCGGCCCGCTGCGCGTGCGTGCCGTCTCGGCATCTGTGGCGGATCTGGCCGACCTCAACACAGTGGACGAGGCGTACACGGCACTGAGGGTCTCCCCCGGGGCCGACGTCCTGCTTGTGCACGACGACGCCGACGGGGTCGCGCATCCGCTCGTCTGGACGCACGAGAACGACGGATGCCGCGCCGCGTACAGCGCGCTCGGCCACGACGCGGAGGCCTACGCGTCGCCGCTCGCATCGGAGCTCGTACGCCGACTCACCCGCTGGCTGCTCGCCCGACGGGTGGAGAACGAGAGATCATACGCGTGAAGCAGCGGCCCGTAATCGGAGTATCGGTACTCAGAGAGGACGAATCGGCGACGTCTCCCGTCAGGTCCGGCAGCGACCGGCGAGCGCTCACCGCTTTCGCCGCGTTGACAGTGCTCGCCGTGGTCGCGTTGCCTGGTTGCGCCTCTCATCTGCCTGCGCCGGGCGCAGCCCCTTCCCCTCGAGAGTCGGCGTGCGCGATCGCCGAGAACCCACATGGGGAGCCGCCGCCCGAGGGTTGCGTCGTCTACGACCCCGAGCAGAACATGGCGGACAACCAGCGCTGGCGTGATCGCGTCGCGATCTCGAATGACGCTGACACCGCGGGAGGCGCGTACGTCGAATCGGTGACGCGCGGCCTTACCGATCTGCGAAACTCCGGCACAGTCACCGCGGAGTCAGTTCGACAAGTCTTTCTCGACGAAGGGTTCCCCGCCCGATCCATTGAGACGCTCGGGGATCTGGGGAACGTAGGTTTCGGAGTGACCGTCGGTTCCCCCAGGAGCCAGGAGTTCACCGCATGCCTCTTCGGTGCGGTCGGACCGGACGGCGTCAACGTCGATGTCGGCGGCCCCATCATGGACGGTGGCTGCCTCGAGGGCTTAGGAGGGCACTAGGTCGCGGAGTCACGGTCCGACCGACGCGCGCCAGCCCCGACCGAGCGCACGGTTGCATGCTCACCCTCCGGAGCTCGCGATCGAGCTGATCCGTCTGTGGCATGGGCATTGGCGATGGATGCCGCACCTGACAGCCGAGGCAGAACGAACGGCGGGCGCAGTCCGGAAGACAAGAAAAGCCCCGCCGAAGCGGGGCCGTTCTCAGACTGTCTCAACACAGTGTGCGCCCGAAGGGACTCGAACCCCTAACCTTCTGATCCGTAGTCAGATGCTCTATCCATTGAGCTACGGGCGCATGGCCTGTTTCCGGGCCGAGGAACAGCATACTTCACGACTGGCCCCAATCCGAAATCGAGCCGCTACTCCAGCTCGCCCGGGTCGATTCCGGCGGGGTCGGACTCGAGGATGGGCTCGGGTTCGACGCCGCCGTCGCGGAGCGCCTGCTGCTTCGCGACGCTCCGGCGGTGGGCACGAAGCTTCGGCAGATCGACGAGGCGCAGCGCCTGCATGCGGGCCACCCGCATCCGCTCGTAGTCGGCGTCCAGGTCGGGACGGGCGGCGGCGATCCGCAGCGAGCGGTCGATGTTCTTCGACACCTCGGCCCAGGCGGCATCGCGCGCATCGGCGATGAGCTTGCGCAGCTCCTCCTGGTCCTCCGACCGGGCGCGCAGCTCCTTCGCGACGTGAAGCGACTGCTTGCGGCGTCGGCGCAGGTTGCGGACATCGCGACTGCGGTAGTCGTGCGTGCCGCTCGAGTCGGAGTACCGGTTGCGGGCGGCCTTGCGCTCGCGCTCGGTGCGGGCGGCATCCGCTTCTGCTTCTTCGGCGAGCGAGATCAGGATGTCGCGGGCATCACCGAGGAAGCGGTCCGAATCGAAGTCGTCGCCGTCGACGAGGATGTCGACCAGGATGCGGTTCTTCAACGCCAAACGTGTCGCCGCGGACGCGATGTAGAGCCCCTCGGCGACGACCTCTCGGGTCTTGACCCGTTCGTTGTCCGTCACGCTCACCCCTCGACTCACAGTCTACCGAGACAGGGGTGTCGGATGCCGGTCAGCCGAGCGACGGCAGCGCGTGACCGACCGGACCGTCACCGCGCAGCGGCGGGAACCGCCATGCGAGCGACGTCCTGCCGCCGGGAGCGATGTCGACGTGCAGGGTGTGCGGCGTCTGGATCATGCGCAGACGTGCGTGCCACGCACCGTCCTCCCCCACGCCGGCGACGGATCGGAACGGCACCTCGTCGAGGCCCTCGGCGGGTGCGGGCCACTCCCCTGCGGCCCACTCCCTGCGCCCGACGGGCAGCGTGACGTCGACGCCGCGGCCCGTGAAGCGGATGTTCCAGCCGCGGTCGGTCCCGGTCACCTCGACGCGCTCGGCACCCGGCACGGGGCCGTTGCTCGTGAACGGTCCCGGAGGGTAAACGGTCGCATCCACGTCGAACACGCCCGAGAAGTCCGCGCCGCTGTCGTCCGGCAGAGGGAGGGCCAGCGACGACAGCTTCTCGGCGAGGGCGGCATCCGCTTCTGCCGTTCCGGGCGCCGCCATCGCGGGACGCAGGTGGTCGGTGATGAGGCTCAGCAGGGTCTGCATGTCGATGGTCTCGGCCGTCGTGATGATCACGGCGTCCTCCTCGGGCCACACGATGATGAACTGCCCGTACGCGCCGTCGCCGCGGAACCCGTGCCGGTTCATCCAGTACTGGAAGCCGTACCCCTGCTGCCAATCGATCGGGTCGGGGGCTCCGGGACCGCGGTGGGCGGTGTCGTTGTCCATCTGCTTGGAAGTCGCCGCAGCGACCCACTTGTGGTCGAGGATCTGCTCGCCCCGCCAGCGGCCGCCGTCGAGCATGAGCTGACCGGTCTTGGCGAGGGATTCGGTGAAGACATGGATGCCGCTGAAGCCCATCTCGACATCGCCGATCATCATCCACTGCGCCTCATCGATGCCGAGGGGCTCGAGCAGCCGCGGGCGCAGGTAGTCGAGGATCGTGCCGCCGGTCGTCTTCGCGACCAGGCGCCCGACGCCGTAGATGGTCGGCTGGCTGTAGGCGAAGACCGCGCCGGGCTCGCGGTCGGGCGCGACGCGGAAGAACCCGCCCAGCACGTCGCCGCCGACCGCGCGCGAGGCGGCCGCCGCACGGTCGAGCGCCTCGGACTCGTGGCCGCTCGCCATCGTCAGCGCGTGCCGTACGAGGTATCGGCGGTACTTCTCGTCGAGGTCGTCGGGGACGAGCTCGGGGAAGTGATCGACCATGACGTCGTCCAGCCCGAAACGCCCCTCCGAGATCGCCAGACCCGCCGCGGCTGAGGTGAACGTCTTCGACAGCGAGTAGACGAGGTGCTTCAGGTCGGGGGCGAACGGCGCCCACCAGCCCTCGGCGATGACGTGTCCGTGGCGCAGCACCATCAGGCTGTGCATCTCGGTGTCGGTCTGCCCGATGGCGTCGATCAGGCGGTCGACACCGGCGGCATCCACCCCCTGCGCTGACGGAGTGGACCGGGGCAGGGAGGAGGACGTCGGCGTCATGCCGCCATCCTAGGGACGGCCGCTATCAGAGGGCCGAGATGCGCCAGGATGCCGCGAACGTCGCGCCGGGCGACAGCACGAGCAGTCCCGCGTCGTAGTCGTAGGCGCCCGCGTTGAAGGCGTCGGGCGCGCACGTCATCGGCTCGACGGCGAGGCCCTTCCGGTGGCCCGGGTGAGCTGCTCCGGACGGCTTGTCGGCGGTGTGCACCTGCACCCACGGGCACTCGGCGCCCCAGGTGACCGCGACGCCGACACCCGACGGGTCGGTGACGCGGACCGTGGCGGTGCCGTCGGCATCCGTCTCGATCCCGGTGAACGCGTGGTCGAGCTCGACGTCGCCGAGGACCCGCGGCGCGCGTCGGTCGAAGCGGTCGGGCTCGTAGTCGGTGACCGCGTGCACGGCGACGGGACTGAGCCGGTCGGGGGTGACCTCGAGGACGGATGCCGCGGGCAGCGCGAGCGTCCATTCATCCAGCGGCGCGGGGCCGGCGACGACGTAGGGGTGAGGACCGGTGCCGAAGGGCGCCGGCCTGGTGCCGAGGTTGCGCGCCCGGACGGTCTGGGTCAGGCCGTCGGCGGCGAGCACGTACGTCGTCTCGACGCGGACCCGCCACGGGTACCCGGTCTGGGGCTCGATGACCGCGGCGAGCGTCACACTGTCGTCGGAGCGCTCGACCTCGGCGAATTCGAGCCACGCGACGAGTCCGTGGAGCGCGTGCGACCGGTTCGGCTCGGTGAGCGCGGTGACCAACTCCTCGCCGTCGAAGGCGTAGGTGCCGTCGACGATGCGGTTGGGCCACGGGGCGAGGGTCGCTCCGCGGTAGTCGGGACGCACCTGATCGGCCTCGAACGGGACGACGAGGTCGCGCCCGTCGTGGCGCAGCTCGCGCAGCGTCGCCCCCACCGAGGCGATGATGGCGTCGTACGCGCCGGAGCGCAGCGCGAACTGGACGCCCGAGAGCGGGGCGGGGGCTGAGGTCACGGGCGGAGCATCACTTTCAGGGCGGCGCGGTCATCCATCAGGCGGTAGCCGTCGGCGGCCTCGCCGAGGCCCAGCTCGCGATCGAAGACGGCCCCGGGGTCGACTGTACCGTCGAGCACGCCCGGCAGGAGACGGTCGATGCACGCGCGGACGGGAGCCACGCCGCCCGTGACGGTGACGTTTTTCTCGAACTGCTTCCGCTGGAGCGGAGCGTCGGTGTACTGCGGAGCGCCGACGCGCGACATCGTGCCGCCCGGGCGGACCGCACCGAGGGCCTGCTCGTAGGCCGGGAGGTGGCCGACGGCGTCGATGACGACGTGCGCGCCGAACCCGCCGGTGAGGTCGCGGACGGCGGCGACGCCCTCGTCGCCCCGCTCCGCGACGACGTCCGTCGCGCCGTATCGGCGGCCGAGGTCGGTGCGCGCCTCGTGGCGCCCCATCAGGATGATGCGCTCCGCGCCGAGCTGTCGCGCCGACAGGACGGCGAGCAGGCCCACCGCGCCGTCACCGATGACCACCACGTCCTTGCCGGCCGCAGCGCCGCCGGTCACGGCGGCGTGCCAGCCCGTGCCGTACACGTCGCTCAGGGTGAGGAGTCCCGGCATCCGCTCGTCGTCTTCGGCGACGTCCACGCGGTACAGCGTGCCGTCGGCGAAGGGGGCGCGGCGGCGTTCGGCCTGCGCGCCGCCGGCGCCCGTGGGCTTCGTGGTCCCCGCATTCACGCACGAGGTCTGGAGGCCCGCACGGCAGAACTCGCACTCGCCGCACGAGAAGACGAACGGAACGATGACGACGTCTCCGGGCTTGACGGTGCGGACGTCCGCGCCGACCTCCTCGACGACACCGATCATCTCGTGCCCCATCGAACGGCCCTCGTCGCTGGGCTTCATCGAGTGGTACGGGTGCAGGTCGCTGCCGCACACGCACGCCACGACGGTGCGGAGCACCGCGTCGGTGGGCTGTTCGATCCGGGGTTCGGGTGCGTCGACCACGCGAACGTCGCCGGGGCCGTACATGTAAGCAGCTCGCATCCTTCGATTCAACTACGGATGCCGCGTCCGTGCGCTGTGCGAGTCTGTCGCCATGACCGCTGTCCACGATGTCGCGATCGTCGGTGCGGGCCTCGCCGGGCTGCGCGCCGCGACCCTGCTCGCCCGCGCGGGACGCGACGTCGTCGTGGTCGAGGCGCAGGACGAGGTCGGCGGGCGGCAGCGGACCGACGTCGTCGACGGGTTCCGTCTCGATCGCGGGTTCCAGGTGCTGAACCCGCGCTATGACGCACTGGCGCGGGCGGTGGACCTCGCCGACCTCGACCTGCGGCCGTTCCCCGTCGGCGTCCGGGTCGTGCGCGGTGCGCGCTCGGATGTCCTCGCGCATCCTGTGCGGCACCCGGGGATGCTCCCTGCCACCCTCGCGGGCGCCCTGTCAGGTCTCGTATCGCCCGCGGATGCCGCGGGCGCGGCGCGGTGGCTGCTGCCCGCGCTCGTCCGTCCGGCATCCGTCGCGAACGGACCGGATGCGACGCTGCACGAGGCGTGGGACCGCGCCCGGCTCAGGGGGCCCCTGCGCCGGTCGGTGCTCGAGCCGTTCCTCACCGGGGTGCTGGCCGACGACGGCGCCGGTACCTCCGCTGTGTACGCGACGCTGCTCGCACGGCTGTTCGCCCTCGGCCGGCCGGGAGTCCCGGCGGACGGGATCGCGGCGCTGCCGCAACGGCTGGCGGCACTCGCACGTTCTGCGGGGGCGGACATCCGCCTGTCGCAACCGGTGCGCGGCATCGACGTCCGCGCAGACCGCGTCGAGATCGGCGTGGCCGGCGGAGACGCCGTCTCGGCCCGCGAGGTGGTCGTCGCGGTCGGCGGCGAGGCCGTGGCCGGGCTGATCGACGCGCCGGCGCCCGCGATGCGCGGGCTGCAGACATGGTGGTTCGGGGCGGATGCCGGGGCCCCGGCATCCGCTCTGCTCGCCGTCGACGGCGAGCGCTCGGGCCCCATCGTGAACAGCGTGGTGATCTCGCGGACCGCTCCGGGATATGCGCCGTCGGGCCGACATCTCGTGGCGGCGAGCTGCCTGCTGCGGGATGGCGCCGACGAGGCGGCCGTGCGCGCGCAACTCGCGCGGATGTGGGGCGGCGAGGCGGCGGCGTGGGAGCTCGCGCGACGCGACGACATCCCGCACGCGCTGCCCGCGCTGGGGCCGCCCATGCGGCATCCGTCGCCGGTCAGACTGTCGGAGCGCGTCGTCGTCGCGGGCGATCACCGCGAGACGCCGTCGATCGCCGGGGCGCTCGTGTCAGGTGAGCGCGCGGCAGCCGCGGTGCTCGGTCAGGGCTGATCGCCGGTCGCGACCGGGCGGTCGGCGTGATTCGACCACTGACTCCACGAGCCGCCGTAGAGAGCCGCGTCGATGCCCGCGAGGCTCAGCGCTAACGCCGCCTGCGCGGCCGACACCCCCGAGCCGCAGCTCACGCCGACGGTCGTGTCGTCGGTGACCCCGAGCGTCTCGTAGCGCGCGCGCAGTTCCTCCGGCGAGCGGAACCGCCCGTGCTCGTCGACGTTGCCGCCGGTGGGGGCGTTCACCGCGCCGGGGATGTGACCGGCGCGCGGGTCCATCGGCTCGACGTCGCCGCGGTAGCGCTCCGGTGCACGCACGTCGAACAGGATGCCGGTGGTCGGCAGCTCCGCGGCCTCGTCGATGCTGAGGCGGGCCAGGTGGCTGGGCGTGAGGGCGACGTCGCCGCGCGCGGCGTGCACCGGGCCCGACTCGAGCGGCAGACCGGCATCGCGCCAGGCCTGCAGACCGCCGTCGAGGACGCGGACGTCGGAGACACCGGCATCCACCAGAACCCACCAGGCACGAGCGGCACCGAACGTCTGCCAGTCGTCGTAGACGACGACGGTGTCGCCCCTGTCGATCCCCCAGCGCCTCGCCGCCGTCTGCAGGTCGGCGATCTCGGGAAGCGGATGCCGCCCGTCCTCCGGTCCGCCGTGGGCGGCCAGTTCGTCGTCGAGACTGACGTAGACGGCCGTCGGGATGTGACCCGCCTCGTAGTCCGCGCGGCCGTCGGGCTCGTCGAGACGCCATCGGACATCGAGGACCGTGAGCGGACCGGCATCCCGGATCAGGTCGTCGAGCTCGGCGGGGGTGATCAGTCGCGCACGCGTCATGCCCCGACCCTACGTCGGCGGCGGGTGCCCGCGCTCCGGTGCCCCGAGCCGTCGCGGATGGTCGGTCCCTGTCACCCGCGGCGGCCATCTGCGACGTCTCGGGGACAAGACGATGCCGGGACCCCGATAGCGGGGCCCCGGCATGAGTCAGGGGTGCGGGGTCACCGCATGCGGACGATCAGCGGCCCAGGACGCCGTCGACCAGGTCGTTGACGCTCGAGGACACGTCGCCGACGGTGCTGTCGACGTCGCTCGTGATGTCCTTCACGAGGTCGCCGGTCTTCGACGAGACGTCGGTCTGGGGAGCGACGTCCGTGTTCGGCGAGACGTTCGTGTCGTTGCCCGAACCGACGTCGTTGCCGTTGCCGACCTCGTTGCCCGAGCCGACGGGGGCGTCGACCGAGGTGTCGTTGCCGGAGCCGATCGGTGCGTCGACGCTGTTGCCGGAGCCGATCGGCGCGTCGTTGCCCGAGCCGATGTCGCCGACGGACAGGTCGCCGGTCGACACGTCGCCGATCAGCTGGCTGTCGAGCAGCGACGAGACGGACGCCGCGAGCGTGTCGTTCGCGTCGAGGAAGTCAGTGAACCCCTCGGCTGCCGTCGTGGTGTTGGTGGTGGTGTCCTCGCTCTGCGCAGCGTTCGCCGGAAGGGCGAATCCCGCGGTGAGGGCGACGGCCGCGAGGCCGGTCGATCCGAGGACGATGGTCCGCTTCAGGTTGGTACGCATGATCTGTTTTCCTTCCTTGAGTGCGGCTTTCGCACGGTGGGTTGTCCGGAAACACCCCTCGAATCGGATTGGACCGGATGCCGCTGGAGCCGCCGCCCGGAGGGTGATCAGCTCGTGTCTCCCGCGTGTTTCCGGGCGACGATCGGCATCCTGAACGTTTCTTATGAGGACCGCCGCGACGCCACCGAGCCGACGCGAACTGCGGCTCCGGATGCCGGTTGGCAGCGCATCCCGCCGGATCGTGCAAGTCTTCATGCGGGAGGTTCCGTGACCACGCCGACGCACATCATCCAGGAGAACGGCTCGAGCAGATTCCCGCTGATCGACAACCTGCGGTCGTTCGAGGAACAGATCCGGTTCACCGTGGCGCAGATGGACGGCTCCTCCTTTTGGGCACTCAGCCTGTGGCGCGCGCCCGAGGGAGCCAACCTGCGCGCGAGCCTGCCTCGCTCAGAGGACTACATCCAATGCGCCGGTGACGCCGGAGGCGTGACGATCGAGGTCCGTTCCACCGACGCCACCGGCACGGCGCACCACTACACCGTCGGCAAGCCCGGTACCCACGCAACGGGAGAACCAACCGAGACGATCCGCTGGGACAGCGGGCGACGCGGCACGCAGGTCCATACGAACGAAGTGTTCACCATCGACGAGGCCGCAGAGCTGGTCATTGCCTACTACCGCGACGACCGCCTGCCCGCCGAGTACACCCTTCGGGAGCTCCGCGCGGTCTGACACCCGCCGACCCGACGCTACCGGCATCCATTTCTCGCGGATGGCCGCCGTTCCGGTCGGCTCGAGGCGTCTCGGATGGTCGTCTCGCGAGAGGCGGGGCGACCATCGGCGACGGCTCGGCGTCGGGTCAAGCGCGCAGCGCGTCGGGCGTGACGCCCAGGAGCGCGGCGAGCGCGCGGCGGGTGAGGTCGGTCCGGGACGGATCGGCGCGCCAGCGGACGAGACCCTGCGCGCCGAGGCCGTCGATGATCGCGAGCAGGTGCCAGGCGATCGCGTCGGCGTTGACGGCGCCGAACTCCCCGCGCGCGCGGCCGCGGTCGATCTCGGCGGCGAGCGCGCGCTGCCACGCATCCATCTCGGCGCGCACCCGCACGGCCAGCTCCTCGTTGCGGGTACCCAGCGCCCACCCCTGCACCCAGACGAGCGTGACGTCGTTCGGCTCCTCACCGAACACGGTGTCGAGCAGGATGCCGAGACGCGTCGTCGCGGCATCCGTCACCCGCATCGCGGCCAGCACCGCGCGCAGCTCCTCGGCGACGACGGCACCGAAGGCCTCGGCCACGAGCGCGTCCATGCCGTCCGCGTGATGCGCGACGAGCCCGGGCGCCACACCGACGCGGGCGGCGACGGCGCGCAGCGTGACGGCGTCGAGACCGTCGGCGAGCGCGATCTCGCGAGCGGCGAGGGCGATTTCCTCGCGCCTCTCGGCGGGGGTCTTCCGCGCTCGGCGGACGGTTGACGTCTCGGTCATCTCCTCGGTAGCCTCCCCTGTTGATCAAACGATCAATAAGCTACCCGACACCCGAGGGAGACGCCATGGGCTGGCGCATGCCGAGCGAGACCGCAGCACACGAGCGCACCTGGATGGCCTTCCCTCGCGAGGGGTTCACCCTCGGCGACACCGACGCGGAGCGCGAGGAGGGCTACGCCACCTGGACGGCCGTCGCCGCCGCCGTCGCCCGCTTCGAACCGGTCACGATGGTCGTCGACCCCACCGAGGTCTCCCGCGCGCGCCGCATGCTCCCCTCCGACGTGACCGTCGTCGAGGCTCCCGTCGACGAATTCTGGATGCGGGACCACGGCCCCACCTTCGTCGTCGACGATGAGCGGCCTGGCGTCCTGGGCGCCGTCGACTGGATCTTCAACGGCTGGGGAGCGCCCGACTGGGCCGAGTGGAAGGACTCTGCAGAGCACGCCCGCATCATCGCGGCCGAGGTGGGCGCCGAACTGGTCTCGTCCACGCTCGTCAACGAAGGCGGCGGCATCCACGTCGACGGCGAGGGCACCGTCCTCCTGACGCAGACGGTGCAGCTCGACCCGCGACGCAACCCCTTCGCCGACCGGGCACGCATCGAGGCGGAGATGGCCCGGACGCTCGGCGCGACCCGCGCCGTCTGGTTGAGCCGGGGGCTCACGCGCGACTACGACGACCTGGGCACGAATGGCCACGTCGACATCGTCGCGACGATCACCTCGCCCGGACGCCTGCTGCTGCACGATCAGCGCAACGCGTCGCACCCCGATCACGCGGTCACCGCGACACTGCGCGCCGAGCTCGACGGGCAGACGGATGCCGCCGGCCGCCGCTTCGAGATCGTCTCCCTGCCCGCGCCTGAGACCCTCGCCGACGCCCATGGCCCCCTCGACTGGAGCTACGTGAACCACCTCGTCGTGAACGGCGGCGTCATCGCCTGCGGCTTCGGCGAGGAGCGCGCCGACGCGCAGGCGCGGGCGATCCTCGCCGAGGCCTACCCGGGCCGAGAGGTCGTCACCGTGGACGCCCGTCCGCTGTTCGATCGCGGCGGCGGCATCCACTGCATCACGCAGCAGCAGCCGAAGGTCACCCGATGATCGACGTCGTCGAGGCGACGATCGCCGGCCTGAGGGCGGCGCTCGAGTCGGGCGCCGCGACGGCGGTCGACCTCGTCGACGCCTACCTCGCACGCATCGACGCGTACGACGGACCGGAGACCGAGACGGCGCTGAACGCCGTCGTGGTGCGGAACCCCGACGCGCGCGCCGAGGCTGCGGCATCCGATGCCCGCCGCGCCCGCGGCGAGACGCTCGGTCCGCTCGACGGCATCCCGTACACCGCGAAGGACAGCTTCCTGGTGCGAGGGCTCACCGCGGCGGCCGGGTCGCCCGCTTTCGCGGACCTCGTCGCGCAGCGTGACGCCTTCACGATCGAGCGCCTGCGCGCCGGCGGCGCGATCTGCCTCGGCCTGACGAACATGCCGCCGATGGCGAACGGCGGCATGCAGCGCGGCGTGTACGGCCGCGCCGAGAGCCCGTACAACGCCGAGTGGCTCACGGCGCCCTTTGCCAGCGGCTCGTCGAATGGATCGGGCACCGCGACGGCGGCGAGCTTCGCGGCCTTCGGCCTCGGCGAGGAGACCTGGTCATCAGGCCGCGGCCCCGCCTCGAACAACGCCCTGTGCGCGTACACGCCCTCGCGCGGCGTGATCTCGGTGCGCGGCAACTGGCCGCTCGTCCCGACGATGGACGTCGTCGTGCCGCACACGCGGACGACAGCCGATCTGCTGGAACTCCTCGACGTGGTCGTCGCCGACGATCCCGAGACGCGCGGGGATTTCTGGCGGGTGCAGCGGTGGGTCGAGCTTCCCGCCTCCTCGACCGTGAGGCCGGCGTCGTACCCGGCGCTCGCGCAGGGCGCCTCGCTCGAGGGGGTCCGTCTCGGCATCCCCCGCATGTACATCAACGCCGACCCGGATGCCGGAACCGGCACGGGCATCGGCGGTCCGACCGGCCGGCGAATCGAGACCCGGGAGTCCATCCTCGAGCTGTGGCGCGCGGCGCGTGCCGACCTCGAGGCCGCCGGAGCGACGGTCCTCGAGGTCGACTTCCCCGTCGTGAGCGACTACGAGGGCGACCGAGCCGGCGCTTCGACCATCGCCGAGCGAGTCCCCGAAGGATACCTGCACCGCGAGATTCTGGACCTGTCGGCATGGGCCTGGGACGACTTCCTCGCCGCCAACGGCGATCCGGCACTCTCGACCCTCGCCGACGTGGACGGCGCGACGATCTTCCCGTATCCGCCCGGCGCCCTCCCCGACCGCTACACCGGCTTCGACGACGACATCGCCGAGTATCCGGGCTGGGTGCGCGAGAACCCCGGCGCGACGCTCGACGACATGCCCGAACTCGCCGAGGGTCTGCGTGCTCTCGAACAGTTGCGTCGCACCGACCTCGAGGAGTGGATGGATGCCGCCGGCCTCGACGCGGTCGTCTTCCCCGCCGTCGCCGACGTGGGACCCGCCGACATGGACGTGAATGCCGCGTCGGCAGACCTCGGATGGCGCAACGGCGTGTGGATCGCCAACGGCAACCTCGCGATCCGACACCTCGGCATCCCCACCGTCACCGTTCCGATGGGCACGATGAGCGACACCCGGATGCCGGTGGGCCTCACCTTCGCCGGTCGCGCCTATGACGACACCGCCCTGCTGCGCCTCGGCGTAGCCTTCGAACGTCTGGGTACCCGCCGGACGCCACCGCCGCGCACACCCGCGCTCCCCCGCACCACCCCGGAGACCCGATGACCCAGCCCGCCCGCATGCACGACGTGACCGACGAGACCCGCCAGATCGTCGATCTCGTCCTCGATTACTCCCGGCAGCGCCTCCTCACCGACGACAATCCGCTCGACAAGCCGCTGCCCCCGGCAGAGCTGGCGCGCCTGGCGGGCGTGACCATCAGCGAACAGGGCATCGGCGCGCGCAAGGCGCTGGGGATCTTCGAGCACGTGCTGGCGCCGGCCTGCATCACGACCGATGACCCTCGATACCTGTCGTTCATCCCGAGCGCGCCGTCGAAGGCCGCTGCCGCGTTCGATCTCGTCGTCTCGGCGAGCGCGCTGTACGGCGGCTCCTGGCTCGAGGGCGCGGGCGCCGTCCACGCTGAGAACGAGGTGCTCCGGTGGCTCGGGAACGAGTTCGGACTCCCGGCGACCGCGGGTGGGGTGTTCGTGCAGGGCGGGACGCTCGGCAACCTGTCGGCGCTCGTCGCCGCGCGCGAGACGGCGCGGGAGCGCGGCATCCGTCCAGACCGGTGGCGCGTGGTCTGCTCGGCCGAGGCGCACTCCTCGATCGCGTCGGCGGCCCGCGTCATGGACGTCGAGGTCGTCACGGTCGCGCCCGATGCCGGCGGAGTGCTGCACGGCGACGCGGTGCGCGCGGCTCTCGAGGAGCACGGCGACAGCGTGTTCGCGGTCGTCGCGACCGCGGGCTCGACGAACTTCGGCATCGTCGACGACATCGCCTCCGTCGCCGAGGCGACGCGGGAGCTCGGCGTGTGGCTGCACGTCGACGGTGCATACGGGCTCGCCGGTGCCCTCTCGCCCGAGGCGCGGCACTTCTTCGCCGGGGTGGAGCACGCGGACTCGCTCATCGTCGATCCGCACAAGTGGTTGTTCGCGCCGTTCGACGCATGCGCGCTGCTCTACCGCGACCCGGAGCTCGGGCGCCGCGCGCACACGCAGCACGCCGAGTACCTCGACACGCTGACCGAGACGAGCGACTGGAGCCCGTCGGACTTCGCCGCGCACCTCACGCGCCGCGCACGGGGTCTGCCGCTGTGGTTCTCGCTCGCGACGTACGGCGCCGAGGTCTACCGCGAGGCGATCACGTCCTCCATCACGCTCGCTGAGCGCATCGCCGCCGAGATCGAGTCACGCGACGAGTTCGAGCTCGTCCGTCGTCCGCAGCTCAGCGTCGTCGTCTTCGAACGGCGTGGCTGGTCGAAGGACGACTACACGGCGTGGTCGAACCGCCTGCTCGACGACCAGCACGCCTTCGTCACGCCGTCGAGCCACGCCGGTCGCACGAACGCGCGGTTCGCGATCCTGAACCCCCGCACCACGTTCGAGGACCTGGTGGGGATCCTGGACACGATGCGCTGAGCGGGTCGCCCCGGCTCAGGCGATGACGTTGCGCCGCGTGAGCTCGGGCTCCCGCGGCGGCACGAGCCAGTTCACGGCGGCGATGCCGACCGGCAGAGCTACGGCGAGGGCGGCGAGCAGCCACCACGGAATATCGGCGAGACTCATCGGCTCGAAGGACGTCTGCGACTGCAGCCAGAACCCGATGGGCGGAAGGATGCCGGCGGTCGCCCCCGCGAAGGTGCCGAACCCCGCGATCACGAGTCCCTGCCACAGACCGATCCGGCGCCGAAGCCCCGGCGTGCCGCCGACCGCGGCGAGCGTCGCATCATCGGGCCGCCGCTCGAACCGAGCGAGGCCCAGCGCGACGGCGCTCGCGCCGAGGACGAGGACGGCGACCGCGGCGAGAAGGGGGACGAGCCAGACGGACGGATCGGCCGGACCGGTCTCACGATAGATCCAGACGCCGTACGTGTCCGTGCTCATCGACTCCGAGAGCGCGTTGAGCCGGTCGGTGGTCGCGACGTCGACGTCACCGGGGAACGCGGCGTAGACGCCGGAGACGGCGACGCGCAGCCCCCATTCCTTGGCGGTGGCCGGCGCGATCGCGACGGCGACTCCCTGCTCACGGGCGTCGATGCCGATCGCGGGGACCTGCCGTCGCCACGACGGCTCGTCCAGGTCCTGCCCCGAGGCCGGTACATACGCATTGTCCGGGACGCGACCGGACCGCCAGGCCCGTTCCGGCCAGGATGCGACCTCGATCGCACCTTCGACGATGAGCCGTTCGTCGGCGACGAGAGCGGCGCCATCGAGGTACGCTGCCCGATCGGACGCGGACAGACTGATCCCCATGACGATCGGGAGGTCGTCCGGGGCGATGATCTGAAGGTTGTTGCTCGGGTCGCCGAAGTGAGTCCAGCCGCCCTCCAGGTCATTCTGACCGATGAGGAAGGACGCCGGCGTGACGGCAACGGCTCGCTCGGCGTCCGCGGGGATGTCGTTCTCGTTCTCCGCCCACACCGCCGTCTGTCGTTGGACCAGGGCGGTCTCCGTCGCACCCGATGTGCGCAGCGCGCTCTCGATCTCGCCGGTTGCGGAGGCCACCTCATCCGCGGTGAGCGGCGTTTCGGTCATGGAGGAGATGTCGGCGTAAGCCGACCCCAGCGGGGCTGTGTAGGAATAGGTCCGCTCCGATTGACCCGCCGCCATCATTCCAAGGCCGACGGCGAAGACCCCGACGAAGACCGTCGCACCTATCGCGGCGAATGCCGGCACGGTCCGCGCGCCGTTGGCCACCGCGTCCCTCGCGGCGATGCGCGCCGCGATCCCGAGACGCGACAGCAGCCGCGAGGCGAGCCAGAGCAGCCACCGGCCCGAGATGAGGATGCCGACCTGCGCGAGCACGGGGCCTGCGATGATCCCGATCGTGGGCAGCCAGCGCAACGGCGAGTCCCAGGCCAGGCTGATGTCGGTGGCGACCGCTGCGGCAGCCAGGCCGCAGAGGACTGTGACGGTCGCGCCGATGAGGATGAGGAGCGAACCCCAGAGGGGACGAGACGCGCCTACCCGCTGCGGGCGCCGCGCCCCGCGGAGCGCGCTGATCGTGTCGGACCGGCCCACCGAGCGCGCTGGGACGAAGGCGGATGCGGTGCCGACCAGCATCGCGAAGACGAGGATGCCGACCAGCAGGGCCCAGGGAACATGGAACCCCCAGAACTGCGTGGCGGAACCGTTGTCGGCGATCTGCATGACCATGGCGGCGAGTCCGATCCCGGCGAGCATGCCGATGAGCCCGCCCACCAACCCGAGGACCGTGCCTTGGAGCAGGACGACGCTGCGCAGATCACGCGGCTCGGCCCCGACGCTCGCCGCGATCGCGAGCGCCCGCTGCTGACGCCGCGCGCTCACCGCGAACGCCGCACCCGCCAGCATCACGACCATGTATCCCGCCGCGAGGCCACCCGCAGCGAGCGCACTGGCGAGCGCGAGGAGTCCCTGCGTCGCCCCGGTCTCAGCGGTCCACGGCTCGCTGCCGTCGGGATAGGTGAAGCTCGGCGGATCGAGCACGACCTCGCGCGAGTAGACGCCCAGACCGTCCATGTTGAGCGCCTGGATCTGCGACCACGAGACCGGGGTCTCGGGGAGGTACCACTTCGCTTCCTCGAAACGGTCAGCGTCGGCGAACGCCACAGCACTGTCGGCGTCGGGGCGCGTCGCGTCGTCGAACGTGCCGACGATGGTGACCGTCTCGGCGGAGTCGACGAGTTCGAGTCGACCACCGAGCGACACCCCGACCCGCTCGAGCGTCGCGGGAGTGACCATGACCTCATCTGCGGCCTTCGGCGCCGAGCCCGAGGTCACCTCGAAGCGACCGGCGAACCGAGGGTCGCCGACGTCGCCGGCCCATGCGGGGACGGCAGCGATCCCCGTCGCTGTCGCGATGCGTTCGCGCCCCTCCGAGACCTTCACGATCTCCGTTCCGGCCGGCAGCGCCGAGGCCGGGTCGACAGCGGTGATCTGCTCTTGCCCGGTCGCCCAGCTGCTGCCGTATCCGGACGAATACGGGTCGGTCGGGACCTGCCAGAACCCCGCGTCCGCGGTACCGAGCGGCGCGACCCAGGCCTCCATCCGCCCGAGTTCGACATCCACCCGCTCGGCGGCGGTCGAAAACGTGCTCGAGACGAACACCGCCACCCCCGCCATCCCGGCGATCGGTAGCGCGATGAGCGCCATGATCAGCAACGACGACACCCACGTGCGCCGCACCTGACGCCGCGCGATGCGCACGGACACCCGCATGCGCGCGGTGCGCGAGGACTTCGGCTGCTCGGCGCGACGCCGCGCCCCGGCATCCGCTCGGGGTCGGTCCTGCACCGCGGTCATCGCGCGTCCGACAGGAGCGCGTCGGCGCCGCGGCGCTGAGACTCGTCGATGATGCGGCCGTCTCGAAGGAACACGATCCGGTCGGCCCACGCGGCGTGCCGCGGCTCATGGGTGACGAGGATGCCGGCAGCCCCCTGGTCGACGCGGTGCCGGATCATCTTCATGACCGCCTCCCCCGTCACCGAGTCGAGCGCGCCGGTCGGTTCGTCGGCGAGGATCAGCCGGCGCCCGCCGACCACGGCACGGGCGATCGCCACGCGCTGCTGCTGACCTCCCGACAGGTCGTCGGGGTAGGAATCGAGCTTGTCCTCGAGCCCCACCGAGGCGAGGGCATCCCGACCCGCACGGCGCGCCACCCGGGCTCGGAAGCCGTCGAGCTCGAGCGGCAGCGTCACGTTCTCGACGGCCGTGAGGGTCGGGATGAGATTGAAGTCCTGGAAGACGAAACCCAGGGAGCGCCGCCGAAGCTGCGCGAGGTCGCGACGTGTCGCCGTCGAGAGGTAGGTCCCCTCGACGACGACTTCGCCGCTGGTGGGCTTCTGCAACCCGCCCGCGATCGACAGGAGCGTGGATTTGCCCGAACCGGACGCTCCCATGATCGCGACGAGCTCACCCTTGTCGACCGTCAGATCGACGCCTGACAGTGCTGAGACGCTCGTCTCGCCCTCGCCGTACTGCTGCGTGACCCCCACCAGCTGCAGAACGGCGGCGCTCATCCGACGACCGCCTCGGTGTCGCTCGCCTCGGATTTGGCGGGCCTCCCCCGTTTGGGAGTCTCTGTGGACAGCTCGAGCCCCATCGTACGATGCGGATGCCGCGCGAGCCGCTGCTCGGTGTGATCGAGCCATCGGGTCTCGGCCTCGGCCGCGAAGATCATCGAATCGACGACGAGCGACCAGGCGAGCTCCTCGGGACCGTCGGGATTGGACCCGGCGTACTTCGCCCGATTGAGTTCCTGAAGCTGACGCAGCGACGCCGAACGCTGTCGCTGGATGACGGCGCCGAGGTCGACGCCGGGCAGGGTCGCGGCGACCGCGAGCTTGATCGCGAGTTCGTCGCGCGTTCCCTGCGCACGCTCGACGGGAGCGTCGAGCCAGGCCTGCACCTCGGCTGATCCGGCATCCGTGATCTGCCAGTAAACGTGGCCCTGCTCGTCGACGTCGCCTTTCTCCACGAGGCCGTCGCGCTCGAGCCGGTCGAGCGTGTTGTAGATCTGACCCACGTTGAGGGGCCACGTCGACCCGGTGCGGCGGTCGAACTCCGCCCGCAGCTGGTAGCCGTAGCAGGGACCCTGATCCAGGATCGCCAGCAGGCTCTGTCGTACCGACATCGGAACTCCTCGCTGCATACCGGGTATGTGTTTTCTGAGTATATGCATACCGGGCAACATCCACACAACGCCGTCCCGACCTACGCTGGAGGCATGGCCGATGACCGCGCCGCGAGCGAAGACCCCCGCCTCCGTGCGGCACGGTATCGCGTCGAGCAGGTGGCACAGGAGAACGGTGACGAATCTCCCACCGAACCGGAGCGCCATGCCGGCACCCCGACCGGCGCGGAGCGGGCGATGTACGTCGAGACCGCGATCCAACAAGCGATCCGCCGCGGCGAATTCGACGATCTCCCCGGCGCCGGCAAGCCCCTTGAAGGCCTCGGCGGCTCGCATGACCCGGACTGGTGGATCAAGCGCAAGATCCAGACGGAACAGCTGAGCGGGCTCGGTCCGCCGGCGCTGCGGCTGCGCATCGAGCACGCCGAGTTCGACGAACGCGTCGACGCTCTCCACCGCGAAGAGGACGTCCGCGAGTACACCGCCGACTTCTCCCGCCGCGTCGTCGAGGCGCGGCGGCAGCTGCAGGGCGGACCGCCCGTCGTGACCCCGACGCGCGACCCCGAGACCGAAGTCGCGGCGTGGCGGGAACGGCGCGCAGCGCGGGCCGCGGCATCCGCTCCTTCCGAAGAAGCGCCGAAGCGGCGCCGTCGCTGGCGGCGCCGGTAGACCTCAGCCGAACGCCGCGCGCCACTCGGCGAGCAGTCGCGCGATCGTCTGCGTCTCGGCCCACGGGACCTCGGGCGCTTCGGTCCGCCCCTCTCGGAGCGCGCGGATCGTCGCGTCCGCCTCGGCCGCCATCGGCTGCACGGTCGACACCTCGATCTCCTCGCGGGTGCCGTCGGTCCGGATGAGGATCGCGGCCTCGGTGCTGTCGGTGCGGCTCCCCCACACGTTCGGGATCTCGAGCGTCGCATCCCGTCCGACGATGCGCGTCAGCCGCGGCAGGTCGTGCACGATCGCGGTGCGGATGTTCGCCGACGCGCCGCCCAGATCGATGGATGCTGCCGCGCTCACATCGACGCCGGTCTCGCCGATCGTGCCCGCCGCCGCCTGCACGGCCAGCGCCGAGAGGTCCCGTCCCGTCCAGGCTGCAACGCCGACGACGAGCGACAACGGATAGCAGCCGACGTCGAGGATCGCGCCGCCCGCCGTCGCGGGGTCGAACAGCCTGCCCGTGTGCGAGCCGTCGGCGAAGCCGAGCGACGACTCGATCTCGACGAGGTCGCCGAGGGCGCCGCCGCCGACGATGCCCCGCAGACGGTCGGCGAACGGGCCGAAGCGGTATTTGAACGCCTCGACGAGCGGGAGGCCCGCTTCGCGGGCGGCTCGGACCGCGGCATCCGCCTCCTCGAGCGAGACGCCGAGCGGCTTCTCGCAGAGCACGGCCTTGCCGGCGGCGAGCGCCTGCTGCACCAGGGCGGTGTGAGTGGTGTGGACGGTGCCGATGTAGACCGCATCGATGTCGTCCCGGTCGAGGATCTCGTCGTAGGTGCCGATGACGGCCGCGCCGTGCGCCGCGGCGAACTCCTCCGCCCGCGACACGTCGCGCGCAGCGACGGCGTGCAGGCGTCCGAGCTCCGAGTCGGGGAGCGCGTGGGCGAAGTCGCCGCTGATCGCTCCGGCACCGAGGATTGCCCAACGCGCGTGTGTCATCCGGCCACGCTATCGCCCGAGGGGCGGACGGGCGGGTTCAGCCGACGTTTCGGCGCCTTCGGCGGTCCGACGGAGTCGACCTCCCTGCACTCGGCACGAATCGCCGCCGTCAGGCCTCAAGCGCCTGTGCGATGTCGGCCCGCAGGTCGTCGATGTCCTCGATCCCGACCGACAGACGGACGACCTCGACGGGTACGGCCGCCTCGGTCCCGCGGACCGAGGCGTGGGTCATCGCGTCCGGGTAGTTCACGAGCGATTCGACGCCGCCGAGCGACTCGGCGAGAGTGAACAGCCGCAGCGACTCAGCGAAGCGCCGCGCCGCCTCGCCCGATTCGAGCGCGAGCGACACGATTCCGCCGAAACCCGACATCTGCCGCGCGGCGAGCTCGTGGCCGGGGTGCGACGCCAGGCCCGGGTAGTAGACCTTCGCGACCCGGTCGTGTCCGTCGAGGAAGGATGCCACGGCCAGCCCGTTCTCACTGTGCCGCTGCATGCGCACCGCGAGCGTCTTGATGCCGCGCGTCGTGAGCCAGGCGTCGAGCGGACCCGAGACGGCTCCGACGGCGAACTGGATGAAACCGATCTTCTCAGCGAGTGCGTCGTCGTTCATCACGAGCGCACCGCCGACGACGTCCGAGTGGCCGCCGAGGTACTTCGTGGTCGAGTGCACGACGACGTCGGCACCGAACGAGAGGGGACGCTGCAGCGCGGGCGTCGCGAACGTGTTGTCGACGACGACGAGCGCCCCGGCCGAGTGGCCGACCTCGGCGAGGCCGGCGATGTCGGTGATGCGCAGCAGCGGGTTCGACGGCGTCTCCACCCACAGGATGCGGGGCGCCCGCTCCGCCACCGCGGCGCGGACGGCGTCGAGGTCGCTCATGTCGACGACGCGGAGCTTCACGCCCCAGTCGCCGAGCACCCGCGAGATGAGGCGGAACGTGCCGCCGTAGACGTCGTTGCCGAGGAGCACCTCGTCCCCCGGCCGCAGCACGGCGCGCAGCAGCGCGTCCTCCGCCGCGAGGCCCGAGGCGAACGACAGTGCGTGCGCGCCGCCCTCGATCGCCGCGAGCTGCGTCTGCAACGCCGTGCGGGTCGGGTTGCCGCTGCGGCCGTACTCGTAGCCGCCGCGGAGCCCCCCGATGCCGTCCTGGGCGTAGGTCGTGGAGAAGTGGACCGGGGGGATGACGGCGCCGGTTGCCTCATCGGGCTCCTGACCGGCGTGGACGGCGAGGCTCGCGAATCCGCGGGCGGAGGACTGTGCACTCATGCGGGGCTCCCGGTGGTCTCGGTGTCGGTGGCGATGGAGAAACCGTGCTCGGTCATCCATTCGTCGTTGTAGATCTTGCTCAGGTAGCCGCGGCCGTGGTCGGGCAGGAGGACGACGATGACGGCGTCGGCGGGCAGCTTACGGGCGACACGGAGTGCCGCGACGACCGCCATCCCCGACGAACCACCGACCATGAGCCCCTCTTCGCGGGCCAGCCGGCGCGTCATGGCGAACGCCTCGGCATCCCCCACTCGCTCGTATGCGTCGACGACCGTCGGATCGAAGGTCGCGGGCATGAAGTCCTCGCCGACGCCCTCGACGAGGTAGCCGTGGATGTCCCCGCCGGAGTAGATCGATCCCTCCGGATCTGCTCCCACGACGGTGACCCGACCCGACGACGCCTCTTTGAGGAACCGGCCGGTGCCGCTGATGGTCCCGCCCGTGCCGACGCCGGCGACGAAGTGGGTCACCGCGCCATCGGTGTCGCGCCAGATCTCGGGCCCGGTCGTCTCGTAGTGACCGCGCGGCCCGTTGGAGTTCGCGAACTGGTTCGGCTTGAATGCGCCGGGAATGGTCGCTGCGAGCCGGTCCGACACGCTGTAGTAGGAGTCGGGATGCTCCGGCGGGACACTCGTCGCGGTCATGACGACCTCGGCGCCGTACGCCTTCAGGACGGCGACCTTCTCGCCGGCGAACTTGTCGGGGACGACGAAGATCATGCGGTAGCCGCGCTGCTGCGCGATCAGGACGAGACCGACGCCCGTGTTGCCGCTGGTCGGCTCGACGATCGTGCCGCCGGGCTTCAGGTGGCCGTCGCGCTCCGCGGCGTCGATGATGTTCCGCGCGATGCGATCCTTCGCGGAGCTACCGGGATTGAAGTACTCGACCTTCGCGAGGACCGTGGCGGCGATGCCCTCGGTGACGGTGTTCAGGCGGACGAGCGGAGTGTTGCCGACGAGATCGGCGATCGAGGTTGCGTAACGCACGTGATTCTTCCTGACGGGATGCCGCACGCTCAGAGGTGCGGTCGCTGTGTGGGGTCGCGGATGTCGCCGGGGAACCGGCGGTCAGCGACGACAACAGCGAAGGGTCAGCACCCGACCAGAGTAGCGGACCCCCGGCATCCGCGGCGGGCGTCATCCGGCGCAACAGAACGAAAGCTTCGGACACATGGCCCTCGCCCCTCCCGCGCGAACGTAGGTTCGTCGTATGACTTCCGCCGCATCTGCCGCATCGGACGACCGAGCCGCCTCCGGGTTCACGGAGTCGCTCTCGGCCGAGGAGTTCAAGGCCGTCTTCCGCGGGCACCCGGGCGGCGTCGCCGTCATCACCGCCGACGCGGGAGAAGGACCGGTCGCCCTCACGGCGACCTCGGTATCGTCCGTCAGCGCAGATCCGCCCCTGCTGATCTTCTCGGTGTCCGCACAGTCGTCGGCCGCGCCCGTGCTGGCCGCAGCGGAGACGCTGGTCGTCCACCTGCTCGATGCCGACGACCTCCGGGTCGCCGAGGTGGGCGCGACGAGCGGGATCGATCGCTTCACGGAACTGCCGTGGTCGCGCCTGGTGACCGGGGAGCCGGTGTATCACGGCGTCCGCGCGTGGGTTCGGTGCGCCGTCATCGACCGGATGGATGCTGGTGGCTCCACCGTCATCGCCGCGCACGCCATCCAGGCGAACATCTCTCGCGAGTCGTCGACGCCGCTGGTCTACCACAACCGGACCTGGCACCGGCTCGGGCCCGACACCGCTATCTGATCGGGCACACCGCCATCTGATCGGGCACCGCCATCTGATCGGGCACCCGTTCGGTCTCACGACCGGCGGGCGAGCTCCTCGAGAGCCCCGGCGATCCGCCGGATCGTCTCCGCGGTCGTCGCCGCGTCCTTCTCGTCGAGGCTGTCGATCACCGACACGACGGCCGCATGGTGAGCGCCGTACACCTCGTCGACGAGATCGTTCGCCGATTCGGTCGGTAGAAGGTAGTGGGCACGCCGATCGGTGGGGTGCTGCTCGCGCAGGACATAGCCCTTGCCGACGAGTCGCTCGATGACGTTGGTGACCGTCGCGCTGGAGGTGCCGAGCATCACGATCAGGTCCTTCGGACTGATCTCCCGCTCCTCGCGGCGGGCCTGCACCAGATAGCGGAGCGCAGTGAGGTCGATGCCACCAAGGCCGGAGATCCGCTGCGACCGGTCGGCCTGCACCTGCTCGGCGTGACGGAGCTCGAGGATCGCGCTGCTGAGAAGCCGGCCGGCTTCGGTCTGAGGCTCTGCGGCGTAAAGGTGGGTGTGCTCGTGTCTAACGATCGACTGAGGCATGTCAACTCCTCGGCTCGTGACGGGTCGTGAAGGTCATCCGATCGCCGCCCGAGCCTCGGCCGCATCCGGAAACTTCCCCACGAGTCGCGCGGCGTGATCTCGGGCGATCCAGCCGGTGCGATCCTTCTCGACGGTTCCTACGAACCGCCCGTGGGTGTTGCCAACCCAGAAGCCCGCCTCCACCTCGTGCCACGTCGCGATCTCCTCACTGACGTCCACGGAGCTGAACAAGTCGAGCACCTCCATCGGCTTCACCACCTTACATGTCTAGATCTGTGACATTTCGTGTCCTTGTCGAAATCAATGATAGACATGACTTGTGAAATCTACTAGATGTATTGTTTAGCTAGTAATTCAGGAACGGATCGATGACACCTACACCCGCACACCCCATCCCGGCACCCTTCGCGGCGCTCGGCGTCGCACTCATCCCCGAGCAGCGCACGGGCCTGCGGGCGCGCATCCTCGATGCGCTCTCACGACAGCGTCCGCACCGCACAACGGCCCGCGCCGTCGGCCACTGACCGCATTCACCCCGCACCCACACCAGGAGAACGTCATGGGAAGCCTCTACTACGGGAACGTCGAATCCCCCATCGTCATGCCCGACCGCATCCTCGCCCACCTCGCGGCGATCGCGACGACCAAGTTGCGCCGCAGCGAGAGCTTCGTCGTCTCCTGGAAGGGAACCGGTGAGGATGGCGAGGGCCGCACCACGCTCTGGTTCCAGCCGGCGATCCCCCTGCGGTTCGTCTACGAGCAGTCGGCCGCGATCGCGCTGAACCCGGCGACGCTGCGCGAGATGGCCGACCAGGCCACCTCCAACGGCGGTCTGGTCCTCGACGCCGACCTGGACATCCCCGAGATCTCCGCGGCGCGTGCCGAGACGCGGCGCGCGGTGGTGGCCGCGTGAGCCACCCCGACCTCATCGACGAGGCCGACGCCTACGAAGACGCGCTGGCCGCCGATTTCACCGAGCGATTCGGGACCCCGCCCCTGCTGGTCTGATCGCGCCGACCCGCTACCTGCTCGTGCCGCCCCATCCGCCGCCCCCCACGGTGTCGATGGGGCGGCATCTTGCTGTGGAGCGGATGCCGCGCCTCAGGCGCCGGCGTCAGCATCGCCCGCGTCGGCGGGCTCGGGGACGAGGTGGAGACCCGCAGGCGAGTTCGCCGCGTACATAAGAGCCTCGGACCATGCGCGGTTGATGCGCGACTGACGGCTGCCGTAGTACTTGAACACGAGTGACGCGTGCGGGTGGAGCCACACGGAAGTTCGCCCCTCGCCGATGCTCTTGTCATCGCGCCAGGTGAAGTGGAACGACTCACCGCGACGGAGCTTGTTGCCGATCACCTGCTGCAGGTGCGCCAACGTGCGGTCCTCGAAGTCCACCTTGATGGAATCCTCATAGATGAACTTGCCCACAACGGCTCCTCGTCTCGTCATCCCGGTCTCGAGAAGACGTCCTCCCATTATGGTGTCCCCATGGGCCTGATCTACTACGGCGGCACGGCGATGCCCATCCGCATCAACGACCGGGCGCTCGCTCACCTGAAAGTCGTAGTCGCGACCAAGCTCCGTCGCGCGGAGAGCTTCACGCTGTCCTGGCAGCACCCGGACGATTCGCCGGCCGGACGGACGACCGTGTGGCTGCACCCGGCGATCCCGCTCCGATTCGTCTTCGATGAGGCGGAACCGCCGACGCTCGACAGGGAGTGGATCGAGGAACTCGCGGCGTCGGCCAGTTCCTCCGGGGGGATCCAGCTGACATCGCGGATGTTCGACGCTGAGGTGGACGGCGGTCACACGGAGTGACGGAACGCCATCGCGGCGAGCCCCACGTGGGGCTCGCCGCGATGTGAGTGCTACGAGGTGCGCGATCCGGATGTCACCGGGGCGTGCGGTTCTCGGCGCTGATCATCCACGCGAACTGCTCAAGGCTCTCGAGGATGCTGTGCAGGATGTCCGCGCTCGTGGGGTCCTCGTCGTCGACCTCGTCGTGGACCTCACGGCACGTACCGATGACGGCTTCGAGCCGCTCCGTCACCAGGTCGATGACGTCGGCGGTGAGGACTTCGCCATGGGGGAACTCGGGGAGCGTGGTCGTCTCGGCGACCGTGTCGCTGCGACCGTCGGGAACGGCGTGGAGAGCCCGCATCCGCTCGGCGATCGTGTCGCTGAACTCGCGCGCCGCATCGATGATCTCGTCCAGCTGCAGGTGCGTGTCACGGAAGTTCTTGCCGACCACGTTCCAGTGCGCCTGCTTGCCCTGGATCGAGAGCTCGAGGAGGTCGACGAGGACAGCCTGCAAGTTGTCACTCAGCTTCTTCGACGCCGTGAAGCCGCGCTCGGCGTTCTGCTCGTCGGTCAGCTGCGCACCCGACTTCGCGGGGCGGCGCTTGTTGCGGGTGGCGGGCTTCGTCTGCGTGGTCGTCATGGGACAACACCCTTCTGTCGCGGAACGTGATGGTGCCACGGTAGATCGGGAATACGGAGGTCGTCAGCGGGTTGCGTGGCCCCTGCGGCGGTGATAACCCGACGTGCGGATCAGGCGTGGACCCGGGCTACCGCCGCGGCCATCTCGTCGTCGGTGAGGTCGATGCCGGCGTCACTCAGCCGTCGAGCGAGCACACTCGCGCCGTCGACCCCGTCCTGACCCGCGAGGTCCGCGCGCGTCTGGACCACGATGCCGTCGACCTTCTGCGCCACGTCGGCGGGATTCTGCGACATGGCGGGCTCGGATTGGATCGGTTCGCCGGGACGACCGGCATCCTGTGGATCGCTCATGAGCCCCAGTGTCTCCTCAACCAGGCGCGACATCAGCCCCTTGACCGGCTTGCGGGGTGCGGGTAGCCCTCAGTGGCGACGGGGCCGATCCGGGTGGATCGTCGGGCCGTTCCACAGCGGGGCGAGGCCCTCGTGCTCGTTGTCTTCGAAGGCGCCGGTGTGTTCCTCGATCTGGGTGTCGCGGGGCTCCGGCACGGGGATCACGGCGATCGGCACACCCGGGGTGATGAAGAGATAAGCCGGGCTGGCGCTGCCTTCGCCGTCGTTCACGGCGAGCCAGTACTCGCCCCCGCGGGCACCCTCCTGTATCTCCCGATGGACGTCCTCGAGGGTGCGGTCGCCGACGCTGTACCACTGGCCGCCGTAGGAGATGTCGATGCGGCTCATCGCGTCCTCTCGACTGCGGTCGGATTAGATGGTTCAGCTTGAGACCGTGCGCGGCAGCCTGTCACCTTCTTGACACGTCGCCGGACTCGGGCTTAAAGCAGGGTCAGAGGGCGGCGAGGGGCGGCCGATGTGCGATCGGCTTGGGCTTCCTGCGCCGGGAGGCGCAGGCGGCGAGATGGTGGGCCGCACCCACCAGCAGCTCGTCCATGCCGCGGAACCACGCGGTTCCCGCCCCTCCGTGCACCCAGGTGACGTCGTAGCCACCGCGTTCGGACTCCTCCACGTAGGCGAGGACACTCGCGGCGTCGGATCGGGGAACACGGGTGTCGCAGAGACGCCATGTCGTCGGCGACAGCGGCTCCAGCGACAGATGAGGGACGGGGTCCGCGCTCATGATGCACCTCCGAGGTGACGCGAGCGGCAGTCGACGATGACCGCCGCGGGGCGAGGCTTGTTGTGGTCCTCACCATCTCCCCGGGAACGCCGGATATTGAGGGGCTTGACACCGCGCAGAAGCGGAGTTAGCGGTGACGAATGATCTACCAGACAGCGAGCTCCCGAGTCAATGGCCCCGTCCCGATTCCCCGACGCACGTACGGTGGTGACCGCAAGGTAAGTAGGCGAACGGTCGAGACGTGAGGTGTTCGGGTCACCGATCCTCTCCCACGCTTATGACAGGCCCCGGCGATCGGGCTTATCGCCGGGGCCTCCCCTTTGCAAGGCCCTCCGTACCGAATGCTCCGGCGCTTACGTTCGGAGCAACGAGAGGAGCTCTCATGACCGATCACCAGCCCGGCCCGGAGTCGGACGCCCCCACCACCGGCGGGGACCTGCCCGACGAGGATCCCATCGAGGCGGTGTCGCACGCAGCGGCGAACGATGACGCGGTTCCGATCGAGCACATCGAGCCGGGAGTCGACCCGGATTCCGCGGACTCGAGTCGGTCGCTGAAGCGCACCGACGACTGACCACGGACCCGAGGGCCGTGCCGTGAGGCACGGCCCTCGTCGCGTCAGCTGACGGCCACGCTCTGGGCGTACTGGTTTGCGCGGGTCGCCACGTCGTCGATGTAGCGGGTCAGCGGGTTGTACGTGAACACGGCATCCCGCCACGCGGTCTCGGTCACCATCGGACCGCGACGGCAGAGATAGCGCGCCGCCGCGAGTGCCGCGTCGTCGATCTGGTTCGGATCCCGCACGCCGTCGGCGTTGCCGTCCGCGCCCCATCGGCGCCAGGTCTCGGGAATGAACTGCAGCGGACCGACGGCCCGATCCCACTGGTCGTCGCCGTCGAGGTCGCCGCCGTCGGTGTCGTCGATCGCCGCCACGCCGTCACCCGTCAGGCGCGGTCCGAGGATCCGCGGCGACACCAGGCCGTCCTCTCCGAGGCGCGCACCGCCGTAGAACCCGTGGCGGGATTCCACCGACCCGATTCCGGCGAGGGTGTTCCAGGCGATGGCGCACGAGGGCTGTTCGTGTGCGACGGTGAGGTCGGCCGCCGCGTAGGCGATGACGGCACGACGCGGGATGCCGGTGGCATCGGCCACTCGCGTCGCCCACGCACCGTCGACGAGGTCGACAGCCGGCGCGCGCGACGGATCGGCGCCCGTGACGGCAACGGCCGGCGGAGGGGCGTCGGCCCACCGCGACGACACCGGGGGCAGCGGCGTCCCCTGCGGCTCGGACGGGGTCCCCACCGCGGGCAGACAGGCCGCGAGAAGAACGACGACCGCGGCGGGTACGACGCCGATCCCGACGGTGAGAGCCGCGAGTCGTCGCCCCTCCGTGCGTGCCGAGGGCCGCGTGCGCCGTCGAGCCATGCGCGTCCTCCCCCGGTTCGATGCCCGGTCCACGCTAACCGCATCCGGTTGCGCGCGTGGCACGGGGCGGTCAGCTCGTCAAGGCCCCCCACCGGCCACGCGGCGGGCGCCTACGGTCCCCGAACGCGACGCCGATGCATCCGGCATCCTTCCCCGTCGCTCGGATCGGACAGGAGAAACGATGTTCTTCCACAGGCAGGAACTGCAATTCACCGCGACACCCGACAAGCCGGACGCGATCTTCGCGCGGCGGATGCAGGAGGTTCTCGGCGGGCAGTACGGAGAGATCACCGTCGCCATGCAGTACGGCTTCCCAGTGGATCCGGGCCGCGCAGGAACTCCGCGAGGAGGGTGTCGAGGACATCCCCGTGCCCCTGAACTTCCCGCTCTCCAACGAAGCCCGTGAGCACTCGTACCAGTACATCAACTTCTCGGACGGGCAGGCTGCCGCGGAAGGCTCATGGGCGAGCGGCCCGACCCCCGACGGCAAGGGCGAATTCACCTATCTGAACGGTCCCGACACGTCGGTGCCGATGCCGCCGCCGACGCAGCCGGACCCGCGCTTCTATGGGACGGACGCGAAGCCGAACCTCATCGACAAGGCCGAGGGCGTGATCAAGGACAAGCTCTCCTGAGCGAGCGGGGATGCCGGGCGGCGAGACCCGGCATCCCCTCCTCATATCGTCTCGATGGCGCCCGTGCCTTCGTCATGCGGCTCGGACATGATGAACAGCCCGCCCGTCGAATTGGCGGCGTGCGCCAGCTTCTCGAGCCACGTCCTGTTCATCGCAGGCGCCCGGGACCCGTAGTACTTGAAGTCGAGGTCGGCGGCCGGGTGGATCCAGACGGATCGTCGCCCGTCGCCGATGCTCGCATCGTCTCGCCACGTGAAGAAGAAGGACTCGCCGCGGCGCAGCTTGTTTCCGATGGCGACCTGCACGTGGGCGAGCGCCCTGTCCTCGACCTCGGTCTTCACCTGACTGCTGTAGTTGAATCGGCCCACGAGTCGGCCCTCCGAACGAGGAGCCCGCTACCCACCGTGGACACACCGTGGGAACGGCGCTGCGGATCCGCGGGGTGGCGCTCCTCCGTTGAACAGCCACGTTCCTCGCGTCACGCGCACACGGCAACCCCCGGCGCGTTGCGCGCCGGGGGTTGATGTCGGCCCGGGCGTGTCGCTCCCGCCGATATCAGCGGCGGGATGCCGGCACGAATGGCGCGCGCACGAGGCGGAACACGACCACGGCAGCCACGACCCACGGTCCCACGACGAGGAGCGGGTCGATCCAGGTGTGCTTCACGTCGACGCGGCCTCGGCCGAACCTCGACGCGATCGGGCGCCGTCCACGTTCGCCGAACACCCCGGACTGAGTGACGGGGTCGTCGGGATGCCGCGAGAACAAAGATCTGACGTGCGCACCGGATGACTCGACACGATCGCCGAGGATCAGCAGCATCCAGTGCGGAGTCTGGCCCTCGCTGTAGCGCGCGTAAGCGATGCGGCGGATGAGGCCCGAGAGCCCGTGGAGGGGCTGGGCCGTACCGAAGACCGGCGTGAGGCGCTGGTGCTCGATCGAACGTTCGCGTCCGGCGCCTCCCGGCTGCTGCTCGGGGATCTCCCAGTGCGCGCCCGTCTCGATCCCGGGCTGCTCACGCGGGAAGGCGGGGCGGTCCTCCGGATCGAGGTCTGCGCCCCACCCGGGGATGCGGCCGCGGAGCTCATCGGGATCGGGGGTCTGGCCGGGCTTGTCTGCGGTGTAGGGCATGGTTCCTCCTCGGTCAGGCACCGAACGTGACGACGGGCTTGACGATGCCGTCGAGCTTGGACGAGAACACGTGGTAACCCTCGGCGATGTCGTCGAGGTCGAAGCGGTGGGTGATGAGTCCGCGCGGGGCGATGCGACCCGCGCGGATGTGCTCTAGCAGGCGCGGCCACTGACGCTTCACCGGCGCCTGATTGGCGCGGATCGTGAGCCCCTTGTTCATCGCATCGCCGAACTTGACGGCGCTGAACAGCGGTCCGTAGGCACCCATGACCGAGACGGTGCCGCCCTTGCGGACCGCGTCGATCGCCCAGTTGAGCGCGATCGGCGAACCGCCCTGGAGCTTGAGCTTGGCTGCGGTGACGTGCTGCAGCACGTGACCATCCGCCTCGGCGCCGACGGCGTCGATCACGGAGTCCGCGCCGAGCCCGTCGGTCATCTTCTTCAGCGTCAGCACGATGTCGGCGACCTCGCCGAAGTGAACGGTCTCGGCGAACGCGAACTCCCGCGCCTTCTGGAGGCGGTAGTCGAGGTGATCGACGACGATGACGCGTCCGGCGCCCATCAGCCAGCACGACCGGGCGGCGGCGAGCCCGACCGGGCCCGCACCGAGCACGACGACGGTGTCGCCCTCGACGATGTCGGCGAGCTGCGAACCGAAGTACCCGGTCGAGAACGCGTCGGTGAGCAGCAGAGCGTCTTCCGAGGCGATGTCGTCGGGGATCACCTGCGGGCCGACGTCGGCGAAGGGCACGCGCACGAGCTCGGCCTGTCCACCGTCGAATCCGCCGGTCGAATGGGAGTACCCGTAGATCCCGCCGATCGCCGTCGCATTGGCGTTGACGTTGTGGCAGTTGGAGTACAGCCCCCGTGCGCAGAAGAAGCAGGACCCGCAGTAGATGTTGAACGGGACCATGACGCGGTCGCCGGGCTTCAGATTCCGCACCGACGGGCCGACCTTCTCGACCCACCCGATGAACTCGTGTCCGAAGGTGTGCCCCACCCGGGTGTCGGGCATCATGCCGTGATACAGGTGCAGGTCGGAGCCGCAGATCGACGCCAGTTCGACGCGCACGATGGCGTCGTTCGGGTGCGCGATCACGGGGTCGGGCTTGCTGTCGACGCGGATCTTGTACGGGCCGCGATAGGTCATCGCCTTCATCGATCCTCCTCAGGTTCCGGGCGAGCCTGGTCGCCGCGTCACCGGGGAGGGAGGGGGTTGCGCCGTTCGTGCGAACGTGTCAGGCCGAGGAGGACGCGCCGAGCTCGAAGCGGTATCCCATGCCCGCTTCGGTCAGGATGTGCCGGGGCTGCGTCGGGTCCTCCTCGAGCTTGCGTCGCAGCTGCGACACGTACAGGCGGAGGTAACCGGTGTCGCTCACGTGCTCGCTCCCCCAGATGGACGTGAGGATGGTCTGGCGGGTCACGAGTTTGCCGGGGTTGCGCAGCAGGATCTCGAGCAGCTGCCACTCGGTCGGCGTCAACCGGACGCGCTCGGTGTGCTCGCCCGCCGTCTTCGTGACGCTGCGCGCGGCGAGATCGACCGAGATGTCACCGAACTGCGTGATCGGGTCGGGTTCCTGCTGCGGCGCACGACGCGTCAGCGCGCGGATGCGCGCGAGCAGCTCCTCGATCGAGAAGGGCTTCGTCACGTAGTCGTCCGCGCCGGCGTCGAGCGCGTCGACCTTGTCGGCCGCTCCTGTCCGTCCCGACACGACGAGGATCGGCGCCTCGGACCAGCCGCGGATCGCATGGATCACTTCGATGCCGTCGAGCTGCGGCATCCCGAGGTCGAGCAGGAAGATGTCGGGGTGGTGGTCCACGGCGGCAGAGATGGCCTGCGCGCCGTCGGCCGCGGTGAACACCTCGTACCCGCGAGCCGAGAGGGTGATGCGGAGCGCCCGGACGATCTGCGGGTCGTCATCGGCGATGAGGATCCTCATGCGCTCTTCTCTCCCTCGGCGACGGGCAGGGACACGACCATGGTCAAGCCTCCGCCCGGGGTGTCTTCGGGGGTGAGCGTACCGCCCATCCCCTCGACGAACCCCTTCGACAGCGCGAGCCCCAGCCCGAGCCCGGTGCTGTTGTCGGTGTCGCCGAGACGCTGGAACGGGACGAAGACGTCGTCGCGTCGCTCGGGCGGGATGCCGGGGCCGTGGTCGATGATCCGGATCTCGACGACCCCGCCGAAGCTGCTCGTCGCGACGCGGACCTTCTCCCCCTCGGGAGAGTGACGCAGCGCATTGGCGAGCAGATTCACCACGACGCGCTGCAAGAGGACCGGGTCGGCCAGGACGGCTGCATCCGGTTGGAGGTGGATGTCGACGGATGCCGGACCCGCATCGAGCTCCTCGAGGGCCGGGAGGATCGCGTCCGCGGGATCGATCGCCAACAGCGACACGGCGAGCGCGCCGGCCTGAAGTCGGCTGACGTCGAGAAGGTCCGTGACGAGCGAGGCGAGCGTGCCGAGGGATTCGTCGGCGGTCTGCAGGAGCTCGTCGCGATCACGGTCGCTGTAGGTGCCGCTGCGGAGCCCGCCCACTGCAGCCGTCGCCGCCGCGAGCGGCCGTCGCAGGTCGTGGCTCAGGGCGGACAGCAGGGCACTCCGCACGCGGTCGGAGGCCTCGAGGGGAGCGAGACCGCTCGCGACCTCGACGAGATCCTGGCGCTGCAGCGCGGCGTCGAGCTGGGAGACGATTGCGGCGAGGATGCGGCGCTCGGACGCCGGCAGGTCGTGGCCGTGGAGTTCGAGCACCGCCCGATCACCGACGGGCATCGCGGTGTGTCGCCCGTCGCGCAGCGGTTCGCCGCTCGAGGCGAGCGTCGTCTCACCCACCACCAGGCGGACGCCGGCCAGCCGGAACGCCTCGCGAGTCCACTCCACGAGCGCCTCGATCGCACCACCGCCGCGCAGGACGCTGCCGGCGACCGTCTGCAGGAGCTCCGCCTCGGCTGCGGCCCGCCGCGCGACGCGGGTGGTCCGGGCGGCGCGGTCGACGACGACGCTCACGAGGATGCCGATGATGACGTAGAGGGCGAGTGCGAGCACCTCGCGCGGGGACTTGACCTGCACGGTGTAGAGCGGTTCGACGAAGAAGAAGTTGAGGGTCACCCCGCTGAGGACGGCGGCCCACAGAGCCGGCCACATCCCGCCGATGAGAGCGACCACGACGACGAGCAGCTGGTAGCTGAGGACGTCGCTCGTGATCGACTCGGTCGAACGGAACGTCACCAGCAGCCACGTCAGCAGCGGCCCTCCCAGGAAGGCGAGCGCGAAGCCCGCGACCTGGCGGCGCATCGAGAGCGCGCCGCCGAGCCGGGGCAGGGCGAACCGGCCTCCCGCGGCGGAGTGCGTCACGATGTGGACGTCGATGTCGCCGGACTCGCGGATCACGGTCGCGCCGATCCCCGGTCCGGCGACGAGTGCCGCGAGGCGGCTGCGACGGCTGACGCCGAGCACGAGCTGCGTCGCGTTCACGGAACGCGCGAACTCGACGAGCGCGGTGGGGACGTCGTCACCCACCACCTGATGGAACGTCCCGCCGAGCTTCTCGACCAGGGCTCGCTGCTCGGCGAGCGCACTCGGATCGGCGCTGCGCAGGCCGTCGTTGCTCGTCACGTGCACGGCGAGCAACTGGCCACCGGCCGACCTCGCCGCGATACGGGCGCCGCGCCGGAGCAGCGTCTCCCCCTCCGACCCTCCGGCGAGCGTGACGACCACCCGCTCGCGCGCCTCCCAGCGTCTGTCGATGCCGTGCTCGGCTCGATAGGACGTCAGCGCCTGATCGACCTCGTCGGCCAGCCAGAGGAGAGCGAGCTCGCGAAGGGCCGTGAGATTGCCGAGCCGGAAGTAGTTCGAGAGGGCGGCATCCACCCGCTCCGCCGGGTAGACGAGTCCGCCCGCGAGCCGATCGCGCAGCGCCTGTGGAGCGAGGTCGACCACCTCGACCTGGTCGGCTCGGCGCAGGACTTCGTCGGGGACCGTCTCGCGCTGGGGAGCGCCGGTGATCTCCTCGACGACGTCGTTCAGCGACTCGATGTGCTGAATGTTCACGGTGGAGATGACCGAGATCCCGGCATCCAGCAGCAGCTGCACGTCCTCCCATCGCTTGTCGTTCGCGGAGCCGGGCGCGTTGGTGTGGGCGAGCTCGTCGACGAGCGCGACGTCGGGACGCCGGGCGATGACGGCCGCGAGGTCCATCTCGGTGAGGGTCACGCCCCGGTGGGTGATCTCGCGACGGGGAACCTGGTCCAGGCCCTCGGTCATTCTCGCGGTGGCCGCGCGGCCGTGGGTCTCGACGACGGCGATGACGACGTCGGTCCCCTCGCCCGCCAGTCGCCGGCCCTCCTCGAGCATCGCGTAGGTCTTGCCGACACCGGGGGCCGCGCCCAGCAGTACGCGCAAGCGTCCCCGTCCACCCACTGTCAGCCTCCTAGCCGGTCGAGGGCGAGATTGAGCTCCACGACGTTGACGGTCGGTTCGCCGAGGTATCCGAGATCGGGTCCCCGGGTGTACTCCGCGACGAGGTCGCGGACCTTCGACACCGGGAGCTCCCGGGAGGTGGCCACGCGCTCGACCTGGATCGAAGCGTACGCGGGGCTGATGTCGGGGTCGAGTCCGGATGCCGAGGCCGTCACAGCGTCGGCGGGGACCGCCGATTCTGCGACTCCCTCGCGCTCGGCGATGACTTGCTTGCGCTCCGCGATAGCGGCGATGAGGTCGGCGTTCTCGGGACCGAGGTTCGACCCCGACGAGGCCCCGGCGTCGTAGCCGTCGCCCGCCGCCGACGGCCGGGGCTGGAAGTACTGCGCGAGCGCGGCACCATCGGCATCCGTGAAGGACTGACCGATCAGCGACGAGCCGACGACCCGACCCGAGGCATCGTGCAGGAGGGACCCGTTGGCCTGTGCCGGAAGGGCGACCTGCCCGACCAGGGTGATGAGGGCCGTGTAGCCGACGCCGAGGACGACGGTGAGGACGACCATGGCGCGGACGGCGACGAGGACGGTGCGCCCGGTGGCGCGGGAGGAGGTGTTCATGACGGACGGTCCTTGGTTCAGAAGCCGGGGATGAGTCGGATGAGGAGGTCGATGAGCCAGATCCCGACGAAGGGTGCCACGACGCCGCCGAGACCGTAGACGGCGAGGTTGCGTCCGAGGATCGACGAGGCACCACCGGGCCGGTACCGGACGCCCCGGAGGGCGAGCGGGATGAGGACGACGATGATGAGCGCGTTGAAGATGATCGCCGACAGGACCGCGGATGCCGGTGAGTGCAGGCCCATGATGTTGAGCGCCCCGAGCTGGGGGAAGACGCCCATGAACATGGCCGGGATGATGGCGAAGTACTTGGCGATGTCGTTCGCGATAGAGAACGTCGTGAGCGCGCCGCGCGTGATGAGCAGCTGCTTTCCGATGCGCACGATGTCGATGAGCTTCGTTGGATCGGAGTCGAGGTCGACCATGTTGCCGGCTTCCTTCGCCGCCGACGTCCCCGAGTTCATCGCGACGCCCACGTCCGCCTGCGCCAGCGCGGGAGCATCGTTCGTGCCGTCACCTGTCATGGCGACGAGGTTGCCGCCCTCCTGCTCCTTTCGGATGTAGGCGAGCTTGTCCTCGGGCGTGGCCTCGGCGAGGAAGTCGTCGACGCCGGCCTCCTTCGCGATCGCCGCCGCAGTCAGCGGGTTGTCGCCCGTGATCATGACGGTGCGGATCCCCATGGCGCGGAGCTCGGCGAAACGCTCGCTGAGCCCGTCCTTCACGACGTCCTTCAGGTGGACCACGCCGAGCACGCGCCCCGCGCCGGCGGCGTCCTTCGTCGCCACCACCAGGGGCGTGCCACCGGACTGCGAGATCTCCTCGGTGCGCGCGGTCAGGTCGCTCCGGACTCCGGCGGGCAGCGGGTCGCCGCTCTGCTCGAGCCAGCCGATGATCGCCGAGCCGGCACCCTTGCGGATCGACGAGCCGTCCGGCAGGTCGAGACCGCTCATGCGGGTCTGCGCCGTGAACGGCACGATGACGCCCTGCGCGTCCCCGGTGACATCGATGCCGCGGCGGGAGGCGAGATCGACGATCGAGCTGCCCTCCGGCGTCGGGTCGGCGAGCGACGACAGGGCCGCCGCACGCGTGAGCTCGGCCTGAGCCATCCCGTCGAGCGGGACGAACTCGGACGCCTGGCGGTTGCCGTAGGTGATGGTGCCGGTCTTGTCCAGGAGCAGCGTCGTCACGTCGCCGGCGGCCTCGACCGCGCGACCGGACATCGCGAGGACGTTCCGCTGCACGAGGCGGTCCATACCCGCGATGCCGATCGCCGAGAGCAGGGCGCCGATGGTCGTCGGGATGAGGCAGACGAGGAGAGCGACGAGGACCGGGATGCTGACGGGCGCCGCCGCGTACGAGGCGACCGGATTCAGGATGAGAGCCACGACGACGAAGATGATCGTGAGGCTCGCGAGCAGGATGTTGAGCGCGATCTCGTTCGGCGTCTTCTGCCTGGCGGCACCCTCGACGAGTGCGATCATCCGGTCGACGAAGGTCTCTCCGGGCTTCGACGTGATGCGCACGACGATGCGGTCCGACAGCACACGCGTGCCGCCGGTGACGGCGCTGCGGTCACCACCGGATTCGCGGATGACGGGGGCCGACTCGCCGGTGATGGCCGACTCGTCGACCGACGCGATGCCGTTCACGACGTCGCCGTCGCCCGGGATGAGATCGCCCGCCGCGACGACGACGACATCGCCGAGGGAGAGGTCTGCCGACGAGACGTCGTCGATCGTGACGCGCTCGGCCGCGGCATCCGTCTGCTCGTCGTAGTCGGCGACGCGATGGGCCACCGTGCTGGTGCGGGTCTTGCGGAGCGTCTCGGCCTGCGCCTTGCCGCGACCTTCGGCGACCGACTCCGCGACGTTCGCGAACAGGACCGTCAGCCAGAGCCAGACCGCGATGATCGCGGTGAACGAGACCGGCACGGGTGTGCCGCCGGATTCACCCGGCCCGCCGAGGAAGGGTTCGGCGATCGCGAGCACCGTGGTCAGCGCGGCGCCCAGCCAGACGACGAACATGACGGGGTTCCGCCACTGCGCCCGCGGGTCGAGCTTGCGCAGCGCTCCGGGAAGGGCGGCCGCAATGGCAGCGCCGTCGATGCCGCGCCGGGGGCCGGCGCCGGTCGCCGGGGCGGTGGTCTGCGGTTCGGGAGTGATGAGTGTGGACATGGGTCAGATCAGTCCTTCTGCCAGGGGACCCAGCGCGAGTACGGGGAAGTAGGTGAGGGCCGTGACGATGACGATCACACCGACGAGGAGGCCGATGAACAGCGGCCGATGAGTCGGGAGCGTGCCCGCCGTCGCCGGGACGCGATCCTGCGCGGCGAACGAGCCGGCGAGGGCGAGGACGAGCACGATCGGCACGAAGCGACCGAGCAGCATCGCGACGCCGAGAGCCGTGTTGAGCCACGGGGTGTTCGCCGTGAGCCCGGCGAACGCGGAGCCGTTGTTGTTCGCCGCCGAGGTGAACGCGTACAGCACCTCGCTGAAGCCGTGGATGCCGGGATTCCAGATCGAGGTCGACGTGACGTCCTCGCGGACTCCGGGGATCGCGAAGCTGAGCGCGGTGCCGGTGAGGACGAGGATCGGGGTCACGAGGATGTAGATGCTCGCGAGCTTGATCTCGCGCGGACCGATCTTCTTGCCGAGGTACTCGGGGGTGCGACCCACGAGAAGGCCGGCGATGAAGACCGCGATGACGGCCATCACGAGGATGCCGTAAAGCCCGGACCCGACGCCGCCGGGAGCCAGCTCGCCGAGCATCATGTTGAGCATCGGCATCATCCCGCCGAGCGCTGTGTACGAGTCGTGCATCGAATCGACGGCACCGGTCGAGGTGAGGGTGCTGGTCGAGCCGAAGATCGTGGACCCCACGATGCCGAATCGCGCTTCCTTGCCCTCCATCGCCGCCCCTGCGAGCTGCGGCGCTGTGCCGCGACCGCCGAGTTCGAAGGCGGTCAGGGCGAGCGTCGAGGCGAGGAACAGCACGCCCATCGCACCGAGGATCGCGTAGCCCTGGCGCTTGTCGCCGAGCATCGTGCCGAACGTCCGCGGCAGCGAGAACGGGATGACGAGCATGAGGACGATCTCGAAGAGGTTCGTCCAGCCGGTCGGGTTCTCGAACGGGTGGGCCGAGTTCGCGTTGAAGAAGCCTCCGCCGTTGGTCCCGAGCAGCTTGATCGCTTCCTGCGACGCGACGGGGCCGCCGGGGATGCTCTGGGTCGTCCCGGCGACGGTCGTGACGTCGATGAAGCCGGCGACGTTCTGGATGACGCCGCCCGCGAGCAGCACGATCGCCGCGATCACCGAGAGGGGCAGGAGCAGGCGGAAGGTGCCGCGGGTCAGGTCGACCCAGAAGTTGCCGATCGTGCCGCTGAGACGGAACGCGAGACCGCGGACGAGGGCGACGGCGACGGCGAGACCGACGGCGGCCGACACGAAGTTCTGCACCGCGAGGGCGGCGAACTGCACCGTGTAGCCGAGGGTCACCTCGGGCGAGTACGACTGCCAGTTCGTGTTGGTCACGAACGACACCGCGGTGTTGAACGAGAGCGCCTCGCTGGGAGCGGGCAGCCCGAGCGACCAGGGCAGCCACTGCTGAATGCGCTGCAGCCCGAAGACGAGGAGCACTCCGATCGCCGAGAACGCGAGGACGCTGCGGGCGTAGGCCTGCCAGGTCTGTCCGGATGCCGGGTCGACACCGATCAGCCGGTACAGGCCGCGTTCCGCCGCGGCATCCTTCGGCGCACTGTAGACCCACGCCATGTAGTCACCGAGCGGGCGATAGGCGACCGCGAGGATGAGGACGAGCGTGGCGAGGGTGAGGACTGCGGGGAGCCACGCCATCAGAACTTCTCCGGCTTCACGAGAGCGACGAAGAGATAGGCGAGGACGGCGACGCCCAGCACGGCGGCGCCGATGTCGAAGGCGCTCACAGCCGGTCCACCGCCTTGGCGAACAGACCGATGATCACGAACAGGGCGAGGACGCCCAGGACGTAGACGATGTCGAGCACGAGTGAGGCTCCGTTTCGAGGACCGCAGGCCCTGCAGGGGCCGTCACGCCGACGTGGCGCATCCCCGATGGAACACCCCGGCCGAGGCCGCTCCCCCGGTCCTCACGGAATCCATACGCCCCCGAGCGCGCTCCTCACGGGATCCTCATGCGTGCCCGTCCGGATCGCGGCTCAGTGCAGATCGGCGTCGGCGACGCCCCGCCGCCAGGCGGCGAACGGCACCGTCAGCCCCGCACGGGAGGGAGCGCACACGAAGGGCCCGGCGGACGCTTCGAGGTCCGCCGCGAACGGGACGACCCGCACGAGCCGCAGCTCCTCTCCCGCCGCGCCCGCACGCACTGTGAGCGCGGTCCCGTCCCGGCTGACCCGCACGGTGATGCGTCGACCGCTCCAGTCGGGGACGGGCGCGAGCGACCAGTCCGACATCCCGTCCGTCACGACCGCTCCGAGCTGCAGCGCGCCGTCGGCGTACTCGATCCCCGCCTTGACCCAGCGGGCGTCGTCGACGCGGACGAACAGCCCCGCCTGGTCGAACTGCGCTTCGAAGGGGATCTCGAACTCGACCTCCATCGCGGATCCGTCCGGCAGCGGTGCGACCAGAGCGTGCTCCGTGTCGTGCACGAAGCCGTAGGAGGTGAGCCGCCAGGCATCGCTTCCCTCGGCGGCGGTGACGAGCAGCATCCCGTCCCGTTCCTCGGCGGCCACCGGCGGTGTCGTCCACGTGCCTTCGGACCAGTCGACGGATGCGGCGGCGCGGACGATCTCGCTCATCCCGCCAGGCTAGCGGTGCGGCTCAGCCGAGGCGGATGCCGGCCGAATCCCGCGCGCGGACGGCGACCTCGAGCACCGCCGCGCTGTGATCGAGCCGACGGTCGCGCTCGTCGGGATCGGGCTCGTCGATCATGCGGGCGAAGGCGCGGAACTCCGCCACCATCCGGTGCGGTTCGTCGTCGAGCGCGAATCGCTCGTGGGTCCCGTCGCGCAGCTGCAGCTCGACGGCGGCGATCTCGTTGGGCGGACCGTCGAACACCATCACGCCGTCGACCCCCTGGATCTTGGTGCGGGAGGGGCCCGGCGAGTCCTTCGCGCACACGCAGACCGCCGTGAGGTCGCCGTAGCCGAGGACTGCCACCCCCGACGTGTCGACGCCGCGCTCCATGCGGGGCGTGTACCCGACAGTGTCGGGAGCGCCCAGCAGGCCGATGACGAGGTGCAGCGTGTAGATACCGAGGTCCGTCAGGGCCCCGCCGCCCGCCGCCGGATCGAAGGCCGGCGCGATCGTTCCGGCGCGGAACGCGTCGTAGCGGGACGAGTACTGCGAGTACTCGCACTGCACGAGTCGCAGGTCGCCGAGACGAGGCAGGTTCTCGCGCATCCAGACCATGCTCGCGAGGTACTGGTTGTTGATCGCTTCGACGAGGATGAGCCCCCGCTCGGCTGCCAGGGCGCGGAGCTCCGCGAGCTCCTCGGTCCGCAAGACGAACGGCTTCTCGCAGATCACGTGCTTGCCCGCCCGCAGCGCACGGCGGGCGACGTCCGCGTGCAGCACGTTCGGGAGCGCGATCCACACGGTGTCGACACGGCTGTCGGCGAGGCACTCGTCGAGGTCGGTGAAGACGAGGGGGATGCCGTGGGCCGCCGCCAGCTCGTCGAGCTTGCCGCGGCTGGACTCGCGTCCGACGATCGCCCCGAGGGTCAGGCCGGGGACGCCGGAGGCGTGGGGAAGGAACTCGGCGACGATCTTCCCCGCCCCGACGACGGCGAGCTTCACGTCAGACGGCCAGCCCGATGGCCAGGAGCACGACCCCGATGAGAGGCGCGGTGAGCTGGATCAGCGCCGCACGCGCCTTCGATCGGTCGGACAGCAGCAGGACCAGACCCGCGGCGAGCATCGAGCCCGCGCCGACGAACACGAGGGTCGCGCCGACGGCCGTTGCTCCGGTGGCGACGAAGACGATGCCGAGGAACACGGCGATCGCGAGGAACAGGTTGTAGAAGCCCTGATTGAACGCGAAGGGCTTCGTGATGTCGACCGTCGCGTCGGTCGTGCCGAAGGTGCGCCGCGCTGCGGGCCCGGTCCACGCGATCGACTCGAGGAAGAAGATGTAGACGTGAATGGCGGCGCCGAGCGCCGCGAACACCAACCCGGCGATGATCATGGCGTCATCTTCGCAGATGACGGTCGCGGATGCCGCCTGCCGCGTCAAGCGACGGGGCGGAGGCCGCGAGCAGAGCCCGCGCCGGAAGCGGGTCGGTGATCCCCGCCGGCTCCGCGCCTGCCCCGGGCGACCCGACGAAGGCCAGCACGACGGGCTCGCCCGCTCGATCATGGACGATGCGGCCGGCGTAGTGCGGCGCGGCGAGCAGCAGGCTCGCATCGTCGACCGCGGCGTCCCGGGGCACGGCATCCGCTCGGACGATCCAGACACCCTCGGTCCCACCCGTCGTCCGCGGGGCGCTGAAGAGGAGGACGGAAACACCGTCGACCTCCGCCACTTGGAAGACCTCGAGGTGAGCGAACGTCCGCGACGGATCGTTGAGCGGGGGCTGAACCGTCCACGTGTCAAGGTCCGGCGACCAGGCGTGCCCGACGACGCCACCGGCGGTCATCGTCCCGGCTGCGCCGCGGGCGGTGATCAGCATGTGCCAGCCGTCGCCGGCGGGGTCGCGGAACACCCACGGGTCGCGCCACGCTTCCTCGTGCCACGCGGTGTCGCCGAGCTTCTCGTAGTACTCCTCCGCTGCCCGCAGGACGAAACCGTCGCGCTTGTCCCATCGGTGCAGATCGGCGGAGGTGGCCATCCCGATCGACTCGACGTTGCGAGCCGACCCCTGCTCGAGGAAGACCGACCCGGTGTAGAACATCCGCCAGAGTCCGTCGTCGCCCCGGATGACGGATCCCGTCCAGGTGGCGGTCGCATCGAAGTCGCCGGGTGCGCCTGGGCCGAGCACCTCGCCGTGGTCGGTCCATACGGCGAGATCCGTCGACGTCGCGTGGCCGATGCGCGCGTGCCGGTGGCGCAGCTCCGGATCACCCAGCGACTTTGGCGCGCGCAGGTAGAAGAGATGGAACATCTCCCCGTCGTCGGCCACCCAGAAGTCCCACACCCAATGGGTGTCCAGCGCGAAGGCCATCTCAGCCCTTGAGCGAGCCCTGCAGCAGCGCCGAGACGAAGTGCCGCTGGAAGACGAGGAAGATGATCAGCGTCGGCGTCAGGATGAGAAGGGACCCGGCGCACAGCAGCGGGATGTCGGTCCCGTACTGGCCCTGGAAAGCTCCCAGTGCGCCCGCCATCGTCCGCTTCTCGGGGTCGTTGACGAGCACGATCGCGAGCAGGAACTGGTTCCAGGTCCACAGGAACAGCAGGATCGCGAGCGAGGACAGCGCCGGCACCGACAGCGGGATGTGGATGCGCCAGAAGAGCTGCCACGTCGTTGCACCGTCCATACGGGCGGCCTCGGAGAGGTCCTGCGGCATCGTGATGAAGTGCGCGCGCATCCACATGACCGCGAACGGCATGAACAGGCCGATGAGGGGCAGGATGATCGCCCACCGGGTGTTCAGCAGACCCATCTCGCGGATCTGGAAGTAGAGCGGCGTGATGATCCCCTCGAACGGCAGGGTCAGGCCGAGGATGAAGGCGACGAACACGATCCGGCCGCCCGCGGGGCGCAGCTGACCGAGGGCGAACCCGGCGAGCGTCGCGAAGAGGACCGCCGCGGGGACAACCGCGATCTCGATGAGGAAGCTCGAGCCCAGGAGCGCCGCCATGTTCGCGGATTGGAAGGCGGTGACGAAGTTGTCCCACCGCGGCTCGGCCGGCCACTCCAGACCGCTCGGGTACGTCCCAGGCGCGTGGAGCGCCGTCACGAACAGGCTGATGAACGGCATGACGGTGACGAGCATCAGGACGACCAGCAGGATGCGGCCGACCCACTTCTCACGGGCGCGGACGATCACGATTCTTTCCCTCGGAGGATGCGCTGGAGCGGCAGGACGATGAGCAGGACGAGGGCCATGAGGACGATGGCGAACGCCGACGCCGTGCCGACCTCGCGCTGGTAGAACGCGAGGTAGAAGATCTGGAGGCCGGGGACGAGCGTGCTGTCGCCGGGACCGCCCTGCGTCGCGATGTAGATGATGTCGAAGCTGGCGAGCGCCGCGATGACGGTGACCGTGACGCAGACGGCGACCTCCTGGCGGACGCCGGGCAGCGTCACGCTGAAGAACTCTCGGAGGGGTCCGGCGCCGTCGATGCGCGCCGCTTCGTAGAGGGCGGGGTCGATCTTCGTCATGCCCGCGAGGATCAGGACGAGGCAGAGCCCCACTTGGACCCACGCCCCGATGACGCCGACGGCCGGGAGCGCGGTCGAGAAGTCGCCGAGCCAGGCGCGTGTCACCTCGCCGAGGCCGAAGAGCCGGAGGAACTGGTTGACCACGCCGTTGGTCGACAGCTGCCAGCTCCACATGATGCCGGCCGCGACGAGCGGGATGACCTGCGGCAGGAAGAGGACGGTGCGCGAGATACCGGCCAGTCGGCTCGCGGCGATCGCGCGGATCATGTTGGCCGCGATCAGCGCGATGCCGACGGGGATGACGCTGAAGTAGATGATCAGCTCGAAGGCGTTGAGGATCGCGCCGGTGAGCTTGGGGTTGCTGAACACCTCGACGTAGTTGGCGAATCCGACCCACGTGGCGGGGCCGATCCCGTTCCAGTCGTAGAACGAGTACTGCGCCGACAGCGCGATGGGGCGCAGCACGAAGAAGACGTAGAAGCCTGCAGCGGGCAGCACCAGAAGGTACGCCGCGAGACTCGCCCGGAGCTTGCGCCGGCGGCGGCGCTGCGCCGCCGCCGGGTCGAGCGCTGCTGCGCCGGTGGCGACCACCGGCGCAGCAGCGGGAGGAGCAGAGACCATCACTCAGTTCCCGATTTGGCTTTCGTAGTCCGACTGCACCGACGACAGGAGCCCTTCCGGGGTCTGCTCACCGGCGACCAGCTTCTGCAGGTTCGGCGTCCAGCTCTGCGCGTAGATGGCACCGGTCGCGTTGGCGATGAAGTCCATCGCGCCGTTTGCCTTGCTGAGCTCCGCCCCGGCCGCGAGGGTCGCGGCGGTCGTGGAGCCCTCCTCGACAGGGGGCATGAACGCGTCGGCAGGGCCCATCGGGTGCGAGCCGCCGACCTCGACGCCGATCGTGCGTGCCTTCTCGTTGGTCGCGGTCCAGTTGAGGAAGAACGCGGCGCAGTCGGGGTGCTCGGCCGTCGCAGCGACTCCGAAGGTCAGCGGAGCCGACATCGCGCCGATCTGACCGCCCTCTTCACGCGGGGGCATGAGGAAGAACCCGGCCTCACCCGGCATCTGGGTGTCGAGGTTGCCCGACTCCCAGTCGCCGTCGAACATGAAGAGGGACTCGCCGCCGATGAAGCGGCTCATCATCTGCGAGTAGTCGAGCGAGTTGATGTCATCGGCGAAGAAGCCCTCGTCGATCCACTTCTTGAGGTGCTTCGCGGCCTCGAGGTTCTCGGGGGTGTCGATCGTCGCGTCCGGCTGCTGGAAGATCCAGTCGTTGATCTTGGCGGGGTCGCCGTACGAGGCCATCAGCGCCTGCAGGGGGAAGGCGAGACCGCCCGTGGCGCCGCCGTTGAACTGGGTGATCGGCGTGATACCGGCATCCTTCGCAGCCTTCAGGTCCGCGTCGAACTCATCGAGCGTCTTCGGCGCCTCGGTCATGCCGATCTTCTTGGCGAGGGTCTTGTTGTAGAAGACGCCCGTCATCGAATAGTTGAGACCGAGCGCATACAGCGGCCCGTTGCCGCGACGGCCGTCAGCGTCCACACGCAGCTGCTGCAGCTGCGAGGCTGGCCAGTCCGTCCACCCGAACGCCTCTGCGTACGGGTCGAGGTTCAGGAGCAGACCGTCCTTGGCGAGTTCGGACATCTGCGGCAGACGCATGAGGTCCGGCGGCGAGTCCTGCAGGACGCGCGGCGCGTTCTGGGTGATGACGGCGAACTGGTCCTCGCGGATGTCGAAGGTCACGTTCGGGAACTGCTTCGTGAACTCGGCGGTCAGGTCCTTCGGGAGGGGGAACCCGGTCTCGAAGTACCCGCTGAGGACGACGTCCTCGTCACCGCACGTCGGTCCGTTCGCGCCGAAATCGGCCGTGGAGGATGCCTGCGGTGCGGCGGTTCCGCCGGGAGGGGCGCATGCGGTGACGGCCACCGCGAGCGAGGTGAGGACCCCGGCGAGGATCAGCGGGCGAAGGGGGCGCTGTGTGAGGCGAGACATCACTGTCTCCTTTCGGAAAACCACGGTGTTCGGGACCGAGGCTCCGTGGAGTCTCGGTGCTAAATCGCGTTAGCAAGGTCATGATGCGTCACGTCACCGCACCGTGTCAATGGGCGCCGCCCGGGGATCACCGCGGCCGGACGGTCGATCTCGACACCCCGTTAGGATCGCGGGAGACAGGAGGCCCACGTGACGAAGAACCGGGTGACGCTCGCCGACGTCGCCCGCGCCGCAGGGATGTCGCGGACGACGGCGTCGCTCGTCCTGTCGGGGCGCGGCGACGAGATGCGGATCGCGGAAGCCTCGCAGGAGCGCGTGCGCCTCGTCGCCGCCGAGCTCGGCTACCGGCCCAACATGATCTCGGCCGGACTGCGCAGCGGGACGAGCCGGACGCTGGGGTTCATCTCGGACTCGGTCGCCACGTCCCAGCTCGCGGGCGACATGATCAAGGGCGCGCTCGAAGGAGCCCGCCGGCACGGGCACATGCTCTTCATCGGCGAGTACGAGGGCGACGAGTCCGAGGGAGAACGCCTCGTCCACGCGATGCTCGATCGCCAGGTCGACGGCGTGATCATGGCGTCGATGTTCACCCGGAAGCGGTCCGTCCCGGCGGCCCTCGCCAACCGGAACGTCGTCCTGCTCAACACCCTCCCCGACGGGCCCACGAACCACGCGCACGCGATCCTGCCGGACGAACTGGATGCCGGTCGTCGCGCGGCGCGTCTGTTGCTCGATCGCGGCCATCGCGACATCCACCTCATCGGCGCCGGCCCGACGACGGCGGAGGTCCCCCGCGAGACGGTGGCGGGACGCGAGCGGCTGGAGGGGATCCTCGCGGAACTCGCCACGGCGGGCGTCTCGCCCGCATCGGGACGCATGCTGAGCATCTGGCTGCCCGTCGATGGATGGAAGGCGACCGCGGACCTCATCTCCTCGGGTGTGCGCTCGGGTGCGATCATCGCGTTCAACGACCGCATCGCCTTCGGCGCATACCAGGCGATCGCGGAAGCGGGCCTCACGGTGCCGGACGACTTCTCGATCGTCTCCTTCGACGACCATCAGCTGGCGAGCTGGGTCCACCCGGGTCTCACGACGTTCGCGATCCCCCATTTCGAGCTGGGGCTCCACTCGGTCGAGACGCTGTTGACGACGTCGCCTGATGCCCCCACCTCGGTCGAGCGGATCGCGATGCCCCTGCGCAGCCGCGGATCCGTGCGCGCCGTGTCGGCCGGCGACTGAACGGGCTGCGACCCGCGAGATCGGCTATTCTCTCGGCTAACGCGATTTAGCACCGGGGTGCTCACATCGCGTCGAGGAGACCACATGGAGCAATGGAGCCCCCGCGCGACCGGCGCCCTGCCTGCGCGACCGCCCTTCGATCCCGACATCCGGCGAGCGCTCGTCGAACGGGACGACGTCGTGACGGGCCTCGCGCCCGAGGACATCCCCGCCCTCCGCGCGAGTGCCGTCCAGCCGCCGAGGGACGCGTGGACCCTCGGCGGCCGATTCGACGATCGCGAGGTCGAGACCGTAGCCGCCGACGGCGCCGGTGTGCACCTCGTCGTCCTCACCCCCGCGGACCGCCGCGGACCGTTCCCGGTGCTCCTGCACGTCCACGGGGGCGGGATGATCGTCGGCAGCGCCTACGACGTGCTCCCCGACCTCGGCATCCCGGCTCTCGAGCTCGGTCTCGCCATCGTCTCCGTCGAGTACCGGCTCGCCCCCGAGCACCCCTACCCGGCAGCCCTCGACGACGTCTTCGCCGGCTGGGAGTGGATCATCCGGGAAGGGGCGGCGTACGGGCTCGATCCCGCCCGCATCATCGTCCAGGGGGTGAGCGCCGGAGGCGGCCTCGCCGCCGGCGCGGTCCTGCTCGCCCGAGACCGCGGCGGGCCCGCGGCGCTCGGCCAGATGCTCGTCTACCCGATGCTCGATCACCGCAACGACTCGGCATCCTCCCACCAGATGGACGGCGTCGGCGCCTGGGACCGTCGCGCGAACGCGACCGGCTGGGCGGCCTATCTCGGGCGCATGGACCGGGACACCGTGCCGGTGTACGCCTCCCCCGCTCTCGCCGAGGACCTCGGAGGACTCCCGCCGACCTTCCTCGACGTCGGTTCGGCCGAGACCTTCCGCGACGAGGACGTGGACTACGCCCGCCGCATCTGGGCGGCGGGCGGCGACGCGGAACTCCACGTCTGGCCGGGCGGGGCGCATGCCTTCGACGCCCTGTCCCCCGACGCCGCCCTGTCGCGCGATGCGCGCGATGCCCGAGTGAGGTGGCTGCGGCGCCTGCTCGCGCGGTGAGCAGCGGCATCCGGCACCGCGGAACGGGGAAGTGATCAGCTGCCGGGGACCAGAACCCGGTCGATCGTGTGCATGACGCCGTTCGACGCCGGGATGTTGATGGCGCGGAGCACGAGCTTGGGGTTCTTCAGCTCGGGCGACTCATCGCGCAGGACGATGCCGCGCGGCTTGATCGTGCCGCCGTTCGCCATGTCGATCGACCGCGCGAAGAGCACCTTCAGGGGCGACAGCTTCTTGCCTGCGACCACGTGATACAGCAGCACGTCGCTGATCTCCTCCGTGGTGAAGGTCGAGGTGATGGCCTCGAGCGCCGCCTGCTCGGAGGCGGGTGCCGTCCCCGTCAGGTCCGTCACGAGCCGCTCGAAGGCACGGTCGTTCGGGGCGAACACCGTGAACGTCGCCTTCGTGTCGTCGAGGGTCTTGTCCAGACCGGTCGCGACCAGCGCCTGCACGAGGATGTCGTAATCCGACCCGTTCGCGTCGGGGGTGCCGCCGCCGGATGCCGCGACGGCGACGTCGACGATCGTCCCGGTCGACTTCGGTGCCTGGTGCGCGGATGCGGGGGATGCCGTCAGTGCGAGCGCACCCGCGACCACGGTGGCGAGCGCGATTCCCAGCTTCTTGTTCATCACGTTGCTCCTTCGATGAGAAGGGTGACGCCCGGCGGACGTGCCGGGCGCCACTGATGTATTCCGCCCGAGTCGCGCCTGCGGATGCACCTGGCGGGAATCACCGAACGACGAGCCTGACGACCCGCGCCGCGAGGGACGGATCGTCCGTGCCGACCTCGAGAACGCCGTCCGCGCTCGACCAGGTCGAGTCCCACGCCGACCCGGCGTCCGGGAAGAGCACCTCGAGATCGAGGTCGACACCGGCGAATGCGGGCAGGGGGATCCGAACCGTCGGCGGAGCGCCCTCCTGCCGCCACAGCGTCAGGACGGTCACGGCCGAGTCGCGGAGCGCCAGAGCCTGCCAGGGCTCGTTTCGCTGATCCAGACCCAGCGGCCATGACGGTGTCGCGGCGCGGATGAACGGCCGGAGGTCCTTGTGGACGCGGACGGCTGCGGCGACGAGTGCGGTCTGCTCGTCGTCGAGCCGGTCGAGGAAGCCGGAGAGGTAGAACCTGCCGAGGATGCCCGTCGCCAGCGTGAACGCCGTCTTCTCGAGGGACATGTCCGCGGCGGGGTACGCCCAGTTCGCCGCCTGCTCGGGAAGCATCGAGAACGGGGCGGATGCCGCGATCGCCGAGTAGTACTCCGCCTCCTGCTGGTCGCTCGTGGACTGCAGCTGCGTCACGCCGAGGAGCGCCCAATCGGCACGCATCGCTCCGGAGCCGCAGTTCTCCAGCGTGACGCCGGGGTGACGGTCCAGGACGCCGGCGAGCCAACCGACGTGCGCGCGGTTGGCGGCGAGCAGACCCGCACCCGAGCTGTCGGCATCGCGATCGGTGCCGAGGCTCATGTTCACGTTGTAGTCGAGCTTGAAATAGGTGATCCCGAACTCGCCCACCAGCCGGTCGACCACCTCGTCGAGGTGCTGCCGGGCGGCGGGGTGACGCAGATCCAGGTGCAGCCGCTCGCTTTCGACTCGCGGCTGCGATCGGAACTGGAAGAACGCTTCCGGGGGGAGCGTCTTCGCGAGAGGCGAGTCGACGCCGACGAACTCGGGCTCGAGCCAGATCCCGGGTCGCATACCGCGCTCGCGAATGCGATCGAAGACGACGCCCATGCCATCGCGGAACCGGACGTCGGACGGTGTCCACTCGCCGACCGTCGTCCACCAGTCATCGTCGTCGGCGTACCACCCGGCATCCATCACGAAGGTCTCGGCGCCGGCATCGGCTGCGGCGTCGATGAGAGGGAGCAGCTTCTCGGTCGTCGGGTCGCCCATGAGCGTGTTCATGTAGTCGTTGTAGACGACCGGGAGTTCGACGTTGTCGGGATGCGGTCTGCGGCTGAGGCGGCGGAGGCCGGTCATCGCCCCGATAGCCTCATCGAGGTCGCGTCCGACGGCGAGCGAGACGGGCACCGTCGTGAAGCTCTCGGCGGGCTCGAGGACGGCGATCCAATGATGGTCGTCGTCGGTGGGGCCACCGAGGGCGAGGGAGGTGCCCTGGGCATTCTCGGCGAGATCGAACCGCCACCCGCCGTTGTGCTCGATCTGCCACGTCAGCGCCGAACCGTCGGCGGTGTTCCACGCAGCGCCGGCGGGAAGGTAGGTCCCCGTCGACCAGGTACCGGACGAGGCGAACGTGACGTGGCCCCGACTGCCGATGTCCCGGTAGCTCAATCCCAGATCCTCGAGGCCCGCAGTCCGCAACGGGGCGACGCTCCACCGGGACTCGCCCATCCAGTCGTTCCGGGCCGTGGCGAGGGTGAACGCATCCGGCATGGCCTCACCACTCGGCCCGAGCGAGAGGTGCAGGGCGAGGCTCGCCACCGACGTCAGTGTGCGTGCACCACGGGCGTCCGGAGCGTTCGTCACGGTCACCGTCGAGCGCAGCGCCGCCCCGCGCGGAGGGATGCTGATGCGCAGGACGGCCTCGATGCCGCGGCCCTCGACGAGGCCGAGACGTTGCGCCGGGCCGTCGACCTCTTCAGACGTCGTCAGAACCAGCTCCGTCCACCCGCGGTCTCGCTCGTGGATCTCGTGGCCGACATAGCGAAGACGGCCGCTGAGTTCCCCGTACGTGATCCGCGTGGTCGACGGGGCGTGACCCGAGTCGGTCGTGACGATCTCGATGAGCGGCTGCCCCGGGGGGATGTCAGCCGTGGCACCCCTCGGACCGCAGCGGAGGAGCCGGGGCGCCGCATCCTCTTCTGCGACGATGACGACCTCGATGTCCGGGTTGCCGGTCTCGATTCGAGTGCTCACGAGGATGCCTCCAGTCGCCGCCCGGGTGAATACATATGACCGGACATATTGTCATGCCAACTCTAGGACGTCACCCGAACAGCGGCGCCACCGGAACGTCGAGATTCGCGCCGCCTCGGTACCGCGCGGCGATGTGGCTGGTGGGCAGCAGCGGCCCGCGGTCGAACAGCCGCTCGCGCAGCGTCGGACCGCCCTCCCGCAATCGGCCGCGTCGACGCAGCTCGGGTACGACGAGCTCGGCGAAATCGCGGGCGGTGTCGAAGGAGTGGTACTGCCGGAGGTTGATGCCGTCGATGCCGTCCTCGTCGAGCCACCGCTCGATCTCGTCGGCGACGACCGTGGGCGTCCCCGCGACGAAGAAGCGCCCTTCGCGGCCTGTCGCGATCCCGTCGAGGAGCTCGCCGATCGTGGTGTCGGGACCCGCCGTCGGCACGGAATTCGCGGCGACACCCACCTCGGCCAGGGCATCGCCGACGAGGGTCTCGCGAGGGAACGCGGTCGGGTCGAACGGGAATCCGGCGTGGGCGAGGATGCCGTCGACGCTCGTGTTCTCGCGGTAGGTCCGCCACTTGTCGGCCGCCTCCTCCTCGGTGCGACCGACGACGACTCCCGCCTGCACGATGAAGCGCAAGTCGTCCGCTTCGCGGCCGTGCCGGGCGGCTGCGGAGCGCATCTGCTCGACGTTGCGGATGAAGTCCGCCGTCGTGCGCCCGCCCGTGAAGACCAGTTCCGCGTGGCGTCCGGCGAACTCGATGCCGGCGGGCGACCCCGTGGCCTGATAGAGCACGGGGGTCCGCTGCGGCGACGGCTGGCTCAGGTGGGGACCCGCGACACGGAAGTTCTCGCCCACGTGGTCGATGTATCGGACCTTGGACGGATCCGTGTACGTGCGGGTCGCGGCATCCGCGATGACCGCGTCGTCGTCCCAGGAGCCCTCCCAGAGTTTGTAGACGACGTCCAGGAACTCGTCGGCGATCGCGTAGCGGCGGTCGTGCGGGATCTCATCCGCCAGACCGAAGTTGCGAGCGGCGTTCGGCAGGTACGAGGTCACGATGTTCCAGCCCACCCGGCCCCGGGTGAGGTGGTCGAGGGTGGACATGCGGCGCGCGAACGAGAACGGCGGCTCGTAACTCGTCGAGAAGGTGACGCCGAATCCGAGACGCTCCGTCACGGCGGCCATCGCGGGGATGACCAGCAGCGGATCGTTCGACGGGATCTGCAGCCCCTCGCGGATCGCGGTCTCGGGCCCGCCCCGGAACACGTCGTACGCACCGACGACGTCAGCGAGGAAGACCCCGTCGAACCCGCCGTGCTCGAGGATCTGCGCAAGCTCGAGCCAATAGGAGATGTCGTTGATGCGGTGCCGGTTGTTGCCCGGCAATGACCACAGCCCGTGGGTGATGTGGCTCACCGTGTTCATCTCGAACAGGTTGAGGATGAGCTTCTTGGGCTCCGCCATGCGGGTCCTTTCTCGGCGTGCGTCTTCAGGGACGGCTCAGGCTTCGCCCGTGCTCCACCACCCGGGTACGGGCGTGTCGTTGAGCAGGAGGTCGCCGAGAGCGCGCGCCTTGTAGGCGACGGGGTTGTGGGATGCCAGGGTCCGAGCATTCCGCCAGTGTCGGTCGAGTGCGAGGTCGGCGTCGACGGCGCTCGCGCCCCCGACCTCGAAGAGCAGGGTGGCAGCCTCGAGTACGGCGGGGAGTACCACGAGCTGCGCGCGGGCGGTGGCCGCCTCGACGGGGGCGATCACTTCGCGCAGGGCCTCGCCCGAGAGACCGGCCGACTGAGCGGCGACCGATGCGTCGAGCCCGGCGACAGCGGCGGCGAGAGCGGCATCCGCCGTGAAAGAGAGTGCCGACAGCCGACCGATCGTCTCCTGGACGAGCGGATCCTCGCGGGCCGTCGCGGCCGCGGCATGGCTATAGGTCCGGGTGCGCTTCTGCACGAAGGCGACCGCATCATCGACGATCGCGCGCCCGATTCCCGCGGCGGCGGCCAGCAGGACGAGCTGGACGAATGCCCCGCCGTGCGACGGGCCGCCGATGACGCGGCGGGCGACGGCATCCTCGTCGACGACGACCGATCGGAAGACCGTGGTCCCGCTGCCGGTGAGACGCTGCCCGAACCCACGCCAATCGTCGACGACGTCGACGCCCTCAGCCGTGGTCGGCACGAGCGCTGCGACGAGCGCGCCCTCGTCGTCCTGCGCGGCGACCGAGACGAGATCGGCGAAGAGGGTACCGGTGCTGTAGTACTTCGTGCCGTCGAGTCTCAGGCCGCCGTCCGACGCCGTCAGCGTCGTGGACAGGGCACCGACCTTGGCTGCGGAGCGCTCGTGAGTGGCGTTGCCGATGATGGCCCCGTCCGCGACGAGGCCGAGCCTCCGGGAACGCTCACCGGACGGCGGCGCGAGGACCGTCCGATCGACGAACGAGAAGTGGGAGCGGAGCAGCTGCGCGAGGTTCGGATCGCGCCGTGCCAGTTCGGCGAGCAGGGCGAACAGCACCGACGGCGGCTCACCGCCGCCCCCGAACTCCTCCGGCACCGTCACCCGGGTGAATCCCGCGTCTCGGAGCAGGGCGACCTCCTCGTGCGGCAGCCTCCGCGAGAGTTCGCGGGCGACGGCATCCCGGCCTACCTCGTCGAAGACGGGTGCGAAGCGTGCGACGGCGTCGGTGATGCGGGTCATGCGAGCGCAGCCTCGGCGGGCCGTGAGGCCTCGGCTCCCGGCGCCTGCCGCTCCGGCAGGGTCCCAGTGAGTGCCACCTGACCGAGCGCACGCGTGCGCTGGATCACCGGGTTGTGGGACGCGATCGTGCGGACGTTGCGCCAGTGCCGGTCGAGTCCGCGGCCCGCGCCGACAGCCGACGCGCCCCCGACCTCGAAGAGGCGGGTCGTGGCGTCGAGGACGAGCCGGGGTACGAGCTCCTGCAGCCGGAAGACCTCGAACTGGATCTCGCGCATCTCCGCCGCGCTCGCACGACGGTCGGATGCCGCGCCGAGGGCCGCTGCGACCGAGAGCACCAGCCGTCGCGTCGTCGCCGCCACGACGTCGAGCTCGCCCACGACGAGCTGCACGAGTGGGTCTTCGCGCGGGAGGGTCTCGCCCGCGAACCCGAAGGTCCGCCGCCGCGGGACCACGAAGTCGACGGCGTCGTCGAGGGCGCGTTGCGCGATGCCGGCGACGACGGCGAGCAGGGTGAGTTGAAGGATCGACCCGAGGTGGTGCCCGCGCGCGTCGGCGCCCTCTTCGGGCGAGACGAGAATGCCGCCCTTCCCCACCGGCGCGCGGTCGAACACCGTCGTCCCGCTGCCTGTCAGCAGCTGCCCGAATCCGTCCCAGTCGTCGGTCGATCGGACGCCCGGATGATGAGCCGACACCGTGACGGCCACCCGCTCGTCGCCGTCGAGGGCAGCCAGGTGTATCCAGTCCGCGTAGATGCTGCCGGTCGTGTAGTACTTCGTCCCCGACAGCAACGGCTCCCCGCTCGTTCGGTCGATCCGGGTCTCGAGGTGCGCGGTGTCGTGCCGTTCGGACTGGGCGTTGCCCACGAAGTCCCCTCCGAGGATCCGCGCGAACCACGGCTCCGCCTGCGCGGCCGGCAGCAGCCGGAGCGACTCGACGAAGGCGAGGTGCCCGCGCCAGACGTGGCCGAGGCTCGCATCCGCCGCAGACAGTCGGATGAGGCGGGCGAACTGCTCCTCCAACGGGATGGGCGACCCACCGAATGCTTCCGGCACCCGCCACGTGCCGAAGCCGATCTCGCGCAGTTCGGCCAGTTCCGCGGTCAAGAGACGCCGCTCGCGCTCGCGCTGTGGCGCGTCGACCGCGACGCGGGCGAGGAAGTCGTCGAAGCGCCCGGTCACCGGTGCATCACCTTCCGCGCGACCGTGTTGCCGAGCAGTTGCGCGAGCTGGACGAGGACGATGAGGGCGAGGACGACGATGCCGACCGAGATCCAGTCGAAGCGCTGGTACCCGTAGTTCATGGCGAGCGACCCGAGCCCGCCGCCGCCGAGCACCCCCGCGACCGCTGTCGCGTCGACGAGCGCGACCAGGATGTAGGTGAGCCCGAGGGTGAGCGGGCCGAGCGCTTCGGGTACGACGATGGTGAACAGCACGCGGGCGGGGCTCGCACCCATCGCGGCGCCCGCCTCGATCGATCCCGGGCTGACGGCGACGAGGTTCGACTCCGACACCCGGGCGATGGCGACGCACGCGACGATGATCAGCGGGATGGTCTGCGGCAGCGGGCCGAGGCCGGTACCGAAGAGGAAGCGCGTCAGGGGGATCAGGGCGATGGCCACGATGAGGAACGGGATGGGCCGGATCACGTTGATGATCAGGTTCAGCACCGAGAAGATCACGCGGTTCTGCAGCAGGTTGCCGGGCCTGCTCGCGTAGAGCAGGAGGCCGAGGAGCACACCGATGACGGCGGCGCCTGCGAATGCCACCACCACCATGAGACCGGTCTCGCCGATCGCATTCCAGAAGCGGGGGAAGAATGCGGCCGGATCGAACTCACGCATGGACGACCTCCTTCGGAGCCCTATCGGCCCCGGGTATCTCGGAGACGGTGGCCGTCCGCCGAAGCCCCTCGATCGCGGCATCCACTGCGGCATCCGTTCCGAGCAGTTCCACCGTCAGACTGCCGAACAGGCGTCCCTGAAGCTCGTCGACGCCGCCGAAGACCACGTTGACGTCCACGTCGTGTTCGCGGGCGACCCGCGAGAGGAACGGGTGGTTGGTGTCCCGGTCCTCGACGTGCAGCTGAACCAGCCGACCGTGATGGACGGCGCGTATCTTCTGCAGCGCCGCAGCCGACGGCAGGTGGTGTAGCACCGACGACACGAACCGCTGGGTCGTGGGATGCCGCGGCGAGGAGAAGACGTCGTAGATCGACCCGTGCTCGACCACCTCCCCGTTCTCCATGACCGCGACCTTGTCTGCGAGTTCACGCACCACGTCGATCTCGTGCGTGACGAGGAGGATCGTGACTCCGTACTCCTCATTCACACGCCGCAGGAGATTCAGAACCTCCCCCGTCGTCTGCGGGTCGAGTGCGCTCGTCGCCTCGTCGGAGATGAGGACGTCGGGCCGGGTGGCCAGCGCGCGGGCGATGCCGACGCGTTGCTTCTGGCCGCCCGACAGCTGCGACGGGTACGCCAGGGCCTTGTCGGTGAGGCCGACGAAACGCAGCAGCTCCTCGACGCGATCGAGGGTCTCCGCCTCGGACAGGCCCGCGAGTCGCAACGGATACGCGATGTTCTTGTAGACGTTCCGCGACTCGAGCAGGTTGAACTGTTGGAAGACCATCCCGATGCGCTGCCGGGCCGCGTAGAGCTCGCGCCCCCGCAGGGCCGAGATCTCGCGACCGTCGACGACCACCCGGCCGCTCGTCGGCCGCTCCAGCGCATTCACGGTGCGCAGCAGCGTCGACTTGCCGGCGCCCGAGAAGCCGACGATTCCGAAGATCTCCCCCTTCTCGACCGTCAGGCTGACGTCGCGGAGGGCGTCGACCGTGCGGCCCTTCGACCTGAAGGACTTGGAGACGTTCTCGAAGGCGATGGCGGTGCTCATGGATTCCTCATCTCGGGCCGGGTGCAGTCGCGAGTAGCCGCGGTCAGTTCTTCGCGGCCTGCTTCTCGAGGTCGGCGAGCTTGGTCCGGAGCTGCTCCACCGGCACGTCAACGAGCACCACGGAGCCCTGGTTCTCTTTCTCGTTGGCGGCCGCGACGCGCTCATCGGCGTAGACGTCCTTGAGGATCTTCCACGCGGGGTTGTCCTTGTTGTCCTCGCGGGTCGCGATGACGTTGACGTAAGGCAGGTTCTGCTCGGAGAGCGCCTTGTCGAGGAAGAGCGCGTCGTCGGAGCCGATGTTCTGGCTCGGGTCGAAGTACGACGTGCCGACGACGACCGCAGCCAGGCTCGGGTCGGTGAACTGCTGAGCGATCGACGTCGCCGGGATCTCCGCGAACTGCAGCTTCTTCGGGTTGGCGGTGATGTCCTCGACCGCCGGGAAGTCGCCCTTGTCTGCCGAGAGGGTGATGAGACCGGCGGCTTCGAGGATGTTCAGCGCGCGGCCGCCGTTGGAGGGGTCGTCGGGGATGGCGATCTTCGCACCGTCGGCGATGTCGTCGAGGGACGTGGCCGTCGCGGAGAAGATCCCCCACTGCGTGATGAGCGTCGAGAAGACGGGGGTGAGGTCCGCGCCGTTCTCGGTGTTGAAGGCGCTGAGGTACAGGATGTGCTGGAAGGCGTTGGCGTCGACCGTGCCGGCGGCGAGCTCGGTGTTCGGCAGCACCCAGTCCTCGACGTTGACCCACTCAATGTTGAGGCCCTTCTCGGCGGCGACCTCCTTGACGGCGTCTTGGAACGGGCTGTCCTCGGACACGGCGATCTTGACGCTGATCGGCTTCGCGGGGGCGTCACCGCCGGACGCGGCGGCATCGGCGGGGCGGAGCGCGGGAATCAGGAGCGCGGCCCCGCCGACGATCGCGGCGATCGCCACGACGGCGATGGCGACGGTCCAGCCGATGCGGGTGCGCTTCTTGTCTCCCGCAACGGCGGCACGGAGGTCGCTGGGCGGAGTCTGGTTCTGGTCGGACATGGGGTGGTCTCCTCGGGGTGCGCTGAGCGTGGATGTTCGCTGTGACTGCGACCTTCCTAGCCCGACACCCTGTCGAGGACGACTTTCGAGACGCTCCGTGACCGGGCGTTACCTTCCTTGACGTGAACCGACGAAACGGGTCGAGATCCGATCCCGAACCGTGGTAGTCGCGTGCGCGGAGCGCTGCTACAGCGACAGATCGACCTCGAGCCGGTCGAGGAGGACCTCGAGAGCGGTGTCGAACTCCTCCGCACTGTGGTCCTCGCTCAACAGGGGTCGAAGGCGACGCACTTCGGGAGCGTCATCCAGAGACGAGCTCTGCGCGCCGTCGGCGGCGACCGGCCCGGTCTCCGCCTGACCCACGACGGTTCCACCGACGTCAGCGCCGCGGACGGCGGCCTCCAGCAGCAGCTGACCGATGAGGAAGCTGCTGAAGCCTCGATAGGCGACGACCGCCTGCTCGTCGGTGAAGCCCTGCGCCAGAAGCACCCGCAGGAAGATGTCGACGGCCTCGATGCTGCGCAGCGGCGGACGGAGCCACGGGGCTGCGGGATGCCGCGTCGCGATCAGTGGGAAGGCCCGAGGATGCGCGACGGCGATGTCGCGAACCTCGTGAGCGACGTTCTGCAGGAACGTCTGCCAGTGCGCCTCGGCCTCACGCTCCATGACGACGACGAGTTCGGCGGTCAGCTCGTCCACGATGCCTTCGAGCAGGTCCTCCTTGCCGTGAACATGACGGTAGAGCGACATCGCCTCGACGCCCAGCTCGGCCCCCAGGGCGCGCATGGAGAGCCCCGATGGGCCTTTGCGGTCGACGAGACCCAGTGCGGCCTCGATGATCACAGCGCGACTGAGCCGCGACCAGGAAGATCGGTCGATCTGATTGCTCATGGGAGCCTCCACGTCGATCCTGCCCCTTAGCACTCCCCCGTGTCTGCTTACGCCGTAAGCTTGGTGGAATGGGACGCTTGGCCTTCGGCAGCGAGACGGTCACCCTCGACGACCGCCTCCTCAGTCATCTCGAGGTCGTGATGGTGACGAAACTCCGACGACGTGAACCGTTCATCCTCACGTGGACGGTCGACCCCAGCCTCGGCAGCGGGCGCGTCTCGCGCTGGATCGGGGTGTCGACGAGCTGGGACATCCGGTATCACTCGCGTGCGACCGGGCCGCTCAATCCGGCGTGGATCGAGGCACTCATGTCGACGGCGAACTCGCCGGGCGGACTGCGGATCGTGCCCGAGCCCGATCAGGACGACGCGGCTACCGGTTGACGCCGGCGCACCCCGCGCAGTCATGAGAAAAGCCCCGGATGTCCGGGGCTTTTCTCGTGGCGGAGACGGAGGGATTTGAACCCTCGGTCCCCGTGAGGGGACTCCACCTTAGCAGGGTGGTGCACTAGGCCTGACTATGCGACGTCTCCAGGCATCCGACCGCGAACGGCGCGGACGCACCAGCCAAGCATAACGGGTGCGGGACGCCGATCCGAACCGACCGTCACTGCTGGGCGACGGTGCAGGTCACCTCGTTCGCCGACTGACCGGTGATCTGGGTCGGAAGGTCGACGGTTCCGGCCTCGCTCTGATCGGGCGCATCGGTCTTGTCGGGCGTCGCCTCTCCCGTGGCCTCGCCGGTGGCCTTCGGGGTATCGGTCGGCTTCGCACCGCCGGGCTCGCCGGCCTCACCGACGACCTCGACACCGCCGCCGCCGCTGGCTTCGCCTGTGACACGGATCGGCTTGTTCTCGGACAGTGCCGTGAACAGCACGTCCGCCGCCGACGTGACGGGCAGCACACGTCCGCCGCCGGGCGCGTAGACCGTCGGATACTGCACGAAGACGATGTCCTTGTAGGGGACGTCCGCGACGGCCATCGCGATCTGGACCATGCGCTGCGGGTTGGCGAGGGACTCGCTGAGGACCAACTGCTTCTCGTTCACCTGGCGCACGGCGGTGTTCGCGAGGTTCAGCAACGCGGGGTAGTCCGAGAGCACCGCGCCGGACTGCAGCTTGCGCACGAGCGAGCTCATGAACTGCTGCTGGTTCGAGATGCGACCCAGGTCGGAGCCGTCGCCGATGCCGTGCCGGATGCGCAGGAACTGCAGGGCCTGCGCGCCGACGAGGTTCTGCTCGCCCTTCTTCAGGTGCAGTCCCGTGTGCCGGTCGTTGATGTCGGCGCTGAGGCAGACGTTCACGCCGCCGATCGCGTCGGACATGTTGATGACGCCCGTCCACCTGATGGCGCCCGCGAACTGGATGTCGACTCCCGTCAGGGCTTCGACCGTCGCTACCGTGCAGCCGAGCCCGCCGTAGCCGTAGGAGGCGTTGATCATCTGGGCGCTCATCGCCGAGTACGAGCCGCCCTCGGGGTTCTTGCACGAGGGGATCGGCACGATCATGTCGCGCGGGAACGAGACGACGGTGACCCGGCGGGGCGCGTCGCTGATGTGCACGAGCATCGTGACGTCGTTGCGCTCGCCGCCCTCGTCGTGCGCGCATCGGGGGAAGAGCTTGAGGTCCTGCCCCTCGCACGAGTCGGTGCCGACGATGAGCATATTGACGCCGCCCTCGATCTCGCCGATGTGCGGCGGGAGGGCCTTGCCCTCATCCCCGATCGAGACGCCGTTGTCGCTCAGGCTGCGCGCGGCATCCCACACGTAGAACCCACCGATCGCCGCGGTGCTGACCAGCACCACGGCTACGACCGCGGCCAGGATCGTGAAGACCTGACGAAGCGGATGCGGAGAACTCAGCGCTCCGTGACGGGCCACGGGTTGGCGGCGGAACTTCGTCGCCTTCGCGTCTCGCCTTGCGCTCACGGATCACCTTTCGGACTATGCGGAGGGTGTGGGATTCGAACCCACGGGACATTGCTGCCCACCGGTTTTCAAGACCGGATCCTTCGGCCGCTCGGACAACCCTCCCGACCGCACCGAGTGGCACCGGTCGAACAGGCCGAGTCTAGCCGACCCCAGAACCCGTCCATTGTGGCGGGATCGCCTGGATGAGCCCTGAATGAGCCGGTCAGAGGCCCTTCAGCACCGTCGTGACACCGCCCTCGGTGACGGATGCCGTGAGTTCAGACGCCTCCGACAGCACCTCGTCGGGACCCTGGCCCATGGCGATCGCGCGACCGCCGTGGGCGCGTGCCCACCGGAACATGCCGATGTCGTTGCGCCCGTCCCCGATGACGACGACGTTCTGCGGCTCGACGCCGAGCCAGCTGCGGACGAGTTCCAGCCCGGTCGCCTTGTCGACGCCCTGCGGGGCGATGTCGAGCCACGCCGACCACCCGACGGCGTAGGACACCTTGTTCAGACCGATGCGCGATACGAGGTCGACGAAGTCCTCGTCGGTGTTCTGCTCGGAGACCACGACGACGCGTGAGACGGGGTTCGCCGACAGCTCCTCGAAGTCGACCCGATCGGCCTTGGCGAGGCTCCAGTCGTCCATGTGGTGCGTGAAGAGGCGGCGGCCGCTCGGGAGCTCGACCATGTAGCGCGCCGTCGGAAGGTGGTCGCGCAGGAGGGTGAGGACCTCGGTCGCGTCGAACTGCTCGGTGTGGAACCGCTCGTACATCGGCGACTCCACCGGTCCTGTGCGCTTGAGGATCACCGCTCCGTTCGAGCAGACGACGTACTCGGGCGTGATCGCGAGGTGCTCGACGATGCGCCCGGTGCTCTCCCATGAGCGCCCGGTGGCGAGCATGACCTCGTGGCCGGCGCGCTGGGCGTCGGCGATCGCCTCGACCACGCCGGGGCTGTAGGTCTCGTCCTCGAGCAGGATCGTCCCGTCGACGTCGAGCGCGATGAGCAGGCGCTCGCGCGGGGGCTCGGCGGCATCCGTCGCGATCTCTTCGACGACCTCGGCCGCCTCGTCCGCGGAGAGACTCACGCGATCGGCTCCGCCACCTCGAGGCCGCCCAGGTAGGGGCGCAGGACCTCGGGGATGACGACCGAGCCGTCTTCTCGCTGGTGGGTCTCGAGCAGGGCGACGATCCACCGGGTCGTCGCGAGGGTGCCGTTCAGGGTCGCCACCGGAGCCGTGCGACCGCCCTCGGGACGGTGGCGGATGTCGAGACGACGCGCCTGGTACGTGGTGCAGTTCGACGTCGAGGTGAGCTCGCGGTAGGCGCCCTGCGTCGGCACCCACGCCTCGACGTCGTACTTGCGCGCGGCGGACGAGCCGAGGTCGCCGGCGGCAACGTCGATCACGCGGTACGCGAGCCCGAGATCCTGCAGCATCCGCTCCTGCATCTCGACGAGGCGCAGGTGCTCCGCCTCGGCGTCCTCGGGCGTCGTGTAGACGAACATCTCGAGCTTGTTGAACTGGTGCAGCCGGATGATGCCGCGGGTGTCCTTGCCGTAGGACCCCGCCTCGCGGCGATAGCAGGTCGACCAGCCGGCATAGCGCTTCGCGCCGCCGTCCAGGTCGAGGATCTCGTCCATGTGGTAACCGGCGAGGGGCACCTCGCTCGTGCCGACCAGATACAGGTCGTCGTCGTCGAGGTGGTAGACCTCGTCGGCGTGCTGGCCGAGGAATCCGGTGCCGCGCATGACCTCTGCGCGCACGAGGGTCGGCGGGATCATCGGGATGAAGCCGGCCTCGAGTGCGCGCTGCATGCCGAGGTTCATGAGGGCCAGCTCGAGCCGAGCGCCGATGCCGGTGAGGAAGGTGAAGCGCGCGCCCGAGACCTTCGCGCCACGCTCGGTGTCGATCGCACCGAGCATCTCGCCGAGGGCGAGGTGATCGCGCGGCTCGAAGTCGAAGGCGGCGGGCTCCCCGTGCGTGCGCAGCGTGATGAAGTCGTCCTCGCCGCCGGCGGGGACGCCGTCGATGACGATGTTCTCGATGCGCGCGAGGGCTGCCGACGCGGCATCCTCCGCGATGGTCACGGCCTGCTGCGCGGCCTTCACCCGCTCACTGAGATCCTTCGCCTCAGCGACCAGCGCGGCCTTCTCGTCCTTCGGCGCCTTGGCGACGCGCTTGCCGTGCGCGTTCTGCTCGGCGCGGAGCTCCTCGAACGTCGTGATGGCGGTACGACGTTCGCGATCGGCCGCGAGGGCCTCGTCTACCGTGTCAGGCGACTCGCCGCGGGCCTCCTGCGAGCGCTTCACGAGGGCGGGGTCGTCACGAAGGAGGGCGAGATCGATCACCTCTCGAGTCTAGTCGCGGCCTCCCGGCCCCCGCCCTGGTGCGGATGCGCCGAGAGCGCAAGGGGGCGTGGCAGGCCGGATGCCGAGCCCTATCCTGTACGCATGGCGACCGACCCCGGCACGACGCACCGCTCCGACGACGCGCAGGACCCGGCCACCGCAGCCGAACCCGACGGGGTGATCCGCGAGCCCGAGGACATCGCACCCGACACGCAGGACGGCGGGACCGGCGAGGCGCGCCGCGTCGACCGCAGCGGGTCTACCGAGCCGATGCCCGACGAGGACGGCCGTCCGAGCCCCAAGGCGGCTCTCGTCTACAACCCGGTCAAGGTGGACGGCGACGAGCTGCGCGAGCAGGTGGCTCAGGCGGCCAAGGATGCCGGCTGGTCCGAACCCCTCTTCTACGAGACGACGGTCGACGACCTCGGCGACGACGTCGCGCGTCAGGCGCTCGCGGAGGGCGTCGACGCGGTGCTCGTGGCGGGCGGCGACGGCACCGTCCGCGCCGTCAGCGAGGCGATGACCGGTTCGAGCGTTCCTCTCACGATCGTCCCGAGCGGCACCGGGAACCTCCTCGCCCGCAACCTGCGGCTCCCCCTCACCGACCCCGCGGCGATGATCGCCGCGACCTTCGACGGTGACACCCTCGCGATCGACGTGGGCCTCGCGCAGCTGCGCCGGCCCGATGGCGAGACCGCCGAGCACGCCTTCGTCGTCATGGGCGGCATGGGTCTCGACGCCGCGATGATCGCCAACACGAACAGCGACCTCAAGAAGAAGGTCGGCTGGGTCGCCTACGTCGACGGCGCCGCCCGCTCGATCGCGCAGGCGAAGCCGTTCCCCGTCGTGTATCAGGTGCCCGGGCACCGCATCCACCGCGCCGACGTGCAGAGCGTCCTGTTCGCCAACTGCGGGTCGCTGCAGGCGGGACTCGAGCTCATCCCGGAGGCATCCATCACCGACGGCGAACTCGACGTCGCCATCCTGCAGCCGCGCTCCGCCTTCGGCTGGCTGCTGGTCTGGCGACGCCTCGCCTGGGACAACAGTGTGCTGCGCAAGTTCCGCGCCGGCCGAAAGATCCTCTCGGTGCGGACGGCAGACAACTCGGTCCGCTATTCGCGCGGCGAGGGCATCGATCTGGCTGCAGAGGAGGCGCATCCCGTCCAGCTCGACGGCGACGAGTTCGGCGAAGCGACCCGCATCGCCGTGCGCGTCGTCGCCGGAGGCCTGACCCTCGCGATCCCCCGCGGGCATTCGGTCGACGCCGTCTGACCCGACCCGCAGAGCGATCCGACGGCGGATTGCAAGGGGCGGATTCGCGACGCCCCGACGGTCAGGATGAGGGGATGCCGTCCCCTTCGATCGTCTGGTTCCGCGACGACCTCCGCCTCGCCGACCATCCGGCGCTCCGCGCCGCCCTGGATCGCGACGAGCCGATCATCGGGCTGTACGTGCTCGACGAGGAGAGCGACGGCATCCGTCCTCTCGGCGGCGCCGCCCGATGGTGGCTGCACCATTCCCTCGCGTCCCTCGCTGAGCGGCTCGCCGACCGCGGTTCGCGCTTGATCCTCCGTCGCGGACCCGCCCACCGAGTGGTGCAGGACGTCGTCGACGACACCGGGGCGGGTGCGGTGTTCTGGAACCGAAGGTACGGCGGGCCCGAGCGGGAGATCGATGCGGCGCTCAAGTCCGACCTGCGCGAGGGCGACGTCGAGGTCGCGTCGTTCGCGGCATCCCTCCTCTTCGAACCGTGGACCATCACGACCGGAGCGGGGAAGCACTTCTCGGTGTACAGCCCGTTCTGGCGAGCCTGCCGCGCCCAACCGGCGCCGCGTGCTCCGCTGCCCGAACCTCGCGAGGTCCCCGGCCCGTCGCGCTACCCGGCCTCGGACGATCTCGACGACTGGGGGCTGCTGCCCACCGAGCCCGACTGGGCGCAGGGCCTGCGCGACACGTGGGAGCCCGGCGAACCCGCGGCGCAGCGGCGGCTGAAGCAGTTCCTCGAGGAGGACCTCGGGCACTACGACGACGCCCGCGACCGGCCGTCGGCCGGCGCGACGTCGCTGCTGTCACCGCGGCTGCGCTGGGGCGAGCTGAGCCCGTACACGGTGTGGCACGCCGCAGTCGAGACCCCCGGTGCCTCGGGCTTCCTGTCCGAGATCGGCTGGCGCGAATTCGCCTGGCACACGCTGTACCACTTCCCCGATCTGGCGACGAAGAACCTCCGCCCGGAGTTCGATGCGTTCCCGTGGCCGCGCCTCAAACCGACCGCCCTGCGTGCCTGGCAGAAGGGGCGGACCGGCTACGCGATGGTGGATGCCGGGATGCGGGAACTCTGGGAGACCGGGTACATGCACAACCGCGTGCGGATGATCACGGCATCCTTCCTCATCAAGAACCTCCTCATCGACTGGCGCCGCGGCGAGGAATGGTTCTGGGACTGCCTCGTCGACGCCGACGGAGCGAGCAACACCTTCAACTGGCAGTGGGTGGCCGGCTCCGGCGCGGACGCGGCGCCGTACTTCCGGGTCTTCAACCCCGAGCTGCAGGCCGAGAAGTTCGACAAGCGCCGCGAGTACATCCGGCAATGGGCGCCCGAGTACACGGATGCCGACGGCCAGCCCCCCATGCCGATGGTCGATCTGAAGGCGACGCGGCAGAACGCCCTCGCCGCCTACGAGAAGGTCAAGCAGGCCTCGCGTCAGGACTGACCCCGCACACACGACCGCGCCGCGGACCGGAGCCCGAAGGCCCGACCCGCGGCGCGGATGCGTTTTGTCAGCGAGTGATCACTCGGCGACGGGGATGGACTGCGCCTTGAGGGCGTCGACCGTCTTGGTCTGCGCGGACTCCAGTGCCTCGAGCAGCGTTCCCTGACCGCTGGCGGCCTTCTGGAAGCCGTCGGAGACGTCGGCGTAGGTCTGCGTCATGGTCGGGCCCCAGACGAAGTCGGGGTTGACCTCGGCGGCTGCCTGGGCGAAGACGTCGTAGATCTTCTGACCGCCGTAGAACTCGACACCCTCCTGCAGCGAGGGGAGCTTCAGTCCTTCGGTGGTGGCGGGGTAGATGTTCGCCGACTTGTTGAGAGCAGTGAGAGCCTCTTCGGACGTGTTCAGCCACAGCGCGAACTTCGCAGCCTCATACGGGTGCTTCGTGCCCTTGAAGACGGCGACGGACGAACCGCCCCAGTTACCGGAGGCCTTCTCGCCTGCGGCCCACTGCGGGGAGGGCGCGACCGACCACTTGCCGGCGGTGTCGGGAGCACCGGACGAGATGGAGTTGGCGCCCCACACGGCCGAGTTCCAGCTCCAGACCTTGCCGGAGTTGTAGGCGTTGTTCCACTCCTCGGTCCAGGCCGGGTAGGTGGAGACGAGGTCCTCGTCGATCAGGTCCTGCCAGTAGTCGGCGACCTTCTTGGACTCGTCGCCCGTCAGGTTGACCTTCCACTCCTTGCCGTCGTTGGCGAACCAGTCGCCGCCGGTCTGCCAGACGAGGCCGGCGAACTGGTTGATGTCGGCGGTGGAGAAGTTGGTGATGTAGCCACCGGCCTTGCGGACCTCCTTGGCGGCTTCCTTGTACTCGTCCCACGTGGTGGGAACGGCGATGTTGTTCTCCTTGAACAGGTCCGAGCGGTAGAACAGGGCCATGGGGCCCGAGTCCTGCGGGATGCCGTACACGCCGTCGGAGCCGAGGGTGACCTGGTTCCAGGTCCACGGGATGAACTCGTCCTTCGCGGCGACGACGTCCTTGCATGCGGACAGGTCCTCGAGGCCGTCCTGCACGCGGAAGCTCGACAGGGCGTCGTACTCGATCTGGCCGAGGTCGGGGGCGTTGCCGGCCTCGAGCTGGCTGAAGAAGCTCGCGTAGGTGCCGGAGTTGCCGTTGGGGCCGGTCTGGACCTTCACCTGGATGTCGGGGTTCTCCTCGTTCCACATCTTCGCGGCGTCCTCGATGCCCGGGATCCACGACGTGAAGTCGAGGGTCACCTTGCCGTCAGAGGGGGCGCACGCGGCGGGGTCTGCTGCCCCGTCGCCGCTGCCGCCGCCGTTGCCGCCGGCGCAGCCGGCGAGGGTGAACGCAGTGAGCAGTGCGACGCCGGCGACGACTGCCTTCTTGGTGTGCTGCATGGGTTTTCCAATCTGATCGTTGATCGGGTGACAGGTAGTGGTACTGCAGGGATGCCGAGGGGTCCGCCCGCGGCAGGAGCTCACTTCACGGAACCGGTGCCGAGTCCGTTGCGCCAGAAGCGCTGAAGCAAGAGGAAGGCGATGATGAGGGGCACGATCGACAGGAACGCGCCGACGAGGACGTAGGTGCGCAGCTCGGGGATCTGGTTGAGCTGGGTGTTCCACGTGTAGAGGCCGTAGGTGACCGGGAACAGATCCTGGCTGCGGAGCATGATCAGCGGCAGGAAGAAGTTGTTCCAGATGGACACGAACTGGAAGAGGAAGACCGTGACCAGCGCCGGGGCCATGAGCCGCGACGAGACCGTGAAGAAGGTGCGGACCTCGCCCGACCCGTCGAGGCGCGCAGCCTCGATGAGCTCGTCCGGCACCGACGACGCCGCGTAGATGCGGGCGAGGTAGACGCCGAAGGGGCTCACGATGCTCGGCAGGAGGACGGACCAGAACGTGTTGGTCAGGTTCACCTGGCTGAACAGCAGGAACAGCGGCAGGGCCAGCGCGGTCGCGGGGACGAGCACGCCGCCGAGGACGATGTTGAAGAACGCCTCGCGGCCGCGGAACCGGTACTTGCCGAGGGCGTAGCCCGCCATACCGGCGAACACGGTCGCCAGGAGAGCTCCGAGGCCCGCGTAGCCCAGGCTGTTGAGCAGCCAGCGGAAGTAGATGCCGTGGTTGTACGAGATCAGATCGCCGATGTTGGCGAAGAGGTTCCAGTCGGCGAACCACAGCGGGTTGGTCGTCAGCAACTGTCCGCGGTCCTTCGAGGACGCGACGAACAGCCACCAGATGGGAACGAGGAAGTAGAGCGTGAAGACGCCCATGATGAGGAAGGCAGCGGTGCGCGACATGATCGACTCGCGCGGTCCGCGCGTCGTCGGCAGATCGGTCGCGGTGGCGCCGCGGGTACGGGTGAGGAGGCTCATTGCTCGGCCTTCCGCTGGGTGAGCTTCAAGAACGCGAACGACAGGACGCACGTGGCCAGGGCCAGCACGACCGAGAAGGCCGCCGCGAGGTAGGGGTTCGGCACCGAGCTGGTCGCGTAGATCGTCATGTTCGGCGTGAACGTGGAGGAGACGGCCGTGCTGAACGAGCGGAAGACCTGCGGTTCGGCCAGCAGCTGCAGCGTTCCGATGATCGAGAACACCGCGGTGAGAATGATGGCCGGAGCCACCATGGGGATCTTGATCGACCACGCGATGCGGATCTGACCGGCACCGTCCAGCCGCGCGGCCTCGTACACCTCTGCGGGGATCGCGAGGAGCGCCGAGTAGATGATGAGCATGTTGTAGCCCACGAAGACCCAGGTCACGACGTTCGCGATCGACCAGAGGACCATCTCGGGCGAGAGGAAGTCGACCGCGTTCGTCAGGCCGGTGAACGGCGACAGGTTCGGCGAGTAGAGGAAGCCCCACATGATCGCGGCGATCACGCCGGGAACGGCGTAGGGAGCGAAGAAGGCCAGCCGGAAGAACCGCTTGCCCTTCAGGACCGGCGAGTCCAGCAGCAGCGCGAACAGGAGCGCGAGGCCGAGCATGATCGGCACCTGCACGACGCCGAACAGCAGGACGCGGCCGACCGACTCCCAGAACGGCGCGTTCTGGAAGACCTGGATGTACTGCGTCAGCCCGCCGAAGACCTCGGTCGGCTCGCCGTACAGCCCGTCGCGCTGGACCACCAGCAGCGATTGCCAGATGGCGTAGCCGATGGGCACCAGGTAGAAGAGCAGGAAGAGGATGCCGAACGGTCCGGTGAAGACCGCGATCGCCCCCTTGTGCGGGGTCTTGGCCCGCGGGATTCGCTTCGCGCGCGGCGGCTTGGCCGACGAACGCGTCACGAGGACTTCCGTGGCGGTCATGCTGCCGCCTCCTCTCTGATGATGCGCACCGCGCCGGCGGGCACGGTGGCGCGACCGGCGACGGGTGCGCCGGTCACGAGGTCCACGCCGTCGGACTCGACGTGGACCTCGGTCTCGCCGTGGTTGATCACGAAGAGATAGGACGAGAGCTCGCCGCGTCGGCGGACGATCTCGAGATCGCGCGAGCGGGGCTCGACGACGGCAGCGGGAGCCGCTCCCGCCGCGTCGGCGACACGCGCGACGAGGTCACGGTAGTCGGCTTCGCTGGGAAGAGTCGCGAGGTACCACGCGGCACCCTGCCCCCACTCGTTGCGGGTGAGGGCGGGCATTCCCGCGGCGGGACCGTCTGTGAAGGATGCCGCCACCTCGGCCGTGACCGTGCGCGACCGCTCGGACCACAGCCGCGCGGTCGACCCGTCGCTCAGGGTCAGCGAGACCTCGGGGGCGACTGGGGCGAACTCCTCGATGTGGAGTCCGAGCGCCTCGCGGAGCGGGCCGGCGTAGCCGCCGGTGTACACCCGGTCGTTCTCGTCGACGATGGCGCTCGAGAAGGTGACGAGCGCGGTGCCGCCGGCGGCGATCCACCCGGTCAGGACCGCGGCGTCGGCTTCGCTCATGAGGTGAAGGCCCGGGACGACGACCATGCGGTAGTCCGAGAGGTCGGCGCCGGGCGCCACGACGTCGACGGTGAGGCCGTTCGCGTGAAGGGCGCGGTACGCGGCGTGCACCTGGTCGAGGTAGCCGAGCGCCTGGCTCGGCCGGGTCTCGCTCTGGGTGGCCCACCAGGACTCCCACGAGAAGAGGACGGCGACGTCGGACACGACGCGGGATCCTGCGACCTCGCCGAGCCGGTCGACGATTCCGCCCAGCTCGACGACCTCGCGCCAGACGGCCGAGTCGGTGCCGGCGTGGGGAAGCATCGCGGAGTGGAACTTCTCGCTCCCCTGCACCGACGCGCGCCACTGGAAGAAGCACACGCCGTCCGCGCCGCGCGCGACGTGCGTGAGGGAGTTGCGGATCATCTCGCCGGCGGCCTTGGGCTTGTTGAGCGGCTGCCAGTTGACGGCACCGGTCGAGTGCTCCATGAGGATCCACGGGGACCCCTGCGCGAGCCCGCGTGAGAGGTCCGCGGCGAACGCGAGCTCGGACCGCGGGTCGCCGAGGCGGTGATCGAGGTAGTGGTCGTTCGCGATGACGTCCATGTCGCCCGCCCACGACCAGTAGTCGAGGTTCTCGATGTGGGCGGTGACCATGAAGTTCGTGGTGATCGCGACATCGCTGTGAGCGCGAATCGCTGTCGCCTCGGCGCGGTAGTGCGCGAGGAGGGCGTCGCTGCTGAAGCGGTGGTAGTCGAGCATCTGCCCCGGGTTACGGCTGGACAGTGTCGCCTTCGGGGTGAGGATCTCGTCCCACTCGTAGTAGGTCTGGCTCCAGAACGCGGTGCCCCACGCCCGGTTGACGGCGTCGACGGTGCCGTAGCGCGACTGCAGCCAGGTGCGGAAGGCCGCGGCGCTCTCGTCGCAATGGCAGAGCGCGTTGTGGCAGCCGAGCTCGTTCGAGACGTGCCACAGGGCGATGGCGGGGTGCGTGCCGTAGCGGGCGGCGACGGCGTCCACGAGCGCGAGGGCGGCTTCGCGGTAGACGGGAGAGCTCGGGCACCAGGCCTGGCGCCCGCCCGGGTAACGGCGCGTGCCGTCCTCGACGACGGGGAGGATCTCGGGGTGGGCGGTCGTGAGCCACGCAGGGGTGGAGGCGGTGCCGGTGCCGAGGTTCACCCGGATGCCGGCGGCGTGCAGCCGTCCGATGATGTCGTCCAGGCGGGCGAAGTCGTATTCGCCGGCGCGGGGCTCGATGTGCGCCCAGCCGAAGATGTTGATCGCGACCAGGTCGACTCCGGCTTCACCCATGAGGGCGATGTCCTCATCCCAGACGTCGGGCGTCCACTGTTCGGGGTTGTAATCGCAACCGAACGCGATGCCATCGTGCGCGAAGGGGCGGGCGGGGACCGACATGTTCTCCTCTGAATCCTGTGAACGTGCACAGGATCAAGCGGTGTTCCTCCGCGTTGAGGCTCTGTGAACGTGTACAGAGTAGGCCGAGCGAATCTCGGATGTCAACACGGCCGGGGCAACACCCCCTCGACCCGCGGAATCACGGGAGTCGCGGCATCCATTCGCCACCGACTCGCGGATCGTTCAGCGCACGCGACGTGTGTGCGTGCACATACGATGAACGCGTGAGCAGCGACCGCACGGATGTCATCGGCCGGCGCCGTCGCGCGACCGTCAAGGATGTGGCCAACGAGGCCGGCGTCTCGCGGGGCACCGTCAGTCGCGTGCTGAACGGTCAGCCCTACGTCTCGGACGAGGCGCGCGAGGCCATCGAGGCGGCCATCGCGAAGGTGGGCTTCGTCCCGAATCGCGCCGCACGCAGCCTCGTCATGCAGAGCTCGCAGGCGATCGGTCTGATCGTCCACGAGCCCCACTCGCTCTTCGTCGAGGACCCGAACATCGGCTCCATCCTCCTCGGCGCGAACGCCGCCCTGTCCGAAGCGGACTACCAGCTGTCGTTCATGATCGCCGACACCACCCGCGACATCGAGCGCCTGGCCCGTTACCTGAGCGGTGGCCTGATCGACGGCGTCATCATCGTGTCGGCGCGCGTGGGTGACCCCATCACCCGCGCGGTCGCCGAACTGGGCCTGCCCGCCGCGTTCGTCGGGCACCCCCGCGACATCGGCGATGCCGCCTACGTCGCGATCGACAACCGCGGCGCTGCGCGCGAGATCACCAACCGTCTCGCCGCCACGGGACGTCGCCGGATCGGGATGATCGCCTCCGCCCTCGACCGCGACTCGGGATCGGACCGGCTCGCCGGCTTCGTCGACGCCCTCGGCAACCGCTTCGACCCGCAGCTGGTGGAGCGCGTGCCGCTGTACTCCTACTCCGACGGACAGGAGGGCATGCGCGCGCTGCTCGAACGCGCACCCGACATCGACGGCGTCTTCGCGTCCAGTGACGCGGTCGCGGCCGGCGCGTTGGACGTCCTGCAGGCGGCCGGGCGGGTCGTGCCGGACGACGTCGGCATCGTCGGGTTCGACGACAGCTCGTGGGCCCTCCGGTGCGATCCGCCCCTGTCGACCGTGCATCAGCCCGCTGGCGAACTCGGCCGAGCGGCGGCGGAATCGGTGCTTCGCCAGCTTCGCGGCGAGGATCCCGGCACGAGCGGACGCGTGCTCGAATGCCCCGTGGTCTGGCGCGCTTCCGCCTGACGAGCGGCGACTGACGCCCTATGCGTGCACATATGCGCACGCCGTTCCCTTCGCGTTGACATCACGGCCCCGGCGATGCCACTCTCTGTGTGCACGTTCACAGCGGACTCATCACCGATTCCGTGAACGTGCACAGTCACACCGGGCGTCGATGCCCGGCATCCCACAAGGAAGTAGGAGCCCGTGAATCCTCACGTCCCTCGACGGCGCCGTCTGGTCGCCGTCACCGCTGCGGCCGCGGTCGCCGCATCGCTGTGCATCGCCACCCCCGCACTGGCCGCCCCGGTCGCTCAGCCGACGTCCGCCGACACCTCGGCCGCAGCAGGCCCGAGCGTCTCGCTCGACCTCGGCGGCACCTGGAAGTTCGCGAAGGGCGACGACCCGTCCTACGCCTCACCCGACTTCGACGACTCCTCCTGGCAGGACATCACCGTGCCGGGCGACGGCACTCCGTTCGACGACTACGACGGGTTCGGCTGGTATCGCCTGACGTTCACCCTCCCGGCCGACGCCTCGGGCACGAACCTCGTCGCCTCGCTCGGCTTCCTCGACGACGTCGACGAGGCTTTCCTCAACGGACAGCGCATCGGCGGTTCCGGCACGATGCCGCCGGCTGCCAGCAGCCAGTGGTTCGAGAAGCGGCTCTACCCCGTCCCCGCCGACGCCCCCAACTTCGGCGGCGAGAACACCCTCGCGGTGCGCCTGTACGACATGAACGGCGGCGGCGGCTGGTACGAGGGCCCCGTCGGGATCTACTCGAAGGATGCCGTCCGCGCGAACGTCTACGGCATCACCGGGCCCCGCGCCTCGGCCACTCAGTCAGCCGCCGTCGCCGACGTCCTCGAGACGCAGCGGAAGGCCCTCGCCGACGGTGACGTCGACGCCTACCTGAAGACGCTGGACAAGACGTACTTCCACGACGGCCGGTCGAAGGACCGTCGCGCCCGCGAGATCCGCGAGTGGATGAAGGAGTCGGGCACCCTGACCCTCACCGACAGCGAGGTCGAGGTCGTCACCGGCGAGAACGGCGCCCTCATCGTCGACACGAACCGGACGATCACCGGCACGCGCGACGGCAAGGCATACACCTTCCAGCCCGCATCGCAGCAGTTCCTGCACATCGACGGCACGTCGCTGCGCGAGACCGGCAACGACTCGCGGTTCTTCCGCGAGACGGTCGACTCCGACCTCGAGGGCCAGCCGCGCGAGTTCGCGACCTATCTGCCCCCGTCCTACCTGACGGAACCGAACCGCGAGTACCCCGTCGTCTACCTGCTGCACGGCATCAACGGCGGCAGCCGCGAGTGGGAGCCGCGCGACATCGACGACGTCCTCGACGGCCTGTGGAAGCAGGGCCTCGCCGAGTCGATCGTCATCATGCCCGACGGCGAATCGCTCTGGTACTCCGACCAGCCCAACGGCGGCACGCCGTGGCGCAGCATGTTCCTCACCGAGATGGTGCCCCTCGTCGACAAGGAGTACCGCACCCTCGAGAGCCGCGACTTCCGCGCCCTGACGGGTGTCTCGATGGGCGGGTTCGGCGCGTGGTCGCTGGGACTGTCGAACCCCGGCATGTTCTCGTCGATCGCCTCGCACATCGGTTCGCTCAGCTACTCCGGCTCGGCTCTGCCCACGCCGCTGAAGCAGGCGGGCGACATGACGGCGAAGCAGCTGAAGAAGTTCGATCTCTACTTCGACGCGTGCGAGTTCGACGAGTACCGCTTCGACGACGCCGCTCGATCGATGGACACGATCCTCACCGGCAAGGACGTGCCGCACACCTGGGCCGTCTACCCCGAGGGCCGCCACAACGACGCCTGCTGGATGCCGCACCTGAAGGACTCATTCGGCATGCACTCGACGCACTTCCGCGAGGCGGGCCTGCGCGAGGACTTCGTGAAGCCCGAGATCAGCGTCCCGGCATCCACCGTCGTCCGCTTCGGATCGGCCTTCGACGCTCTCGCCGGTGTGACCGCGCGCGATGCGGTCGACGGCGACCTCACGGCGAACCTGTCGGTCCGCGGCACGGTGGACACCAGGAAGCTCGGCACCTACACCCTGCGGTACGTCGTGAAAGATGCTGCGGGCAACCGTGCCCGCGTCGACCGCGAGGTCACGGTGGCCCCCGCCGCTCTGACCGTCGGCACGCCTACGGTCTCGGGGACGGCGAAGGTCGGGTCCACCCTCACGGCGAAGCCCGGCACATGGACGAAGGGAACGGCGCTCGCGTACCAGTGGATGCGCGACGGCTCGCCCATCCGGGGCGCCGTCACCGCGACGCACCGACTGACCGCCTCCGACGCAGGGGCGCGCATCTCGGTGCGCGTGACCGGCACCCTCTCCGGGTACGCGACCGCGGCGAAGACCTCGGCTCCGACGGCCAAGGTCGCGAAGGGGACCCTCCGCACCGCCGCGCCGATCATCACCGGCACGGCCAAGGTCGGCAGGATCCTCACCGCCCGGCCGGGCTCGTGGACCGAGGGGACGCGGCTCAGCTACCAGTGGCTGAACAACGGCACGGCGATCCCGGGAGCGACGAAGGCGACCTACACGGTCGCACGCGGCGACCGCGGTGACCGCATCTCGGTGCGCGTGACGGGCAGCCTCGGCGGCTACGACACGGCGAGCCGGACCTCCGGAACCGCGCGGATCGCCCGCTGAATCGGCGGCGGCGCGGAATGCGCCGCCCGTGGCCGGGGTTGCAGTGTTCGTTATGAGCACCGCGACCCCGGCCCTTTCCGTTCTCGACCTCGTCCCCGTCCGCACGGGGCAGACCAGTAGCCAGGCGATCTCCGCGTCGATCGCGGTCGCGCAGCGAGCCGATGAGCTCGGCTATCGCCGGTACTGGTTCGCGGAGCACCACAACATGCCGGCCGTCGCCTCCACGACGCCGCCCGTGCTGATCGCGGCGACCGCCGCTCGGACCCACCGCATCCGCGTCGGCTCCGGCGGCGTCATGCTCCCGAACCACTCGCCGCTCGTCGTCGCGGAGCAGTTCGCGGCGCTCGAAGCCCTCGCGCCGGGACGCATCGACCTCGGCATCGGGCGCGCGCCGGGCTCGGACCCGGTCATCACCCAGCTGCTCCGGCAGTCGGGGACCACGAGCGACGTGGAGCGCTTCCCGAACCACGTCACCGACATCCGGTCGCTGGTCTCCTCCGAGGGCGCGACCCTGCGCTTCACGTCGGGCGGCACCTACGACGTGCACGCGACACCCGCCTCGACCAGCGCCCCCGAGGTGTGGTTGCTCGGATCGAGCGACTACTCCGCCCAACTCGCCGCGGGGATGGGCCTTCCCTACGTCTTCGCCAACCACTTCTCGGGCGATGGCCTCGAGCGTGCGCTCGACCTCTACCGCGGACAGTTCCAGCCGTCGGAGACTCTCGACGCGCCCCGGACCTTCGTCACGGCCAACGCGGTCGTCGCCGACACCGAGGACCAGGCTCGCGCCGCCGCCCTGCCCCAGGCCCGCATGATGGCCCGACTGCGCGGCGGAAAGCCGCTCACGGCCCTCGAGACCGTCGAGCAGGCCGCGGCGGCCGAGGCATCCGACTCCCTCGCCGCCCCCGTCTTCGACGCGATGATGTCGCGCTGGTTCGTCGGAACCGGGCCCGAGGTCCGCGCGCGTCTCGCCGAGTTCGCGGCGCGCCACGGCGTGGACGAGGTCATGGTCTCGCCCGTCGCCGGAGCGACCGACGCCGAACCGATGGATGCCGCCCCGTCCCGCATCCGGACGCTGGAGCTCTTGGCCGCCTGAGGCGCAGCTCGCGGGCGGGCGGCAACGACCGAGGAGATCCGTCACTGAAGCGCGGTGGTAACCGGTTCCAGCCGCCCGGCGCCCCCCGATCTCCGCGATCGTTGCCGCGCGGGACCGGACTGCCGAGCGGGACCAGATCGCCGCGCGGGACCGGATTGCTCCACGACAGGGTTTCGCGCGGACCGGGTCAGGCCTCGGGCTCGCCCGAGACGAGGCCTCGGAGCCAGTCGCGGGCCTCGACGAAGACCTCGTCGGAGTATCGCTCGGGGTAGCGGACGATCGCACGGTCGGCACGCGGATAGGAGCCGAGGTAGAGCACGCGCGGCGAGAAGCGACGCAGGCCCAGGAGCGCATCGGCCATCCGCTCGTCCTCGATGTGCCCGTCGGCGTCGATGACGAACCGGTACCGGCCGAGCTCATCGCCGATCGGGCGCGAGGCCAGCAGCGACAGGTTGATCCCCCGAGTCGCGAATTGCTCGAGGAGCTCGAGCAGGGCGCCCGGGTGGTCCTCGGGGAGTTCGACGATGAGAGACGTCTTGTCGGCCCCGGTCGGTGCGGGCGGCGGCGCGGTGCGACTCACGAGCACGAATCGCGTCACGGCGTGCGCGTTGTCGCCGATCTTGTCGGCGAGCAGCTCGAGGTCGTGGAGCTTCAGGATGCCGGGCGGGGCGATCGCGGCATCCGCGTCGATCACGCCGTCGACGATGCCGACAGCGGCGGCCACGTTGCTCGCGGCGGGGATGTGCGAGTGTTCGGGGAGCGCCTGGGTCAGCCACGTGAGGCACTGCGCATAGGCGACGGGGTGGGCGGCGACCACGGAGACGTCCTCGAGGCGCACGCCGGGCTTCGCGACGAGCACGAACTCGACGGGGACGAGGTACTCCCCCACGATCCGCAGGCCCGGGACGGTCGCGAGGGCGTCCTGCGTCGTCGAGACACCGCCGTCGACCGAGTTCTCGATCGCGATCATCGCGGCATCCGACCGGCCCTCGATGACGTCGGCGAGCGCCTCGCCCACGTTGCGGACGGGGCGCCAGTTCTGGTCGCGCGCTTCGGGGACCTGCGCGAGGGCGGCCTCGGTGAAGGTGCCTGCGGGTCCGAGGAAGCTGTACGTGCGACGGGTGGGGGAAGCCGGGGGCTCGGATGTCACGCGGACAGCCTAGTGGGCACCCCCATGACGTCTGCGAGCTCGACGGCTTGCGCCGCCCGCTGCCGACGGCGGATGCCGCTGACCAGCACGCCCGCGACGAGCACCGCTCCGCCGACCACCTCTCCGACGCTCGGGCTCTCGCCGCGGAGCAGCGCGGCCGAGGCCATGGCGACGACGGGGGCGAGCAGGATCCACGGGACGACGGCCGCCGACGGATTGCGGCCGAGCAGCCCGTTGAAGACGGCGTAGGCGAACAGCGTGCACAGACCCGCGGTGTAGAGCGTGGAGACGATCGCCTGCGGGCCGATCGCGGCGAGTCCTGCGCCGATCGCGACGGGACCGTCGACCACGAAGGACAGCGCGAGCGCCGGCACCGGGACCACGAGCGACGACCAGACCGTCAGCGACAGCGTGCCCCCGCGACCGATTCCGGTGACGACGCCGGCGCGGCGCGAGACGACGTTGCCGACCGCCCACGACAGCGCCGCGGCGAGCGCGAGGCAGACGGCGAGGACGGGCGCGTCACCGCCGCGGAAGACCGCGACGATCGCGAGTCCGACGATCCCGAGACCCACCCCGACGACCTGCATCGCGGAGGGACGCTCGCGGAGCGCGATCGCCGCGATCACGATGGTGAAGACGGCCTGCGCCTGCATCAGGAGCGCGGCGAGACCGGGGCTGAGGCCCAGCGCGAGCGAGGTGTAGAGCAGGGCGAACTGGCCGAGGCTCATGAACAGTCCCACTCCGACGATCACGCGCCAGCCGGTCTGCGGGCGCGGCACCACGACGACGGCGAGCGCGACGACGGCGAACCGGATCGCGGCGAACAGCAGAGGCGGGATGCCGCTCATCCCCCAGTCGATGACGACGAAGTTCAGCCCCCACAACGAGGCGACGAGGGCGGCGAGGAGCATGTCACGGCGGGTCACGGGACCAGTCCACCCGCGGCATCCATGAAGGACAAGCAATCATTCGGCGAGGCGAATCGGTAGCATCGCTTCATGATCGATCTCGAGGCCGTCGTCTCCCTGCGTGCCGTCGCGACGGAGGGGAGCGTCGCCGCCGCCGCCACGGCCCTGGGATTCACGCCCTCGGCGGTCTCGCAGCAGATCAAGCGACTCGAGCGCGATACGGGCGTGGCCCTGCTCGAGCGAGTCGGGCGAGGAGTGGTGCTCACCGAGTCCGCGACGCGCCTCGTCGTGTCGGCCACGCCGATCCTCGCCGACCTCGAGCGGGTCCGCGCGGATCTCCACGGAGGCGGCGAGCCCGACCGTGTCGCCGGCGAGATCCGCATCGGGGCGTTCTCGACGGTCGTGCGCGGCGTCATGGTGCCCCTGCTCGCGGACCTCGGCCAGCGGCATCCGGATCTTCGGCTGCCGCTGCGCGAGAGCGAGCCCTGGGAGACGGTCGCCCTCGTCGCCTCCGGTCAGCGCGACCTGGGGATCGTGCACCGCTGGGGGAACGTCGCCCTCTCGATCCCGGACCACCTCGTCGAGGTGCCACTGTTCACGGACGTCGCCGACGTGATCCTCCACCGCGAGCACCCGCTCGCGGATTGCGCCGAGCTGCGGCCTGAGGAGATCGGCGGCGAGCCGTGGGTCGCGACCTTCGAATCGACCATCTGCCGCCAATGGCTGCGACGCCTCTTCGACGGCGTGGGCGGCGCACCTCGGATCGCGCACGAGTCCATGGAGTTCGAGAATCACCTCGAGATCGCACGGGCAGGCCTCGCCCTCGCCCTCGTGCCGCGGCTCGGCCGCCCTCCCCTCGGGCCGGACCTCGTCGCGATCCCGACCGTCTCGCCGGAGTCGATCCGCGAGGTCTCGGCGATCCACCGGCGGACGATGTCGGACTCCCCCGCGCTTCGGACGGTTCTCGACGCCCTGGCCGAGCGTGCCGAGGGCATGACGACGGATGCGGGGCGGCTCCCCGCCTGAACAACCGTCGCGGATCCGCGACACGCAGGCGCCGACGCCCGTGTTCCCTGGCAGACTGGGCGGATGAGCCGCGCAGGACAGCCAGCCGAAGCCTCTGACCTCGTCGATGTGGACGCCCTCATCGGCGCGTACTACGACCTGAAGCCCGACCCCTCCGTCGCGGCGCAGCGGGTCGCCTTCGGGACGAGCGGCCATCGCGGCTCCTCGCTCTCACGCAGCTTCAATGAGGACCACATCCTCGCCACGACCCAGGCCATCGTCGACCACCGCGCGGCGCAGGGCATCACCGGTCCGCTGTTCCTCGGCCGCGACACGCACGGACTCTCGCTGCCCGCCGAGCACACCGCGATCGAGGTCCTCGTCGCTAACGGGGTCGACGTGCGCGTCGACAGCCGCGACTCGTGGGTGCCCACCCCGGCCCTCAGCCACGCGATCCTCGCCTACAACAGGGGGCGCGACGAGACGGATGCCGGTCGCGCCGACGGCATCGTCGTCACCCCGTCGCACAACCCGCCGCGCGACGGTGGCTTCAAGTACAACCCCCCGCACGGCGGCCCGGCCGACACCGACGCCACCGGCTGGATCGCCGACCGCGCGAACGCGCTCATCGAGGCGGGCCTGGAGGGCGTGAAGCGTGTGCGCCACGCCGACATCGACGACGCGACGCTCGGCCAGTACGATTTCCGCGAGGGGTACGTCGCCGACCTCGCGTCGATCATCGACGTCGAGGCGATCGCGCGTTCGGGCGTCCGGATCGGCGCCGACCCGCTGGGCGGTGCGTCGGTCGAGTACTGGGCCCTCATCGGCGAGCGCTACGGACTCGACCTCACGGTCGTGAATCCCGAGGTCGACCCGACCTGGAGGTTCATGACCCTCGACTGGGACGAGAAGATCCGCATGGATCCCTCCTCCCCCTCGGCGATGGCCGCGCTCGTCGCCCGTCGCGACGAATTCGACATCCTGACGGGCAACGACGCCGACGCCGACCGGCACGGCATCGTGACGCCCGATGCGGGCCTCATGAACCCGAACCACTTCCTCGCCGTCGCGATCGACTACCTCTACCGCCACCGCGAGGGGTGGCCGCAGGATGCCGCGGTCGGCAAGACGCTCGTGTCGTCGATGATCATCGACCGGGTCGCCGCCTCGCTCGACCGCACCCTCCTCGAGGTGCCCGTCGGATTCAAGTGGTTCGTGCCGGGCCTGCTCGACGGATCGGTCGCCTTCGGCGGCGAGGAGTCGGCCGGCGCGTCGTTCCTCCGCAAGGACGGCACGGTCTGGACGACGGACAAGGACGGCATCCTCCTCTGCCTCCTCGCCTCCGAGATCCTCGCCGTCACCGGCAAGACCCCCTCGCAGCGCTACGCCGAGCTCGAGGCGGAGTTCGGGGCATCCGCCTATCAGCGCGTCGACGCTCCCGCCTCGCCCGAGCAGAAAGCGGCCCTGTCGAAGCTGTCGGGCGACGCCGTCTCGGCGACCGAACTCGCGGGCGACCCGGTCACCGCCAAGCTGTCGCACGCGCCGGGCAACGGCGCGGCGATCGGCGGCCTCAAGGTGCAGACCGAGTACGCCTGGTTCGCCGCGCGCCCATCGGGCACCGAGGACGTCTACAAGCTGTACGCCGAGAGCCTCAAGGGTCCCGAGCACCTCGCGCAGGTGCAGGAGCAGGCCCGCAAGGTCGTCGCCGCCGCACTGGGATCTTGAGGCTCGTAGCGCCGGGATCATGCGGCTCGCAGCGCCGGGATCCTGAGGCTCGCAACGCTGGGTTCCTGAGATCCGCGGCGGTCGGGTGACGCGCGCCCGCGCCAGTAGGCTCGGACGCATGAGTTGGCTCGTCACCGGAGGCGCCGGGTACATCGGCGCGCACATCGTCCGCGCTCTCGCCGAGGCGGGTCTCGACCCCGTCGCCCTCGACGACGTCTCGAGCGGCCACGAGTCGTTCATCCCCGAGGGCGTGCCGTTCGTCCGCGGCACGATCCTCGATCAGGATCTCGTCGCCCGCACCCTTCGCGAGCACGGCGCCGAGGGCGTCATCCACGTCGCCGGATTCAAGTACGCGGGCGTCTCGGTGCAGCGCCCCCTGCACACCTACGAGCAGAACGTCGAGGGCACGCGCGTCGTCCTCGCAGCGATGGCGGATGCCGGCGTCTTGAACATCGTGTTCTCCTCCAGCGCCGCCGTCTACGGCACCCCCGACGTGCCCCTCGTGACCGAGGACCTGCCCAAGCGCCCCGCGTCACCGTACGGCGAGTCCAAGCTCATCGGCGAGTGGCTGATCGCGGCGCAGGGCGTCGCGACCGCGGCATCCGACTCGCCCCTGCGCCACACGGCGCTGCGGTACTTCAACGTCGTCGGCTCGGGCGACCCCGCCGTCTACGACACGAGCCCGCACAACCTCTTCCCGATCGTGTTCGAGATGCTCCTCGACGGAAAGACCCCGCGCATCAACGGCGACGACTACGACACCCCCGACGGCACGAATGTCCGCGACTACGTCCACGTGTCGGACATCGCCGCCGCGCACGTCGTCGCCGCGCAGCGCCTGAGCGCCGGCGAAACGGTCGAGCCGGCCTACAACCTCGGGTCGAAGAACGGTCTGTCGGTCCGCGAGATCATGGACGCCGTCGCCCGCGTCACGGGCATCGATTTCACACCCGAGATCGCCCCGCGCCGCGCCGGCGACCCGGACCGCATCGTCGCGACCGGCGAGCTCGCTGCGCGCGACCTCGACTGGCAGATGCGGTACACCCTCGACGAGATGGTGCGCAGCGGCTGGGAGGCCCGCCGCAACGCCGGCTGACCCCGTTCCGTCCTTCCGGCCCCACCCCCTCCGCGCCGCGTGGACAGGGTGGGGTCGTTCGTGCAGGCCGGTTCGGCGTCAGCCCGACGCGCGGGCGACCAGCGTGGTCGGCACGACCGTACGCGTCACAGGAGTGCCGTCGAGCGTGGCCGCGAGCGCCGCGACGGCCGCCTCGCCGAGCGCGTCGAAATCCTGCCGGACGGTCGTGAGGGGCGGACGATAGTCGGCGGCGTCGGCCACGTCGTCGAATCCGATGACGGCGACGTCGTTGCGGTCCGCCTCGGCGAGGGCCCGCAGGACGCCGAGCGCCATCTGGTCGTTCGCAGCGAACACGGCGTCCACCGCGGGGTCGGCGGCGAGGACCTTCCCCGCCTCGTGACCGGATGCCGCTCCCCAGTCCCCCCGCAGCGGTTCGAGCCCCGGCGGCCCATCGTGCGCGGCGCGCCAGCCGCGCTCGCGTTCGGCCGCCGCGTACGACCCGGCGGGACCGGCGACGTGCGCGACACTGCGACGCCCGGCATCCCGCAGCCGGCGCGTCGCGGCCTCGGCTCCGCCCGCGTGGTCGGACTGGACCGTCGCGAAGGCTCCGCCGGGAGAATCCACCGCGACCAGGGCGAGTCCCTCGGGCGGGGTGACGCCCTGAGCGATCGCGGTCGCCTCGTTGAGGACGATCGCCCCGTCGACGCCGAGGTCGTGCAGCCGGTCGAACGCCGCGGCGATGTCGACGCGCCCGGTGAGCGCGATGAGGGTGACCGCGAGATCGCGCTGCGCGGCAGCGGATGCCACAGCCTCGAGCATCCGCGAATTGCCGACGGTCGCAAGGGTCGCCACGATCACGCCGATCGTGCCGGAGCGCCCGGTACGCAGGGCCCGGGCAGCACGGTGGGGACGGTAGCCGAGGTCCGCCATCGCTGCCTCGATGCGGGCACGCGTCTCGGGGTCGACTCGCGGACTGCCGTTGACGACCCGCGAGACGGTCTGCCCTGAGACGCCGGCGGCGGCGGCCACGTCGGCCATCGAGACGCGTCGTTGCACGGCAACCTCCCCCGCGGCGTCGGACCCAACTCCTCAGATCCGCGTGATGTTGACGATAACACGGCCCTCGAGTACCGTGTTGACGTGAACATGACGGAGTTCGAGCCCACCCCCGCCGAGACCAGCGACCTCGGCGCCGGCGTCGTCAAGCGCAGCACCCGCCTGGCCGACGGCCGCGAGCTGATCTACTTCGACGACCCGGGTACGACCCTGGGCGAAGACCGCGCCGTCGACACCCGCGACCTCGGGGCCCGACCCGAGACCGCGACCATGCGGCAGGACGTCCTGACCGGCGACTGGGTCTCGATCGCCGCCAACCGCCAGAACCGCGCCTTCCTGCCTCCTGCCGAGCTCGACCCGCTCGCGCCGCAGACGGCGACCAACCCCTCCGAGATCCCCTCGGTCTACGACGTCGCCGTCTTCGAGAACAAATCGCCGTCGTTCGGCCCCGCCCTCGCCGAAGCGACCGACGACGTTCCGGAGGGGATCGACCCGCCGCGCGGGCTCGACGACCTCGCCCACCTCGGGCTCGGCCGCACCCGCACGAGCGTCGGGCGCACCGAGGTCGTCTGCTTCTCGCCCGAGCGCACGGGCTCGTTCGGCACTCAGACCGTCCCTCGGGCCCGCACGGTCATCGAGGCGTGGGCGGATCGCACCGCAGCCCTGTCGGCACTGCCCGGCATCGAGCAGGTCTTCCCGTTCGAGAACCGCGGCGAGGCCATCGGCGTCACCCTGCAGCACCCGCACGGGCAGATCTACGCCTACCCGTACATCACGCCGCGGACCACCCGCCTGCTCGACTCGATCGACCGCACCGCCCCCGACCTGTTCCAGCGCATCCTCGAGTTCGAGCAGGCCGGGCCCCGCGTCCTCCTGCGCGGCGAGCACTGGACGGCATTCGTCCCGTTCGCGGCGCGGTGGCCGCTCGAGATCCACATGCTCCCCCACCGCCACGTCGCCGACTTCGCAGGGCTCTCCGAGGCGGAGAAGGACGAGCTCGCCCCGCTGTACCTGCGCCTGCTCCGCGGGGTCGATGCGCTCTACGAGTCCGAGACGCCGTACATCGCCGCCTGGCACCAGGCCCCGGTCCGCGTCGGCCGCGACACCGTGCGCCTCAGCCTCCAGCTGACGAGCCCGCGCCGCGCCGCCGACAAGCTCAAGTTCCTCGCCGGGTCCGAGGCCGCCATGGGCGCCTGGATCGGCGACGTCCCGCCCGAAGACGCCGCTGCGCGCCTCCGCACCGCCATCGAAGGAGTCACGCTGTGACCGCTGCCACCGAGGCTCAGAGCCTCTTCGCCACCCTCACCGACGCCGAGCCGGCCGGACTCTGGTCTGCGCCCGGCCGGGTCAACCTGATCGGCGAGCACACCGACTACAACGACGGGTTCGTGTTCCCGTTCGCGACTCCGCACCGCACGCACGTCGCGCTCGGCCGCCGCACGGACGGTCGCATCCGCGTCGTGTCGACCTTCGACACCGCACCCGTCGAGGTCGCGCTCGACGAGCTCGAGGCGCTCTTCCCCGAGCGTCGCGACGAGATCGTCGAGTGGGCACGCTACCCTCTCGGCGTCGCGTGGGCGCTGCTGCAGGCGACCGGGATGGATGCGGCATCCGTCCCGGGTGTCGACCTCGCGTTCGCCTCGGATGTCCCCGTCGGCGCCGGGCTGTCCTCGTCGGCGGCCATCGAGGGCGCCACCGGCTCGGCCCTGAACGACGTGTGGGAGCTCGGCCTCGACCGGGTCGCGCTCGCGCAGGCGGGACGCCGCGCCGAGAACGAGGCCGTCGGCGCTCCGACCGGGATCATGGATCAGATGGCGTCGATGCTCGGTGAGACGGACGCCGGCACCTTCCTCGACTGCCGGAGCCTCGACGCCCAGGTGGTCGAGCTCGGCTTCGACGCGGCGGGCCTCGAGCTCATGGTGATCGACACGCGCGTCGCCCACGCTCACTCGACGGGCGGCTACGGCGAGCGCCGTGCCGCCTGCGAGCGCGGCGCCGAGGCGATGAACGTGCCCGCACTCCGGGACGTGCGTGTCGACCAGCTGGACCGCGTCGCGGAGCTCGTCGACGAGCAGACCTACCGGCGCGTGCGTCACGTCGTGACCGAGAACCAGCGCGTGCTCGACACCGTCCGCACCCTGCGCGAGCAGGGGCCGCGCGCGATCGGCGACCTGCTCTACGCATCGCACGCCTCGATGCGCGACGACTTCGAGATCTCGGTCCCCGAGCTCGATCTCGCCGTCGAGACCGCACGCGCGAACGGGGCGATCGGCGCCCGCATGACCGGCGGCGGCTTCGGCGGCTCGGCGATCGCCCTCATCGAGCGCGAGGCGGTGTCCGCGGTGCGCGACGCGATGCTGGCGGCCTTCGCCGAGGCGGGGCACACCGAGCCCCACGTCTTCACGGTCCGCCCCTCCGAGGGCGCCCGCCGCGACAGCTGAGGCACCCGGGTCGTTACGGCTGGGTAAAGCCGGGCGATCCACTCGTGCGCGGACGGCGGGCGGAGGGCAGGATGGGGGAATGCCCTTCGAGACCTCCCCCGCCCCCGGCGCGCCCCTCCTGCAGGTCCGCGACCTCGCCGTCGAGTTCCAGACCATCGACGGTCCCGTGCGGGCGGTCGAGGGCGTCGACCTCGATCTCGCCGCCGGCGAGACGGTCGCGATCGTCGGCGAGTCCGGCTCGGGGAAGTCGACGACGGCGATGGCCGTCATCGGACTCCTCGCCGGCAACGGCCGCGTCGCACAGGGCAGCATCCGTCTCGACGGGCAGGAGCTCGTCGGCGCGACCGAGTCCACGATGCGCGGCATCCGCGGTGCGCAGATCGGACTCGTCCCGCAGGATCCGATGTCGAACCTGAATCCGACGTCGAAGATCGGCACGCAAGTCGCCGAGACGCTCCTCGCCCATGGCCTGGCGACGAAGAAGGACGTCGATCGGAAGGTCGTCGAGACCCTCGCCGCCGCGGGTCTGCCGAACGCCGAGGACCGGGCGAAGCAGTACCCGCACGAGTTCTCGGGTGGTATGCGCCAGCGCGCGCTCATCGCGATCGGCCTCGCCTGCAACCCGCGCCTCCTCATCGCCGACGAGCCCACGAGCGCGCTCGACGTCACGGTGCAGAAGACGATCCTGGATCAACTCGGCCGCATGACGACCGAGCTCGGCACCTCCGTCCTCCTCATCACGCACGATCTGGGGCTCGCCGCCGAGCGCGCCGCCCGTGTCGTCGTCATGCACCGCGGCCGGATCGTCGAGCAGGGCCCCGCGCGGCAGATCCTCGAGGATCCGCAGCATCCCTACACCCAGTCCCTTGTGCAGGCGGCGCCTTCGGTCGCCGTCGCGCGGTTGCGTCCCGAGGCGTTCACCGCGCCGACTCCGGATGCCGCGCCCAAGCCGGTCGACAACATCGTCGAGGTCGAGGGGCTCACCAAGCTCTACAACGTCCGCGGGCAGAAGGAGGACTTCGCCGCCGTCAGGGACGTGTCGTTCGCGATCCCGCGCGGCGAGACCGTCGCGATCGTGGGCGAGTCCGGCTCGGGCAAGACGACGACGGCACGGATGCTGCTGAAGGTCGTCGATCCCACGGAAGGTGTCATCCGCTACGACGGCGTGGACGTGGCATCCCTCAAGGGACGTCAGCTTCGCGAGTTCCGTCAGAAGGTGCAGCCGATCTTCCAGGACCCGTACTCGTCGCTGAACCCGATGTTCACGATCGAGCGCATCGTCCAGGAGCCGCTCGACTTCTACAACCGCGGCTCGGCGAAGGATCGTGCCGCCCGCGTGCGGAAGCTCCTCGACGACGTCGCCCTTCCCGAGTCGACGCTGCGGCGGTACCCGTCGGAGCTCTCGGGCGGCCAGCGCCAGCGCGTCGCGATCGCCCGCGCCCTCGCCCTCTCGCCGGAGCTCATCGTCTGCGACGAGCCGGTGTCGGCGCTCGATGTGCTCGTCCAGGACCAGATCCTGACGCTCCTGCGCGACCTGCAGACCGAGTACGGCCTCAGCTACCTCTTCATCTCGCACGACCTGGCCGTCGTGCGCCTGATCAGCGACTACGTCTGCGTCATGAAGGACGGCGCGCTCGTCGAGGCCGCCTCGAGCGAGGAGATCTTCACCAACCCGCGCGACCCGTACACGCGCAACCTGCTCTCCTCGATCCCCGGCAACGAGCTCGACATCGCCGTCTGACCCGCCGCCCTGACCCTCGCTGCACGCGTCCGCGCTGCGCACGCGTTCCGTATTCAGTCTCGCGAGGGCCTTTCACGACACCAGCGCGCGGAATCAGGCACGCAGCACGCGCTCCGCACCCCACGCGGACTGGATTCGGGACACCGCCGCCGCCCGCTCGCCCGGGCAGCGAAGCGCTCCTGGTGGGTCGGGGAAGAGGCCCCGTTGTCCCCCTCGCCGGGGTCCCGCAGCGGTAGGCCGAACCGCCCGGGAGCGACTCAGCGCCCGCGCGTCCGCGGGTCCATCGCCTCGCGCAGGGCTTCACCGAAGAGCGTGAACCCCAGCGCGGTGACGGCGATGCAGATACCGGGGAGGAACGCCAACCACGGCGCGATGGCGAGCTCCGCCTGCGCGTAGGTCAGCATGCGGCCCCACTCCGCCGTCTCGGGGCGCCCGCCGCCGAGGCCGAGGAACGACAGCGCCGCGGCGTCGATGACAGCCGTCGCGAGCGACAGCGTCCCCTGCACGATGACCGGCCCGACCGCGTTCGGCAGGACGTGGGTCATCGTGATGCGACCGCGGCCGAGGCCGAGGGTCTGCGCCGACAGCACATAGTCCGCGGAGCGCTGCTGCAGCATCGAGGCGCGGAGCAGGCGCGCGAAGATCGGCACCTGGGCGACACCGATGGCGATCATGACCGAGTTCTGGTTCTGACCGAGGATCGCGGCGATCGAGACGGCGAGCAGCAGGCTCGGCACGGAGAGCAGGATGTCGACCAGTCGCATGATGACGTTGTCGACCCAGCCGCCGAAGGTTCCGGCGATCAGGCCCAGCAGCATCCCGCCTATGAGGCCGTAGGCGGTCGAGACGACTCCGATGAGAAGGGATGCCTGGGCTCCCCAGATGAGCTTCGACACCACGTCTCCGCCGAAGCGGTCGAGGCCCAGCGGGAATGCGGCGATCTCGCCGGGCCCGGGGATGTACGTCGGGGTGATCTCGCGGGCGCCGGGCAGGGCCGTCTCGGGATAGGGCGCCAACAGGGGCGCGAGGAGGGCGACCACGACGAACAGCAGCACGATCGCGAGGCCCGCCCAGGCGGTGGGACTGCGACGGAGGCGGCGGAAGACGTCGTGCCAGAAGCCGCCGCGCGGGGCCCCGCCGGTGCCCGCGGTGAGGACGGCGACGGTCGAGTCGTCGGCGGCGCTGCCGCCGGCGGCAGGGGGAAGGACGGTGCTCATGAGACCCTCACTCTCGGGTCGATCAGGCTGTACGAGACGTCGACGAGCAGGTTGATGAGCGCGTAGACGATCGCGATGAAGATGATGAAGCCCTGCAGGACCGCGAAGTCGCGGTTGAAGATCGCGCCCGAGAGGAACGATCCGATGCCCGGGAAGGCGAAGACGGTCTCGGTGAGGATCGCGCCGGAGAGCAGCAGACCCGCCTGCAGGCCGATCGTGGTGATGACCGGGAGCATGGCGTTCCGGAGGATGAAACGGTTGCGCAGCAGGGCGCCGGGGACTCCCTTGGCCTTGCCGGTGCGGACGTAGTCGGCGTTCTGCACTTCGAGGACGGACGCCCGGGTGATGCGCACGATGATCGCGAGGGGGATCGTGCCGAGGGCGACGGCCGGCAGGATCAGGTGCAGGATCGCATCCCATGCGGCGTCGAATTCGCCGGTGATGAGGCCGTCGAGCACGTAGAAGTTCGTGTAGTGGGTGGCCTCGATGCGAGGGTCCTGACGTCCGTCCGACGGAAGCCAGCCGAGCTGGACCGCGAACACGTACTTGAGGATGAAGGCCAGGAAGAAGACCGGCACGACGATGCCGAGCAGGCTGAAGACGACGGCAGTGCTGTCCGCCGCCTTGCCGTGCCGCCGCGCGGCCCAGTAGCCGAGAGGCACACCGACGCCGACGGCGATGATGAGGGCCGCGACCGAGAGCTCGATCGTCGCCGGAAAGCGGCGGAGGAACTCGTCGAGCACCGGCTGGCTGGTGCGCAGCGATGTGCCGAAGTCACCCGAGAGCAGTCGGCCGATCCAGGTGAAGTACTGCTCGATCAGGGGGCGGTTGAAACCGTAGAGCTCGTTGATCCGAGCCACGGCTTCGGGGGTGGCCTTCTCGCCCAGGAGAGCCTGGGCGGGACCGCCGGGTAGGGTTCGGACCCACCAGAAGAGCAGGATGCTCAGGCCCAGGAGAGTGGGGATCAGCAGCAGGAGCCTCCTGCCGATTGTTCGCAGCACGGGTGTCGCTTTCGTGGAGGTCGGTGCGGGGCGGGAGGTCATCCCGCCCCGCACCGGTCAGACGGCCGGAGCCGCCTCGATCGGCTTACTTCGTGAGGACGATCTGGTTGAACACCTCATCGTTCACGGGGCTCGCCGGGTAGCTCTCGACGCGGGAGTCGAAGGCCAGCGTGGGAGCCGGGTGGGCGAGCGGGACGCCGGGGATGAACTTCGCGACCTCTTCGTTGATCTCCGAGTAGAGCTTCGTCTGCTCGTCGAGGTCCGCGACGCCACGGGCGTCGGTGAGGTCCTGGAACAGCTGGGGGTTGTCGAAGCCCCACTCAGCCGACTTCTGACCGAAGAAGACGCCGAGGAAGTTGTCGGTGTCGTTGTAGTCACCGGTCCAGCCCAGCAGGTGGATGCCGTGGTCCGTGCCGCCCGTGATGAGGTCGAGGTACTCGCCCCACTCGTTCGACTTCGGCGTGGCCTCGACTCCGACGGCCTTCAGCTGCGACGACAGCACCGTGAAGATCTGCTCGGGGTCCGGCATGTAGGGACGCGAGACGTTGACCGGGTAGTTGAAGGTCAGCTTCAGCGGGTTGGCCTCGGTGTAGCCGGCCTCGGCGAGGAGCGACTTCGCCTTCTCGGGGTCGTAGTCGTAGGTCGTGACGTCGGCGTTCCAGCCGTTGACGCTCGGCGGCATGAACTGGGTCGCCTTCTCGGTGCCCTCGGGGAGGACCTGCGAGATGAGGGCGTCCTTGTCGACGGCGTACGAGAGCGCCTCGCGGACCTTCGGGTCCTGCAGTTCCTTGACCGCCTGGTTGAAGGCGAGGTACAGGATCGTGAAGGGCGGACGCGAGACCATCGTGAAGCCGGCCTCGTCGAGCGCGCCCGTGTCGGCGGGACCGACCAGGTCGTAGCCGTCGATCGAGCCGGACTCGAGCGCCTGGCGGCGAGCAGTCGGGTCGTCGATCGTGCGGAAGATGATCTTGTCGATCTGGCCCTTGTCGCCCCAGTAGTCGGCGTACGAGCTCAGCGTGACCTGCTCGCCCCGGGACCACTCGTCGAACTTGTAGGGGCCGGTGCCGACCGGGTGCCCGGTGGCGTACTCGCTGAGGGTCGGAGCCTCGGCGGTGCCGCCGACCTCGTCCGCCTTGTACTCCTCGAGCGCCTTCGGCGACTGCATCCCGAAGGCGGGCAGCGACAACGCTGCGACGAAACCGGCGAACGGCTTCTTCAGAGCGATGGTGACGGACGAGTCGCCGTCGGGCGTGCACGAGTCGTACACGGCCGAGTCGGGGCTCGACGCGTAGCCCTTGAAGAGCTTGTTGTAGTAGTAGCCGAGCGCTTCGCTGGCTGCCAGGCCCTCCCAGTTGTACCAACGGTCGAAGTTGACGCAGACGGCCTCGGCGTTGAACGGGGTGCCGTCCTGGAAGGTGACGTCCTTCTTGAGCGCGAACGTGTAGCTCAGCCCGTCGTCCGACGGCTCCCACGACTCCGCCAGGAGCGGAGCCGGGTCGGCCGTTCCGGGCTTGGTGCCGACGAGGCCCTCGAAGATCTGGCGCGAGACGCGGAACGTCTCACCGTCCTGGGCGAAGGCGGGGTCGAGGCTGGCGGGGTCGGACGAGGCCGCGAAGACGAACGTGCCGTCGACGTCGGCGGGTCCTTCCGCGTTGTCGTCGCCGCCTCGCTGACTGGCGCACGCGCTGAGCGCGAGCGCACCGATGACGAGGGCCGCGGCGCCCGCGACCACCCGCTTCCGGGAAATGGGGAGCATTGCTGTGCACCTTCCGATGTGGCTCGTCGGCGGCGCGGCGGGAGGCGGCGCTGCCGAAGGGATGCGGCTGACGCTACCGTCCACACTGCCGGTAAGCGGTTACAGCTGTATCTCGATCGTGTTTCTTCCTGCGGGCTACCGTAGTCGGATGGCCCGCTCCCGCGCCCCCCTCGACCCGCCTGTCGCCAGACTGTCCGACGGGAGGCAGGCACGCATCATCCCGGGCCGGTTCGCCGGCGGCTGGGAGCTGGTCGTCGAGACCACCCCGCAGTCGCACGTCGATCTCGACGATCCGTCGCACCTCCACTTCGAGTACGTCGCCCGCATGGGGGCCGTCATCGACCAGATGGGGATGCCGGGGGAACCTCTGACCGCCGTGCACCTCGGCGCGGGCGCGATGACCCTCCCCCGCTACGTCGAGCACACCCGACCGGGGTCGCGGCAGCAGGTCATCGAGCTCGAGCAGGCCCTCGTCGACCTCGTGCGGGAGCACCTGCCGCTGCCGCGCACCGGCCAGCTGCGCGTCCGGATCGGCGACGCGCGCGACGTCGCCGCGCGCCTGCCTGCGGGCATCGTCGGCCAGGTGGACCTCGTGGTCTCGGACGTGTTCGCCGGCGCACAGACGCCCGCGCACCTCACGAGCGTCGAGTACTACCGGATCCTTGCGGGACTCCTCGCGCCGACCGGCATCCTGCTGGTCAACATCGCCGACGGCAGCGGGCTCGCCTTCGCCCGCCGGCAGGTCGCGACCGTGCGCTCGGTCCTCGAGCACGTCGTCGTCCTGGCCGAGGTGCGGACGCTCAAGAGCGGGCGGTTCGGCAACATCGTCATCGCGGCGTCTCCCTCCGAGCTGCCGATGGACTGGCTCCCGCGTCTGATGGCGGCGGGCCCCCACCCGGCGAAGGTCGCGCACGGTGCGGAACTGGAGGCGTTCGCGCGCGATGCGCGGATCATGACGGATGCCGATTCCACCCCGTCGCCGAAACCTGCGGCATCCGTCTTCGACCGCTGAGGCCACGACGCACGGCGCGCCCTCAGCGCATTCCGGGCGAGCCGCGGCGACACTGGATGCACACGTTGCAGGGTCGGAAGGAACAGCTGTGGGCTTCATCAAGGGATACGACCCGGAGACTCTCCGAGAGATCGTCGACCTCGACGAATGCCAGGCTCGCCTCGTCGAGCTCGGCGAGCAGCGGAGCCTCGCCGCGATGCTCGAGAAGGTGTGGCTCCTGAAGGTCCTCGGTCGCCTCGACGACGCGCTCGTCGTCTCGGAGGAGTCGGTGCGGGTGGCCCGCATGGCCGGCACCCGCAAGGATCTGCTGCGTGCCCGGATGCTCCACGCGACCGTGCAGCAGTTCCGCGGCGCGTACGCCGCCGCGATCCACGAGCTGAACACGTGCGTCGAGGAGGCCGAGGGCCAGGGCTGGTCGGCGGTCGCCGCCTTCGGGTGCCAGCACCGCGGCAAGGTCCACTTCGACGCGGGCGACGACGCCGCGGCGCGCGCCGACTTCAAGAAAGCGCTGTTCCTGCGGCAGGAGGCAGGCGCTCCCGAAGATCAGCTCGAGTCGACGCTGCTCGCGATCGACGCCGTCGACCGCCGTCGCAACAGCACGACGGTCGCCGGCTAGGGCCTTCGACCCGAGTGTCGTACCTGGGTTCTATCGTGCTGGCATGAGCGACCTCATCGACGTACGCCGCGAGGCGGAGTCGCTGCTACGGCAGCTTCTCGACGACTCGTGGAGCTTCGCATTCGACAACGCCAAACGCCGCGCCGGTGCGTGCGACTACCTGCGCAAGCGCATCACGCTGTCGCGATACCTGGCCGCGCGCTACGACGCCGAGACGAACCGCCAGACGATCCTGCACGAGATCGCCCACGCGATCGCCGGGTCCGCCGCCGGGCACGGCGCGGAGTGGAAGCGCATCGCGCGATCACTCGGATACACCGGTGGCGTCACCCACCGCGGCGAGACGGCGACGGAGCTCGCGCCGTGGGTCGGCGAGTGCCCCGCCGGTCACGTCGCCTACCGGCACCGCGCGGCGACGCGGGCCACCTCGTGCGCGCGGTGCGCGCCGACGTTCGACGAGCGCTACCTGATCACCTGGCGGCGACGCGAGATCACCGCTGCCACCCGACGCGAGGCCCTCACGCCGCGCTGATCGCCTCGTAGGCGCGCCACACGCCGTCACGGAGGACGGGAACCGTCTCGTCCGCGTCATGGACCGCGGCGGCGAGCACCTCGTCGCGACGGCCGGCGTCGAGGAGCTCTTGGCCCGAGCCGCTCGCCGTGAGGAGGTGGCGGACGGCGGACCGAAGCCCACGGAACGCCTCGGATGCCGCTGCCGCCTCCGGCGACGAGTGGTCGAGACCGATCGTCTCGAGAGCGGCGAACACCGCGCCGGCGCCGAGCTGGTCCTCGACGGAGAAGCGGAGGACCGCGGCATCCCCCGGTCCGTCCAGTTCGCCGGCGGCGACAATGCTCACGCTCGTGCGCGCCGCGCGGCGGTTCTGCTCGGCGAGGACTGCCTGCGCGACCGCGGTCGCATTCCGGAGGCTTCCGAGGAAGACGGTCGCGCCCGTTTCCACCGCAGCCGACGCGACGGCAGCGCCGTTACGCGACACGGCACGAGCGGCGTCGTCGTGCGGCACCGTCTCACCGGCGGCGACGCGCGCCGAGACCGTCGACGAGAACCGCAGCACATCGACGACGACGATCACGTCCGCGGGCGCGAGCCGGGTCAGCCCGTCCCGCCCCCAGTCGAAGCGCAGCTGGTAGCGGGACTGATCGAACGGGCTCGCGGTCATCCCTCCAGCGTACGAGCGTCGACGACCGGCTTCAGCGAGATGACGAGGCCGAGGACGTTCCGTGCGGTCCGCTGGAGTTCGCCGCGCGTGATCCCGTCCTCTCGGGCGAGCGAGTCGAGGATCGTCGTGTCGGCCTGCGCCTGGGGCGCGGCATCCCGTTTCACACCGCCGGGCATGAGGACGTCGACCTGCGCACGGACGCGGTAGGCGTTGTCCTCGAGGGCGGGGAAGTCGGGATCGACGGCGTTCTCGATCCACCAGTCGGTGATGACGACGCCCTCGTAGCCCCACTCGTCGCGCAGGACGACCGTCGCGAGGTCGTCGTGGTAGTGCGCCCACACGCCGTTGATCTGGTTGTACGACGTCATGATCGTGCGGGGTGCCGCCTCGCGGACGCAGATCTCGAACCCGCGCAGGTAGATCTCGCGCAGAGCCCGCTCGGAGACACGCGAGTCGTTCCGCGTGCGGTTGGTCTCCTGATTGTTCGCGGCGAAGTGCTTGGGGCAGGCCGAGAGTCCCGTGCTCTGCACCCCGCGCACGACGGCTGCGGCGATCCGCCCCGTCACGACCGGGTCCTCGCTGAAGTACTCGAAGTTCCGCCCGCACAGCGGGTCGCGGTGGATGTTCATGCCCGGGCTCAGCAGGACGTCGGACCCCTTCCGCAGCATCTCCTCGCCGTGGAGCGCGGCGAGCTCCTCGATGAGGGCCGTATTCCAGGTCGAGGCGAGCGCCGTCCCCGAGGGAAGCAGCGACGCGTACGCCGAGAGACGGATGCCGCTGGGTCCGTCCGTCGTCGTGACGGGCGACACGCCCCTCGCGCGGAGCGACTCCGAGACCCCGCCGAGTACGCCGGCGTTGCCGGGCGCGCCCAGCGGGCTGTCCATCGTCACGTCGCCGCGGGCGAGGAGCGAGAGCTCCTCGTCGGTGAGCTGAGCGACGAAGTCGTCGAGGGATGCCGCGCCGCGAGCGACGTCGGCCAGGTCGATGCCGCGGTCCCCGGTCTGCCGAATCTCGGACGGCAGCGCGCCGAGGATGCGCTCCGCCCGGGAGACGGTGCGGGTCGGGACCGGCTCGTGCGAGACGACGGCGGAGCCGTCTGCATCGCGGGCAACGGTGAGGCGCTCGAACGCGTGGACGGGGGCCGCCACCTCGGTGGCGGTGCGGACGACGCGCGTCTCGGGCACCTCGAAGGCGGCGACGCGCGACGCCGAGCGGACGTCCGTCCCGATGTACACGGGGTACTCGCCCGCTTCCAGGACCCAGGCGCTCCGGGTGCCGGTCGCGCCGCCGTCGTCGTACGAGGCGAGCTCGTCGAGGCGGACCTCGAGCCGCACGGTCTCACTCTCGCCGGGGGCGAGGAGACCGGTCTTGGCGAACGCCGCGAGATGGCGAGCGGGCTTGCCGAGGGCGCCGTCGGGAGCGCCCGTGTAAACCTGCACGACCTCCTTGCCGGCGCGGTCGCCGGTGTTGGTCACGACGACCTCGAGCCGGATCGTCTCGGCATCCGTCGTCGCCTCGGAGACGAGGTCGAACGTCGTGTACGAGAGGCCGTGTCCGAAGGGGAAGAGCACACGGTCGGGAGCGAAGGTCTCGAAGTAGCGGTAGCCGACGAAGACGTCCTCGGCGTACACGTTGACGTGGAGGTCGCCGAAGTTCGGCGCGCTCGGGTAGTCCTCGTAGCTCAGGGCGATCGTGTCGGTGAGTTTGCCGCTCGGGGCCGACTCGCCCGCCAGCACGTCGGCCACGGCGCGCGCACCCTCCATCCCGCCCTGCCACGCGAACAGCACGGCGCCGATCCGGTCGCCGTAGTCGACGACCCAGGACAGGTCCATGACGTTGCCCGCGTCGATCACCACGACGGTGCGGGCGAAGTGCGAGGTCACCGAGTCGAGCAGCGTCCGCTCGTCTGCTGTGAGGTAGTAGCTGCCGGCTTCGAGGATGCTGTCGCGCGCCTCACCCGCGGCGCGTCCGATGGCGACGACGGCGGTGTCGGCACGGGATGCCGCGGCGGCGACGTCCGCGTCGTCGATCGTCATCTCGGGGAAGTGGTGCGGCCATTCGCCCCACGTCGCGGCGAAGGAGGGACGGTTCGCAGCGCACCACGTGGAGTACTGCGTCGCCAGCTCGTCGTCGACGCGGATGCCCGCGTCGCGCAGGCCCGCGAGCAGATTCCAGATGTAGGGGACCTTCACGTCGCCGCCGGAGCCGTAGCCGACAGCGAACCAGTCGATCTGCACGCGCCCGAAGACGGCGACGGCGCGCTCGCCCAGCGGGAGCGTCCCGTCGTTCGTGAGCAGGACCACTCCCTCGGTGGCCGCGACCCGAGCCGCCTCGGCGAGCGCCGGGTCGAGGGTCGGATCGGTGTCGAGCAGCATCGAGGAGATCTGCGCGACCGACTCGACGGGGGCGAGGGTGTGCGAGCGGTCGCCGGATTCGATGGCGGGTTCGAGAGGCATAGCGGTCTTTCCGGAGGGTCGACGATGACGCCGAGAGAATGGGAGCGCTCCCAACGTATCGAGTGCCGCCGCGGAATGCGAGAGTGGTCCGATGCGGATCCTCCTGAAGCTCGAACTCGACTGCACCGCGGATGCCGCCTGGCGGGCCCTGCACTCGCCCCGCGCCGTCACCGAGCTCTACGGGCCGCTGCTCGCCATGGCGCCGATGGCCGGCGAACTCCCGACCACGTTCGAGCCCGGGACCGACGTGCCGGTCGAGATCCGTGCTCTCGGCGTGATCCCCGCCGGCCAGCAGCTCATCCACGCGAGCGACCGGTACACCGAGGACGCGAACGGCCCGGTACGGATCTTCCGGGACAGCGGCATCCCACTCACCGGCGCTCTGGCCGCTCTCGACGTCTGGGACCACCAGATGGCGGTGAGCCCCCTGCCGGGCGATCGGACGAAGACGCTCTGGCGGGACCGCCTGACGATCGGCGGCCCCGCGGCCTTGCCGCTGTGGCCCGCACTGTGGGCCGCGTGGCAATACCGGGGGCTCCGCCTGCACGCACTCGCACCCACGTGGTCCTACGACCCGCCTGCCGCCGAGACCGACTGACGAACGGATGCCCCCACCGCACCCATCGAGGGCGGGAGGGGGCGGCAGGGCGTCACTCCGAGAGCGCCTCGACGGGCGCGGTACGCGTCGCGATCCGCGTCGGCGCGACCGCTGCCGTGAGGGTCAGCGCCGCGGTCGCGACGATCACGATCGCGACCGGCAGCAGCGGGATCGCGGGGGCGACGAAGGTCGGCGACATCCACAGCGGCGGCATCGCGACGGATCCGAGGAGCGACTGGGCCGCGACCCAGCCGTAGAGGACGCCGAGCGTCAGACCGAACAGCAGCGCCGTGACGGTGACGTGCGCCGCCTCGATGAGGACCATCCGGCGGATCTGCGCGGAGGTGAGACCCAGGGCCCGCAGCAGACCGAGCTCCCGCTTGCGCTGCACGACGCCGATCGTGAGGAGGTTCACGAGGCCGACGGCGGCGATCACGGCGCTCACGGCGACGAGGCACATCATGACCGTCGAGAACACGTCCATCATCTCGTTGAAGCCGGCGTCGGGTACCCCACCCGCGGACGCCGCCACGAGGGACTTGGCCGACTCCGCAGCGACGGCGAACATCACGACGAGCGCGACACCCATGACCACGCCGATCGCCATGCGGCTCGAACGCTCGGGGTAGCGGACCGCGTTCTGCGCGGCCAGGCGCGCGGTCACGGACTTCCCGAACAGTCGCCCGGTCGCCTTCAGGAGCGGCGGCATGATCGACACCGCACTGATGGACACGGCCGTGAAGGAGAAGAGACCGCCGAAGAACGCGACGAGCACGCCGAGGGGGTGCAGCAGGCCGAGGAGCAGGCCCCCGACCAGGAGTGCGACTCCGATCGCCCCGAGGACGACGCCACCCGCCCGCCGGCCGCGCTTCGCGGCGATCTCCTCGCGCGAGCGCTCGACCGAGCCGCCGAGCGCCTCGAGCGGCGTGACGGCGAGCACCCGGCGCGACCCCGACCAGGCGGCGATCCACGTGGTCAGGGCGACGGCGGCGGCGGGCACGAGCAGCACGGGCTGCACAGGCGACCAGTCGGAGGTGATCTCGAGGGCGCGGTTCAGCAAGGGGACGGCCACGACCATCCCGATCGTGGACAGCACGAGTCCGATGACCGCGCCGATCGCGCCCACGACGAGCCCCTGCGTCGCGACCTCGCTGCGCTGCGACCGCGCGGTCGCGCCGATGAGACGCATGAGGGCGATGCGGCGGGTGCGCCCCGCGATGATCGTGGAGAAGGTGTTGGCGGTGACGATCGCGGCGACGTAGACGGCGACGCCGAGCAGGATGCCGCTCAGCAGCGCGAGCACGAAGATCATCGTGTCGGACGACCCGTAGTCCGGATTGGACCCCAGCGCGACGGCGAGGTACCCGGTCGCCGAGAGCAGGACGACGCCGAACGCCGTCGAGATGGCCGAGACGAGGATCGTCGCGCCCATGCCGCGCTCACGCAGCCACGCGAGCCGGGGCGTGCGGGCAGCCTCGGGGACGATGGTGTCCACGACCGACGGAGCGAGGGCGGTCACGCGGTCACCTCCGTGCTGAGCATGTGAGCGGAGATCTGCTCGGCGGTCTGACGGGGCTTGTCGGCGACGATGCGACCGTCGCCGAGGAACAGGACACGGTCGGCGTACGAGGCGGCGACGGGATCGTGGGTGACCATGGCGATCGACTGACCGTGCTCGCGGCTGGCGGCGGCGAGGAGTGACAGGACTTCACGGCCCGACCGGGAGTCGAGGTTGCCGGTGGGTTCGTCGGCGAAGACGAGGTCGGGCGCGGTCGCGAGGGCGCGGGCGATGGCGACGCGCTGCTGCTGGCCGCCAGACAGCTGGTGCGGGCGGTGCCCGAGCCGCGGCCCCAGGCCGAGGGTCGCGACGAGGCCGTCGATCCGAGCCTTCTCCTGCGACGTGGGGCGGCGTCCGTCGAGGTCGAAGGGCAGCGTGATGTTGCCGATCGCGTCGAGGGTCGGGACCAGGTTGAAGGACTGGAAGACGAAGCCGACGCGGCGGCGGCGCAGGATGGTGAGCTCGACATCGGAGAGCCCGGTGATCTCGGTGTCGCCGATCCAGACCGAGCCGGAGGCGGGCGCGTCGAGGCCCGCCATGATGTGCATGAGCGTCGACTTGCCCGAGCCCGACGGTCCCATGATGGCGGTGAACTCGCCACGACGGATGCCGACGGTGACGTCGTCGAGCGCGCGGACGGCGTTCTCGCCGCCGCCGTAGGTCTTGGTGAGGTTCTGGACGCGGGCGGCGAGGCCCATCTCGGTGGTCGTGATCTGCATGTCTCCGACGCTACGGACGACCCCCGGGACGCCGCGTCGGTCGCTCGTCTCGCCCGACTACATCGGGAGGATGATCCCGCGTGCGCCGATCAGGCGAGCCCGTGCTCGAACGCGAAGACGACCAGCTGCACCCGGTCGCGGAGAGCGAGCTTCGCGAGGATGCGCGAGACGTGCGTCTTCACGGTCGCCTCCGATAAGAACTCGCGCGCCGCGATCTCGGCGTTCGAGAGCCCGCGCGCGGCGAGCGCGAAGATCTCGCGCTCGCGTTCGGTGAGCTCGCCGAACGCCGGCGGGACGGCACGGACGGGCTCGTTCAGCTGCGCGAAGAGCTCCCGCGTCGCGGCCGCCGCGATGACCGACGATCCCGCGTGCACCGTGCGGATCGCGGCGAGCAGGAATTCGGGGTCGGCGTCCTTCAGCAGGAACCCGCTGGCGCCGCGTTGGATCGCACGGGCGGCGGCCTCGTCGAGGTCGAAGGTCGTCAGCATGACGACCTTCGGCGGATCGGCGTCGGCGAGCAGGGCCTCGGTCGCGGCGAGCCCGTCCATCACCGGCATCCGGATGTCCATGAGGACGACGTCGGGGCGCGTCTGACGGACCACCTCGATCGCCTGTGCTCCGTCGGAGGCCTCGCCGACGACCTCGAGGTCCGGTTGCGAGGCGACCACCATCCGGATGCCGGCGCGGAACAGGGCCTGGTCGTCGACGAGGACGACGCGGATGACGCTCACCGAGCGCTCCTCTCGAGGGGGTCGGGATTCTCGGACGCGGAGCCGGTCGGCAGCGACGCCTCGACGGTGAAGACGCCGTCCGCGGCAGCGGCATCCAATCGGCCGCCGATCAGCTGCGCGCGCTCGCGCATGCCGATCAGGCCGTGACCGCCGCCGCGTCGCTCGGCACCCTCCGGGACGGGGGCGATGTCGTTTCGGACGTGCAGATCGACACGATCCGGGTGCCACTCCAGCGAGACGTCGACGCCCGCGGGGGTGCCGTGACGGAGCGCGTTCGTGAGGGCTTCCTGCAGGATGCGGTAGACCGAGAGCTGCACGGATGCCGCGACCTCGCCGCGCGGAGCGGGGTCGACGTCCACGCGGAGTTCGACGCCCGCCGCGCGCACCTGGGCGTAGAGCTGTTCCAGGTCGGCGAGGGTCGGCTGCGGCCCCTCGGCCTGCGAGTGGCGCAACTGAGTGAGGAGCAGGCGGACGTCCGAGAGCGCCGAGCGCGCGGTGGACGAGATGGTGCCGAGCGCCGCCGCCTGCGCCTCGGGGTCGGATGCCGCGGCGTACCGCGCCCCGTCGGACTGGGCGATGATCACCGCGAGCGAGTGCGCGACGATGTCGTGCATGTCGCGGGCGATGCGGGTGCGCTCCTGCTCGGCGACCGTCTGCTCCTCGGCGCGCGCCTGCGCGGCACGGTTGGCACGGGCGCGCATCGCCGTCCGGACGAGCGCACCGGCGGTCCACGAGAGTCCGAGGGCGAACAGCGCCGCCAGCAGGACGAAGATCAGCGTCGGGACATCGGAGAGGGAACCGCTCCCCAGGAACGCCCACCGGAACAGGTAGACCGTGATGGTTCCGGATCCGACGACGACGGAGGCGAGCCCCAGCCAGAACACCAGGCGCGTGCCGTAAGCCGCCGTCGCGTAAAGGACCGCGAAGATCGCGATGTCGGCGAAACCCGGGCCGCGCCCGAGCCCCATCTGCACGATCGCTCCGCCCCACGCCACCGCGAGCGCAAGACCTGGCGAGAATCGGCGGATCCCGAGTGCGGTGGAGAGGAGCAGGATGACCGGGATCGCTCCCCAGGCGCCGATGCCGTAGCCGTCGACGCGGGTCGTCAGCTCGTACGGCAGCGATACCAGCGCGAACAGCACCGCCAAGGCCGCGTCGACGGCGACCTGATAGGGGCGGAGCGAGCGGAACACCCTTGAACGCTACGCGGTCACGGCGCGGCGAGGCATCCGTCTCGGGATGTATCCCTCAGCCCGCAGGAAGGTAGACCCGCAGTCCGTCCGGGATCGCGCGGACCCGCAATCGGAAGCCGTCCTGACCCACCTCCTCGAGCTCGCCGTCGTGGACCCAGATGTCGGGGGCGCTGCCGGCGCGGACGTGGATCTCGAAGTCGTCGTCGAGGATGCGTTCGATGTCGGATGCCGGGGGCATGACGCGGAGCGCCCGGAGGACGGTGATGGTCCTCTCGCCGAAGGCGAGCGACGCGATGGCCCGCGCCCGCGTTCCCCGCGCGTGGTGCACGCGGACGTCGATGATCGGGTCGCCGAGTGTCGCACGCTGCATCGTGGCGATGCGGTCGGGATCGTTGCGCCCGACACCGGCGAACACCGACCAGACCGAGGCGCGCCTGCCGTTTCTCACGATGTCGACGGCATGGGCGTCGTGCATCTCGCGCCACGCGGCGACGGCACCGCCCCACCACTTGCCGAGGCTCGTACGCCGCTCGCGCTCGGCGAGGAACTCGGGGTAGGCGCCGAGCGACACGGCATTGAGCACGGTGATGGGCTCCGCGTCGTTCACCGTCGCCTCGGCGACCGCGACGGGCCGGATGTTCGCCGCCGCGTAGGCGTCGAGGCCGGCATCGACGTCGGGGATGCCGGCCGATCGTGCGAAGTGGTTGAAGGTGCCGTGAGGCAGGACGAGCAGCGTGAGGTCGTGCCGCCGGGCGAGATGCGCCGCACGCGAGACGGACCCGTCACCGCCGAGGATCGCCAGCACGCTCGGCGGGTCCTCCCCGGCCATCGCGTCGGCCACGACGTCGTCGAGGGTCTCGGTCTCGGCGAGTTCGTGGACGGTGGCCCCCGGCATCCGCCGGCGCACGTCGGGAACCCGGTCGGGCCGTCCCAGCGAGGCGCCAGACCGACCGTTGGCGACGACGAGAACCTCGCGGCCGATGGGGGTGTCGCTCATGCCTCCACGCTACGCAGGGCGGGCGGGGCGCGCCGCCCCTTGACACCCCTCGGCCGCGGGCGGTCAGGCGGGCGAGATCGGGCGGTGCTCGAAGAAGGTCTGCAGCACGACGGTCGTGCGGGTGTTGACCGATGCGGCGGAACGGATGTCGCGGATGAGCCGCTCGAGGTCGCGGGGCGTCGCGACGCGCACGAACAGCATGTAGGCCGCATCACCCGCGATCGAGTGGCATGCCTCGATCTCGTCGAGGTGCGCGATGAGTTCGGGGGCGTTGTCGGGCTGGCCGGGATCGAGGGGGGTGATCTCGACGAACGCCGCGAGCGGCTTGCCGGCCACCTCCGGATCGATGACGGCGCGGTACCCGGCGATCAGCCCCCTCGCCTCGAGCCGTCGGACGCGCGCCTGCGTGGCCGAGACGGACAGGCCCGCAACGGCCGACAGCTCCGCGAGCGTCGCCCGCGCGTTGCTCGACAGCGCGGCGATGATCGCGGAATCGGCGGGGTCGGTCTCGTCTGCGGGCACGCTCCGACGCTACCGCAGGCAGGTTGCACACGATATCCTTACGGCCTTACGCTGAAATGACAGGAAATCTTCCCGCGTTGTCGCGAGGAGACCGTGAGGAACCGATAGGAGGTCCACCATGAGCACCGTCACCACATCGACGATCATCGGAATGCCCGAGGTCGTCGAAGACGCCCGCCGGGCCGAGACTTCCGCTGCCTGGGCGATGCTGCGGGATGCCGCGACCGCCCTGCAGGACCTGCAGGCCAGTGACGGCTCGGTGCCCGACACGGCCGACCACGAGGCCGCGCGCGAGCACGTCGAGACGATCACCGCCGGCATCCGCGCCCTGTCGCCCGCGTTCCCGCACGATGCCGCGTACCTCGAGGCGAGCGTCGCCGACTTCGATCGCTGGGTCTCGGGGGGCTTCGGCGTGCCGGACTTCCTCGACTCGCTCATGGCGTTCCAGCCGCAGGAGAACCGCGTCGACGGCCTGCGGCACCTCGTCGTGTTCCCGATGTACACGCAGAACGGCACACGCGACCGCAAGGTCGAGGCCGTCCTCGTCGAGACCATCTGGCCGGAATTCATCGCAGAGCTCGAGCAGACCTACACGAACCGGCTGTTCGTGTCGTTCCGCCTGCTCGACTTCACGCCGGGATACGACACCAACTCGGCCGTCCTCTTCCCCGAGACGGTCGCGATGCGCGAGGTGCCGACCTTCACGTGGGGCGCGATCTTCCAGGACCGCGAGGCCGCACGCTACCGCCGCGTCGTGCGCGCGGCATCCGAGATCACCCGTCTCGACCTGCCCGAGGACGCCGCGCGTCTGCTCGACGACCAGCGCCTGGCCGAGAAGACGTTCGTCATGTGGGACCTCATCCACGATCGGACGCACATGCGGGGCGATCTGCCGTTCGACCCGTTCATGATCAAGCAGCGGATGCCGTTCTTCCTCTACTCGCTCGAGGAGCTCCGCTGCGACCTCACCGCGTTCCGCGAGTGCGTGGCGATCGAGAAGGACCTGTCGGCGAAGGTGTCGCTGACGGATGCCGAGGGCGAGATGCTCGAGCATGCCGGCCTCGTGCAGTACGCGGTGCTCTTCGACCGCATCTTCCGCTTCGCGATCACCGGCACCCGCGTCCGCAACTACGACGGGCTGGGCGGTCAGCTGCTGTTCGCCTGGCTGCACCAGCGCGGCGTGCTGCACTGGACCGACACGTCGCTCGCATTCGAATGGGACCGCGTCGCCGACGCCGTCATCGCCTTGAGCGACGCGATCGACCGTCTCTATTGGGAGTCGATCGACCGCCCCAAGGTCGCGCACTGGCTCGCCGCGTACGACCTCGTGCGCACGACCGTGACGCCGCACCCCGCGTCGCAGTGGGCCCGCGGGCTGTCCGACGAGATCCTCGCCGGCCCGCCCAAGGGATACACCGACGCGGTCCTCGACGACGAGTTCCCGCTGTCGATGTTCTTCGAGGCGCTCGAGAAGAAGATGCGTCCCGTCATCGCCGGCGTAGCCGGCATCCGCGCCTCCGACGCCTGACGTCGGAACGCCACTTCGGCGCCTGGGGTTCTGGGGGACTCAGGCGCCGAAGCTGCGTCCGCCGCGGTGTCAGTCGCCGGCGACACCTCCTGCCGCTTCGCGCGACGACGAGGGGATGCCGGGGGCCGGGTCCGGCACAGCGGCATCCGCTTCGCTCGCCTGCGGTGCCTCGCGGTACTCGTCCGAGAGCGTGCGGTACGCCCGCGTGAGGAACGCGGCGAGCGCTGCCGCGACCATGATGAGACCACCGACGAGGAAGATCAGAGCGATACCGCGCATCTCGCCCTCGCCGAGCAGCCACGACCACGTCCGCTCCCCCTCCTCGGTGCGGAGGTACGGGATGACCCAGAACTCGGCGATCGGGGCGATCGCGAACGACGTGATCGGACCGGTGGAGACCTCGAGAGCCGTCGCCGCGCCGAAGACCCGACCCTGCCGCTCGAAGGGGACGACCCTCTGGATGACCGTCTGCTCCGCGGACTCGATGACGGGCACGAGCGTCATGTACGCCCAGATGCCAACGGCGTAGAGCCACCACCACTCCCGCAGCGTGAAGACGGCACCGAGGAGGCCCATGACCGCGACCGCGAGCAACAGCGTACGGATGGGGTTCTTGCCCAGGCCCTTCGCGGCGACGATGCCGCCTCCGATGAGGAAGCCCGTGGCCGTCACCGCGAGGACGACGCCCCACATCTTGACGTCGAACAGTTCCAGGCCGTACGGATCCATCAGCGCCATGTACAGCCCGCCGATGAGGTTGTTGAACGTCGAGAAGAGGATGAGCGCGAAAAGGCCCGGGACGGCTCGGATCGCCGCCGCCGCCCCTCGGATGTCGAGGATCTTCGACCCGGGATCGGGGGTCGGCGCGTCCTCGGGGATCCGCACGAACAGCAGATGGACGAGCGGCACGGCGGTGAAGGCGATCGCGACGGCGAGCGTCCACCCCATGCCGACGAGCCCGATGGCGAGGCCCGAGAGCGCGCTCGTCACGATGAAGGCGATGCCCTGCACCGTGCCCACCAGCCCGTTGGCGTTCGCGTGACGCTCGGTCGGCACGAGGAGGGTGACCGTCGTCGACAGGGCGATGTTGCGCAGGTTCTCGACGACGGCGCCGGTCAGGACGATGCCGGAGAAGAGCCAGAACCACGGCCCGCCGAGGTCGAGGATCGCGGACTCCGGCTGCGACACGTAGATCGCTCCGGCCGCGAGGAAGGCCGCGAGCGTGAAGACCCCGGAGAACACCATGACGGCGTGCTTGCGGAAGCGGTCGACGAGCGTGCCGAAGACCATGCCGAAGACCGCCAGCAGCAGCATGTAGGCGCCGCCGATGATGCCCGTCGCGAGGACCGACTTCGTCTCGAGGTACACCCAGAAGGTGAGGGCGAACCACAGGAAGCTCGTCGTCACGTTCGCGACGGCCGTGTTCACCAGGACATGCAGGAACGTGCGCATCCCGCCCGGAGGAACGGTGCGCGACGACGGTGTCGCTCCACTCATGCGGCGAGGGTATCGCCGGGCTCCGACACGGGAAAGAGGGGCCGCGCGCGACCTAGGCTTAGGGGGTGACGACGCTCCACGACCCGACGATCCGTTCCTTCGCCAGCGACAACTACTCCGGGGTGCACCCCGAGGTGCTCGCGGCCATCGCGGCCGCCAACGACGGCCACCAGATCGCCTACGGCGAGGACGTGTACACCGCACGCCTTCAGGAGGTGTTCGCACGCCACTTCGGCGAGGATGCACAGGCGTTCCCCGTCTTCAACGGCACCGGCGCGAACGTAACCGGCCTGCAGTCGATGCTCCCCCGCTGGGGCGCGGTGGTCGCGGCATCCACCGCCCACATCAACGTCGACGAGGGCGGCGCTCCCGAGAAGGTCGCGGGCATCAAGATCCTGAACGTGCCGACCGACGACGGCAAGCTGACGCCCGAGCTCGTCGACATGGAGGCGTGGGGCTGGGGCGACGAGCACCGCGCGCAGCCGCTCGTCGTCTCGATCACGCAGTCGACCGAGCTCGGCACGCTCTACACGCCCGACGAGATCCGTGCCCTCGCCGACCACGCCCACTCGCGCGGCATGCGGCTGCACCTCGACGGCGCGCGCCTGTCGAACGCCGCCGCGGCCCTCGACCTGCCGATCCGGTCCTTCACGAAGGATGCCGGTGTCGACCTCGTGAGCGCCGGAGGCACGAAGAACGGCGCGCTCGCGGCCGAGGCGATCGTCGTGCTCGACCCGGCGGCATCCCAGGGACTGCCCTACCTCCGCAAGCTCAACATGCAGCTCTCGTCGAAGATGCGCTTCGTCTCGGCGCAGCTCGTCGCGCTGTACGAGGGCGATCTGTACCTCCGCAACGCCCGCCACGCGAACGCCATGGCTGCGCGACTGCGCGCGGCCATCGAGTCGGGGCTCGCGGACGGGTCGATCTCAGGCGTGGGCTTCAGCCAGCCGACGCAGGCCAACGGCGTGTTCGCGACCCTGCCCGACGGCGTCGCCGACCGCCTGCGCGAGTCGTTCCGCTTCTACGACTGGGATGCCTCGAAGAACGAAGTGCGCTGGATGTGCTCGTTCGACACGACCGAGTCCGACGTGGACGCGTTCGTCGCGGCGCTCTCGCGCCTCACGCACGACTGACGCGGAGCCGCGCCGGCTCAGCGCAGCGCGCCGACCGAGGCGAGGGCCTGGCGCACGAGTGTCGAGCGGCCGCCCTCCATCTCGGCGGCGAGGGCGTCGGAGGAGGCCTCCTCGGGCGACATCCAGGTGACCTCGAGGGCGTCCTGACGCGGTTCGCAGGTCCCCGTCACGGGCACGACGAACGCGAGCGAGACCGCGTGCTGCCGGTCGTCGTGGAACGCGCTGACACCGGGGATCGGGAAGTACTCCGCAACGGTGAAGGGCGCCGGCTGCGGCGGCAGCAGCGGGAAGGCCATCGGCCCGAGGTCGTTCTCGAGATGACGGAACAGCGCATCGCGGACGGTCTCGCCGTAGCGCACGCGACCGGACACGATCGTGCGGGAGATCTCACCCATCGGCGTCGCCCGCAGCAGGATGCCGACCTCGGTCACCGCACCCATGCCGTCGAGGCGCACCGGCACGGCCTCGACGTACAGCATCGGCAGGCGGCGCCGCGCCTCGGCGAGCTCGACGTCGCTCAGCCAGGCAGGGTTGCCCGCGGAGCCGGGACGGCCCATCGACGACCCCAGCCCCCGGAGCGGATCTCGCGAGGCGCCCTCGTCGCCCTGCTCGTTCGGGTCGGGGTCGGGAGTGCGGACGGCCATGCCTCATGTATACCCGAGCCGATGCCGGGGTGCCCCGCCCGCGGCCCCTCGCCCGCGTCCGAGGGCTGGGGCAGGATGGACGCATGGTGGCCGCCTCTCCGCTCGATCCCGACGCCGTCCTGTGGTCCGCACCCGCCGAGGAGCGGGGCGACCGTCCGCTGCTGGTGCTGCTGCACGGCTACGGATCGAACGAGGCCGACCTCTTCGGCCTCGTTCCGCACCTTCCCGAGGAGTTCGTCGTGGCAGCGGTCCGCGCGCCGCTCGCGCCGCGCTTCCCGATGCCCGGGTACTCGTGGTTCACGATCGACGGCGTCGAGAGCCGCGACCACGGCGAAGTCGTGGCATCGACCGAGGCGGTCTGGGAGTGGGTGGACGACGTCCGGAAAGGCGCGGCATCCGTCGGTCTTCTCGGCTTCTCGCAGGGCGCGGTCATCGCCCTCCAGATGCTGCGGACGCGGCCGCAGGGCGCCGCCTTCGCTGTGAACCTCGCCGGCTATGCGTTCCCCGAACCCGCGGACGGGGACGCCGAGCTCGCCGACGTGCGTCCGCCGGTGTTCTGGGGACGCGGCGCGCGCGACGAGGTGATCCCGCCCCGCTTCGTCGAGCACACCGCGCAGTGGCTGCCGAGCCACGTCGACCTGAGCGGGCGCGTCTACCCGGATCTCGCGCACAGCGTCTCGACCGAGGAACTCGGCGACGTACGTGTGTTCCTCGAGAAGCAGCTGACCGGGTCGAAGGGCTGAGACTCAACCTCGTGCCGCGAGGGCGACGAGAAAAGCCGCGCGACCCCGCGTCTCGAGCGGGCTCAGGCCTGTCAGCGACTCGATGCGACCGACCCGCTTGCGCACGGTGTTCACGTGGACGAAGAGTTCCTGGGCGGTCGACTGCACCGAGCCGTCGTGGTGGCAGAGACGCTCCAGAGTCTCGACGAGATCCGTTCGGTGGCGGGCGTCGTAATCGACGACGGGAGCGAGCAACCGGTCCCGAAACGGTGCGAGCTGCTCGGGCGTGAGTCGTTCGATCAGCCCGTCCCACGTCGCGAGATCCTTCGGACCGCGCGGCGCACCGTGTCGGGACGCGAGGGATGCCGCAGCCACCGCTTCCCGGAGCGCGCCGGCGAGCGCGCCGGGCTCGACGGGTCCGCTCCAACCGACGTCGCCGCCGAGAAGATCCCCCGGGGGCGGACCCGGCTGGGTCGCCGGAACGATCGCGATCGAGTGCCCGCCGGTCGTGCCGACGAGAGACCGCCCTCCGGGACGCAGGACGCGTCCCCGTGCGGCGAGGACCCAGACCCCGGGCACCTCGCCCACCGCCGCCTCGAGCGGCTCCCGAAGGACGATCGAGCTGGCGTGGCCACGTCGGACCATGTCGAAGATGGCCCCCACGGATTCACGGGCGAGTTCCTCGGCATCGTGACGCTGCTGCTCATGCGCGATCCGTCGGGTGATCTCGAGAAAAGGGACGTCGGGCGGCACGGAGAGCACCGCGAGCCCCGCCGCGTTGGCCGCCGCGACAAGAGCCGTGGGGACGGTGGACTCCACGACACCGAGGGCGTACCCGATGGCAGCGGGGCGAGTGCGCCGCACCGACGTGACGAACGCGCGCTGCGACGCGGCATCCCGCATCGAGATCCCCGACGTCAGCACGAGCTCGCCGCCGCGCAGGTACGGCGAGGGGTCGAGCAGATCGGTCGGCAGTCCCCACCGGACCGTTCGGTCCAACCCCACGGGCTCGCCGACGAGGTCCACGCGCGGCTCCCCCCAGTGGATGAGGTCGGACACCCGCAGGACGTCGACGTCAGCGGACGCGAGGCGCGGGTCGACGGTGGGCACGCCGTCACGCTACGACCGGCCCGTTTCCCTGTGATGACACGGTGATTTCGGGCAGGTGGAGATTGCCACACCGACGGCCGCGCCGCCCTGTCATGGGGTCCACTCTTCGAGGCTGCGCAACGGCGCCGAAACATGCGGCGCGTTCGATGTGACCACTCGGAAAGGAGTGCTCATGACCTCGACCACAGCGGCATCCGCCGCCCCGGCGCGCGTCGACCGCGACTACCCGCTCGGCCGCGTCCCCCAGAGCGCCCGGCAGGGCTGGTTCGCCATCCTCGTCGTCGTCGCTGGCTTCATCTTCTTCACCCCCACGATGGTCACCGGCGGCCAGGTCGCCGGTGCGTTCGGTTTCGCCGCCTTCGTCGGCCTCGCCGCCGTCGCCTCGGTGGTGCTCGCCCTCTACATCGCCACGCTGGGCGCCACCAGCGCCGCGACGGGACTCTCGACGGTCCTCCTCGCCCGCTTGGCGCTCGGCCGCGTGGGGGGCAAGTGGGCCTCGATCGTCCTCGGCGGCACCCAGGTCGGCTGGTACGGCATCACGGTCGGGATCTTCGCCGACCTCCTCGCCTCAGCGATGGGATGGGACGTCTCGTGGCCGCTCGCGATCCTCGGCGGCGTGCTGATGGCGACCACCGCCTACTGGGGCTTCAAAGGCATCGAGATCCTGTCGTGGGTCTCCGTCCCCCTCATGTTCGCGCTCTGCATCTGGATCACCGTCGTCTCCGTTGACGAGGTCGGCGGGTGGACCTCGATGTTCGCGACGAGCGGGGACGGCTCGCTCTCGCCGGGCCTGGCTCTCACGATGATGATCGGCACATTCATCTCGGGCGGCACCCAGGTGGGCAACTGGACCCGGTTCGCGAAGAGCCCGCGTACGGCGTTCCTCATCTGCCTCGGTGTGCTGCTCGTCATCGAGACGGCCATGCTCGTCTTCGGCGGGATCGGCGCCATCGCCTTCGGGGAATCCGACTTCACCGCCCTGCTGTTCACCATGGGGCTCGCGGTCATGGGTGTGCTGCTGCTGACCTTCAATCTCTGGACCACGAACGACAACACCGCTTACGCCTTCGGCGTCGCCGGTGCCGAGTTGGCGAACCGAAACGACAAGCGGCCGTTCATCGTGATCGGCGTGATCGTCGGCATCGCCCTCGCCGTCACCGGTGTCGCGAATGCGCTGACGGGGTTCCTCGTCACCCTCGGCACCGTCATCCCGCCCCTCGGCGGCGTCATCATCGGCACCTACCTCTTCGTCTGGCGCCGCCGCGACCCCGGCACCGACGTGACCCGCGTCAGCGCGTTCATCTGGCCCGGCGTCATCGCGTACCTGCTCGGCACGGCGGCCGCCGCGTTCGGCGCATTCACGGGCATCGGCAGCCCCGCCGTCCAGGGGATCATCGTGGCGATCATCGCCGCGCCCGTCTGCCATGTCCTCGCGCGTCGCTCCGCGAACACGCCGACGGATGCCGGGCGCACCGACGAGGCATCCGTTCCCGCCGCGAGCGAGGTCGGCGCATGACCGGCACCCTCATCCGCGGCGCCCAGGTGATCACGATGGACCTCGCGACCGCATCCACCCCCGTGACGCGCGACCTGCGGATCGAGGACGGCGTCTTCACCGAGATCGGCATCGAGCTCGAGCCGCGTCCCGGGGACGAGCTGATCGATGCCGCGGGCCTCCTGGTCACACCCGGATTCGTGAACGCCCACACCCACTCGTGGGAGTACCTCTACAAGGGCCGTTACGACAACATGCCCCTCGAGCTCTGGATGCTCTACGCCTATCCGATCCTGGGCGGGACGCCTACCAGCCCCGACATCGTGCGCCTGCGGACTCTCATGTTCGCGATGGAGTCGATGAAGAACGGCGTCACGACCCTCGTCGACGACGTGCTCGAGACCCCGGGGCAGGACCTCGACCAGCTCGCGGCCGTCGCGGGAGCCTACGAGAGCATCGGCATCCGGGCCAACGTGTCGGGGCACGTCATCAACCGCCCCTTCGTCGACACGCTCCCCTTCGTGACGGACTGGCTGCCCGACGACCTGGTCCGGCGGGTGCGGGCGCAGCCCGTGCTGTCGGCGGACGAGTACCTCGACTACTCGCGGACCGCGTTCGAACGTCACCATGCGACCGCCGGCGGACGGATCCGATACATGCTGGCCCCCTCCGGTCCGCAGCGATGCACGGACGATCTCCTCGTCGGCGCCACCCGGTTGGCGGCGGAGTTCGACGCCGAGGTGCACATCCACGTCCTCGAGACGAAGACCCAGGCCGTGACGGGCGACGAGCTCTACGGCGGGCAGACCCTCGTCGAGCACCTCGACGGGATCGGCGCGATGAGCGAGCGGACGACCTTCGCGCACGGCATCTGGGTGACCGACGAGGATATCGAGCGCATCGCGCGGCGCGGGACGTCCGTCTCGCACAACGCGATCTCGAATCTGAAGCTCGGCTCCGGGGTGCTGCCGTGGCGGAAATACCACGACGCCGGCGTCAACCTCGGCCTGGGCACCGACGGGTGCTCGTCGAGCGACACCCCGCGCCTCATGGAGGTGATGAAGACCGCGGCCCTGCTGCACAAGGTGACCGAGCCCGACATCGCACGCTGGTCGACCGTCGATGAGGTGCTCCGCGCGGCGACGATCGGCGGCGCACGGAGCGCCGTCCTCGACCGGTCCGTCGGCTCGATCGAGGTCGGCAAGCGTGCGGACCTCGTGATGTTCGACACCGAGACGCTCGCCTTCCTCCCGACGAACAAGCTCGAGAACCACCTCGTCTACAGCGAGAACGGATCCTCCATCGTCCGCGTGATGGTGGACGGGGTCACCACCGTGCGGGACGGCCGCCTCACACTCATCGACGAGGACGCCGTCATCGCCGCATTCCGCTCCGAGATGCCCGGCATCCGGGAGGAACAGGATCGCCTCGACCGCGTGAATGACGCTTTCGCGCCGGCCTTCTCGCGGATGTACGAAAAGGCAGCCGGTCGCTCGACCGCGGTCAACAGGTGGACGGGCGACGAGCGGACCTGGGTGCGCCAGACCGTGTGACCCGTGCCGACGAGCGGATGCCGGACCCCTGGCATCCGCTCGTGGACGCCGCTAGCATGGTCGGCGTCCTGTCCCGAGTGTGAGGAAGAGCCGTTGAAGGCAATCGACGCGATCGCGCTGTGATCCCGCGCTGACCCGTCGACCCTCCTCGAGGACGATTCGACGGTCCGCCCGGTGATCGATTCACCGACCGGCGCGGACCGTCCCCTTCGACGCAGCACATCGTGCTGCCCGGCCGCACCGAGCGCTGCGGACCGGGTCGTCGACGCCGGCGTCCGCGCACCCCGAACAGGGAGGCGCACATGCCCACCGCACTCACCTCAGCGGTCACACTCGACCGCGTCACCTTCGCCTGGCCCGACGGCACCGTCGCGCTCAGCGATGTCAACGGAGCCTTCGGCGGCGGCCGCACCGGACTCGTCGGCCGTAACGGCTCGGGCAAGTCCACACTGCTGAAGCTCATCGCCGGGTCTCTCGAACCGGCATCCGGATCGATCTGGACGGCGGGACGCGTCGATCTGCTGCCCCAGCAGCTCACGCTCGACACGGCGCGGCGCGTCGCGGACCTCCTCGGAATCGGCGAGATCCTCGACGCGGTACGCGCGATCGAAGGCGGCGACGTCGCCGAGCGCCACTTCGACACGGTCGGCGACGATTGGGACGTCGAGGCGCGCGCGACGGCGGCCCTCGCCGACGTCGGCCTGCCCGACGGCGCCCTCGACCGCTCGGTCGGGGAGCTCTCGGGAGGCGAGGCGGTCCTCGCGGCGCTCGTCGGCGTGCGCCTGCGCGGCGCCGAGATCGCCCTGCTGGACGAGCCGACGAACAACCTCGACCGAGACGCGCGCGCCCGCGTGCACGAGCTCGTTCGCGCGTGGCGCGGCACCCTGATCGTGGTCAGTCACGACACCGCGCTCCTCGAAGAGCTCGACGACACCGCAGAGCTCTACGGTTCGGAGCTGTCGGTGTTCGGAGGACCGTACTCGGCCTGGAAGGCGTGGCTCGACACCGAGCAGGCCGCTGCGGTGCAGGCGGAGACGGCGGCCCGGCAGGTGCTCAAACGCGAGCGGCGGGACCGGCAGCAGATCGAGTCGGCGATCGCCTCGCGCGATGCGCACGGCAGGAAGCTCGCCGCGCGCAAGGCGGCGCCGAAGATCGTGCTGGGGGCCATGAAGCGGTCCGCGCAGGTGACGGCGGGCAAGCTGCGCGTCGAGGCGAACGAGAAGGTGGATGCCGCGCGTGCCGCGGTCGACACCGCCGGACGACGCGTGCGCGACGATGACTCGGTCCGCATCGACCTGCCCGACCCGGACGTCGGCACGGGCCGCCGGATCGCGACGATCGGCGACGGCGAACGCTCGTGGATCATCCGGGGGCCGGAGCGCGTCGCGCTGATCGGACCGAACGGCGCCGGCAAGACGACGCTGCTCGAGCGACTCGCAGCGTCGGCCGACGGCAGGGTTGTTCCGAATTCAGTCTCCGCGGGCGCCGTGCCCGTGGAAAATACCGGAACGGCGCGGGCTGCGAGCGATGCCCAGTCAGCGGGACTGAATTCGAAACGCGGGGCAACGGTATCCGCGGCGCCGCTCTCCGGCGAGGAAGCGACCGATCCTGCCGAGGGGGGTCCGGAGCCGGCATTCTTCCGGAGTCCGGTGCGCGCCGAGGCGCACACCGACCGGATCGGTTACCTGTCGCAGCGAGTCGACGGCCTGGACGAGGAGACCTCGGTGCTCGAGAACATCCGCGCCGCGGCACCCGGGGCGGGTGATGTGGACCTGCGGAACCGGCTGGCGCGATTCCTCATCCGGGGCGACACCGTGCACCGCCCCGTCTCGGCGCTCTCCGGTGGGGAGCGGTTCCGCGTGGCACTTGCCCGCCTGCTGCTCGCCGACCCGCCGCCGCACGTGCTCGTGCTCGACGAACCGACGAACAACCTCGACCTCGACACGGTCGACCAGCTCGTCGCGGCGCTGTCGGCGTACCGTGGCGCGGTGCTGGTCGTCAGCCACGACGACGCGTTCCTCGCACGCATCGGCGCGGGCCTGACGCTGGAACTGCGCGACGGACGGATGACGGAGCTCTGACCGTCGGGCCGGGGCGCAAGCCCCGGCCCGATGTCGGTGGTCCGCGCGATGATAAGAGGATGGCGGATGTCCTCGAGCGGTTCAGTCCTGCGACGCAGGACTGGTTCCGCAGCGCCTTCCACGCCCCCACCGCCGCGCAGGCGGGTGCGTGGCAGGCGATCTCGGCCGGCAAGCACGCGCTCGTGGTCGCCCCGACCGGCTCGGGTAAGACACTGTCGGCATTCCTCTGGGCGCTCGACCGCATCTTCCGCGACCGTGCCGCCGAGAAGCCGGCCGCCGAAGGGGAGAAGCCGGCACGGGGCAGGAAGAAGCGAGCGGATGCCGCGCCTCCCCGCACGCGCGTCCTGTACGTCTCGCCGCTGAAGGCCCTCGGCGTCGACGTCGAGCGCAACCTCCGGTCCCCGCTCGTGGGCATCGGGCAGTCCGCCCGCCGACTCGGGCTGCCGGCGCCCGACGTGACCGTCGGGGTCCGCTCCGGCGACACCCCGTCCGGAGATCGTCGCCGTCTGCTCGCCGACCCGCCGGACATCCTCATCACGACGCCCGAGTCGCTCTATCTGATGCTGACCTCGCAGGCGGCCGAGACGCTCCGCGGCATCCACACGGTCATCGTCGACGAGGTCCATGCGGTCGCGGCGACCAAGCGCGGCGCGCACCTCGCCGTCAGCCTCGAGCGGCTCGACGCTCTCCTCGACACCCCGGCGCAGCGCATCGGCCTCTCGGCGACGGTGCGTCCGATCGACGAGGTGGCGCGGTTCCTCGGCGGGGCGGCTCCGGTCGACATCGTGGCGCCGAAGGCGACGAAGGCGTTCGACCTGTCCGTGGTCGTGCCGATCGACGACCTCACCAACCCGCCTCCCCCTCCCGGCGCACCGGAAGATGAGCAGCCCGCCGCCGTCGATGTGGACGACGACGACGGCGATGGGGGCAACTGGTATACGCCGCCACAGTCGTCGGAGATGACCGGATCGGTCTGGCCGCACGTCGAGGAGGCGATCGTCGACCGCATCCTCGCCCACCGGTCCACGATCGTGTTCTCGAACTCGCGCCGCCTCGCCGAGCGTCTCACCGGCCGGCTCAATGAGATCTACGCCGAGCGGGTCGGCATCGAGGTACCCGATCAGACGGTGCCGGCGGCAATGATGGCGCAGGCGGGAGCATCTGCGGGGGTCGAGGCGATCCTCGCGAAGGCGCACCACGGCTCGGTGTCGAAGGAGCAGCGCGCGCAGGTCGAGGACGAGCTGAAGTCCGGTGCGCTCCGCTGCGTCGTCGCGACGAGCAGTCTCGAGCTCGGCATCGACATGGGCGCCGTCGACCTCGTGATCCAGGTCGAGGCGCCGCCCTCGGCGGCATCCGGTCTGCAGCGGGTCGGTCGCGCCGGGCACCAGGTCGGCGAGGTCAGCCGTGCGGCGCTTTTTCCCAAGCATCGCGGCGACGTCCTGCACACGGCCGTGGTGACCGAGCGGATGCTCGCGGGTCAGATCGAGGCGATCTCGGTCCCCCAGAACCCGCTCGACATCCTCGCGCAGCACACGATCGCGGCCTCCGCGGTCGCCGTGCTCGACGTCGAGGGCTGGTTCGAGACGATCAAACGCTCGGCTCCGTTCCGCTCACTCCCCCGATCCGCGTACGAGGCGACGCTGGACCTGCTCGCGGGCCGCTACCCCTCCGATGCGTTCGCCGAGCTGCGGCCGCGCGTCGTCTGGGATCGGGATGCCGGGACCATCACCGGGCGGCCGGGTGCGCAGCGCATCGCGGTCACCAGCGGCGGAACGATCCCCGATCGCGGGCTGTTCGGCGTCTTCATCTCGGGAGAGGCCCGGAACGCCCGCGTCGGCGAGCTCGACGAGGAGATGGTCTACGAGTCCCGCGTGGGTGATGTCTTCACCCTCGGCACGACGAGCTGGCGCATCGTCGAGATCACCCACGACCGGGTGAACGTCCTCCCCGCCTACGGCCAGCCCGGCAAGCTCCCGTTCTGGCACGGCGACGGTCTCGGCCGTCCCGCCGAGCTCGGGGAGGCCCTGGGCAGGTTCTCGCGCGAACTGTCGACGTCGAAGCCCGAGAAAGCGACCGCGCGACTGCGCGAGTCCGGCCTCGATGACAACGCGATCGGCAACCTGCTGGCCTACATCGGCGAGCAGCGCGAGACCACCGGGAGCCTTCCGACCGACAAGACCCTGACCGTCGAGCGCTCGCGCGACGAGGTCGGCGACTGGCGTGTCATCCTCCATTCCCCCTACGGCATGCACGTCCACGCGCCGTGGGCCCTGGCCGTCAACGCCCGGATCCGCGAGCGTCTCGGCGTCGAGGGCGCAGCCGTCGCGAGCGACGACGGCATCATCGCCCGCGTGCCCGACACCGACGCGGAGCCACCGGGCGCCGAGCTGTTCGTCTTCGACGCCGACGAGCTAGAACAGCTCGTCACCTCGGAAGTCGGCGGGTCGGCTCTGTTCGCGTCGCGGTTCCGCGAGTGCGCGGCGCGCGCACTGCTCCTTCCCCGGCTCAACCCGAACAAGCGCTCGCCCCTGTGGCAACAGCGACAGCGTTCCGCGCAGCTGCTCGAGGTCGCGAAGGAGCACCCGACCTTCCCGATCATCCTCGAGACCCTTCGCGAAGTCCTGCAGGACGTCTACGACCTCCCGGCTCTGCTGCGCATCGCTCGGAGCATCGCGGACCGCCGCATCCGCCTCGTCGAGACCACGACGAGCTCGCCCTCGCCCTACGCCCGCGACCTGCTCTTCGGGTATGTCGGCGCGTTCATGTACGAGGGGGACTCCCCCCTCGCCGAGCGGCGGGCGGCGGCGCTGTCGGTCGACCCGGCGCTGCTGAGCGAGCTGCTCGGCAAGATCGAGATGCGCGAGCTGCTCGATCCCGGGGTCATCGAGCAGTACGAGCGCGAGCTCCAGCGCCTCGACCCCACGCGCCGCGTGCGCGGGGTCGAGGGTGTCGCCGACCTGCTCCGCCTTCTCGGCCCCCTGTCGGTCGCCGAGGTCGCCGAACGTCTCGAGGGGGCGACGACCGATACGGACGCGCCGGCACCCGCCGCGACGGGGGCGGATGCCGCGGATCTGCTCGACGAGCTCGTCGACACGCGTCGCGCCATCCGCGTCACCTTCGGCGGCGTCGCCCGCGTCGCGGGGATCGAGGATGCGGGCCGCCTGCGCGACGCGCTCGGAGCGGCGCTGCCCGTCGGCATCCCGACCGCCTTCCTCGAACCGGTCGCCGATCCGCTCGCCGACCTCGTCGCCCGATACGCGCGCACGCACGGACCGTTCCGGACCTCCGACGTGGCGACCCGGCTCGGCGTCGGAGGCGCCGTCGCCCGCCAGACGCTGCAACGACTCGAAGCCCAGGGCCGGCTCGCAAGCGGATTCTTCCTGCCGGCGGACTCGGCGCACCCGGACGATCTCGAGTGGTGCGACAGCGAGGTGCTTCGCCGCATCCGCATGCGCTCGCTCGCCGCGATCCGCGGGAGTGTCGAGCCCGTCGAACCCGAGGCGCTCGGGCGGTTCCTGCCGGTCTGGCAGCATCTGACGCGTCCGCTCGAAGGGGTCGACGGCGTCCTCGCCGTTATCGAGCAGCTGGCCGGAGTCCCCCTTCCCGCGAGCGCCTGGGAATCGCTCATCCTCCCGTCGCGTGTGCGCAACTACTCCTCCGCCCTGCTCGACGAACTGACCGCGACCGGCGAGGTGCTGTGGTCCGGACACGGGTCGCTGCCCGGACGCGACGGCTGGATCGCGCTGCACCCCGCGGACGTCGCGACCCTCACCCTGCCGACGCCCGAAGACGAGCCCACGCCGTTCGAGCAGTCGATCCTCGACGCGCTCGGGGTCGGCGGCGCGTACTTCGCGGGCCAGCTCGCCGGCATGGTCGACGCGCCGAACGAGCAGTCCGTCATCGAGGCGCTCTGGAATCTGACCTGGTCGGGGCGCGTCACGAACGACACGTTCGCCCCGGTCCGCGGCCTCCTCGCCGGCGGGTCCCAGGCGCACCGCGTCACGCGGCGGACCCCGCGAACCCGGATGTTCCGCGGCACGCCGATCGCCGCCGCCGCGCGTCCCGCCCCGCAGCGGCCTGCGATGGTCGGTGGGCGCTGGTCGCTGCTGCCGGTCCCCGACGACGACGCGACCCTCCAGGCGACCGCGACAGCCGGCATGCTGCTCGAGCGCTACGGCGTCGTCACCCGCGGGTCGGTGCAGTCCGAAGGCGTGCCCGGCGGCTTCGCGCAGGTGTACCGGATCCTCGCAGGGTTCGAGGATGCCGGGCACTGCCGGCGCGGCTATTTCGTCGAGAAGCTGGGCGCCGCCCAGTTCGCCACCTCGGCGACCGTCGACCGGCTGCGCGAGTTCGCGTCGGTGTCCGAGCCGGCGCCGCTCACGGCTCGCACGCTCGCAGCGACCGACCCCGCCAACCCGTACGGCGCGGCGCTGAACTGGCCGTCCATCGAGGGGGTCAGCCACCGTCCGGGCCGAAAGGCCGGCGGACTCGTGGTGCTCGTCGACGGCAGACTCGTCCTCTACCTCGAGCGCGGCGGACGCACCGCGCTCGCCTTCACGGACGACGAGGACGTCCTCGCCGCCGCCGCGAGGAGCCTGGTCGAGACCTCGCGCGCCCGAGGGCTCGACACCCTCACGATCGAGCAGGTGAGCGGTGCCTTCGTCTACACGACCGCCGCCGGCCGCGCCCTCCGCGACGCCGGCTTCGTGGAGTCGCCGAAGGGCCTCACCCTGCGGCGCGGCGCACGGGAGCCGCAGCATGCATGAGCCGGAGGCCGCCGATGCCTGAGCCGGAGGCGACCGATGCCTGAGCCGAAGGCGACCTATGCCTGAGCCGGAGGCGACCTATGCCCGAGGGTGACACCGTGTTCCGCGCCGCGCGGAAGCTCCACGAGGCCCTCGCAGGACACGAGGTGACGCGCTTCGAGGTCCGCGTGCCGCGCAGCGCCACCGTCGATCTGCGCGGCGAGACCGTGCGCGAGGTCGTCCCGCGCGGCAAGCACCTGCTGATGCGGATCGGCACGCAGACGCTCCACTCGCACCTCAAGATGGAGGGCCGCTGGCACGTCTACCGGCCGGGTCAGAAGTGGCGCGCCCCCGCGTTCCAAGCCCGTGCCATCGTCGGCACGCGACCGGCGGATGCCGTCGGCTTCGAGCTCGCGATGGTCGAGGTCCTGCCCACCGCCGACGAGAGCCGGGTGGTCGGTCACCTGGGACCCGACCCGCTGGCCGCCGACTGGGACGCGGCGACAGCCGTCGCGAACGTCGCGGCGGACGAGCGCGCGATCCACGTGGCGCTCCTGGACCAGCGGAACGTCGCCGGGTTCGGGAACGAGTACGCCAACGAGCTGCTGTTCGTGCGCGGCATCCGTCCCACCGCGCTCGCAAGAGAGGTCGACGTCGCGGGACTCATCGAGACGGGCGTCCGCATGATCCGTGCGAACCGGGATCGGCAGGGTCGCACGTTCACGGGAGACAACCGCCCTGGGCAGCAGACGTGGGTCTACGGACGAGGCGGCAAGCCCTGCCGACGATGCGGAACCCTCATCCAGGGGTCGGAGCTCGGTGCGCGCGCCACGAGCGAGCGCATCGTGTTCTGGTGCCCCGTCTGCCAGCCGTGAGTCGATCGGCAGGTCATTCCTCGGGCGGAAGCCCTTCGACCTTGTAGCGGCGCTCGATCCCCGCCGTCGCGCGACCCCACTCGCTGTCCGCGGCGCGGCGCTGATGCTCCCGGAACGCCGGCGCGTCGGTCCACAGCTCCTCGACCGACCACGCACGCCCACCGCCGAGCGGCGTGATCTCGAACAGGAGGCAGCCGTCCTCGGCCCGCGTGCGCGCGATGTGCGCGTCGAGGTGGCGACGCACGGCGTCCGCTTCGTCTTTCGTCGCGCAGATCATGCGTCCCGACAGGCGCACTCCTCCGATGTCGACCATCATCAGTGGCCGATGTACCGGCCGGGCCGGTGGTTGAGAGCGAGCACGAGATTCAGCACGACGGCTCCGGCTGCGCTGAGCAGAACGAACTGCCAGGGCACGACGAGGAGTGCGAGGAGGATGACGAGGACATCGAAGACCATCATGGTCCACCCCACGCGGATGCCGGTCGCATCCTGGATGACGAGGGCGACGACGTTGATCCCGCCGAGGCTTGCGCCATGGCGGAACACGATGAGAAGACCGATGCCGGCAAGGAGGTTCCCCGCGACCGTTCCGAAGATCGGATCGATCCGTTCCACGAGGAAGAGGTGCTCGATGAGGACCGAGAAGCCCGACACCGCCCCGATGCAGACGAGGGTGCGAAGAGCGAAATTCCACCCGCGCTTCCACACGGCGAGCACGCCGAACGGCAGATTGACCACGGCGAACAGCGCCCAGAACGGCCACTCGAGCGCATAGTTCAACAGCAGCGAAAGGCCGGCGGTGCCTCCCGTGACGGCCATGCTCATGTGCAGCAGGAACAGGCCGAGCGAGACGGTGAAGGTGCCCGTGGCGAGTCCGACGATGTCGTCCAGCCACGAATGCGGCGCGGCTTTCTCCTCGAAGACGAGCGATGGCCCCGTCTCGGGTGCGGCGGGGTCGGCCGTCTCTTCGTGCGCTGTCACCGAATCAGGTTACAGAGCCGCGGTCAACCCCGTGATTTGCACGCGGAATCGGGAATGAAATGCCTTGTGGGACGTTGTATCCGTCAAGGAGGACCCGTGGGCAAGAACTACATCGACATCGAGAACGACCGAGGCGAGACGCTGCGCTACCGCAAGCACGCCAACGGGCGTGGCTTGATCGCGAACGGCGCCAAGGTGCACCCGAGCGCGATCGTCGAAGCAGGCACCTACGTCGAACCCGGGGCGCAGATCGCGGCGGGAGCCCGAATCGGCCGCGGCGTGTGGATCGAACCGGATGCCGTCATCGGCCCGAACGTCGAGATCGCCCCGCACGCGCACATCGGCCCCGGAGCGGCGATCGGCGCCGGCGCGAAGATCGGCGTCCGCTGCTTCGTCGGCGCAGGAGCACGCGTCGCCAGCGAATCGCTGATCGGCGACGACGAGAGCATCCCCGACGGCGAACGCGTCGCGACCGATCGACGCGGATTGCGTCTGGCGGCCTGATCGCACCCCCAGCACGACATCGAGGCCCGACCCCTTTCCGGGGCCGGGCTTTCGTCTGTGGTCGAGGCTAGCCTCGGCGGATGATCACGTCCCGCCGCCCGACCCGAGCCGCCGTCGCCGGATTCGTCGGTGCGCTGCTGCTCGCCGGGATCTGGGTGGCGGCATCCGCTCTGCAGCGGGCGCCGCGCGACGGCATCCCCGCAGACGCGATCGTGGTCACGGTCGGACGCGTGGTCGACGGAGACACGCTCGTGACGGCGGAGGGAGCACGGGTCCGGCTGATCGGCATCGACGCTCCCGAGGTGCGGCCGGAGACCGAATGCGGAGCGGATGCCGCGACCGCCCGCCTGCGCGAGCTCGCACCCGAGGGGGGACGCGCCTGGGTCCTCGCCGACAGTGAGGGTCTCGATCGCTTCGACCGCGACCTGCGATACCTGTGGACCGAGGACGGAATATTCGTCAACGAGGCGCTCGTGGCGGAAGGGCGCGCCCGGACGCTCCGCATCGCACCGAACGTCCGGTACGCGGACCGGTTCGCTGCCGCCGAATCCGACGCTCGGACGAACGGGGTGGGCCTGTGGGGCGTCTGCTGAATTGCGCCGTCCCGCGGCGACCCGAGGCGCGCGGCTACGCTGGCAGCCATGGCGACACGCGGCGGACCCCAGCGCAAGGGCGGCCGTCCGACGCCGGGAAAGGCCCGCGCGGGGGGTGCCAAAGCGGCACCGAAGCGGAAGGCCGCCCCGGCACCGATGCCGCCGCCTCCGTCCGGCCCGTTCCGCCTCGGCGCGATCCCGGGCGCGACGCCGGGGAAATGGATCGACATCTGGAAGACGCGGATGCCGCGCAACCCGCTCGAGCTTGTGCCGGTGACCGTGGCGGGTCAGCGCGACGCGGTCACCGGTGACGTCGTGGACGCCGCGATCGTCCGGCTGCCGATCAAGCGTGACGGGCTGAATGTCATCGCGCTCTACGAAGAGCAGACGGTCGTCGTATGCGCCGCCGACTCCCACCTGACCGCGGCGGACGAGCTGGCCGCCGACGACCTCGTCGGAGAGGTCCGGATCGTGCCCGGCGACGACGTCCTGTCGTTCGAGGTCCCGGGAACGGAGCCACCGCGCTTCGCCGCGCCGGCGACGACGGGCGACGCGATCGAGACCGTCGCCGCGGGCATCGGGATCGTCCTCGTCCCGATGTCGCTCGCGCGGCTGCACCACCGCAAGGACGTCGCCTTCCGCCCGCTCGCCGAGGCGCCGACGTCCGCGGTCGCAATCGCGTGGCCCGCGGAGGGTGCAAGTGAGCTCGTCGACACGTTCGTGGGCATCGTGCGCGGCCGCACCTCGAACTCGTCGCGCTGACGCACGGCGTTGGCCCTCCGACCGGGCATTTAGACTCGAAGAATGGCTCCGCTCGTCTACCTGTGCGTTCGCCCGCAGGTGGATGCCGCGGACGGCGAGTACGCGTCCTTCCATCAGGCGATGGGCGTCGGCGAGATCGGCCTGGAACGCTGGGACCTCGTCGATCACGACCTGCCCGCGGATGCGTTCGATCGCTGGCGAGGATTCGTCGTCGGCGGCAGCCCGTTCAACACCACCGACCCCGACGACACCAAGCCGGTCGAGCAGGCCCGGATCGAATCCGGGCTCCGAGCCGTGGCACAGGCCGCGGCCACGGGTCGGACGACGGCGCTGTTCACGTGCTTCGGGATCGGGGTAGCCTCACGCGCCCTCGGCGGCGAGGTCACACGCGACTACCCGGAAGGGACGGGGCCCACCGGCATCCGTCTCACTGACGCCGGTCGCGAGGATCGGCTTTTCAGCGGGCTGACGGCGGAATTCACCGCTCTGACAGCGCACAAGGAAGCGATAGAGCGGCTGCCCGAGGGCGCCGTACTCCTGGCGACGAACGATGACTGTCCCGTTCAGGCGTACCGGTTCGGTGATCGGCTGTACGCGACGCAGTTCCATCCCGAGCCGACAGGGATCGCGTTCACGGAGCGGATGACGATCTATCGCAATCACGGGTATTTCGACGCCGACGAGTACGACACGGTGGCGGCCCGGGTTCTCGCCGCCGACCTCGACGAACCGCAGCTGCTCCTGCGCCGATTCGCCGAGATCTTCTGACCGTTCAGCGGCGCGCGAGGGCGAGTTCGCCTCGGCGCCCGCGTGCCCACAGGACGAGCGGTACGACGACGACGACCGCCGCGGCGATCCACGCCGTGATGGCGATCGGGGTCGATTGGGGCTCGGTCGCGAAACGACCGATGCCGATCCACAGCAGGCCCCATGCCGAGGCGAGGGCGGGGGCGAGGCGGCCCCGCGTGCCGATGGCACTCGAGGCGGCGATGAGGACGACCACGACGATGACGGCGATCCCCCATGCGGTCGCCGCGGTACCCCACGACCGCGGGGCGACCTCGGCCGTGAGCCACGCCGTCGTGTTCGCGACCGTCGCGAGAGTGACCCAGCCGAGGTGGAGACCGACGGTGACGTCGGTGAAGAACGACTCGGCGAACGTGCGGGGCGGGTTGAGCACGAGGATGCGGATCGTCCATCCGAGCGCGACGAGAAGTGCCGCGATCGTCAGGACGGTGACCAGAAGCGTCGTGTACTGGGCGGCGAGCAGCCACAGTCCGTTGAGGACGGCGGTCACCGCGATGGGATACCCCGCCTTGCGCTGACGATCACTGTCACGCTGTGACGGCAACGCCTGCCAGACCGTGTAGGCGATCATGAACAGGTAGATGACGCTCCAGATCGAGAACGCCTGAGCCGCGGGGGCGAGCACCGTCGACGTGGCGGAGAGTGCGCCGCCCTGGAGGTCCTGCACCGGCGTCCCACCGAGCACGCCCGCGCCGAACAGCGCGGCGATCAGCATGAAAGTCACTGCCGAGATCACGACGATCTGACGGGTGAGATCCGAGGAACGGGATGCGGTGGAGCTCATCATGTCGTCACGGTACGTTTCGCCGAGGTGCGGCGGCGAGCTCTTGACAGGTCTGGGGCTGAGGATCGAGAGAGCTTTCCGGCACCCCCGCGAGCCCGCCGTCGGATGAGAGCCTTCTCACCTCCGGGTCGGTCCACAACGTGTGTATTCGACGATTCTCGGGGTCTGAATGTCGGAGGTTGGTGCGAGAGTGCAGGTATGACGAACACCGCGAAAACCCCCGATGGCGAGGCGTATCTCGCCGCCATCGCGGGGATCGTTGCGGACGTGGAAAACGTGGGCATCGAGTTGGCGCGCGTGCAGATCCGGGAGCTTCGCGTGCTCGCCGCAGCCGGATGGCTCGCGGATGAGCAGACCGCCCCTCGGAACGCCAGAGTCCAGATGCACGACATGGTGCTGCGCTCGATCTCCGCTGAGGTCGCTGGTGTGATGCGGATGACCGACCGGACCGTGCAACGACGGATCGGGGAAGCTCGACTCATCATCGAGGGGTTCCCCGCCGCGGTCGCCGCGTGGGAGGCCGGGCGGATCGTGCGCGGTCATGTGCTGGCAATCGTGGATGCGGGATCGAACCTCCCCTCAGAACTGTGGGGCGAGTTCGAGACCATCGCGATCGAACGCTGCGACGGTCAGACACCGAACCGGGTTCGAGGTGAGCTCGAGATCCTCGCCCACCGGATGCACCCCCGATCCTTCGCGGAACGACATGAAGAGGCTGCCGCGGGGCGGTGCGTGCGCCTCGTGCCCGGGCGGGACGGGATGTCGGATCTGATCGCCACGCTGCCGACGGTGATCGCCGAGGGCATCCACGACCGGTTGACGCACCAGGCACGGGCGATCATCGACACCCGCGAGGAACGAGCCCCGGAATCGGTGGTCGTTGCGACCGACGCTCGCTCCACCGATCAGGTCCGCGCGGACGTGTTCGCCGACCTGCTCCTCGCCGGCGCACCCGCCCTCGACGACACCCGCGACACCACCGCCGGACCGCTGGGGGCGATCCGCGCACGGGTGCAGGTGCTCGTTCCCGCGGCGACGCTCACCGGGGCCGACGACGGACCCTGCGACCTCGCCGGACGCTCCCCCATCGATCCCGCCACCGCGCGAACGCTCGCCGGCGGCACGGGGGTCTGGGAGCGCCTCTTCCACGACCCGGTCACCGGGGTCACCGTGTCGACCGACTCGTACCGGGTCCCGTCCGGCATGCGACGTTTCCTACAAGTGCGGGACCAGCACTGCCGGTTCCCCGGATGCCGCGTCGCCGCCATCCGCTGCGAAGTCGACCACACCCACGACCATGCGCTCGGCGGGAAGACGGAACTCTCGAACCTCGCTCACCTGTGCCAACGGCATCACTCGATGAAGCAGTTCACCGCCTGGAGAGTCCGACAACTGAAGGGTGGAGTCCTCGAATGGACCTCACCCCTTGGCAGAACGTATCGCGAAGACGCACCCACCCCGGCCGTCGCCTTCACCCCTGCCACCACGCACTCCGGAGACCCGGCGCCCTTCTGAGGCCTGCGCGCGGGTCGCGAGACGCGGGTTAGGGCGTGGTCAGATGGCTGCAAATTCGAGACCTGACCGAGGCGAACTGTGAACAACCCACGACTCCCTCTCCGCTGTCGCAAAATACGACGACTTGAGGCGCATTGCGACAGGGGAACGACGAGCGGGTCAGCCGACGACCACCGCCGACTCCGGCGCGACGACCACACGGTCCCCGGCAGACGTCGGCTCGACCGACGCGATCCAGACATCGCCGCCGACGACCTCCCACGGCTCGGACGACAGATTCACGAGCACCCGCGCCGCGCCGCGGTGCAGCACGTACCGCGGACCGGTCGACGTCGGGTGCACCTCGGCATCCCGCCCACCAGGGCCGGGATGCGTCAGCTCGGGGCGCGAGCGACGCAGCTTCGCCAGCCGCCGGTACAGGTCGAGCAGCCGCGCGTGATCGCCGGCACCGAGTTCCGACCAGTCGAGCTTCGATCGCTCGAAGGTCGCGGGGTCGTTCGGATGCGGCACGATGCTCTCGTCCCACCCCATCTTGACGAACTCCTCGATGCGGCCCTTCGCGGTCGCCTCGGCCAGCTCGGGCTCGGGGTGCGAGGTGAAGAACTGCCACGGCGTCGACGCGCCCCACTCCTCGCCCATGAACAGCATCGGCGTCCCCGGCGCGGTCAGCGTCAGCACCGCTGCGACCGCCAGACGGTCCGCCGACAGCGTCGCGGTCAGACGATCGCCCGCCGCACGGTTGCCGATTTGGTCGTGATCCTGTGCGTACGTCACGAGCCGCCAGGATGCCGCCTCCTCGGGCACCGGCTTGCCGTGATCCCGCTCGCGGAACGACGAGTACGTCCCGTCGTGGAAGAAGCCCTTCGTCCACACCTTCGGCAGCGCCTCCGGATCGGCGAAGTCCTCGTAGTAGCCGACCGCCTCGCCGGTCAGCGCGACGTGCACCGCATGGTGCCAGTCATCCGACCACTGCGCCGTCAGTCCGTATCCGCCCGCTTCGCGCGGCAGGAACATCACCGGATCGTTCATGTCGCTTTCTGCGATCAGCGTCAGCGGACGCCCGACGTGCGCGCTCAGCGCGTCGGTCCGCTCCGCGATCTCCTGCAGGATGTGCACCGGCTGCGTCCCGGACTCGTGCAGGGCGTGCACGGCATCCAGCCGCAGCCCGTCGACGTGGAAGTCCCGCATCCACATGAGCGCGTTCTCCACGATGAACGACCGCACCGCCGCCTCATCGAGATTGAGGCTGTCGCCCCACGTGTTCCGTGACCCGTCACGCAGGTACGGACCATACTCGGGCAGGTAGTTCCCGCTCGGGCCCAGGTGGTTGTAGACCACGTCCTGGATCACCGCGAGGCCTGCCGCGTGCGCGGCGTCCACGAACCGCTGATACGCCTCCGGCCCGCCATAGGTCTCCTGAACGGCGTACCAGAGCACACCGTCGTAGCCCCAGTTGTGGGTGCCGTTGAAGGCGTTCACCGGCAGCAGCTCGATGTGCGTCACGCCGATGTCGATCAGGTGGCCGAACCGCTCGATCGCCGCGTCGAGCGTGCCCTCGGGCGTGAACGTGCCGAGGTGCAGCTCGTAGATCAGCCCGCCGGCGAGCTGCCGCCCGGTCCACTCCTCGTCGGTCCACGCGAAGGATGCCGCGTCAAACCACGCCGACGCCTCGTGGACTCCGCGCGGCTGCCGCCGTGAGCGCGGATCCGGACGCAGATCGTCGCCGTCACCCAGGACGAAGCCGTACTCGTCGCCGTCCGCGAGCGCGACATCGGCCGCCCACCAGCCGTCGCCCGCCGCGGTCATCGCGACGTCATCCGTACCGGGACGACGCAGCCGCACCCGCTCGACCCGCGGAGCCCAGACCTCGATCACGATGCATTCCCCTCGATGACGTCCGCCGGCGCCAGCAGCGCGACGGGATAGGTGTCCAGCAGATCGGCGAGACGAAGGCGTCCGCCCTCGAAGCGGCGCCCGGTCAGCACGTCCACCGTCGGACCGACGTGCGTGAGGAGCTCGGCGTCGCCCCAGCCGCCGCGGTCGACGAGCCCGGCGGGCAGCCGCGTCGCCACCGCGACGACGCCGCCGCGGTCGAAGGCGACCGCGTGATCCGCGGCCGCGCCCACGACCGTCGTCGGCGTGTATCGCGTGAACAGCTCCGGGTGGTCCCGCTTCAGCCGCAGCGCCCGCGACACCACGAGCAGCTTCGCGGCGCCCGACGCGTCGACCGGCGGCATCCACCCCTCGTCGAGACGTGCGAGCAGCCGTCGACGTTCCGCGAAGTCGACCTCGCGACGGTTGTCGGGGTCGACGAGCGAGTGGTCCCACAACTCGGTGCCCTGGTAGACGTCGGGAACGCCCGGTCCCGTCAGCTGCAGGAGCTTCAGCGACAGCGAGTTCGACCGGCCGAGCGGCGTGATCTCGTCCACGAACCCCTCGACGAGCCACCGCGCATCGCCGAAGGCGGCGTCGACGAGACGATGCATCTTCTCCTCGAAAGCCTCGTCGGGGTCCGACCACGTCGTGCTGTTCCCGGCCTCGCGCGACGCCTTCTCGGCGTAGGCGTGCAGGCGCTCGCGCGACGCGGGCCACGCACCGATGATCGCCTGCCAGAGCAGGTTGTCGAACGGTCCATCGCCGGTGGAGGCGACCGCGCGCAGCTCGCCGAGCACCTCGGCCCAGCGCTCGGGCATCTCGGCCAGCACCGACAGGCGCGTGCGGACGTCCTCGCTGCGCTTCGTGTCATGCGTCGACAGCGACGTCATCGCCGCCGGCCACGAGGCCTGACGATGAGCGGATGCCGCGTGGAACCCGTCGACGTCGACCGCGAACTCCGTCGGGTCGCCGCCCACCTCGGTGAGCGTGCCGAGCCGGGTCCAGCGGTAGAACGTCGTGTCCTCGACGCCCTTCGCCATGACGGGACCCGTCGACTGCATGAACCGACGCGTGAACTCGCTGTCGGGGCCGGTGACCAGGCGCCCGGCGATCGTCGCGAACGCGTCGGCCAGCTCGGGCCGGCGCGATGACGCCAGCGCGACCGCGGAATGGACCTCCTCCGCACCCGCCGGCAGGTAGGCGCGGTACACCGGGAACGCCGCGAGCATCTCGGCGAGTGCATCGAGCCACTGGTCGTCGGGCGCGCCGCCCCGCTCTCCCACGGGAACGAGCGCCGCGAGGCGCAGCACCTCGGCGTGGAGCCCGTCGGTCGCCCACGAGAGCTTCGCCTCGTGCATCATGTCGGCGTAGTCGGCGGCATCGCCGCCGCGCAGCTGCGTGTCGAGCGCGGTGAGTCCCGCCTCGCCGGCCGGATCGATCAGCACGCGGTCGAGGACCGCCATCGCGTCGTACCCGGTCGTGCCCTCGGTCGCCCACCACGACGGCAGTTCTTCGCCGTGCTCGAGGATCTTCTCCACCAGCACGTACGCGCCGCCTGTGGCGTCCGCCAACAGGTCGAGGTAGCCGCCCGGATCGGCGAGACCGTCCGGGTGGTCGACACGAAGGCCGTCGGCGAGTCCCTCGTCGATCCAGCGCACGATCTCGCCGTGGCTCGCATCGAAGACCGCCGGGTCCTCGACGCGCACACCCGCGAGGGTCGTCACGGCGAAGAAGCGCCGGTAGTTGAGCTCCGCGTCGCCGCGGCGCCAGAACAGCAGCTCGTAGTGCTGCCGCTGGAGCACGTCGCGCACGTCGCCCTCACCCGTGCCGTCCGCGAGCGGGAACTCGTGGTCGAAGTACCGCACGACGCCCGCGTCGGTGTCGACCGTGATCTCGCCCGCGTCGATCGCCGCGTCGAGCTCCGACCCGAGGACAGGGAGCCGCAGCCGCCCGCCGAGCGCCCAGTTGACGTCGAAGGCCGCCGCATGCGGCGACGCCTGGCCCTGGCGGAGCACGTCCCTCCACCACGGGTTCTGTCGGGGGTCCGACACGCCCTGGTGGTTGGGCACGATGTCGATCAGGACGCCGAGGCCCGCCTCGCGCGCCGCAGCGGCGAATCTCGAGAGGCCCTCGGGACCGCCGCGCTCGGGGTCCACGACCGTCGGATCGACGACGTCGTAGCCATGATCCGATCCGCTGGTGGCGGCAAGGATCGGCGACAGGTAGGCCCAGTCCACGCCGAGGTCGCGCAGGTAGTCGGTGAGCTCGGCCGCGGCATCCAGATCGAAGCCGGCGCGGATCTGCAGCCGGTACGTCGAGCGCGGCGTCTTGTGCGCGTCGGTCATGAGTGGGGCAGCTCGATCTGCGGCGCCTCGGCGGGGATCACGTCGATCGTCCCCGTCATCGCGGCGAGCGATGCCGCCACCGACGGATCGGGTTCGACGGTCTCCTCCTCGTGGTCGCGGAGGACGACGAGCGCGCGACCTCCGACCGACACCGTGCCGCCCGGGTCGACGATCGGCGCGTCCGCGGCACCGCCGGCGGTGTCGACGATGATCTCCCACTTCGGGCTCGCCGACGCCGTCGGCACCGTGAAGTCGATCGTCTCGTCGCCCGCGTTGAAGAAGACGAAGAAGTGCCGATCGTGGATCTCCTCGCCGCGGCGATCGCGCTCGCGGATGCCGTCGCCGTTGAGGAACACACCGACCGCGCGGCCGAAGCCGGAGTCCCAGTCCTCCGGCTGCATCTCGGAGCCGTCGGGGCGGATCCAGGCGATGTCGGGCAGCGGCGCCCCCTCTTCGCGGCGCACCGGGCGACCGTCGAAGAAGCGGCGACGACGGAACGTGGGGTGGTCACGACGCAGGCGGGCGAGCACCGAGGTGAACTCGATGAGCGGCTGGTCGATGGAGCTCCAGTCGATCCAGGTCAGCTCGTTGTCCTGCGCGTACCCGTTGTTGTTGCCGTTCTGCGTGCGGCCGAGCTCGTCGCCGTGCGAGATCATCGGCACGCCCTGGCTCAGCAGCATCGTCGCGAGGAAGTTGCGCTGCTGCCGTGCCCGCACCCGCAGGATGTCCGGATCATCCGTCGGACCCTCGACGCCGTGGTTGTACGAGCGGTTGTGCGATTCGCCGTCGTTGCCTTCCTCGCCGTTGGCCTCGTTGTGCTTCTCGTTGTATGAGACGAGGTCGCGCAGGGTGAACCCGTCGTGCGCCGTGACGAAGTTGATGGATGCCACCGGCCAGCGCCCGTCCTGCTCGTACAGGTCCGCAGAGCCCGTGAGGCGCAGGGCGAACTCGCCGAGGGTCGACGGCTCACCGCGCCAGAAGTCGCGGACCGTGTCGCGGTACTTGCCGTTCCACTCGGTCCACTGCGGCGGGAAGTTGCCGACCTGGTAGCCGCCGGGGCCGATGTCCCACGGCTCGGCGATGAGCTTGACCTGGCTGACGATCGGGTCCTGCTGCACGAGCTCGAAGAACGCCGACAGGCGGTCGACGTCGTAGAACTCGCGGGCGAGGGTCGAAGCGAGGTCGAAGCGGAAGCCGTCGACGTGCATCTCGAGCACCCAGTACCGCAGCGAGTCCATGATCAGCTGCAGCGTGTGCGGGTTGCCGACGTTGAGGCTGTTGCCCGTGCCGGTGTAGTCCGTGTAGTAGCGCTTGTCGTCGTCCTCGAGCCGGTAGTACGCGAGGTTGTCGATACCGCGCATCGAGAGCGTCGGGCCCATGTGATTGCCCTCGGCGGTGTGGTTGTAGACGACGTCGAGGATGACCTCGATGCCCGCGGCGTGGAGCGCGCGCACCATCGCCTTGAACTCCTGCACCTGCTGGCCGACGCCACCGGCGGACGAGTACGTGTTCTGCGGGGCGAAGAAGGCGATCGTGTTGTAGCCCCAGTAGTTGGAGAGGTCCTTCTCCTGCAGCGTCGAGTCGTTCACGAACTGGTGCACCGGCATGAGCTCGAGAGCCGTCACGCCGATCTTCTTCAAGTGCTCGATGACGACCGGGTGCGCGATCGCACTGTACGTGCCGCGGATGTCGTCGGGGATGTCGGGGTGCGTCATCGTGAGGCCCTTGACGTGGGCTTCGTAGATGACGGTCTCGGCGTACGGCGTCTTCGGCTGGCGATCGCCCTGCCAGTCGAAGTACGGGTTCACGACGACGCCCTTCATCATGGCGCCGGCGGAGTCGTCGTCGTTCGTCGAGTCGGGGTCGCCGAACGTGTAGCTGAAGACGGACTGGTCCCACTCGATCTGGCCGTCGACGGCCTTCGCGTACGGATCGAGGAGCAGCTTGTTCGGGTTGAACCGCTGACCGTTCTCGGGATCGTACGAACCGTGGACGCGGTAGCCGTAGCGCTGGCCCGGCTGCACGGACGGCAGATACGCGTGCCAGACGAAGGCATCCACGTCGATGAGCTCGACGCGCGTCTCCTCGCCGTTCTCGTCGAACAGGCAGAGCTCGACTTTCTCAGCGCATTCGCTGAACAGGGCGAAGTTCGTCCCATTGCCGTCGAAGGTCGCTCCCAAGGGGTAAGCGGAACCGGGCCAAACCTGCATGCGAACTCCCGTGATAGGTGGAAGGCCACAGTACCCAGGCGGGGTTTCCGACCCCCGGCCCTTGACAGGTCACCGCAACGACAGCATGTCGTCGAGGTAGCCCGCGAGCGGCCTGGGCGGGCCGGTGTGGCTCCAGGCCACGTGCGGCACGCCGTCCCTGAGCGAGAGGATGCCGGAGCTCCCGCCGCTGTCGACGGCGGCGGCATCCATCTCGGTCCAGCCCAGGTGGAGAACCTCCCCCTCGGCGAATCCCCCGCGGAAGGCGGCCGCGGCCCGCTCGGACCGCGCACGCTGCGCCTCGGCGGTGTAGCCGCGGACTGCTTCATGGCGCGCACGGAGGACCTCGCCGGTCGCGAACACCCGGTCCTCACCGATCAGCAACGCGCCCACGTGCCACGCCTCCGTCACCGGAACGATGCGGGGAGCGCGTCCGATGCCGAGGATGCGGCGGTTCGCCGCCCACTCCCCCAGTCGCTCGCGCGGCGAGCCCGCCAGTCGCTCCCGCGCCGCCTGCAGCAGGCCGATGACGGTCGACACCGTCAGACGAGGCGCGTCGGCGCGGCCGCCCCGGCACCGCGGATCTGCTGGTGCAGGCGGGTCATGCGGGCGTCGAGCTCGGCGGCCGCATCGGCGGCATCCTTCAACTGCCCCAGCAGGGAGTCGGGGACCTGTCGCTCGTACTTGTAGTAGATCTTGTGCTCCAGGCTCGCCCAGAAATCCATCGCGATCGTGCGGAACTGCACCTCCACCGGGACGTCGACGCGGCCGGTCGACAGGTAGACGGGCACCTCGAGGATCGCATGCAGGCTCTTGTAGCCGTTGCCCTTGGGTGTCGCGATGTAGTCCTCCACCTCGCGCACGGTGATGTCGTCCTGCGCGCTCAGCAGATCGAACAGGCGGTACACGTCGTTCACGAAACTGCACGTGATGCGGATGCCGGCGATGTCGGTGATGTGCGCGCGCACCGACTCGAAGTCGGGGTCGATGCCGCGTCGCTGGATCTTCTCGACGAGACTGTCGGGCGACTTCACACGGCTCGAGACGTGCTCGATCGGGTTGTAGTCGTGCATCTCATGGAACTCCTCGCGGAGGATCGAGATCTTCGTCTCGATCTCCTGCAGCCCGAACCGGTACTCCATGAGGAACCGCTGGAACTCGTCGCGCATGCTGCGAAGGGAGGAGGCCGACACCGTGATCTGCTGCTCGTCGAGCGGAGTGGACATGAGGCGACGCTACCGGGAACCACTCCGAGCGCGCTGAGAAGGATGTCTCATCCCGCCGTGGGTGGGGCGGTCGTCGCCCGGGGCACGAGTGCCGTCGGCAGTCGCAGGTGGGTCGCGGCCGGACGGCCCCCGCCCATGAGCTCGAGCAGCATCGTGACCGCCTCGGCCCCGAGGCGCTGCATCGGCTGGCGGACGGTCGACAGCGCGGGAACCGACTGCGAGGCGTCCGGCACGTCGTCGAACCCGATCACGGAGAGGTCCTCCGGCACCGACAGGCCGTGTTCGTGCGCGACGCGGATCACCGTGAGCGCCGAGACGTCGTTGGCCGCGAACACGGCGGTGGGCCGGTCGGTGCGCCGCAGCAACCGCGTCGCCGCCTCGCGCGAGATGTCCTCCACATAGCGTCCGACGCCGACGAGACCCGGATCGAACGGGATGCGGGCGTCTTCGAGAGCCCGTCGGTAGCCGCCCTCGCGCAGCATCGAGGAGCGGAGGTCGGGGCGGCCCGCGACGAATCCGATGCGCCGGTGCCCGAGCGAGACGAGGTAGGCGACCGCGTGCCGCGCGCCGGCGAAACTGTCGGACTCGACCGTCGGGAGGTCGGCGGGCCCCGTGTGCGGGTCGATCGCGACGACGGGGACGTCCGCCGTGACGTTCACGACCGTGGGGGTGACCATGATCACCCCGTCGACGAGCGTGCCGCTCAGCCGGCTCAGCGACCGCCGCTCCCATCCCTCGCTCGAGACGGCCCGCGACCCGCTGTAGGCGAGCAGATCCAGTCGCGAGTCGCGCAGAGCCGCGCCCACCCCTTTGAGCACCTCGGCCGAGAACGGCTCGAAGTCGGCGACGAGGACGCCGACGACGCCGGTCTGGCGCGCGCGCATGCTGCTCGCGACGAGGCTCGACTCGTAGCCGAGTTCCTCGACGGCGCTCAGCACGCGCTGCACGGTCGCAGGTGCCACGCCGTACCGTCCGTTGACGGCTTTGGACACGGTGGCCACCGAGACGCCCGCCGCAGCGGCGACGTCGTGGATGGTGGCGCGGCTTCGCATGCGTCGAAGCGTAGCGGTATGGAAAACATTTTCGAAAACGTTTGACGTGGGCGGCAACAATTCCGACACTGGGGACCGAACTCCTGGCACGCACCGCCGGGACCACCCGCACCTCGAGGACCGAGCGTGCACTCAATGAGGAGATTGGTGATCACATGAGGACCAGAAGGATCATGGCGGGGCTCGCGGCAGTGGCCGCGGCGACACTCGCACTCAGCGCCTGTTCCGGCGGCAACGGCGGCGGCAGCGGCGACGGAACCGTCGAGATGACGCTGTGGCAGAACTCGACCACCGGCCCCGGCCAGCAGTTCTGGAAGGACGCGATCGCGGCCTTCGAGAAGGAGAACGACGGCGTCACCATCAAGATGCAGTCCGTCCAGAACGAGGACATGGACGGCAAGCTGCAGACCGCGCTCAACGCGGGAGACCCGCCCGACATCTTCCTGCAGCGCGGCGGCGGCAAGATGACCGCGATGGTCAACGCCGGCCAGCTGATGGATCTCACGGACATGATCTCGGACGACATCCGCGGCGAGATCTCGGAAGGCTCGTTCGCCGCGGAGACCTACCAGGACAAGGTGTGGGCGATGCCGCTCTCCGTCCTGCCCGGCGGCTTCTTCTACAGCCAGGACGCCTTCGACGAGGCGGGCATCTCCGACACCCCCGCGACGATCGACGACCTCAAGAGCGACGTCGAGGCGCTCAAGGGCACTGGCATCGCCCCCATCGCCCTCGGCGCGAAGGATGCGTGGCCCGCCGCGCACTGGTACTACTTCTTCGCCATCCGCGAGTGCAGCCCGAAGGTGATCGAGGAGACCGGCGACTCGAAGGACTTCAGCGACGACTGCTGGACCCGCGCCGCTCAGGACCTCACGGACTTCGCGGCGATCAAGCCGTTCAATGACGGCTTCCTCACCACCGCCGCCCAGCAGGGCGCGGGAAGCTCGGCCGGTCTGGTCGCCAACCGCAAGGCCGCGATGGAGCTCATGGGCGCGTGGGACCCGGGCGTGATCGCCTCGCTCACCCCCGACGAGAAGCCCCTCCCCGACCTGGCCTGGTTCCCATTCCCCGAGATCTCGGGCGGTGACGGCGAGCCGGGTTCGATGATGGGCGGCGTCGACGGGTACTCGTGCGCCGCGCAGGCACCCAAGGAGTGCGCCGACTTCCTGAACTTCATCGCCGGGTCCGAGCAGCAGACGAAGTACTACGAGGCGTTCCAGTCGCCGCCGGTCAACTCGGTTGCTCAGAAGTCGGTGAAGGAGCCCTACCTGCAGCAGATCCTCGAGGCCTACAACAGCGCCCCGTTCGTCTCGCAGTGGCTCGACACCGTCCTCGGTCAGAACGTCGGCAACGCGCTGAACGTCGCCGTCGTCGACATGCTCGCCGGTGGCAGCGACCCGAAGAAGTTCATCGACGCCGTCAACGCCGCAGGCGCGCAGGGCTGACCATGACCGTTCGCGAGATGTCCGTCTCGGACGCTTCCGGTCTCGCGGCGCACGCCGGGGGCGGCGACACGCCGCCCCCGGCTCGGCCGCGGTCCCGCCGTCGGCGGGGCCTCGGCTGGTCGGGGCGACTGGAGGTCCTCCTCCTCGCCGGACCCGCCGTGATCTTCTTCGTCGGGTTCGTCATCGTGCCGGTCCTGATGGCCGCCTACTACGGCTTCTTCCGGTGGTCCGGTTTCGGTCCCGCCACCGACTTCGTCGGACTCAAGAACTACATCACGATCTTCAGCGACCCGAACTTCCAGAGCGCCCTGCTGCACAACGCCTTCATCGTCGTCATGTCGCTCGTGCTGCAAGGACCGATCGCGATCCTGTTGGCGCTGCTGCTGAACCGCAAGATGCGGGGACAGTCCGTCATCCGCGTCCTCATCTTCGTGCCGTACGTCATCGCCGAGGTCGTCGTCGGCACCGGGTTCAGCCTGCTGCTGTCGACCAACGGTGCCGCCAACGGGATGCTGGAGAACCTCGGCCTGGGCGGTCTGACCCAGGACTGGCTCGCCGACCCGTCGATCGCCATCTGGACCCTCATGGCGATCCTCACCTGGAAGTACGTCGGCTTCGCCGTCATCCTCTTCCTCGCGGGGCTGCAGGGGATCCCGGAGGAGCTCTACGAGGCCGCCGCCATCGACGGCGCGTCGTACTGGCAGATCCAGCGACAGATCGCCCTGCCTCTGCTCGCACCGACCCTGCGCATCTGGGCGTTCCTGTCGATCATCGGTGCCCTGCAGCTGTTCGACCTGGTCTACATCATCTGGGGCCAGTACGTCTCGTCGGTCGCCGGGACCAACACGATGGCGATCTACATGGTCGTGACCGGCCGCAACGCCGGCAACTTCGGCTACGGCAACGCGGTCGCGGTCGTCATCTTCGTCATCTCGCTCATCGTCGCGCTGTTCTATCAGCGCTTCGTGCTCCGCCGCGACACCGCGGGAGCCATCACAGAGAGGGGCGTGCAGTGAGCGCCACCATGACCCTCGTCACCGCGCCGTCGGTCGAGACCCGCGCACGACGCGCGCCGAAGCCGAAGCTCCCGTGGGGTTCGCCCGTCGTCTACTTCGTCGCCCTCGCCGTCATCGCTCTCATGCTCGGCCCGGTGATCTACATCATCATCGGCGGCTTCCGCTCGAACTCGGCGATCACCGTCGATCCGGCGGGCTTCCCGAACCCGTGGAACGTCGAGAACTACGTCGGCGTCATCTCGAGCGGGCAGTTCTGGGGGCAGGTGGGCAATTCGACCTTCGTCGCCCTCGCCACCACGGTCGGCGCGGTGGCCCTCGGCATCGCTGCGAGCTACGTGATCGCCCGGTACAGCTTCCGGGGGCGCGGGTTCCTCTACGCCCTCTTCGCGTCAGGACTCATGTTCCCGATCACGGTCGCGATCACGCCGCTGTACATCGTGATCCGCTCGCTCGGGCTGATGAACACCCTGCCGGGCATCATCCTCCCGCAGATCGCCTTCGCCCTGCCGACGACCGTCATCATCCTCGTCCCGTTCCTTCGGGCGATCCCCGACGAGATCCAGGAGGCCGCGTCGATCGACGGCTGCAGTCGGCTCGGGTTCTTCTGGCGGATGGTGCTGCCGCTCGCCGTGCCCGGTGTCATCACCGTCGGCATCCTGGCTTTCATCGGCAGCTGGAACGCGTATCTCCTCCCCCTGTTCATCCTCAACAACGAGGCGTCCTTCACGCTCCCGCTCGGAGTGCAGGCCTTCTCGTCGCAGTACTCCGTCGACACGGCGCGCGTGCTCGCGTTCACCTCGCTCTCGATGCTCCCCGCACTGCTGTTCTTCAGCCTGTTCGAGCGTCGCATCGTGGGCGGTCTCACCGGAGCCGTGAAGGGCTGACATGACCGACCTCCACCCGCAGGCTTCGGCCCGCGTGCACGATCTGCTCGCGCAGATGACCCTCGAAGAGAAGGCGGCGCAGCTCGTCGGCTACTGGGTCGACCAGGGCGGCGAGGTCGTCGCTCCGCTGGCCGACGAGATGGTGACGACCACGAAGTACGCGGATGCCACGGCTCACGGCCTCGGCCATCTCACCCGCGTCTACGGCACGCGCCCCGTCGATCCGATCGAGCGGGCCGAGTGGCTCTGGGCGGAGCAGCGACGTCTGCGCGCCGAGACCCGGCTCGGGATCCCGGCGATCGTCCACGAGGAGTGCCTCACCGGCCTCGCCGCGTGGAAGGCGGCGACGTATCCGACCCCGCTCGCGTGGGGCGCCTCGTTCGACCCCGAGCTCGTCGCCGAGATGGGCGCCGCGATCGGCGACTCCATGCGCGAACTCGGCATCCACCAGGGTCTCGCTCCCGTGCTCGACGTCATCCGCGACCCCCGCTGGGGACGCGTCGACGAATGCATCGGCGAAGACCCGTACCTCGTCGGGACCGTGGGGACGGCCTATGTGCGCGGTGTCCAGTCGGCAGGGGTCGATGCGACCCTCAAGCACTTCGTCGGGTACTCGGGGTCGCAGGCGGCGCGCAACCACGCGCCCGTGCACGCCGGTCCCCGCGAGGTCGCGGATGTGCTGCTGCCGCCGTTCGAGATGGCGGTCCGCGACGGCGGCGCCGCATCCGTCATGAACTCCTACGCCGAGATCGACGGCGAGCCCGTCGGAGCGAGCTCCCACTACCTGGACGAGGTGCTGCGCGGCCGGCTCGGCTTCACGGGTCCGGTCGTGTCGGACTACTTCTCGGTCGCCTTCCTGCAGACCACGCACGGCGTGGCAGGGGATCTGGGCGAGGCCGCCGAGCTCGCCCTGCGCGCCGGCATCGACGTCGAGCTGCCCACGGGCGACGCGTTCGCCGCACCGATGCTCGAGCGAATCCGCTCCGGCCGGATGGATGCCGCGCTGCTGGACGCCGCCGTGCTCCGCGTCCTGGCGCAGAAGGAGCGCCTCGGGCTGCTCGACGAGACCTTCGAGGCGCCGCCGACCGAGGTCGACCTCGACAGCCCGCGACACCGCGACCTCGCCCGGCGCCTCGCCGCCGAGTCGGTCGTCCTGGTGAGCAACGACGGGACGCTGCCGGCGGCATCCGCTCGTCGCATCGCCCTCATCGGGCCGAACGCCGACTCGTCCGAGGCGCTGATGGGCTGCTACTCGTTCGTCAACCACGTGCTCGCGCACCACCCGGGTACGTCTCACGGGATCGAGCTGCCGACCGTCCGTGAGGCCTTCGGCGCGGAGTACCCGGATGCCGAGATCACGTACGCGCGTGGCTGCGGCGTCGAGGACGACGACGAGTCCGGCATCGGCGACGCGGTGGACGCGGCGGCTGCGGCCGAGATCGCCGTCGTCGTCGTCGGGGACCGAGCGGGTCTCTTCGGACGCGGCACCGTCGGCGAGGGCAACGACGTCGACGACCTCGAACTGCCGGGCCGGCAGCGGCAGCTCGTCGAGCGGGTCGTCGCGACGGGCACCCCCGTCGTGCTCGTGGTCCTGTCGGGCCGCCCGTACGCGATCGGCTGGGCCCTCGACGGCGAGCGCCGCGTCGCTGCCGCGCTGCAGTCGTTCTTTCCCGGCGAGGAGGGCGCCGACCCGATCGCTGGCATCGTCTCGGGGCGGCTCTCGCCCTCGGGCCGCCTCCCCGTCACCCTGCCGCGGTCGGCCGGCGCGCAGCCCTACAGCTACCTGCACCCGCGCCTGGGCGGACCCATCGACGTGACGAGCGCCGACCCGACCCCGGTACGGCCGTTCGGGCACGGGCTGACGTACACGACGTTCGTGCACGAGGACCTGCAGGGTCCCGGCTCGGTCACGGCGGGCGAGACCCTCGAGGTGTCGGTCGTCGTCCGCAACACGGGTGAACGCGCCGGCGCCGACGTCGTGCAGCTCTACGCACACGATCCGGTCGCATCGCTCACCCGGCCGGTCGCACAGCTGATGGCCTACCACCGGATCGAGCTCGCGCCGGGCGAGAGCGCCCGTGTCGTCTTCGCTCTGCCCACGGCCCGCTTCGCCTTCACGGGGCGGGACGGCCGCAAGGTCGTCGAGCCGGGACGGATCGGCCTCTGGGTGGGTTCGTCGTGCGACGACCGCGAGACCGTCGCCGCCGTCGAGGTCGCCGGCGAGCACGTCGTCACGGCCGACGACGCCCGGATCGTGCCCGTCCGCGTCGTGGCCGACGCCGAACTCGTCAGTCCGTGACGGTGAGCGTCGTGCTCACCCCGAGCGCGTCGGCCGAGGCACCCGCCGCGAGGCGGTAGTCCCCCGGTTGCACCCGCAGCGCCTCGCCGTCCCAGACGGCGAGGCGCTCGACGCTGAAGCGGATCCCGGCCGTGCGGGTCTCACCCGGCTCGACGCGGACGCGCGCGTACCCGAGCAGCAGACGGCGCGGCGCGGCGATCGGCAGCTCCGGCGCGACGGAGTAGAGCTGCACGAGTTCCTCCACCGCGCGCTCGGACGGGTTCGCGAGCGTCACCGTCGCGGTCATGACGCGCTCGTCGCCCCGAGGGTCGAGGGCGGGATGCCGGAGGGTGGGCGCGGGGGCCGTCACCCGCGCCGCATCCACCTCGACGGCCTCGTACACGACGTGGCCATAGCCGAGCCCGTGCCCGAACGCGAAGGCGTACGGGGCTGGCTGGTGACGGTAGGTCGCCTGCTGGCGCCGCGTGTCGTAGTCGAAGAGGTCGCCCGCCTGGTCGGGGTGCGCGGGCCAGGACTGCGCGAGGCGGCCGGTCGGCTCGCGGTCGCCGCTCAGGACGTCGAGCAGTCCGTGGCCGAGCTCCTGCCCGGCGTGACTCGACCAGACGACGGTCGCCGCGTCGGCGGCATCCGCCAGCACGTAGGGGAAGCTCGAGACGATCGTGAGGATCGCGCACGGGTTCGCCGAGCGCGCCGCTCGCCACAGATCGGTCGCCGCGCCCGGCAGCAGCAAGTGCGGGCGGTCCGCGGTCTCGCGGCCCGACAGGTGCGGGTCGTTGCCGACGGCGACGAGGACGACGTCGGCGGATGCCGCGGCCCGGGCCACCTCGTCGAGGCCCGACCTCACCGTCTCGGCCTCGAACCGCGCCGCGTCGTCGAGGGTCACCCCCTCGGCCACCAGCAGCCCCACGTCGCGGACGACGCGGACCCAGCGGCCCGAGCCGAGGTGCAGCAGCGACCATGAGCCGTCGTCGTGGACGTGGCGGCGGAAGCTCTCCTGCACGACCCAGCCGCCCACTCGCTCGGCGTCGGCGCGCATGGGCCAGGCCCCGCCCGTGAGCAGTCGCCCGCTCGCGTGGGAGCGGAGGGTCAGGATGCCGTCGCCCCAGTCCGTGACATCGAAGAGGGCGGCGTCCGTCCGGGTGTCCGCCACCGCATCGACGGCTCCCTCGGCCGTCGCGGCGACGTAGCCCGACGGGGCCAGGAGGGCGACGGTGTCGGCGCCGGTGACCACCTCGACGGACGCCGACGGGTATCGGTCGCGGACGCCCTGGGCGAGGCCGACGGCGTACGGAGGCGTGCCGGAGTACCAGTCGGTGAGGACGACGTCGCCGAGCGGACCGACCACCGCGACGCGGGCGGGTTCGGTCAGCGGCAGGATGCCGTCGTCGTTCCGCAACAGCACGACCTGTCGGGCGACCGCCTCACGGGCGAGCTCGCGGGCGGCGGCGGTGTCGATCTCATCCGCCCCGATCGCGGCGTACGGATCGTCGTCGCCGTCGAACTCCCCGGTGCGGATGCGCATCTCGAGGAGTCGCAGGACCGCGGCATCCACGTCGTCCTCGGTGAGCAGCTCCTGCGCGAGTGCCGCGCGGACGGCCTCGAGGCTCGGCGCCGGGTCGGGGCCGTCGTCGGTGAACGAGTCCATGCCGCTGCGCACGAGCGCCGCGGCGCCGTGGACCTTGTCGGGCTGCGCGCGCTGGATCGACACGAGGAAGGTGGGAGCCCCGGCATCCGAGACGACGGCGATGGACTCGTCGCTCCAGCTGCGGGCTTCGGCCACGAGCTCGGGCTGCGTGTGCGCCGGCACGCCGTTCACGCGGTTGTAGGCGAGCATCATGCTGCCGGCGACCTTCTGCTCGATCGCCGGACGGAACGCGGGCAGCTCCTCTTCGTGCAGCGCGCGCAGCGACATCTCGGACGAGGTCGCGGACCGGTCGGTCTCGTTGCTGTAGGCGAGGAAGTGCTTGAGGGACGGGACCGTCTTCCACACGCGCGGGTGGTCGCCGCGAAGGCCGCGGCTGTAGGCCGCGCCGAGCTGGCCCGTGTAGTGCGGGTCCTCGGAGTACCCCTCCTCGTTGCGACCCCACGCGGGGTGGCGGAGCGTGTTGACGACCGGCGCCCACACGTTGAGGTCGACGTCGGTCCCCGACGCCCGTTTGGCCCGGACCTCGGTCGCGACGAGGTCGCCGACGCGCGTCACGAACTCGGGGTCCCACGTCGCCGCGAGCCCCACCGGCTGCGGGAACACCGTCGCGATCCCCACCCAGGCGAGCCCGTGCAGCGCCTCGCACCCGGTGTGGAACGGACGCATGCCGAGACGCTCCACCGCCGGCATGGCCTGGTGCAGCATGGCGATGCGCTCGTCCGGGGTCAGCCGATCGAGCAGATCGCGCGAGCGCTCGGGCAGCGGCAGGTCGACGCGGCGGAACGCCTCGGTCGCCATCAGTCGACCTCCAGCGAGACCGTCCCGGGGCCCACGACCGATGCCGTCCGGTCGCCGACCTGCAGGCTCCAGGGCGCACGCGCGTCCGACGACTCCGCGACGATCCGTCCACCCTCGCGCCGCACGCGGAACACCGTCGCCGCCGCACCGTCGTGCCCCGGGATGACCGTCTCGGCGTCGTACCCGTCGGGCAGCTCGAAGCACCGGAGCGTCACGCCGTCGGCCCAGTCGTAGTCCGGCCGGTCCTCGCGGGCACCCCACGGCAGCACCGTGCCGGGGCGCACGCGCAGGGGCACGGAGTCGTAGCCGTGGCGCTCCGCGTGCCACGTCCGCCCCTCCGCGACGTCATGGGTCAGGAGCGAGGTCCACCGCCCTTCGGGCAGGTAGTACTCGACGCTGCCGTCCTCGGCGAACACGGGCGCCACCATGAGGGAGTCGCCCAGCATGTACTGGACGTCGGCGTCGTGCGTCGACCGGTCGCCGGGGAACTCGAGCACCAGGGGGCGCATCATCGGGATGCCGCTCGTGTGCGCCTCCTCCGCGATCCGGGCGAGGTACGGCATGAGCCGCAGCTTCAGCCGCGTGAACCGGCGGGTCACCTCGACCGCCTCGTCGTCGAACGCCCACGGCACCCGCACGGTGCCCGACCCGTGCAGGCGCGAGTGCGACGAGAGCAGACCGAACGCGAGCCAGCGCTTGAAGACACCGGCATCCGGTGTCCCCTCGAAACCTCCGATGTCGTGGCTCCAGTAGCCGAACCCGCTCATCGCGAGCGAGAGGCCGCCGCGGAGCGTCTCGGCCATCGACAGGAGCGTCGAGTCGTTGTCGCCGCCCCAGTGCACCGGGAATTGCTGTCCCCCCGCCGTCGCCGAGCGGGCGTAGAGGACCGCCTCGCCGACCCCGCGCTCCTCTTCGAGCACCCGGAAGACGATCTCGTTGTACAGCTGCGGGTAGTAGTTGTGCATGCGCTGCGGATCGGAGCCGTCGTGCCACACGACACCCTCCGACGGAATGCGCTCGCCGAAGTCGGTCTTGAAGCTGTCCGCTCCCTGTCGCACGAGGCGGCGCAGATGCTCGGCGTACCACTCGGCGGCCTCGGGGTTCGTGAAGTCGACGATCGCCATGCCGGCCTGCCACATGTCCCACTGCCAGACTCCGCCGTCGGTCGTCTTGAGCAGGAACCCGCGCTCGGCCGCCTCGGCGAAGATCGCGGAGCGCTGCGCGATGTACGGGTTGATCCACAGCGAGACCTTCAGCCCTCGCTCCCGCAGCCGCGCGAGCTGCCCGTCGGGGTCGGGGAACATGCGCGGGTCCCACGTGAAGTCGGTCCACTGGAACTCGCGCATCCAGAAGCAGTCGAAGTGGAACACCGACAGCGGCAGGTCGCGCGCGGCCATCCCGTCGACGAATTCGGTGACGCTCGCCTCGTCGTAAGCGGCCGTGAAGGACGTCGTCAGCCAGAGCCCGAACGACCAGGCCGGTACGCGAGCGGGCCGGCCGGTGAGCGCCGTGTACCGACGGAGCACGTCCTTGGGCTCGGGGCCTGCGATCACGTAATAGTCGAGGGTCTCGCCGGGGACGGAGAACTGCACACGCGAGTTGATCTCGGACCCGACCTCGAACGAGACCGCGTCGGGGCTGTCGACGAGGACGCCGTAGCCGCGACTGGTCAGGTAGAACGGCACCGACTTGTAGGCCTGCTCGCTCGAGGTGCCGCCGTCCGCGTTCCACGTCTCGATCGACTGCCCGTTCTTCGTGAAGGCGCCGAAGCGCTCGCCGAAGCCGTAGACGCGCTCGCCCGGTTCGATCGACAGCTGCTGGTGCACGAAGGTGCCGTCGGGCCCCGTCATGTGGCCGATCGAGCGGGGCAGCGACGTCGTGAGAACCCGGCCGCCCTGTTCGAACGCCACCCGCCACGCTCCCTCGCGCGAGACGCGGACACGGAGGTCACCGGCATCCAGCACCGCCTCCGCGTCGTCGACCGAGACGGTCGGTCGGTAGCCCTCCTCACGGGTCACGGCGAAGTCCGGACCGCGGTGACGCGCGCCGGCGTGACGCTGCACCCGCACCTTGACGACTCCGGGAGCGGGAGCCGAGAACGTCGTCGTGATCATGGCGCGGTTGAGCGTGTCACCGCGGTGGCGGATGACGGCGGTCGGCGCGAAGACGGTGAGGCTGCCCGCGTCGGCGTCCACGCGCACGTCGTCCACGGTGCTCGCGTACAGACCGGTCACTCCCGGCCTCATGAGCCAGTAGCCGTCGGTGAACTTCATGTCCTTCGCCTTTCTGTCACGACGCGCGCGTCCCCCCGGGGGATCGTCACGCGGTCGTCGATCTCGTCATCCGTCAGCAGGTCGACCCAGGCTCCCGAGAGCGGTATCGTCACGTCGTCGTCGCCACGGTTCAGCAGGAACAGCGCGTCGCCTCGGCGTACGGCCTCGACCCCGTCGACCGGGTCGGCGAGATCGCCGACGACACCCGCGGCATCCAGGACGTCGGCGAGCACCGCGTCGATCAGGTCGTCGGCGAGCACCGCCCCCACGTACCAGGCCGAGCCGTTCCGCGTGACGACCGGGAGCCCCGCGAGGTCGCCCGACGCGAAGCTCGCCAGCACGTCGGCGCCGTCGGTGCGGAGCTTCTCGCCGAGGGTGTGAGCGAGCGATGCCGCCCACCGCCCGTCAGCAGAGGCGACGGCGACGCCGTCGTCGGGGAGCCCGGCCCACTCCTCGCCGCTGACGCCGAGCATCTCGCGCAGGAGCGCGGGCGAGCGACCCGCCAGGATGTGCCCGCGCTCGTCGGCGACGCCGCTGAACGGGCCGACGACGACCTGCGCACCGCGCGCCGCCGCCTCGCCGAGGCAGGCGGTGTCCTCGGGACGCAGGACGTATCCGTGGGGCAGGAGCACGACGTCGTAGGCCGACAGGTCCGCGCCGAAAGGAACGACGTCGACCGGGATGCCGCGCCGCCACAGCGGGCGATAGAACCGTCGCATCTGCTCGAGGCCGTCGAAGCGCGACGTCGGCCGGGCAGGCTCGTCCGACGCCCACCACGACGGCCAGTCGAAGAGCACCGCCGTCCGCGCGGCGACGCGGCCGCCCACCGCGGGACGGAGCCGCTCCAGGTCCCGCCCCTGACGGCAGACACCCTCGAAGACCTCGGTGTCGGCCCCCGCGTGCGGCAGCATCGCGGAGTGGAACCGCTCCGCTCCCGCGGTCGACTGCCGCCACTGGAAGAAGCAGATCCCGTCGGCCCCTCGCGCCACCGCCTGCAGCGTGTCGAGCCGCGCTCGCGCGGGCGTCTTCGGGAGGTTGTGCGGCCGCCACTGGACGGCGCTGATCGCCTGCTCCATGAGCACCCAGGGCCGCCCGCCGCCGAGGCCGCGCATGAGGTCCTGCACAAAAGCCATGTCGAGCGGGCTGTCGGGGTCGGCGGGGTCGGGATACTGATCGTCGCTCACGACGTCGACGTGGTCCGCCCACGACCAGTAGTCGACGTGCGCGAAGGCCCCCATGAAGTTCGTCGTGATGGGCTGCGTCGCACCCGCCTCGCGGATGGTGTCACGGAGCTCGCGGTAGCAGTCGCGCAGCTCGTCGGAGGTGAACCGACGGAAATCGAGCGATTGCGTCGGGTTGATCAGGTACGGCGCACGCCGGGGCGGCAGGATCTCGGCGACGTCGGAGTAGCGCTGCGCCCAGAACGCCGTGCCCCACGCGCGATTGATCTCGTCGACCGAGCCGTAGCGTCGCAGCAGCCAGGCGCGGAACGCGCGTGCCGCCTCGTCGCCGTGGTCGACCTGCCCGTACTCGTTGCCGACGTGCCACATCCGGACGGCGGGATGCCGCGCGTAGCGCGCCGCGATGTCCGCCGTGATCGCGCGCGCGGCCTCGCGATACACCCGTGACGACGGGGAGAACTGGTTGCGCGACCCGGCGACGAGCCGCACGCCGTCACGGTCGACGGGGAGGGTCTCAGGATGCCGGATCCCGAGCCACGGCGGCGGCGAGGCCGTCGGCGTGGCGAGGTCGACCGCGATCCCGCCTTCGTGCAGCAGATCGAGCACCTCGTCGAGCCACGCGAACTCCCGCGCCCCCGGGGTGGGCTCGATCTCGGCCCAGCTGAACACGCCGACGGTGACGAGGTTCACGCCGGCGCGCTGCATGAGCTCGACATCCTCGCGCCAGACGTCACGCGGCCACTGCTCGGGGTTGTAGTCGCCGCCGAAGAGGATGCCGCGCTCAGCCGTCAGGGCTGCGAAGGCCGAATCGGGGGCGGAGTTCATGACCGGGAAAGGCCTTTCAGCGAATGTAGACGACGGTGTCGAAGCGCTTCAACGATCTCAACCTATACTAGCGATCACGGCCGTGTCCATCGGCCCGCGGGGGCCGCTTCGGAGCGGCCGGGCGAGCCGATACGCTCGACCCGTCCGCGGTGTCGAGGTCGATGCCGCTGGAGAAGGAGGGGTCCATGACCACGATCGCCGACGTCGCTCAGGCCGCGGGGGTCTCGATCTCGACGGTGTCGTACGTGATGAGCGGCAAGCGCGCGATCTCGCAGGAGACGCGCGAGCGCGTGGAACAGGCGATGGCCGACCTCTCCTACAGTCCCCAGGCCAGCGCACGCTCGCTCGCCTCGCGCTCTACGAGCGTCCTCGGCCTGCAGGCGCCGATCCGCGCGGGCGTCGACGTGCACGTCGTCATGCAGATCGTCGCCGGGGCCCTCAAGGAGGCACGCGCGCATCACCACGACGTCCTCCTGCTGACCAGCGACGACGCCGCGGGGGTGGAACGCGCCGCGCGGGCGGGCATGGTCGACGGCGTCCTCATTCTCGACGTCGAGACGAGCGACCCGCGCGTCGGTGCGCTGGCCGAGCTCAGCATCCCAGCCGTGCTCATCGGCCTCCCCGCCGCGGCCGACCAGCTCATCTGCGTCGACTTCGATTTCGAGGCCGCCGGCCGCCTCGCCGCCGAACGTCTCGCCGAACGAGGACACCGCACGGTCGCCCTCCTGGGCGCCCCTCCCCAGGTGCAGGCGCGGCACACCTCGTACTCCGACCGCTTGACCCGGGGCTTCCTCGCCCGCAGCCGCGAGGTGGGCCTCGCCGCGACCGTGCATCCGTGCCCCGCCGGCCCCGGGGCGACGGAGGTCGTCGACAGCCTGCTGACGGATGCCCCCGGGACGACGGCGCTCTTCGTTCACAACGAGGCGGCGCTGCCGTTCATCGCGGCACGACTGATGAGCACCGCCTCGGCGCCGCCGATCGAGATCGTCGCCCTGAGCCCGGCCGAACTCGCCCTGCACGTGCCAGGGGTCTCCGACGTCATCGACCTCCCCGCCGAGGAGCTCGGCGCAGCCGGGGCCCGCGCCCTGCTCGCCGCGATCCGGGGCGACAGGCCGCTCGGCCCGGAACTGCTCGCCCCTCGATTCGCCCATGCACCGGCGGAACCGGCGACGGTCTGAGACATGAGGATCGACCCGGAGAACCGCGCCGTCCAGGGCCTGTCGTCATTCCTCGAATTCGTCGCCCTCAACATCGTGTTCCTGCTCTGCTGCGTGCCGATCGTGACGATCGGTGCGGCCACGAGCGCTCTGCTGGAGGTCACGCGACGGTACGCCGACGAGGAGGGCGGCCGTCCGCTGCGCGACTTCCTGCCCGCCCTGGCGCGGAACTTCCTGCCCGCAACGGGCCTCAGCCTCATCCTGCTGACGGCCGGCGTCGCGCTCGCCTTCAGCGGGGTGTTCTGGCTGTCGGCGCCCGAGCCGCTTCTCACGGGTCTCGCCGCCCTCGCCTTCGCCGCGGCCGCCTACTCCGTCGCGGCCTTCATCCACGCGATGGGGCTCGTCGCGGCATACCGCGCGCCGTTCCGTCAGACCCTGAAGAACGCCGTGCTGCTCCCGGCCGCTGAGCCGCTGCGCACCCTCGCGCTCCTCGTGATCCCCGTCACCGTCGCGTGCCTGGTCGTCGTCTTCCCGCCCACGATGTTCCTCGTCGCCACGATCGGATTCTCCGTCGGCGCCTATGGCTGCGCGTTCCTGTTCCGGAGCATCTACCGCCGCCGTTCCAGCACAGTCACCTGACTCCTCGCCGCACTCAGCACCGCCGTCGCCCTCGAGGATGGTTGCCGCGCGGGGAGCTGACGGGGGACTCCTCCTGCAACAAGCGACTCTGACACAACGCCGATTATCGGTGTATGCGAAAAGGGACGGCGCGGAGCGGCGTTCGTTCGGAGTCGACAGCCGCAGCCGCAGCCGCAGCCGCAGCCGAGGTCAATCTACTGGCCCGGCTCCCACTGTCGGCAAGCGCTCTCACCAGCGGGCCGGCCGTTCCGCGGCCCTCCTGGGCGAGGCCGGCGAGGAGATCCTGACCGGCGCTGTCGAAGTAGGCATCCCCGCAACGGTCTCCAACGCGGGGGCCCGCGACCGGCCACCGAGAAGGGCCCCGCCGAAGCTCGGCAGGGCCCTTCCCTGAGTGTCGGTGTGCGGTCAGTCGCCGAACTCCTCCGCGACCGCCTTGCGGGCGGCATCCTGCGCTTCGGCGTTGGCCATGTCGACCTCGAGCACCTTGTCGTACCCGAGGCCTTTCGCGGTCTCCTGCATCGAGGCCAGCAGCGAGTCGAACTGCGCATCGCTCTCGGCGAAGACCATCTGCCACGAGGTCTGCACGATCGTGGCCTTGACCTGATTGCGGAGCGTCTCGATCTCGGAGGAGTCGGTCGGAGCGGTGAAGCTCGCGCCGGCGCCGACCATGAGCTGGTCGTTGTCGCGCAGGTAGTCCATCGTCGTCGGAGCACCCATCTTCGCGGTCCAGTCATCGGTGAGCGGGTTGCTCGTCTCGGCCTGGTAGCTCGGCCACATCTTGTAGCTGTACGGGAAGCCGGTGTTCGGGTCGGTGTCGATCGGCAGGACGGCGCTGATGTTCAGCTGCGACGCACCGTCGATGTAGCTGCCGCCACCCCATTCGGCCGGAACCTCGGCGTCGCCCTCGAAGAAGACCTTGTGGCCCAGGTCGGTGAGCGCAGGCTCCTTGTCGGCGTTCAGCTCCCACGTCAGCCCCTCGGGGCCGGCGGCCCCCTGGGTCTGACTGTTGTTGGCGAGCGCACCCTCTGGCGAGAACAGCCAGTCGATGAACGCCGCGATGCGCTCGGGGTCCTCGGCCTTCGCACCGATCGCGAACACCTGCTTGCCGCCGTAGGCCTCGGCGCCGTACGAGAAGACGTTCATGTCGTTCATGGGAGCCATCATGAAGCCGCGACCCTCGTCGACGTTCTTGTCCGTGTTGTACGCGGCCTGTCCCAGCCACGGCCAGAACGAGAAGAGCACCTGACCGTTCTGGTACTTGTTCCACAGGGTGTCGTAGTTCTGCGTCGTCGAGTCGGGGTCGAGGATGCCGAGCTCGTTCGCCTCGTGGAAGAAGCGCAGCGCGCGGACGTACTGCCCGTCCTCGTCGAGGATGCCCTGGAACTCCGAGCCGTCGCCCTTGGCGAGTGCGAAGCCGACCTCGTCGAACCCGAAGTAGGTGGTGGGCTGCTTGGCGTTGTTCAGCATGTTGCCGTCCCAGTCCTTGAACAGCGAGACCGCGTAGGTCTTCTGCCCGTTGGGGGCCGTGGGCTCGGCATCCTGCATCTTCTTCAGCACGGGCAGGAGATCTTCGAGCGTGCCGATCTCGGGGTAGCCGGCCTCTTTGTAGAGATCCCAGCGCAGGTACGGCCCGAACGTCGGGTCGAGACCCTCGGAAGGCTCGGTGGGCTTCAGCGACGAGACCTGCGACGGGAAGGCGTACGTGCCGTCGGCGCCCTCGTTGATCTTGTCGACCGCGGCGTCGAACCGACCGACGTTCTTCATGGCCGGGTAGAAGCTCGCCGAGTCGAGCAGCAGGCCGCCCTCTCGGAGCTCCTCGAGGCGCTGACCCTTGTCGGTGATGATGAGGTCGCCGAGGTCGCCCGCCGTGACGCGCGTGTTGAACAGCGTGTCGCCGCCGCCGGCGACGTTGGGGGCGATGATGTTCAGCTTCATGTTGAACTTCTTCTCGACGAGGTCGCCGAACCACCCCTCCTGCATCCCCATGTAATTGGCGAGGCCGTCGAAGACGTCGATCGTGATGGGCTCTTCCCACGATGTCGGGAACGCGGTGATCTCCTCGCGTTTCTCGGGGGCAGCCGGGCCGGTGCAGGCGCTCAGCAGCCCGACCATCGCCACAGCGGCGACGGCGCCGATGGCCTTGCGTGATAGCTTCATTGCTTTCCTCTCGGTGGTGTGACCGTGCTGGTCGGGTGTCAGCCCTTGACTGCGCCGAGCATGATGCCCTTGACGAAGAAGCGCTGGAACAGCGGGTAGACGAAGATGATGGGCAGGATGACGATGACCGAGATCGTCATCCGGATCGACGTCGGCGTCTGACTCGTGGCCGCGTCGACGATCGAGCTGATATTGCCGCCGTTCTGCATGGCCTGAGCCAGACTGTTCGCCTGATTGATGAACATGTAGAGCAGGTACTGCAGGGTGTAGAGGCTCTGGTCGGTGATGTAGATGAGGGTGTCCTGGAAGCTGTTCCACTGCGCGACGGCCGAGAAGATGGCCACGGTCGCGAGGATCGGCGTCATATTCGGCAGGTAGACCCGGAAGAAGATCTGCAGGATGTTCGCCCCGTCCATCTCGGCGGCTTCCTGCAGTTCGCTGGGCATCGCCTCGACGTAGGTCTTGACGAGGATGATGAAGAACGGCTGCACGACGAAGGGCAGCACGTAGACCCAGAAGTTGTTCGTCAGCCCGAGGTTGCGGATGATGATGAACACCGGGATGAGGCCTGCGCTGAAGTACATCGTGATGATGACGAAGCGGTACCAGAACCGGCGCCCCCACATCCGACTCTGGGTGAACATGAACCCGAGGAAGGCGGACGCGAGGACGGCTGCGACCGTGCCGAGGACCGTGCGGCCGACCGAGACGATCGCGGCCTGCGTGAGCCCGCCGAGCTGGAAGACCTGCTCGTAGTTGGACAGGTGGATGCCGGTGGGCAGCCACCGGACCTGGCCGAGGGCGGCGAGGTCGTTCGAGCTGATCGAGTTGATGATCAGGTAGTAGAACGGGTACGCGCAGACGAAGGCGAGCGCCAGGAACACCGAGTAGTTGACGATCGCGAAGACGACGCGACCCGACAGATCGGCGTCGCGCCGCACGGCACGGCGGCGGGTGGGAGTCGTGGTGACCATGTGCGGGGCTCCTGCCTCAGACGATGGATTCGCCGCGGACGCGCTTGGCGATGCCGTTGACGGTGAACAGGAGGATGACGGAGATGAGGCTCTTCAACATGCCGATCGCCGTCGCCATCGAGAGGTTGTTGCCCGTCATTCCGATGTTGTAGACGTACAGGTCGAGGACCTGGATGTACTCCTTGTTGAAGGCGTTCTGGAAGACGAAGTACTGCTCCATGCCGTTGTTGAGCAGATTCGCGATCGACAGCAGCAGAAGCACCAGGTAGGTCGGCATGAGCTGGGGCACCGTGATGTACCACATCTTCTGGAAGCGTCCGGCGCCGTCGATCTCGGCCGACTCGTAGAGCGACTGGTCGATGCCGGCGATCGCGGCGAGGTAGATGATCGCACCCCAGCCGAGCCCCTTCCACACCGACCACAGGGTCATCGTGAGCCAGACGTTCTGATCGGTGTCGAGGAACTTCACCGGCGTCGTGATGAGCCCCGCGTCGCTCAGCACGCCGTTGACGAGTCCCGAGCTCGAGAACAGCGAGAAGGCGATCATGTAGACGAGCACCCACGAGATGAAGTTCGGCAGCGTCGTCAGCGTCTGCACCGCGTTGCGGAACCACGGCGCCCGGATCTCGTTGAGGAAGATCGCGAACGCCAGCGGCAGGACCGAGGTGGCGATGCCGAGGAAGCTGATCGCGAGCGTGTTGGTGAGCACCTGCCCGACCTGCGCGACCTGGGTCGGCGAGCTCACGAGGAGCTGGAACCACTGCAGGCCGACGAAGTCGCTGCCGGCGAGCCCGAGCGCGGGGCGGTAGTCGTACAGCGAGTAGATCCACCCGTAGAGAGGGAAGTACGAGAAGAGGAACACCAGCACCAGGAACGGCACGATGCACAGGAACATCCGGAACGAGCGACGGCTCTTTGATGCCCGGCGCTCGGCGCGAGGGGGCGTCTTGTCTTCGATCGTCGTGGCCGCGACCTCGGTGACGATCGCCTGCTGCGTCATCGGTCGCGCCGTTCGAGGCGCTCGCACGTGTGCCGGGTCATCTCACTCCTTTGTGATCGAAGCGCTTCCGCGAACAGCAGTCGAACCGCTTCGATATGAAGATAACGCCCCGGGGTGAGGGCGTCAAACATCACGTTCCGGTCACACGAGAACGCCGCCCCGGCCGGTGGGCGGGGCGGCGTTCTCGAGACGGCGGGCGGGTCAGCCGCCGATGTGCGCCCACTCCGCGGCAGCGGAGAAGGGCACCAGCGGCGGCCGCTCCACCGTCGTGTCGATCGCGAGACGGCGCCCCTCGGCCGAGGAGCGCAGCAGGCTCTCCATGACATCGAGCACGTGGAGCGCGACGGCGCCGCCGGCCCGACCCGCACCGCCGGACGAGACGGCATCGATCAGGCCGATGCCCCGGCCGGAGCCGTCGTAGCCCGCGGATGCCGGGACGGACTGCCACCCCTGCCCGCCGAGCGCCGCGAGGCGGACCTCGCCGTCGAACATGTTCGGATCGGGCACCGCCAGCGAGCCCTGCTCCCCGTGCACCTCGATCGGCGGAGCGGACGTCGCGACGGCGTCGAAGCTCGTGACGATCGTCGACACCGCGCCGTTCGCGTGCTCGAGGAGCCCGCTCGCGTGCGTGTCGACCTCGACGTCGATCCGTTCGCCGGCGCGCGGACCCGTCGCGATCGTCCGCTCGGCGCGGGCGCGGCGGGTAGCCCCCGTGACGGCGACGATCGGCCCCAGCAGGTGGACGAGACTCGTGAGGTAGTACGGCCCCATGTCGAACAGCGGTCCCCCGCCGGGCGCGTAGTAGAACCCGGGAGCGGGATGCCACAGCTCGTGACCCGGCGACACCCACGTCGCGCTCGCGGCGATCGGCCGCCCGATCGCCCCCTCATCGACGAGGCGACGTGCGGTCTGGATGCCGGTGCCCAGCACCGTGTCGGGGGCGGCCGAGACGTGCACGCCGGCCGCGGCCGCGGCATCCATCACCGTCTGCCCTTCCGCCACGGTCAGCGCCAGCGGCTTCTCGCCGTGGACGGACTTGCCGGCGGCGATCGCGGCGTGGGCGACCTCCGCGTGCGCGGCCGGGACGGTGAGGTTCAGGACGGTCTGCACCTCGGGGTCGGCCATGAGCTCGTCGACCGTCAGCGCTCGCGCGCCTGGAATGCCCGCGGCGACCTCCGCTGCCCGGCCGGGCATCAGGTCGGCGACCGCGGCGACCCGTATCGAGGAGCTCCGTGCGAACAGGTCGAGGTACTGGCGCGAGATGACACCGAGCCCGACGATCCCTATGGCGTGCGGGCTGCCCACAGCAGTCCCCTCTCGACGATGGTGCGGACGTTCGGATCGGCGAGGACCTCGGGCGCGTGCCCCGGCGTTGCGACGAAGACCCGACCGGCACCCCAGAGCCGGGTCCAGACGGCCGGACTCACGACCGGCCGGTGCCAGGGGTGGTACTCCTGCGTCGGGTGCGTCGTGGTCGCCAGCACGTCGATGAGGTCGTCGTGCAGGACCCAGTACTGCTCGGTGTGCAGGACGAAGTCGTCGATGCCGGCCGTGATCTCGTGCGTCCGGCCGAGCTCGCTGATCTCGACCGTGTAGTCGAGGTAGTTGTCGCGCTCGTCGCCGGGGCGGTCGTCGGGACGGCGTCCCGGGTGGGTCGCGAACTGACCGCCGACCAGCTGCAGGTAGTCCGAGCTGTTCCGGTACGAGTCCGCGATGCCGCCGTGCCACCCGGCGAGCCCCGTGCCCGCTTCGACCGCCGCTCGCAGACCCCGGAGGGCCTCGTCCGAGATCGACGACATCGTCACGGCCTGCACGATGAGGTCGACCCCCGGCATCCGCTCGGCGTCGGCGTAGACCTCGTTCGAGTCCTCGACCTCGACCTCGAAGCCGTTCCGCTCGAGGAACGGGACGAACATGTCGGTCGCCGCGATCGGATGGTGGCCGTCCCACCCGCCCCGCACGATGAGCGCGCGGCGGGTCATCGGGCCTCCTCCGCTCGCCGCGCGGCCACGGCGTCGTAGCGCTCGCGGACCTCGGGACGGGGGTCGGACGCCGCCTCCCGATCCATCGCGACGGACCAGTCCGGCCACGTCCCGGCGAGCACCGCGGCCGCCTGACGCGCAGCGCCCTGCGCGACGTACTCGCCCGGCGCGGGGACCGCCACCGGCGCGGCGAACACCTGCGCGGCGACCGCGGCGACCGCGGCATTGCGCGCCGCGCCGCCGACCAGCAGCACGCGCTCCGCGGTGACGCCGAGACCGCGGATCGCGTCGAGGCCTGTCGCAAGACCTGCCAGCATGCCCTCGATCGCGGCGCGGGCGAGGTTCTCACGGGTGGTGTTGCCGAGCGAGAGTCCGTCGATCGACGCGCGCGCTGTGGGCAGGTTGGGGGTGCGCTCGCCTTCGAACCACGGCACGAGCACCACACCGCCGGCTCCGGGCTCGGCCGCCGCGGCGAGCTCGGTGAGCCCGTCGTGGTCGACGCCGAGCAGACGCGCGGTCGCATCCAGGACGCGGGCGGCGTTCAGGGTCGCGACCAGCGGCAGGAACCGTCCCGTCGCGTCCGCGAAACCGGCTGCCGTGCCGGTCGGGTCGATCGTGCGGGTGTCGCTGACGGCGAAGACCGTGCCCGACGTGCCGATCGACACGACGACGTCGCCCGCCGTCGCACCGACCCCGAGCGCGGCGCCCGCGTTGTCGCCCGCGCCCGGCCCGACGCGGCGACCGGCGGCATCCGTCACCGATTCGAGCGGACCGAGCACGCGCGGCACGATCGCATCGTGACCGAGCGCAGACACGAGCAGCTCGCGGTCGTACCCGCCCGTCTCGGGGTCCCAGTAGCCGGTACCGGACGCGTCGGAGCGATCGGTGATCAACTCCTCGAGGGCGGCGTTGTCGGGTCCGAAGCCGCGGAGCCGCCACGTCAGCCAATCGTGCGGCAGTGCCACCGCAGCTACCCGCGCGGCGTTCTCGGGCTCGGCATCGCGCAGCCACCGGAGCTTGGTGATCGTGAACGACGCGACCGGGACGAGTCCCGTGCGCTGCGCCAGTTCTTGGGCGCCGAACTCGATCGTGAGATCGGATGCCGCCTGCCCCGAGCGCGTGTCGTTCCACAGCAGTGCGTCGCGCACCACCTCGCCCGAGGCGTCGAGCGCGACCATGCCGTGCTGCTGGCCTCCGATCGACCACGCCTCGACGTCATCGAGACCCCCGGCATCCGCGATCGCACTCTGCAGCGCGATCCACCACGCCTCGGGGTCGACCGACGTGCCGTCCGGGTGCGACGCGCGACCGGAGCGGACGACCGCTCCGGTCGCGGCGTCGACGATGACGACCTTGCAGGACTGCGTCGACGAGTCGACGCCCATCACGAGGGTCACGTCAGCGCGCGCCCAGCAGGTGCTCGGTCGCCAGCTGCTGCAGACGGACGAACCCGGCGCCCTTGCCGCCGAGGTAGGCGCCGGCGTCGAAGTCCTCGTATGCCGACCGGTCGGCGAGGAAGTCGTCGTAGCTCTCGCCCGGGTTCAGGGTCGGGGTGGCGAGCTCGTCCACCTTCGCGGCGGCGAGCGCCTCCTGCACCTCGGGGTCGGCGCGGAACGCCTGCGCGCGCTCCTTGAGGAGCAGGTACGTGCGCATGTTCGCGGCGGCCGAGTCCCAGACGCCGGTCTCGTCCTCGGTGCGGCTCGGCTTGTAGTCGAAGTGACGGGGACCGTCGTAGGCGGGGACGCCGTCGGGGCCGCCGTTCTCGAGCAGATCGACGAGCGAGAACGCGTTGTGCAGGTCGCCGTGACCGAACACGAGGTCCTGGTCGTACTTGATGCCGCGCTGACCGTTGAGGTCGATGTGGAAGAGCTTGCCGTGGTACAGCGCCTGAGCGATGCCGGCGGTGAAGTTCAGCCCGGCCATCTGCTCGTGGCCGACCTCGGGGTTCACACCGAACAGCTCGGGACGCTCGAGCGAATCGATGAAGGCGATCGCGTGCCCGAGGGTGGGCAGCAGGATGTCGCCGCGCGGCTCGTTCGGCTTCGGCTCGATCGCGAAGCGGATGTCGTAGCCCTTGTCGGTGACGTACTGACCGAGGAGGTTGACGGCCTCGCGGTAGCGCTCGAGCGCCTGGCGGACGTCCTTGGCCGAGTCGTACTCGGCGCCCTCGCGGCCGCCCCACATGACGAACGTCTTGGCGCCGAGCTCGGCACCGAGGTCGAGCTGGCGGAACACCTTGCGCAGGGCGAACCGGCGCACGTCGCGGTCGTTGGCGGTGAAGCCGCCGTCCTTGAAGACCGGGGCGCTGAAGAGATTGGTCGTCACCATCGGGATGATCATCCCGGTCGACTCGAGCGCACCCTTCAGGCGGTCGATCTCGCGTTGACGGTCGGAGTCGCTCGAGCCGAAGGCGAACAGGTCGTCGTCGTGGAACGTGAGACCGTACGCGCCGAGCTCGGCGAGCTTCTCGACGGCGTGGACGACGTCGAGCGGGGGACGGGTGGGGCCGCCGAACGGGTCGGTGCCGTTGTAGCCGACGGTCCACAGACCGAAGCTGAACTTGTCTGCGGGGGTGGGGGTGACCATGACGCTCCTTCGCGAGCCGGACAAAATGTTGTTATCAGCAACGTATACCAGGCGCGGCGCCCCGACAAACCCCTTGCGGTGGCTATGGTGGGGTCGTGAGCGAGCAGGGGCGAACCGTCGAATCCGTGCGGCGCGCGAACCTGGGGAGCATCCTCGGCATCGTGCACCGTGAAGGTCCGCAGTCGCGCGCCGCCCTCACCGAGTCGACCGGCCTCAACCGCTCGACGGTCGCCGACCTCGTCGGCTCGCTCGTCTCGTTCGGGCTCGTCATCGAACGCGCGCCCGACCCCTCGCGCCGCGTCGGACGCCCCTCCCCCGTGGTCGCCGTCGACCCCGCCGTGGTCGCCATCGCCGTGAACCCCGAGGTCGACGCCCTCGAGATCGCCGCCGTCGGCCTCGACCGCGAACTCCGCGCAGTAGTGGTCCTCCCGCAGGACCACCTCCTCACCCCCGAACGGACCGCGGAGCTCATCGCCGAGCAGATCTCCGCGTGGCGTGCCACCGAGCTGGCGGACGCCCGCCTCCTCGGCGTCGGCCTCGCGGTGCCCGGCCTCGTCCGCATCGAGGACGGCCTCGTCCGCGACGCGCCACACCTCGGGTGGGTCGACGCTCCCCTGCGCGACCTCGTCGCGGCGGCCACCGGCATCCCCGTCGTCCTCGGCAACGACGCGACGCTCGGCACCATCGCCGAGCACCTGTTCGGGGCGGCCCGCGGCATCGACCACGCGGTCTACCTCAACGGCGGCGCGAGCGGCATCGGCGGCGGGATCATCGTGAACGGGATGCCGGTGGCCGGCGCCGGCGGCTACGCCGGCGAGTTCGGGCAGAACCGCCCCGGCATCGCGACCCTCGCCGACCGCCGCGCGCGCGACGGCGTGCTCGAGGACGAGGTCAGCCGTGCACGCCTCCTGTCGGTCGTGGGGCTGACCCGCGGCGACGACCGCGAACTCGCCGAGGCGCTCGCGGCGGATCGCGACACCCCGTCGGTCGCGGGAGAGGTCGACCGGCAGCGCCGCATCCTCGCCACCGCTCTGGCCAACGCGGTCAATGTCCTCAACCCGTCGGCCATCGTGCTGGGCGGATTCCTCGCCGTGCTCGCAGGGCTCGACGTCGCCGCGCTCGAGCATGCCGTCCGCGCCCAGGCGATGCCCGCCTGCGGCGAGGACCTGCAGATCCTGCCCGCCGCCCTTGCCGAGCACCGGCTGCTCATCGGCGCCGCCGAGGCCGTCTTCGAGGGTGTGCTCGCGAACCCGCAGGCCGTCTGAGCGGGGCTCGGCTGCGCGCGGCGTGCGGCCGTGTTCGGTATTCAGTCCCGATCGATGCTGCGGGCGCGAGGACCCGCCGATCTACGCCATCGGAGCGAGCACGACGCGCTTCACGGACTGAATGCGGAACGCGGGCCGATCCAGGGATCGGCGGCCGTCAGACCTCGAGACGCCAGGTGACGAAGGGGATGCCGGCGACGCCGTCGCGCGTGCGGTCGGTCGCCCGCCAGCCGCGCGCCGCGTAGAACGCCTTCGCGCGCGCGTTGCCGTCCCACACTTCGAGCTCCGCAGGACGACCGGCGCGGATCTCGTCGAACCGCTCGTGCAGGGCCGAGCCGATCCCCTGTCCGAACAGGGCCGGAGCGACGTACAGGCTCACCAGCTCGAGGGTCTTCCCCAGTCGCACGTGCAGAAACCCGGTCAGCGCGTCGGCTTCGGCGACGAACGTGAGCCGCCCGTCCTCGGCGACGAGTCGACGCCACATCGGCTCGCGGTCACGCGCCGCGTCGGTCAGGTCCAGATGCTCGCCGTAGTACGCGGCGCGCGCAGCGACGTGGATCGCAGCGATGTCCCGCGCATCCTCGAGAGTCGCTGCGCGGATCACGGTCAGCGCGGGCCGGGCTTGACCGACACGTCGGTGATGGCGGCGTCGCGCGGCAGATCGAGGGCGGTGAGCACGGCGGTCACGACGGATGCCGGCTGGATCCAGGCATCCGCGTCGTAGTCCCTGCCCTCCTGCGCGTGCACCTGCGCCTGCATGGGCGTTGCTGTCCGGCCGGGGTAGACGGTCGTGACGCGCACGCCGTGCTCGGCCTCCTCGCCGCGGAGCGCATCGGCGAGCGCCTTGAGCCCGTGCTTCGACGCGGCGTACGCCGCCCACTGCGGATGCGCTGTCAGCCCGGCGCCGGAGTTGACGAAGAGCACCTGTCCGCGCGCGGCGCGTACTCGCGGCAGCAGCAGCCGCGTCAGCTCGGCGGGGGCGACGAGGTTCACGGCGAGCTGGTCCTGCCAGGACTCCACCGTCAGGTCGGCGACGTGCCCGAGGTCGACGACCCCCGCGCCGTGGACGACCGCATCGATCCCGTCGGGAAGATCGGATGCCGCGACCGCCGCAGCCAGCGATTCCGGCCGTGCGAGGTCGGCGACGACCATCGCGGCCCCGGGGTGCTCGGCCCCGAGGTCCCCGGCCCGGTCGGCGTCGCGAGCGACGAGGACGAGCCGGTCCCCGCGCTCGGTCAGACGGTGGGCGAGGAGTTGCCCGATGCCCGATCCGGCACCGGTGAGGACGATGGTGTGCGGCATCCACTCATCCTGTCATCGCGGTCCGCGTCAGTCGCCCAGCAGCGCGCGCCGCGCCATTCCCGCGAGGATGCCGCCCGCTCGCTGGCCGCTGGGCGCAGCCGAGTGCGGGGTCGAGTTCAGCAGGCCGAAAGCGGCGAGCAGGCGCGTCTCGCGCTCGTCGGCCGCGAGGTCGGGGCGGAGGGCGGCGAGCGGTCGATCCCACTCCTGCACGTACGCGCGTTGCAGCCGGCGGACCTGCTGGTTGACGTCCGCGGGAAGGTTGGCGAGCTCGCGGTCCTGCACCCGGATGACGTCGGCGTCGCTCGTCGCGAACTCGAGATGGAAGGCGATGAGCGCGTCGAAGATCGCGCCCGGCTCGTCGCCTGTCGCCGCGATCGCCCGGCCGCCCTCGAGGAGCCGCTCGCTCGCATCGAGCAGCAGGTCGCAGAGCAGCGCCTCCTTGCTCGCGAAGTGACGGTACAGAGCGGGCCCGCTCATCCCGACCGCGTCGCCGAGGTCGGCGGTGGACACGGCGGCGAACCCGCGTTCGGCGAACAGGCGTGCCGCCGAGGTCATGAGCTCCGCGCGTCGGTTCGCCTTCTGCGTCGCCCGCCAGGTGGTCATCGCGACAGCGCCCGGCGCGCCTGCCGCAGCACCGGCTCGTCGATCATCCGTCCGCGGAACCGGAACACCCCCGGCTGCCTGGTCGCTTCGTCGAGGACCGCCTCGGCCCACTCGAGCTCCTCGGGCGTCGCCGCGTACGCCCGCCGAATGGTCTCGACCTGCGAGGGATGGATGCAGGCCGTCGCCGCGAACCCCGAGGCCGCGGCATCCGTCGCCTCGGCGAGAAGGCCCGCGGTGTCGGCGATGTCGAGGTGCACGGTGTCGATCGCGTCTATCCCCGCCGCAGCAGCGGCGATCAGCACGCGCGACCGGGCGTAGCGCGCGACGTCGCGATAGCGGCCGTCGCCCGTCCGGCTGGAGCGCCCGCCGATCCCCGCGACGAGGTCTTCGGCGCCCCACATGAGTCCGTCGACGAGCGGATGCCGCGCCAGGGCGCCCGCGTTCTCGACCCCTCCCGGCGTCTCGCAGAGCGCGACGACCCGGTACCCGTCGAGCGCATCGACCTCCCCGGCCTCTTCGGCCTTCGCCAGCATCAACCGGCGGAACGGCGTTCCGCGGAGCGCGTCGAGATCGCGGTCGAGTTCGAGAGTGGATGCCGGGTTGACCCGCACGATCACGCGTGAGGCGTCGACCTCGGCCGTCGCGAGCGACTCGCGCGCCCCGGCTTTGTCGGCGGGCGCGACAGCGTCCTCGAGGTCGAGGATCACGGCATCGGCGGCGGCGAGCGCTTTCGCGTACCGCTCGGGCCGGTCGGCCGGGCAGAACAGGAGCGCCGGACCGAGGCTCATGACGGGGCCCCCGGCGCCATGCGCATGAGCGTCGAGCGTCGCGCCGTGGCGACCACCTGGTCGTGCTGGTTGCGCATCGTGTGCACGAACTCGACGACGCCCTGGCCGGGCCGCGAGCGCGATTCGCGCTTCGACGCGACGACGGTCTCGGCGTAGAGCGTGTCGCCGTGACGGACGGGCGCGGGGAAGGACACCTCGGAGAACCCGAGGTTGGCGACGATCGTCCCCTGCGTGAGCTGCGCGACCGAGAGCCCGACGAGCGTCGACAGGGTGAACATGCTGTTGACCAGCCGCTCGCCGAACTCGGTCTGCTCCGACCACGCGGCATCCAGGTGCAGCGACTGCGTGTTCATCGTCAGCGTCGTGAACAGCACGTTGTCCGCCTCCGTGACGGTGCGGCCCGGACTGTGGACGTAGACCGCGCCCTCCTCGAGCTCGTCGAAGTACAGTCCGCGCTGCACGATGCGCCGCGGGGTGTCCTCGCTCATGCGTCCTCCTCCGGGATCGGGGTCACGACGGCCAGGGTCTGCCCGCGGCCGACGCTGTCGCCGGTCGCGACGCGCAGCGCCACGGTACCCGCGACCTCCGCTCTCACCACATGTTCCATCTTCATCGCTTCGACGACCACCACCGCGTCACCTGCGGCGACCTCGTCTCCCTCGGCCACCGAGGTCATCACGACCACCCCGGGCATGGGCGAGACGAGCTCGGGCGCCGCCGACGCATCCGCATCCCGGCGATGGTCGAGCCGCACCCGTCTCACTTCGTGCGCACGTCCGCCCGCCGCGAGCCAGACGACGTCGCCGTCGACGGCCGCGACGACCGTGAGGCTCCGGTCCGCGATCCGCACGATCGACCGCTCGCCGGAGGGACGGACGGATGCCGGGACCTCCGCGCCGTCGACGATCACCCGGTCGCCGACCAGCTCGACGGTCCGCTCCTCACCTCGCGCTTCGAGCCGGTACCGCCGAACGGCAGGCGGACCGAGGCGCCACCCGTCCGCGCGCCGCCACGGATCCCCGGTCCGCGGCGCCGCGGCATCCATCAGCAGCGCGGCCTCGACGAACACGTCGGAGTGACCGGAACTGACGAGCCCGTCGAGCTCGCGGGCGATGAGCCCCGTGTCGAGGTCACCGGCCGCGACGGCGGGCAGGTCGAGCAGCGCCCGCAGGAAGGGCACGTTCGTCTCGAACCCGAGCACGACCGTGTCACCGAGCGCGGCGATGAGCCGTCGCCGCGCCTCGTCGCGGGTCGCGCCCGTCGCGATGACCTTGGCGAGCATCGGGTCGTAGTCGAGCGAGACGTCGAGTCCGTCCGCGAGAGCGCTGTCGACGCGTACGCCGGGGGTGGCCGGGTGCACGACACGCAGGACGCGCCCGCCCGTCGGCAGGAAGCCCGCACGCGGGTCCTCGGCGTAGACCCGCGCTTCGATGCTGTGGCCGGTCAGCACGACATCGCCCTGCTCGAATCCGAGGGGCTCGCCGGCCGCGATGCGCAGCTGCGCCGCGACCAGGTCGACACCGGTGACCTCCTCGGTGACGGGGTGCTCGACCTGGAGTCGGGTGTTCATCTCCATGAAGAAGAACTCGTCGGGGCGGTCAGCAGCGACGATGAACTCGACCGTCCCGGCACCGCGGTAGTCGACGCTTCGCGCCGTTTCGCATGCGGCCTGTCCGATGCGGGCGCGGGTCGCCTCGTCGAGGAGGGGCGACGGCGCCTCTTCGACGACCTTCTGGTGCCGGCGCTGCAGCGAGCACTCCCGCTCGCCCAGGTGCACGACGTTCCCGTGCGCGTCGGCGAGCACCTGCACCTCGATGTGCCGCGGCGTGTGCACGTAGCGCTCGAGGAACAGCGTGTCGTCTCCGAAGCTCGCGCCCGCCTCGCGCCGGGCGGCCGTCAGCGCCGAGGGCAGGTCCGCGGCATCCGTCACGACGTGCATGCCCTTGCCGCCGCCGCCGGCGGACGGCTTGATGAGCAGCGGATAGCCGACCTCGGGAGCGGCGGCGATCAACTCGTCGTCGGTCATCCCCGCTCGGGCGACCCCCGGCACGGTCGGCACGCCGCGGGCCTCGACCGCGTGCTTCGCGGCGATCTTGTCGCCCATGACGCGGATGGCGTCCGCGCTCGGCCCGATGAAGACGATGCCCGCCTCCTCGCACGCGGCGGCGAAGGCGGTGTTCTCGGAGAGGAACCCGTATCCGGGGTGGATCGCCTCGGCGCCGGTGGAGCGAGCCGCGGTGATCACCGCGTCGATGTCGAGGTAGCTCCGCGCAGCGGGCGCGGGACCGAGGCGCACGGCGTCGTCGGCGAGCGCGACGTGGCGGGCACCGGCATCCGCATCGCTGTAGACGGCGACGGAGCGGATGCCGAGCTCTCGCAGCGTGCGGATGACACGGCAGGCGATCTCGCCGCGATTCGCGACCAGGACGGTGGAGAACATGCGCATCACATCCGGAAGACGCCGTAGCCCGGCGCGTCGTAGGGAGCTCGCAGGCAGACATCGAGCGCCAGCCCCAGGGCGTCGCGGGTCTCTTCGGGTGCGAGGATGCCGTCGTCCCACAGGCGCGCCGTCGAGTAGTACGGGCTCCCCTGCTCCTCGTACTGCTCACGGATGGGCGCCTGGAACGCCGCCTCGTCCTCGGCGGACCATTCGTCGCCGCGCGCCTCGATCTGCTCACGGCGCACGGTGGAGAGGACGGATGCCGCCTGCGGACCGCCCATGACCGACACCCGCGCTCCGGGCCAGAGCCACAGGAACCGCGGCGAGTACGCCCGACCGCACATCGAGTACGTCCCCGCGCCGAAGGATCCGCCGACGACGACGGTGAGCTTCGGGACCGACGCGCACGCGACCGCGTTCACCATCTTCGCGCCGTGCTTTGCGATGCCCGACGACTCGTACTCTCGGCCGACCATGAACCCCGTGATGTTCTGCAGGAAGACGAGGGGGATGCCGCGCTGATCGCACAGCTCGATGAAGTGCGCGCCCTTGAGCGCCGACTCCCCGAACAGGACGCCGTTGTTCGCGACGATGCCCACGCGGTGCCCGTGCAGGCGGGCGAAGCCGGTCACGAGCGTCTCGCCGTACTCGCGCTTGAACTCGTGCCAGGTGCCACCGTCGACGATCCGGTCGACGATCTCGCGCGCGTCGTAGGGCGTCGTCAGCTCGACAGGCACCACCTCGACGAGCGTCGCAGGGTCGGCGGCGGGAGCGACCGCAGGCTCGGGCTGCTCGCGCAACGGAGCCGGCGCCGGCAGGGTCGCGACGATGTCGCGCACGATCTGCAGCGCATGCTCGTCGCTTTCGGCGAGATGGTCGGTGACGCCCGAGACCTTCGTGTGCAGGTCGCCGCCGCCGAGGTCCTCCGCCGAGACGACCTCCCCGGTCGCGGCCTTCACGAGCGGGGGTCCGCCGAGGAAGATCGTGCCCTGGTTCCGGACGATCACGGTCTCGTCGCTCATCGCCGGCACGTACGCCCCGCCGGCTGTCGACGAGCCGAGGACAGCCGCGATCTGCGGGATGCCGTCCCGTGACATCCGGGCCTGGTTGTAGAAGATGCGCCCGAAGTGGTCACGGTCCGGGAAGACCTCGTCCTGCATCGGCAGGAACGCGCCGCCGGAATCGACGAGGTAGATGCAGGGCAGCCGATTCTCGGCGGCGATCTCCTGCGCGCGCAGGTGCTTCTTGACCGTGATCGGGTAGTAGGTGCCGCCCTTGACCGTCGCGTCGTTCGCGACGACCATGACGTGCCGGCCGTGGATCAGGCCGACGCCGGCGACGACACCGCCGGCGGGGCAGTCGTCGTCGTACAGATCGAGTCCCGCGAGCGCGCCGACCTCCAGGAAGGGACTGCCGACGTCGAGCAGGGTGTCGACGCGGTCGCGGGCGAGGAGCTTGCCGCGCGCGGTGTGCCGCTCGCGCGCCCGCTCAGGACCGCCGAGCGCGGCGTCGGCGCGACGTCGCTCGAGGTCGGCGATCAGGTCGGGATACGTCGTGGGGGCTGTCATCGTCGACCGCACCTCCGAAAGAGTGCTTCAGTTATCGATTGATAACTCAGACGAACGATAACACCGCCGCCCCGTCCCGGGAAGGCCTCGGTCAGCCCTCGAGGATCGCGCGCAGGGCCTCCAGGTCCGCCTCGATCGCCGCGGCATCGTCGGCGAACTCGGCGTCCGTGACTCCGTCGCGGCGGAACAGGGTGAAGACGACCTCGCTGCCGGCGTCGTTGCGCAGCACCCGCAGCGGGTTGTGCACGACCGTGCCGTCGGGAAGACGGACGTCGTGGTCGAGCACGCCCGCCTCGACCGGCCCCGGGAACGCCACCTCGATGTCCCCCGAGGGCGAGTCCGCGAGCCAGCGTCCATCCTCGTTCCGGATGCCGGTGCTGAGCCCCGCCGCCCAACGCGGCAGGTTCGCGGGGTCGCCGGCGAACGCGATCACGTCGCGTGGCGCACGATCGATCGTGCGGGTCAGGTGCACGGCGGGCCACGTCATGACCGGGACGCTACTCCGCCTCGACGACACCCGCCTCGGAAGCGGCGAGGATGGAGGGATGACGACGTTCGACGATCCGGTCCTGCAGGCGATGGCGACACGGCGATCGCTCGCGAAGGTCGGCCCGGGCGCCCCGTCCGACGACGAGCTGCGCGATCTGCTCGCGGCGATCACGCCCGTTGCTGACCACAAGGCCCTCCGCCCGTGGCGCCTGCTCACTCTGCGCGGCGACGACCGCGCGCGGCTCGGCAGGGCTCTCGACGCCGCCGCCGGAACGGAGCGCGAGCCCGGTGACGCCAACAAGAAGCCCTTCCGCGCCGACCTGCTGATCGCGGTCGTCGCGAGCCCGAAGGAGCACCCGGCCGTCCCTGTGTGGGAGCAGCACGCGACCGCCGCGGGCGCCGCTCACCTGTTGGAGCTCGCCCTTTGGCGCGCCGGATGGGGCGTCATGTGGCGCACGGGCCTTGCCGTGAATTCACCCGAGGTCCGTGCGCTGCACGGTCTCGCCGACCACGAACTGCTCATGGGGTGGCTCTACGTGGGAAGCGTCGACGCAGACCTCCGCGCGCGGATCGAGGAAGCACCGAGGAAGACGCTCGATCCCGCACCTTTCCTCAGCGCCCTCCCCGACTGATATCCGGCCGGTCAGCCGCGGCGCATCGTCGCGGTCATCGGGCAATCGAACGGATCGCGAGCCGCCAGGCCCACCCGGTTCAGGTAGTCGATGACGATCGCGTACGACCGGCCGAGGCTCGTCTCGGTGTAGGGGACACCGAGGGTCGCGCAGTGCTCCCGAACGATCTCGCGGGCTTTCGACAGGTGGGGGCGGGGCATGTTCGGGAACAGGTGGTGCTCCACCTGGTAGTTCAGGCCACCCATGAGCCAGGTGGCCCACCAGCCGCCGCGGATGTTGCGGGAGGTGCGGACCTGCTTGCTGAAGAAGTCGAGCTTTGCGTCAGGGGCGATGACCGGCATTCCCTTGTGGTTCGGCGCGAAGGACGCACCCATGTACACGCCGAAGACGGCGAGCTGAACGCCGACGAACGCGAACGCCATCCCGAGGGGCAGGAGCAGGAACACCGGGACGAGCACGACGGCCAGACGCAGGGCGATCATGCCGATCTCGAGCCAGCGCGCCTTCACGTCCTTCTCGGTGAACAGGAACTTCAGCCCCAGGAAGTGCAGGTTCAGACCCTCGAGGGTGAGGAGGGGGAAGAAGAGCCAGCCCTGACGCTTCGTGATCGCACGGCGCAGGCCGCGGGCGGAGGCGGCATCGGTCTCGATGAACGAGATCGTGTCGATCTCGATGTCAGGGTCCTTACCGACCCGGTTCGGGTTCGCGTGGTGACGCGTGTGCTTGCCCGTCCACCAGGCGTAGCTGATGCCGACGACACCTGCTGCGAGGATGCGGGCGAGGCGATCGTTGGCCGGCCCCGAACTCAGGATCTGCCGATGCGCGGCCTCGTGGGCGAGGAAGGCGACCTGCGTGAAGATGATGCCGAGGGCGCCGGCGATGAGCAGCTGGAACCAGCTGTCGCCGAGCAGGATGAAGCCCGTCACCGCGCCACCGAAGGCCAGCGTGAGCGCGATGCCGACCAAGAGGTAGAAGGCGTGGGTCCGGTGCAGCAGCCCGGTTTCACGGACGATGCGAGAGACGTCGGTGAACGCTTTCGCCATCGGGGGGAACTGCGCTGTTCCGGCGTATGTCTGGCGAACGGGACCGAGACGCGACTCGGTGGCGGTTGAAGCGATGAAAGCACCTGCTCGAAATCGGGTGTCCGCCTGCGGCGGAGATGAGCGAGCAGCGGATGCCGATCACGTGTGGGCCACGCTACGGTGCGACGCATCGCCGCGACGGCATGCATCGGCGATGCCCACGGGACTGCCAGGCCCCGCCCAGGCTCGGGCCTAGCTGTCACCCGATCGCGCGGACGCCGTCTCGGGGAACTCGCGCACCGGGATGACGACGACGTCGTGCATCTTCCAGTCCAGTCGGCCGCATTCGACCCTCGCCCGTTCGAGCTGGGCGAGGCGCGGCATCCGGCCCCTGCGAGGCCTGACGAATGCCTCGACGTGGAAGAACTGGCCCTGGTCGCGCGTGCGGGTGCGGACCTCATCGACCCAGCGGAGCGACGACAGGTGATCGTGGATCCGATCGATGTCCGGATGCGGCTCGGCGTCGTCGAAGGTCGTGGCGCGGGTGTCCATGAGGTCGGTGATCGCCCCCTTCGTGTTCTTCACGCCGTCCCACAGGATGCTGCCGGAGATGAAGATCGCGGCCGCGGCATCCGCCCACCAGAGCCCCACGCCGATGCCGCCGACACCGACGATCGAGCCGACCGCCGTCATCCAATCGGCCTTGTTCATGTCCGCGTCGGCGTACAGCACCTTGTTGTGCAGCTGCCGCGCCAACCGCATCTTCACCCGGCCGAACCAAATGGGGAGCGGAATCGTCGCCGCCATGACGGCCATCATGAACCAGCCGAGCCACACCGACTGTCCGAAGAGCTCGACCGAACCGATCGGCGGACGCTCCCCCCGCAGGAGCGTCGTCGCGGACTCGACGAGCAGGAAGGCGCCCATGGTGAGCAGCGCGACTCCCGCCACGAGATGGGCGACACCGACGGAACGGAAGTAGCCGTAGGGATAGCGAGGGTTCGCCGCACGGGACATCACGCGGACGGCGACGAGGAAAGCGATCGGCGGGGCGAGCGAGAGCATGTCTTCGATCCACGCAGCGCGCATCGCCTGCGAACTGCCGGTGACGATGCCGACGACCGGGATGGTGACGGCGAGAAAGGCGATCGTCGCCCACTCCATCCGCACGGCTCGGCGCAGCGCCTTCCGCCCAGCTCCGTCGAGTCCCTGCTGCAACGCGGTCCGCGTCATCGGCTCCCCTCCTCGCGCAGGAAGACCTCGAGGTCCATGGGGAATCCGTTCTCACCGGCGCGGGCGAGCATGACGTGCTTCTCGGTCTCGCCGGACGCGTTCGTCACCTCGCGATACACGTCGGTGACCGCGGCCTCGTCGACCCACGGCGTCGTGTCGGTGAGGCCGCCCACGACGATGTCGAGCTCGCCTGCACGCAGAGCGTCGACGAGGACCTCCTCGGTCCCCTCCCGCCATCGGACCTCGGCGCCGTGCCCGGCTGCGAACTCCTCGACGAGCGCCACCTCTGTGCCCGATGGCTGCTCGCGGAGCTCGGTCCACGGCGGATTCTCGGTCACGCCCACCCGGAGGACACCGCCTTCCGAGATGCGTTCGAGGGTGCTGTCGGCATCGGCGGGGCGGACTCCGCAACCAGCCAACGTGAGTCCGACGATGAGGGATGCGGCCGCGGCCGCGCGCACACGACGTGACATGGGAACCTCCACCGGCACCCTACGAACCGGACGTCGCCTCCCCCGCCGGGGTTGACAGTCCCCCGTCGTCGCGTCAGCCCACCCGCTGCTCCGCGATCGGCGAGGACGACGAACGCCCGTTCAGGTCGAGGTACAGCTGGCGCTCGGTGACCGAGACCGTGACCTCGTTACGCCGTTCCAGAGCGGATGCCGCATCCTCGACGAAGTCCCGGTCGAAGCTGAACACCGGGATGTCGGCCGCGCGGTGGATGGTCTTGCCCGCCCACGCCTGAGCGAGCCGGTTCGGTTCGCGCTGCGTGTACACGGCCACGCGGTCGGCCGCCTTGCTGCCGGCGTGCAGACGCGCGGCATCCGGCGCACCCACCTCGATCCACGCCGTGAGCCGACCCGTCGCGTCGCGGACGAGGACGGCGGGCTCGTCGGTCGCCGAGATGCCCTCGCTGAACGCGATGCCCTCCTCGTACTCGAGGGCGTACGCGAGCACGCGCAGGAGGACGTTCGCCGCCGTCTCGGACGCGTGTCGCGCGAGGCGGAGGGAGAGCTGCTCGTACACGCCGCGATCGACGTCGGCGACGTGCACGGTGAAGGTGTGCATCGTGGATCCGATGGCCATCCCCCGAGCCTAGGCGGGCGATGCCGCATCCAGACGCACGGGTCATAATGGTGGCACCCATCCGGCACGCTCAGTCAGGGAGTCCTGTCATGCCCTTCCACAGCAAGGAGATGCTCGAGCAGTGGCTCGAGGAGTTCGCCGCGCTGGGCTACTCCATCAGCGACCGAGTGAGGGTCATCCCGCAGGACGGCGCCGATGGACTCGACACCGGGCTCATCTCGCTGAACCTGCTCGACTCGATGACCCTCACCTACATCCAGCCCGAACCCCTGGGCTCCATCCACTGGGGCATCACGTTCGAGGCGCGCGACATCGACCTGAAGATGAACCCCGGACGCACCCTCGAACTCTCGGGAGAGCTCGCGATGGTGTCGATCCTCTGCACCTTCCTCCAGACCAAGTCGCTCGCCGAAGTCGAAGCGGTGGCCGGCACGGTCGAGCCCGAATCGCTCGGTCTCTGATGGACGACGACCTGCGGGGCGAGCTGCGAGCACTGCAGGCGAGGGCGTACGGTCCCGGCGGCGGCCTCGATGACGACCCGGGTGCGCGACGACGTCTGATCGAGCTGGAGGCCCGCGCTCGTGACGATCGACGGCGACCTCCGATCGTCGACCAGGTCCCCCCTCCTTCCGCCCCGCCGGCGCACCTGCCGCCGCCCCCGACCCCGAGCGTGCCCGCCGCCGTCGCCGCCACCGCGCGAGCCGCGCAGCCGCAGGCGGCGCCCGCCGACGCGAGTCCGCGGAAACGCCGGCTCCTGACGGGTATCGCCTGGGCCGGATCGCTGGCGATGGTCGCAACGGTGGCCGTCGGCATCACCGCGGCGGCGAGCGCGCGGGTCAGCGGAGCGGGTGCTCCGACCACATCGGACGCAGCCGTGACCCACGTGGCGACACTTGGGCTCGACGCCGACCGGGCCTGGCCGGAGGTGCTCAGCGCCCGCCCCGAGGATGGGCGCATCTTCACGACCCTCGCCGGAATGACCCCGATCGTGGCGCAGTACGACACCGGATACGGGGACAAGGCACGGTGCATCCAGATCCTCCCGGACGAGGCGTGGAGCGCCTCCCCCGAGGACGGGTGGTCCGGCGCGTGGTACACCAGTTGCGCCGCCGAGCCGTTCGCTCCGGCATCGAGCGTCATCGTCTCGGAGGCCGCGCCGTCCGGACTCCGCGAGCGCTTCCCTGACGGCACGCGTCTGCAGTTCGTCCTCGGCGACGGGGTCGTCGAGGTCTATTCGGCCGAGGCCCCCACCGGAGAAGCAGCGGACTGATCGACGGGCACGGGCGTCAGGCGCGGCACCCAGCACCTCACCTGGTCGCGATAGCGGCGGAACGGCTCTCCGAACCGCGCCTCGAGATCGCGCTCTTCGTGCGGTCGGATCGCCGCGTTCCACACCACCGACCCGCAGACCGCGTACAGCACGACGATCCACGACGAGAGCATCAACCCGACGGCGATGCCCTGCGTGATTCCCGCGACGGCCATCGGATTGCGGACGAAGCGATACGGACCGCGGACCACCAGTCGCCGCGCCGTCGCGATCGGAAGCGGCGTGCCGTCACCGTACGCGGACATGACCGCACCGGACCAGAGACCGATCGCGCTGGCGGCGACGAACAGGACCGCCCCCGTGATCCGCACCCCGGCGGGAACCGACAGGTGCAGCATCCACATCGTCTCGACCCACGCCAGCAGCGCCGGGACGACCCCGAGCGCGAGCCCCCAGAACACGACGATCTGAGCCGCCGTCGCGCCGACATGTCGCCTGGCCGATGCACCGGCGACCGCCGGGCGGATGCGGAACGGGCCGATCATGAGCCAGTGCGTCGGCACCGTGCCCCGCAGGATGACGAGGCCGGCCAGTACCGATGCCGCCGCTGCCGCCGTCATGAGCACCGCTCCCCACCCCGCGGTGGCGGTGAGGAGAGCGAAGACACCGAGGGATGCGGTGACGAGGATCGTCCACACGGTCGCGACGATCACCGCGATGCGCTGGCCCGTTGCCGCGATCGCCGACGCGACGACGAAAAGGGGAACGTCCCACGCCGCCATCGCGACGGGGTCGATGGTCGCGAGCGTCGCCTCGCGGACGACGGGCACCGTGAAGACGAGGGCCCACCAGAGAGCTCCGGCCGCCGCCTGCAGGGCGAAGTAGACGCGCGCGACGGCGGGTGTCAGGCGGCCTGGTAGGTGAGGCAGTCTGCCGACTCCGCTCCGGGCCCGACGCGCACCGTGGCCGCGGTGCATTCGAGCGACGAATTGAAGACGCACTCCGACCGCTGGCAGGCGCCGACGTGGCTGACGACCTTGTCGAGACCGCCTTTCGTGCCGAGCGGGATGAAGGTCGCGCATTCGGCGTCGCCCGGCGTTCCACCGATGGTGACGGCAGCCGCATGGCAGTGCGAGTGGTCGTTGTACGAGCATCCGAGGGCATTGCACTCGGACACGCGGGGCAGATCGTCGAGAGTCATGCTCATGAGAGCCTCCTTCAGTGGTCGTGGCACGAGGTTAACGCCGCACCCCCGGGGATTGGACAGCCTTAGTTCGCGATTTTCTCCCAGATCAGAGGCGCCATCCAGGTTAGGTGAGCCTGGCCTGCAGACGCGGCCTACCACACGCGTTCAGTTATCAACAAGCCAGGGAGCATCAGGGAGCGCCACCCTGGTATATTCCGTGCAATCCGTCCCGGACCGGCCGCCACAGGAACCCGAACCGCACGTGGCCGAAGGGGACGTCGATGAGCACGTCGACAAGAAGGGGGATCCGATGACGCATCCCGGGCTTGCCGACGACGCGCCTCGCGGGCTCCATCTCTGGCCTCGACTCGCGCTGTCGCACGTCGACGAGGCACTGCAAAATGAGGACGCTCCGCTGCGGCTCGTCGTGGTCGGTCCGGCCGGTTCCGAGAAGACCCCGCTCCTCGCGGAGATCCGACGTCGCGCGAGCGACCCGGAGCGGACACTCATCGTCGACGACGCCCACCTCCTGCCCGATACCGAGATCACCATCCTCGATGCGCACCTGGACGACCCGAGGGCCGGCCTGGTGCTCGCCTGTAGGCCATGGCCGTGGAGCGACGCCCTGGTCCGACTCATCCGTCGCCTGGAACGCACTCGTCCGATCCTGGCGCTCGGGCACGTGGATGCGCAGGACGTGACCCTGGCTCTCGAGCGCGCGGAGTCCACGATCACCCCCCGGTGCGTCGAGTCGCTCGTGGATGTCGCGTCCTCGGTGACCTGGCTGACGAAGGAGCTTCTCACCGCCCACGGCACGGGTTACTGCCCCGACCCCGCGCACGGAGCTCAGCTCCGTGCGGTCGGTGAAGTCATCTCCGTGCGCCTGGACACCCTTCCACCCGAGACGGCCACTGTCGTCCGGCAGACGAGCCTGGGCAGCGACGGCGATGAATCCTGGTTCGCCGCCGACGCCCTCGCCGGCGGCTACGCGTCAGGCCTGCTCCTCCGCGGCGGACACGCCATCCCGATCGTGCGCGACACGGTCCGGCGCATCACGCCGATCGGCGAGATGATGGATCTCCTGCAGCGCACGCCACGGGGATCCCTCGATGTGGACCTCCTCGCATCTCTCGGCGATCGCCATGACGAGCGGATCGCCCTCGCGCTCCGCGCACACGCAGACGACGCGGCTCTTCACGATTCCGATCGTGCGATCGCACTCTACGACGCAGCCGTCGCGGCCGGCGCCGATCCCACCGCGGTCGCGGTTCGGAAGGCGCGACTGGCCTGGGCTCGCGGGGACGTCGACGAGGCCGCTGCATTGATCGACGGGATCGGGGTCGATGCCGACGGCAGAGACCGGGATGACGCCGTTCGGATCCTCGGCTCGGCGTGGAGTGCGCGTGGATTCCTGCGAGCGAGCTCCGTCGCCTATCGCACGCACGTCGGCGACGATCCGGTCCTGCGCGCCCAGGGCGCGATCGTCGCGCTGGGCATCGGTGATCCGGCGCCCCTCCTCGCGGCGGTGCGTGCGGACGACTTCGGGACGACGGGGCTGCCCACGACGGTGCGTATCGCGCACGCGACGATGCTGCGAGGGCTGGCGGCATCTCTGGGCTCTCCCGCGAGCGGCGCCCTCGACGACCTCGTACGAGCCAGCGACACCTACGGCGACTCCGATGACACCGGTCCGATGCCCGAACTGCCGGCGGTGATCGCGGCCACCGTCGCCCTCAACCTCGGCGAGATCGACACGGCCGCGAACATCATGAGCGACGCACTGATGGAGGAACATGGTGGACCGTGGGCGCGTTCCCGACTGCTGCTCTGGTCCGCCTGGATCGCAGTGCACCGCCAGAACCCCGACGAGGCCGCCGCTCGACTCGCAGATGTCGACGCGTCCATCCTCCCGCTGAGCGGGCGTGAGGTCCTGATCCGCGACGCCGTGGTGCTGGCGCACGTGAGACGGTATGGAACTCCGGAGGAGTTGCAGGCCGTATGGGAACGCGTGCGCGACTCGGTGCGTCAGGTCGAGCCCGACCTCTACATCCTTCATCCCCTGCGCGACTTCATCGAGACCTCGGCGGCGGTCGGCGACGGAGAGCGGGTAGCCCCGGCGATCGACGCGCTGAGGGGGATCCTGGCCGGTCTGGGTGATCCCCCGCTCTGGCGCGTCCCGTTGCTCTGGTCCCGGTATCACCGCGCGATACTCGCCGGCGACTCCCACGGGGCGTCGCACGTCAGCCGTGCCCTCAGCACCGCAGCACGGGACTCACGGGTCGCCGCGGCCATGACCGCCGCCGCCACCGAGTGGTCGCGGACGCGCGTGGACGAGGGCGACATCGAGAGGGTCGAGCGGACGGCCTCGCGGCTCGCATCGCTGGGGTACGCCTGGGACGCCGCCCGGCTGGCGGTGGTCCTGTCGGAGCGCGTCCGGGATCGACGCGCGGGCACCAGGCTCGCGGCGGTCGCCCGACAGATCCATCCCCATGCCGCCCCGGTCAGCACAGCGCAGTCGGATGCCTCCTTCGACGAGCGCGGTCTGCTCAGTGCGCGCGAACGCGAGGTCGCTCGGCTGGTGCTGAGCGGCATGACCTACGCGGAGATCGGCGAAACGATCTTCATCTCCCCCCGCACGGCCGAACATCACATCGCGCGCATCCGCCGGCGCTTGGGCGCGACGTCCCGCACCGATCTGATCGCCAAGCTGCGGTCGATCGTCGGGCCTGACGACGGTCGGGAATGAGGGATCGGGGCGCACTGACCCCTGACCGCTCGCCCGAGGCCGCCGCACATAAGAGAGCGGACCCTCTCGGGCCTGTTCAGTGGGGACTGAGGCGTGAGAGGGTCCGCAGAGCCATCCGGACACCCGGGGACAGACAGAGTTTGGGGACAGTGCACGTCCATGCCGCTTGGGGAACGGTCGGAGTCCGTTGGGGATGGCTATCCCATGCTAACGGAAAGGCCTCTCCCCCGACAGACGCTGAGCCCGATCTCCCCCGACAGATCTCCGGAGCGCCGCCGGCGATCAGCCCCGGACGGGACGGCGGCGACGAGCGACGAGGAACGTGCCCGCGACGACGGCCGCAGCCCCGCCGAGCGCTGCGGCGATCGGCAGCTGCCCGCCGGTGTATGCGAGGCTGCCGCCTCCGGTACCCGTCGAGGCGACACCCGCCGGCGTCGCGCAGCCGTCGACGTAGCCAGGGTAGGTCACAGGAACGCTGCGCATCTCATCCCCGACCCGCAGCTGGGCCGTGATGTCACCGGTCGTCCAGGCGGCCGCATCGTCCCTGGGCTCCCACTGATCGCCGACGCGCTTCCATCCGGGGAGCGCGGTGACCGCGCCGTCACCGGACACCACGACGCCGGGCCACAGCACGCTGCCCGATCCGCTACCCGCGGCATCCGTCGGCAGCGGGACGACGATCTGCCGCCCGCCCCCCGACAGCACGAGCTCGGGCGACGCGACGCGCTGCGCCGATGCGGTGCGTGCAGTCGCCGCACCGTCCATGCGATCGATCGAGTACTCGATCGACGGTGCCTCATGAATGCACGACGACTGCACGACCAGCCCGCCCAGTCCCGGCTCCGGGGTGCTCGGGACGTAGGTCCCCTCCGATGCGAACGCCGGCGTCGAACCGGCACCCGCGGCAACTGCCACCACGATCGTGGCGCGCCAAACAATCCCCCACATATCAGCCTCCCCAATGGCTTCAGAGTCGCGCTTCGAGTCAGCGCGCTCGTGGTTGACGTTACATCTCGCCGCCGGCGCACGACCTCCCCGAAGGTCTTTCTGAGCCCCTAATCACACCCCTATTCTGTCCCCCGATTGGGGGACACGAGATTAGGTTTGTTCCCCTATTGGTGGACCCGACGCGCGCCGGTACCTTTCAGTTATCGCCACCGAGAAGGCTTTGGGGAGTCGAACGGCATCAGGCGGCTGCAGAGGAAGTGGGGGCGTGCTTGGGGGCCGCAACCATGTCTGCCTGGGCTCTTCGTACGGCCTCGTTCGCGCAACGAGTTCGTACGAAGAGACTCAGAAACCTCACGACCGGCAGGGGGCCGGACGTGGAGGCCGAAGTGGCCAGGAGAGGGAAGGAACAACGGAGCGCCGTGGGGTCGGCGCACCGGGACGACGTCCTGGGGACGGGCGTCGTGAAGGAAGGTCGCGGATCCGATCCGCACTTCGGGCACATGCAGGTTGGGGCCTGCGTTCATGTGGGGGGACAACACGTTCATGGGGACAGAACGGAAGACGGGTGCGCGCCCTCGTGGCCGCGCCCGCGGCGCAGAGCCCATCTGCGTCACGACGGATGCGCGATTCATGCCGACGGGCCCGAACCCGAAGGCACAGGAGTCGCGTCACCCCCTCGTGCCGAAGCTGCAGCGCGCAGCCGGTGCACTCCGTCACCAGCGTCCGTGCCGTCGGAGCATCGCGTTCAGCGCGGCCTCCGACGGCACGACGCGGGAGGGGAATCCCGCTGAACTCCCGCGCCGCCCGCGGCGTGGTATCTCTCTTCTCGGTTCGGGTCCGGCGCGCACGTCATCGGCGACGTCGCGCGAGACCCGATGGAACGTGGCGGCTCATGCTCGAGCCGGCTCGATCGGCGAATCGGTGCCTCGTCGAGGCACCCGCGGCCTCACTGGCCGTCCGCTGATCCTCGGCTCGTCACACAGCTAGATCCGTCACCCGCACGCGGGCACGGCCGGACCTCCCCCCGTCCGTCCGTGCCCGCCTGGTGGTCCGTGAGGCTTACGCCGCCACCCCACCCGCGCGAAGCTGGTCGGGGAGGGGCTGAGGCGCACCGAACGCCGCGAGGCTGTGTGCGGCGGCATCCAGGACAGACAGCACCCGGAGACCCGCGGCACCGCTCGTCCGAGCATCTCTGTGCCCGTGGATGGCTGCGGCGAACTCGGCGACGACGGCAGCGAGAGCTTCACGCTCTTCCGCGGCCGAGGCGCGGGCCTCCCCGCTCCGGTACGGGACGTTGGCCGCGCGACGGTCCTTCGCGGTGGCGTGCGAGATCGACGAGAGATCGACGCCGCGGTCGTAGACACTCAGCCGTTGCTGAGGGTTCAGGTCGTCCCAGACCAGGGTGTGACGGGTGCCTCCGATGACGATGCGGCGGGTCCTGGTCGGGTTCAGCCAATTGACGTGCAGGTGAGCCATGACCCCATCGGCGAGGGGCATCGACAGATGACCGATCGACGACGTGCCGGAACTCAGCGGGTCCGACCCGTGCGCTGCGACCGACGTCGCGCGCAGGCCCCCCGGAAGGATGAAGTCGAGGATCGACAGGTCGTGGGGAGCGAGATCCCAGAAGACGTCGATGTCGGGTTGGATGAGTCCGAAGTTGACACGAAGGCTGTCGACGAAGAGCACATCCCCGATCTCCCCCGCCGCGATCAACTCTCGCATCTTGAGCACAGCCGGCGTGTAGCACGAGGTGTGGTCGGCCATGAGGACGAGTCCGCGCTCGGCCGCACGAACCACCATCTCGAGTCCGTGCTCCGGCGTGTCGGCGAGCGGCTTCTCGACCATGACGTGCTTGCCGGCCTCGAGAGCCGCCATCGCTATCTCGTGGTGGGTCTTCGCCGGCGTGGCGATCGCGATCGCATCGATGAGCGGGTCGGACAGCACGGACTGCAGATCCGCCGTCACCGATGCGCCCCCCACGGCGTCGGCGACGCGACGGGCGCGGTCGATGTCGAGATCGCAGATGGCGGCGAGGTTCCACTCGCGGCTCGCGCGCAGATTCCGCCCGAGGTGCGGTCCCCAGTACCCCGCACCGACGACGGCGACATTGAGTCGTTTCTTCACTTCTTCCCCAGATTCCCCAAATTCCCCAAGTTCCCCAGAGCGGAGGAACCCCCCACGGGCACCATCCGGACCCGCCCACCGCCGTTCGGGCAACGGCGAGCACGCCACTTCGCATGGCGTTCGGAGCGACCCACCGGTCGGATGGAGCCCTCTGGGGAGGAGTCAGCCGACTCCCAGGGAGCGGCGCCTGCGCGCGATGTCGCAGCGGCGCGTACGCGCGCGGCGGCGTGTACGGCGAATGCCCTCGGTGTCCCCACGCTCTTCCCCCGTCGCACGCACCCCGAGCAAGAGATGCGGGCCGTAGACCGGCGCGGTCGACGATCCCACTCGTCGCCGTTGCGCGCGCCTCCCCAGGCGGGCGCGACCGGTGTCCCCGCCGCCATGAAACCAGATCCGGGCGGCCGATACAACACGACCCCGCGGCGAATGCCGCGTCGACGGCGGCGAGGGGGTCTCAGCCCCAGCCGCCCAGGTACGCAGCGACGTCGGGCTCCTCGTCGAGGGGCCGGATGCCGTCAGCGCGTTCCGAGACGCGGCGGAAGAGGTCGTTCCGCCCCCATCGAGCCTCGCGAGCCACCGCACGCAGTGCACGGACCCGCAGCAGCGTCCTGTCGGCGTCGTCGAGGACGGTGAGCGTGCCGAGGCCCTCGCGTCCGACGCGTTCGACGAGTGGTCGCAGACCCTCTCCCACTCGGATCGGCCGCACGATCTCGACGTGGATCCGCACTCGATCGAGCGACGCGCTCCCGACGCTCAGCTCCGCTGCGGGCACGGATACCGAACCCGGCACATCCGCGATGACCGAGTCGACGCTCACGAACGAGGCCGCCGGCGACGCATCCGCCGGCGGTGTGACGGCGATGTCGACGTGCGACGTGGGGAGCCCTCGCGGCCGGGTGCCCGGGACGGGGATGAGGTCGGCGAGGAGGACGGCCTCCGCGTTCCGGGTGACGCGGTCGTGGTCGTCGCGAGCCCCGGCATCCGGTCCGTCATGCCAGGCGACCGCCTCCGGCACGTGAGCGAGCAGCGCGCCCCGCAGCCATGCACGGTAGGTCCACTCCCAGTCCTCGCCGCCGTAGCTGCGGAACGTCTCGTCGAATCCGCCGGTCGCATCGAAGATGAGGCGGCTACAGGCCAGGACCGCGCCGATCGTGTGCCGGTAGCTCCGATCGTCCGCGTCCAGCAGGTTGCGCGAGCGTCCGTATGCCTCGGCCAACCATGCGGGCTCGGCCAGTTCGCGTCCCGCGACCACGGTGCGGACGTCCGCGACAGGGGGAACGCCTGCCAGGTCGGCGTGGCGCCGCCGTCCGACCGCGACCACGTCGGGGGCGAGCCCCGGCATCCGTGTCAGCTCGCCGACGAAACCGGGTTCGGGAACCGTGTCGGCGTCGAGGAACACCAGGACCTCGCCGGTCGCGTGCGCCGCACCCAGGTTGCGCACCGCCGCGAGCCGGAACCCCTCGTCCGGTTGGCGGACGAGGCGGACCCCGGCCGGGACCACCGGCTCGCTCACCGAGCCGTCGTCGGCGACGATCACCTCGAGGCGGTCTGCGGGGTGGTCCTGCCCTGCCAGCGCCGCGAGGCATCTCGCAAGCTGCTCGGGCTGCTCGTAGTGCGCGACGATGACCGAGACCGCCGGCGCGACGTCCGGCGCGCGCCCGGCCAGGAGGTCCCAGCGGTTCCCGGGCAGTGCGATGCCCGGCGGCGTCATGCGCCCCACCAGTCGAGGTAGGCGGCGGCGACGTCCTGGAGCGTCGGGGCGAGCGAGGCTCTCGCCGCCAGTCGGGTGGATGCCGGGTCGCGCCACGCCTCGACGAGCCGGTCGGCGAGGTCCTCGGCCGTGTACCGGGCGAGCGTCCCGGGACGCAACTCGTCCATCTCCGCGGCGTAGCGGGAGTCGACGACGAGCGGGCGCCGCCCCGCTTCGACCCAGTCGAGCATCGAGCGCGACGCCGAGACGTGTTCGTGCGCCGCGAGCGGGATGCCGGGGGCGGCGAGCTCCCGCGCGAAGGCGGCGTCGCTCAGGAATCCGGTGACCTCGAGGGCGACACCGAGGGCGACGGCTTCTTCACGCAGCTGTTCGACGTCTGCCTCGTGACCGCGCGAGGGCGCGCCGATGACGCGGACGGCGACCATCTCCGGCGCCTCGCCGCTCTTCCGCAACGCCTCGGCGGCGCGAGCGGCGGCGAGGACCGCCGGACGATGCCCTTTGCCGGGGTAGAAGAAGCCGGCGATGAGGACACGCAGGTCGCGGTCGGCAGCGACGGGCGTCACGGGCGGGATGCCGGTGCGCGCCCCCAGGGCGATGGCGTGCGCGCCGGCAGTGCCCGGCAGGAACTCCTCCAGCAGGCGCTGCTCGTGACGGCTGTTGACGACGACGCGGTCCGAGGCGGCGATCATGCGCGCGTAGGCGGCACGGCGTCGATCGAACATGGTGCCGTCGGAGGGCTGCGGCACGTCGTGGAGCGTCAGGGTGAGGCGGCATCGCCGAGCCCATCGCTCGACGACCTCGGCGGCGTCCTCGGGCCGGGAGCCGAACAGGCGATCCGTCGCGTGCAGATGGACGCGGGTCGCGGCATCCATGCCCTCGAGCTCCCGATCGCCGGTGTCGACGTCGGCGACGCGGACGGTCGTCGCATCAGGGCGCGCGGCCGTCACCGCCACGGCGACGTCGTCCCCGTAGCGGGTGACCCCGTGCCCCTGCGGACCGAGGACGAGCAGGAGGGGAGGCGCAGAGATCACCCGGCATGGTTATCCGTCCGTGACGGCGAGGTCAAGCCCCCCTGTCCTTCGCCGCTCCAAAGCGTACGGTCGGGGCGTTCAGGCGCACCCATTCCACACTGGTCGGCGCGTTCCCCTCTGCTCGGCGCGATGGCGTCGGAAGGAGCCACGTGGATACGACCATGCACATCGATCTGCCGACGGATGCAGGATCCGCGGCGGTCGTGACGATCGTCTCGGTGCCCGCAGGGCACCCGTATGTGCAGCAGGCCACTGCGGACCCGCGCGTGGCGGTCCTCGACGACCCGATCGCGCCCGGTTCGGATCCCGCGGTCTGGTGGCCGCCGGCGGCCCTCGATCCGGCATGGATCCGTGCCTACGCCGATGAGGCGTCGCTCCTCCACATCCACTTCGGCACGGAGTCGTTCCCCGCCGGGCACCTGACCGCGTGCCTCGACGCGGCCCACGCCGCCGGGTGGCCGGTGGTGTTCACCCTGCACGACCTCGAGCACCCGCAGCTCGGCGACAGCTCGGACTACCTGGCCCAGCTCGATGAGATCATGGCGGGCGCCGACGCCGTCACGACGCTGACAGTGGGCGCCGCCCACGCGGTGCGCGATCGGTGGGGTCGCCAGGCGACCGTCATCCCGCACCCCTCGGTCCTCCCCCGCGACGCGGCGATCGAACCGGCCGTCGGCGCGGGACGCGTCGTCGGCGTCCACCTCAAGGACCTCCGGCCGAGCGTCGACGGGCCGGGAACGGTGCGGACCCTCGATGCGGCGCTCACCGCGCTCCGCGACGCAGGCCACGACGTCCGCGGCGAGGTCCGTCTGCACCCGCGCGTTCGCGACGCAGATGCCGCCGCCCAGGTCCGCGCGTTATGCGAGGCATCCGACACCCTCGACCTCGTCGAGCACGAGCGGCTCGACGACGCGGAGCTCTTCGCGGCCCTGTCGCGGCTGGACGCGTGCGTCCTGCCCTACCGGCACGGCACGCACTCGGGATGGCTCGAACTGTGCTGGGACCTGGGCGTCCCCGTCGCCGCGCCGACCGTGGGATTCCTCGCCGAGCAGCACGACGACGGCACGGTCGCATCGTTCTCGCGCGGGAGCGCGCCCTCGCTCGCGGACGCACTGTCGATGCTCTGGACGGCGCCGGCGTCGCGTCCGGCGAGCCCGGCACGCGATGCGCTGGTCGAGCAGCGTCGCGGCGTCCGATCCGTCATGGATGCCGCGATCGCCGAGCGCCACGCGGAGCTGTACCTCTCGCTGCTCGAAAGCCGCACCGCGTGAGTGCCCGTCCGCTCCGCATCGTCGTGATCGCACCGCTGCGCTTTCCGATCCGCCGTCCGCACGCCGGCGGTCTCGAGTCGGCCGTCTGGGCCGAGGTCGACGCCCTCCGCCGTCGGGGGCACGAGGTGACCTTCATCGCTCCGGAGGGGTCGGACTTCCTCCCCGACGCGAACGTGTTCCGTCTGCCGCCGGTGGTGTGGCCCGAGGGGGCGCGCCCCACCGACAAGACCTGGCCCGAGAGCTACCACCGCGACAGCGCACCGGCGCTCGGCCGCGCCCTGGACGAGGTCGCGTCTCACCCCGAGCGGTACGACGTGATCTCCAACCACTGCCTCGATGCCCTGCCGCTGCGGCGCGCGCCGCAGCTCGGTGTGCCCATGGTCACGACCCTGCACACGCCGGTCGACGGGTTCGCGGTCGCCGCGCACACCGCGGCGGGCGGAGCCGGATCGCACTTCCTGTCCGTGAGCACGCACACGAAGACGCAGTGGGATGCCGCCGGTGTCCCCTCCACCCTGCTGCCCAACGGCGTCGACCCTCGTGCGTGGCCGCTGGGCCCCGGCGGTGACGACCTGGTGTGGTTCGGACGGATCGTTCCCGAGAAGGCGCCGCACATCGCGGTGGAGGTCGCTCGGCGTCTCGGCCGTCGTCTCGTGATCGCCGGCAGGATCGGCGACGAGGAGTACGCCCGCGATGTCGTGTTCCCCCTGCTCGGCAGGGACGTCGACTACGCCGGGGAGCTGGCGCCCGAGCCCCTGGCCGACATCGTCGGCCGCAGCGGCCTCGCGCTGGCGACGCCGGCGTGGGCCGAGCCGTTCGGGCTCGTCGGCCCCGAGGCTCTCATGTGCGGTACCCCCGTCGTCGGCTTCGCCGTCGGGGGCGTCCCCGAGATCGCCGCCGCGACGATGGGCATGCAGCTGGTCGCGGCGGACGACGTCGACACGATGACGGAGCGCGCGGCCGCCATGCTGCCGAGTGGAAAGGATGCCGCGTTCCGGGCCGTCGTCCGCGAGACGGCCGAGCGCCGATTCTCGCTCGACCTGCGCATCGACGCCCTCGAGGCGAGCTTCGCGCGGCTGCTCGCGACGGAGAGCGCGGCGTGAGCGGCGGCGCTCCCCGCCTCGGGTGGTACGTCCACCACCACGGCCGCGGACATCTCACCCGACTGCTGGCGATCGCTCCTCACCTGGACGCCCGGGTCGACTGCCTCAGCAGCCTCCCCGCGCCTCCCGACCTGCCCGCGGGATGGACCTGGACCGTCCTGGAACGGGACGACGACGGAGGCGAACCCGTCGATCCCACCGTGAGCGGGCTCCTGCACTGGGCCCCCATCGGGCACGTCGGGCACCGCTCTCGACTCTCGGTCATCGCCGCCGCGGCGACCGACCGCCGGTGGGACGGAATGGTGGTCGACACGTCCGTCGAGGTGACGCTCCTGGCACGCCTGCTGGGGCTCCGCACCGTCGTCGTCACCCAGCCCGGCCACCGGGTCGACCGCCCGCACCTGCTCGGCTTCGCCGCCGCCGACACGGTGCTCGCGCCGTGGGCGCGCGGCATCCTGTCACCCCCGCACCTCGAGGTTCTCGGCGACAAAGTCGTGCACACCGGCGGGATCAGCCGCTTCTCCGGCCGTTCGCCGGTGGGCGACCGGACCGACGAGGTGGTGCTGCTCTCAGGCGCGGGCGGGTCCGCCGTGGGTCCGGCGGCGATCCGGGATGCCGAGAAGGCGACGGGTCGACCCTGGCGGGTTCTCGGCGCGGGCGGCACCTGGGCAGACGACCCCTGGGAGGCGCTGACGTCGGCGGCCGTCGTCGTCTCGTACGCCGGCCAGAACGCGGTCGCCGATCTCGCCGCCGCACGCGCACCCGCCATCGTCGTTCCGCAGGATCGACCGTTCGACGAGCAGCGCGAGACCGGACGCGCCCTGCGCCGCGCCGACCTCGCGCAGGTCTCGGACGAGTGGCCGGGCACCGCGGCGTGGCCGGAGCTCGTCGAGCGCGCGTCGAGCGCCCGACCGGAGTGGGAGCGGTGGGAGGTCGCCGGCGCGCCGCAGCGCGCGGCTGCGGCGATCATCGAGACGGTGCGGGGCGACCGGTGAACGTCGCCGTCGTGAGCATGTGCTCGCTGCCGCGTGTCGGGCACCTGCGCGCGCAGTTGCGGGCGCTGGCCGGTGCGCCGGACGTCCGGCGCGTTGTCGTCTGGATCGGCGACGACGATCCGCCTCCACTCGAGGCCGAGACGGTCGTGCGGGTCCCCCCTGGCCCCGCCGGCCTGCGGCTGGCCGCCGGGCGCAACGCGGGGGCCGCCGCGGCCGACGGCGTCGACCTGCTCGTCTTCCTCGACGCGGACTGCATCCCCGGACCCGACCTGTTGCGCCGCTACCGCGAGGCCGCCGAGCGCCATACGGGTGCCGTGCTGTGCGGACCGGTCACCTACCTCGCTGAAGGGGTCGCGGCATCCGATCCCGTCGAACTCGTCGCCCACACTTCGCCGCACGCGGCTCGTCCGATGCCCCCCGACGGCGCGGAACGGATCGCCGCCGCCACGGAATACGCGCTGTTCTGGTCGCTGTCGTTCGCCCTCACACCCGAGACCTGGCGGTGCATCGGCGGGTTCGACGAGGCCTATGAGGGGTACGGCGGCGAGGACACCGACTTCGCGTTCCGGATGCGGTCCCGCGGAGTCCCGCTCGTGTGGACGGGCGGAGCGCACGCGTACCACCAGTACCACCCGACGACATCGCCTCCCTGGCAGCACGTCGACGACATCCTCCGCAACGGAGCCCTTTTCCACCGGCGCTGGGACGAGTGGCCGATGACCGGATGGCTCGAGGCCTTCGAGCGCGGGGGCGTGGTCGTGAAGGATGCCGCCGGCTGGCGTCGTGCCGACGGCATCCGCTCATAGGTGGTTTTTGATCTTCGCAACGGGATGACCCGCCGAGCACCGCAGGTCGTATCCTTCGCTCATGACAGACACGGGGGCGAAGAGATGGTCCCGGGGCCAGCGCACCCGGGAGCTGACGCGCGTGCTGCGACCGGCCGGCTTCGAACGTCGAGGCGACGAGTGGGTCAGGGACACTCCCGAGCTCCGGTGGTGGGTCCATCTCGCTACCGCGAAGTGGGATCCTCACGAGCATCAGCTGGCCGTCGGCTCTCTGATCCTCCGGGACGGCGAGCCCGACTACGATGCCCCTCAGCCGGCGACCTTCGGTCTTCACGACCTGCCCGGCGCATCCCGCCGTGTGTACGTCGACACGGACGACGCTGAGCGGGACCCCCTCGTCCTCGACACCGAGGCACTGCTCATCCCGTTGCTCGCACGGCTGCAGACGATCGATTCCGTGATCGAGATGTGGCTCGCCGGCGAGGTCGCGGCCGGAACCGTCTCGGACAATCGCCCCCTGCAGATCTGGCACGCCTGGATACTGGCGTCGAGGACGGACCGGCGGGCGCTCGCCGACCGAGCGCTCGCAATGGCCGAGACCGTGCGATGGACACCCGACGCGCGGCGGATCCTGGCCGACCTGGGGATGCCCATCACCCGGCCGGCGGGGGACGTCACGCACCTGACCGTCGTGGACCGTCTCGTCCAACGGGCTTACGTCCGCAGGTTCAGCCCCTACGCCGACGCAAAGCGCCTGCCGCTGTAGTGCGGGACCGCTCACCCCCGCGAAAATCGTCCGACTGCCGCTCGGAGATCGGCGGCGACGGGTTCGGGCGCGAAGCGACCGACGCCGGCTGCGGCGCGACGGGCGCGGGTGCGGGCAGCGTCGGGATCGTCCAGGACGCGTGACACCGCCTCGGCGAGGGCTTCCGGGTCCGCCGGAGCCACCTTGAGGCAGTCCGCACCATCGGTGCAGAAGTCGTCGAATCCGCTGCCGGAGGTCACGATCAGCGGCGTCCCGGTCGCCATCACCTCGACGGCCACGTTGCCGAACCCTTCCCACCGCGAGGGACACAGGACGACGTCGGCCGCGGCTATCGCTCCGTAGAGGTCGTCGCCGGCGACGTGCCCGAGGAAGGTCACACGACCTCGAGCCGGCGGCGGCACCCGCTCGAGCAGCTCCTCCCGCGACGGCTCGAACCGGTCGTCACCACCCGCGCCGGCGAGGACGAACCGCGCCGACGGATGCCACGTCCACATCCGCGCGAAGGCCTCCACCCCGTCGACCACGCCCTTCCGCCTTTCCGCCCGCCCGAGGAAGAGGATGATCGGGCCGTCCTCGGCATCGGGCCACCCCCGTGGCAGCTCGGATCGCCCCGCCGCGCGTCGGATCACCCCGACGTCCACGCAGTTGCGGACGATCTCGACGGGGGGAAGGCGCCCCCAGATCCGCTCCGACCGTTCGGCCATCGCTCTCGAGATCGCCACCAGCCCCGCCGACCGCCTGACCTGTCTCGCCTCCAGGGTCTCCTGCAGCCGCACGACCGGACGGCTCCAGACCGGCAGGTCCGCCGATCGCAGCCCCGACACCTCATTCGCGAGCCGCACGCCGGTCGCGAGGTTCGTCACGAGCGGCGCGCCCTGGGGAAGCAGCGAGCCGAGGCCCATCCACTCCGGAAGGAAGACACGGTCGTACGACGCTCGTCCGTACGCTCGGCGGACGATGACGGCCCGGTGGAGCAGGGCGGGCAGGCGCGGCATCCCGTCGGTCCGGTGGACGAAGAGCCGACGGATGCCGGGAGTCGCCCGCACGTCGACGGGACCGTCCGTGAGGACGACCAGATCGATCTCGGCACCCTGGGCGGCAAGGGCGGGGAGCAGTGCGGCGTAGTGCCGTCCGATGCCGCCGGTGTAGGCGGTCACTCCGGCGTACTCGGTCACGGCGACCAGCCAGCGCTCGGCCATCGGGACCGCTTCGGCGCGTTCCGGTGACGGCCGGTTCAGAACGACTCCTCGAACCAGGGGTCGTCCTCCTCGTAGGGATATTCGCCGACCGATGCCGGCGGATGGACGAGCCGATCGTTGCGGCTGAGGAGATCCATGACGGCCGACTCGTCGTCCAGGCGCACAGAGAACCCGGTGTGCGGCGTCGTATAGAGCTGACTCGCGGGCCCGATGAGCATCGACGAGGTCGCAGCGCCCTCAGTGGTCGAGATCGGAACGGTGATGAGGTCGGAGGCCTTCTGCTCCGCGAGGGTCTTCGCATACCGCATCACCGCGTCCGCGACCGCGTCCGTCGTCACGACGTAGCCATCGGAATAGTGAAGCTCGAGCATTGCTCGATGGTGCGCGACGGTCGGGCCACGCGAATGGGGGTCGCGCCCCCGGCATCCGTCTCCTACACTGCGGCGTCGGCGGGCCGCGTCATCGGCACGTGCGGGATGCGGTCCTCGACGTAGGACGGACCGCTGATCGCGAACCCGAACCGGCCGTACCAGTCGGCGAGGTGCTCCTGCGCGTCGAGGACGAACGGCCGCGACGCGTCCTGAGCGATCGCGTGATCGATCGCGCGGCGCATGAGGTCCGCGCCTACGCCGCGGCCGCGGGCGGCGGCACTCGTGACGACGCGTCCGATCCGCCACCGTGAGCTCTCGTCCAGCAGGCGGAGCGTTCCGAGCACGTCGCCGTCCTCCTCCGCCCATGCGATGAGGGCACCGGGCTCGATGTCCCGGCCGTCGAGCTCGGGGTAGGCGGCCTCCTGCTCGACGACGAACACGCCGACCCTCAGCCACAGGATCCGGTAGAGGGTCGTCGCCGGGATCTCGGCGAGTGGAGACAGATGGATGCCGACGGTCACCGTTTCACGCTACGCGACCCGGGACACGGCTCAGGCCCGGTGGAAGGGACAGCGCGTGCCGCTTCCTGCCGATCCGGCCACCCGGACGCGACCGCCGGCTCGGGGCTTGGTCGGCATGCGGCGCTCGTTCACGTCGAGACCCGTCGGAAGGATCGTGAGTCGCGGGTCGCTCATCGCGCTGATGGATGCCGCGAGCCCGGCGATCGCGAGCTTCTCACCCGGGCACCGGTGCCCCGTCGCGACGTCGGCACCGCCGTGCGGGACGAAGGCGGCGATCGCCTCGTAGTCGTCGACGCCGACGAAACGCGCGGGGTCGAAGGTCTCGGCGTCCTCCCACGACCGCTCGTCGGTGTCGGTCCCGAGGATGTCGAGCACGATGCGTCCCCCGGCGCGCACGATGCGGCCGTCGACCTCGATGTCCTGCGTCGCGAACGCGGGAAGCATCGGGACGAACGGCGACGTGCGGCGGATCTCCTGCGCGAACGCGGTCGCGAGCGGACCGCCCCCGAGCGAGCCGCGCTCGGCGACCTCCGCCGCGATCCGCTCCCGCCACTCGGGATGCTCCTGCAGACGCTTCGCCGCGAAGGCCGTGAACCTGGCGACGGCGATCATGGGTCGAAAGCTGTTCTGCAGCTCGATGCCGGCGAGGCGTGCAGGCAGCAGCCGACCGCCGCGGTCGCGGTGCCACGCCCAGGCGTTCAGCGCCGTCCCGGGCTGTGCATCGAGGCGTCCCGCGCGCACCGCCCGGATCAGCCGCTCCGCGTGACGGTCGGACCAGCGTCGGTTCGCGAACGCGAGCAGGTACTCGGGCGAGTACGGCACCCCGAACCCGTCGACGATCTGCGCCTGCCGACGAGCCCACCTCGTCTTGGCGTCGCCGGTTCCCGGCAGACCTGCCCACCGCATGACGGCGCGTCCGAGCGCACCGACCGCCGCGTCGTACGCCGTGTGCTCACCACCGGCGATCCATTCGCCGACCTCGTGCCGCCACTCGCGTTCGAGGTGGGGACGCAGCCGCGCGACCTGCTCGTCCTCGTAGAGCGCCGAGACGAACGTGGCCTTGCGGTGCCGGTGCTCGTCACCGTCGAGGCTGTGCACCGAGTCGTGCCCGAAGAGGGTCTCCTGGATGAAGGGCGGCATGGCCCCGTGCCGCGCGACGCGCTCGTCGTCGTAGAACGCCGCCACGCCCTCGGCGCCGCGGACCAGCAGAGCATCCGAGAACAGCAGCCGCATCGGCGCCGATCGGGCACCCCGCGGGGTGCGCTGCCAGATTCGCTCACCGAATCGGTAGCCGCGGGTCAGGAGCGACGCGGAGTCATCGCGCCAGGCGGGGCGGGAGACGACACCGAGCGTCGGGTCCGTAGAGCGCTCCGCGCGGATCAAGGGGATGGAGGTCGAGGGCTCATCGATGGTCGACATGCCCCGACGCTCTCAGCGAGCAGCGGCCCCGGCCAGGGGTGTGCGTCCGCGGATGCCGTGTGGTACCGGGTTTCAGTCGCAGCCCGCGCGTGCGCCTGAGTAGTACCCGATCGCGGCATCCTCGGGGGATGCGACGGTCCTCTCCACCCCGAGCGCCGACACGGTCACCCGCGGCGCCCTCGGGATGAACCCCGAGCACGCCTCGTATCCGTCGGCGTCCTCGGGGTTCGCCTCCAGGACGACGGTGAACGACTGCTGCCCAGCGGCCGGCACCGGCATCCCCTCGATCGCGAAGACCGCGCCGTCCTCGGCGTCGACGAGCCTCGTCTGACCGTTCGGATTGACCATGGTCGGGCGGACCAGAGAAACGAACTCCTCCTGCATGCCGGGGAGTTCGACCCGCACCGCATCCACGTTCGCCCAGCCGTCGTTCACGACGAAGAACCGCAGTCCGCACGTCATCCCCGCCTCCACCCCCACGACGGGTGCGTAGAACGTCTCGTCCCAGCGGACGTCGCCCGCGCCGAACCAGTCGGACTCCCCCGACGGATCGAGGGTCACCTCGGCGCCCTCACACACGATCGGACGCGCGTCGTACACGATGCGGACCGACCCCACCGCCGTCCACGCCGCGATCTGCCACCCGGCGATCACCACCGCGATGACGCCGACGGCGAGCGCTGTGATCAGAACGGCGCGACGGCTCAGCGTCCATCGCGTCTTCTCCGGCGCCGTCTCGATCCGCGCCGCGAGCATCGTCTCCCCCATGCGCCCATCATGGCAGGCGGATCCCCTAACCTGCGAACGAATCCCCGTCCACCCCTTCCGCGATCCCGCTTCGCCGCGCCACAGTGAGCGTGTGCGATTCGACGACGACCTCGGCGCCTGGGTGGCGCGACAGCGCTGGTACGCGGGCAAGAGTCACGATCCGCGGTTCCGCATCCTCGATGCGCAGCCGGGGCCCGGCGGTGCCACGAGATATCTCCTCATGGACGACGCCGGCGCCCTGCCGACGCTCTACAACGTGCCCCTCGCGGAGGCCGCCCACGCGCCGGACGAGGAGGTCGTCACCACGACCGAGGACGGGCACCGGCTGATCGATGCGACGCGGCATCCGGGGTTCACCGTCGGGCTCCTCGCGCAGATGGGCGTCGACACGAGTCGCGTCACCGGCTCCCGCGTCCTGACCGGCGAGCAATCGAACACGTCGATCGTGTACGAGGTCGACGGATCGCCCACGATCATCCTCAAGCTCTTCCGGACGCTCCACCACGGCGAGAACCCCGACGTGACTGTCCAGCGCGTGCTCAGCGATGCGGGATCGCCGTACGTTCCGACGTTCTACGGCAGCGCGGATGCCGACTGGCCGGACGTCGGCCGCGAGTCCGGCACTGCGCACGGCACCCTCGGGTTCGCGCAGGAGTTCCTGCCGGGCGTCCGCGACGGGTGGGCGATCGCCCTCGACGCGGCTCGGGAGGGACGCGATTTCACCGACGCCGCACGCGATCTCGGTGTCGCCGTCGCCGGGGTCCACGGCGCACTCGGCGAGGCTCTCGAATCCGCCGACGCCACGACCGACGAGGCCGCCGCCGTGGGCCGCGCGTGGCGCCGGCGCCTGGCGATCGCCTCGGCCGAGGTGCCCGCCGTCGCCGATCGTCTCGCCGCCATCGACGCCGTCTACACCGAGGCCCTCGCGCGTCCGTGGCCGCGCCTGCAACGCATCCACGGCGACCTGCACCTGGGGCAGGTGCTCGCCGTACCGAACGGCGGCTGGCGCATCGTCGACTTCGAGGGCGAGCCGCTCCGCCCGATGGCCGAGCGCGCGGTCCCCGATCTGCCGCCGCGCGACGTGGCCGGCATGCTGCGGTCGTTCGACTACGCGGGGGCCGTGGGAGCGGGACCGGATGCCGCGGCGTGGGCGGCCTCGTGCCGAGACGCCTTCCTGTCGGCGTATGACGCTGCGCCGGGCGCGATCGAGCCCGACCCCGTCCTCCTGCGCGCACTCGTGCTCGACAAGGCCGTCTACGAGTCGATCTACGAGGCACGGAACCGCCCGGACTGGCTGCCCGTGCCGCTCGCCGGCATCGACGCCGCGCTCGTCTGATCCGGCGAGCGCGACGTCGGTCGCGTCAGTTCGAGGCGCCGCGGCCCGTCGCCTGCTGCAGGCGATCGATGTGCTCGGAGGCCTCGGCCTTGGTCAGATTCGCGGGGATCTCTTCACCGGCCTCGCGCGCGAGGGTGTCGAGGTAGCTGCGCTGCGCGCCGGTCATCGGCTCGTCGCCGGTGACCCACTCCTCCGGGTCCTTCACGGCGGTGTCGCCGCTCGGTCCGCCCAGCATCTCGGGCGCGTCGGCGTCGGCGGGGTCGTTCTCGGGAAGACTGCTCTGATCGGTCATGACCCGACGGTACGCACGGTCTCCGACATCGCGCGGGGGCTTGCGCTCGGTCCCGTCAGTCCTCCTCGACCTGCGGCTGCAGGAGGAGGAATCGCGCTCCGTAGGGGGGCAGCGACACCGAGAAGCTCTGCAGGTCGTCGACCCGACCGACGACCTCGCCCTGCGCCGCGTCGAAGACGTCGCTCTGCGGCGTCAGGTGCTCGGAGCGCACCGTACCCTCGATCGGCTCGGCCGTGAAGTTCAAGACGGTCACCTGCAGAGGAGCGTCGCCCTCCGGCATCCCCTCGTCGAGACGGTGGACGAGCACGAGCATGCCCGCGTGCGCGACCTCGGGGATGTCGACGGCCGTCGCGGTCGCGATGCCGTACTCGCGGCGCAGGTCGAGGATCGCCGACAGCTTCGAGGCGAACGACTCCGGGTCCTCGAGCTGGGCGGGAAGCGGTCCGTACAGCGCGCGGCCGCGGGGCATGCCCGACGTGGAACGGGTCGCCTCGGGGGCGACATCGAGCAGGTCGTGCGCACCGCGCTCGATCCAGCGCGTGTCGCCGACGCGGATCAGGTCGGCCACCTCGTCGCCGGGGAGCGTCAGCATGCCGACGAGATCCCAGCCCGACAGGGCGAACACCCCCGGCTGCCACGCGTTGTAGGCCGAGAGCAGCAGGTGCGCGTCGCGGATGGCGGGGATCTCGGCCTCGGTGATGTCGTCGAGGGTCGGGATGCCGCGGGTCGCCGCGATGAGCGACGTCGTCGTGCAGGCGATGCCGTTCTGCGTGAAGACGCGGTTGTAGTCACCGGCATCCACCAGCTTCTCGGTCAGCTCCGCGCGGACGACCTCGGCGAGGTCGGCGCCCGTGATGGTGTCGCCGCGGAAGGCGTACTCCTCGTCGGCGTGGCGGGTGGCCCAGTGGACGAGCTCGTATGTGAGCTCGTCGTGGTTCTGCAGACCGTGCACGAGCTGCACCGGCGCGACGCCGAGCGCGAGCGACGACGTGAGCGCGAGGCGCAGGAACTCGGTCTGGCCGGTCGCGAGGGCGTGGTGGTAGCCGGGGCGCCCGATGAAGTCGTACGACAGGTCGGCGCCGACGGCACCGGTGTCGCGGATGTCCTCCATCGTGAGGTTCAGCTCCTGGAACGTGAACCCGCCGACCTTGCGCACCATGCCCGCGATGATGTGGTTGGCAGCGTGCGAGAGCGGGTGACCCTCGGACCACGCCGGCAGCCCCTCGGCGCTCTTCTCCACGCCCAGAAAGCCGTTCGCGTCGAGGCGCAGGGCGCTCGTGCCGAGCTCGCCGAGCGAGTGCAGCGCGTCGCCGATGACGAGGCGCATGCCCGCGAAGGTCGGGTCGAGCCAGTTGATCGAGGGCTGGCCCTGCTTGAAGTAGTGCAGGTACACCCAGCGGCGGGTGACGCCGTCGGGCCCGATCGCGGGCGCCGTCGCGCTCCAGTTGGTCTCCTTCACGCCCGGCGTGTAGAAGATGACGCGCTGCAGGGCGCCGATGATGTACCCGTGCTCGGCGAGAGTGTGCTCGGTCGCGGGGTCGAGGTTGACGCTGTCGTACCCCTCGGGGACCTCGGGCAGCAGGTGCCAGTCCTCGGGCGGGATCGCGACCATGTGGTAGATCCCGGGATAGTCCTTGAACCCCATCTCGGCCAGGCGGAAGTCCGCTCCTTTGCCGGTGTGACCGGGGACGATGTCGTCGATGATGCTGCCGCCGTGCGTGTCGGCCACGTCGCACAGGGCGCGGAACTCGTCCTCCGTGCCGAAGGTCGCGTCGATCGCGGTGCTGATGCGGTCGAAGTGGCCGTCGACGCTGGGCGTCTCGCCCCAGCCCTCGATGCCGCCGGCCCGCTTGACGGGGCCGGTATGGACGGCGGTGATGCCGATCCGCTCGAACACCGACCACAGCTCCTCGTCGCCGAGCGCCGAGAGGAACGACTGCCCGGGTCGCGTGATGAGCGAGATCGGGTACGCCGTGAACCAGACGTCACTGGTCGCGATGGCGCGACGCGCATCGGGCCGCGCGTAGGCATTCCGCCACATGGTCGGCTGGCCGGACAGCTGACGGGCGAGGACGTCGGCATCCTTCAGCATCGACTGCCGCACCAGCCACTCGACGTACGACGGGTTCGTCCCGTTCGCGGTGCGAGGGTCGGTGCGTATGCGGCGCACGCTGCTGCCGCGCAGGTTGTCGCGGGGGCGCAGGCGGCGGGGACGGGCCGGGTAGCGCTGCTCGTCGTAACTGATCTCGGGCATCTCGAGATCGCCGTCCTCGGCCGCGGCGAGCGCCGACAGGTCGATGGGTCCGGTGTAGAGATCCTCGGGTCGGTCGTCCTCATGCGCCATGGAGACCACGCTACGAACTCGCGCGGGTCGGCCGGAAGGGGTGGTGCCGAGTTTCTCGCCGCGATATGGGATGCCTCACTGCCACGCGACCGGCGGCGGGTCAACGGGCGGCCCGGGGATGGATTCACGTGCATAGGCTGGAGGCATCCCTACGGCCACATCGCCGCACGGGCGCGTATCGAAAGGACCATCACCCATGACCACGACCGCCCACGCCGCCGTCCTCCACGACAAGGACGCTCCGTTCACCTTCGAGGACGTCACACTCGACGACATCCGCCCGAGCGAGATGCTCGTCAAGGTCGCCGCGACCGGCCTCTGCCACACCGACCTCGCGATCCAGCACGGCGACATCCCCGCGCCCTTCCCCTACGTCCTCGGCCACGAGGGCGCCGGGATCGTCGAGCAGGTCGGCGACGCCGTCACGGGGTACGCCGTCGGCGACAAGGTCGCCGTCTCGTTCGCCTCGTGCGGCCACTGCGCCAAGTGCGTGAGCGGCCAGGAGGCCTACTGCCGCAACTTCATGGCCCTCAACTTCGCCGGTGCGCGCGAGGACGGATCGTCGACGATAACCGCAGCCGACGGCTCGGCCGTCCACGGCTCGTTCTTCGGACAGTCCTCCTTCGCGAGCCACCTCATCGTCGAGGCGCGCAACGCCGTGAAGCTGCCCGAGGACGCCGACGTCGAGATCGCCGGCCCCCTCGGATGCGGTGTCCAGACCGGAGCGGGCACCGTCCTGAACTCGCTCGACGTCCCCGCCGGCGCCTCGATCATCGTCAGCGGGACCGGCGCCGTGGGCCTCTCGGCCATCATGGGCGCGAAGGTCGCCGGCGCGACGACCATCATCGCGGTCGACATCCTGCCCGAGCGTCTCGCGTTCGCCGAGAAGCTCGGCGCGACCCACACGGTCAACAGCAAGGACGAGGACGCGGTCGCCCGCATCCACGAGATCACCGGCGGCATCGGGGCGGACTACGCCGTCGACACGACCGCCGTGCCCGCGGTCGTCGAGACGCTCGCCGCCGCGACCGCCTTCGGCGCGAAGATCGCCCTCGTCGGCGTCCCGAAGCCCGGCGTCACGATCCCGCTCGGCTCGGTCTCGGGCGCCGGCAAGAGCTACATCGGTGCGATCGAAGGCGACGCCGTGCCGCAGACCTTCATCCCCGAGATGCTCGCCCTGCACGCTGCGGGCCGGTTCCCGTTCGACGAGCTCATCACGAAGTACGCGTTCGCCGACATCGAGAAGGCGATCGCCGACACCCAGTCCGGCAAGGCCGTCAAGGCCGTCCTCGTGATGCCCTGACACCCGCCCTCGTGCGCCGAAGCGTCGCAGATGGTCGCCTACCCGGTCGAGACGCGACCACCTGCGACGGCTCGACGTCGTCTCCGGCCTATAGGCGTGGGTCGATCGGGTCGGACTCCAGGGCGAGCACGCCGAACACCGCCTCGTGCACGCGCCAGAGCGGCTCGCCGGCGGTGAAGCGGTGCAGGGATTCGATCCCGAGGGCGTACTCCCGGGCGGCGAGCGAGCGCTTGTGCCCGACGTTGCGGTCCCGCAGGCGCGCGAGGTTCGCGGGGTCGGTGTAGTCCGGCCCGTAGATGATCCGCAGGTACTCACGCCCGCGCACCTTGATGCCCGGCTGCACGAGCCCCTTCTCGGTGCGCGTGAGGTTGGCGAACGGCTTCACGACCATCCCCTCCCCGCCGACCGCGGTGAGCTCCTCCCACCAGTGGACGGCCGCGGTGACGGATGCCTCGTCTCCGAGGTCGATCCGTCGTCGCCGCGTCGGCGTCACGAGATCGGGCGCGGCCGCGACGAGGCGGTCGGCGACTCCGAGGTGCCAGCCGTGGTCGCGCGTCTCGAACGTCACCTCACCCGCGGCGAGCACCTGGAACGGTGCGACGCGCGCGTCGGACTCGTCGCCGACGTACCGGCGATAGGCCGCGCGGAATCCGCGCGCGCCCTCGGCCCGTACCCGGTTCCGCGCAGCGAGGGCGCTGACGTCGATTCCGGATGCCGCGGCCCGGGCCAGCACGGTGGACGCGGCATCCGTGGCGGTCTCGGCCGCCGCAGCCACCGAGGCGTACAGATCGCGGATGAGGTCACCGGCTTTGAGCGACCAGGGCAGGATCTCCGCGTCGAGGAGAATCCACGACGAGCCGAACTCGTCCCACAGTCCGGCGCGCTCGATCGCCGCGTCCAGGCGGCCGAGCAGGTCGGCTTCGACGTCGGGCGCGAAGAAGGGACGACCGGTCCGCGTGTGGATCGCGCCGCGCCACCCCTCGGGCGCCGAGAACCGGGCCGGATCGCGCGAGACGAGCACGAGGGCGCGCGAGCCCATGTGCTTCTCCTCGGCGATGAGATCGGTCGCGCCGTTCGCGCGGTACGTCGCGAACGCCTCGTCGGGGTGCTCGAGGTATCCCTCGCGCGCCGACGTGTTGGGCGGTGACATGGTCGGCGGCAGGTGGATGAGCCAACGCGGGTCGGTCGCCCACCGGCTGATCGTCTCGAGCCCTCCGGCGGCCTGCTCCTCCTGGATGCCGACACGGCCGTGGAGGCTCGTCTGCACGATGATCTTGCCCTGCACATCGGCGAGGTCGAGCACGCCGGGGGCGCGCTGGGGCGCAGCGGGGGCGAGCGGACGGATCGGCTCGTACCAGACCTGCTCGGCCGGCACCGAGACGACCTCGCGCTCGGGGTACCGCATCGCCGAGAGCGCCCCGCCGAACACGCACCCGGTGTCGAGGCAGGCGGTGTTGTTCACCCACTCCACGGTCGGCACCGGCGTGTGCCCGTAGAGGACGACGGCCTTGCCGCGGTAGTCCTGCGCCCACGGATGCCGGACGGGCAGCCCGTACTCGTCGGTCTCACCGGTCGTCTCGCCGTAGAGCGCGAAGGCGCGCACCCGTCCGGACGCGCGACCGTGGTACTGCTCCTTGAGCCCGGCGTGGGCGACGACGAGGCGCCCCTCGTCGAGGATCAGGTGCGACACGAGGTCGTAGCAGAACGCCGCGACCTGCTCGCGGAACTCGGCGCTCTCGCCCGCCAGCTGGGCGAGAGTCTCCTCGAGTCCGTGCGAAACGGTCACCTTCGCGCCGCGGAGCGCGCGGACGAGCTTCGCCTCATGATTGCCCGGCACGGCGAGCGCGCTCCCCGAGGCGACCATCCCCATCGCGAGGCGCAGCACGCCGACGACGTCCGGGCCGCGGTCGACGAGGTCGCCGACGAAGACGACACGACGCCGCTCGGGATGCCGCGCGTCGACCGCGCGGCCCTGCTCGTCGCGCACGAGCTCGTAGCCGAGCTCGCCGAGCAGGGTCTCGAGCTCGCTGCGGCATCCGTGCACGTCTCCGATGACATCGAACGGGCCGCGCTCGTCGGTACGGTCGGTGAGCAGGCGCGCGCGTTCGATCGTGGCGCCGGCGACCTCCTCGGGGCTGCGGAGCACGTGCACCTTGCGGAATCCCTCGCGACCGAGGTGGCGGAGCCCGCGGCGCAGTTGATCGTTCTGCCGCTTCACGACGCCGGCGGGGATGTGCCGGTCGCTGCGCGCCGCGTTGCGTTCGACGGAGACCGCTTCGGGCACGTCGAAGACGATCGCGACCGGCAGCACGTCGTGCGCCTTCGCGAGCTCGACGAGCTTGCGTCTCGCCTCGGGCTGCACGCTCGTCGCGTCGACGACCGTGAGCAGGCCCGCGTCGAGGCGCTTGCCCGCGACGTACTGCAGCGCGTCGAAGGCGGCAGCGGTCACGGACTGGTCGGACTCGTCGTTACCGACCATGCCGCGGAAGGCGTCGCTCGAGAGCGTCTCGTACGGACCGAAGTGCTCCCGTGCGAAGGTCGATTTGCCCGAACCGGATGCCCCGACGAGGATGACGAGCGACAGGGCGGGGATGTCGAGGACGGTCATGCCGCGACCTCCTTCCGGAACAGGGCGAGCTGCGTGGGAGCGCCGCGGTCGGCATCCGCCTCACCCACCGGGCGGAACTCCACCGCGTACCCGTGGCGGGCCCCGACCGCCTCGGCCCACGCGCGGAACTCCTCGCGTGTCCACTCGAACCGGTGATCGTCGTGGCGGAATGCACCCGCGGGCAGGTCGGCGTAGAGGACGTTGTAGTCGGCGTTGGGGGTCGTGACGACGACGGCACCGGGCGCGGCGGAGGCGAACACCGCATCCTCGAGCGCGCCGAGCCGTGACGGATCGACGTGCTCGACGACCTCCATGAGAACCATCGCGTCGAAGCCGCGCAGGCGCTCGTCGCGGTAGACGACCGAGCCGTGGAGCAACTCGATGCGCTCGCGTTCGGCATCGGATGCCTCGGGCAGACGCAGCATCCGTGCCGCCTGATCCAGCGAGCGCGCCGAGACGTCGACGCCGACGATCTTCGTGAAGGAGCGGTCCTTCGCGAATCGGGCGAGGAGTGCTCCGGGACCGCACCCCATGTCGACGACGCGGTGCGCCCCGACGTCGGCGAGCGCGGCGAGAACCGCCTCGGCCCGGTGCTCGCGCAGCGGTGTCGGGCGGTCCGCCGGGGCGGACTCATCGAGCAGCGCGCGCTGGTGCACGAGGTAGCGCCGCGTGATGAGGTCGCGCTCGGGGTGGTCGGCGAGCCATCCCTCGCCGGCGCGCTCGAGCTTGCCGACCTCGTCGTCACCGACCCAGTAGTGCTTCGCGTCGTCGAGAACGGGGAGGAGGACGTAGAGCTGGCGGAGAGCCGCGGCGAGCCGGACCTCCCCAGTCAGCACGACCGAGCTGTAGCGCGAGTCGCCCCACTCGGGGTGGTCGCCGTCGAGCACGATGCGGGCCTGTTCGACCGTCCACCCGCAGGGTTCGAACAGCCGCCGCACGAGGCCCTCGTCACCGCGGGCCGATACGACCGGGATCTCGATCCGCAGGGGCAGGGCGGATGCCGCCAGCTCGGGGTACGTGTCGCTGCGCCCGGTCATCGCGGTGCGGAAGACCGTCCCGATCGCGACAGCGAGCATGCTCGAGGCGACGTACGGACGGTCGTTGACATAGTGCCCGAGAGCCCCGGCATCCCCTCGAAACCGCTTGTTGCGGACGAGCGCGATCGGATCGACCTCGAGCATCACCGCGACGGTGCAGCGCTCGGGAGTCGCCTCGGGGTAGAAGACGTGGATGTCGCCGACGGGCGCCGAGAAGGTCTGCACCTTGGCGGGGTGTTTGTGCACGAGGAATCCGAGCGCGGTCGCGTCCTGACCGTCGGTCGGCGCATAGGTCACCGTCACGAGCATCGTCGCCTCCCCCGTCGTGGCATCCGCCCCACTCTAGGGCGGCGGGGTTCGCTCGAGACGTCGCAGATGGTCGCCGTCGCCCGCGTCGCGCGACCATCTGCGACGGCTCGGCGGGGTTCAGACGGCCAGGAAATCGGCGACGCCGGTGAGCGCGCCGGGCTGAAGGCGGTAATACGCCCACGTGCCGCGCTTGGAGCGGGAGAGGAAGCCGGCCTCGGTCAGCACCTTGAGGTGGTGCGACACGGTGGGCTGCGAGAGGCCCACCGGCTCGATGAGGTCGCAGACGCAGGCCTCCTGGTCGGCGGACGAGGCGACGATCGAGAGGAGCCGCAACCGCGCCGGGTCGGCGAGTGCCTTCATCCTCGCCGCGAGACGCTCCGCCTCCGCCTGCCCGATCGGCTCCTTCACGAGCGGCGCGCAGCACACGGCGTCGCCGGTCACAGGACTCGGGATCACGGGAAGGATCGTCACCATGCATCGATGCTAATCGATATTGACAGTCATCGATAGATAACCGCATACTTTCATCGACATCCATCGATACGGAGGACCGGATGACGCTTCTCGACCTGACGCCCCGCGCGACGACGACGCCGCGGCTCGACACCCTGCCGGTCGTCGTCATCGGCGCCGGCCCCGTCGGGCTCGCCTCCGCCGCCAACCTCGTCGAGCGAGGGATCGATGTCATAGTCCTCGAAGCGGGTGACACGCCCGCCGCCGCCGTCCGGCGATGGGGCCACATCCGCCTCTTCTCACCGTGGCGGCATCTGATCGACCCGGCATCCCGTCGACTGCTCGCGGCCGCGGGGTGGACAGAGCCCGACACGGATGCCGCGCCCACCGGACGCGAGCTGGTCGAGTCGTACGTGACCCCCCTGGCCGAGCTCGACGCGCTGCGCCCCCGCATCCGCTACGGCTCCCGAGTGGTCGCCGTCGCTCGAGAAGGCATGGACCGGACTCGCAGCACCGGACGCGAGACGACCCCGTTCCTCGTCCGCTACGTCACCGCCGACGGGGCCGCCGAGCTCACGGCGCGGGCGGTCATCGACGCCTCCGGCACCTACAACTCCCCGAATCCACTGGGCTCGACCGGCCTCGCCCCGCTCGGCGGCTCGGGTCTCGGCGACCGACTCGTCCACCCACTGCCCGACGTCCTCGGCGTCGACCGTGCGCGCTTCGCGGGACGGCACACGACCGTTGTCGGCGCGGGACACTCCGCCGCGAACACGCTCCTCTCCCTCGCGACGCTCGCCGAGTCCGAACCCGGCACCCGCATCACCTGGCTCATCCGCAACGCATCCGCGATGCGCGTGTCGTCGTCTGCGGACGACGAGCTCGCCGATCGCGCCGCGCTCGGATCACGCCTGGACGCTCTCGTGCGCCGCGGCACGATCGAGAAGATCGACTCGTTCGAGATCGGCTCCGTCGAACGACACGGCGACGGAGTCCGGCTGTGCGGGATGCGGCGGGGCGCGGCATCCGTCCATGACGCCGACCTCGTCGTCGCGGCGACGGGGTTCCGACCCGATCTGTCGATGCTGCGCGAGATCCGTCTCGGCCTCGACGACATCGTCGAGGCGCCGGTCCGGCTCGCGCCGCTCATCGACCCGAACGTCCACTCGTGCGGGACGGTGGAACCGCACGGGTTCGACGAGCTGCGGCATCCCAAACACGGCTTCTTCATCGTCGGCATGAAGTCCTACGGACGCGCACCCACGTTCCTGCTGGCGACCGGCTACGAGCAGGTGCGCTCGGTCGCGGCATGGATCGACGGCGACATGCGCGCCGCGACGCAGGTCCGCCTCACGCTGCCGGCGACGGGCGTCTGCTCAACGGACCTGGGCGGGTGCTGCTGATGATCCGGGTGCGTCCGATGATGGCGCTCGACTGGCCGGACGTGGAGCGCATCCTCGCCTCAGGGATCGCGGGAGGGGAGGCGACCTTCGAGACGGCGACCCCGACGTGGGAGGCGTTCGACGCAGGAAAGGTGACGGACGCGCGCCTCGTCGCCGTCGACACCGACGACCGCACTGTCGGATGGGTCGCGGCATCCCGCGTCTCCGCTCGCGAGGTCTACCGCGGCGTCATCGAGCACTCGGTGTACGTCGACCCGGCGCACACCGGCCGGGGCGTGGGGCGCGCCCTGCTCGACGCGTTCATCGACGCCGCCGAGGCCGCCGGGTACTGGACGATACAGTCGAGCGTCTTCCCCGAGAACGACGTGAGCCTGCGCCTGCACGAGAGCGCCGGCTTCCGTGTCGTCGGGCGCCGCGAACGGATCGCCCGCTCGATGCTCGGAGCCCACGCCGGACGGTGGCGCGACACCCTCCTCCTCGAACGCCGATCGACCCGGAACGGACACGACACCCCATGACCGACACCCCCACCGTCCTGTTCGTCTGCGTCCACAACGCGGGGCGCTCGCAGATGGCCGCCGGCTACCTGCAGCACCTCGCGGGCGACCGCGTCGAGGTGCTGTCGGCCGGCTCCGAGCCGAAGGACGCGATCAACCCCGTCGCGATCGAGGCGATGGCCGAGGAGGGCATCGACATCGCGGCGAACACCCCGAAGCTGCTGACCGTCGATGCGGTCCGCGAGTCCGACGTCGTCATCACGATGGGATGCGGCGACGCCTGCCCGATCTTCCCCGGCAAGCGCTACGAGGACTGGCAGCTCGACGACCCCGCGGGCCAGGGCATCGCCGACGTCCGCCGCATCCGCGACGACATCCGCACCCGCGTCGGGGCGCTCCTGACCGAGCTGCTCCCCTGACTCACCTCGAGCGACGGCGGATGCCGCGGCTCGGTGCGCATGAAAGCGAAAACCCCCGCATCAGCGGGGGTTTTCAGAGCGGTGACGGTGGGATTTGAACCCACGGTAGGGGGTTACCCTACACAACTTTTCGAGAGTTGCACCTTCGGCCGCTCGGACACGTCACCGTCGTCCAGCTTACGACACGAGAGCGGATGCCGCGAACCGAGCGTCGTCCCGCCTCGCCGACGCGTCGCAGGTGGTCGCTTTCCGCCCGGGATCGCGACCATCCGCGACGTCTCGACGAGCGTGCGGACGGGTAGCGTCGCCGTGTGATCACCACCGGGGTCGACCTCGCCGCGCAGCCGGCGCGCACGGCGGTCGCGGTCGTCGACTGGCGCGCGGAGGGCGCCCGCCTCACGACGCTCCGGCTCGACAACACCGACGACGACATCGTCAGGCTCGCGGCGGGCGCGACGCGCATCGGCGTCGACTGCGCCTTCGGCTGGCCCGACGAGTTCGTCGCCTACGTCGCGGCGAACGCGCGAGGCGAGGGTCCCCACACGGACCTACGCGGCATCGCGGGACGCCGCCGACTCGCCTACCGCGCGACCGACCGCGTCGCGCACCGGATCACCGGCCGCCTTCCGCTCAGCGTCTCGACCGATCGCCTGGGGCTCACCGCGATGCGCTGCGCCGACCTGCTGGCGACATTCGCCGACGCCGGCGACGACGTCGACCGATCCGGCGCAACGGGACGACTCGTCGAGGTCTACCCCGCGGCATCCCTCCGACTCTGGGGAGTCGACGTCTCCGGATACAAGACGGATGCCGCGGCCCGGCAGACCGCGACGGCGAATCTCCTCACCGCGGCACCGTGGCTCACCGTCTCGCCCGATCAGCGCGCCCTGATGTCGACATCCGACGACGCGATCGACGCCGTCGTCGCCGCGCTCATCGCTCGGGCTCATGCGCTGCGCGCCACGCACCCCGTCCCGCCCGCCGAACTGGATCGCGCCCGCCGCGAGGGCTGGATCGCCCTGCCCGCCACCCCGCTCGCCGACCTCGACCCGACGTGACCCGTCGCTTCCCTCTCGGAATGTCGCCAGTTCCCGTCGGCTCGACTCTCCCCCGCCCCGAGCCGGGCCCGGGGCGTAACGTGAGCCTGTGAGCGTGCCTACGACATCCCCCCGTTTCGGGCTGATCGTCGCGATCGCCGCCCTCGCGTCGGCCGTCGCATTCCTCGACGGCACCGTCGTGAACGTCGCGCTCCCCGCCATCCGCGACGAGTTGGGCGGAGGGCTGTCCACCCAGCAGTGGGCGGTGGATGCCTACCTCCTCACCCTGAGCTCGCTCATCCTGTTCGCGGGGTCGGTGAGCGACGCGTTCGGGCGCGTGCTCGTCCTGCGCATCGGGCTGATCGGCTTCGGCATCGCCTCGATCGGTGTCGGGCTCGCGCCGGATCCGGTCGTGCTGATCATCGCCCGGGCGCTGCAGGGGGCCGCCGGCGCGTTCCTCGTGCCGAGTTCGCTCGCTCTCATCACGTCGCTCCTGAACGGCCCCGCCCAAGCGCGGGCGATCGGCCAGTGGACCGCGTGGACCACGGGCGCGAATCTCGCCGGCCCCCTCATCGGCGGGCTGTTCGTCGACCTGTTGTCGTGGCGCTTCGCCTTCCTCGTCAACATCCTCCCGATCGCGGTGACGTTCGTCCTCCTGACCCGCCTCGGCGATGTCGACCGTCGGCGCGACGACGCGCACATCGACCTCGTCAGTGCGGCCCTGTGCACACTGGGCCTCGGCGGCATCGTCTTCGCGCTCATCGAACAGCCCAACCTGGGGTGGGGGCATCCGGCGATCTGGATGCCGCTGGTCGCCGGCATCCTCCTGTTCACGGCGTTCCTGCTGCGTCAGCGCACGGTCCGCTCACCCATCCTCCCGCTCGGGATCTTCCGTGTCCGGAACTTCTGGACCGGCAACCTCGCCACCTTCTTCATCTACGCGGCACTCTCGTTGAACGGCTTCGTCGTCGGGGTCTACCTGCAGCAGGGCGCGGGACTGAGCGCGACCTTCGCGGGCCTCGCGAGCCTGCCCACGACCCTCGCCCTGATCGCGCTCAGCTCCGTCGTCGGCGGTTGGGTGAACAGGTTCGGTCCGCGCCTGTTCATGACCGTCGGTCCGCTCGTCATGGCGGTCGGGGCGCTCATGCTCCTCGCCGTCCGCGAGGACTTCGACTACTGGACGCAGGTCCTCCCGGGTCTCGTCGTCTTCGGCCTGGGACTCGGCATCACGGTGTCGCCGCTGACCTCGACGATCCTGGGGGCGATCGGCGGCGAACGCTCCGGCATCGCGTCGGCGACGAACAACGCCGTCTCGCGCATCGCCGGGCTCGTCGTCATCGCGATCCTCGCCGTCATCATCGGCGGGGCGCTCGATCTCGACGGGTTCCACCGGGCCGCCATCGTCACCGCCGTGCTGATGGCGGCCGGTGCGGTGGTCTCTTTCCTCGGCATCCGCAGGCCGGCCACGGCCGACGAGCCGGCTCCCTGATTTCCACGGCCGGATCCGGGCCTGCGGCATCCGTCGACTGCCACACTGGCGGTATGAGCGTCATCGAGAACTCGAAACTGACCGTCGTCGGCGCGGGCGCCGTCGGATCGAGCGTCGCCTACGCCGCCCTCATCCGCGGATCGGCGCGGCACGTCGCGCTGTACGACATCGCGGCCGAGAAGGTCGAGGCGGAAGTGCTCGACCTCGCCCACGGCGCGCAGTTCACCGGGTCGAGCGACATCTCCGGCGGGTCGGACGTCTCGGTCGCCGCCGGTTCGCACGTCGTCGTCATCACCGCCGGAGCGAAGCAGAACCCGGGCCAGACCCGCACCGAGCTGGCCGGGGTGAACGCCGGCATCCTGAGGCGGATGCTGCCCGAGCTGCTCGAGGTCGCTCCGAACGCCGTCTACGTCATCGTCACGAACCCGTGCGACGTGCTCACCGTCATCGGGCAGGAGGTCACCGGGCTGCCACCCGAGCGGATCTTCGCCTCGGGCACCGTGCTCGACACGTCGCGACTGCGGTGGAAGCTGGCGCAGCGCGCCGGGGTGTCGACCTCGAGCGTTCACGCATACATCGTCGGCGAGCACGGCGACACCGAGTTCCCGCACTGGTCTCGTGCCACGATCGGCACCGTCCCGATCCTCGACTGGCAGCCGCTCGACGGCCAGCCGCCCTTCACGACCGAGGAGCTCGACCGGATCGCTGTCGACGTGCGGGATGCCGCCTACACGGTGATCCGCGGAAAGGGAGCCACCAACTACGCGATCGGCCTCTCGAGCGCCCGCATCGTCGAGGCGATCCTCGGCGATCAGCACGCGGTGATGCCGGTGTCGACCGTCCTGAGCGACTTCCAGGGGGTCGACGGGGTGGCGCTCTCGGTGCCTTCCGTCGTCAGCAGCGCGGGTGCACGCCCCATCCTCGAGACCTCGTTCTCTGACGACGAACTGGCGCTCTTCCACCGTTCTGCCGATGCCCTGAGGACGGTCGCGGCGTCGTTGCGCTGAGCTCGTCGGGTCAGCGCCGGGAGCCTGCGGCGTCGGCGATGACCTTCGCGACCGTGTCGGCCTGCGAGATGAACAGCGCGTGGCTGCCGGGAACGTTCGTGATCTGCGCTCCGACGCGCGAGGCCATGTGCTGCAGCATCGCCTGGTCGAACGCCTTGTCCTCCGTGGCGATGACGGCCCAGCTCGGCTTGTCGCGCCATGCCGCTGCGGTGACGGGCTCGGCGAAGACCGACATGTTGACGGGCACCTGGCTGTCGGCGAGGAAGGCGGCATCCGCTTCGTCGATGTCGGCGGCGAACCCGGCGCGGAAGTGCTCGCGTGCGAGGTAACCGTACCCGTCCTCGCGGACGTCGATGACGAACTCCGGCGTCGCGGCGAAGCCCTCGTACTGCTGCCCGGACGACTCCCCCACGTCGGGGATCAGCGCCGAGACGTAGACGAGCCCGGCGACGTTCGGGTGGGTCCCCGCCTGCGTGATGACGGTGCCACCCCACGAGTGGCCGACGAGGATGGCCGGTCCGTCCTGCTGGTCGAGGACGCGCGTGGTCGCGGCGACGTCGGCCTCGAGAGAGGTCAGCGGGTTCTGGACGATCGATACGCGGAATCCGCGGGCCGTGAGGAGGTCGTACACCCGGCGCCAGCCGGAGCCGTCGGCGAAGGCTCCGTGGACGAGGACGACGTTCGTGATGTCTGCGATGTTCATGAATCTCTTCCTTTGCTGTCGTGGTCCCCCGATGGGGGTGTGGGGTGCAACGCTTCCGATACGCAATATATTGCATGCTAAGTACACGCACAAGAGCGGCTCAGAGAGGATGTCGGATGCCGCGATTAGCCTGAGGACATGGCTTCACGACGACCCGCCCCGACCGCGGCGTTCCGCTGCACAGAGTGCGGGTGGACGACCGCCAAGTGGGTCGGTCGGTGCGGCGAATGCCAGCAGTGGGGCACCGTGGTCGAGGCAGCGACGCAGACCGGGATCACGGCGTCCGTCACCCCCGTCAGCCCGACGCGCAGCGCGCGCCGCATCACCGAGATCGATACGCGCGAGACGCCGCGACGCTCGAGCGGCGTCGGCGAGTTCGATCGCGTCCTCGGCGGGGGAATCGTCCCCGGCGCGGCGATCCTGCTCTCCGGCGAGCCGGGCGTGGGCAAATCGACCCTGCTCCTCGAGGTGGCCGCGCAGAGCGCGCGCGCTGGACGACGCGTCCTCTACGTGAGCGCGGAGGAGTCCCTCAGCCAGGTCCGACTGCGCGCCGAACGCACCGGCGCCCTGCACGACGAGCTCTACCTCGCGAGCGAGACGGACCTCGCGACGACCCTCGGGCACGTCGACGACGTACGGCCCGACCTCCTCATCGTCGACTCCGTGCAGACGGTGTCATCGAGTCTGATCGACGGCGCGGCCGGACAGCCGAGCCAGGTGCGGGAGGTGGCATCCACCCTCATCCGCGTCGCGAAGGAACGCGACCTCCCCGTCGTGATCGTCGGACACGTCACGAAGGACGGCCAGGTCGCCGGACCCCGCATCCTCGAGCACCTCGTCGACGTCGTCTGTCACTTCGAAGGAGATCGTCAGACCTCCCTGCGGTTCGTGCGAGCCCTCAAGAACCGGTTCGGCGCGACCGATGAGGTCGGATGCTTCGACATGGCCGGCGACGGCATCGCCGAGGTACCCGACCCCAGCGCGCTCTTCCTCAGCAACCGTCCGAGCGAGCCCGGAACGTGCGTGACGGTCGCCCTTGAGGGGCGGCGTGCACTGCCCGTCGAGGTGCAGGCCCTGACGTTGCACACGTCGGCTCCGAACCCGCGGCGGATCGTGAGCGGTGTCGACGGCGCGCGCGTCGCGATGGTGCTCGCCGTACTCGAGAAGCGAGCCGGCATCAAGCTGTCGGATCAGGACGTGTACGTTTCGACCGTCGGCGGGGTGCGCCTCACCGAGCCGGCCGCCGATCTCGCCATCGCCCTCGCCATCGCGAGCGCCGCGGCCGAGCGCCCGAACCCGCCGAAGCTCGCGGCCATCGGGGAGCTGAGCCTGTCCGGTGAGATCCGTCGGGTCACCCAGCACGACCAGCGGCGGTCCGAAGCGGCGAGGCTCGGCTACCGCGCCGTCATCGACGCCGGCGCCGGCACTCTCCGGGACGCTCTCGCCCAGCGCTCACGCCACCACGCGCCCCGACCCGACGACCGGCCCGACTTCTGAGCGGATCAGGCATCCAGAGCGGCGATCAGGTCCGCCGGCGCTGCCTGCATGGGGTGGGGACCGGCGATGTCGAAGAAGACGGTGGTGATCTCCTCGCCGTACGTGCCGAGGAAGGCGCGCAGCCAGGCGGGAGACTGCAGCCCCACGCCCGGCGGAAGCGTCGCAGGCTTGTTGGCCGCGTCGCTGAAGAGAAGCAAAGCGACGTCGCCGGTGGCGGGGTCCCGGTACGTCCAGACTTCGCCCGAGTCCCGAGGATCGTCTCGCGCACCCGGACCCAGGAGCGGCACGACGGTCGGACCGTGGCGCAGCGCGAACGCGAGCGCCGCCATGTCCTGCGTCTGAAGGGCATCGGCCAGAGCCGTGTTGCGGAACTCGAGCGGCTTCTTCTCGCGCTTCTTCCCAGCCATCCCCACAGCCTAGGCGGGATGCCGCGCATCACCGCGCCGAGCCCGAGAACGTAAGGGGGCCCCCTCGAACTCCCCATTGGGGACTGGAGAAGTCGAGAGGGCCCATCGCTCGCCGGCAGCCGGGGGATCCGAAGTCCCGCTTCTGGGGGGTGGCGGGACTCCGTCGCTGGGGACGACGGGGGGGGGTGACCGCCGGGAGCTGAACCCCAGGGTACGCGCCGACTGTTGCCGCGGGACAGCCCGAGACGGCCCCGGGAGATGAGAATGTTCTCAGAAAGTTCGATGCGTCAGGTGCGTCAGCGAATCGTGAACGACGCCGGCTCGGCAGAGCCGATTCCACCGATGCTGACGGCGAGGTTGTACCAGCCGGGCAGCGCCTTCTGCCGGTCGCCATCGCACGTGTCGACCGAGGACCGGGTGCGATCCCAGACGATGGGGCTCGCGCTCGTGACCGTCTTGCCGGCGTCCAGCTGAACGACCTGATCGCTCGGCTCCGTCTGACAGTCGGTCGAGCGCCACCACGTGTCGGTGCCGCTCGTGATCTCGAACGTCTGCGCCGCCGTACCGACGTTGATGAGGCAGGGCTCTTCGGTGTCGTTGACGAGGGTGATCGAGAGCTTCGGCATCTCACCCGCGCCGTACGAGGTCTTGTCGACGTTCGCGGTCACCGTCACGTCGCCGGTCGTGCAGACGGGCACATCGCTCGGCTTCGCTTCGTCGGCATCTCCGGTGTCACCGGTGTCGCCGTCCGCTGACGTCGTCACGCGGGGGCTGGGCGTTCCCGAGGGCGTCGCAAGGTCGTCACCTGGACTCGGCGTCGGCGTCTGCGTCGAGGGCGCGGATGCCGGGGCTCCCCCGGTCGATGGGGAGGCGGCATCCGTCATCGCACGCCAGGGCTGCCAGATGACGAGCGCGACGATGCCGCCGACGATGAGGACCGCGAGCAGCAGCACCGCCAGTCGGCGACGGCGGTACACGGCCGGCGACGGCCGGCGGCGCGGGGAGTTGCTGCTCACGGGTCCAGGGTATGCGCGGGCTCCGAGCTCACCGGCCCGGCGCGCCTACAACTGCTTGAGCATGCGGGTGTTGCCCAGGGTGTTGGGCTTCACGTGCGCCAGGTCGAGGAACTCGGCGACGCCCTCGTCGGGGCTGCGGAGCAGCTGCGAGTAGACGTCGGGGGCGACGACCTGCTCGCCGATCTCGGCGAAGCCGCGGCGCGAGAAGAAGGGCACCTCGAAGGTGAGGCAGAACAGCCGGCTGAGTCCGAGGGTGCGGGCGTTCTCCTCCAGCAGGTCGACGACGGCTCCGCCGACACCGCGGTGCAGCCAGTCATCGGCGACGATGAGGGTGCGCACCTCACCGAGGTCCTCCCACATCACGTGCAGGGCACCGCATCCGACGAGTCGGTCTCCGGCTTCGGCGACGACGAACTCCTGCACGGTCTCGTACAGGGTGACGCGCTCCTTGCCGAGGAGGATGCGTCGCTGCACCCACGGCTCGAGAAGCTCCTGGATGCGGGGGACGTCCGAGGTCCGCGCGGGGCGCACGGTGTAGGTCGCGTCCGGTCCCGTCATGCGTTCCACTGTATTCGCCCCGCACCCGCCCCGACGCGCGGAGCCGGGGGTGCGGTGCCCCTACGCTGGACGCAGGGAGGGGACCCCGTGAGTGTGCTCCGTGACTACGCCGCGGCCGTGTCGCAACCGACGCTGCCGTTCGCGTCGACGACGTCGCGCTACGACGAGGTCGTCGACCCCGACGGCTCGTTGCGCCCCGCATGGCAGGGTCTCGCCTCGCTCGCCCTGGGATTGACGCGCGACGAGCTCGACCGCGTCGACGGCGAGATCTCGCGCTTCCTCGCCGACGACGGCGTCTCGTACGCCCGCGCCGGCGATGACCTGCAGCCGTGGCAGCTCGACCCGATGCCGTTCGTCCTCGATGCCGCCGGATGGGCACGCCTCGACGTCGGCCTCGCGCAGCGGGCCGAGCTCCTCGGCGCCCTCCTCGCAGACCTGTACGGACCGCAGGTCGTGATCCGCGAGCGGATCGTCCCCGCCGCGGTCGTGCTCGGCCACGCCGGGTTCCTGCGCGCGATGGCGCGAAGAGGCGACGAGAGCCAGGCGCCCGACCTGCTGCTCTCGGCCACCGACCTGGGTCGCGACGCCGCGGGCGAGTGGCACGTCCTCGCCGACCGCGTGCAGGCCCCGTCGGGTCTCGGCTACGCCGCCGAGAACCGTCGCGTCATCTCGCAGGTGCTGCCCGATCTCCTCGACGAGGGCGCCCTGCACCGCATGGACCCCTACTTCGCCGCTCTCCGCGCGGCGCTCATCGCAGCCGCCCCCGACGAGACGAGTACTCCGCGGATCGTCGTCCTCTCGCCCGGACCGTTGTCCGAGACGGCGTTCGACCAGGCGTTCATCGCGAACGCGCTCGGTTTCCCCCTCGTCCAGGGCAGCGACCTCGTCGTCCGGGACGGCGCCGTGTGGATGAAGCCCGCGGGGTGGCCGCAGCGTCGACCCCGGGAGCGCGTCGACGTCATCCTCCGTCGGGTGGATGCCGAGTGGTGCGACCCGCTGGAGCTCCGCTCCGGATCGCGACTCGGCATCGCGGGCCTCGCCGAGGCCGTCCGCCGCGGACGCGTACGGGTCGTGAACGGGCTCGGCGCGGGCGTCCTCGAGAACCCTGCGCTGCTCCCCTACCTTCCGGCGGTGTGCGAGCGGCTCCTCGGCGAGCAGCTGCGCCTCCCCTCCGTCCCCGCGTGGTGGCTGGGCGACGCCGTGGCGCGCGCCGAGGTGCTGCCGCGGCTCACCGCCGGCGACCCGACGCTCGCTGTCGGGCTGATCGACGATCCCCGCCGCCGCCTCGTCCCCGCCGATGCGACGCTCCTCGCGCGAGTCGACCGCGAGCCGCACCGCTTCGCCGCGGTCGAGCAGCTGCCCCTCTCGCAGGTTCCGGTGTGGGATGCCGGGGGCGCGGCATCCGCTCTTCCCGTCACCCTGCGGGGTTTCACGATCCGCTTCGGCTCGACCTACCGGCCGCTCGTCGGCGGCCTCGCGACGATCCGCACCGCATCCGACGCGGCGCCGCGCACGAAGGACGTGTGGGTGCTGAAGTCGGACGAGGCGGAACCCGACCAGGGGATCGCAGACGTGGCGTCCTCGCCGTCGACCCGGAGCGATCCGACGCTCGCGCCGCGCGCGCTGTCGGACCTCTACTGGACGGGGCGGTACGCCGAGCGCGCGGAGGATCTGCTGCGGCTCGTGATCGCGACGCAGGCGGCGCTCGACCAGCCCGGCGCGCACACCGCCGCGCGCGCGAGTGACAGCGTGCGAGTGCTGCTCGCGGCGCTGCACACACTCGCCGGCACGCGGGCGAGCGATCCCGAGGCGGAGTTCCGCTCGCTGCTGCTGGATTCCGCCCGTCCCGGCTCGGCGGCGCACTCGATCGCACGACTGCGCGACGCGATGGAGGGGGTCCGCGACCAGCTCTCCGGTGACACGTGGCGCGTGTTCTCGAACATCGAGCGCGCGGTGCGGGCGCTTCGCACCTCGGCGCATGCGCACCGAACGGCTGAGTCGGCCGGGCGCATGCTCGCGTCGATGCTGTCGCTGTACGGGGTGACGGCCAACATGATCCGCGACCCCGGCTTGCACATGATGGAGGCAGGGCGCTACCTGGAGCGCGGGCTCCAGCTGACGACACTCCTGTCATCCGCGCTGTCGGCCAGCCGCAACCCGCGCACCGACCGCGAGGTGCTCGAGTCGCTGCTGCTGTCGGCCGAGAGCGTGGTCACGCACCGTCGCCGCTACCGCGGGGCGATGCGCGCGGCTGACGTCGCCGAGCTGCTGCTGCTCGATCGCGGCAATCCGCGCTCGCTCGCATTCTCGTTGCAGACCCTCCGCGAGCATCTCGCGGCGATGCCCGCGTCGACGGGCTCCTCCCGGGCCGAGCGTCTGCTCGACCAGCTCGAGACCGAGCTCGCCGAGGTCGAGGTACTCGAGATGACAGCCGTCGTCGGCGGCCGCCGCGACCGGCTCGTCGAGGGTCTCGACGGGGTGCGCAGCCAGCTCGAGCAGCTGTCGGACGCCATCGGCGACCTGCACTTCGAGGCCGGGCCGCCCGCGGTGTCGATGACCGAGCTGTCGCTCGTCGAGCTGATGGGTGCACGCGCATGACCCGGTACCGCGTGTGGCATCGCACGGCGTACACCTACAGCGATGCCGTGCAGGACAGCGTCGGCCAGTTCCACCTGCGGCCGCGCGAGCTGCCGTGGCAGGCCGTCAGCGCATCCGAGGTGACGGTCGACCCGATTCCCGGCGACGTGTCACCGCGAACGGACTGGTTCGGCAATTCCTCGACCTACTTCCACGTCACCGACCCGCACGAGGCGCTGACGATCGAAGCCACGAGCGAGGTGACGGTCGCGGTGCCCGACTACGACGCCGAGGCGCTCGCGCAGCCGTGGGAGCTCGCGCGGCCGCTGCGGCATCCCGATCTGCCCGGTGCCGTCGAGGCCACGGAGTACGCACTCGAGTCGGCTCGGGTCGCGCACGACGAGGCGGCTGTCGCCTATGGTGCGGAGTCCCTGACACCGGGGCGCCCGATCGGCGAGGCCGCGACGGATCTGATGCAGCGGATCTTCCGCGACTTCGACTACGACAAGACGGCGACGACCGTGACGAGCACGGTGGGCGACGCGATGGCGAAGCGTGCGGGCGTCTGCCAGGACTTCGCTCATGTCGCGATCGCGTGCCTGCGCGGCCACGGCGTCGCCGCCCGCTACGTCTCGGGATACCTCGCGACGCAGCCGCCGCCCGGCAAGGAACGCGTGTTCGGTGCGGATGCCTCGCACGCGTGGCTCGCCGTCTGGCTGCCGGGCACCGACCAGTGGCTCGCGATCGACCCGACGAACAACCAGTGGGCGAACGACCGCTACGTCACGGTCGCGTGGGGTCGCGATTACGGCGACGTCTCGCCGGTAACGGGCATCATCTTCACCGAGGCGAAGACCTCGACCCTGCGCGTGCAGGTCGACGTCGCCCCGATCGACTAGGTCCCGGGCAGCGTTCGCGGATGCATTGGTTCAGCCCCGACGCGCCGTCGCCGGGCGAGCGGATGCCGCATGGCGCCCGGCATCCCTTGCATCCGCCACCGGGTGGGTCACGCGCTAGTGTGCAGCCATGGACACCGGACGCCGGCGGCTCGTGACATGGATCGTGGTCGTCGGGGCGGCCGCGGCGGTTCTGCTCGTCGCGCTCGTCGGCGCGACCGTGACCGCAACGGTCCTCGTCGACAGCGTTCCCGGAGCGGATGCGGGCATCGCGTCGTCGCCCGCATTGGACGCCGCTTACGCGACCATGGCCTGGACGTTCCCGGCCCTGCTCGCCGTCGTGCTCATCGGCGTCGCGATGCCCGCGATCGCGCGCCGCCGTTCGCGGATGCAATAGTTCGGCCCCGACACGCCGTCGACGGGCGTGTGGATGCCGCGTGTCGCCCGGCATCCCTTGCATCCGCTGACGCCGGCCCGATGCCCTCCGGGCCCTCAGCTCCGAGGTTCGCCCAGCGGCAGCACGCGCGAGCCGAAGTCGAGGATCGTGTACCGCCCGCACTCCACCCTGTCCGCAGCGACCGCACCGGCGGGCAGCACGAACGGGACGGAGGCGGCATCCTGCAGCAGGAAGGTCACCGGCCCCCGACCCTCCGCGCGATTGATGAGCCAGTCGTACGGGCGCAGGGTGTTGTCGACCTGGATCAGCTGCGACGGATCGGCGAGCGTCAGCTTCGGCGCGCGCACGGTCCAGAACTGGCCGGCGCCGGTCCGTCCGGACTGCTCCACCCACCGCGTCACGCAGGCGAGGTCGGCGTCGCCGCGTCCGGCTGCGGCAATCGCGAGAGGCACGGCGACGACCCCGCCGACGGCGAGCGCGCCCGCGACGACGGCGCTCACCGCGCGCGGCAGGGAGAGGACCGGCGGGCGGACGGCCAGCACGAGGATCGGCAGGAACGCCCACGGCTGCAGGTAGCGGTCGGCATCCGTTCCCGCGATGACGACGAGAGCCGTCGATGCGGCAGGGCCTGTCACCGCCACCGCACACACCGCGATGGTGACAGCGTCGTGTCGGCGCCACGCCCGCAGCCCCACGACGACGCACGCGGCGAGAAGTGCCAGGAGGGCCGCGGTCCAGAGCACTCCGTTCCACCTCGACACGGTCGCGCCGCTCACCTCGGCGAGGTGGCCGACCGCGGCACCGGCCCGATCGGGGCGCAGGTAGTTCCCCCCGGCCGCGACGATGTTCGCCGCGAACGGCGCCCGCACGAGGTAGCCGGCCGCCGCCGAACCCGCGACCGCCAGCACCGTCACGAACGCGAGACGCGGCGCGATGCGGCGACCGAGGAGCAGGATGCCGAAGACTCCGACGACCGGCAGGACGCACCACACGACGAACAGCGGGTTCGTGAGCGTCGACACAGCGGCGACGATGACGACTCCCGGGATCCCGCGCACCGCCGGCGCACCGTCGAGCATCCGCCGCAACAGACCGACGATCACCAGCGTGCCGACCACCGTCGCCGAGTAGTAGGTCGTCGTCGCTGTCAGCAGCGCGAGGTGGAACCCCGGCATCCCACTCGGTCCTTCGAGCAGGGTCAACGCGACGAATGCGGCGAACGCGAGGACGCTCCCGCGCACGGGACGCGCGCCGGGTCTGAAGCGCCCCGCGACCAGGCGGAGGCCGCCGTAGACGGCGAGCAGGTTGACGACGGCGTTGAGCGTGAGGGTGCCGGTCGTGCCGAGTCCGAGGAATGACAGCACCGTGTAGACCGCGGTCTCGGGGAGGAACAGCACCGGCGACAGTGCCCAGTCCTGCGGATCGCCGCGCCGCAACGAGTCCGCCATGAGCGCGACGACGACCGAGTCTCCGTCGCGGTACAGCAGCCACGAGCTCGTCGAGGCGACGACGGCCACGGCGATGAGCGCGAGCGCGAGCGCCGCACCCCATCCGGCCGCCTCGGCCGCAGGTCGACGCATCACCACGGCCACCGCATCACCACAGGCCGCTGCATCACCACAGGCCGCTGCATCACCACGGGCCGCTTCATCACCGCTCAGCACACCAGATTCCCCGAGGCGGCACCAGTCGGATGCGCGGCCGCCGGTTGCGCACCCCCGCACGCGGATGCGAGGAATCCGATGCGACACGCCGGTGACGGCACCGCGGATCCCGCGTGTCGCCCGGCATCCCTTGCATCCGACGACGCCGCACACCCACCCGCCGGCCGGCGCCCGCGATCTCAGCCCAAGAAGCCCCGCAGCAGGGCCTCGGACCCTGCGAGATGATCGAGCACGGCGGCCTCGGCGGCATCCGGCTTGCCCGCCAGGATCGCGGCGACGATCCGCTCGTGCTGCGCGTCGGAATGCTCGATGTTGCGCGGCAGCAGCGGGAACGTGTCGAGCCAGGCGTTGATCCGAGCCCGGTTCTCGACGACCAGCGGCAGCAGTGACGGGATGCCGCTGGCCTCCGCGATCGCCAGGTGCAGCAGCGAGTCGAGCCGACGGTACTCCCCCTCGTCGGCGCCGACGGTCGCTCGGTGGCGTTCCTCGAGCGCGGAGCGGGCGGCATCCGTCAACTCGTGAGACGCCGCGGCGCGCGCTGCCCCCGCCTCGAGCACGCGGCGCAGGCCCAGGATGTCGTCGAGTTCGGTCGCATCCACGGGGCCGGTCGGCACGGGCAGCGGATCGGCCACGAATGTGCCGCCGTACCGACCGCGGCGACGCTCGACGTACCCGGCGTCGGCGAGCTCGCCGATCGCCTGCCGCACGGTGTCGCGGCTGACGCCGTACCGCTCGGCGAGGTCGCGCTCCGAGGGGAGCGACTCCCCCGGCGCGACGACGCCGAGCCGGACGGTCTGCACGAGCCGCGCGACGGTGTCCTCGAGCGCGTTGCCGCCGCGCACCGGCCGGTAGACGGTGCGGCCGAGGCCCGGCGACGACGCGGCGCGGGTCACAGCGGCGTCACGTAGGCGTTGGTGATGCCGCCGTCGACGACGAAGGCGTTCGCGGTGATGAACGAGGCATCGTCCGAGGCGAGGAACGCGACGGCAGCGGCCAGCTCCTCGGGCTCGGCGAAGCGTCCCATCGGAACGTGCACGAGGCGGCGCTGCGCGCGCTCGGCGTCCTTCGCGAACAGCTCGCGCAGCAGCGGGGTGTTCACCGGCCCCGGGCAGAGGGCATTGACGCGGATGCCCTGCCGGGCGAACTGCACGCCGAGCTCGCGGGTCATCGCGAGCACGCCGCCCTTCGAGGCGGTGTAGGAGATCTGCGAGGTGGCCGAGCCCAGCAGCGCGACGAACGATGCGGTGTTGATGATCGACCCCCTGCCGGTCGGCACCATGTGGCGGAGCGCCGCGCGGGAGCAGAGGTACACGCTCTTGAGGTTGACGTCCTGCACCTTGTCCCACGCGGGCAGCTCGGTCGTCTCGATCGAGTCGTCGTCGGCGGGCGAGATGCCGGCGTTGTTGAACGCGATGTCGACCGAGCCGAGGTCGGCGGCGACGCCGTCGAAGAGCGCGTCGACGGATGCCTGGTCTGCGACGTTCACCTGGCGGAAGACGCCGCCCACCTCGTCGGCGGCCTTCTGGCCGGTCACGGGGTCCAGGTCGGCGATGACGACGCGGGCGCCCTCGGCGGCGAACCGGCGGGCGGTCGCGAGACCGATGCCGCTGGCACCGCCGGTGATGATGGCGACGCGGTCGCGCAGGCGCTGGGTGAGGTCCATTCGGGGGGGTCCTTCCGGGTCAGGAGGTGGCGTAGAAGACGTTCTTGGTCTGGGTGAAGTGCTCGGCCGCATCGGGTCCGAGTTCGCGACCGAGGCCCGAGGCCTTCATGCCGCCGAAGGGGGTCGTGTAGCGGACCGACGAGTGCGAGTTGACCGAGAGCACGCCGCTCTGCACGCCGCGGGAGACGCGGATGCCGCGGCCCAGGTCGCGCGTCCAGATCGAGCCCGCGAGGCCATAGACGGTGTCGTTCGCGAGCGCGATCGCGTCGGCCTCGTCGTCGAACGGCAGCGCCGCGACGACGGGTCCGAAGACCTCCTCGGTCGCGATGCGGTCGCCGCGTCCGGCGAGGACGACGGTCGGCGCGAACCAGAACCCGTCGCCGTCGGGCGCGGAGCCGCGGAACGCGACGTCAGCGCCGTCGACGTAGCCCGCGACCCGGTCGCGCTGGCCGGCGGAGATGAGCGGTCCCATCTCGGTGCTCTCGTCGTTCGGGTCGCCGACGCGCCACGCGGCGACGGCGGGCTCGACGAGCTCGAGGAACCGGTCGAACACCGAGCGCTCGACGAGCAGGCGGCTGCGAGCGCAGCAGTCCTGCCCGGCGTTGTCGAAGACCGAGCCGGGGACGGCGGCGGCGGCCGCCTCGAGGTCGGCGTCGGCGAAGACGATGTTGGCGCTCTTGCCGCCGAGTTCGAGCGTCACGGGCTTGAGCTCGCGCGCGCAGCCAGCGGCGACCTCGGTCCCGACGCGCGTCGATCCGGTGAAGACGACCTTGCGCACGTCCGGATGCGTCACGAATCGCTCGCCGACGACGGGGCCAGCGCCCGGGATGACGGTGAAGACGCCGTCCGGCAGCCCCGCCTCGAGCGCGAGGTCGCCGAGGCGCATCGCGGTCAGCGGGGTCATCTCGGCGGGCTTCAGCACGACGACGTTGCCGGCGGCGAGCGCAGGTGCGAACCCCCACGCCGCGATCGTCATCGGGAAGTTCCACGGCACGATGATGCCCACCACGCCGTACGGCTCGTGGTAGGTCACGTCGAGTCCACCGGCGACGGGGATCTGGCTGCCGATCAGGCGTTCCGGCGCCCCCGCGTAGTAGTTCAGGACCTGCGCGACGTGCGACGCCTCCCACCGCGCAGACGAGATCGGATGCCCCGCCTCGAGCACCTCGAGCTGGGCGAGCTCCTCGACGTGCTCCTCGACGACGCGCGCGAAGTTCCGGAGCGCATCGGCGCGGGCGACGGGGGCGAGCTCGGCCCAGGCGCGCTGCGCCCGGACGGCGCGGGCGATCGCGGCATCCGTCTCCGCCACGGAGGCGAGGTCGATCTCGCGCACCGCGGCGCCGGTGGCGGGGTTCAGGACGGTGAAGACGCTCATGCGGCGACCCCCCGGTGCGAGGCGGCGTACGCGTCGGCGGCGGCGACCAGGCCGAGGAAGAGGCGCCGGTCGGCGGAGTTCTCCTCGGGGTGCCATTGCACCGCGACGAGGTAGTCGTCGCCCGGCGTCTCGAACGCCTGCACGAGGCCGTCGTCGGTGCGCGCGGTCACGACGAGCCCCTCGCCGAGGCGGTCGATGCCCTGGTGGTGGTAGCTGTGGACGCCGTACGGACCGGCGCCGATCAAGCCCGCGAGCGTCGTCTCGGCATCCACCTCGACGGTGTTCTCGGCGAACACGCCCCCGCCGATCTTGTAGCGCTCGGTGCCGAGGGCCTCGGGCAGGTGCTGGTGCAGCGTGCCGCCGTAGGCGACGTTGATCAGCTGCAGCCCGCGGCAGATGCCGAAGACCGGGATGCCGCGTTCGCGGGCTCCGGCGAGCAGGGCGAGCTCCCACTCGTCGCGGTCCGCGCGAGCCGGGTCGGTGAGCGGATGCCGCTCCGCACCGTACAGCTCGGGTTGCACGTCGAGCCCTCCCGTGAGAATCAGCCCGTCGAGCCCGTCGAGGACGACGTCGGCCGCCGCCTGCGCCGACGGCTGGGGCGGCAGGAGGACCGCGACGCCGCCCGACGCGGTCACGGCGTCGAAGTACTGCTGCGGCAAGAAGCTCGCGCGCACGTCCCACACCCCCTGCACCGCACGCTCCAAGTAGGTGGTGAGTCCGATGACGGGGCGGCGGCCGCCCGCGGAATCAGAGACGTTCGAAGCCACGGATGCGCTCCCAGTCGGTCACGGCCGCGTCGTAGGCGAGAACCTCGACGCGCGCCTGGTGCAGGTAATGGGCGACGACCTCGTCGCCGAAGGCGGCGCGGGCGATCTCGGACCTCTCGAAGAGGTCGGCCGCCTCCCGCAGCGTCGTCGGCAGGTGGTCGACGTCGGAATCGTAGGCGTTGCCGGTGAGCGGCGCGGGCAGCTCGAGCTCGTTCTCGATGCCGTGCAGGCCGCCCGCGATGATCGCCGAGATGGCGAGGTACGGGTTCACGTCGCCGCCGGGCACGCGGTTCTCGACGCGGAGCGACGAGCCCGTGCCGACGACACGCAGCGCGCACGTGCGATTGTCGACGCCCCACGCGATGCCGGTGGGAGCGAACGAGCCCTTCGCGAAGCGCTTGTACGAGTTGATCGTCGGCGCGTAGAGGAGCGTGAACTCCTTGAGCGTGGCGAGGATGCCGGCGATCCAGTGCTCCATCAGCGGGCTGAACCCGTGCTCGCCGTCGCCCGCCATGACGGCTTCGCCGTCCTCACCCCGGACCGACAGGTGGATGTGGCAGCTGTTGCCCTCGCGCTGGTCGAACTTCGCCATGAAGGTCAGCGACTTGCCGTGCGCGTCGGCGATCTCCTTCGCGCCGTTCTTGTAGATCGTGTGCTGGTCGGCGGTTTCGAGCACCTCGGCGAACCGGAACGCGATCTCCTGCTGGCCGTCGTGGCACTCGCCTTTGACGCCCTCGCAGTAGAGACCGGCGCCCTCCATGCCGCGGCGGATGTCGCGCAGCAGCGGCTCGAGGCGGGTCGTGGCGAGCAGGTTGTAGTCGACGTTGTAGTCGGTGGATGCCTGCAGGCCGACGTAACGCTTGGCCCAGGCATCCCGGAACGAATCGTCGAAGACGATGAACTCGAGCTCCGTGCCCGAGTAGGCGACGAGGCCCCGGTCGGCGAGGCGCTGACGCTGGACGTTCAGGATGCCGCGCGGCGACTGGATCACGGCGCCGCCGCGTACGTACTCGAGGTCGGCCATGACGAGCGCGGTCGCCGGCTGCCACGGGATGCGGCGGAGGGTCGCCATGTCGGGGCGGAGGACGAGGTCGCCGTAGCCCTTGTCCCAGCCCGACATCTCGTAGCCGTCGATCGTGTTGACGTCGACGTCGACCGACAGCAGGTAGTCGCAGACCTCGGCGCCATGCCCGGCGACCTCGTCGAGCCAGAACCGACCGGCGACGCGCTTGCCGACGAGGCGCCCCTGCGCGTCGGGGAAGGCGACGATCACCGTGTCGATCTCGTTGGCCGCGATCGCATCGGCGAGGTCGTCCACCGTCAGGTTTCCGGGCATCCGTGGTCCTTCCGTCGTTGCACTGTGCGGGATCGCCGTGGGTCTGTAACGAGAACGCTACATCCCAAAGGTAGACACGGCATACCAATAGACGCCACACTCTTCCGCAAGGCGTGAGCCAGCGCGTCCGACCCGAACGGCGCGCTGAGCGCCGACCCGCAGCCAGGAGGTCTCATGACGAATCCGAGCACCACCCCCACCACGACCGGCGGCGTCCGCTACGCCCGAGCCGAGGACGGCTACTTCGAGAAACGCACGCTGAAGCGGTCCGCCGGCGTCTGGGGGCTCTGGGGCCTCGCCGTCGCCGCCGTCATCTCGGGCGACTTCTCGGGCTGGAACTTCGGCATCGGGTTCGCCGGCTTCGGCGGCATGCTGATCGCCTTCGCCGTGCTGGTGCTCATGTACTACGGCCTCACCTTCTCGATCGGCGAGATGGCGGCGGCCATGCCGCACACGGGCGGCGCCTACTCGTTCTCTCGCTCGGCGATGGGGCCCTGGGGAGGGCTCGCGACGGGTCTCGCTGAGACGATCGAGTACGTCGCCACCACCGCGGTGGTCGTGTACTTCTCGGGCCAGTACGCCGACAAGGCGCTGTCGCTGCTCACCGGAGCGAGCCTGCCGCCGTGGCTGTGGTGGGTCATCCTGTACGCGCTGTTCATCGGCCTCAACGCGGCAGGCGCTGCGGTGTCGTTCGGCTTCGCGATCGTCGTCTCGATCATCTCGATCGGCATCATCGTCGTCTTCGGCGTGATGGCCCTCGCCTCGGGCGCGTTCCACTGGAACGCACTGTGGAACATCGCGCCGGACCCGGCCGCGTTCGGCGCATCGGAGTTCCTGCCGCACGGGATCGGCGCCGTGCTGCTCGCGCTGCCGTTCGCGATGTGGTTCTTCCTCGGCATCGAGGAGCTCCCGCTGGCGGCCGAGGAATCGCACAACCCCGCCCGCGACATCCCCCGCGCCGGCCTTTGGGCCCGCGGAACGCTGATCGTGACGGGACTCATCGTCCTCTTCCTCAACACCGGCGTGCTGGGCGCCGAGGCCACCGCGCCGTCGACGGAACCGCTGCTGGAAGGATTCCAGGCGTTCCTGCCCGACCAGGCCGCCGCCATCCTGTCGCTGCTGGCGCTCATCGGCCTCTTCGCCTCGCTCATGGGCATCATGTTCGCGTACGGGCGCAACATGTACTCGCTCTCCCGCGCGGGCTACTACCCGCGCTGGCTGTCGCTCACAGGCAAGCGTCAGACCCCGTGGGTCGCGCTGACGTTCGGCGCCGTGCTCGGATTCATCGCGCTCGTCATCCTGCAGGCCGCCGGCGGCGACACGAGCCCGGCCGGAGCGATCGTCCTGAACATCGCGGTGTGGGGCGCGGTGCTCGCGTACTTCCTGCAGATGGTGTCGTTCATCATCCTGCGCCGGAAGTTCCCGAACGCCGAGCGGCCCTACAAGAGCCCGTGGGGACTGTTCGGCGCCTACTCGGCCGGCATCATCGCCGCGATCGTGTTCGTCGGACTGCTGTTCAACCCGTCGTATCTGCTGGCGATCGTGGCGATCATCATCGTCTACGTCGTGATCTTCATCGGGTTCGCCGTGTACGGCCGCAAGCGCCTCATCCTCTCGCCCGAGGAGGAGTATGCCCTCTCCGGCGGCCTGCACGGCGACCCGCAGCGAGAGGGTTATGACGCGATGGAGAAGGACGTCTTCGGCGGCCACCGCTCCTGACGGACCCGGACGGGCCGGGCGCTGCTGAGGGCGCGCCCGGTCCGTTCGCACGTGCGGCCGCCGCTGTCCACGAAGAGGCCCTGCTCTCGGCTCGAATCTCTGCCGGCTGGAGAAAACCTGCCGTTCGGACACCCGTGCCGTTACGGTGTGGGGATGAGCCACGCCGGAGCGGGGATGCCCCTGCGCGACTATCGCGTCCATCGATACGTGAACGCATTCTGCCCGACCTGCCACGAGGAGGACCCGGACCGCCCGCTCAGCGAGGTGCGGCGATTGTCGGGATGGCTCGCCGACCGTGAGGGGACCGTCTGGCTCGAACGCGGATGCCCCGACCACGGCCTCGTCCGCACCCTGTACGACGAATCGGCGGAGATCCTCTCCTACCTCGAGCAGTGGACCGCGCCGACGAAGGTGCACGGGCCCGACACGATGGGCAACTTCAAGCCGGTTCCGTCGGCCTACGAAGACGGCCTGCCGCAGATGCAGACCCAGCACACCTGCATCCTGCTCGAGGACCTGCTCGACCACTGCAACCTGAAATGCCCGACGTGCTTCGCGGAGTCGAGCCCCGCCGCATCCGCGATCGCGCCGCTCGCCGAGGTGCTCGCGTCGGTCGATGCGCGTCTCGCCAGGGAGAACAACCGCATCGACGTGCTCATGCTGTCGGGGGGCGAGCCCACCCTCTATCCGTGGCTCGAGCAGCTGCTCGAGCACCTCGTCGCGCGCCCCGTCGTCCGCATCCTCCTGAACTCCAACGGCCTCCGCATCGCACAGGACGACGCCTTCGTCGAGGTGCTGAAGAAGCACCGCGAGCGGGTCGAGGTGTACCTGCAGTTCGACGGCGTGACGGCCGAGGCATCCGCTTTCCACCGGGGCGCCGACATCCGCCGGTTCAAGGAACGCGCGATCGGGCGGCTGTCGGATGCCGGGGTCTTCACGACCTTGACGATGACGGCGACCCTCGGCGTCAACGACGGCGAGATCGGCGCGGTCATCCGGAAGGCGATGGAGACGCCGTTCGTCGGCGGCGTCACCGTCCAGCCGGTCTTCGGGTCGGGCCGCTCGTCGGGCATCGACCCGAACGACAGACTCACCCACACCGGGGTGCTGAACCGGCTCGGCCCGCAGACCGATGGTGAGGTCACCTGGCGCGACCTCACCGCACTGCCGTGCAGCCACCCGCACTGCTGCTCGGTCGGCTATCTCCTGAAGGACGACGCGGGCGACTGGAAGTCTCTCGTCGGGCTCATCGGCCACGAGCGGCTGAAGGACTTCCTGGATCTGCAGCCCGACATGATCGCCAATCGCATCGCGGACAGCAACGTCAACAAGGCGATCCGCGAGGTCGTGAAGGGGTCGCTCCTCGATCTGCTCAGCGAGCAGTCGTCGCTGTCGCACCCGTCGATGAGCTCGATCTGGCGCGACATCTGCCAGAACTGCGACCTCGGCATCGGGACGCTGGCGACGCTCGCCGCCTCGAAGCTTCCCGGCCAGCACGCTCGGCTTCGCAAAATGATGGGCGAGCGGGTCCTCCGGATCACCGTGAAGCCGTTCATGGACATCAACACGATGATCGAGGAACGTCTCACGCAGTGCTGCGTGCACGTCGCGACGGTCAACGAGTCGACCGACGCGCACCAGTGCGCACCGTTCTGCGCGGTTCAGGCGTGGGCACCCCTCGGCCGCACCCGGCTGTCGACCGCGACGGGCGGTCGGCGGCAGATCCCGGTGAGCGTCTCGTGAGTACCGCCGGATTCGGGCACCTCAACCAGCGTGACGAGAGCGTCGCCGATCCGGTCGCGCCGTTCGACCCCCTCCGGCTGTGCGTCTTCGCGACGATCGCCGCGATCGCGGCCGTGACGGGGCCTCTCGCGGTCGCCGTCTTCGCCGGTGTCGCGATCGCGGGGTACGCGCGCGCGCGGCGCGCGGGGCTGCTCCGCTCGCGTTGCAAGCTCGGCGACACCCGGCTCGTCCTGGCCTACCTGTGCGTGCTCGAGGTGATCGCCCTTGCGGCGATCCCCCTGTGGGTCATGCTCTGGATGCGGCTGCTGGGCTGACCGTGTTCCCACTGCTGAGCGACCTCGCCCCCTGGCTGCCGCCGATCGACACCCACGCCGTGTTCGTGGGCCTCGGGCTGCTCGCTGCGGGGGTCGTCTTCCTCATCGAGAAGCGCCGACGCGGCGTCAGCGACCCGCGGATCGCCTATCTCGTGCTCGGCGCACTCGTCGGCGCGGCCGTGCTCTCGCGGCTCGGGACATGGGCGCAGCACCTCGACCCGTCGAAGAACCTGTCGCTCATCGATCAGCTGGCCTACGGCAACGCGTCGATGTTGTCGGCGCTCGTCGGCGCCTGGCTCGGGGTGCACGTCGCCAAGCGGATCGCGCGCTACCCGGACCGGTCCGGCGACCTCTTCGCGCCTGCCGTCGCGCTGGCCATGGCGATCGGACGGATCGGATGCCTCCTCACCGAGCAACCCGGAACCCCGACCGGCGCCGGGTGGGGCATCGTCCTCGACCCGGCCGCGGCCGCGCGCGTCGGGGCGCCCGCGGGCGTGCCGCTGCACCCGAGCTTCGTGTACGAGATCGTCTTCCACGCCGCGGCCTTCGCCGTGCTGTGGTTCTGGTTGCGGCACCGGCCCATCGCGCCGGGCGAGACCCTGACGCTGTACATCGCGGCGTACGCCGTGTTCCGCTTCGCCGTCGAGTTCGTCCGCGGCAACGAGGTCGCCTGGCTCGGCCTCACCCGGCCGCAGCTCTTCCTCGCCGTGACGATCCCCCTGCTGTTCGCCCGCCTCGCCTGGATGGCCGCGCGCGGGCGCCTCCGCCTCAGTGAGACCCCACCGATCGGAAGGATGGCCGCCGATGTCCCCCGAACCTGACCGTCCCGAGGACGCCGACCCGACGCCTCCCCCGCGCGAGGGCGCGCCAGCCGTGCCCCCGGGCCCGCCGGTCGGCGGGCAAGAAGGTCCGCCGCACCCGACACCGCCGCCGCCCGGTGCGCCCGGGATCTCGCCGGAACCACCGGGCTACGCACAGCCTCCGAGGCCGCGACCCCGGAGCTTCGGCGCCGGCGTGGGGATCGGAGCCGGCATCGGGTGCGGCGCCTACGTCCTCGGGGGTCTGCTCGCGATCGGGCTGATCTCCGTCGGCCTGATCGGCTTTCTCGCCCCGTTCGTGATCATCGCCGTCGTCGGCATCGCGCTCATGTTCTCCGCTCGCACCCGCGGCATCGGCACCGGCATACTGATCGTCACCGCCGCCGCGTGGATCCTCGTCCTCGGCCCCTGCGTCGCGCTCCTGTCGCCCGGCGGCTTCGCCTGACCCTGCCCCGCTCGCGGATGCTGGACTTCGGGCGCGACACGCCGACGATCGCATCACGGATGCCGCGTGTCGTCGGGATTCCGTTGCATCCGCCACCGGCGACACCGGGTTGAATGGACGAATGCCCTGGACCACCCGCCCCTCGACGCCCGACGACGCGACGTGGATCGCCGAGCTCCGAGCCGTGGTCTTGCGCCCCGACCTCGAGCGCCTCGGCCGGTATGACGAGGTCCGCATCCGACAGCGCTTCCTCGACGCATTCGATCCCGCGCTCACCCGGGTGATCGTCGTCGACGGAGCGGATGCCGGTTCGGTCGTCGTGCGCCCGGCGCACGACGGCACCTGGCTCGAGCACTTCTACCTCGACGAGGGAGTGCAGGGCCACGGCGTGGGCACGCAGATCCTGCAGTCGGTTCTCGCTGAGCGGCACCCCGGCCCGTGGCGCCTCAACGTCCTGCAGGGCAGTCCCGCCCGCCGCCTGTACGAGCGGCACGGCTTCACGCTCGACAGCGAGGACGAGGTCGACGTCTTCCTCGTACGCGGGGACTGAACGACGAAGGGGTCGGACACCTCTCGGCATCCGACCCCTGTCACTCCGGTCGTTACGACCCGGCGATGATGTCCGGGCTCGCGGTGATCTCGCCCGCGGCTCCCACGCCGACCGCTTCGCGGGCTTCCTGGCGCGTGGTCTCGAAGACGAATGCGTTGTTCTCGACGTCGACCGCGACGTGGTCGCCGGCGTTCAGCTCGCCCCGGAGGATCCGCTCGGAGAGCTGGTCCTCGACCTCGCGCTGCATGGCGCGGCGCAGGGGCCGGGCACCGAGGGTCGGGTCGAACCCGATCTCGATGAGGCGGTCCTTGGCGGCATCCGTCAGCGCGACCGTCATGTCACGGTCGAGCAGACGCTCGCTGAGGCGCTTCGTGAAGAGCGTCACGATCTGACGCAGCTCCTCCTTGTTGAGCTGCGGGAAGACGATGACGTCGTCGACGCGGTTGAGGAACTCCGGCTTGAAGTGACGCTTCAGCTCCTCGTCGACCTTGCCCTTCATCCGCTCGTAGGTGGTCTGCGAGTTGCCCTCGACCTGGAAGCCGACCGGTCCACCGGCGATCGCCGACGAACCGAGGTTCGTCGTCATGATGATCACGGTGTTCTTGAAGTCGACCACGCGGCCCTGACCGTCGGTCAGGCGACCCTCTTCGAGGATCTGCAGCAGCGAGTTGAAGATGTCGGGGTGGGCCTTCTCGATCTCGTCGAACAGGACCACGGAGAACGGCTTGCGGCGCACCTTCTCGGTGAGCTGACCGCCCTCTTCGAAGCCGACGAATCCGGGAGGGGCACCGAACAGTCGCGAGACCGTGTGCTTCTCGCCGAACTCCGACATGTCGAGGGAGATCAGCGCGCCCTCGTCGTCGAAGAGGAACTCGGCGAGCGCCTTGGCGAGCTCGGTCTTTCCGACACCCGTGGGGCCGGCGAAGATGAACGAGCCCGACGGGCGGTTCGGATCCTTGAGCCCGGCACGCTGGCGACGGATCGTGCGGGAAAGGGCCGCGATGGCCTCCTCCTGACCGATGACGCGCTGGTGCAGGGCCTTCTCCATGAAGACGAGACGGCTGGTCTCCTCCTCCGTGAGCTTGAACACCGGGATGCCGGTGGCCTGAGCCAGGACCTCGGCGATCAGGCCCTCGTCGACGACCGCGTGCGACGCGACGTCACCCGAGCGCCACTGCTTCTCGAGGCGCAGACGCTCGGCCAGGAGCGACTTCTCCTCGTCGCGCAGGGCGGCGGCCTTCTCGAAGTCCTGCTCCTCGCTGGCTGCTTCCTTGTCCTCGCGGACCTTGGCGATTTTGTCGTCGAACTCGCGCAGCTCCGGCGGGCTCGAAAGGATCGACAGGCGCAGGCGGGCGCCGGCCTCGTCGATCAGGTCGATGGCCTTGTCGGGCAGGAAGCGGTCCGAGACGTACCGGTCGGAGAGGTTCGCCGCGGCGACGATGGCACCGTCGGTGATCTGCACCTTGTGGTGCGCCTCGTAGCGGTCGCGCAGGCCCTTCAGGATGTTGATCGCGTGGGGCAGGCTCGGCTCGGCCACCTGGATCGGCTGGAAGCGGCGTTCCAGCGCGGCATCCTTCTCGAAGTGCTTGCGGTACTCGTCGAGCGTCGTCGCACCGATCGTCTGCAGCTCACCGCGGGCGAGCAGCGGCTTCAGGATGCTGGCGGCGTCGATGGCACCCTCGGCGGCACCCGCACCCACGAGGGTGTGGATCTCGTCGATGAAGACGATGATGTCGCCGCGCGTGCGGATCTCCTTGGTGACCTTCTTCAGTCGCTCCTCGAAGTCGCCGCGGTAGCGGGAACCGGCGATGAGCGATCCGAGGTCGAGCGAGTAGACCTGCTTGTCCTTCAGCGTCTCGGGCACCTCGCCCTTGACGATCGCCTGCGCGAGGCCTTCGACGACGGCGGTCTTGCCGACGCCGGGCTCACCGATGAGGACGGGGTTGTTCTTCGAGCGGCGCGACAGGATCTGCATCACGCGCTCGATCTCCTTCTCGCGCCCGATGACGGGGTCGAGCTTGTTGTCGCGCGCGGCCTGCGTCAGGTTGCGGCCGAACTGGTCGAGGACGGCCGAACCGCCCTGCGCCGTGGCCTGGGCCTGCTCGCCGGCACCGGCGGAGACGCCGGCGGGCTCCTTGCCCTGGTAACCGCTGAGCAGCTGGATGACCTGCTGGCGGACCTTGTTCAGGTCGGCGCCCAGCTTGACGAGCACCTGAGCGGCGACGCCCTCGCCCTCGCGGATGAGCCCGAGCAGGATGTGCTCGGTGCCGATGTAGTTGTGGCCCAGCTGCAGCGCTTCGCGCAGTGACAGCTCGAGCACCTTCTTGGCACGCGGCGTGAACGGGATGTGACCCGTCGGCTGCTGCTGCCCCTGCCCGATGATGTCCTGGACCTGCTCGCGCACTGCGTCGAGCGAGATGCCCAGGCTCTCGAGGGCCTTGGCGGCGACGCCTTCGCCCTCGTGGATCAGGCCGAGGAGGATGTGCTCCGTGCCGATGTAGTTGTGGTTCAGCATCTTCGCCTCTTCTTGGGCGAGCACCACCACACGACGTGCACGGTCTGTGAATCTCTCGAACATCGTCTCCACCTCCACTCGACGCACTGGCGGCGTCTTACGTAGAGGCTAACGACGGCGGGATGCCGGTATGCCCGTGTTCGCCGTGGGCATACGGGATGCCGGGGCTTGCGGCCGCGGTCCCCGTGGGCATAACGTTTGTCGATAACAACGAAAGTCGTTATGGGGGCGGGAATGGTTTCAGGGACGGATCTGCCGACCGTGCTGCTGTGGAGTGGTGTCGGACTCGCGATCATCGGGGCGCTGATCGCGTTGATGGTGTGGGACGCGCGGCGGCGGAAGTCGCCGTCGGTCCTCCTCGACGTGATTGCAATGATGGCCCGCGTGTGGGTCGCGATCGTGCTGCTCGGGGTCGGGCTCTTGATCGTCCGCGGTTTCACCACCGCGCCGTACGACATCGCCGCAATGCCGATCTCACTGGTATGGCCGACGGACCTACCGTGTCAGACGAGCCGCGACGACTCCGCCGGTGCCGTCGAGTTGTACTGCACGTCGGCGGACACCGCCAGGGCCACGATCACCGGACTCAGCGGTGGGCTGCGCGCCCTCCTCGTCGCGGGGGATGCCATATCGCTGCTCGTGGCCGGCATTCCGGGCCTCGTGGTCGCAGTACTGAGCCAGCGCGCAATAACGGGACCCGCTTTCGCGACCAGAACGTCCCGGTGGCTGCTCGGCAGCGCGATAGTGGTGCTCATTGCGGGGACGCTCGGCCCGCTCCTGACGGACATCGGAGCCGCCCTCGTCGCGCAGGAGGTGCTCCCGGCCGCGGGAGCGGACGCGGCGGTGACCGCGGGCCGGACTTTCGCCATCGCCCCGCCTGCGTGGCCGCTGGGCGTGGCGCTGGGACTCGCGGCCTTGAGTGTGATCTTCCGACAGGGCGCACGACTGCAGCGCGAGACAGAAGGGTTGGTGTGACGTGGCACGGTGGATGTTGATCGTCGGGGCGGTTCTCGTCGTCGTCCTGATCGTGGGGACGATCGTGGTGTTCGCCCTGGCGACCGCGAGGAAGCCGCGATCGGGGCAGGACGCCACGAGCCTCGTGCGAGTTACTCGCGTCGTCGCCGTCGTCTGGACGGGCGTCGCCGCCATCGGAGCGGTCATCGCCCTGTTGACCTCGTTGCTGGCGCCGGGCGTCGCCATCACGATGCCAATCCGCGAGTTCTGGCCGCAGCTGCCCGACACCGTGACCCTCGATGTGGATACGGCTCGACGGGTGTCGGGAGGCTTTACCGAGGTGACTCTGACGCTCGAGGGACTCGACCCGACCGCTCGCGTGCTCTGGGCGCTGAGCCAAGCGCTCGCGTGGGGCATTCCCGGCTTCGTCGCCGTGTTCGTCGCCATCGCCTGCTCTCGACTGCTCGTCGGCGCCGCCTTCGCCCCCGTCGTCGCGAAGATGGCGGTCACCACGGGCGCGGTCATCATGCTCGGCGGCATCGCCGCTCAGGTGACGGGCGACATCGCGGGAACCATCGCTTCCATGCAGTTCTTCGGAGCGCGAAGCGGCTCGTGGTCGGGGGACTTCCCGGGCATCGACAACGCCTTCGACGCGTGGTTCCCTTTTCCCACCGTGCTTGTCACGTTGCCCTTCTGGCCGATCGCGGTCGGCCTCGCGTTCGCCGCCCTGGGGGCGATCCTCCGCTACGGCTCTCGCCTGCAGAACGACGTGAAGGGGCTTGTGTGATGGCGGCGCCATCCCGGACCGCCGGCGCACTCGACCTCATCGTCTACGGCGTCGCCGCCTCCCTCACGGCACTGGCCGTCGCGGTCTATCGGATCACCGAGATCGTGAGCCCGGCGGGCCCCGCTGTGACGGTCGGGGCCGACGCGGCATCCGCGGCGCTCAGGCTCTCACCGGGCGCGGCGGTGGACGCGGTCGTCGTCCGCGCACCCGACCTCGGCGCGGGCGGTCGGGCCTGGATGATCGCCGCGGTCCTGATCGCCGCCGTCGCCGCGATCATCGTGGCCGCAGCGCTCATGCGCGTCGCCTTCGCCGTACGCCGCGGTCGTGTGTTCACGGGCGGCGCGACACGTGCGCTCACGGTGATCGCCGCGACCCTGACGATCGCGGCGTTCGCCTGGCCGATCGTCGACGGGATGGGGCGACAGCACGCCGTGCAATCACTCGGCATCCGATTCGAGACGCTGTCGATGCTCGATCTGCTGCCCCTGCTGCCCGTCATTCTCGTCGCCGTCGCCGCGGCGGTGCTGGCCGGTGCCTTCGCGCAGGGCGAGCGTCTGCAGCGCGACACCGAGGGGCTCGTGTGAGTCCCGCCGAGGAGGACGAGCTCACCGGCATCCACTGTCGCCTGGACGAACTGCTCGCGGAGCGGAACATGACGCTGACCCGCCTGTCTGAGATCGTCGGCGTCTCGGTCGTGAATCTGTCGATCCTCAAGAACGACCGCGCCCGTGCGATCCGATACTCGACGCTGTCCGCGATCTGCCGCGCGCTCGACTGCGAAGTCGGCGAGCTGCTGGTGCGCGCGGACTGAGCCGCGGCGTTCCAGGGACCCAACCCGCCGCCCGGACCGCGCACGCGCGACACATCGGGTCCCTGGAACCCGGCCGCCCCCCTCAGCGGATCGGCACCGTCTCGTCCGAGCCGGTCACGCCGAAGCTCAGCGTCGCGTCACGGTCCACGACGGCATCGGGATCGAGCTGGACCACCGTCAGCTGCGGCGCCACGTCTGCCGTGCAGGCGCGATCGGCATCCAGCTTCGCGAAACTGACGATGACGGATGCCGGTGACTCCTCCCTCGTGTCCGCGACGATCGGCGGGCACGTCGACGACCCCCAGGTGCGGAGCGCGATCGTGCGGTCGCCGACCCACGCCGCCTCAGGGGTGAACTCCTCGACCTGCCCGCCCGCGTGCGCGGCGAGGTCGACGTCGGCACGCGACGGGCCGAGGGACACTCGCAGCGAGAGCCCGTCCGCGGGGTCGACACCTTGCGGCACCGGCACCTCGAGCCCGCGGGCGACCAGATCGTCCGTGCACGGCCCCGGCTCGGGTCCGCGGAGCGAGACGATGAACGTCGAACCGTCGAGGCGCGTCTCGTCCACCGCCGGCACGCACGACGAGCTGCCCCACGTCACAAGCGCGATCGTCCGCCCGCCGTCGAGCCAGCCCGCACCCACGGCCCACGCCGGAGCCGTCTCGCCCGCTACGGTACCGGGATCCGCATCGCCCGCCCCAGGCGTCGCACAGGCGGCCAATGCCAGGGCGACGAGGGCGGTGCCGGCGAGCGCGGACAGTAAGCGGGTGCGCATCGGGGTCTCCTCCACAGCGGCGGACACCCGGGGAGTGTCACCGCCCGCCGGATCGTCTCACTGCAGCGCCGACGTGAGGCGCGCCAGGTTGTCGAGGACGACGGAGCGGATGGGGCGCTGCTCCCACTCCTCGATCGTCAGCTCGCGCGACATGCCGCGGTACTGATCCTCGACGGTGCGCAACTGGTCGACGAACTCGGACCCTCGGACGAGCATCGTCACTTCGAGGTTGAGGCCGAAGGAGCGCATGTCCATGTTGCTCGATCCGACGACGGCGACCTCGTCGTCGATCGACATGGACTTGGAGTGCAGGATGTAGGGCCGCTTGTACATCCAGATCTTCACGCCGGTGGCCAGCAGCTGCTCGTAGTAGCTCCGCTGCGCGTGGTAGACCATCGCCTGGTCGCCCTCTTCCGAGACGAACAGCTCGACCTCTACGCCCCGGTGGCAGGCGGTCTGGATCGCGAGGAGCAGTCCCTCATCGGGCACGAAATACGGGCTGACCATGACGATCTTCTTCTTCGCGCCGAAGATGAGGCTGAGGAAGAGTTTGAGGTTGTTCTCGTATTCGAACCCGGGACCGCTCGGGACGATCTGGCAGTCGAGGTCGCCGGTCCCGGCATCCGTCGAGAAGTCGGACTCCACCGCGAACACCTCGCCGGTCTCGCCATACCAATCGGACACGAAGACTGCGGAGAGGGATGCCACGACCGGGCCGTCGACGCGCACCATGAGATCCACCCACTGCAGTCCGCGCCGCAGGTTCGTCTTCAGGTTGTAGCTGCGGTCGGTCACATTCTGCGACCCGACGAAGCCCACGACGCCGTCGATCACGAGGAGCTTGCGGTGGTTGCGCAGATCGGGCCGCTGGTACTTGCCCTTCAACGGCTGCACCGGAAGCATCAGATGCCACTGCGCGCCCATGCGCTCAAGGCGTGAGATCGTCGCGTGGTAGTTCGGCTTCCACCGGTTGGCCCAGTGGTCGAGGAGTACGCGGACCGTCACCCCGCGCGCCGTCGCGCGCTCGAGTGCCTCGAAGAACCCGTCGGTCGCCCCGTCGGACTGCAGGATGTAGAACTCGACGTGCACGTACCGGGTGGCGCGATCGATCTCGGACGCCATCGTGTCGAGGCTGCCCTGATAGTCCGAGATGATCTGGGCGCCGTTGTCGCCGGCCATCGGAAGGGCGCCGAGCTTGCGGTTGAGTCCGACGAGCTGCTCGAACCACTCCGGCGCATCGGGGCGGAGGGTGCCGAAGTCGAGCCCCTCACTCGCCTCGCGGAACGCGTCGTTGATCGACTGCTGCTCCTTGCGGCGTTTGCGCGGAAGGCGCGGGTTCCCGATGAGGAGGAACAGCAGGATGCCGATGATCGGGATGAAGTAGATCGCCAACAGCCACGCCATCGCCGCTGTCGGGCGACGGTTCCGCGGGATGATGAACACCGCCATGATGCGCACCGAGATGTCGAACGCCAGGACGAGGACGATCCACCACGTCCACGTCCAGTCGACGCTGATGCTGATCACGCGGCCCCCAGAGAGTGTGGGGTCAGCCTATCCTTTGGCGGGTCGACCGGCGGTTTCGTCGCGCGGGGGCAGACCTCGCTTGCGGCGTTCCTCCGCCTCGACGCGCGCATAGAGCTTGCGTTCGGTGCGGTCCATGCGCAGGATGCTGCGGATCACGAAGGCGAAGAGGCCCGCGACGACGATCGTGGGGATCAACCCCCAGATGACCGCGGTCCAGATCTCACCCATGCGTCCATCGTAATCCGCTCGCGATACCCCGAAGCCTTCTCCACCGAGGCGCCCGCGTCGATGCCTCTCCGCAGACCCTCACGCTCACGCCTGTGCGGGCAACGACGCCGCGAGGGTGAGGCGATGTCCACCATCATCACCGTCGCGGATTCCGCGCACTTCCTCGCCCTCGTCCCCCGCCTGCTCGGCTTCACACCCACCGAGAGTCTCGTCGTGGTCCCCATGGCCCGCGGCCGCAGCCTCGGCGCTCTGCGGGTCGACCTGCCGCCCGCCGACACCCCGCTCGACGCGGTCGCGTCCACCGTCATCGGCATGCTCTGCCGGGTGTCGGATGCCGATGGCTTCGCCGGCGTGGTCTTCACCGCGGCATCCGCTCTCGACGGCCTGCCGGGAGCGGACCTCGCCGTCGCGCTCGAACAGTCGGCGGACGCGTGCGGGCTCGAGGTCGTCGACATCCTGACGGTGGCGGGCACCGGATGGGGGTCGCACTACGACGAGCGGATGCCGCCGGGCGGGCGACCGCTCGCCGAACTCGAGCGGCATCTCCCGCCGCTGGAGGGCGACCAGCTCGAGGGGGCGTCCCTGCCCGCCGCCGAGCCGGCTGCGACGGCGAGCGTCGAGGTCGCGCTGCGATCGCTCGAATCCGCTCTCGCCGTCCTGTGCGGCATCCCGGCCGTCGACGAAGCCGCCGAGCGCATCGATCCGGCGGCGCTCGAGGCGGGATGCGCGCTCGACGACCTTCCAGGGCTGTACGAAGGATGCCTCGCCTGGAACCCGGTGGACCTCGATCCGATGCGCACGGCGGTCCTGGCGTGGTGCCTCGCCCGCCCGTCACTCCGGGACGTCGCGCTCGTGCAGTGGGCGACCGACCGAGCCGGCGGCGACACGGCGCTCGACGCGCAGCGCCGCTGGGAGGACGGCGAGGACTACCCCGCCGACCTGGCTTCGGTGATGTGGGGAGAAGGGCGACGCCCCGATCCGAGGCGACTCGAGGCCGCGCTCGTCCTCGCGCGCCGCGTCGCGTCGACGACGTCCGATGCGCATCGCGCGGGGAGTCTCGCCACCGCGGCATGGCTCGCCTGGTCACTCGGCCGGTCCACGCACGCCGACCGTTATGCGGCAGATGCCCTGCGGGTCGAACCGGAGCACGGCCTGGCCGAGATCGTCCGGTCGTTCGTCGCGCACGCGCACCTGCCCGATTGGGCGTTCCGGCGCTGACCGGGCCGCGGCGCCCATCGCGGCCCGGTCGGCGTCGTCACCGTTCGACGATCGCGAAACCACCGGCGGGAAGGGTCACAGCACCGGAGCGGTCCTTCGTCACACGGACCTCGCGGCCGCGGTCGTCGTAGACCGCGAGAGCGCCTGCCCCCACCGCGACCCTCTGCGGCGAGCGCGCCGCGGAGTGTACGAGCTCGGTGCGGGCACCGCCGTCGCCCTCGAGGACGAGGCGCGAGACGAACGGCCGGATGAGGATGCCGTCGAGCTGCAGGTCCCCTCGGGTCGACACGACGCGGACCTCTCCGCTCGACCGCGGCAGCGCCTTCTGCAGCGTGTGAGGGTGCATGGCGCCCGGGGCCGGCGAGATCCCCTGCCGCGGCCCCGTCAGCTGCAGCGCCCCCAATCGGGCGCGGCCGCCCGTCCAGGTGGAGGAGGTCCGTTCGCCGGTCTCCGACCAGACCACCGGCTCGACCCACCGATCGGATGCGGCCGTGTCGACGTCGAACACAGCGATGTCCCCCCTCGACAGGGTGAGCTTGTCGCCCGACCAGCTCGATTCGCCCGTCCATGACTCAGGGGTCGAGATCTCGCCCGTCGTGTTCACCGCGTCCTCGGCTTCGATCCACGACAGACCCTCTCGGTCCGTGACCTCGGTCAGGGCGACCGCCTGACGCCTGACCGCCGGGTTCGCATCGAGCGCGAGAGCGGTGAGCAGCCCGTGGATGGTGGACTCCGCGCCGCTGTTGCGGTTGACGGTGCCATCCGGCTGCAGGCCGTCGAAGGTCACTCCGGTCGCCGGGTCGTACATCCGCTGCCCCGCGTGGTTCGCACCGAAGAACCAGGCAGCCTGCATCGCGGCGAGGCTCTCGAACCCGTCCGAACCGGTCGCCTTCGTGACACCCAGCAGCGACTGCACCCGTGAGTCCGCGCCGTAGGCGATCTGCACCCGATCGACGGGACTCGGGTTCCACCCGTTGTCGGGTCCACCGGCGGTGAGGAGGGTCGGCGTGAAGGTGGACGCGTCCGCGATCGCGGGGCGAGCGAGCGCCCGATCCTTCAGCGCGACGGATGCCGCGGCCAGCGCGGCGGGCATCTGCGAGCCCCAGGCGTGCCAGATCGCCGGGGATTCGGCCCATGGCAGCACGGCGTCGTAGGGCCACTCCCGGGCGGAACCGTCGGACATCGCGGCGATGCCCGTAGCGAGCTGGCGCAGCGCCTTCGCGGCCGCTCGGTCAGGGCCCGCTCCGACACGTGCCGCCAACCCGAGCACGGCCTCTGCCGAGGCATCCGCTCCGTTCGTGATGAGCCACGTCGGGACGCGTTTGCCGTCCGAGACCGTCCACGTGCCGTATCTCGAGAGGACCTGACGGTTCAACGCGCCGAGGGAGAGGTCGAACCGGTCGTCGAGGAAGGCGGCGAAAGCGGGGTCCTCGTCCTTGAACGCGGCGTAGCCCTCGCCGAGAGCCCAGAGGGTGCGGGCGAGCCAATAGCTCGGTCCGCTGTCCGACGGGTCGGGGAGCTCGACCGGTTCGGGCGAAGGGTTGAAGGTGCCGTCGGGCTGCATCCACAGGACGACGTTGCCGGCATCCGGTCCCTCGGTGGTCTGGAAGTACGCGACCGAACGGAGCAGCTCGTAGGCGGTGTCGCGGCTGTCTTCGTCGCCCGTGAGCTCCCAGTGGCGGATGTAGACCACGGCGGCGCGGGTGATGTCGTCGGCGTTGTACGCCCCCTGCCCCCAGTACCCGGTCTCGGGATCGAGGGGTCCGCCGCCCACCCGCTCGAAGGTCCCGCCGTCGCGGGCGTCGGCGTAGGTCCACGGCATGACGAGGGCGGGCTCGTCGGACTGCCGGTAGGTGCTGTGCCCCTCGACGTCGGCGGGCGGCGTCGCTTCGTCGAGCAGGAAATCGAGGTGCGCGAGGTTCGTGACCGGCGGATCGGCAGGCGCGGCGGCGGCGGAAGTGACGCCGAGCGGGACGGTGAGGGCGAGCGCGGCCACCGCGGTGAGGCCGACGGTCCTCGCACGACGGTGTGCAGAGGTGTTCACGGAAGGTTCCTTTCGGGTGCGGTGCCGTTCTCCGGATCAGTCGTCCGTTCGCCGCCCGGGGCGGGTGGAGCGAGCGATCTCTCCGGAGAACGGCACGCGATCAGTCGGTGCGCTCCAGCAGGGCGACGCCGATCTTGGAGTCGGCCATGCCGTAGAACACGAACAGGCGACCGTCGACCTCTTCGATCGCGGTCGGGAAGACGACGTTCGGCACGATGCCGCTCCGCTCGTCGTCTGTCTCCGGGGCGAGCAGCGGCTCCGGAGTGCGGGCGACGACCTTCGAGGGGTCGTCGGCGTCGAGGATGATGGCGCCTGCGGCGTAGTTGACCTTCTGCTGCTGCGCGAACGCGCTCTCGAGGACGCCGGTCACACCGTGGTGGAGCACGAGCCATCCCTCGGGAATCCGTCGCGGCGGCGGCCCGCCGCCGATCTTGAGCGCCTCGAACGGGAACTCCGGGCCGGCGACGAAGCGGTGCTGCTCCCACAGGGTCAGCGCGGCGAGGTCCTCGCGCACGGCGTCGAGCGGGATGTAGCTGATCCAGATCGACTGCCGCTCGTCGTCGACGCCTGCGGGCACGCGCACACCCTGTCCGGGCTTCGTCTCGCCGAGGTCCCACATGGGGCGGTGCAGGACGGCGAGCGCCTCGCGTCCGTCGGGTGCGGTGACCGACTCGGGGAAGAACACGGTGTCCTTGTTGTGGAACAGGTTCAGATCCATATCGAGGTCGTCCTGATAGCGGAACAGCGCCGGCCCCAGTCGGCGCCACTCCCTCAGGTCGCTCGACACCGCGACCGCCGTTCGGGGGCCGAGCGGCCCGTACGCGACGTAGGTCATGACGTGCAACCCCAGGGTTTCGACCCAGGTGACCCGGGGGTCTTCGACGCCCGCGTTGCCGACCCCGCGTTCCCACCCGCGGTCGGGTTCGAGGACCACGCCCTCGCGCTCGACACCGGTCGGCACGCCGTCCTCGACGACGACGCGGGCGAGGCCTACGCGCGAGACGTTGCCGTCGGCGACGAGTCGGGGCAGCAGGTACAGCTCCCCGTCGGGGCCGCGGCCGGAACCGGGGTTCAGCACCCCCTCGACTTCGTTCGGATCGCCCGCGGCGGGGGTCATCACGACCCCCACGCGGGTGAGTCGGTAGGGCACGTGGGTCTCGGTGGGCATGGTCAACCTTTCACTCCGGATCCGAGGTCGTTGGACGTGAAGTAACGCTGGAACACGAGGAACAGCGCCACGGCGGGCGCGGCCAGCACGACGGCGCCGGCCATCATCGCCCCGAACGGGTTCGCGGTGGATGCCGCGATGTTCGAGATGAAGTTGGCGAGGGACACCGCGAGCGGCTGCATGCCGGCATCCTTCGTGATGAGGAACGGCCAGAGGAACTCGTTCCACGGACCGATGAAGGTCAGCAGCACGACCGTCAGGAGGGCCGGTCTCACCAGGGGCAGCGCCACGCTCCACAGCAGACGGAACTCGTTCGAGCCGTCGATGCGAGCGGCGTCAAAGAGCTCCTTGGGGAGCTGCAGGAAGTACTGCCGGAAGATCACGACCGCGGTCGAGTTGATGAAGAACGGCAGGATCATTCCGAGGTAGCTGTCGGCCAGGCCGTAGTCGCGGGCGATCATGACGTAGAGCGGGATCATGAGCAGCTGGAACGGCACGACCTGAACCAGGAGCGCCAGCGCGAACGTCGCCCCCCGTCCCCGCCAGCGCAGGATCGCCAGGGCGTACCCGGCCAGGACGCCGAAGACGACCGTGCCGAGGATCACCCCGCCGGTGAAGATCCCGGAGTTGACGAGCCCCTGCAGCAGGTCGATGCGGCCGTTGATGGCGGCGTAGTTGTCGAGGGTCAGGTTCGCCGGGTTCGGGAACGCGCCCGCCGGCGACGGGTCGACGTTCGTCTGCAGCGAGCCGACGATCATGTAGAAGAAGGGGAACAGGAACGCCAGCGCGCCGATCGACAGCGCCGTGTACATCGCGATCTTCGAACCGAGCGCACGCTTCATCGCTCCTCGCCTCCCACGAGCTTGCGCTGCACGGCAGCGATGACGAGCACGAAGACGATGAGCACGACCCCGATCGCCGCGGCGACATCGGGATTCTGCTGCTCGATCCCGCGCTGATACATGAGCAGCACCGGCGAGGTCGAGGCCCCGTTGGGACCGCCGCCACCGGTGAGAAGGTACGGCTCGGTGAAGAGGTTCGCCCCGGTGATCGTGGCGAGGAGCACGACCAGCAGGGTCGCCGGACGGACGCTCGGAACGGTCACCGAGAAGAACTGGCGAAGCCTGCCGCCGCCGTCCATCGACACCGATTCGTACAGCTCACGGGGCACGTTCTGCAACGCCGCGAGGTACAGCAGGATGTAGAACCCGAGCCCCTTCCACGTCACGAAGAACGCGATCGTCGGCATCGCGAGCGCCGAGTTCACAAGCCAGGACGGATCCGGGGCGAGCGGCCCGAGCAGGTTGTTGACGAGCCCGCCCCGAGCGAAGAGGAAGAGCCACACCGCGACGACGGCGACGGATGCCGTGACGTACGGCACGTAGTAGCTCACCCGGAAGAACGTCCGCGCCTTCGTGACCCGGTCGAGCGCCGTCGCCAGCAGGATCGACAGCACGACCGTCAGCGGCACGTTGATGACCAGGAAGATGCCGACGTTGCCGAACGACCGCCAGACCTCGGGGTCGCTGAGCGCCGTGACATAGTTCGCGAAGCCGACGAACGGGCGATCGACGACCGCGCCGGGAGCGGCGAAGAAGTAGTCCTGGAACGACATCCATACGGCGAACACGACCGGGTAGGCGAAGACCACCAGGACGAAGACGATGTACGGCGCCGAGAAGAGCAGCCCGTGCGGCTGAGCGCCGAAGAGCCGGTGGAGGATGCCGCGGCGAGGCGCGGCATCCTTCCCGCTCTTCTCGGGGGCGGGACCGCGGGCCGCGCCGGGATCGGACCCGGCGCGACCCGGGACGACGGCAGTCATCTCAGCCCGCCGACGCCAGCTTGTCGACCTCTGCCGCCGTGTCGGAGAGGAACTGATCGACCGGCGTCTCGCCGAAGATGACCGACTTCGAGTAGCCGTCACGGAAGGCCTGCCAGATCTCCACCGACCCGATGACGTTCGGGACCTCGACCGTGCGCGCTGCCTGGTCGCCGAACTGCTCGTAGGCGGGGTTGTCGGCGAAGTAGTCCGGGTACGTTCCGGTCAGGTCCTTGCGCAGCGGCATCTGGCCGGTGGCCTTCAGCCACTCGCCGTCCTGTTCCTCGCTCGTGGCGAACTTCAGCAGGTCCCACGCCGTGCCCCTGTTCTTGCAGGCGGTGAACATGCCGACGTTCTTCGCGTCGCTGAAGGTCCAGGTGTCGCCGGCCGACGTGCCGTCCTTCGTCGGCACGGGAACCGCTCCCCAGTCGATGGAGTCGCCGTACACGCTGATCGCCCAGGGCCCGACGATCGCCATGGCGGCGTACGCGTCGGCGAACGCGTCGCCCTGGTACTGCTCATTGCCGGCGAGCTGCTCTTCGTAGAGGGTCCGCCAGAAGTCGGCGACCGCCTTGCCGTTGTCGTCGTCGAAGGTGGCCTTGCCGTCCTCGAGCAGCGGAGTCCCACCCGTCTGCGCGGCGTACAGCGGATAGAAATCGAACCAGGACTGGAAGAACTCGCTCGTCGGCGCCGGGTTGATCGCGTACTCCGAGACGCCCTTCTCCTTGAGCGTCCGGGCGGTGTCGAGGAACTCGTCGTAGGTGGACAGCTTCGGGTTCTCCGGGTCGAGCCCCGCCTTCTCGAAGAGGGTCTTGTTGTAGAAGATCATCACCGGGTTCGACTTCCACGGCAGCTGGTAGAAGTCGCCGTCGTCGGAGCGGTACTGATCCGCGAGGTCGCCGCTGCGCGCGGTGATGTAGTCGTCGCCGTCCTCGAACGTCGAGAGGTCGACGAGTCCGCCCTGACGCTGGAAGCCAGGCACGGCCGCCGGGGAGGTGTTGAACACGAGACAGGGTGCGTTTCCGGCGGTGATCGCGGCACCGATGACCTCTTCGCTCGACGCGCCGGCGGGGATCTCCTGCGCCGTGACCTGTTCGTCGGGGTGGTCGGCGTTCCATGCCTCGACCATCTTCTTGCCCCAGCCGATCTCGGCCTCGTTGTTGGAGTACCAGATGGTGATGTCGCCGCGGCTCTCGAGGTCGCCGCCACCACCTCCCCCGCCACCGCCGCACGCGGTGAGGGCGAGCACACCGGCTGCGCCGGCTGCCGTGATGAGGATGCGTCGTTGCATGTCCTGCTCCTTCGTTCGTGTCCTGTCGTGCTCTCTTGCTGTCGGCGGGCGCGCGTCACGCGGCCGCGGGAGGTGCCGTCGAACCCCGGACGGCGAGGGTGGGATCTGGCAGGTCGATGTGGGCGGGCGCGTCGCCGGCGATCGCGGCGAGGAGCGTCCGCGCGGCGACGACGCCCCATCCGCGGGCGTCCGTCGCCACGCTCGTGAGGGCGGGGTGCACCCACCGCCCGATCTCGGTGTCGTCGAACCCCGTGATCGCGAGGTCCTCGGGCACGCGCAATCCGCGCCGGTGGGCGACGCCCATCCCGGCGACCGCCATGCTGTCGTTCGCGTAAATGATCCCCGTCGGTGGAGCGGCCCCGTCCAGAAGGGATGCCGTGGCCCGGGCGCCGTCGGCGGCGCTGAAGTCGGTCTCCACGACGGCGACGTCGAGACCGGCGACATCCGCAGACTCGAGGAACGCGTCGCGACGGTGCTGAGCGTGGAGCATGCCGGCGGGGCCCGCGACGTGAGCGACGCGGCGGTGCCCGAGGCCGGCGAGATGCTCGACGGCGAGGCGAATGCCGGCGCCGTCGTCCGACGAGACCGAGGCGAAGGGCGAGTCGATGTCGGGGACGCCGAGGGTGACCGCAGGGATGGACAGCTCGGCGAGGAGCGCGATACGCGGGTCGGACACGCGGATGTCGGTGAGGATGACGCCGTCCACCCGGCGGTCGGCGGCGAGCGACCGGTAGGTGTCCGCCTCATGCCGACCCGGGTTCGCGACGGCGAGCACGAGAGCCTGCCCTGTGACGGAGAACTCGTCCTCGAGCCCCGCGATGAAGGACGGGAAGAAGGGGTCGGCGGCGATGACGTCGGGGCTGCGACCGATGACGAGCCCGCACGCGAATGCGCGACCGACGCTGAGGGAGCGGGCGCTCAGGCTCGGGGTCCACCCGAGGTGGGCGGCTGCCTCCATGATGCGCTGCCGCGTGTCGGCGGCGACGCCGGGACGGCCGTTCAGCGCAAAGGAGACGAGGCCCTTGCTGACGCCCGCCGCGCGCGCGACATCCGCGATCGTGGGACGGGTCTCCGGCGGCATCGGTCACTCCTTCGTGGCGAACCCGTTCTACTAAACCGGTTCAGGCGACGAAAAAGCAAGACCTTGACTTTCGAGGGAGGCGCGCGAGTGCGCCCGCGATCACCGCGGGCGCACCGCGACCACGCCCGCATCGCCCCGCATCGCCCCGTGCAGCGCACCAGGTGGCCCGCCATGCCCGTCGGCCACATCATGTGCGCCGGACGAGACCCCATCTTCCGCACCGCGCACGACGTGTGGTCTCGTCGCGAGCACATGATGTGGACCGAGGAAGACCCGGCCGGGACACGCGGGACCTGCGCACGCGCGGACGTGCCGCGACCGCTACTTGACGAGCGGGAAGAGGATCGTCTCGCGGATGCCGAGTCCGGTGATCGCCATGAGCAGTCGGTCGATGCCCATGCCCATGCCGCCGGTGGGAGGCATGCCGTGCTCGAGGGCGCGCAGGAACTCCTCGTCCACGCGCATCGCCTCGTCGTCACCGCGCGCGGCGAGCTTCGCCTGCTCGACGAAGCGTTCGCGCTGGATGACGGGGTCGACGAGCTCGGAATAGCCGGTCGCGAGCTCGAAGCCGCGGACGTAGAGGTCCCACTTCTCGACGACGCCCGGGATGCTGCGGTGCTCGCGCACGAGCGGAGAGGTGTCGAGCGGGAAGTCCATGACGAACGTCGGACGCTCGAGGCCGCCCTTCACGAAGTGCTCCCACAGCTCCTCGACGAGCTTGCCGTGGGTCGCGATCTTCTCGGGCACCTCGACGCCCGCCTCGGTGGCGAGTGCCTGCAGGTCCTCGAACGACGTCTCGGGCGTGACCGTGCGACCGGCGGCATCCGACAGCGACTCGTACATCGAGATGCGGTCCCACTGACCGCCGAGGTCGTACTCGGTGCCGTCGGCCCACGTGACGGTGGTCGAGCCGGCGACCGCGATCGCGGCGTTCTGGATCAGCTCCTGGGTCAGGTCGGCGATCCCGTTGTAGTCGCTGTAGGACTGGTACGCCTCGAGCATCGCGAACTCGGGGCTGTGCGTGGAGTCGGCGCCCTCGTTGCGGAAGTTGCGGTTGATCTCGTAGACGCGGTCGATGCCGCCGACGACGGCGCGCTTGAGGAAGAGCTCCGGCGCGATGCGGAGGTACAGCTCGGTGTCGAACGCGTTCGAGTGCGTGACGAACGGGCGAGCCGCGGCGCCGCCGTGCTGCACCTGCAGCATCGGGGTCTCGACCTCGAGGAAGCCGTGCGCGTCGAACGTGCGACGCAGCGACGCGTTGACCTTGGCACGCGCGACGACGGTCTCGCGGGCGGTGTCGCGCACGATCAGGTCGAGGAAGCGCGAGCGTACGCGGCTCTCCTCGCTCAGCTCGGAGTGCAGGTTCGGGAGGGGCAGCAGCGCCTTCGCCGCGATGGTCCAGTCGGTGACCATGATCGACAGCTCGCCGCGCCGGCTCGAGATGACCTGGCCGGTCACCGAGAGGTGGTCTCCGAGGTCGACGAGCTCCTTCCACGCCTGCAGCGACTCGTCGCCCACCTCGGCGAGGGAGACCATGGCCTGGATGCGGCTGCCGTCGCCCGCCTGGAGCGCGGCGAAACAGAGCTTGCCGGTGTTGCGGCTGAAGACGATACGCCCGGCGACCGACGCGGTCTCACCGGTCTCGTCGCCCGCCTCGAGCGAGGCGAACCGCTCACGCAGGGCCGAGATCGTGTCGGTGACGGGCACCGAGACCGGGTAGGCACCGCCGGCGGCATCCGTTCGTTCGCTCAGCAGCCGGTCCCGCTTGGCGAGACGGACCGCCTTCTGCTCGATGACGTCCTCTTCGGTCGTCTCTGCGGGCGTGGGCGCGGACGCGTCGGTCATGTTCGGGGGCTCCTCGGGGATTCGACCCTTCAGTCTATCGGCGGGGTCCCGTGCGGTTTCCGAGCGGATGCCGGTCGCCGCCGCGCCCGCACCCCGGACTCAGCGGCGCGGGGTCCAGCCGGGCGGACGGGGATCGCCGCCGGCCGCGCGCTCGGCGTCGAACGCGGCCGACCAGCCCTGTGCGGCATCCACCGCGTCGAAGCCGCCCCGCGCGACGCGGAACCCGACGTCGTCATGCGTCATGCGCGGGCCGCCGCCCCGGCGCGTTCCAGCTCGGACGCTCCAGGCATCGTCGGCGAAACCGCCGCCGCGGAAGACCCGGTAATCGTCGTAGCGCTCGGTGTCGAGGAAGTCCCAGCACCACTCCCAGACGTTCCCGAGGGTGTCGAACAGGCCGTTCAGGTTCGGGAGCTTGCCGCCGACCGGCTGCGGCGACGTCACACCGTCGCCCGCCGTCCACGCGACCTCGGCGAGCGGACCGTAGTGCGGTCCGGTCGAACCCGCACGGCACGCGTACTCCCACTCGGCCTCAGTCGGCAGCCGGAAGCCGTCGCTGTCGACGTGCCACCGCACCTCTTCGCCGTCCACGGCATAGGCAGGGTCGACCCCCTCCCACTCGGACAGCGCGTTGCAGAATCGGACGGCACGCAGCCAGCTCACCCCGACGGCGGGACGGCGGGGGTGGGATGCCGAGACCCCGATCACCTCGGAGAGCTGCTCCTCCGTGACGGGGTAGACGCCGATCTCGAACGGCTCGAGCGCGACGCTCCAGCGTCGGCGGCGGCGGGCGTCATGGAGTTCCACGCTGCCCGCCGGGATGCGGGCGAGCTCGACGTCGCTCACGGCAGCGGCGGTCCGTCACCGAGCGACGGGGCCGCAGCACTCAGCGCCCGGTCGATCGTCGTGTGGACGAGGGCAGACAGGTATCGAGACGGATCGTCGACGCCTGCCCCGCGCAGCAGATCGGCCGCCTGCTGGACGATGGAGGACGAGAACGCGGTCGCCGTCGAGATCGCCTCGCCGTACGCGGCCCGGTCGGCGTCGGCGACGACGACCGGCTCGCACCCCATCTCGACGGCGAGCGCCTGCGCGATCGGGAGGACGGCGGCGGGCGCCGTCACCGCGGCGTACGCGTCCTTGAGGGCCCGCAGGTCGGTCGAGGTGCCCGTGAAGGCGATGGCGGGATGAATGGCGACGGGAATCGCCCCTCGTCCCGCCGCCGGGGCGAGCACCTGAGTGCCGTGCGCGGCATCCGTGTGCATCACGATCTGCCCCACCTGCCAGGCGCCGAGCTCGGCGAGGCCCGACACGAGGCCGGGCAGTTCATCGTGCGGGACAGCGAGGACAACGAGCTCGCTGCGACGGATCACCTCTTCGGCGCTGACGCGCGGCACGTCGGGGAGGATCGCCTCGACCCGGTCGTCGTCGGAGCCCGCGGTGATCCCGGTGAGCGCGTGCCCTGCCCCCGCCAGCGCCGCAGCCACGACGGGACCGACGCGACCGGCGCCGATGACACCGACACCGAGGCGTCCCTCCCGGGTCACCGGTCCACCGCAGGTGGCGCCGGTGGCGCAGACGGCGCCCACGCCGACGGCGCGGACGAGCCGGGCGCCTCGGGCGGCGTGAGGGACGGCGCGGCTTCCGGCCACTCCACCTCCACCGCTTTCCGCTCGCCCCCGTCCGTCGACGACGAGCTCTCGGCGGATGCCTCGGCCACCGCGGCGGCCGTGATCGCGTTCCACTGGGCATAGGCCTGCTCGTGGTCGAGCGACTCGATCGTCCCCGAGACCGGTCCCATCACGGTGTGGCCGGTGATGGCGGCGAGCCCCAGACGTCGAGCGAGTGGCCCCTGCGAGATGCGCACCGACTGCAGCCGCGCGAGCGGCAGGATCGTGAGCTTCGGCCAAAGGCGCCCCGTGCGCATGAGCACCGCCTGCGGCAGGACGAGGATGCCGTTGCGCCGCCACGTGAGCGGATCGATGACACGCGCCCGAGCGGGCGATGTGAGGTACCCGTCACCGTCACGCGGACCGTGCAGGCCCGCGTCGAGGAGCGCCGCGTCGATGGGCAGCGAGGGCAGGAGCAGCCGCAGGACGCGCTCGACGTCGGTCTGCGTGCCGATGGGCAGCACATCGCCCATCTGCGCGGCCGACGCGTCACTGGCGGAGCGCCCCGACAGCTTGTTGACACGGATGCGGTACCAGCCGCCCCACCGCCACAGCAGCGGCTGGCGGATGTCCACGGCGTGCACCCGCCCCGGCGGCAGGGTCTCGGTGACGGTGGTCAGGAGTCCGAACGTGATGCGCACCCCCGCCGACGACGGCGCGATCGAGTACCGCACCGTCTTGATGAACTGGCGGATCGCGTACGTCCCGAAGCCGATCGCGGCCGGAATGGAGGCACCGAGGGCCGGGATGATCCAGACCGGCTGTAGAACCAGGCCGACGATCACGGCGACCACGATCAGCACGAACCAGATTGTCGACCCCGACAGAAGTCCCGCCAGGATGAGGCGCGACATCGGCACACGCACGATCGATTCGGGCGCCGTTCCGTCGTCGTCGACGCCGTCCACGATCTCGCTGAGACCGGCGCTGACCCGTGAGCTCAGGCGGCCGCCCGCAGCGGCGGGACGGGTCTCGGCATCCTTCGCCCGATGCCCCGACGCGAGACGGAGGATGTCGCCGCGCACGGTCTCGGCGTTGCGGGTCGACAGGTACTCGAGCTTGACGTTCGCGTCGAGGCCCGCGCCGACGACCTCGAGCTTCGCGAGCCCGACGAGACGGGCGAGGGCCGGACGGGTCAGGTTGACGCCCTGCACGCGGTCGAGCGGCGCGCGGCGATGCGTGCGGAACAGCACGCCGCTGCGCACCTCGACCTCGTCGCCCGTGATGCGGAAGGTATGGAACCGCCACGCCATCCAGAAGATCGCCACGAGGACGACGAGTCCGACGACGACCACGACGATCGCCTGCACGGCGATGCCGTTCTGCAAGACGAAGTCGACGGGATCCTCCTCGTCGTACCTGAAGTTCTCGGGCAGGAAGAAGGCGATGAGGCGGTCGCGCAGGTTGGCGACCAGGATGCCGATGATGACGATGAGCGTCAGTCCGCCGCGCAGGAGGGGCGACAGCGGATGCATCCGGTGCCACTCGCCGTCGCTCATGTCGGAGTTCACCGCAGCAGGCGGCGGTGCCGACGCGTACTCCGCGGGCGGGAGCTGCGGGTCGAGATCGCTCACAGACCGGTCCGCCGGGTCTCAGCCACCTCGATGAGCGTGTCGCGCAGCTGCTCCGCATCGGCCTGCGGCAGGCCGGGGATCGTGACGCCGGTCGATGCCGCTGCGGTGACGAGCTTCAGCTGGGCGATGCCCAGCATCCGATCGAGAGGACCGTGGGTGATGTCGACGAGCTGGAGACGACCGTACGGGACCGACACCATGCGCTGCCAGAGGATGCCGCGACGGAAGACCAGGTCGTCCTCCCGCAGCTGGTACCCGATCGACCGCGCCTGGCGTGGCGTGACGATGAGGGCGACGAGCGCGACGGCGAACATGATGGCGCCGGGGATGAAGGGCCACGTCGCCTCGAACATGAGCCAGAGGGTGAGGACCGCAGCGGCCGCCAGCACCATCAGCACGAGATAGCCGACGATCTGCCCGATCACGTACTTGCGTGACAGCTGTCGCCACTCGCCGTCGCCCAGCGGCAACCGGGACGCCCCGCGAGGCTCGAGGATGGAGGTGAAGGTCTCGTCAGTCGGAGTGGGAGAGCCCGTAGCCGGGTTCCTCGGGTCCGGGCTGGTCGTCATCATCGTCCTTCCGGATGGTGCACAGGTGTTCGGCGACGAGGGCGGCGCCGACGAGGAGCAGCCCGCCCCCCAGCGCGGCGACCACCGCACCCGTCGAGCCTAACGACGGCGACACCGGTCGTGTGAGAACGAAGACGAGAAGTCCCCCGGCGAAGCCGGCGACGAGCGCCCCGACGATGCTCGACGCCTTCGCCATCATGGCGATGCGGAGCGCTTGAAAGGGGTCCACCGGAGCCGCCGCGCCCACCGTCGCGCGGCGAACGGGGATGGCGGCGATGACCACGGCAGCCCCCAGGGCGACCAGCAGGATGGGCAGCAGGGGCGACGGCGTGAAGCTCGGATGCCCCATCCCGGTGAGGATCTGGTCGACGAAGAAGCCGGCGATACCGGCGACGACGGCGACCGCGATCAGCAGGAGCGGCTTCGTGCGGGTCATGCGGTCCCCCCGGGCAGCACGGCCCGCAGGTCGGCCACCCTGCCGACGCCAGGCAGAACCGCATCCGGGTCGATGCTCAGCCACGGGTCGAGCACGAAATCCCGCTCCGCGGCGCGAGGGTGCGGCAGCACGAGCGCCGGATCGTCGGAGCGCACGTCCCCGTACGCGATGAGGTCGAGGTCCAGGGTGCGGCTCCCCCACCGCTCCCGGCGTTCCCGCCCGTGACGCCCTTCGATCGCGTGCAGATACCCGAGCAGCAGGCTCGGAGCGAGCCTCGTGTCGACCAGCGCGACCGTGTTCAGGTATCGGGGGGCGTCGGCGTCCGGCCCTCCGAGGGTGATCGCGACGGACTCGATCGGATCGGCGGCGGCGACCAGGGTCGTCAGCGGCAGCCGGCCGAGGTCGGCGATCGCCTCGTCGATGGTGCCGGCGCGGTCACCCAGGTTCGCCCCCAGCGCGATGACGGCGCGGTGGGCGGGACCCGCCGCGCGCGGTTCCCGCGGCGGCATGCCTTCAGCCAGTCGGCGATTCATGCGCGGGACCTCCGCACCGTGACGGCGACGTCGCCGAACGGGACCGGGATCGGTGCGGCCGGCTTGTGCACCGTCACCGCGACGGCGTCGACCAGCGACCAGCCCGATAGCACGGCGGTCGCGATGCGCTCGGCGACGGTCTCGATGAGATCGACCGGGTCGCCCGCGAGGATCGCGGCTACCCGCTCGGCGACCTCGCCGTAGTGGACGGTGTCGGTGACGTCGTCGGTGGCGGCGGCTCGAGCCAGCGACAGCGAGAGGGTCAGGTCGGCGACGAACTCCTGCCCGTCACGGCGCTCGTGCTCGTAGACGCCGTGGAACCCGGTGGCGCGGATGCCGGTGATCGCGATCTCGTCGGTCGTCATCCTTCACCCTCCCACGCCGTCCGCACCGCGAGGGCGAGGCGCGTCGCGGCGACGTCGTGCACGCGCACCGCCCAGGCTCCGGCCTGCGCGGCGAGGACGCTGGTGACGGCCGTGGCGAGGTCGAGGTCGCCCTCGCCGGTGAGGTCGATGCCCGCGCCGGATGCGGCGACCGCCAGCATCCGTTTGCGACTCGTCCCGACGAGCACTCGGTGTCCACCGCCCACGAGACGACCGAGGCCGCGGACGACCTGCCAGTTCTGCTCGGGCGTCTTGCCGAAGCCGAAGCCCGGGTCGACGATGATGCGCTGATCCGGGATGCCGGCCGCCCGAGCGGCGGCGACGCGCTCACCGAGCTCACCGATCACCTCGGCGACGATGTCGTCGTAGACGGCGGTGCCGTACATGTCGGCGGAGTGCCCGCGCCAGTGCTGCAGGACGACATCCGCGTCGGTGCCGGCCACCGCCGTGAGCATGTCGGGATCGGCGAGTCCGCCCGAGACGTCGTTGACGATGTGCGCACCGGCGGAGACCGCAGCGACCGCTGTCGCGGCGTTCATCGTGTCGACGCTGATCGTCGCGCCATCGGCGGCGAGAGCCTCGATGACGGGCAGGATGCGTGCCTGTTCGTCGGCGGGTGCCACCCGGGTCGCACCGGGGCGCGTCGATTCCCCGCCGATGTCGAGCAGGTCCGCCCCACCGGCGAGGAGCGCACGGCCGTGGGCGACCGCGGCGTCGTGGGACGCATACCGTCCGCCGTCGCTGAAGGAGTCCGGCGTGACGTTCACGACCCCCATGACGAGGGTCACGTCCGGCCGCCCGTCAGCAGCGCGATCGCCTCGGCGCGCTCGGCCGGCTCGGTGAAGCGCCCGCGGGCCGCGACGGTGACGGTGGATGCCGACGGCTGCCGTCCCCCGCGCATCGTGACGCACTCGTGCACGGCGTCGAGCACGACGAGCACTCCGCGGGTGTCGATCGATCCGGCGATCGCATCGGCGATCTGCTCCCCCAGGCGCTCCTGCACCTGCGGACGCGCCGCGAGGATGTCGATCACCTTCGGCAGTGCGCCGAGCCCGACCACCTGCTCGCCGGGGAGGTAGGCGACGTGCGCGTACCCCGCGAACGGGAGGAGATGGTGCTCGCACATGGACCGGAACCGGATGTCGCGCAGCATGACCGCACCCGACGGCAATGTGTCAGGGGCCGGGCCGCGGCTGACCGAGATGGTGTGCGCGAGCGGCTCTGCGGCATCCTCACCCACACCCGAGAAGAACTCCGCGTACGCATCGGCGACACGCTGCGGAGTGAGCTTCAGGCCGGGACGTTCCGGGTCCTCGCCGATGGCGACGAGGAGTTCCCGCACCAGTTCGGAGACGCGCTCGCGGTCGACCGCCATGCGCGCCGCCTCAGGCCGTCGCGGGTCGAGCCTGCCCGGTCGCGTGACGCGCCGGCGAGGTCTCGGGTGCCGTCTGCTCTGCCTCGGTGTTCGCCGCGACCGGAGCCTCGGCCCGACGCGGCACCTCGACCGGCGGAAGCGTCGAGACGGGACGCTCGCTGCTCGAGAGCCACTGCGGGCGCGGGGGCAGGCGCTTGACGTCCTTGAAGATCTCGGCGAGCTCGATGTGGTCGAGCGTCTCCTTCTCGAGCAGGGCGAGGGCGAGGCGGTCGAGGACCTCGCGGTTCTCGTTGATCACCTGGTACGCCTCGTTGTGCGCCTGCTCGATGAGGCCGCGCACCTGGGAGTCGACGCGCTCCGCGATCCGCTCGCTGAAGTCGCGGCCGTGACCCATGTCGCGACCCATGAAGACCTCACCCGACGACGAGCCGAGCTTCACCGGTCCGACCTCGGTGGTCATGCCGTACTCGGTGACCATCTTGCGGGCGATGCCGGTCGCCTTCTCGATGTCGTTCGAGGCGCCCGTGGTCGGGTCGTGGAAGACGATCTCCTCGGCGACGCGGCCGCCCATCGCGTACGTCAGCTGGTCCTGCAACTCGTTGCGGGTGACGGAGTACTTGTCGTCCAGCGGCAGCACCATGGTGTATCCGAGGGCCTTGCCGCGCGGGAGGATCGTGACCTTCGTGACGGGGTCGGTGTGGTTCATCGCCGCGGCGGCGAGGGCGTGGCCGCCCTCGTGATACGCCGTGATCAGCTTCTCCTTGTCCTTCATGACGCGCGTGCGCCGCTGCGGACCGGCGATGACGCGGTCGATCGCCTCGTCGAGTGCGCGCATGTCGATGAGCTGAGCGTTCGAGCGCGCCGTCAGGAGAGCGGCTTCGTTCAGGACGTTCGCGAGGTCGGCACCGGTGAAGCCGGGCGTCTTCCGCGCGATGACGGCGAGATCGACCGAGGGCGAGAGCGGCTTGCCGCGGCCGTGCACCTCGAGGATGCGCTGGCGGCCCTTCAGGTCGGGCGCATCGACACCGATCTGACGGTCGAAGCGGCCCGGGCGCAGGAGCGCAGGGTCGAGGATGTCGGGACGGTTCGTGGCGGCGATGACGAGCACCGACACCTTCGGGTCGAAGCCGTCCATCTCGACGAGCATCTGGTTAAGGGTCTGCTCGCGCTCATCGTGCCCGCCGCCCATGCCGGCGCCGCGGTGGCGACCGACGGCGTCGATCTCGTCGATGAAGATGATGGCCGGAGCGTTCTCCTTGGCCTCCTTGAAGAGGTCGCGGACGCGGCTCGCGCCGACACCCACGAACATCTCGACGAAGTCCGAACCCGAGATCGAGTAGAACGGGACGCCTGCCTCGCCGGCGACGGCGCGCGCGAGCAGGGTCTTGCCGGTTCCGGGAGGGCCGTAGAGCAGGACGCCCTTCGGAATGCGGGCACCGACGGCCTGGAACTTCGCCGGGTCCTTCAGGAAGTCCTTGATCTCCTGCATCTCCTCGATGGCCTCGTCCGAGCCGGCCACGTCGGCGAAGGTGACCGTCGGGGTCTCCTTCGTCACGAGCTTGGCGCGCGACTTGCCGAACTGCATGACCTTGCTGCCGCCGCCCTGGGCGCTCGAGAGCAGCCACCAGAACAGCAGACCGAGGATGAGGATGGGGAGGAGGATCGAGATCAGGCTGCCAAACCAGCTGGTCTGCGGCACGACGTCGTTGTAGCCGTCCTTCGGGGCGGCGGAGTTGACGGCCTGCACCACGGCGTCGGCGCGCTCGGTCACGTAGTAGAACTGGACGTTCGTGGAACCCTCGAACGCCTTGTCCAGCGTGAGGTCGACACGGTTGTCGCCGTCGGTGATGACCGCCTTGCTCACGGTCGTCCCGTCGAGAAGCTTCAGACCCTCCTGCGTCGTGATGCTCTTGGCGCCGGTGAGGTTCGAGATCAGCGTCATGCCGATGATCAAGAGCACGCCGATGAGCACCACGTAGACGAACGGGTTGCGGGAGAGCTTCTTGACGTTCATGGTGCGTTCAGGCTACCCCCGCGGCGCTATGCGAGGTCTGTGCGTTCGTTTTGGGCGTATCAGGAGTACACGTGCGGCGCGAGGACCGCCACGTCGCGGAGGTTCCGGTACTTCTCCGCGAAGTCCAGCCCGTAACCGACGACGAACTCGACGGGGATGTCGAAACCGACGTAACGGCAGTCGATCTCGACCTTCGCAGCCTCCGGCTTGCGCAGCAGCGCGAGCACCTCGATCGAGGCCGCGCCGCGCGAGGCGAAGTTCTCGAGCAGCCAGCTCAGAGTGAGACCGGAGTCGATGATGTCCTCGACGATCAGGACGTGCTTGCCCGAGATGTCGGTGTCGAGGTCCTTCCGGATCTGGACGACACCACTCGACTTGGTACCGGCGCCGTAGGACGACACGGCCATCCAGTCCATTTCCATGGGGCGCTTCAGCGACCGTGCGAAGTCGGCCATCACCATGACGGCACCCTTCAGCACTCCGACGAGCAGCAGATCCTTGCCCTCGTAGTCCGCTTCGACCCGACGGGCGAGCTCTTCGAGCTTGGCCTGGATCTCCTCCTCGGTGACGAGGACATCGGTGAGCTGGTCGGCGATCTCGGCTGCGCGCATTGCAGAAGTCTAAAGACCGAGATCGGATGCCGGTGCCGCGGCGTCCGCTCCGACGCCCGTGAACTCGATCATCGCGCCCGTGCGGCGGGCGCGGCATCCGGGCAGGTCGATCGGGCCCTGGCCCGCCCAGTCGGTGACCAGGCGCGCCACCTCGAGGGTCTGCGTGCGTGTGAGCGAGACGTGGAACTCGCTCGAGACGACGTGGCGGATGATGCGGTGCCGGAGGGCGGGCGGGTTCGCAGCGAGAGCGGCGACCGAGACGGCGATCCCCGCCTCGGCGTGCTCGACGATGTCCTCGATGGTCTCGTCGATCATCTCGTCGAAGGCCGCGGCGTCCTCGCGCAGCTGCGCCGCGGTGCGCACCAGCGCCTCGGCGATGCCTGGCCCGAGCTCCGCCTCGAGCATCGGGAGCACCGTCTCGCGGACGCGGACGCGGGTGTACTTCGGGTCGCGGTTGTGCGGGTCGTCCCACGGCTCGAGTCCCTGCGCGGCGCAGGCTTCTTGTGTGATCGCGCGACGCACGTCGAGCAGGGGGCGCAGCAGGGCGATGCCGCCCAGATCGGATGCCGTCGCCATCCCCTGCAGGCTCCCCGCGCCGGATCCGCGGGCCAACCCCAGGAGCACCGTCTCGGCCTGGTCGTCCAGCGTGTGGCCGACCAGGATCGCCGCGGCCCGGACGTCGTGCGCGGCATCCCTCAGCACGCGGTACCGCGCGTCACGCGCCGCCGCTTCGGGCCCGCCCTCGGTCCCCACCTCGACCCGCACGATCAGCGGGTCGAGTCCGAGCGTCGCCGCGGCACGCCCCGCGGCCGAGGCGACCTCGGCGGAATGCGGCTGCAGGCCGTGATCGACGGTCACGGATGCCGCACGCAGACCGAGCTTCGGCGCCTCGAAGCCGACGGCGGCGGCCAGGGCGAGCGAATCGGCGCCTCCCGAGAGCCCGACGATGACGACGGACCCCTCGGCCAGACCGCTCAGAGCGGCGCGGACGGCGCGGCGGACCTCGGCGACAGCGGGATGCAGTGACGGCACGGCTCCACCGTAGCTTCCGCCGCAGGCCTCTCCCCCGGGGCGGCGTGCCGTTCTCCGGATGAATCACCCGAACAGGAGTCAGGAAGCACGGCGGCCGGCGGTTCTTCCGGAGTTCGGCCCGGCGACGCGCGCCAGTAGGCTGGTCGGCGCATCCCACCGGACTTTCAAAGGAGCACAGGCATGGGCGCGTACGACGCCGTCATCGAGATCCCGCGCGGCAGCCGCGTGAAGTACGAGGTCGACCACGGCACGGGCCGCGTCTTCCTCGACCGCGTTCTGTTCACCCCCATGGGGTACCCCGCGAACTACGGCTTCTTCGAGAACACCCTCGGCGAGGACGGCGACCCGCTCGACGTGCTGGTCCTCCTCGACCGCGAGATCTACCCCGGTGTGCTCGCCAAGGTCCGTCCCGTCGCCGTCCTCAAGATGAGCGACGAGGCGGGCGGTGACGACAAGGTCGTCGCGGTCCTGGCGAAGGACCCGCGCTGGGCGCACATCCAGGACGTCGACGACATCGACGAGTGGACCAAGGGCGAGATCGGCCACTTCTTCGAGCGCTATAAGGACCTCGAGCCCGGCAAGTGGGTCAAGGTCGACGAGTGGGCGAACGCGGCCGAGGCCGAGCGTCTCGTCGCCGAGGCGTTCACGCGCTTCGACGAGCACGAGGGCGAGACCCGTACGCAGGGTGAGGGCGAAGCTCCCAACAGCCTCTGAGGCTCGCAGACGAGAAGGTCGGATGCCGCGCGGCATCCGACCTTCTCGTTTCGGGCACCGCGTCAGACGCTGATGCCGCGTGCGCGCAGGAACGGCGCGGGGTCGATGCGGATTCCGCCGCGGTAGACCTCGAAGTGCAGGTGGCAGCCGGTCGATGCTCCGGTGCTGCCGATGTAGGCGATGGTCTGACCGGCGCGGACGTAGTCGCCGATGCTCACGGCGTATCCGCCGTCGATGATGTGCGCGTAGCCGGTGATGGTGCCGTCGCTGTGGCGGACCTTCACGAAGTTGCCCCATCCGCCGCTGTAGCCGGCGAAGACGACGGTGCCGGGAGCGGCCGCGTAGATGGGCGATCCGCAGGAGCTGGCGAAGTCGATGCCTCGGTGACCGCTCGCCGTGCAGCCGCTCGGGGTGCAGATGCTGCCGCGGACGCCGAACCAGGAACTGATGTAGCCGTGCGCGGGGCGCACCCAGCCCGAGGGCTGGACGACGCCGCCGGTGCTGCCGCCACCGCCGCCACCGCCGCCACCGCTGGATGACCCACCGCCACCGCCGCCGGACGAACCGCCACCGCTGTTGTTCTTGGCTTCTTCCTCGCGCCGACGCTTCTCTTCGGCGAGTCGGCGCTGCTCCGCGAGCTTCGCCCGGCGAAGGGCCTCGGCACGAGCCTTGCGGGCGGCCTCTTCGCGGCGCTTGCGCTCGGCCTCGACGCCGGCCTTGTAGCCGGCGACGGTCTTCGCGGTCGTGTCCCGCAGCGCCTGGAGCTGCGCCTCGAGGACTTCGCGGTGCTCGTTCTGCGCGGCCAGCGCGGCCTGGGCGGCTTCGGCGGCATCCTGTGCTGCCTGCATCTTCTGCTCGGCCTCGGCCTTGCGCTTGTCCCGCTCGTCGCGGGCGACCTGCGCCTGCGCAGCGAGGCTCTTGGCGCTGTCGCGCGCACCGACCGCGTCGGCGTAGACGTCACGGTTGGCCTCGACGAGGCGATCCATCGTCCCGAGGCGACCGAGGAGGTCGTCGGCGGTCGCGGACGAGTCCGAGAAGAACAGGTCGAGGGTCGCGTCGCCCTTGCCCGAGCGGTACTGCTGCGCGGCGAGCACTCCGAGCTTCGACGCGGCCTTCTTGGCCCGTTCCTCTTCGGCGTCGGCCTGAGCCTGGCGCTGATCAGCGAGCGCGGCCGCGTCCTCGTAGGCGATGAGGGCGTCCTGGTACTCGACACCGAGGCGCTCGGCCTCGGCCTGTTTGACGACGACGTCGTTCTCGAGCGAGGAGATGAGGTTCTGGATGCGGGTGATCTCGGCGCCCTTGGCGGACTCGTTCTTGCGCGCCTTCTCGACGTCGTCCCAACTCGGGTAGGACGTGGCGGCGAACGCGGGGAGGGCGAAGCCGATGCCGGTGGATGCCGCAGCCACGCCGAGCGCTCCGAGCCCCAGGACGTTGCGACGGCTGATGCGCGACGAGATCGATCGCATCTCGTCGGCGGTGGGCGCGCAGCCGCAGTCGACGTCGGTCGCTTCGGGTAGGTCGGTCACTGCACACACCCTTCCCTCTGCCAGATGGCGTGGTGATCCGCCCATCACAGTAGCAACACTGGTCACATTCGTCACAGGAAAGCTCGCCGGGGGCGTCGCCATCCTGCCCTCGTCTCGGGCCTCGGAGAGGTCGGCGCGCCCTCGATTCGCACATTCGCGAGGGATCGCATATGCTTGACCCTCGGTAAGCGTGATCCCCCCGGGGTCGCTCGGCCCCATCGTTTAGCGGCCTAGGACGCCGCCCTTTCACGGCGGTAGCACGGGTTCGAATCCCGTTGGGGTCACTCCCACAATTTAATAAGCATGGCCCTGTAGCGCAGTTGGTTAGCGTGCCGCCCTGTCACGGCGGAGGTCGCGGGTTCAAGTCCCGTCAGGGTCGCTCCGAGCGACAGGCCCTTGTCTTCAGCTTCTGTTGAATTCACGGGCCTTTCGTCTAGGACATGGCACCTCTGATGCCATGCGGCTCTGTAGCTCAGTTGGTAGAGCGCACGACTGAAAATCGTGAGGTCACGGGATCGACGCCCGTCGGAGCCACACGGACCGTCGTTACAACGGTCCCAGAAACCCTCGCCTAGCTTCTACATGGCGGGGGTTTTGCTTTGCCCTGGTGAGGGGCTATTTCCACGGACACACAGCGGGCGTCTCCCCGGTCGTTGAGCGAGCGAAGCGAGTCGAAACGGTCCCTCCCGAGGGAGCCGATCCGCGGGCCCCGTCGGCGACTTGGGCCGGTCTGGGGCCGGTTGACGCTCCGATACGGTGCAAACATGGACGCCTCATCGCCTACTGTTCGACAGCTCGCCGACGAACTCGACGTCGACCCGAGGGCTGTTCGCGCGTGGATGCGGCGACAGAACTGGCGGCACCCGGTGGAAGCCGGCACGGCTTGGGCGATGACTGATGGGCAGGCTGAACTCGTTCGCCAGCACTTCGCGCACAGCGACGTTCAATCACCGATAGCAATCCCGACCGATGTCAGCGACGAGCTCGCCGAGATCACCGTGGGTCAGCTGCTCCGCCGCTATGCCGACATCCTGGCGGAGCTCCGCCACCGCGGGCTCGTCCGCACCAACAACGCACCGATTGGCGACCTGGCCGAGTACTGCGCCGCGATGGTGTACGACGGGCTCCTCGCGCCGAATTCCGAGAAGTCCTACGACCTCGTCGCCGATGACGGACGCAAAGTTCAGGTGAAGGTGCGCGCGATTCGTTCAGACACCAGCCCGTCCGCGGTGTTCTCGCCGATTCGCTCCTTCGGCTTCGATGTGTGCATCTTCCTGCTCGTAGACGGCGACAACGACGGAATCATCGCCGCACGCGAGTGGACAGCCAGCGAGGTCCAAGAAGCTGGCAAGCACCGCGCCCACACGAACGGCGTGGTGGTGCGCGTGGGTCAGGTGAGATCCGCCTCCGCTCGCGGGCTCGATCGCATCAGCGAGTTCCAGCGAGCTTGGCAGAAGCTAACCGAGCAGACCCGCTGACCCATCCTCTGCGAGCGTCGCTGTCGCGGATGTCAGTTCAAGTTCATGCCGTGAGCGCGTGAGTCGAGCGCCTGCTTCCAGAAGGCCTCGCGTTTGAGGATGACCTCGTCCTTTGTCTTCGGATCGAAGATCTCGAGAATCGAATACTGGAAGTTGCCGACGATATGGCCGTCTCCGAGATCGAGTCGCATCCTCTCGAGTTCGCGATTGCCACCCGTGAGGTTCTTCAGGTGCGCGTATGCCGCCCAACGCTGCCATAGACCGTTCGCCTCGCCCGAGGCGGATCCAACGTAGAGGCGGCCGTCACTGAGATCAGTAATCACGTACACGCCCTTGACGCTCGAGAGCGCGTCACGCCAGCTCGGCTCGTCATTGGCGATGATTCTCTGGAGCTCGTGATGCCGGAGTCTGACGTTCTGGTAGCCAGGGAACGTTCCAAGCTTCGTGTCTGGTGCGAGTTCGTACACCTCCGGGCCCAGTTGATCCTGAACACTCTCGTACTTGCGGAGATAGACATCTCGGCCGATCGGACGCTCGAGCTTGATGATCAATCGCTTGATGAACTCCGAATGCAGAGGCAGGGCTTCAAGCTCGTACCCATACGCGTTGATCGCCGCCGGAACAATCGGTGTGACTTTGAAGAAGCCGCCGAAGATGAAGTACTGCGGGCCGTAGGGGTAGTACTGCGCCCAAGCGAGCAGGTACCGGGAATTCCCGAGATTGTTGTTCGCCTGCTTCGTGCGCCAACGACTCATGTTGAGCCATTCCTCGTGGTCGTCCATGAGGAGGTCCCACGCTTCGCCGCCACCACCCCCCGCTCGCATGTTGAACTTCAGCTTGGTCGAGGAGGGCTCGGGCACCGGCAGGAAATCGGTCAGTCTGATCATCGTCACCTCGTTGAGCGTCTACGACCGAAGGCTATCGGCGACGCCTGGAGGACGGGGGTCAAAATGCGCAATCAGCCGTTCGCACTCGATGCAGCGGGCGCTGCCTCCACAATGGCGGCGTAATCCTCGTCTGTGAGCAGATCGGAGATGTACGCGTGCTTGACCGCGTCGAAGCTGTTCGGCACCGACTCCCAGTCATCGGCGAGCCCGGTTGTCTTGTACTGCGGCTCGTAACGCCAGGTCTTGAGGATGCGCACCAGCTCGTCGTGATCGATCTCGCCCTCGGCAGCTCGCCTCACGATGTCCATCGCGGTTTCCATGACGACCTCCTCACTCTTCACATTCGCGTGAACGGAGGACACGGCGTAGCGATCGAATAATCGATCTGCGCCGGCTGGCTGAAAGGCGCTTACGTCCGGTCACGGATCGACGTCATCCGCGATGGCCCGCTCGAGGAACGCTTCGACGTCTGCATCCGTCTCGCGAGGCAAAGGCAACATGTCGATCGGGCAGTAGTCTTCCGGCTCGGCGCGCTTCGCGAGGGCCGCGTAGAACCGTTGCATGTTCTCGTCCACCTCGGACACTCCTTCCACGTTCTGCCCGCGCAGAACGCACCAGGGTACGCGCAGATTGCACGCACCTACACGGAACCTCGATCGCCCGAGGGTGCTACAAGCTCGTTCGCCCAACGCACGAGCGCCTCGAGTTCTACGCGGTCGAGCTCCACAGACGCCTCGCCGCCGTGCGCCCGTCGGACTCATCGCTCTACTCTCCGCTGCGAGCTGCGAGGATCGACCCCGGACACGAACGCCGCGAGGATCCGCCGGTCAGTCGCCGAGTCGCCGGAGACGACACTCTCACCGACGTAGTAGAGCGTGAAGAAATCGCGGCCCAGCCGATCGTCATACCGCGCCGACGTGGGGCGTTGTCCCCGACCCGGTTCGCAACGTCCTTCAGCGACTCAAGGAGCGAGCCGCTGCCGGGGTCGAGGCAATGGACACTCAGAAGATCAGCGGCGAGACCCCGCAGAACCACGACGAAGCGTTCCTGCAGATGTCGTGGGCAGCCGAAGCCGCCGATCGAGCCACGCGGGACTATCGCAGCGTCTTCAACGCCTACACGCACAAGTTCCACCAACCGAAGCCGCCGATCGGCGAACTCGCTGCAATGCAGGGAGCGATCACACAGTCATTCGCGAAGCGGTACACGCCGAAGACCGTCGAGGCGATCGAGGCATTGCTCTCGTAGGAACCCAACCTTGACGCGATCCGTTCGGGCATCCGCGCCCTCGGCTTCGAGGATCTCCGCAGTAACTCCGACGCGCTCGACCGAGCGATGGCAGCCGCCGAGTCTGAGCCTGGCTTTCACCCATGGCTGCCGGCTGCCGGCTGCCGACAAGGCTCGTGCCGCGAGCCGCGCCCTACAAGACCTCGGCGACGACGAGCTGTGAGAACTTTCTTTACTCGTTCAAGGCCGGCCTCCGGCCGGCAAGGTGCATCACCCCTGCGGTGCGTCCGGTCCTCGCTCCGCTGCGGTCCGGGCGCTCCTCGGGGCGCTGCACAGCCCCACCACTGGGCCGACTACTCTTTGGGAACCTCTGCGAGTTGACGTCGCTTCTTGCGTAACGCGCCGACTGCGAACTGATGCAATTCTGCTCTGAGCCCTGCTGGACCTTTCGCACGGTAGTTCGCCAGCGAATCGCCATCGAGTAGCACGATCTGAATCGCAGTCGCCTCGGCTGCCTCACGCGCATAAGCGATGACCGACTTGGCAAAGACGCCGGTGGTGAGAATCACGACAACCTGTGCACGTAAGAGCGTGGCCATGCCGATCTCCTTCGCAAGCACAGTGAGCGACACGGGCGCCACCTGGTTCTTGCATTGGAAGAGCCACCTGGAGAAGTGGAGATGCGCGCCCTCAGCGACGAGGTCGACCTCCGCGCCGCCGGTCTGTGCACTGCGGAGCCTCATTTCGGCGGGCATCAGGCCCACGTCAGCAGCGACTCGCAGTGCGAGCAATTCAAGCGCGACACCCTTGACTCCGGTGTCGACTGAGCCGAGGTCCCCCAGGATGCTATCGGTCGAGCGATTCAACTCCGCCTGGAGATCTGCCGGAACGTCTCCCAGTTCGAGACCATCGATGAGCACGACATCGAGGTCTAGGGCCTGCCGGGTGAGTTGAACGGTTCCGCCCTTGCCTCCCCTGCCAGCCTCCTTCAACGTTCGTTCGATGAAGCCTGCGGCGACTAGGGGCTCATAGATCTGCTTGCCGACGAGCCCCGCGTTGAACTCGATACCTCGCTGGCGAAGGAGCTCCAGCAACTCAGCCGATTGAATCGGCGTCCGGTTACCCAGACCCCTTACTCTCAGCACTTCAACGACTGCTCGCTGTGGAGGCGTGAGCCCTCGCCAGCTTCGAATCTCTTCTGGAGTCGCGCCACCTAACTCGAGAAGAATCTGATGATCGACGTTCCAGTACATATCGACCACACCAGAGGGCTCGAGCCACTGCCGAAGCTTCCCCGCGTACGAACTGTTGGTCGATACCTGGTACCCGCGGGCACGCAGTTCATCGTCAACCTGCTTCTTCGTCACAGCACCATCGCGCGCCCGAACATCGACGGCAATCTGCAGCAACTCCATCCCATGACGTTCGCGAAGCAAGAAGCTCGAGAACAACCGGTGTCCTTCGGCGGGCCGACTCGCCAAGTCGAGCAGTTTGAGACCCAGCTCTGTCGGCACCAACGGGTCGCGTGATGGGTGAAGGAGGCCGTACTGCTGCATGCCAGTAACAACGTTGCTCGCCCGCTTACGCTGCTGATCGAGCTGCGCAGCCGGGTCGTGCGCTCGCTTCTCGGCAGACGTCGCGAACCATCTGCCGCGTATCCACTCGACCACCCGCGTGCGATCGCCCCCGACCTGCTGAATGTGCGCGAGGATCTCGAACACTGCATCAGGAGAACCCAACTGACCCGGCGTGAACTCGTTTGGTGCAGGAAGCTTGGGCACTTATCAGGCAGCCCTTCGCTCTGAAGCCACCGCCCGGAGGTGGGCCGCTAGTTCGGTTCCGAGGGCGTTCGCCAGCTTGGGAGGCACAGCATTTCCGACCTGACGCCACTGCTGCTCGACGTTTCCTGCGAGATACCAGTCGTCGGGGAAGGTCTGGATACGCTTCACTTCCTCAATACGCAGGATCCGACTCCGCCAATGGAAGGGACCCATGTTGTTCGAGCGGCGTGCCTGAATCGTCCATGCCGGCATGTCAGGACTGAGCTTCAGAAGAAACGACCAGTAACGCTTTCGCCACTCGAACTGTGGGTCAGGGTGGCCGCGTTTGGCGGTGAAGTAGAGATAGTTATCCCCGGGTGGAATCTGCTCCAGGAGATCGTGGTGCTTGCCTCCGGCGACATGACCTTCGTCTGACGCATTGGCTTCCGTGTCAAGATCTCTGAGGACTGAGCCTGCTGTCTCCCACGGAGGCAGCACGTCGCTAGTTCCTGATTCCGCGTGCGTTGCGGCGGGCCACGCGAACTCGCCCTCGAGCGTTCCGACGATGAAGAATCGCTGACGAATCTGCGGTACTCCGAAGTCGGCTGCGTTAAGAACCCGGTACTGGCAGCGATACCCATAGCTCTCTGCTGTAGCGAGGATGTGATCGAGAGTTTCCCGATGCACTTTAAACGCCATACCCGCAACATTCTCAAGGAGAAAGGTCTTGGGGCGGAGCCAGCGAAGTGTCTCGAGATATCCGGAGATCGTAACTTCGCCGACCGGATCCTCCATCGCGCGTGGCTTATCCGTGCGGTAGAACCTGCTCTTCGAGAACGGAGGACACGGTGGGCCGCCCACGAGCAAATCGACATCCTCGAGCCGCGCCGCACCCACCAACTCCGTCACTTTCTGCTGAGTGAAGTCCGAGATGCTCCCGTTGAAGAACGCGGTCTCAGGGAAGTTCCGCTCGTGGCTGCGCGCGGCGTAGCGATCAGTATCCACCGCCGCAATGATCTCGAACCCGGCCTCCCTCATGCCGAGATCGAGCCCCCCTGCACCCGAAAAGAGACTCACAGCGCGCATAGACGCGCTCATGCGGCTACCTCAGAGCGCGATACCGACGCAATGACTGAGGCGACCATCGCTTCGGCCATCACCGACGGCACAGCGTTGCCGATCTGTCGCACCTGCTCGCGTCGAGGGCCCGCAAACGTGTACCCAGCCGGGAACGACTGCAGCGCAGCAAGCTCATCGACCGACAGGCGACGGCTGTCCCAGTGAAACGGCCCAGTCCACGGACCGGGGCTGGCGGGAATTGTCCAGGACGGACGGTCCGGCGAAAGCTTGAGCAAGAAGTTCCAGTAGCGCGTCTCCGCCTCGAACGTCGGGTTCGGGTGTCCCGCCCATGCCGAATGAAACTTGTAATTCATGCCCGGTGGTATTTCACGGAGATGCTGAGCCCAACGACCCTCGACTGCCACCGCGTCGCGTGAAACGAGAAGTGGGTCGACCTCGGCGAGAGCGTCCCCAGCCGTGCGCCACTTCAACAAGCCGATCGACGGAACCTCTGCGTGGGTGACCGTCGGCTCGGCGGGCGTCTGCTCAAGCGAGCCCAGCAAGAACACTCGCTGCCGCGACTGAGGCGCGCCGTAGTTTGTTGCAGTAGCAACCACTGTCCGAGTGAAGTAGCCTGCGGCCTCCGCGTCCGCGCGCAGCGCTTCGAAGATGTGCTTGTTGCGCGGATGAAGAATGCTCGGAACGTTCTCAAATACGAACGCAGACGCATCGGTTTCGAGCACGAGACGCAGGAACTCATGGACCAGCGTGCGCCTACTGTCCGGACGGGCAGCGGGCGTCTCCTTGGGCCGGTCCGCGGACTCTCCGCGAGCTCGTGCGCGTCGGTACGCAGCCTCTTCACCCTTGTCGACCCAGTAAGCCGCCTTGCTGAACGGCTGACAAGGCGCGCCCCCGATAACGACTACATCCTCGCTCGTGCGCAACCCTGCGTCGGCTCGAAGCTGACGACCGGTCAAAGCAGTCACGTCTCCGACCATCGAGCGCCCGGCGTGAAGTGTCGGATTCTGCGCCATCGTTTCGCACGAATAGGAGTCGTTGTCGACGGAGAGTCGCAGATCAGCGCCGGCGCGCTGCGCGCCTATGCCAAGGCCGCCCGCACCTGCGAAAAGATCGATCACAGGAAGCTCTTTGATCACGGGATACCTTTCGTACTGACCGGCGAGAATGCTGTGACGGTACGCGGAAGCTCCGACATCGCCCGCCAGCCACATCCGAGCGTACCTTCGGTCGCGGCGCGTACCCGGGAGCGTCGCCAGCGGGTCGACGACGAGGCGCGATAGGGTCAGCGCCGTGGCCCCCGATGAGTCGTCCCGTCTGCTGTCGCCGCGCCAGTTGCACGAGTGGGTCGAGAAGAGTCTCGTCGCGTCCGGCCTCCCGATCACCGCGTTGCCACAGGAGGCCGCGAAGCCCTTTCGATACGCAATCGGAGGGAACCGCCTGGCTGAACCAGCGCTCATCCGGATCTACGCGTGGAATGCAACGCACGGAGGTGGCCACGTACGTGCACCGGATGAGTTCCGCATCCAGTTGACCACCTACCTGCCCACACCTCGGGCAGGTGAAGTCCTGATCATCATCGGCTGGAGCGAGCAACATCGCGTGTTCGTTGGATGGGACCCGACGATCCACGATCATCGCAACTCGTACTCTCCTTCCCTCCAGGTGCGAGAGGAAGTCATGAACCGCGCAGCCGAGCGTGGATTCGCCGCGGGAACACGAGCGAGTGGGGACGTAGTAGTCGCGTTCCGGCCCCAACTGCTGGCCGCCTATTGCCTCAATGTCCGGGAACTCCATGAGAGCCAGGAATCGGCGAGCGAGTGGACAGCATCAACCCACGACGCAGTGTCGGCGACATCGCCCGATGTTGAAGAACAAGTTCGCACGACCGTCGAGCGCAGACTGAAACTAGCGTTTCGGGCGTGGGACTTCAGTCATCGCATTCGCACGGCGTATCAGCATCGGTGCGCAATCTGTGGACTTGGCCTCGACCTGATCGAGGGCGCCCACATCGTTCCCGTCGCTTGGCCGGGCAGTTCTGACGAGACCGACAATGGTCTGGCGCTGTGCAGGAACCATCACGCTGCGTACGACCGCGGGATCATCTCGGTGTCGCCTGAGTACGAAGTCCAAGTCGCCAACGGTGTGCGCAGTCGTGACCGTCTGAACGCGCTCGACAGAACTTGGATAGACGATCTCGACGGGCGTTTGCTGAGAATCATTCCCGCCGACGATCAAGAGCGACCGAGCCCGCAGAACCTTGCGATCGGGAGACAAGCGCGCCGCTGGGGGAGCTAACAGACCCACCCTTGACGCGCTGGACTTGGCATAGCAGAAGCCCTCATCGGGGCCACGGTCACCAGAGGGCGATCTGTTGCACACCGTCCGCTGAGATCAGCTAGGGAAAGAGATGAGAGTCAAATGACCGCAAGCACGATCGATTTCGGCCTCGCTGGGATCGGCGCCCAACTGAAGCAGCGATTGCTGAAGGTGCCGATCTATCAGCGCTCCTACGCCTGGGAGAAGGACCAAGTGGAGGAGTTCTGCGCTGACATTCGCGGCGCATTTAACAGCGAGCCGCGCGAGCACTTCATGGGGACCATCGTCCTCAGCGAGGATGCCTCACGCGCGACGATCATCGACGGACAGCAGCGTCTGGCAACGACGGCGCTTCTACTTTGTGCGCTGCGCGACCACTATCGCGAGCAGCAGGAAACGAACCGCGCCGACAGCATCAATCGCGACTTCCTGAACTCCTACTCTGATGACGAGGACGACTTCATCCCACGTTTGACTCTCAACTCTGAGGATGACGAATTTTTCCGCCAGTTCGTCGTCGAGGGATCCGCGCCGGTGGCACCGACACGTGCCTCGCATCCCCTCATCGGGGCTGCGTACCGGCGACTTCGAGAGTTCGTGGCGGAGGAGGCTACGAATGCCGGCTCTGGGTGGGTGAGCCGCCTCGTTGCGTGGCGAAAGTTCATCGAGGAAGGCCTCAACGTGATTCACGTCTCGGTGGCGACCGAGTCGGACGCATTCCTCATCTTCGAGACGCTGAACGACCGCGGGGCGAAGCTCACACTTGCCGATCTGCTAAAGAGCTACCTCTTCGGACGAGCCTCGCAGACGCACGGCGGTTTGGATCAAGTGCGAGAGCGCTGGCTTATCGCGCTGGGCGCACTGGACACAGATCAAGACCTCTTCATCACGTTCCTACGCCAGTACTGGAGTTCCATGCATGGAGCGACCAGAGAACGCGACCTGTACAGACGAATCAAGGAGAGTGTGACGACGTCCGCTCAAGCGATCTCTTTCGCGGGTGAGCTAGAGAATGCGTCGGTGCTGTATGCGGCACTGCTTGACCCGGGTCACGGGTACTGGCAGGGGTGGGGAACCGAGACGAAGGCCAACATAGAAACTCTGAATCGTCTCGGGCTTGAGCAGAACCGCCCTCTTCTTCTCGCCGTCCTCCAGCACTTCGGCCGGAGCGAAGCGCAGAAGGCGCTGCGCTTGGCGGTCAATTGGGGCGTCCGCGGTCTGGTAGTTGGCGGCATCGGCGGCGGCACGGCGGAAAAGGCGTACTGCGAAGCCGCGATCAACATCCGCCAGGGCACGGCGAAGCAGGCGTCTGAACTGTTGCCATCCTTGAGCGCGATTGTTGCCACCGATGAAGAGTTCGAGAATGCGTTCAGCACGATCCGCGTGCCCAGGACGAACATCGGACGGTACTACCTGCTCGCTCTCGAGCGAGAGTCGCAGGGGCAGGCGGAGCCGGAGCTCGTGCCGAACGCTGACGAGAATGCCGTCAACCTCGAACACGTGTTGCCAAAGCGAGCAACCGCGTCGGAGTGGCCGAGCTTCACAGGCGATCTCCGAGCCGATTGGGTGGATCGCCTGGGCAATCATTGCCTCTTGAGGAAGTCCGAGAACGACGCGATTGGCAATCAGGCTTTCACTGTTAAGAAGCCTGTGCTGCTCGCCTCCACGCTCAGTCTCACATCGGAGATCGGCGAAGAGGACGATTGGACGCCGGCATCGATTGCCGATCGGCAGCGCCGGCTCGCGAGTCTCGCTGTTCAGGTATGGAAGCGAAGCCTCTGAGGCTACTTGCGGGCCGGTCCTGGGCCGGGAACCCGGCTGACACCACCCACGACCAGCCATCACCATCGAGCACAACTTCCGCGGAACCACGCGGCGAACGAGCGCTCGTGAGCACCCACGAACCCCGCGCATACAACTGAAAATCGTGAGGTCACGGGATCGACGCCCGTCGGAGCCACACAAACCGTCGTTACAACGGTTCTAGGAACCCTCGCGAAGCTTCTATTCGCGGGGGTTTCGCCTTTTCCCGGTGAGAGGCGCGTCAGTCGCTCAGCCCGCGTCGACTCGCTGGCTCTCCGCCGCCAGACGCGCCTCCTGGATGCCGTGCGCGACGGCCTTACGGATGGTCCAGTAGAGGACGTACGAGCCGGCGGCGAACACGGCGACGAAAAGCACGGCGCTCGTCAGGGGATCCATGTGACCAGTGTGGCCGCCACCGACGCGTCTGTCGACCGTCGCTACTCGCAGCCGACGCCGTCGCCGTCCCGGTCGAGGTGCGTCGCGTAGCCGGGGTCGCCGACGTGCACGGGAGCTGCTCCCGCCTCGCGGGCGGCGGTGCAGTTCTTGTAGTACACGTCCGCGGGCGGCGCAGGCTTCGCGGGAGCAGGAGCCGGTGCGGGCTTCGACTCCTGCGTCGGCTGGGGCTTCGGCGCCGGCGCGACGCTCGGGCTGGGCTTCGACGCGGGGTCCGCCGCGATCGCCATGGCGTCGGCGGCGTACTCCGACGTCAGCAGCGGCTCGGCCGGGCATTCCGTCAGGATCCGCTCGATGGCATCGCGTTCCGCCTGGGTCACCCAGAGCTCGTAGGCGACCTTCACCGACACCTGGCGGGCGACATAGGTGCACCGGAAATCCTTGTTCTTCGGCAGCCACGTCGCAGCGTCACTGTCGCTCTTCTGCGCATTCGCGGCACCGTCGACGGCGAGCAGGTTCAGCGGGTCGTTCCCCAACGTCTCGCGCTGGTGCGCGGTGAGTTGCTGCGCGCCCTTCTGCCAGGCATCCGACAGCGGAACGATGTGATCGATCTGCACGAGGGCAGAGGTGTTCTGGCCGCGCACGAACTCGATGCGGTCACCCGTGAACGGATCATTCAGGATGCCGGAGGTCACGACGCATCGGCCGTCCTTCTGCACGGCTGTGAGATCACGCGCGAGGACGTCGTCCCGCTGTCCGCACCCGTTGCGGTCGATGTCCTTCCAGCGCTGTCCGAACTCGTCGCGGTCGTAGCCCGTCTTCGGTGCGCGACCCTTCACCTCGAGGGTCGCGAGAGCCGCCAGAGCAGTACTCGCGTCGGCCGTCTCGGGCGTGACGGTCTCGGTCGGCGTCGGGGACGCCTGCGGACCTTCACCGACCGCGACCGTGTCGTCGGCGGCCGGGGATGCCGACGCGAAGGCGACGGGCGCCTCATCCACCGTGTCCGCCCGCGGCAGCACGAGGTTCGCCATGCCGGCCGACAGCAACGCGACGACGACGGAGAGGATCAGCGCGCGCGTGGCGGCGGCCGGTGTCGTGAATCGCAGGAACGTCGGCGTCTTCTTGCCGAGTGAGACTCCTGCGGTGATCGCGACGGCGAGCGCGAGGGTGCAGATGATCGGCGAGAGGACGATGATCGCGATCACCAGGACCAATGCGAGAGCGATCCACCAGAGCTTCTTGTGGCGCCCCGCCTTCCCGGGCGTGGTGTCGGGGGCCGGGCGGGGCGGGGTCAGCGAGGGCATGGTGGTGCTCCTTCGAGCGAGGAAAGACCGCACGAAGGCGCGCGATTGCTGAGCGGACTGGCCACGGATCCGTGGCAGTGGCAGATGCCGGAGCGTCGTCGGGAGGGACGGTCGGGCATGGCCGGGAGCGGGCTGGAGTAGCCCGTCATCCTCGACCGTATCCCGACGTTCGGGCGCCCCGTTGATCAGACCGTCAGCGTGTCGCCGTCCTCCGGAACGAGGACGGATGCCGAGATCCCGTGAGCCGCCGCGACCGCGCGCACATCGGCGCGGGTCACGGTGCAGTGATCGAGCGACTCCATGTGAACCGCGACGATGCGCGCGTCGGGAGCGAGACCGTGCACGCGCACGACGTCCTCGGCTCCCATCAGGATCGGATCCAGCCCCGGGAGAACGGCTTCACCGGTGTTCAGGACGACGACATCCGGACTGTGCGCGTCGAGCGCTGCCTCGACGGCCGGGTGGTAGACGGTGTCGCCCGCGACGTACAGGGTCGGCTCTGCGGAGTGCGCGATGACCACACCCATGACCTCGCCGAGTCGCGGGGCCGCGGCGAGCGTCGCATCCGAGCCGTGCTGTCCGCCCGTGCGCGTGAAAGTCACGCCGCGCACCGTTGTCGGCTCATCGAGGACGATGACGCCCGTGAAGCCGGCCTCGGCGACCTTGACGGCGTCCTCATCGTGCTGGACGAGCACGGCAACGTCCCTCGGCAGGAGCGCGGCCGCGGCGGCATCCCAATGATCGGAATGCGTGTGCGTCACCACCACGACGTCGGGCTCGAGCAGGTCAGCGAGCGGCACGACCAGGTCGACCAGCGGATTGCGGCGCTCGCTGGCGAAGCCCGGCTGCGACGCCTTCGCCCCCAGCATCGGATCGACGAGGATGCGGATGCCGCCGACCTCGAGCAGCAGGGTGGCGTTTCGCACCTGGGTGATCTTCACTCCGGGATCGTCTCACGCCCACGGCGGTCGATAGCCTCGCAGGGTGACCCGCACGACCGCCGCCTACTCGCACCGGGCGGCGGAGTACGTCGACGCGCTCGGGTCCCTCAGCGCGATGCACCACGCCGATCGCCACCTCATCGAGACGTGGGGAGCAGCGGCATCCGGTCGGCTCATCGACGCAGGCTGCGGTCCGGGGCACTGGACACAGCATCTCGCGGAGCGCGGTGCTGACATCCGCGGCATCGATCTCGTGCCGGAGTTCATCGACCACGCCCGCGCGACCCACCCGGGTATCCGATTCCATGTCGAGAGCATCGAGTCGATCGACGAACCGGATGCCGCGATCGGCGGCATCCTCGCCTGGTTCTCGACGATCCACCACGAGCCGTCGACGATCGCAGTTCCGCTCAGCGAGTTCGCGCGCGTGCTGCGGCCCGGCGGTTCGCTGCTCCTCGGTTACTTCGACGCGGACGAGACGGAGGCGTTCGACCACGCCGTCGTGCTTGCCTACCGCTGGAACACGCGCGACCTGCAGCGGGTCCTCGAGTCCGCGGGCTTCGACGTCGTCGCCGTCCACCGCCGCGCCGAGCGCGGAGCCCGAGCTGTCGCAGCGATCATCGCCGAGCGCCGGAGCTGATCAGCGTGGCTCCGTCACGCGCACCAACCCGCAGTTCAGGCACGACCACGCGACGGTGAACCGCTCGTCGTCGAGGATCTCGAACCGCAGCGGATCGCCGCAGGTGGGGCACATGACCGCCGGACGCTCGCTCACGCAACGAGCCTAGGCGCGCCACGGCACCCGGTTACCCTGAGCGCATGCCGCAGTTGCTCAGCGCCGAACGACGGTCGCTCCTGATCGAGATGCTCGCCGAATCCGGCAGCGTCCGGCTCGAGCCGGCTGCTGAGGCGCTCGGGGTCTCGGCGATGACCGTCCGCCGCGATCTCGACGACCTCGTCCGCGAGGGTCTCGCGCGACGCGTCCGCGGCGGTGCGGTCGCCGCCATCGTGCCGCAGGATTTCACCGCTCGCATCGCTGCGCGCGGCGGCGCCAAGGCCGAGATCGCCCGCAAGGCGCACCATCTGCTCCCCCACGGCGGTGCCGCGGCGATGGACGCCTCTTCCACCGTCGGCGCGCTCATCTCGACCCTCGACGACACCGACGAACTCCTGGTCGTCACGAACTCGTACGACAACCTCCGCGCAGCCCAGGGACGACCCGCCGTCGACGCGATCCTCCTCGGCGGACACCTCGAACCGCGCACCGGCAGCTTCGTCGGCGCGCAGGCATGCGAGAGCGCCGGGCGCTTCCACTACGACCGCTTCTTCACGAGCGCCGCCGCCCTCGATCCGTCGTTCGGCACGAGCGAGACGACCCTCGAAGAAGCCGAGGTCAAGCGCGTCCTCTCGACCCACGCCGACGAGACCGTCGTGCTCGCGGACTCCTCCAAGCTCGATCGCCTCGCCGTTGCCCGCGCCCTCACCTGGGCCCACGTCGACCTGCTCGTCACCGAGCTCGACCCCGCCGACGACCGGCTCGACGCCTTCCGGGGACTGGTCGACATCCGCTGATCCTGTTAGATTGTGAAAGGTTTCACAATATCTTTCACGTCTGAGCCTCGCAGGAGAGTCGATGTCCCCCACGCCCACGGCCGCCGCCGAACTCATCGCGCGCAGCAACCGCCTCGGCTCCGACCCCAAGGTCACCAACTACGCGGGCGGCAACACGTCTGCGAAGGGCACTGACACCGACCCCGTCACCGGCGAGCCCGTCGAGCTCCTCTGGGTCAAGGGCTCCGGCGGCGACCTCGGCACGCTGACGCCCGAGGGCCTCGCCGTCCTCCGCCTCGACCGCATGCGCGCGCTCGTCGACGTCTACCCGGGCGTCGAGCGTGAGGACGAGATGGTCGCCGCCTTCGACTACTGCCTGCACGGCAAGGGCGGCGCGGCGCCCTCGATCGACACCGCCATGCACGGACTGGTGGATGCCGCCCACGTCGACCACCTGCACCCCGACGCCGGCATCGCCATCGCGACCGCCGCCGACGGCGAGAAGCTCACCGCCGAGATCTTCGGCGACAAGGTCGCCTGGGTGCCGTGGCGTCGCCCCGGCTTCCAGCTCGGCCTCGACATCGCGGCGATCAAGGCCGAGAACCCCGACGCGATCGGCTGCATCCTCGGCGGACACGGCATCACCGCGTGGGGCGACACCTCCGAGGAGTCCGAGCGCAACAGCCTCTGGATCATCGAGACCGCCCAGGCCTACATCGACCAGCACGGTGCGGCCCGGCCCTTCGGCGAGATCCGCGCGGGCTTCGACGCACTGCCCGAGGCTGAGCGCCGCGCGAAGGCCGCCGCCCTCGCGCCCACGATCCGCGGCCTCGCCTCGACCGACAAGCCGATGGTCGGCCACTACACCGACAGCGACGTCGTCCTCGACTTCCTCGCCGCCGAGAAGGCTCCGGCACTCGCGGAGCTCGGCACGAGCTGCCCCGACCACTTCCTGCGCACGAAGGTCAAGCCGCTCATCCTCGACCTGCCGGCATCCGCCTCTGTCGAGGACTCGATCGCGCGCCTGCGCGACCTGCACGAGGCTTACCGCGCCGACTACCAGGCGTACTACGACGCGCACGCGACGGCGGACTCCCCCGCCATCCGCGGCGCCGACCCGCTCATCGTGCTCGTCCCGGGTGTCGGCATGTTCAGCTACGGCGCGAACAAGCAGACCGCGCGGGTCGCGGGCGAGTTCTACGTCAACGCGATCAACGTGATGCGCGGCGCCGAGGCGCTCTCGACCTACTCCCCCATCTCGGACGCTGAGAAGTTCCGCATCGAGTACTGGGCTCTCGAAGAGGCGAAACTGCAGCGGATGCCGAAGCCCAAAACGCATCAGGGTCGCATCGCGTTCGTGACCGGCGCTGCATCCGGTATCGGCAAGGCCATCGCCACGCGGCTCGCCGCCGAGGGCGCGTGCATCGTCGTCGCCGACCTCGACCTCGAGAAGGCCCAGGCTGCCGCGGCCGAGCTCGGCGGCACGGACGTCGCGATCGGCGTCGCGGCGAACGTGGCGGATGCCGCGGGGGTGCAGGCCGCGATCGACGCGACCGTCCTCGCCTTCGGCGGCGTCGACCTCGTCGTCAACAACGCGGGCCTGTCACTGTCGAAGCCGCTGCTCGAGACCACCGAGAAGGACTGGGACCTGCAGCACGACGTCATGGCGAAGGGCTCGTTCCTCGTCGCCAAGGCCGCCGCGAAGGCGCTCATCGAGCAGAACATGGGCGGCGACGTCATCTACATCTCGTCGAAGAACTCGGTCTTCGCCGGCCCGAACAACATCGCGTACTCGGCGACCAAGGCCGACCAAGCCCATCAGGTGCGCCTGCTGGCCGTGGAGCTCGGCGAGCACGGCGTGCGCGTCAACGGCATCAACCCCGACGGCGTCGTGCGCGGGTCGGGCATCTTCGCCGCCGGCTGGGGCGCCAACCGTGCAGCGACCTACGGCGTCGAGGAGAAGGACCTCGGCCAGTTCTACGCGAACCGCACGATCCTCAAGCGCGAGGTCGTGCCCGAGAACGTCGCCGACGCCGTCTACGTGCTGACCGGCCCGGAGCTCTCGCGCACGACGGGACTCCACATTCCCGTCGACTCCGGCGTCGCCGCCGCGTTCCTGCGTTAATCCCGGCCCGCGTCGGATCACTCCAGAGGAGGATGGTTGCCATGGTGCAGCGTCAATTCCCGAAGCCGGTCGAGCTGCTCGAGCTCATGCAGTTCAAGAAGCCCGAGCTGAACGGCACGAAGCGACGGCTGGATGCCGCGTACACGATCGCCGACCTGCGGAAGATCGCGAAGCGTCGCACCCCGAAGGCCGCGTTCGACTACACCGACGGCGCCGCGGAGGGCGAGACCTCGCTGGCACGCGCGCGTCAGGCGTTCGAGGACGTCGAGTTCCACCCCGACGTGCTCCGACCCGCCGCGGACGTCGACACGTCGGTGGAGATCCTCGGCGGACCGTCGGCGCTCCCCTTCGGCATCGCGCCGACCGGCTTCACCCGGCTCATGCAGACCGAGGGCGAGACCGCGGGCGCCGGAGCGGCGGGGGCCGCCGGCATCCCGTTCACCCTCTCGACGCTCGGCACGACCTCGATCGAGGGCGTGAAGGCGGCCAACCCACACGGGCGCAACTGGTTCCAGCTGTACGTCATGCGCGACCGGGAGATCTCGTACGGTCTCGCGAAGCGCGCCGCCGAGGCCGGCTTCGACACCCTGCAGTTCACCGTCGACACCCCCGTCGCCGGCGCACGCCTGCGCGACAAGCGCAACGGCTTCTCGATCCCCCCGCAGCTCACCCTCGGCACGATCGTCAACGCGATCCCGCGGCCGTGGTGGTGGATCGACTTCCTCACCACCCCGAAGCTCGAGTTCGCCTCGCTCTCGGCCACCGGCGGCACCGTCGGCGACCTGCTCAACGCGGCGATGGACCCGACGATCAGCTACGAGGACCTGAAGGTCGTCCGCGAGATCTGGCCGGGGAAGATCGTCATCAAGGGCGTGCAGAACGTCGAGGACTCCAAACGCCTCATCGACCACGGCGTCGACGGCATCATCCTGTCCAACCACGGCGGACGTCAGCTCGATCGCGCTCCGATCCCCTTCCACCTGCTGCCCACCGTCGTGCGCGAGGTCGGCAAGGACGCGACGGTCATGGTCGACACCGGCATCATGAACGGCGCCGACATCGTCGCGGCGATGGCGCTCGGCGCGAAGTTCACCCTCATCGGCCGCGCCTATCTTTACGGCCTCATGGCCGGCGGGCGGGCGGGCGTCGACAAGACGATCGAAATCCTCCGCAGCGAGATCGAGCGCACCATGAAGCTGCTCGGCGTCGCCTCGATCGCCGAGCTCGAGCCGAGGCACGTCACGCAGCTCACGCGCCTCGCGCCGGTGCCCCGTTCCGACGCCTGACCGCGATCGTCGTCCGATGAGCGACGTCGTCCGCTTCTGCCGCAGTCGCAGCGCTGGCCGCCGATGCACGCGCCCCCTCGACCACCCCGGACTGCACCGCCACCGCACGATCATGTGGACGGATGCCGCGGCCGACCCGTCGCGGTGCCCCGGCTCCGGCGAATACGGCACCCCGGCCGCCGCACTCTCCGATGGATGGCCCCACGGCCGAGCCCTCTGCCCCGTCTGCCATCGCTTCGTCCCGCTCGAGAACGCCGTGCTCGCGGAGCACGAGACCTCGGATGAGGGCGAGACGGATGCCGAGGCATCCCGTCGTCGGGAATGGCTCAACACCCACGGGTGGTGACGGCCCCCGCTGTCCGGGACGCGTGCCATGCTGACGGGATGCGCATCGCCGTCACCGGTTCGTCCGGAAAACTCGGGTCCGTCGTCGTCCGCGAACTCGCCGCCGCCGGCCACGAGGTGATCGGCCTCGACCAGCACGGCACTCGCGGCCCGGGCTTCGTGCAGATCGACCTCACCGACCACGGCCAGGTCGTCGACGCACTGACCGGAGTCGGCGATCAGCACGACGGCCTCGACGCGCTCGTCCACCTCGCCGCGATCCCGGCACCCGGCATCCGCCCCGACGTCGCGACCTTCCACAACAACATCACGACCACCTTCAACGTGTTCTGGGCCGCGCTCCGCCTCGGGATCACGAAGATCGTCTACGCCTCGAGCGAGACCGTCCAGGGACTCCCGTTCGACGTACCGCCGCCCTACATCCCGGTCGACGAGGACTACCCGGCGCGACCCGAATCGGTCTACTCCCTCGTGAAGCACCTCGAGGAGCAGATGGCGATCGAGCTGACGCGGTGGTACCCGGAGGCATCCATCACCGCCCTGCGGTTCTCGAACGTCATGTGGCCCGAGGACTACGCCGAGTTCCCGTCGTTCGACGCCGACGCGTGGCAGCGCAAGTGGAACCTGTGGAGCTACATCGACGCGCGCGACGGCGCTCAGGCCATCGATCGCGCCCTCGAGGTCGCAGGCCCCGGGTTCGATCACTTCCTCATCGCGGCGGCCGACACCGTGATGAGCCGCCCGAACGACGAGCTCGTCGCCGAGGTGTTCCCCGACGTCGAGCTACGCGGCGACCTGGGCGTCAACGACTCCCTCTTCTCGACCGCGAAGGCGCAGCGCCTGCTCGGCTACCGCCCGCAGCACTCCTGGCGCGACGCCGTCGACTGAGGTCAGCCGCCGAACTCGGCGAGGACGTAGACCTCGCTGTGGTTGACCGCGCAGAGCTGGGCGATCGGGTTCTGAGCGTCCCAGAACTCCTGCACCTCGGTCATTCCGCCGGGGATCGGCGAGCGCTCCGCGAGAACCGTGTGAAGCGACCGGAGATAGGGCGCGAGGGCCGTCGACGACGACGCGGCGAGCATGTCCGCCGCGTCGGCCGCGGCATCCAGTCGGCGGTTCCATTCGTCTGCGCCGAAAGCCGCGTAGAAGCCGTAGCCCTCGTCCGCGTTCGTGACCTGGCTGTATACGCCCGAGAACAGCTCGCACTCCTCGGCGAGCACGGCATCCTGCGGGAACGGTTCGGACGAATACGAGACGGATGCCGACCACTCGACCTCCGGGGTCAGCCCGAGCGTGAGGTCGGGAGCCGACCGGGCCTCCCACGGCCAGGAGAGCACGCGCTCCGGGTCGCACGGCCCGGACTGCGGCGCCTGCCCGAGCATCATCGAGTCGCCGAGCTCCGCCGTGAAGCGCTCCGCGGGATCGCACGTCAGCTGGATCTGCACCGAGCGCGTGCCAGCCGGCACATCGAGGGTGACGGCGCCGGGACCCGAGCCCGCGATCTCCTGCGTCGCGATGACCGACGAGGACGCCGGGGAGGGCTCGGCCGTCGGCGAGGGGGACGGCGACGGTGCCGCAGCGATCACCGGCACCTCCGCGGTCGGGGAGGCGCCGGCCGCGGGGTCGACGGCCGTCGACGCGCATCCCGTCGAGAGCATCACCAGCGCGGTCGCGAGGACGCTCGCCTTCGCGCGCCGGCGCGTGCGCGGCGCAGCGGCATCCCCCCAGATCATGTGATCTGTCTATCAGACCGCCCGAGACACCGTCAGCGGATACCTGACGTTCGCCGGGGACATCCCCAGTCGACGCCGCCACCGCACGGCTAGGCTGAGACGTCCCCGAGCCCGCCGCCGAGCATCGCGAGCCCCGCCATGGATCTGTCGATCATCGTTCCGACCTTCAACGAAGGTCCGAACGTCGATGAGCTGCTGCGGCGCATCGGCGACGCCCTCGAGGGACGCGTGTTCGAAGTCGTCTTCGTCGACGACTCGACCGACGACACCCCGCAGATCATCACCGCGGCGGCCGCGCGGGCGGGCTTCCCCGTGCGGCTGATCCACCGGGAGCACCCCGTCGCAGGCCTCGGCGGCGCGGTCGTCGCGGGGTTCCAGGCGGCGACCTCGCGCTGGTGCCTCGTCATGGACGGCGATCTGCAGCATCCCCCCGAGGACATCCCCCGACTGATCGACCGCGCCGACCGCGGCGACGTCGACGTCGTCGTCGCGTCCCGCTACGCCTCGGGCGGGACCTCCAAGGGCCTCGCCGACGCAACGCGTACCGCTGTCTCACGGGCCTCGACGGCGCTGACCAAGGCGATGTTCCCCCGCAAGCTGGCGAACTGCTCCGACCCGATGACCGGGTTCTTCCTCGTCGACACCCACGCCGTCGACGTCGACTCGCTCCGACCCCGCGGCTTCAAGATCCTGCTCGAGATCCTCGCTCGGCGTCAGCTGCGCGTCGACGAAGTCCCCTTCGACTTCGCCTCGCGCCACGCGGGAACCTCCAAGGCGACCTTCACTCAGGGCGTGCGCTTCCTGACGCAGCTCGCGATGCTGCGCTTCGGCCGGATGTCGGCGTTCGCCCTCGTCGGCGGGTTCGGCGCCATTGCGAACCTCGTCATCATGTGGGGGCTGATCCGGTTCGGGATGGACTACGTCCCCGCCGCGATCATCGCGAGCGTGATCACGATCGTCACGAACTTCCTGCTCCTGGAATACCTCGTCTTCGCCGACATGCGCTCCGAATCCGGGCGGATGCTCACACGGTTCGTCAAATCGTTCACCTTCAACGGGCTCGAGGCGATCGTCCGCATCCCGATCCTGTCGATCCTCGTCGAGGGCGCCCACATCCCGGCCGTCCTCGCGGCTGCGCTCACCCTCGTCGCGGCGTTCGTGCTGCGCTTCGTCTTCCACGCGCTCGTCGTCTACGCGCCGCGCCGCCAGGGCGCGCCCTCCGCGGCGACGGAGCCGGCGCCCGCCCCGGCAGGCAGGCGTACCCTGGAGTGATGACCGACACGTCCGCTCAGATCACGATGTTCGGCGCCGAATGGTGCCGCGACTGCCGCCGCACCAAGGCGCAGCTCGACAGCCTCGGGGTCGACTACCGCTACGTCGACCTGGAAGCGGAACCCGACGCCGCCGAGGTCGCCCGCGAGATCTCGGGACGCACGAACATCCCCGTCGTCGTCTACCCCGACGCGACCCACCACGTGGAGCCGAGCAACGACGATGTCGCCGCGAAGCTCCGCGAGCTGTCGCTCATCTGAGCCCACGGGCACAGCGACGATGACGACGACGTCACCGGCCCCACCGCACGAAACCCGGGAACGGCTCGACGCAGCGCTCACCCGCCTGCGCGCCGGCGCCACCGACTGGACGGCGCTCACCGCCGCCGGTCGACGTGACCTGCTCCGCCGGGTCCGCGCGGCCGTCGCCGACTGCGCCGACGACTGGGCCCGGATCGCGGCCGCCGGCAAGGGCCTCAGCGCGCGGCATCCGCTCGCCGGCGAAGAGTGGCTCGCCGGCCCCTACGCCGCGATCGTCGCCCTGGACGCCTACGCCGACACTCTCGACGCCCTCGCCCGAGGCCGCAGCCCGCTCGGCGGCATCCGCACGGGAACGGCACCCGATGGACGCACCGTCGTCCACACCTCGCCGCTGCGCCTCTCGGACCGGATCCTGCTGTCGGGCTACACGACCGAGGTGTGGTTGCAGCCCGGTGTCACGTCGCACGCGGCCCGGGATGCCGCGGGTCTCGGTTCGCGGCATCCGCTCCGGAGCACCGGTGTCGGACTCGTCCTCGGGGCGGGGAACGTGACCTCGATCCCGTTCCTGGACGTGCTGTACGAACTGCTGGCGCAGGGACGGGTCGCTCTGCTGAAGGTGAACCCGACGCAGGATGCGCTCGTCCCGGTCTTCGAGCGGGTGTTCGCTCCGCTCATCGACGCCGGGTTCGTCGCCGTGGTCAGCGGAGGCGGTGACGTCGGGGCCTACCTGACGCGCCACCCCGAGGTCGACCACGTGCACATCACCGGGTCGGAGGCGACCTTCCGCGCCATCGTCGGCTCGGACGATGACCGCCTGCGCGTCCCCATCACCGCCGAACTCGGCGGGGTGTCCCCGATCATCGTGGTGCCGGGCCGCTGGTCGAGAGCCGACCTCCGCTTCCAGGCCGAGCACGTCGCCACGATGCGACTGCACAACAGCGGGCACAACTGCATCGCCGGACAGGTCGTCCTGCTCAGCCGCGACTGGGACCAGCGCGAGGACTTCGAGCGCGAACTGCGACGCGCTTTCGCGCGGACCCCGAAGCGCCCGGTCTGGTACCCGAATGCGCCTGCTCGGCTGCAGCAGGTGAGCCGGACCTACCCCGACGCCGACTGGTTCGCGGGCGGCACGCGCGCGATCGCCGTCGGCGGCGGGGAGATCGAGACGACGGAATACTTCGCGCCGGTGCTGGGGATCGTCGATCTCCCGGGCACGGGGGCGACCTTCCTCGATGCGGCGATCGATCACGCGAACGACCGGCTGACCGGAACGCTCGGCGCGAACGTGCTCGTCGACCCGGTCACGGCGCGCGCACTCGGCACCGCGTTCGAGCGGTCGATCGCGCGCCTGCGCTATGGCACCGTCGCCATCAACGCGTGGACGGCCTTCGGCTTCCTCACGCCGACCGCCACGTGGGGGGCGTTCCCCGGCGGCTCGGTCGACGATGCGCCCAGCGGGATCGGGATCGTCCACAACGCGCTGCTGCTCGACGACGTCGAGCGGACCGTCGTACGCGGACCGTTCCGCCCCTTCCCGCGTTCGCTGACCGGCGGGAGGTTCTCCGTGCTCCCGAAGCCGCCGTGGTTCGTGACCTCGCGCACCGGCCGCGCCGTGTCCGAGGGGTTCACCCGCTTCCGCATCGACGGGCGGATCGCCCCCCTGCTGGCCACTCTCGCACGGGCCTTCCGCGCCTGAGTCGCCCCCCGCAGGGGGATGCACCGGGGACGGATGCCGGGCCGCGGCATCCGTCGACGTGAACAGCGGTTTACATCGAGTTAACGTCGCGTGCTCGCACGACCGCCCGTCGCGCGCTACAGTTGCCCACGAGCGGAACGTGCGGCCGGGGGGTCGCGCGGAGGTCCTTGGGGGACCGTGACGCTCGCTTTGGGGAAACATGCATCCGCCGTGGGGGCGGGTGCAGTGACGCACAGTGCTTGGGGGCATGATGCGGCGGCTGTCCGTTGTCTGTGGGGGCGCTCGGTGAGCGCAGTCGAGGGCCTGTCACCCTCGTTCACCTTGTCGGGGCTCGGCCCGCTGACCGCTGTCCGCGACCTGGCCGGCGCCGCACCGCGCGCGTCCGCCGCCCTCGTGAGTCGTCAGCAGTGGGAGCGCCGCTTCCGCGTGCGGCTGCGTGCCAGCGACACCGCCATCGTCGCACTGGCGTGCGCCTTCGCGACCGCCGCCTCGGTGCCCGTCACCGCCGCCGGCACGATCGGCACGATCCCTTACAGCGCGGCCGCCATCGCCGTCGCGACCGGGACGCTCTGGCTCGCCGCACTGCTCCTGTTCAACACCCGATCGTCGAGCATCATCGGGTCGGGCGCGGTCGAGTACGCCCGCGTCGCCCACGCCACCGGGCTCGCGTTCGGACTGCTCGCCATCCTGTTCGTCGTGTTCGAGTGGGACGGCATCCGTGCTCAGCTCTTCACGGCGCTCCCCCTCGGCACGCTGGCCCTTCTGCTGTCGCGGTGGGCCTGGCGGAGGTGGCTCATCGGTCAGCGCGCCGAGGGCCGGTTCGCCTCGCGCACCGTCGTCGTGGGTTCGCGGGACGACGTCGAGTACGCCATCCGCACCCTCGGTCCCGCCGGACAGCTCGGCTACCTCGTCGTCGGCGTCGCCCTTCTCGAGGACTCGAACGAGTGCGTGCGGGTCGACGGCGTCGAATACCCGGTTCTCCACGGCGAGGACGCCGTCCTCCGCGCGGCGGAGATCTACGGCAGCGACACCATCGTCGTCGCCAGCCAGCCCGCCGGTGACCCGACGTACGTCAAGCGACTCTCCTGGTCGCTCGAGGGCACGGCCGCCGAGCTCGTCATCTCGAGCCGGCTCGCCGACGTGGCCGGCCCGCGCATGTCGCTGCGGCCGGTCGAGGGCATGCCCCTCATCCACGTCAAGATCCCGACCTTCGAAGGGGCGTCCTACTACGTCAAGCGCGCGCTGGACATCCTGGTCTCGTCCGGCGCACTGCTGGCCTTCGCGCCCGTCGCACTGGTCATCGCCCTCGCTATCAAGACGAACGACGGCGGGCCGGTGTTCTTCCGCCAGTCCCGCGTCGGCCGTGACGGCCGCGAGTTCGCGATGCTCAAGTTCCGCACCATGAGGGTGGATGCCGAAGCACAGCTGGCCGCACTCCTCGAGCAGAACGAGGGCTCGGGCCCGTTGTTCAAGCTGAAGCGCGACCCCCGGGTGACCCGGGTCGGGCAGGTCCTGCGCAAGTTCTCGCTCGACGAGGTGCCGCAGTTCTGGAACGTGCTGCGCGGCGACATGAGCGTCGTGGGCCCGCGTCCGCCGCTCCCCGCAGAAGTCACCGCATACGACGGCACCGTCTTCCGCCGGCTCTACATCAAGCCGGGCATCACCGGTCCGTGGCAGGTCGGCGGGCGGAGCGACCTCTCCTGGGAGGAGAGCGTCCGCCTGGACCTCCGTTACGTCGAGAACTGGACGGTCATGACGGACCTCGTCCTCATGTGGCGCACCGCGAAGGTCATGATCGCACCGCAGGGGGCCTACTGATGACGCTCTACTCGAATGGGCGGGTGGATGCGGCGGGCAACCCTGTCGCCGCCGATGCGCACGACCATGCGACGCGCACGCTCCAGATCGCGATGATCGGCACGCGCGGCGTGCCCGCCTCGTACGGCGGGTTCGAGACGGCGGTCGAGGAGATCGGACGCCGGCTCGTCGAGCGCGGCCACGAGATCACCGTGTACACGCGCGGATCCGAGAGTCGCGAGCGGGAGTACCTCGGCATGAGGGTGGTCCACCTGCCCGCTGTTCCGGTGAAGCAACTCGAGACCCTCAGCCACACGGGCCTCTCCGCCGTCCACGCACTGTTCCGGCGTCGGCCCGACGCCGCCTTCGTGTTCAACGCCGCGAACTCGCCGTTCCTGCCACTGCTGCGCGCCCGCGGCATCCCGACCGCGCTTCACATGGACGGCCTCGAATGGAAGCGCTCGAAGTGGGGGCGGCGCGGCAAGGCGTACTACCGATGGGCGGAAGAGTTCGGGGTGCGAACGGCCGATGCGCTCATCGCGGACGCACCCGGCATCGGGGAGTACTACGACCGCGAATTCGGCGTGCCGACAGAGCTGATCCGCTACGGAGCGCCCCTCCTCGAAAGCGCGCCGGCCGACGGCATCCGCACCCTCGATCTGGAACCCGGTGGCTACCACCTCGTCGTCGCCCGGTTCGAGCCCGAGAACCACGTTCTCGAGATCGTCGAAGGGTACCGAGCCAGCGCGGCCGCGAAACCGCTGGTGGTCGTCGGTTCGGCTCCGTACGCCGCCGAGTACACGGAACGGATCCGCGCTGCGGCCGGCGACGATCCCCGCATCCGCTTCCTCGGCGGCGTCTACGATCAGGATCTGCTCGACGCCCTCTACTTCCACGCGTTCACCTACGTGCACGGTCACTCCGTCGGCGGGACGAACCCCTCGCTCCTTCGGGCGATGGGGGCGGGCACGGCCGTCCTCGCGTACGACGTCGGTTTCAACCACGAGACCCTCGATGATCACGGGCTCTTCTTCGCGGACGCCGCGGAGTCGACGCAGCGCTTCACCGCCATGGAGCGGGACCCCGATCGCACCGTGGCCTCGGGGGTACGGGTGCGAGCGCGAGCCGCAGTGGCCTTCCGCTGGGATGACGTGGCGCTCGCCTACGAAGACCTCGCGCTGCGACTGGCGCTCCGGGAATCCATGCACGAACTCGGACGCCGTGCGCGGCGACGGTCCGGCTCAGAACGGAGCGCCGGATGACGGCATCCCATACCGCCCCGACCGCCGACGTCGACGCGATCGACGAGGTAGAGAGGGACGTCGACGCGGGCCTCGAGCGGCGGCTCGCCACGCGACGAGGGATGCTCGCGTCGGTCGGCGGCAGCGCGGTGGCGCGACTGCTGGTGATGCCGGTGAGTGCGCTTCTCGGCATCGTCGTCACCCGACTCATCCTCGACACCTACGGTGAGGCGACGTACGCCCAGTACACGCTCCTGGTCGGCATCGCCGCCCTCCTGCCCTTCGCGGACCTCGGGCTGTCGGCGGCTATCCTCAATGCCGTGTCTGCAGCGGGTAACCCCCGGACCGATTCGAGGCTTCGCGGCGTTCTGGTCTCCTGTATGCGCCTGCTGGCGTGCTGCGCGATCACCCTTCTCACGGTCGCAGGCGCCATCTACGCGCTCGGGTACTGGGACACGCTGCTCGGCGATGGATTGAGTCTGGGATCGGGCGCGCTCGCAGCGACGCTCTGCCTTGCGATCTTCGGGCTCAACCTGCTCATCTCCTTCGGCCAGCGCATCCTGATCGCTCTCGGGCTCAACACGCTCGTCGTCATCCTCGGCGCGCTGCAGACTCCGCTGGTGCTCGTGGCGCTCTGGCTGACGATCTCGCTCGGGGCAGACGGCGGATACATTGCCGTCGCGTCCTATGCGAGCACGTTCCTGATCAGCGCCATCGCTCTCACCATCGCAGTGAGGCGCATCTCGCCCGCGTTCGGCGTGGCGCTTCGCCGGAGCCTCAACCCGCGCGTGCGCGGAGAGCGGGTCTTCAACGTCGCCTGGCCGATGCTCGTGCAGATGATCGCTCTCCCGATCGCCATGTCCTCGGACCGACTCGTCCTCAGTCACCTCGGCTCACTCGACGACCTGACCGAGTACAGCCTCGCCATGCAGATGTTCACGCCCGCCCTCGGCGTCCTCGCCACCGCCGGCATGTCGCTGTGGCCGGTCTTCGCTCGCGCGCGTGCGGCGGGCACGGCCACACCATTCTCACCGCACGCCATGGCCGGGATGTTCGCGGCACTCGCGTTCGCCGGCAGCGTCCTCATCTTCATGCTGTCGGGCTGGCTCGCCGACCTCGCATCGGGCGGCCGGATCGAACTGGGCTGGCCCATCCTCGTGGCGGGTGGCGTCTTCATCGTCGTTCAGGCGGTGAAGCAGCCCTACGGCATGGCGCTCACCGATGCCCGCGGGCTCACCTTCCAGGCTGCGTGCGCGATCGTGTTGCTCCCTGTGAGCCTCGGTCTCACGATCGCGCTCACTCCCGGTCTCGGAGCACCCGGTCCGCTCATCGGCTCGATCGTCGCCGTCGTCACGTGCCAGCTCGTTCCCAACATCCTCCTCGTCCGGCACCGCAGGCGCCGCGCTGCCCTCACGGATGAGGCCCTCGAGTCAGGAGCGCATCATCGGTGACGTGTCTGCAGTCAGGACAACGGCGCGGACGACAGCCGTGCAGCTCGCCCAAGTCGGCGACTCCTCCGCGTCCAACTGGGGCGACCAGTTGTATCCGCGGGTCACGAGCCACCTCCTCCGGCTGATAGGGCTGAAGGCCGCGGTCACCCACTTCGCACCTCTCGCAGGCACCACTCTCGACGGGGAGCCGATCCGGCCGATCCGAGAGATCCGGAGAACTAATCCGGACGCCGTTCTCGTGGGAGGTGGGGACCTCGTCCGCTTCGACACGACCACCGTGGCTCTCGACCACATGGCCATTCCGGAGGATCAGCGGCACGGTCGTCTCGTTCGGCTGCGGGCCGCATTGTTCGCGCGGCGGCATCTCCTGAGGGGTCCCGGAGCCTGGCTGCCGGAAGAGGACTGGGTGCCCGGTGCGCCGACCGTGCTGGTGTCCGTCGGCGCTCGCCGGGTGACTCACGATGCTCGCACCCGCGCGGCGGTGAGTCGTCTGAAGGGAGTCTGGGTCCGCTCGTCCCACGCCGGCCGCCAGCTCGCGGACATCGGCGTCGAATCCGAACGCATCGTCCGCGCACCCGACATGGTCTTCGCCCATCCCGCGCTTGCGGACCAGCCGGGATCGAGTCAGCGCGGTCGCGAGATCGTGCGGGACCGGCTGGGCCTGGACGAGCCGCTCGTCGTCTTCCACGCAGCGACGTTCCACGGCTGGCCGGAGGCCCGCGTCGAGGCCGCACTTCGCTCCCTGGCGGGTCTGCCGGTCGCCGTCCTGTCGCTCGGGACACGCTCGGGTGAGGACCGCGCGCTCGCGGCGGCTGCTCAGCGAACGGCGACTCACGCTCTCATCGGACTGGGGGCGGACGAGATCGTCTGCGTCCTTGCAGCCGCAGGTGTCGTGTTCACGACGAGCATGCACGTCGCCATCGTCGCCGGGTCGTTCGGCACACCCGTGCTCACCCCGGCCGTCGCGAAGACAGCCGAATCGTTCGAAGCCTGCCCTGCTCCACCCCAGGTCGAAGGTGTCAGCGACGAAGATCTCGCCGACACCGTCCGTGCCCGCAGCGGAAAACGCACCCACCACGACCCGGCTCCCAACGCGGTCGCGGCAGCGGAGGCCCTGAGGTCCGTCCTGACGATGGCCGGTGTGCCGTGACCGCGGCGCAGACGGTTCTCGCCGCACACCCGGGGGCCGAGTTGTTCGGATCGGACCGGATGTTCCGCGAATCCGTCGCGGGACTGATCGAGGGTGGAGCCCGGGTCGTCGTCGCGGTTCCCGCGGCCGGTCCGCTGATCTCGGAGCTTCGCTCGCTCGGCGCTGAGGTGGTCATCGCGCCCGGGCTCGTGCTGCGCAAAGCGCTGCTTCGTCCCTCCGGGTGGATGCGGCTCATCAGGGAGACCTTCCGCGGGCTCGGTTCAGCCTGGCGCATCATGCGTCGAGCCCGCCCGGACGCGGTGTACGTGAGCACCATCACCATTCCCCTCTGGCCGTTCGTTGCGCGGTTGCGACACGTGCCGGTGATCAGTCACGTGCACGAGGCGGAGGCCTCGGGGAGCGACTTGCTCAACCGGCTCCTGTACCTGCCGCACATGCTCTCGGACGAGATCCTGGTGAACAGTCGGTTCAGCCAGGCGACCATCCGACAGGTCCTGCCGAGGCTCGCGTCGCGGACGGAGGTCGTCCTCAACGGCGTCGTGGGACCCGCGACCCCGACCCCGTTGCGAGCCGGCCCGGACGGCGCACTCCGCGTGCTCTACATGGGTCGACTGTCACCTCGGAAGGGACCGGACCTGGTCATCTCCGCAGCCGCGCTCCTTGCCCGCGAGGGCGTGCCCGTCGAGGTCACCCTCGTCGGCGACACCTTCCCCGGATACGAGTGGTTCGGCGAGCAGTTGAGACGACAGGCCGAATCGGCGTCAGACCACGTGTCTGTCACATTCGCCGGGTTTCAGCCCGACGTCTGGGCCTTCGTCGCCGACGCGGACGTCGTGGTGGTGCCGTCTCGCATTGACGAGCCCTTCGGCAACACCGCCGTCGAAGCTGTACTCGGCCTCCGACCCGTTGTGGTCGCCGACACCAGCGGTCTCCGAGAGGCGGCGGGCAGCTACGCCACCGCGCGCATGGTTCCGGTCGACGAGCCTTCCGCCATCTCCGACCAGCTACGGGCGCTCAAGGAGTCCTGGACGTCCCTGCGAGCGGACGTCGTGGACAGTCGCGCTGAGGCTCTGCATCGGCATGCTCCCGAGTCCTACCGCGCCGCCGTGCGCCGTCATGTCGAGCGGGCCGTGGTCTCCGGATCGTCGACGCGGGCGGCCTCGTTTCGCCGCCGGGGCAGCAGCCGGTAGGTGCGCAATCCGCGACCCTTCGCGACGTCATTCGGAAGATGGTCTACGCCGCGAAGATACTCGCGTCCTTCCTCCTGCGCGGCATCCCAGGAATAGGTGCTCGCGACCTTCCGGCTTGCGTGCACGACGGCCGCGGCGTCGATGACACCCATCCGCAGACCGGCCCGCTCCACGAGATGCGCCCACTGGAAGTCCAAACCCCAGCCCCACCGGAGGTCGGGCGGGAAGGGCAGAAGCAGTCTGGCCGCGTCCGCTCGGATCAGAGTGACGGGTCCGATTTCGACGAACCTCGTCCTTCTGGCGACACTCAGCAGTCGCCGTTTCGCAACGGTCCAGTTGGCGTTGCTGAACCGCGTCTGCGCCGGCTGAGCGAGGGCGAGGTCGAGCCGCTCGCACACCTCGATGGCGAGGTCGAGGAAGCCGTCGGGGAGGACGACGTCGTCGTCGATGATCACCAGCCAGTCCACTGTGGGCAGATCCCGTACGAGGACGTTGAGGTTCTGGAACTTTCCGGCCGTCAGGTGGCCCGCGCCCGTGTCCGCAGCCATCTCGGCGGGGATCTCACCCATCGCTCCGACATTGACGATCACGTCGTGATGCGAGGCTCTGAGTCGAGCGACAGCCGAACGGATGGGCTCGGTCTCCCGGTAGATCCCGACTACTCCGACAGACCGTCGCGGTCCGGTGCGCAGGGCCCGGAGACGTCGCGCGTACAGGGTGTCCAGAGTTTCGGCTACTCGGCGTCCCGCCCGCTTGATGCCATAACCGCTCGTTCGCATACGACTCCCCCAGTCTGCGTGTCCCCGATCCGAGGATACCGGTCGTCGAGTCGATTCGCCCATCCCTGGCACGGAGAGCGCGGGATACGGCATAGAATGCCGGAAACAGAAGCGCCTGCCGGAGTCGTTGGGGGCGGACCGGGTGCTGTGGGGGGGACCTGTCATCGTGAATGACGTCGAACGTGCGCTGAACGTGCTCGCAACTGAGTCGGGGTTCGGTTCGTGAGCCTGAACGACTACTTCCTGGCTCTTCGCAAACAGTGGGCCGCCATCGTTGCACTCGTCATCCTCGGCGCCGCCATCGCTTACGGCTACGCGCAGACACAACCGGACGTGTACCGCGCACAAGCATCGGTCGTCGTCCTGCCGGCGCGCGGTGACAGCACGGCCGAGCTGGTGCAGGGCTCGAGCTACGTCCAGAGCCTCGTGAGCACGTATGCGCTCGTCGCAACGTCGCCAGTCGTGCTCGAGCCTGTGATCGACCGCCTGGGGCTGACGACCACCCCGCGCGCCCTCGCCGGCCAGGTCGTCGTCGAAACGCCCTTGGACTCGGCGGTACTCAACATCTCGGTGACCGGAGGGTCCTCGAAGGGCACGGCGAACATCGCGAACGCGATCGCCGACGAACTCGCCGATGCAGTGGAGGGCCTGTCTCCGCAGACGAGCACGTCCGGTCCTGCTGTGCGTATCGAGACGATCAGCCCTGCTGCCGAATCCCGGAACCCCATCGCACCCAACACGCGCCTGCTGATCGTCGTGGGGGCGCTCGTCGGTCTGGCCATCGGGATGGTTTACGCCTGGCTGCGACGGCTGCTCGCCACGCGACTGCAATCCCGAGAGGACGTCGCCGCGCTGACGGAGACGCCGGTACTGGGTGAAGTCGCCAACGTCTCGCACGGGGCCACCCTGCCCGACGCCGTGCGCCGCGCTGAGACCGGCCTGGCCGCCGAGTCGATCCGGGGTGTGGCCGCCGGGCTCCGGTTCGCGAACGTCGACGGCGACACGAGCGTGATCCTCGTCACGTCGGCGACGTCGAACGAGGGGAAGTCGTCGGTCGCTCTGTCGACCGCCCTGATCCTCGCGGAACAAGGCCAGCGTGTCCTCCTCATCGACGCCGACCTGAGGCGTGGGTCCATCGCGAAGATGACCGGGCTGGAGGGCGGCGTCGGTGTCACGACGATCCTCGTGGGGGACATCGATTTCGCCGACGCGATTCAACACTGGGGAACCAGCAATCTGAGCGTCCTCCCCAGCGGAACGATCCCACCGAACCCGGGCCAGCTGCTCACATCGGACCACCTGCGAGACCTGGTCGGGGAAGCGCGCAAGCGATTCGACGTCGTCGTCATCGACAGTCCGCCGGTTCTGGCTGTCAGCGATCCGCTGTGGCTGGCCCCTGTGGCGGACGGCATCCTCGTGGTCGCGCGCTATCGGTTCACTAAGCGGCACGCGCTCCGTCGCACGCTGGATGAACTCGAGTCGACCCGAACGAGGATCCTCGGCGTCGTCCTCAACGCCGTCAAGCGGATCGACTCCAGCCCCTACCACGACAACACCGCGTCGGTGACTCAGCCGTGGCGGTGGCGCATGAGCGATCGCCGGGGTGGGAGATCGAAGCCGCGGCCATGAGTCCGCGGACGACGATGACCGGTGGCGTGGACATCCTCCGCCGGAAGTGGACAGCGGAACCGGTGTTCGCGATCGCTCTGTGCGTCGTCGTCGGCCTGCGCCTTGCACTCCCGTTCAACGTGCCGGTGGGGGGTGTCCTCGGACTGGTCCTGGTGCCCCTCTGGCTGCCCCTGTTGCAGCGAGCCCGCCTGTTCATCACCCTCGCGAGCCTCCTGGTCGCAGCGACGATCACGGGCGTCCTCCTCACGTGGTGGATGTCGGCCGAGCGACTCTTCCTCCCCTCCAGCCTGGTCGAACGCAGCGCACTCGCGCTGGGTCTGCTCGGCGCCGTCGGCGCGCTCCTCTGGGCCCGAACCGTCATCGGGCTCTCCGCGGTGTCGATCGCGTATGGGACGGGAATGACCCTCGGCATCCTCGGGGAGATCGATGCGACCTCGACGTGGCGGTTCACTTTCTCGATACCGCTCACGATCCTCCTTATGGCCATAGCCGCCCGGGGCGACCGTCTCATGCCGCAACTGGTCATCGTGGTTCTGCTTGCCGCGGTCGGGGCCGTGAACGACGCGCGCTCGAACACCGCGATGCTGCTCCTGGCGGGCGTGGTCCTGATCTGGCAGCGGATAGGTCGGGGCGCTGGTTCCGCCCGGCGCCGGGCGGGCAACATCGTCGGCGTCGTCCTCTTCGGCGTCGCCGTCTTCTTCGTCGCGCAGGCGGCGATCCTCGAGGGCTTCTTCGGTGAGGCCACGAAGGATCGAACCCAGGCGCAGATCAGCACATCGGGCTCGCTCCTGCTCGGGGGCCGCCCCGAGATCGCGGCATCGGAGGCCCTGGTCCGCCTGCACCCCTGGGGCATGGGATCGGGCATCATCGCCTCCCCCGCCGACATCGCTGCGGCCAAATCCTCGATGGCGGCAATCGGCTACGACCCGCACAACAATTACGTCGACAGGTTCATGTTCGGCGGTGGCATCGAGGTCCACTCGATGGCAGGCGACTTCTGGCTCTGGTTCGGACTTCCCGGGCTCGCGTCGTGCGCCATCATCGCGGTCATCGCTGGCATGGGACTGGACCGCTCGTTGCGCGAGGGGGCATGCACCGCGCTCGCGGTCTACCTCGCCACACGACTGGTGTGGGACCTCGCCTTCAGTCCTGCGGTGTCGGCGATGAAGACGCTCCCGCTGGCACTGATCGTGCTGGCTGTGCCCGTGTCTGCCATCATCGCGCAGCGCTCGTCGGCCCGGCCGGGGACGCTACCAGAAGCCGCGGCGGCGGATCGAAGAGCCACCTGAGCGGTCCTCGTCGCGAGATCCGGTGAAGACCGAGCGAAAGTCCGATCGCGGCGAGCGCGGCCGCCGGGGGCAGCGCTGGGGCCGCGGTGCGGACCACGGCGTGGTCTGCCAACAGCGAGACAGCGGCGGCGAGCAGGATGACGATCGGCGTGTGCGCGAGGTAGACCGGCAACGTCCGAGAGCCGAGGCTCACGATCCAGGCGGCCCGCTGCAGGACCTGGCTGATGGCAATGCCCGCGAGCACCCCCAGGCACGCGAGGGCGGGGTACACCCCGGGGACCTGTCCCAGATCGAACACGGTGACGGCCCACGCCGCCGCGGCCCAGGACGCGAACACGAGGGTGCGGAGAACCCATCCGCTGCGCGCCGCGTACGCGAATAACGCACGCCGCCACGTCATCCCGATGAGGAAGAACACGTAGTACTTGCAGACACCCGTCCAGCTCGGCGAGGGCAGCGGGAGGATGCCGGTGAACCCGATGATCGAGATCAGCGCGGCAACGGAGAGCGTGACGACAGCGGGCACCGCGCGCAACGCCCTGTTGAGGAGGAAGAACAGCGCCAGCGCCCAGATGAACCAGAGCTCGAAGCGAGGGATGAGGGGGGAGATCGCGGTGTCGAAGATCTCCCTCCGTGGATTGATCTCGACCCCATGAGCCGCCTGACCGAGGAGATACGGACCGAGACCGAGCACCTCCCAGAGGAGGAAGACCCATACGAACAGGCGGAGCTTGGCGTTCCAAAGCCGGCCGAGTGACGCCGTCGCCCACTTGGCGGCGAACAACCCGGCCAACGTGAAGAACAGCGGCATCCGCATGGTGGCGAGCAGGTCATTGACCCACAGCCAACCTGAGACATCGCCCGCCACGCCCGCGAACCATCGCGCCGAATGGAACAGGACGACGAGCGCGATCGCCAGACCTTTGCCGGCATCCACCCATTCGACCCGACCGCCGTGCCCCACCTGGTCCGGTCGCCACAGCGAACCCCACACGATGACCCCCCATCATCAGCGCGGACCAAGCCCCGTCCGCAACGCTGTGCACCCCTGCACAGATGAAAAGTGTCTCATGGCTGACGGCGGAGAGCACGCCCCGTGTTCTGATGGGCATCCGTCCGCGCCACCCCACCCGAAGGCGACCCGCTGATATGTCATATACCCCTGCCCTCACGCGCGCCCGATTCCGCGCCCGGGTGATCGCCACCGCCGTGGCCGTCACCCTCATCGCTGCAGGATCGGCCGCGACATCGCCGGCAGCGATGGCTGCCACTCATGTCCAAGACTCCTTCAGCCGGACCGTGGCGGAGGGATGGGGGACGTCGACCTCCGGAGACGCCTGGACCGCCTCGGCCCCGCGCTCCACGAGCGTCCGCGACGGCGCCGCCGCGATCGCGCTGACGCCTGGTGCATCGACGGAACAGTCGATTCGGTCGACCTCACTCACCGACGCGGTCCTGGCGGCTACCGTCTGGCCCGAGAGGCCGACGACGGCAGGGAACGGCTCGACCGTCTCGTTCGCCCTTCGATCCGATGGCAAATTCTCCTACCAAGCCCGGGTCGGGTTCGGAAAGACGGGCGTCAACCTTTGGATCAGCCGGTTCGACGGCAGCAGCGGCCGCGAAGTCGTGTTGCGCTCGATGAAGCCGATCTCGAGCCTCCCCGCCGGAACGCGGGTCAACGTCGAGTTCTCCGCGACCGGTACCTCGCCGGTTCAGCTGCGCGCCCGCATCTGGCCACAAGGAGCGACCAAGCCCGCGTGGCAGGCGACCTACGATGACGCCAGCTCCCAGCGCATATCTCGAGCAGGGTACCCGGCCATCACGTCCTACCTCTCGGGGAGCTCACCGTCGACGACCGTGCGCCTCGACGAGGTCGGGATCGCAGATCCCCCCTCCACCACCTCTCCCACGCCGACGACTCCCCCCTCTGACGACGGCGAGACGGTGGGCAGCGCTCCCGTCGGCACGACGACCTATCCCGTCCCGACCCGCGCGATCTTCGTCGCCCCGAAGGGCACCCAGACCGGATCCGGCACCGCAGGCGACCCTTACGGAAGCGCCGCGTACGCCGTATCGAGAGCGCCGTCCGGATCGATCATCATTCTCCGGGGCGGCACGTACCGCGAGTACGTTCACGTCGACTTCAACAAGGCTCTGACGATCCAGGCCTATCCGGGAGAAGCGGTGTGGTTCGACGGGAGCTCACCGGTGACCGGCTGGGTCAAATCGGGCAACGTCTGGGTCAAGTCCGGCTGGACCCACCGATTCGACCACACGGTGTCGTTCACCGCCGGCAAGGACGAAACCCGCCGGTTCGTCGACGGTGCAAACCCGCTCGCCGGCTATCCGGATCAGGTGTGGATCAACGACAAGGCCCTCACCCAGGTCGGCTCTGCGGCGGCGGTGACGGCCGGCACGTTCTACGTCGATGAGAGTGGGAAACGCCTGCTGGTCGGCTCGGACCCTACGGGCAAGCGGGTGGAGGCCAGCACTCTCGCGCGTGCCTTCAAAGTCCAGGGCAAGCACACGACGCTGCGCGGATTCGGAGTCAAACGCTACGCGACGACTCTCTCGATGATGGGGGCGGTCACTGCGGAGGTCGACGACATCACCCTCGAGAACATGGTCGTCCGCGACAACGCCACGGTCGGTGTCTTCGCCTGGAACGACGTCAAGAAGTTCCACCGCGTCACTCTGCAGGACAACGGCTTGATGGGCCTCGGTGCCAACAAGGTCGCTGACTTCGCTCTGACCGACTCCATCGTCAGAGGTAACAACACGCAGAGCTTCAAACCCGCACCGGTCTCGGGAGGGGTGAAGATCACCGACTCGAGCGATCTCCGCATCGATGGCAACATCATCGACGACAACCACAGCGCCGGTGTCTGGTTCGACATCAACTCGCGCAACATCAGAGTCACGAGCAACACCGTGGCGACCAACAAGACCGCCGGTGTCCAGCTCGAACTCAGCCAACGGGCCGTCGTCGCGGACAACGTATTCTCGCGGAACGGGGCCGACGTGCACGTGATGAACAGCGGCGACGTCCGGATCTGGAACAACACCATCGATGCGGCCGGACGAGCCATCCTGTTCTGGCAGGACGAACGTCGGCAGACGAACTCGGCGTTGACATCCCTCGTCCCGTGGATTCTCGACGACGTCGTCGTTCGGAACAACGTGATCTCCTACAGCACGGGATCGGGTTCGTGCCCGATCCTCGCCCAGGACACCGAACGCCGCCTCGTCGGAGCGGGCGTCGGAGCCTGGATGGAGAACAACGTGTACTACCGGCGCGACTCGGCGACGCCCGCGAACCTCGCCTGCTGGGCGAACGGATCCTCCGGAACCAAGAGCCTGAAGACCCTCTCGGATGTGGTGGCTTTCACAGGGAACGACAGGATCTCCGCGCTGTGGACGGGCAGCCCGATCCTCACCTCGTCGCTCGCGCTGCGCAGTGACGTGCTCGCCTCCCCGCGCGCGTCCCTCGGCGGACTGCCGTCGGACATCGCCGCGACTCTCGGCGTCGCTGCGGGCACCAAACGGCCCGGCGCGTTCACCGCCCCGTTGGACCGATGAGCCAGCTCCGTAGCCACGCGTCTGTCGCGACGCATACGATGTGACCGTGGCTACGGGGGGTGGTGCGGGCGTCGTCGTCTTCTATCCCGCCGGCCGGGACCTCCCCGCATGGCGTGAGCGCCATACGGCCGGGGCAGCACCTGATCGGTGGCCGTACGGACTGGACCGACTCGACCGTTTCCTCCCCGTGGTCACCGCTCGGAACCTGCCGAATGTGTCATCCGCGGGCCGCGCCGCCCGCCGCCTGAAAGCCCTCCTGCCCCCCGGGCGTCGACCGGGTCGCCCTGTGGGCGTCACCTGGGACGAGAACGCGGGGGTGTTCCTGTCGACGACCGGGGCGCTGAGTGCGCGTTACTCGGGTGTCGTGTGGCTCACCGACAGCGTCGCACGACAAGGGGGATCAGCATTCCATGGGATGCGGCGCGCGATGCGACGGATGGATGGGCTCTGGGTTCTCTCGGATGCTCAGGTCGCTCCTCTCACCGACTTCCTCGGCTCGGGGGCACCGCCCGTCCACTACGTCCGTTTCGGGGTGGACCACGACTTCTTCCGGCACGTGACATACCCCGCGCGCCCACTCGTCGTCAGCGTGGGCGGTGACCGCGACCGCGATCCGGAGACCCTGCTCCGAGCGATGACGGCAGTGCGCCGCGCGCGTCCGGATGTCGACATCGTGGTGCAGAGCAAGACGAGCATCGATCCACCTGAGGGGGTGACCGTCATCCCGTATCTCACGCACGCCGAACTCCGCGACCTGTACGCGCGCGCATCAGTGGTCGCCATAGCGACCCGCCCGAACCTCCACGTCTCAGGCATGACAGTCGGCCTGGAGGCCCTGTCCACGGGGCGTCCGCTGGTGATCACGCGCACACCCGGTATGGATGACTATTTCGGAGGTACCACAGCAGCGCGCATGATCGATGTCGGTGACGCCGACGGGCTTGCTCGGGAAACCCTGGCCATGCTTGACGACCCGGTGTCGGCGTCCGTCGCGGGAACTGCGGGGCGCGCCCACGTCGAGGCGGGTTTCACCACGGCACAGCTCGCCGGTCGCATAGCCGACGTCATCCGATCGCGGTAGATTCGCCGGCCCGATGCATCCACTCGTGCGCCGCCTGCCGCCCATCGACGGGAGGGAGGTCCGAACGCACGTCGCCGGGTTCGCGAGAGCTGTTGACGGCCTCAATGAGCGCCGCCCCGAGGGCGGCCGAGACCTCCCGCTCCGGGATCACCCAATGGCCGTGGCGCGCGAGCCATTCCGAGATGCCGGTCTCCGTGGTCGTGACGACCAGGCATCCGGCCGCCAAGCCCTCGACGATCGGCAGCCCCACCTGCTCCCGCCACAGGGGCCGGCGGCGGGACGGCAGGACGAGGACCTTCGCGTTGCGGAGCAGCCGCGCGATGTCCGCCCGAGGAGGATCGATGACGGCGGTGACCCTGTCATCGGCTGAGGCAAGAGTCACCGCTTCCTCTGCACCGGGGCCGCGGCCGACGATCACAAGACGGGCATCGGGAAGAGCAGCCCTCACCTGAGGCCATGCAGCGATGACATCGGGGAACCCCTTCCGTTCCGAAAGATCCCCGAGGAAGAGGATGACCGGGTGACGGGCGGCATCTGCTCCATCCACCGGCGCCGGGAGCGCCTCGATCAGCGTGCTCACGGGCTGGCGCCCTGTCGTGCCGAAGGCCTTGCCGTAAACCACTCGCGCTTCCGAGGTGCCGTAGACGATCCGGTCCAGCGACCGCCACAGCACCGGCGTCGCGAGGTGCCTCAGGCGGTGACGCATCCTTGCCTTCAGCGGGAGGTTCCGCACCAGCACGTCGGGATCGAAGTTCTCGATGGCGTAGGAGACGGCCAGGGGGCGCGGTCGTCGTCGGAGCATTGCTCGGAACCGTGCCGCGGCGATGAACGACACGCTCGGCAGCGATGAATCGCCCGAGAGCGGCTCGTTCACCTCGACGATGTCGACGTCTGTGGACAGGGCATAGACGACCGACCGCCACAGGTTCCGGCGCTGCGCGTCGGATGCCGCGACGAGAGCCGGGTCGAAGTCGTATCTGTTGCGGCGGTACAGGATGACGGGCCGCGGCTCGACGGCCGCGGCCCGCTCCAGATGCGCGCTCCGCACGACCTCGTAGAGCTGGACGACACGGAGGTCCCGAGCGGTCGGATTCACTCGGCCCGCTCGCCTTCCACGGTCACGGTGCCGTCACGACCTCGACGTCGTCGAAGGTCAGCGCGACCGGCACATTGACCGTGGCGCTCGGAAGATAGCCGTAGAACCCGACGGATCCCGCCCCCTGCAGCGCAGCGGTCGCGTCAGTGCGCTCGATTTGCCAGGCCGTCGGCTCTGCGTCACCGGCCTTCCAGAACTTCGCGGCGATCGTCGTCGTCGTCGTCGTCTTGGTGTCGATCTCGAAGCGGTAGGTCTGCCCTGGGGCGATCGTCAAGCCCGCCGGTGATACGGCCGCTCCGACCGAGGTGCTGTCACCGCGGAGGACGTTGAGCTTGACGGTTCCGTCGGCCGCGACCCGAACCCGCACCAGCCACTGGGTGGTGCCCACTCGTCGAGCGATGACGCCGACGTACATGCCCTCATTTACCTTGTCGACGGAGAACGCCCCGGTCAGCGACGTGGACGTGCTGTCGATCACGGGCGTGTCGGCGAAGAGGGACGTCCCCGCCCCGACGGACATCTTGCCCACACCATCGGCAACCGAGAAGCGGTTCGCCGTACCGCGCGTCGTCCACGCTGCCCCGCTGTCCGACGTCCCCCAGCCTCCTGTCGTCGAACGACCGAAGGCATCGGCGAAGAGGACACCGGCTGCGGGCGCCGTCACCGTCACCTGCTGCGTCTTCGTGTCCGTCGCCCCGTCATCGTCGGTCACGGTCAGGCTGATCGTGTAGGTGCCGGCGGCTCGATATGTGTACGACGCCGTGGCACCTGTCGCGGTGCCCGCGTCGGAATCTCCGAACTGCCAGGCGTACGACGCGATCGTCCCATCGGAATCACTCGATGTCCTCCCGTCCACGGCGACCGTGAGACCCGTCGGCGTCCGAGTGAACGCCGCCGTCGGCGCCGCGTTGAGTGCGGGAGCGGCAACCGTCACATCGTGGGTGACCGTGGCCGTCGCCCCGTCGTCGTCCGTCACGGTGAGCCGGACGGTGTAGGTACCCGCCTCCGTGTACGTGTGCGACGCGGTGGATCCAGTGCCGGTGGCCCCTGCCGGGTCGCCGAAATTCCAGGCGTACGACGCGATGGAACCGTCGGAGTCAGATGAGCCGGTGCCGTCGACATCGACCTTGAGCCCTGCCTTGGTGTGCGTGAATGCGGCCATGGGTGCCGAGTTGCCCGTCGGGGGCACCGCGGCATCCGGGTCGACAGCCACGATGCGGTCGAAGGACACGGTCACCGGATCATTCGTCACCGCAGAAGGAAGGAATCCGAAGACCCCGATCCGGCCGGGTGCCTGCAGCGCTGCCGTCGTGTCGGTCACTTCGCGCTGCCACGTCGGTTCGGTGCCGGTAGCCGGCCACACCTTCGCCTTGAGCGCGGTCGGCGACGTTCCGGCGACCTCGAACATGGCGTGGTACTTCGGGCCGGCCTGAATGGTGAACGGCAGCAGGAGCGAGGAACCGATCGCCGTCGATCCGTTGCGCAGAACGTAGAGGCGGGCAGCGCCGTCGGCGCTGATCCTCACCCGGAGCACATAGCTGTCGGAACCGATCTGACGTCCGGTGACGGCGACGTACGTGCCCTCGGCCAGCTTGTCGACGGAGAAGACGGTGTCGACACGGACCCGGTCGGTGTTCACCGACGTCGCGTCGGCGTACACGGTGGTCGCCTTCGGCAGAATCAGGTTCCCGCTTCCGTTCGCGACCGAGTACCGGCTCGCCACCGAGCGAAGCGACCAGTTGCCCCCGATGTCGGCGGTGCCCCACCCCGAGCCCGCCGTCCGCGAGAACTCGTCCAGGAACAAGGGGGTCGTCGTCGAGGGTGCGGTCACCGTCACGGTTGCGGTCTTCGAATCCGTCGCCCCGTCGTCGTCCGTCACCGTGAGCGTGATCGTGTACTCGCCTGCGCTCTTGTACTCGTGCGACGCCGTCGCGCCGGTGGCGGTGCCGCCGTCACCGAACGCCCACGCGTACGAGGCGATGGAGCCATCGGTGTCGGTGGACGCCGCGCCGGTGACGGCGACGGACAGATCGGACACGGTCGAGGTGAAGGCTGCCGTCGGCGCCGCGTTGGCGGGTGCCGCGACGACGACATCGAGGGTCGCCTTGGCTGTTGCACCGTCGTCGTCGGCGACCGTCAGTGTGACGGTGTATGAACCCGCCTCGGCGTAGGTGTGGCTCGGCGAGGGTGAGGTGTCGGTGCGCCCGTCGCCGAAGTCCCACGCGAAGGAGGCGATCGAGCCGTCGCTGTCGGTCGAACCCGATGACGAGAACGTCGCATCGAGGCCGACAGCGCTCCAGAAGGCCTGGGCGGTCGGCGGCTGATTCGCCACCACCGTGATCGGCACCTGCATCGTGTTCGTGGCGCCGTCATCGTCGGTCACCTTCAGAGTGACGGTGTAGTCCCCCCCCGACTGATAGCGGTGCGACGGATCGATGTCGGTCGACGTGCCACCGTCGCCGAAGTCCCAGGCGTAGGAGGCGATGGTGCCGTCGGGGTCCGATGACCCCGACCCCTGGAAGGATGCCGCGAGGTGGTCAAGCGAGTAGGTGAACTGAGCGGTCGGAGCCAGATTCGGCGTCTGTCCCGTCGAGCCGACGGAGTAATGCTGTGACACCTCGGCCGCCGTGAGTGCGCGACTGTAGATCGCGGTCTCGTCGTAGCTCCCGGCGAGGAACGGCGACGACGAGCCCCAGGTGGTGTCACCTCCCACCCGCCAGTAGCCGTTGTACCCCTGCGCCTGGGTCTGCGGATTCGTCCCCACAGAGACACCGTCGACGTACATCGCCATGCCGGCGGGTCCCTGCGTGGCGACCAGGTGGTGCCACTGACCGTTGTTGTACGCGTTCTGCGAGGTGATCGTGTTCGCCTGACCCGTCCACGTACCGAACACCAGCTGCCCGTTGTCCTGCATGTAGACGTGTCGGTCGTAGTTCGACGACGTCCCTGACTGGGCATCCCCGAAGCCGACGATCTTGCCGCCCTGCGTGGAGGTCGTCTTGAACCAGGTCTCCGCGGTGAAGGCGCCAGGGGACCCGAACTGGGCGACCGAGTAGACGTTGGACCACCCCGAGAGCGAGATGCCGGGGTCCGACGTCCCCGAGATCGCACCGGGGACGTCGCGCGTCACCGTGCCCGCGATGGCGCCGGCGTATCCCGAGGTGCCGCTGTCCGCCACGCTGGTGCCCGACGTCTCGCTGTAGCGCCAGTAGAGGTCCGGTTCGGAGCTGTAGACGACTGCGCCATAGGCGTCCGTCGGAGCCTCCGGCACGTCCAACATCCGGCCCGACTTGCGGTAGTGCGACTGCACCTCGGCGAGCGTCAGCGCTTGTCCGTAGACCGCCACATCGTCGATGGTGCCCGTGAGGCGCGAAGAAGACGGCTGGTTCGGCCATCCGCCGATGTTGTCGCCTCCCACACGCCAGAATCCGGAGTACGCCTGACCCGAGGTCGTGTCCGCGCGCTGCGCGACGCGTTTTCCGTCGAGGTACAGCTTCATCCCGTCGGTGCTCAGGCTCGCCACGATGTGGTGCCACTGACCGTCGTTGTACCCCGCACCGGAGTTCACCGTCCGCACACCGCCGGGATAGACACCGAACCAGATGCGGCCATCGTTGTCCATGTAGACGTGCCGGTCGTAGCTGCTCGAATCCCCACTCGAGCTGTTGCCGAACCCGATGATCTTGCCGCCGGCGGTCGAGGTCGTCTTCACCCAGCTCTCGACCGTGAAGACGTCGGACCCCTCGATCGAGTCCGTCGTCGCGGCGAACGCCCCGTTCGCGAAGGACTTGGCGGTGTCGGGATCGGAGCCGATCGCGCCTGCCGACGACTCGACGGTGCCGCTGATGGTCAGGTCGGACGTGCCCGCCCAGTCGCTGGAGGTGGAGGAATCCGGGTCGGAGAGACGCCAGAAGTGCTCGGCGTCGTCCTTGAAGACCTCTTTCGCATAGTCACCAAGGGTGGCGTCCGACACGGTGAGTGTGACCCAGCTCGACTTCGCGACGTTCCCGTAGGGATCGGTCGCGACCACGCGGTAACGGTGCGAACTGCCCGGCTGCAGACCGGTGTCGGTGAGGGTCTCGGTCTGCGGCTTCCAGAAAACCGTCGAGATGGTCTTCTCCGAGATGGGCGCGGATGCCTCGGAGTCCCGGTAGACCCGGTACGTCAGGGTCGTGTCGTCCCGATCCCAGTTCGTCGGGTACTTCACGCGGACCTCGCCCGCCGAGAAGGACTTCGCAGAGAAGTTCCACGCGTCGCCCGACAGACGCGGGCCCTGTTTGTTCGGCGCGATCGCGCGGGTTCCGTACCGGACGAGGCCCTGCTGCCGAGTGCCGTTGACCACCGGGAACTCGCCGCCGTAGATGACGTAATCGGAGTTGCCCGTGACGGTCCACACCGCCTGTCCGGTGCCGGTGAAAGTGCCCGGCGTCGTCTGCGGGAACCAGTTCAGGAGCTCGGGTCGCGGGGTTCCCGGGTGGTCGGGATAGCCGTAGATGTCACGTGTGTTGGTGCCTCGTGCATCGGTGGTCCAGGCGGTGGAGTGGTAGAAGCTCCACGGATCCGTCTGGGGGAAACCGCCGCTGTTCCCGCAGTAGTGCTTGTGGCTGGCCGAGTAGGCGATGTCGTTGACGATCGCGATGTCGTAGGTGTCACCGTGGCAATCCTCGATCCAGGCGATCGCACCGTCCGCCCAGTTCACGGCGAAAGTGCCCTCGGTATTGCCGGTGCCGTTGAAGTGCCACCCGGCTCCGTAGAACTTCGTTCCATCGGTGTCGAGGCTCATGAAACCCGCAGTCTCACCTGCGTTGCGCACCTGGGTGTTGGCGGGAAGCGGCAGTCCCGCGCCGCTGGATCCGTCGGCGAGGTAGAGCCCGAACCCGGGGTTGTCGCCACCGCCGACGGACGTGAAGTTCCCCGAGATGGCGACACGGTCACCGGTGGGGTTCACGGCGATGCTCTGCACCTGGCCGTTGTCGATGGGCACCGCGAAGGGCTGCACGGCGGTGCCGGCGGCGTTCAGCTTCACGATGCGCTGGCGCGCCTGGCCGGCGACGGAGGTGAAGTACCCGCCGACGTACACGCCGGTGGACGTCGCGTAGACCGTCTTGCCGATGTTGTTGAGCCCAACGGTTCCCGACACGAGGCTGCCGCTGGGGATGTCGAGCACAGCGAAGCGCTGCCGGCTCTGGCCGTTGACCTGGCTGAAGGAGCCGGTGACGTAGAGCTTCTTGCCATCCGGAGAAGCGGCGAGCTCATTGATCCGGTTGTTGAAGCTCGGGGCGAACGAGGTGATCAATGCACCCGTCGTCAGGTTGTAGGCGAGGATGTTGCCTCGCGCCGAGAGGTTGGTCCCGGGTGCGGCGCCTGCCGGCCTCGCGTTCGAGAACTGCCCTGCTGCGTAGACCGTGTTGCCCACGATCACCTGCGACCACACGACGCCGCCGTCGATCTGAACGGTGGGCAGCGCATCGGCAGTCACCGTCTCGGGCAATGCCGCAGCCGCGGCCGCCGCCGGCGGATCTGCCGCCACTGCCGCTGAGGGCACCAGTCCGAACGTGAGTCCGGCCGCGACGACAGTCGCGATCATCATTGACAGAGCCGCTCGGCCCGCAGAAATCGTCCCCACGATTTGCATCCCCTATATACGCGCCTGCACGCACGCAGAGCGCGCGATGCCGACGGGTCCCCAGAAATCCCCCCAAAGGATTTCTCGCACAACATACGCCATAACGAGTGTTCTGCGCGAACTGTTTTCGAGAATTGCTTCTCAGCGATCAGCCGATATCGCCCTCGAAGGCGATAAGGGGGTCTGAAACGGACAGATCGACTTCGATCCTGACGTCCGTTCGTTGGCTCTCGGGCAGCTCGAAGACGAAGGCTCCCTCGACTGTCTTGCCCGGCCCGACCTCGGAGGGGAAGGCCCGGCCCGCCGGCTTCGTGATCGGGCTCGCCTGGAGGTCCGTCGACCCCGCATACAAGGTGACGGCAGCCGTGGTCAGATCGATCGACTTCTCGGAACCGTTCTTCACCTCGACGGTGACGCGGACCGCTGGACCGCTCACCTCCCCGGGGAGGACGGCTTCGCCCCGGACGCTCTCGATGCGGCTCACCGACACCGTCGGCCCCCCGGCGACCGCAGCGGGGGCGTCGAAGTCAACCGGCGGAAGAGTCTCGCGGGCATCCGGCGTCGCCCTGCCGGGAGCCGACGATCCGTTCCCGTCGGCGACGGGCGTCGCTGTCGACCCGCCGGGAGCCGAGCTCTCACTCGGCGTGGGCCTCGCAGACGCGTCGTCAGCCGTCGGCGAGGAGCTGGAACCCGCGACTCCCGGCGACTCGGACCCTCCGCCGCCGCTCAGGCCCACCGCGAGCGCGATGCCGGCCCCGACCACCACCGCGGCGGCCACCGCGATCGCGACGATCGCCTTTCGCGGAGCGCGGCGCGGCTCCTCTCGGAGTAGTTCCTCGAACTCGTCGCGGTCTCGCGCGAACGCTTCGTCGTCCTTCATCCTGACTTCGTCCTCCCCCATGAACGTGCCGTCCTCCCCAGTGGACGCGCCGCACGATTCGCACAGATACTAGCCCCTGGCGGCCGCCCTCACACGGCCGAAATCGGCTCCCAACCGCTCGTCCGCGATACGACGCGCGTCGCGCACACCGCGGAAGTAGGCCCGCCATGGTGCCGACGACCTGAGCAGTTGTGCGCGCCCGCCACGGAGGATCACCTCACGAGCGGATGCCGTGACACCGGCTCGCCAGCGACGGATCCCTTCCTCGTCGAGGAAGCGCGTGGCGAAGAGCATCCGATTGCGGATGTTGAAGTAGTAATACGTCTCGGACTTGGCGCGGTTCGGCTGGCGACGCGATCGATGCGTCGCGCCCTCGTCGTGCACGGCGACCGAGTCCGTCACCACCTTCACCGTTCCGCCCGCGAGCACGACCCTGCGGGAGAAGTCGACATCCTCCCAGTACAGGAAGTAGTCCTCGTCGAAGCCACCCGTCGCATGCCAGAGCGCTGCCGTGAACCACAGGCAGGCGCCCGTCAACCACTCCCACGTCGCCTCGCCCGGATGCTGTGCACGCTTGGCGTGACTGCGGGTGCGGCCATCGACGAGCGAGACGTCCGATCCCGCGAACCAGACGGCGCCGGCGGGCGTGACGATCCGCGGCGCGCACAGGACGAGCGGTGCGTCGGCGGTCGCCTTACGGAGAACGTCGATGGAGTCTCCTCCCATCTGCGCGTCGGGGTTGAGAAGGAGCAGGCCGCGTGCTCCCGCTTCGAGAGCGGCCGCCACGCCGAGATTGACTCCGCCGCCGAAACCGGTGTTCGTGTCCGGCTCGACGAGCGTCCAGCCTTGCCGATGAGCGAGATCGCGCATGCGTTCGCGCTCCGCAGAAGTCGTGGGGTTGTCGACCACGACGACGATGTCGGGCGTCGCCTCCGCGACGGTCGCGGCGAGATTCACCTCGAGGAGCGCGCTGGAGCCGTAGTTGACGACTACGACAGCCCATTCGCCGCCGTCAGCCGACACGGCGCATCTCGCGGAACCACTTGACCGCCGCGGCGACCAGGAAGAGCACGTTCACCGTGAACAGCGCGGCATAGACCACCAGGAACAGCGGCGACACCCCCCAGAGGAGGAAGACGAGACAGACCGCCCCGAAGTCGGTCGGCAGGAGCAGCAGCGACCGACCGAGTGTGCCACCGGCACGCTCGTGAGTCGATGCCACGCCCCGCGCACCCTTCAGAAGATCGTTCAGGATCATCCCGAAGAAGGTGACGGTCGCGACGATCGAGTAGCCGATCGGTACGAGCAGAGCGGCCTCGTCGAGGCCGCCGAATCGGTAGAGCCCGATGAGGACGGCGAGATGAAGACTCGCGATCTTCAGCGCATCCACGAAATGGTCGAGCCACTCGCCGGCGACCGTTCCGCCGCCGAGCAGCCGAGCGACCTGACCGTCGGCAGAGTCCCAGGCGTAGCCGGCCACCAGCAGAGCGGCGATGAGGATCCCGGACCACCAGGTCGCCGGCACCGAAGCGGCGAGCGCGATGCCGACGAAGGTGTGAGCGGCACTGACCAGAGTGACCTGATTGGGCGTGAGGCCGAACCGGTACGCGATGGCGGCGAACAGACGGCCGATCCGGCGGTTGACGTACACGGAGTAGGCCGGTGCTCCGCGGGCATGTCCCTTCTGCGCCCCGCGCAGTCTCGCCATCGTCTCGGCGAGACTGGTCGCGGCGGAGTCCGTGGTCGTCATCTGAGTGCTCCTCGCAGGTGTCGTGCGCGTGGGTTGCGAAGGGGTGCCGGAGCACGGACCGGCACCGCTGTCCTGGCGTCGAAACGGCGTTCCCGAGTGCACCCGTCGAAGGGCGTCCGCACCGGTGCGGTGACGCGCGACAGTGCCTTCCTCGCGCTCGTGTCCCCTACGAGCGAAGTCATTCGCGCCACCCCCAGCAGCTCGACATTCGCGGGCGCCGGAGGCGCCCATCCCCACGGACAGTATGACGTGCGAACCCGATGTTGTCTCGCGCGTGTGCCAGCAGTGTCCGGTGGGATGCGGAAGGGGAGGCTGAAATCGGGTGGAGCCGCCGGGCTCCCCCGACCTGCCAGACTGTCCGCTATGTCGACCGGCGACCGCCTGCGCGTGATGCAATCTTTTGGAGCACCGCGACCCACGTCCAATCCCTACATCCATATGCTGGATGCCGCGTTGGAGTCCGAACCCGGAATCGAGCACCTGCGATTCGACCGTAGGACCGCGTTGCTCGGACGCTACGACGTCCTGCATCTCCACTGGCCGGAGACTCTTTTCGGCGGAGCGACGCCGACCAAGCGGGTCGCCCGACGCCTGTTCGGCACCATGCTCGTCGCCCGTCTCCGACTCACCCGGGTCGCGATCGTCCGCACGATGCACAACGTCGAACTCCCCGACGTCGATTCGCGCTGGGAGCGGCTGCTCCTGCAGTGGATCGACCGTCGCGCCGACTTCCACATCCGCCTCAACGAGTCGACACCGGTGCGCAGCGGCATCCCGTCGGCAGTGATCCCGCACGGCCATTACCGCGACTGGTTCGCCGACGTCGATCCCGTCCCCACGGCGACGCGATCGCTCGGTTTCGTCGGTCTGGTGCGCCGTTACAAGGGGGTCGAGACGCTCATCGAACGGTTCCGGGGGACGGCATCCCGCCTCCCGGATTGGACCCTGCGGATCTCGGGGAGCCCGTCGACCCCGCAGCTCGCCGCCGAGATCCGGGAGCTCGCGTCGCCGGATGATCGCGTCTCAGTGGACCTGCGCTACCTGTCGGAGGACGACTTCGCCCGCGCGGTCATGTCCGCGGCGGGCATCGTCCTGCCGTACCGCTTCATGCACAACTCGGGCACCGCCCTCGCGGCGCTCTCGCTGGACCGTCCCGTCCTCGTCCCCCGCAACGAGGTGAACGAGGCGCTCGCCCTCGAGGTGGGCGAGGAGTGGGTGACGATGTTCGACGGCGACCTGACGGCGGACGCACTGACGGCCTTCGCGGAAGCGAGGAGCGACGTCCCCGCGGCCGGGCCCGATCTGAGCGACCGCGGATGGTCACTCGTCGGCGCCCGCCATCGGGAGGCGTACGCAGACGCAGTGCGGGCGCGGCGGGGGCACCCGTGAGCTCATGGGCGCGGGTGCTGATCGCGGTGCCGTCGTACCGCCGGCCCGAGCGCCTCGCCCGCCTGCTCGCCGCTCTCGCTGCTCAGCGGGAGGACGTCATCCCTCACCGCGCAGAGGTGATCGTGATCGACAACGATCCGGCGGGGAGTGCCGAGAAACCCGCTCAGACGGCGTCGGTGCATTACCGGCTCGAGCCCCGCCCCGGACTCGCCGCGGTCCGGAACACCGCGCTCGACGAGGCCCTGTCGAGAGACGTCGACGCCCTCGTCTTCATCGACGACGACGAGGTCCCCGCCCCCGGATGGCTGCGGGCACTGATCTCGCCGTGGGCGGCGGGGACGGCGGATCTGGTCTCGGGCCGCGTGGAATCCGAATTCGACGTCGCCCCCGACGAGTGGATCGTCGCCGGAGGGTTCTTCCGACGCGTCCGGTTCGCCGACGGTGAGCGGATGCCGGCGGCCCCGACGAACAACCTGTTGATCGACGTGTCCGTGCTCCGCACGACAGAGGTCCGCTTCGACGAGGAGTTCGGGCGCACCGGCGGTGAGGACATCCACTTCACGTCCGCGCTCGCCCGGCGCGGCGCGCGCATCGTGGCAGCTCCGCAGGCCGTCGTGACGGACCACGTCCCGGCGGACCGGGCGACGGCCTCGTGGGTCCTGCGCCGCGCCTTCCGCGTCGGGACGACGACTGCCCGCAGCGACATCCGGCTCACCGACGGCGCCGCGCGCACCTTCCGGCGCCGCCTCCGCTGGCTCGCGGTCGGGCTGGCTCGCGCTCTCGCCGGCACCGGTCGCTGGCTCCTCGGCGTCGTCACGCGTTCCACGGTGCACCGGGCCCGCGGTGCGCGGCTGGCGGCGCGCGGGGCCGGGATGGCCGCGGGCGGCGCGGGGTTCCGCTACCTCGAGTACCGGCCGCGGAAGGCCCCGTGACGCTCACGACCGCCGTGGTGTAGTGTCCAGGCATCGGGCTTTGGGGGCCCGGTTCGAGTTGGGGCTCGATTTAGCTGGCTGGGGAGCTTGCTATGACTGTGCGTATCGGATACGCCGCGGGGGCGTTCGATCTGTTCCACGTGGGACACCTGAACATCCTTCGACACGCGAGGGAGCACTGCGACCTGCTCATCGCGGGCGTCGTCAGCGACGAGATGCTGCGCGAGGTGAAGGGCGTCGACCCGTTCATCCCGACGGCCGAGCGGGCAGACATCGTCCGCGGCATCCGCTTCGTCGACCACGTCCACGTCGAGCGCGTACCCGACAAGCTGGCCGTCTGGCGCGAGGTCGGGTTCACGCACTTCTTCAAGGGCGACGACTGGCGCGGGACCGAGAAGGGGAACCGTCTCGAGCGCGAGTTCGGCGAGGTCGGTGTCGAGGTCGTCTACTTCCCGTACACCGCGCACACCTCGAGCACACAGCTCCGTCGCGCCCTCGAGGTCGCCTCTGCCGAGACGCTGTACGAACAGCGCCGTTCCGAGCCGGCGTGACCGCCGCGCCTGGCGACGCCTCGCGCTCGTCGGACTCCGACGGCGTCATCGAGCTGTTCGTCGGGCAGGTGCTCGCCCTCTACCCGGTGCGCATCAAGCACGGACCGACCGCGCGGATCCCGCCGCCGACGCTGCCTCGCATCTTCCCGCGTTCACCCGAGCCGGGCACGCCGATCGGCGACGGGAGCGCGCGGTCGATGCGCACGCGGACGTACACCGTCTTCGTGGACGCGCCGGGCCACGGCATCCTCACGGTCGGCGAATTCCAGATCGAGGTCGTCCTGCTCCCCCTCGACACCGAGACCCCGATGCAGGCCACGGTCTTCCGCGTCGCGACCATCACGGGTCGGATCATCGAAGTCACCGGAGTGGTCATCGACCCGCAACTGGATGCCGCCGGCTGAGTCGTCGACCTTTCGAGACCTGTCCCGCCCACCGTCGTGCGGGGCAGACGGCGAGAGCCGCACCCCTGTGGACGGGGTGCGGCTCTCGACCTGGATGCTGCGGCTCAGCGGCCGCCGCGGCGACCTGCACCGTTCTGACGGACCACCGATCCGACGGTGAGCGCACCGCCGCCGGTCGCCCGACGGCCGGTGCGACGGGTGCCACCGGTCGGAGCGGCCTTCGGGGTGCCGTGCGTCGTGGGCTGGCCGGCCGAACGCGCGGCCTGGCCGTCGCGGCGCGGCGCGTCGGAGGAGCGACGCGAGGCGTCGGACGTGCGGCCCTGACCGCGTCCGCGACCACCCTCACCGCGTCCGCCGCCCTGCCCGCGGCCGCCGCCCTGGCCCTCGCGGGCGGCGCGCTTGCGCTGCGCGTTCGCGCCCTGACTCTGCCCACCACCGCGGACCTGCGGCTGCTCGGGTGCCGGGGTCACGTGCGGGGCGATCTCGCCGACGAGCTCGACGACCGACGCGGATGCCGCGGTCACGGTCTCGGGCGTGACGGAGATCGACGCCTTGCGCAGCAGCTGGTCGACGTCGCGACGCTGCTCGGGCAGGACCACTGTGACGACGGCGCCCTCGGCACCGGCCCGGGCGGTACGGCCCGAGCGGTGCAGGTACGCCTTGTGCTCCATGGGCGGGTCGACGTGGACGACGAGTTCCACATTGTCGACGTGCACACCTCGTGCGGCGACGTCGGTCGCGACGAGCACGCGGGCGGAGCCGTCCGAGAACGCGGCCAGGTTCCGGTCGCGCTGCGGCTGCGAGAGGTTCCCGTGCAGGTCGACCGAGGGGATGCCCTGCGACGTCAGCTGTTTGGCGAGCTTCTTCGCGGCGTGCTTGGTGCGCAGGAACAGGATGCGGCGACCGGTGCCCGAGGCGAGGAAGCGAACGAGCTCCTTCTTCTCATCGGAGCCGGGCACGTGGAAGACGTGATGAGTCATCGCGGCGACGGGCGAGTGCGCCTCGTCGACCGAGTGCAGCACCTCGTTCTGCAGGAAGCGGTTCACGAGCTTGTCGACGCCGTTGTCCAGCGTCGCGCTGAACAGCATACGCTGCGCGCCCTGCGGGGTCGCGTTCAGGATGCGGGTGACGCCGGGCAGGAAGCCGAGGTCGGCCATGTGGTCGGCCTCGTCGATGACGGTGATCTCGACGGCATCCAGGCTCACGAGCTTCTGCTGCATGAGGTCCTCGAGGCGGCCGGGGCAGGCCACGATGATGTCGGCGCCGGCGCGGATCGCCTCGACCTGACGGTTCTGGTTCACGCCGCCGAAGACGGTGGCGGTCTTCATGCCGTAGGCCGCGGCGAGCGGTGCGAGGGTGCGGTCGATCTGCGTCGCGAGCTCACGGGTGGGCGCGAGGACGAGACCCAGGATGCGTCCGCGGCGACGCGTGCCGCCGGCGAGGCCCTGCCCGAGACGGGCGACCATGGGGATCGAGAAGGCGAGGGTCTTTCCCGAGCCGGTGCGACCGCGGCCGAGCACGTCGCGACCGGCGAGCGTGTCGGGCAGGGTGTCGACCTGGATCGGGAACGGGCTGGTCTTGCCCTCCGCGGCGAGCGCGGTGATGAGGGGGGCGGGCACGCCGAGCGTGCCGAACGTGGGTTCAGTCATGACAGAGCTAACTCGGGCGTGTTCGCCCGGATCGGTGTCCCGAGTGCGGATGCGCAGACGGGTGCGCCGTGAGAAGGAGTCGCCAGCGACGATCAGAGGATCGGCAGCGGATGATGCGTTCTACGACGCGAGGGGCACCAGGAAAGGCGCCGCAACCCGTTCAGCCTATCAGGCGCCTCGGGGAAGGGCCTCTCAGAGGTCTCGGCTCGAGACGGCGAACGTGTCGCACGCTGACGGGCCGCCCTCGTATCCGGCCATGAACCAGCGTTGACGCTGCTCGCTCGAGCCGTGGGTCCAGCTCTCCGGGTTCACGCGCCCGGACTGCGCCTGGATGTGGTCGTCGCCGACGGCCGCGGCAGCGGAGAGCGCGTCGTCGATCTGCGCGCGCGTCGGTTCGAGCAGGTAGGGCTGGCCGGCGGCATCCGTCTGCTCCGGGGCGTCGGCCGCCCAGGCTCCCGCGTAGCAGTCGGCCTGCAGCTCGGTGCGGACGGCGTTGCTGTCTTGGCCCGTGCCGTCCCGGGGGTGGTCGTCGAAGACGCCCGTCAGATGCTGGACGTGGTGGCCGTACTCGTGGGCGAGCACGTAGAGCTGGGCGAAGTCGCCGCCCTCGGCGCCGAGCTGTCCGCGGAGGATGGACCAGAAGGTCGGGTCGATGTAGACGGTCTCGTCGGTCGGGCAGTAGAACGGGCCCGTCTGATTGGATGCCGTGCCGCACGGCGTCTGCGTCTGCTGATCGACGATGACGAGGCTCGGCGCCCGGTAGTCACCGCCGAACTGACCCTCCCAGTAGGAGTTGATGACCTCTTCTCCGGCGTCGAGCCGGCATGCATCGTCGTTGTTGGCGTCGCTGCCGGTCTGGCAGTTCGTCAGTGCGGTCCCCTGCTCCTGGCCGCCGCCGCCCGGCGAGCCACCGAGCAGGCCGCTGAAGTCCTGGCCCGTGAAGAGGGAGAACAGCAGGACGGCGATGCCGATCACCCCGACCCCGGCGCCACCGGCGATCATCGGACCGCGGCCGCCGCGACGGGTCGCGCTCTTGCCCCGCACATCCGCGTTCGGGTTGAAGGTCATGCGGCGACGGTACTCCCGGCGCTGCGTCGGACGACACGGGTTGCGTCCGCGGCCGGAACCGTACTCGCACCTCCGCGGCACCGGCTATCGGACACAATGGGGCGATCGGACACAATGGAGTGCGACGGCGCTGATCGCGTCGTCGCACGCGGAGGAGATCACAGTGGACGCACGCGCGGACGAACCGGCGCCCGGGGACTACGCGGAGTCTCGCCTCATCGCGATCCCCGACGATCCCACGACGGATGCCCCCGGCTTCGCCGCCCTGCACCCCAACCCCGAATGGTGGCTGGCCCTCCCCGCCGGCTCGCGGCTCGTGGGTCTCGTCGTCTCACGCCCGGACATGCCGAGCGTCGTCGCGCAGCGTGAGGCGCTCGCGCAGTTCGGCGTGCCGATCGAAGGGTTCCGGCATCCCGCCCCGGACATCGGCGAGACGTGGGAGGAACGGCTCACGCGCCTGTTCGGGCGCCTCGGCGCCGGAGACGTGCTCGTCGTGACCGACGTGAAGGCGCTCGGCCGCGACACGCACGAGGAGACGCGGACGGTCGCGGAGCTGCGCCGCCGCTCGGTCATCGTGAAGGTGCTCGACCGGGCCTGATCCGTCGGGTCAGGACGTCGCGCAGATGCGGAGCGGGTCGCTCGTCGAGCCGTTCTCGCGGCGCACGCTGACGTCGATGCAGACCTGCGTGTCGTTGCCCAGGGAGACCGTGACGCTCGTCTCGGGCACGTTCGCGGCCGTCGCCTCGCCGCCGTCGAGTCGGACCTGCTGCCACAGGTAGGTGTCGCCCTCCTGCGGATCGGGGTTGATCCACCGGAACGTCGCCTTGCCCCCGGCCACCGAGCTCTCACCCTCGGTGGGCGGCGCGATGTACTCCGAGACCGGGTCCTGGGGGATCGGTGCGGCCGAGGGCGACGTCGACGGTGCCGCCTCGTCGGCGGGCGGCGTCAGCAGCGACGCGACGATGACCGCCCCCACCACCACGATGGCGACCACCGCCGCGGCGATCAGTCCGATCCACAGCCCCTTGCGGGACGGCGCCGGAGCGGAGGGTGTGACAGCGGGCGGAGCCGTCGTCTGGGGCGACCCGGTGTCCATCGGCGGGACCGGCGCCGTCGGCGCCGTGGCTGCGGGGATGCGCTGGGGTCCCCGCACGATCGTCCCCTCGTCCGCCGCGGTGGTGACCGGAGCCGACGGCGGGATCGCGGTCGGCGGGCGCAGCATGGTCGCGTCCGAGCCGGTGTTCGTTCCCGTGTCGGCAGGAGCCCAGGCCGACGTGTCACGGCGAGCCGTGGCATCCATCCCTGCGGCGAGTCCACCCGCGAGAGCGGAACGCTCCCAGGTGGGCCCCGCGGCCGGAGCCGTGTGCGGATCGATGCTGACGATGCCGCGGACGCGGGTGAGCTCGCCGTCCTCCTCCTCGTCCTCGACAGGAGGGGCGTCGTCGAGGATGTCGATCGGGGTGACGGAGTGCGCCAGTTCGATCTGCACCTTCTGCAGCGCGCGAGCGAAGGCCACGGCGGACTCGTATCGGTCGCCGGGCCGCTTCGCCATCGAGCGTTCCAGCACGTGGAACAGGGACGCAGGCACGTCCGCGCGCTCGAGGCGCGCGAGCGGCTCGGACTCGATCCGGCGGATCAGGTCCGCACCGCCGTTGCGGCCTCCGGGGACCTCGAACGGAGACCGACCCGCGAGCAGGTTGTAGACGGTGGCGCCCAGGGCCCAGACGTCCGAGCGCACGGTGAAGTCCGGCGCGTCGGCGAACGACTCCGGCGGGGACCACGGGATCGACATCCCCGCCGAGGGGTCGGTCCCCTCCGCGGTCGTCGCGATGCCGAAGTCGGTGAGCGCGGGGCGGTTGTACTCCGTGACGAGGATGTTCGCCGGCTTGATGTCGCGGTGGAGGATGCCGGCTCGGTGGGCCGTCTCGACGGCGGCGGCGACCTGGATGCCGACGCGCAGCGACTCCGCGACCGAGATGGGCGCCGACCGGGCCCGGACTTGCAGGTTCGGCTTGGAGCAGTACTCCATCACGAGGTACGACCGGCCGTCGTCCGAGACGCCGGCCTGGTAGATCGTGACGATGGCGGGATGCGTCGACAGCATCGCCATGACGTTGGCTTCGGCCTGGAACTGCTCGGCCACGCCGCTGGTCATCTTGTCTGCGAGGAGGACCTTGACCGCGACCCGACGCCGCGGCAGCGCCTGCTCGTACAGGTAGACGTCGGCGAAGCCCCCGGATCCGAGGACCTGGACGTACGAGAAGCCGGGGAGTTGGGGCGGCGGTGCGGGCGCGCGCTTGGAGCTCACGGAAGATCCTCGAAGGTGAGGGTGACGCCGTCACCGAGATCGAGCACATCGGCGTCGATCACCATGGTCGGCTCGTTCGGATGCAGGCGGACGGGGTCGTGACCGCCGCGCAGGAGCACGGTGCCGTTCGTGCTCGCGAGGTCGACGGCGAGCACGTGCTCACCCTCGGCTCGGATCTCCACGTGGTTGCGGGAGATGTCGTGCTGCGGCCCGTCGACCGCCACGAGCGTGGGGAGGTCGTTCTCGGCCGGCCGCGTGGAACGGGGACGGCGCCCGACGATGACGGTGCGCTCGAGCTCGACCACACGCCCGTCGGCGAGGCGGATGCGTCCGCGAGAGGGGCTGCGCGGCGGCACGTCCTCGATCGGGTCGTACGAGGCGGATGCCGCGCGCATCGCGCGGGCCTCGGCGACCGACACCGTCGCGCCGTCATGATCGCCGAGAGACTCGGCGCCGGTCGTCTCGTCCGGCAGGGGCGGCATCGGCGGTACGGGCGGCGCCGGGTGCGGCGGGACGAACGGCGGGAGGGCGGGCACGGGCGCCGTGCCCTTCGCGGCTGTGCGCGGGCTCACGATGGTCGCACCCATCTCCGGGTCGTCGTGGACGCCGGAGATGGTCTCGGAGTGGTCCGCGGGGCTGTGCGACTCGGGCTCGGACGACGGCGTCGACACCGGCGATCCGCCGAGAGTGTTCAGGGGCGGCACGCCGGTGACGAGACCGGGCGGGGACGAGGCGACCTCGGAGTCACTCGCTCGAGCGCGCGGCGAGGCGATGGTCTCGCCGAGATCGTCCGCGTCAGCGGCGTCCGGGGCAGCGGCGTCCGGGGCAGCGGACTCGGGGGCAGCGGATTCGGGGGCGGAGGGCGATTCGGGGGCAGCGGGCTCGGGGGCGGAGGGCGACCCGGGAGTCGAGGGCGGCTGCGCTGCGGACGTGGGCTCCGACGGGGCTGCCGGCTGCCGGCCGGCGATGGGCTCTGACTCGGCCGCAGGCTCCGGCTCAGGTGCGGACTCGGGCTCGGGCTCGGGCACGACCGCAGGCTCAGGCGCGGGCTCCAGCACGGCCGCAACGGCAGCAGCGGACGCCGACGGCACCGCGACGGCGGCGGGCGTGGACGCGTCGCCTCCCGTCAGGTCGAAGACGACCTCGGCCGCGAGCACCACTCCCGATCCGATCGGCAGCAGGTCGGCATCCGTCCCCCTCCCGAGGTCGACGCTCACGCGGCGGACGCCGGGCAGGAATCGCTCGGTCCAGGTGGCGACGCCGGCTCCCGAGATCGCGTCGGTGCCGTCGGCCGTCTCGACGACGAGTGTCACCGGGCCGCGGACGGCGACGCGAACGCCGTCGCCTTCCGCGACCGCGAGACCGAACGGCGGGATCGCCGCGAGGGAGGTCCCGAACGCACCGGTGAGCGACTCGAGCACGGCACCGATGCCGCCGCTGTCCAGCCGACGCCAGACGCCCTCGACCGCGTGCGGGGTGACCGCGGGAGGCAGGACGGCGAGCGCGGATCCGGTCACGGCCGCACGCCACGCCTCGGCGTTGCCGTCGGGCCGGTATCGCACAGAGCGCATCAGGCGTCTCCTCCTGCCGCTGCACGCGGCCGTGTGTCCTCGTCGGCATGCGACACGCCCCCGGCAGGCGACGTGTCGTACGCATCATCATCCTGCCCTGACACGCGGACGGCATCGACCACGACAGCCGTGATGTTGTCGCGCCCGCCGTGGAGCATCGCCTCGTGCACGAGGCGGGTCGCCGCTTCGCCGGGGTCGCTGACGTCCCGCAGGATGCCGCTGATCCGCTCCTCGGGAACCTCACCCGACAGGCCGTCCGAGCAGATGAGCATGCGGTCTCCGGGCTCGGCCGCGACGAGCCAGAAGTCGGCCTCTCCGCCGCTTCCCGCGCCGATCGCCCGGGTGATCTCGTTGCGGCGGGAGTCGCGGGAGGCGGCGTCGCCGGTCAGCTCACCCGCGTCGATCAACTCCTGGACGACGGAGTGGTCGACGCTGATCTGCTCGAGCTCGCCCTCGGCGTATCTGTATGTGCGCGAGTCGCCGACATTGATCGCGAGCCAGTAGCCGTGTCCGCCGACCTCGGTGACCCCGACGCCGGTGAGCGTCGTCCCGGCCGCACGTCCTTCATGGCTGATGCGGAGCACGGCGGCACGCGCGCGGGCGAGCGCATCCCGCATCCCCTCGATGCCGACGGACTCGAGGCCGACGAGGGTGCGGAACTCGGCGACGACGGCGGAGCTCGCGGCAGCGCCCGCATCGTGGCCGCCCATACCGTCGGCGACCAGGAACAGCGGATACTCCGCGAGGTGGGAATCCTCATTGACTCGTCGCCGCAGACCCGGATGCGTCGCCGCCCCGACCTCCACCTCGATCGCGCTCATCGGGCGCTCTCCACGGTGAGGCGTCGATCGCCCAGTTCGAGGACGTCGCCCGACCAGATGCGCGCGGACTCGCCGGGGACGAGCCGCTGCGGCTGACCGCCGCGGACGATGACGACACCGTTCAGCGAGTGCCGGTCGACGACCCAGGACCCGGCCGCATCGACGCCGATCTCGAAATGGGTCTTCGACATGGAGAGGGTCTCGTCCCGCACGGCGACGCTGCGCCGACCATCCTGCTGCCCCGGGCCGCGTCCGAAGAGACTCGGCTCGTAGACGTTGTGGCGAGTGCCGTCATCCCACCGGAGGATCGCGATGACCGGCGGGTTCGCGTGCTCCACTGCCCCGGGCTGGGCCTCGCGGTGTGGAACGCCCGGGACCGTCGAGATGACGTCGACAGGCAGGGTCCGCGGGATGCGTCGGTTCGCCGGAGGGGATGCCGGGGCCCAGGCGGGTGCGCGCAGAGCCGCGCCCCGCGGAGCGAGATCGGCAGGAGCGGGGGCGACCACGGGGGCGAGCGCGGGCGTGCTCACGGGAACGGACGCGACCGCGAGCGACGGCTCCGGCGCGGGAGCCGCCGACGGTGCGACGACCGGTGACGGTGCGACGACCGGTGGCGATGCGACGACCGGCGCCGAGGCGACCATCGGCGCGGAGGACGGCACCGTCGCGACCCGCTCACGCCCTCCGACGCGGGAGGACTCGACCACGACCGCTCCGGAGGCGATGTCGTGCCATCCGCGCCGCCACCGCGACGCATCGAAAAGGGGCGAGAACACCCCGACGATGACGCTGCCGGTCAGACCCCAGATCAGGTTGCGTCCCAGCGCGCGTCCGAAACCGAGGTCGGCGTCGTCCGCGGCGTGGGCGAGCCGGATACCGAAGAGTCTCATGCCGAGGGAGCCCCGTCCGCCCTGCATCGCGGTGTGGACCAGGAACCACGCGATCGACGCGAGGGCGACCGCGGGAGCGAGCGAGAGAAGCACCACCCGGCTGCCTGCGAGGACGGATGCGGTCGCGACTACACCCGATACGAGCGCGATGACGACGCCCGCGATCACGGAGTCGATGACGACGGCGAGGATGCGGTGAGGCATCGTCGCCGGGTGACGCTCGTTCATCTCCGACGCATCCGAGCCATCGCCGAGAGACTCGCCCACAGGTTCTTCCGGTCGCGTCGCAGCGATCGCAGACTCAATCGCGCCCGCAGCCGCTGCCAGAACGTCGCGCCGCCGGCCATGCCCGCGACGATCTCGTCCACCTCGCGCCAGAAGGCGTCGACGTCCTCGGGGCTGGGGTCGCCGGGCCCGTAGACGTCGGCGTCGGCGCGATGCGCGAGCGTGGTGACCCGGGCGCCGTCGAAGCTCTCGCCGACGACCGCGGCGCTCTCGGCACGCGTCGCGCCCGGGGGCACGCTGATGCGGTAGTCCACGGCGCGGTCGACGAGCTCGTCCCATCCGCCCGACACGCGGTCCGCGGTCCGCTCCGCGTGCAGTCGGCGCGTGCGCCGTGCGGCCTTGATCCCACCGATGACGAGGAAGGGCGACAGGAGCAGGAGGATGCCGCCGAGGCCGACACCCGTCCATAGCAGAGCGGACAGCAGCCATCCCAGATCGGACTCGGGCTGTTCGTCCTGATCGCGCTCCTCCGCCAGGGCGGGCGGGAGCTCGGCGGGCTCCTGCGCAGGCGGAGGCGGCTGCAGCACCTGCGGCTTGGGGTTCGCCCGCGGCTTCGTGTTCTGCTGGCTCGGCTCGTTGTCCTCGTCGGGGGTGGGGTCGAACGGCACCCACCCGACACCCTCGAATGCGATCTCCACCCACGCGTGGATGTTCTCGCCCGTCGCGGTGAAGACGCCACCGGCATCCTTCTCGCCCTGGTCGGGATGCCAGCCCATCACGACGCGCGCGGGCATACCGAGCTGGGTCGCCATGAGCGCCATGGTCACGGCGTACTGCTCGTCGTCGCCAATCATCTGCTCGTTAGAGACGAGCATCGAGATCCGCGCGGCACCGTGGCCCGACGGCGAGTACACGTCGCTGGCGAGGCCGTGGCTGAAGTATCCGTCGGTCTTCAGGTACGTCTCGAGCGCGCGCGCCCGATCGATGGGCGTCTCGGCGTCCTCGGTGGCGTCCGACGCGATCTCGCTGAGAGCCTGCGGGATGCCGGACTGCTTGGGCATCTTCAGCGAGGCGAAGGGCGTGTCCGCGAGCTGCTCGTCCTTGATGACCGGGGGGACGACGGTGTCGATCGTGTACGCGTCGCCCGAGCGGACACCCGCCGTGGTGACGGCCGTGCCGGTTCCGTCGTTGAAGTGCGCGCCCCGTCGCAGATCGGTCGCACGGGACCCGGCGAAATCGAACTCGCGGGCGGCGCCCACGGTGGGCAGCCAGACGCCCGAGAGGTTCTCGATGTCGACGCGCACCGTCGTCTCGGTGCCGGTCACCTCGGGGGACATATTCGAGCGGATCGAGGTGAAGGCGCTCGACGATCCCGCGCCGTCCTCGGCGACGTTGTAGACGACTCCGTCGTAGGAGTCCATCGTCGCCAGGCGCACCCGGCCGTCCTTCGGCAGGCCCGAGACGGTGAACAGCGGGTCGGTCGTGTAGTCGCGGACGTACTTGCGCCAGGCCTGCAGCGGACTCGCGTAATCGCGGATGTCGAAGGGCGGGACGACGAAATCCCGCAGGATGTAGCGCTGCGTCGGGGGCGCGGCCGTCGCCGCGACCGCGGCACCCGCGCCCGTCGCGAGAGCAAGGACGACACCACCCGAGATGAGCCGACGCAGCCGCGCGGCGCGCGAGGCATCCGCTCCCGGCGTCGCCGCTTCGACAGCGGGGCGCTCCGGGCTCCACATCGTGCGCAGGGCGAGCCAGACGACCGCGACGACGGTGAACATGACACCCTGGACGATCGGGACGATGGCCTGCGCCGTCCCGAGGAGGATCTCACCCGCGATGTACAGGGACGCGGGGATCAGCGCCCAGGCCGCGCGCTGCAGTCGGAGCGCGAGCGAGGCGGTCAGCACCGACGCGACGAGCGTCATGAGGAACGGCACGATGAGGTGACCGTCGCCGGGGTCGACGGGCGGCACCGTCGTGAGCAGGTCCTTCCACGAGGTCACGACGCCGACCGCGAGCTGCCGCCACGTCTCGAGCGTCGGAACGACCCCGAGGAACGTGGTCCGGGGCAGGGCGAGCGCGCCGCCGAAGAGGAAGTAGACCGCGATCGTCGCACCCGTGAGGGTGAGCACCCCCCAGCGCCAGCGAGCCCCGACCCACGCGAGCACGAGCCCCAGCAGGAGCGCACCGATCGCGGCGACGAGGTACGACGCCCCGTCGAAGGTGGCGGCGAAGCCGATGATGCCCACAGCCAGGAGGAGGATCACGGCGCCGACGTCGGCGACGACACGGCGCCAGGTCATGCCCGGGAGCATCAGGGAGGCGAGACGATTCACGAGAGGACCTTGCGGAGGGCGTTCGGGAGCTGGTCGAGGTGGCCGAGAGCGACGACGTCGGCGTCGCCCACGCGGCGCAGCTCAGGCGAGTCGAGACGGCCGTCCGCGATCACCGCGATGGTGCGCACACCGAACGGCACACGCGAGCAGGCCAATCGGATCTGGCCCGCGTCGACCGTGGACCCGCAGATGAGGACGGCCACGGCGGCATCCGGCGAATGGGCGGCGAGGATGCCGGCGAGCGCGACGATGCCGCCGTCGCGGGGCTTGGTGGTCTCGAGCGCAGACAGCGAGTCGAGGAACCGGCGGCCGGTCTCGGCGCGGATCTTGCCCTCGGACGTGCGCACGTCGAGGGAACGCGAATCACGGAGCGCACGAAGACCGACGGAGCCGGTGACGGAGATCGCCGTCTCGAATTCCTCGGCGTCCCGGTACTCGCCCGGGTGCGTCGACAGCGCGACGACGAAGTGGGACCTGCGGGTCTGCTCGTACTCGCGGACCATGAGCGTGCCCGTGCGCGCCGTGGACTTCCAGTGGACGTGCCGGAGGTCGTCGCCCGGCTGGTAGTCGCGCAGGGCGTGGAACGACACGTCGTCGCGGGCCAGGTGCTGGTCGGGAAGTCCCTCGAGGTCGCGCATCTGGCCCAGCGAGAGGCCCTCGAGCGGAAGGGTCCGCGGGTGGACGAACAGATCGACCGCCTGACGGCGATCGTGCGTGCGCTCGAACAGGCCCAGCGGGTCCCCCCGGAGCACGCTCACGGGGCCTACGGACAGGACCGACCTGTGCGTCGTGGGGATCGCGAAGAGTTCCTCGTGCTCGCCGCCCGCCGGCAGACGCGGCACCTGGAAGACGCCGCGTCCTGATCCGACCGGCAGCACGATCTCGGACGGCAGCAGAGCGCGGGAGGTGCGGTTGGCCAGTGTGAGTGCGCCGACGGCCCGCTCCCCCACCACGACGCGGGTGCGCGTCAGGTCGAGGTCCACGTCGTACGCCGTGCGCCCGAACAGGAAGGCGACGCATAGAAGTGCGAGGACCGTGGCCACGATGGCGGCGACGAACGCCTCCTGCCAGCCGAGCGTGAGAGCGGTCACCCACAGGACGATCGCGACGGCGATCACGACCCAGCCGGTGACCTGGATCACCCCGGCGACGACGGCGATCTGCGCGCCGGCACGCCGCCCCCACACCGCAGCGCCTTCGCGCAGCCTCTCGAGGGTCGTCGCCTGTCGCGGCGCGAATGCGGGAGCGTCGTCGGCGGTGTCGGCGGGCGCGCCGGAGGGGCCGGGCGCGTCCGGCGCGGCGACCGTCTCCGGCGTCATCGTCATCAGGCCGACGCCCTCGCGAGGGGCGCCTCGACCTGCGTGAGGGCACGTTCGATGACCGACTCGGACGTCGTGCCCGAGAACTCGGCCTCGGGGTCGAGGACGAGGCGGTGGGTCCATACCGGAGCCGCGAGAGCCTTGACGTCGTCGGGGATGACGTAGTGACGACCTTGGGATGCCGCGACGACGCGTGCGATGCGCATCATCGAGATCGCGCCACGGACCGAGACGCCGAGCTTGGTGGCATCCGACTCGCGCGTCGCTTCGACCAACTGCGCCGCGTAGCGGGCCACGGCCGGGTCGACGTGGACGGTGGCGGCGAGGTCGGCCATGTCGGCGACGGCCTTCGTCGTGATGACCGGGCTGAGCTTCGACGACGGGTTGCGCTCGACGTCCCCGGCGAGGATCCGCTCCGCCACGGCGAGCGAGGGGTAACCGATGGAGGTCTTGATCATGAAGCGGTCGAGCTGCGCCTCGGGAAGCTTGTACGTACCCGCCTGCTCGATCGGGTTCTGCGTGGCGATGACGAGGAACGGGCGACCCACCTCGTGCGCGACACCGTCGACCGTCACCCGCGACTCCTCCATCACTTCCAGCAGGGCCGACTGCGTCTTCGGCGAGGCGCGGTTGATCTCGTCGGCGAGGACGATCGAAGAGAAGACGGGTCCCTTGTGGAACTCGAACTTGTGGTTCTGCTGGTCGTAGATCGTGACACCGGTGACGTCGGAGGGCAGCAGGTCGGGCGTGAACTGGATGCGGGTGGACGTTCCCTGCACGCTCGCGGCGAGCGCCTTCGCGAGGCTGGTCTTGCCCGTACCGGGAGCGTCCTCGAGGAGGACGTGGCCCTCGGCGAGCATCGCGGCCAGTACGAGGCCCACGATCTCGCGCTTGCCCATCAGGGCCTGGTCGACGTTGTCGACGAGGCGCGTGAAGGTGTCACGGAACCAGGCCGCCTGTTCGGGGGTCATGCTCATTCGTTCAGTCCTTGCTCTCGAAAACTCTTCACCGACTCATCCACGTGGCCACCACTGCTTCTCCGTATCGACGGCACCACCCCAACCCTGGATGTCCACCCAGACGTCGTAGCCGTCGGCACCGAGCCAGCACTCGATCTGCTTCGAGCCGTTGGCCGGGAGGTCGTAGGCATAGGCGTTGTTGCTGACGTTGCCGCTGCCGCCGCTGTACTTGCAGGCGACGTTGTACCGGCCGGCCGGGAAGTCCCGGGTGTTGACGACGAACTTGTAGCAGCCGTTGGCACAGCTCTGCGGAGCGCGATCTCCACGCGTGACCCACACCCGGGGCTGCGGCGGCGGCGGCGCATCCACGCTGCGCGCACTCGCCTGGGCGGTCGTGGTCGCGCTCCCGTCCGCGCTGGTGCGGACCTCGATGGTGCGCGTCGTGCTGTAGTCCACGCGGTAGTCCTCCGTGCCGGACGCGGCGACCTTGCGCCACCCGTTGCCGTCGCCGGTGCGGATCTCCGTCGTGACCGGACGGCCGTTCGCGGCAGGCGAGGACCAGCTCATTCTGATGGTCCTGCCGTCGCCGACGGTCGATGCGCTCGCAGACGGGTTCCCAATCTGACCGTAGGGCCGGACCTGGTTGGATGCCGCCGACGCCGCACCCTCGTAGGTCGTCCCGTCGGCGGTCGCCACGGCGCGGATCTGCACCGTGTAAGCGCCGTTGTTGTTCACGACGCCGTTGCCGATCGTGCCCGACGTGCCGGAGCCGCCACCGGAGACCCAGTCCGCACGCCAGCCGCCGCCGTTGACGTTGTACTGGTACTGGATCTCGCTCGCGCTGGCGCCGTTCGATGCGCCCGGCTGCCACTGGACGGTGACCCGGTTGTCACCCTCGCGAGCCGACACGCCGGTCGGCGCGCCCGGGGGCGTGAAGGCACGACGCGGCGCCGACTGCGCGCTCCACTCCGCCCATCCGGCCTTGTTGCGCGCACGGACGCTGTACGTGTAGTCGGTCTCGGACGTGTCGACGACGACCGCCTGGCTGGTCTCGCCTGCAGAGATCGACAGCGTGTCGACGACGTTGCCGCCGCGGATGACACGGAGCTCGTACCCCGAGATCGCGTCGCCGTTGTCGGCCGGCGCGTTCCACGAGACGCGCATCTGCGCGCGATTGCCCACCGGCTCCATGCGCGCCACGGTGGGCGCGGCGGCAGCCGACGGCGGCGCCGCCGGGATCTCGCCGGCGGACCACTGCGAGAAGTCGGACGGCTCCGGCGCCCGGTTGTGGGCGCGGACGCGGACCTGGTACTCGGTGCCGTTCTGCAGGCCGTCCCACGTCACGCGCGTCGCGGCGATACCGGTCTTCTGCGCGACACCGGACGGCGGCGCCGGCGAGATCTCGAGCGTGTAGCTCTCCACCGGGGACCCTTCGGTGCGCGGCGCCGTCCAGCTGACGTCGAGGCTGCGGTCGCCGAACTTGAGGGTCGGCGGGGCGGGCTGATCGGGCCGCACGTCGGGCCGAGCGGTCTCGGACGGGACCGACGGGTCGGACTCGCCGACGCTGTTGGTCGCGGTCACGACGAAGTTGTACTCGACGTTGTTCGTCAGGCCGTCGAGGGTGCACGTCGTCGACGGGCAGTCGCGCGTGTAGCCGCCGGCGGTCGAGGTGACCGTGTACTTCTCGATCCGGCGTCCGTTGTCGACCGGGGGCGTCCAGCTGAGCACCACGGTTCGGCTCTCGACCGTCGTGACCGTCGGCTTGCCGGGGGCATCGGGGCGTCCCTGGACGGTGATGCGGATGCGGCCATCGACACGCCGATCGGGGTCGCCCGTGGCATCCTGCACCGTGTAACGGACCACCACGTTGCCGACGAAGTCCTTGTCGGTGGTGACACGGACCGTCCCGCCGGACTGATCCACGCTCGTCACGTCGCCGGTCTCGATCTGGGTGTTGACGATCTCGAGCGGCTTCTCGGGGAAGGGGTTGACGTCGTTCTTCAGGACGTCGATCGACACGGTCTCACCCTGATCGGCCTGGGCGACGACGTCGTCGTTCACCGACGGGAGCTCGCGAGTCGAGGCCGTCACCGTCACCTGGATGGTGGCCTCGACCGGTTCGGTCTGGCCGTCGGTGGCGCGCACCGTGAGCGAGAACCGCGTGCCCTTCTGGACATCCGCCTGCGCGGACACACGCAGGGTCTGACCGTCGATCGAGGCGTCGACTCCGGCGGGCGCGTCGGACGCGAGCGAGAACTGCAGCTTCTCCATGTCACCCGGGTCGGGGTCGGAGGCCAGCTCGCGCAGGCCGAGAGTCGTCGGGTCCTCTCCCGGTGCGACGGAGATCGACGCGCCCGTCATGGTCGGCGGAACGTTGTCGGGCGGAAGAACCGTGATCGGGATCGAAAGGGTCGACTTGCGCCCCTCCGGGTCGTCTGGACCGTTGCCGTCGGTGACCTCGAAGGTGAGGGCGTCGGAGCCGAAGTAGCGCTCCGCCGACGTGTAGGTCAGCGTCGACTCGTCCTTGACGAGGTTCGCACCGTTGCTGTGCGCCGCGGCGACCTTCTCGGCCTCGGTGATGACGACATCGCCGCCGCCGGAGGCGCGGACGTATTCGGACAGCGGCAGGTCGATCGTCTCGCCGCTCTTGACCGTCACGGGCTCGGTGGAGATGAGCGTCGGGGGCAGGTCCTGGAACGACGGTACGTGGATGAACGCCGCCGCGACCTGGTCGTCCTCGTCGGTGACGAAGTAGGTGATGAGCTGGCGGTCGTCGGTGATCTTCAGACTGACCCTGCCACCCGAGCCGACGCGGGCGTTCTCGCCGCCGGCACCGAGCGACACTCTCAGCGCGGACCGCGTGCCGTCGGGATCGTCGTCGTTCGCCAGCACGTCGACGACGGCGCTGCCGTCCTCCTCGACCTGCTCGGGGAGGACGCGGTCGTCGCGTGCGATGGGGCGGGCGAGGGGAACGTCGGGGTCGACCGTGATCTGCACGGAGGTCGTCGCGCTCAGGCCGCGCTCGTCGGCGATCGTGTAGAGCACGCTCGTCTGCATCGGCTCGTCGGGGGCGGTGATCAGCAGCTGCTGCCCCGAGACCTTCGCGCCGAGACCCGGGACGTCCGGCACCTGGACGGCGTTCTCGGCGAAGCCGAACTTGTCACCGTCAGGGTCCGAATCGTTCTTCAGGACGTCGACCGCGACGGTGCGCCCCGGGCGCATGGTGATCGTGTCGCGCACGGCGTAGGGAGCCTGATTGGTGCTGGGCGAGGGCGCGATGCCCACCTCGACGGTGGCGGTCGCCTCCTTGCCGAGCGCGTCGCGGACCCGGTACTGGAATCGGTCGACACCCACGGCGTCCTCGAACGCGGTGTAGGTGAAGGAGTCGGCCTCGATCGCCGACACCTGGCCCTTCTTCGGCGCCGAGGCGAGACCGACGAGCTCGACCGAGTCGCCGTCCGCGTCGATGCCGTTCAGGTCGATGGGCACCGTGACGGCGGAATTGCTGAGCGTACGGACGGTCACGTCGCGCGGACGCGGAGCGGCGTTCGCCTTGTCGTCGCGGGGAAGGATGCGGATGGTGACGTAGCCGGCATCCCGCTGCCCGCCCTCGTCGACGACCTCGTAGGTCGCATTGACCGTCTTCGCCTCGGGCCCGGCGCGGAAGCGGAGCGTGTCCTCCGAGACGAACAGGTCGCCGTCGGCTTCGTCGATCAGCGGGGGCACGAGGGTCGGCGAGACATGGATCTCGCTGTTGCTCGGGCTGTAGTCGTTGTCCATCACGGGGATGGTCACGACGTCGCCGGCGCGCACGACGACCTCGTCGTCCCCGGCGATCGGCGGCCGGAGCTTCTCGGGTGCGGGCACCGGGATGACGATGATCTCGCCCTCCGCGGACTGCTCCCCGTTCGAGATCGTGTACGTCAGCCGGACCTGCGTGTCGAGCGAGGCCTGGTCGCTCACGCGCACCGTCTCATGCCCGAGCACGGCTGCAGCGACGCCCGCGTCGTCGTCGACCGAGACGGATTGGACGACCAGGATGCCGCCCTGCGGATCGGTGTCGTTGCCGAGCACGTTGACGAGCACGTCCCCACCGGCCGGGAGGAGCGCGACATCGCGCACCGCGATCGGCGCGGCATCGGCATCCTCCTCGGGCAGGACGTCGATGCGGACGATGCCTGGAGCCGAGTTGGGACCCGCCGAGGCGAGGTAGGTCGCGTAGTAAGTGCCGACCTTGGACGACTGGAACGTGAAGGACTTGTCAGGGTAGTCGCGAGTGACGGTACCGCCCTCGACGTCGTCGACGCGCGTGAGGCGGAGCGGCTCGGAGCCGGTGCTCGTGTCGTTCGTCAGCGGACGGACCATGACCGGACGGTCGGGACGCGTCACGACGTGGTCCGCGTTCGTGACCGGGAGCGTCGTGCCGAGGGGACGGATGTCGAAGCGCGCGACACCGGTGGTGCTCTCGCTTCCGTCCGAGACGGAGATGGCGACGTCCTTGCGCCCCTGGGTGCCGCCGATGGCGCGGTAGGTGATCTGGCCGTCAGGAGTGAATTCGGCCTCATCTCCGCCGTCCGTGGTCACGGACTGGAGGAAGATGTCGTCACCGTCGGGGTCGACCCAGTCGCTGAGGACGTTGTACGAGACGACGCCGTTCGTCTCGACCGTGATGGCCGTCTTGCGCTTCTGCACGGGCGGGGAGTTCTCGGAGAGCGGCTTCACCGTCAGCGAGACCCGGGCGGTGTCCTTTCCGCCGCGGCCGTCCGAGACCTCGTAGGTGAAGTTCGTCGTCCCCGTCGCATCCTCGGGCATGGCGATCTGCAGGGCGGTGCCGTTGTAGATGGGGATGACCTTGCCGGTCGACGGCGGTGTGACGACCTTCGCGACGAGCACGTCGCCGTCGGCGTCGAGGTCGTTCTCGAGCACAGGGAGGACCGTGGTGCGGCCCGGACGGACGCCGTAGCGGTCGTCCTCGGCGATCGGCGGAGTGTTCTGCTCGCTGCGCTCGGGGAGAGTCGTCTGGATCGTCTCCTCGGTCGTCTCCTCCTCTTCCTCGCCCTCGCCCTCGGGAGGCGTGAGGTCCTCCCAGTTGTCGACCTGCTGGAGCGCGTCGCTGGCCATCCACGCGCCGCCTCCGAAGACGTCGTTGAGGACCACGACGTCGCGGTTCACGCGGAAGCGAAGGTCGCTCTTGCCGTCGACACCCTTGATTGTCTTGGTGAGGTCGTTCTCGTCGCCCGCGCAGTCACGGATGAACGCGCCCGTGCCCGACCAGGCGCCGTAGGCGCAGCCGGCGACGTACACGGGCTGGGCAGGGTTTCCTCCGCCGGCGTCGGCATCCGTCACGACCGGGTCGCCGCCGGCGAGCGGGACGCGCACCAGCTGCGTCGGCGTCGCGAGCGTGACGGTGTCGGTGACGTTGGACGGCTGCTGGAGGACGGCCTCCGTGGGGACCTCGGTCTGGAGACCGTCGCTCGAATAGAGCACCGAGGTGGTCCGGTCGAGGACGACGCTGACGCCTCCGACGGCGCTGATCGCGAGCTCGTCGCCCTTGTCGATGCCCTCGAGGTCGCGCTCCGCCGTCTGGACGAAGCTGCCGTCCGCACTGGGGCCGTACGCGAAGAGCTTGCCCTTCGTCGGAGAGACGGCATACACGATGCCGGCGGTGCTGACGGTGACGACCGCGCCCTTGCCGAGTTTCGCGATCGGATCGCCCGCTTCTTTGCCCACCGCGGCGATCGACGTGAACGGCGCCGCGCGGAGTCCTCCGTCAGCGTCCACCGTGGCCACCGTCGGACCGCCGAGAACCGTCGTCGCGCCGGAGGCGAGGTCGGCGCTGTCGGAGAGGACCACGCGGGCGGGGTCGACGGCCGTCGCGGTGTTCTCGGTCTGGTCCGTGACGAGGACGCGATTGCCTGCCTGCTGGATGTCGTAGTCGGGCGAGAGCGTCCGGAGTCCGTTGTCGAGGACCCGGGACTCGTTGTTGAAGTGCCCGACGAGCAGACTCGTCTGCTTCGTCAGCCACACGCCGCCGTCGTTGAGCTCGACCTCGGTCGTCGGCTCGCCGTCGTAGGTGAGGGCCAGGACGCTGATGGCGACGACCGCCGCGGTCACGGCGCTGATGGACGCGAACGTCTTGGGGCGTGATCGCAACCAGCCGAATGACATCATGAGTGCTCTGACTTCCCCCCAGGCAGACGCGCATGCAGTACCGACGGCGCGCGGCTGTACGGGCCCCGTGCGGCGGTGTTGTGGACGGGAATAAGGATAAATGAGTGAGGAATATAGGGCGAGCGCGTGACGTGGGGAGTTCTCCCCATCTATGCTTCTGGGCCCGATCCGATCCCGGAGTCAGACCGTCCCGACGTACCGGGCCAGATGCTCCCCCGTCAGCGTCGATCGGGCATCGACCAGCTGGGCGGGAGTCCCCTCGAAGACGATGCGACCACCCTCTCGTCCCGCTCCGGGCCCCAGGTCGATGATGTGGTCTGCGTGAGCCATGACCGCTTGATGGTGCTCGATGACGATGACGGAGTTGCCGGCATCCACCAGCCGATCCAGCAGCGCCAGCAGGTTGTCGATATCGGCGAGGTGCAGGCCGGTGGTCGGCTCGTCGAGGACGTAGATCGCCCCCTTCTTCGCCATGGCGATCGCGAGCTTGAGACGCTGCCGCTCGCCGCCCGAGAGGGTGTTCAGCGCCTGTCCGAGAGTGATGTACCCCAGGCCGACGTCGATCATGCGCGCGAGGGTGGTCTTCGCCGGCCCCGTCGTGAAGCCGTGGGCCTCTTCGGCCGACATCGCGAGGACCTCGGCGATGTTCTTGCCGTCGAGGGTGTATTCCAGGACCGCGTCGCTGAACCCGGACCCGTCGCACACCTCGCATCGCGTCTCGACGCTCTGCGTGTACCCGAGGTTCGTGATGATGACGCCGAGCCCCTTGCACGCGGGGCATGCGCCCTCGGAGTTCGCGCTGAACAGGGACGGCTTGACACCGTTGGCCTTGGCGAAGGCGGTACGGATGCCGTCCAGGACGCCCGTGTAGGTGGCGGGGCTCGATCGGCGCGATCCCTTGATCGGCGACTGGTCGACGACCACGACATCGTCGAAGGCCGGCACGTTCCCGTGGATGAGCGACGACTTGCCCGAGCCGGCGACGCCGGTGACGACCGTCAGCACTCCGAGCGGGATGTCGACGTCGACACCGACGAGATTGTGCTGGGTCGCGCCGCGGATCGGCAGGGAGCCGGTCGCCGTGCGCGTGCTCGTCGTGAGCGCGGCCCGGTGGTCGAGGTGCCGCCCGGTGAGGGTGTCGGAGGCGCGCAGGCCGTCGACATCCCCCTCGTACATGACCCGGCCCCCGCGCGATCCCGCCTGCGGGCCGAGATCGACGACGTGATCGGCGATCGCGATGACCTCGGGCTTGTGCTCGACGACGAGGACCGTGTTCCCCTTGTCGCGCAGCAGCAGGAGCAGATCGTTCATGCGCTGGATGTCGTGCGGGTGCAGTCCGGCGGTCGGCTCGTCGAAGACGTAGGTGACGTCGGTGAGCGCCGAGCCGAGGTGACGGATCATCTTCGTGCGCTGCGCCTCACCGCCCGAGAGCGTTCCCGACGAACGGTCGAGCGACAGATACCCGAGGCCGATGTCGATGAACGAGGCGATGACACGCTTGAGCGACGACAGCAGCGGACCGATCGAGGTCGGGTCGACGGTGTCGAGCCACGCCGAGAGGTCGGTGATCTGCATCGCGGAGACCTGGGCGATGTCGACGCCGGCGATCTTCGAGGAGCGCGCGCCGTCGTTGAGGCGACTGCCGCCGCAGTCCGGGCACGACAGGAACTTCACCGCGCGGTCGACGAACGCGCGGATGTGCGGCTGGAGGGCTTCACGATCCTTCTGCAGGAACGACTTCGTGATCTTCGGGACGAGACCCTCGTAGGTCATGTTCATGTTCTGGAGCTTCACCTTGGTGGGCTCCTTGTAGAGGAAGTCCGCGCGTTCCTCCGCCGAGTAGTCGGCGATCGGCTTGGCGGCATCCAGGAAACCGGACTCGGTGAAGATGCGTACCATCCAGCCGTCCACGTTGTAGCCGGGAACGGTGATGGCACCCTGCGACAGCGACTTCGAGGTGTCGAAGAGTTCGTCGAGGTCGACGTCGCTCACCTCGCCGAGTCCTTCGCAGCGCGGGCACATGCCGCCGGTCACCGTGTCGGCGCCCGGTGCGGAGGGGATGTTGAACGAGAAGGCCTGCGGCGACCCGATGTGCGGTTCGCCCAGCCTGCTGAACAGCAGACGGAGCATCGCATACGCATCGGTCACCGTCCCGACCGTCGAGCGCGCGTTCGCCCCCATCCGCTCCTGGTCGACGATGATCGCGGGGCTGATGTTCTCGAGGCCGTCGACGTCGGGTCGGCTCAGCTGCGCCATGAACTGCTGCACGAAGGTGGGGTAGGTCTCGTTGATGAGACGTTGCGACTCGACGGCGATGGTCCCGAAGACGAGCGACGACTTGCCCGACCCGCTCACCCCGGTGAACACGGTGAGGCGTCGCTTGGGGATCTCGACGTCGACCCCCTGGAGGTTGTTCTCACGCGCGCCGATCACGCGGATGACGTCGTGTGCGTCGGCGACGGGCGAATCGGATGCCACGGCTCAGGCCTCCGGCGCGGACCACGGCATCGGCCGCTCGTCGCGCGTGGCATCCGAGGGGACCTCGGGCAGCTCCTCGCCGCCGGCTCGGATGCACAGCCACCGCAGCTGACCCGGGCTCTCGGGATGGGCGCGCCATGTCCGCCACACCCCCTGGCCGACCCGGACCACCGAGCCGGGGCCGACGTCGACGAGGTCGTCGTCGAGCCCCATCTGGCCGCGACCCTCGAGGAAGACGTAGAGCTCCTCGACCCGGGAGTGGGTGTGCCAGTAGCCCGCTTCCTCCCCGGGCTCGAGAGCGTTGGCGGTCAGCCCGATGTACTGCATCCCGAGCTCGTGGTCGACGACGCGTCGACCGTCGCGCGAGCGTGCGGGGGCGAACCCTCCGAAGTGGTCGCGCCAACGATCGAGTCCGCCGATCTCAGTGATCTCGTAGTCCGCCATGCTCACCCTTCCGCCGTCGTTTCCACATGATCGCGGGAACGGGAGCCCCCGGACAAGGGGCCTCCCGACGCGGATCCCTCCGACGAAGAGGACTCCGCGCGGTGGCATCCGACGACGTGATCGTCGACCATGCCCGACGACTGCATGAGCGCGTACATCGTGGTCGACCCCACGAACCGGAACCCTCGCTTGCGCAGCGCCTTCGACATCGCGTCGGACTCGGGAGTCGTCGCGGGCACCTCCGCGAAGGACGAAGGACGACGGTGGGATGCCGGTGCGAACGACCACATGAACGCGTCGAGCTCTGCCGGTTCCATCTCGGTGACCAGACGCGCGTTCCCGATCGTGGCGAGGATCTTCGCACGGTTGCGGATGATCCCGGCATCCCCCATGAGCCGCTCGACGTCGGATTCGTCGAATGCAGCGACGGCCTCCGGCTCGAAGGCGGCGAACACCTCGCGGAAGCGGGGGCGTTTGCGGAGGATCGTGATCCACGAGAGCCCTGCCTGGAACCCCTCGAGACTCATCTTCTCGAAGAGGGCCCGGTCACCGTGCAGGGGCCGGCCCCACTCCTCGTCGTGATACCGGCGGTACTCGGCGTCGTCGCCGACCCAGCCGCAACGAAGGAGGCCGTCGGGCCCGAGGCGTGTATCCACGCGTTCAGGCTACCGACGGCCTCCGACGCTCACTTCTTCTTGAGCGACTTCTCGGGCACGGGCGCCTCACCGCGTGCGGCGAGGTCGGCGTAGTGGGCACGGGCCTCGTCCTGGCGCTGCCGCTCGACGCCCGACGCGATGGGGGCGCGCACGTGCTCGGGCGCGAACCCGAAGGCGTCGACGAGGTCCTGCGCGTGGGGACGAAGTCGCGCGCAGAGACGGTCGATGTACTTCGACACCGCCGCGCCGCGCTGGGTCGACAGACGCCCGTTGATGAGGTGCCACGCGAGGTGCTTCTCGATGAGGTGCAGACCGAAGAGATCGCGCAGCCACGTGAGGACCTGTCGGGTGCTCTCATCCGTCGTCGCCTTCACGGCGTCCGAGAACGCCTCCCACTGCAGCAGCTCACCGTGCGCGCGCGCCGCCTCGATGAGCTCCGCCTGGTGCTGGTTGAAGAGCGCCGCCGCCTGATCCGCGGGCAGCTTGGATGCCGGGCGCAGCGCCCCGGCGATGTCGGCGACCATCTGCTCGACGCGACCGGCGAGCAGTTCGTGCTGCTGCTCGGCGCGGAGGCCGAGCTCGACCGAACGGGCGGTCGACCCGAAGTCGGCGACCGTCTGGCCGAGGCTTCGCAGGCCGGCGCCGTGGAACACCTTGCCCGCTGTCTGGCCGACGGCGAACTTGGCAAGGGTCGCGGCATCCGCTCCCTTGAACTGCTTGGCGAAGTCGGCGAGCAGACGCTTGCCGACGAGCTGGAGGAGGACGTTGTTGTCGCCCTCGAAGGTGACGTAGACGTCGAGGTCGGAGCGGAGCCCGACGAGACGGTTCTCGGCCATGAAGCCCGATCCGCCGCAGGCCTCGCGGGCCTCCTGGATCGTGTTCAGCGCGTTCCAGGTGCTGAGGGGCTTAAGCGCCGCGGCGAGGGTCTCGAGGTTCTCGCGCTCGGCCGGGGTGTCGGCCTTTCCGCCGAAGACGCCGTCGAAGGTGCGGAGGAGCTCGTCGTGCGCGAAGTACTGCGCGTAGTTCTGGGCGAGGAGGGGCAGGAGGCGCCGCTGGTGCTTGCCGTAGTCGAGCAGCACGACCTCGTCGGTTCCGGTGCCGGAGTCGAACTGGCGGCGCTGGTTCGCGTACGTCAGAGAGATGTACATCGCCAGGGACGACGCGATCGTCGCCGCACCGTCGAGCGACACACGGCCCTGCACGAGAGCGCCGAGCATCGTGAAGAACCGGCGACCCGTGCTCGCGATCGGGCTCGAGTACGTGCCGTCCGGGGCGACGTCGCCGTAGCGGTTGAGGAGATTCGTGCGCGGCACGCGGACGTGGTCGAAGGCGAGGCGGCCGTTGTCGATGCCGTTGAGGCCGCCCTTGACGCCGTCGTCCTCGCTCTGGACTCCCGGGAGCAGCTCGCCGTCGGTCGTACGGATGGGTACGAAGAAGCAGTGCACGCCGTGGTTCACGCCGTTCGTGATGAGCTGCGCGAAGACCGTGGCAGCCTGCCCGTGGACCGCGGCGTTGCCGAGGTAGTCCTTCCACGCCGCGCGGAACGGGGTGTTGATCACGAACTCTTCGGTCTCGGGGTCGTAGGTCGCCGTCGTCCCGATGGCCGCGACATCCGATCCGTGACCGATCTCGGTCATGGCGAAGGCGCCGGGAAGCTTCGCGTCGCGGATGTCGGGGATCCAGCGATCGTGGTGCTCCTTGGTGCCCAGCTGCAGGACGGCCGAGCCGAAGAGCCCCCACTGCACGCCGGACTTGATCTGCATGCTCGGGTCGGCGAGGACGAGCTCCTCGAATCCGGCGAGGTTCGCGCCGTTGTCCTCCTCGCCGCCGTACTCCTCGGGCAGTGCGCGGGTGGAGCCGCCGTTCTTCGCCAGCAGGCGGACCTGGCCCATGACGCGCTCACGGTGGTCGGCGACGCTCTGGCCGTCGATGCGCCAGTAGGCCGGGTCCTTGATGAGCTCGCGAACGGTGAGTCGCGTCTCGCCCCAGGTGCCGCGCAGCATCGCACCCACGGCGCCGATGTCGATGCGGGGCTCGTGCGCCTCGTCGGCGGTGTGCGGCGCGGTCGGAGCGCCGCCGGCGGGGGTGCGCTTGTCGGCGGCGGGAGTGGAGGAGCGGACGACGGTGTCGGTCATCACTGGCCTTTCTGAGGACGCCGGGGTACGGCGACGGGACAGGGAAGTTCGACAATCACGGTAGGAGTCCTCCAACGCCGCACCAAGTTGCTTGTGCCCTCGCGACAATCCCCGCCGCCGACGTCCTCTCGTCGGGTTGTGCAGCGCCTACACGCGCAGGGTGCCGGGAGCCCGCGGGACCCGCCACGACACGAGATGTGTGCACGTTCACGGAAGCCGGCTGACAGACTTGAGGGATGCCCGTTCTCCCCTCCGACCCGAGCGTCGTCCACCTCCGTTCCGGCGGCACCAGCGTCGTCGTCGACCTGGAGCCCGGCTCCGTTCCCGTGATCGTCCACTGGGGTGCCGATCTCGGCGACGCCGCGCACGACACGCTCGTCTCGCTCGCGACGGCCTCGCGCCTGCAGCGGATCTCTGGCGGGCTCGACCGCACCGTGCGACTCGGCGTCGTCGGTACCGCGGCATCCGGCTGGGCGGGAACACCGACCCTCGAGGGCCACCGCGATGGCGAGGACGTGGGCGCCCTCTTCACGCTGACCGACTTGCAGGCAACCGAGGACACCCTCGAACTGCACTTCACGGATGCCGAGATGCAGCTGTCGGCTCGGTACGTGTTGCGGGTGACGGGATCGGGTTTGGTGCGGGCGCGGACGACGGTGCGTAACGATGGTGCGGGCGACTACACCGTGCAGGCTCTCCACACGACCCTGCCGCTGCCGTGGGACGCGACCGAGATCCTCGATACGACGGGGCGTCACCTGCGGGAGCGGTCCGCGCAGCGGCATGAGCTGACGTTCGGCACGCATGTGCGGGAGTCGCGTCGTGGCCGTCCGGGCGCGGATTTCACCCTGCTGCTGGCTGCCGGCACCCCCGGGTTCGGTTTTGAGCGCGGCACGGTCCACGGCGCCCACCTCGCGTGGAGTGGGAACTCCCGGATCTTCGCGGAGCGGACCCCGACGGGGGAGTCGTTCCTGGGGGCGGGCGAGCTGTATCTGCCGGGGGAGATCCGTCTCGCGCCGGGTGAGGAGGTCTCCTCGCCCGAGCTGCTGGGCTCGTGGGGCGACGGTCTCGACGAACTCGCGGGGCGGTTCCATGGGGAGTGGCGTGCTCGTCCGCAGCACCCGACCCGCCCCCGCCCGATCACCCTCAACACGTGGGAGGCGGTCTACTTCGACCACCGTCTGCCGAAGCTGATCGCCCTGGCCGATGCGGCGGCGGAGATCGGGGTGGAACGGTACGTGCTCGATGATGGCTGGTTCCGTCACCGTCGCGATGACACCGCGGGCTTGGGCGACTGGTATGTGGATGACACGGTCTGGCCGGACGGCCTGCACCCGATCGCCGACCACGTGGTGGCGAAGGGGATGGAGTTCGGCCTGTGGTTCGAACCCGAGATGGTCAACCCGAACAGCGACCTCGCCCGCTCCCACCCGGACTGGATCCTCCGCGGTCGCACCGACCTTCCCCCCTCGGCCCGGCAGCAGCAGGTGTTGAACCTCGCCCACCCCGACGCGTACGCGTACATCCGCCAGGTCATCTCGGACATCATCGCCGCGTACCCGATCTCGTACATCAAGTGGGATCACAACCGGGACCTCGTCGACGCGGCCGCCGGCCCCGGCGGCGCGGCTCGCGTCCACGCGCAGACCCTCGCCGTGTACCGCCTGATCGACGAACTCAAGACCGCCCACCCGGGCCTGGAGATCGAAAGCTGCGCCTCCGGCGGAGCACGCGTCGACCTCGGCATCCTCGACCGCACCGACCGCATCTGGACCAGCGACTGCCTCGACCCCATCGAACGCCTCGAGAACCAGCGCTACACCGCCCTGGTCGTCCCGCCCGAGATGATGGGCATGCACCTCACGACCCCGCACGTGCACTCCACCGGCCGCACCGTGACCCTCACCCTCAGCGGCGCCGTCGCCCTCTTCGGCCACTTCGGCATCGAATGGGACGTCACGACTCTGTCCGACACGGATGCCGCCACGGTCGGCGCGTGGGTCGCCCTCGCCAAACGGGTCCGCCCCCTCGTCGCAACGGGTCGCCTGGTGAACGCGGACGTCGCCGACCCCGGGCTCGACGTCCGCGGCGTCGTCGCAGCAGATGCGGCATCCGCGTTCTTCACGATCACGCAGACCCAGACCCTCATCTCGTCGCCGGCCGGTCGCGTGCGCCTGCCGGGGCTCGACGCGGACCGCGTCTACCGCGTGCAGCTCGTCACGCCGGGCGGGATCGTCGACACCCCCGCGCAGTCGCCGCTCGAGTGGGCGCACCACGACACGGTGCTGACCGGGCGTCAGCTCGCCGTCGTCGGCCTGCGTCCGCCCGTGCAGAACCCGCAGCAGTCGGTCGTCGTGGAGGTCACCGCGATCTGAGAGCCGTCAGATGCGTTCGAGCTGGTCGAGGAACTCGTCGGCCATCTCGACCTGACGGCGGAGCTTCTCGCGCCGAGCCGCAGCCTCGGCGCGGACGCCGTCGAGGCGGGCACGGCTCTGCGGGTCGTCGGCATCCTCAGCCATCGCGTCGACGACCTCGAGGAGTTCGCGCATCTCGTCGAGGGTGAACCCGAGCGGCTTCATGCGCCGGATGAGCAGGATGCGGGCGACGTCACCCTCGGTGTAGAGCCGGAACCCGCCGTCGGTGCGCGCCGACGGGGTGACGAGGCCGATCTCGTCGTAGTGACGAAGGGTGCGGAACGAGAGCCCGGTCCGCTCGGCGACCTCGCCGATGCGCATCGTGTCGTCGGTCATGCGGTTCCCTCCGGGTGGACAGCAAACCTCACGTTACGTTAGGTTTGGTCGTGCGCGATCTGCGCGCCCCCATTCTTCCGCGCCGCCCCCGGGCCTGTGCGCACCCCTCCCCCGACGGAGTCATCATGACCACCACCACTCCCGTGCGCCCGCGCATCGAACCGACGGTGCTGCAGGCTCTCCGCAGCCCGCGCCTGCTGACCCGAGAGGTCCTCGCCGGTCTCGTCGTCGCGCTCGCCCTCATCCCCGAGGCGATCGCGTTCTCGATCATCGCGGGCGTCGACCCGCGCGTCGGACTCTTCTCGTCGTTCATCATGGCCGTCGCGATCGCCTTCCTCGGCGGTCGCCCCGCGATGATCACCGCGGCGACCGGCGCTGTCGCCCTCGTCATCGCGCCCGTCGTCCGCGAGTACGGGATGGACTACTTCATCGCGACCGTCCTCCTCGGCGGGGCGATCCAGATCGTCCTCGGACTCGTGGGCGTCGCGAAGCTCATGCGCTTCATCCCCCGGAGCGTCATGGTCGGCTTCGTCAACGCGCTCGCGATCCTGATCTTCGTCGCGCAGCTGCCGCAGCTGTTCGGTGACGGCATCCCCTGGCTCGTCTGGCCGCTGCTGGCCGTCGGGCTGGTCATCCTCTACGCGATGCCGCGGCTCACTAAGGCCGTCCCGGCTCCCCTGGTCACCATCGTGCTGCTGACCGCGGCCGTCGTCGTCTTCGCGTGGAACGTTCCGACCGTCGGCGACCAGGGTGAACTCCCCGAAAGCCTGCCGTCTCTGTTCATCCCGAACGTGCCGCTCACGCTCGAGACGCTGCAGATCATCGGCCCGTTCGCCCTCGCGATGGCGGTCGTGGGGCTCCTCGAGTCGCTCATGACCGCCAAGCTCGTCGACGACATCACCGACACGCACTCCTCGAAGACCCGCGAATCGCTCGGCCAGGGCGCCGCGAACATCCTCTCGGGGGCGTTCGGCGGGATGGGCGGCTGCGCGATGATCGGCCAGACGATGATCAACGTGAAGGCCTCCGGGGCCCGCACGCGCATCTCGACGTTCCTCGCCGGCGTGTTCCTGCTCATCCTCGTGCTGGCGCTCGGCGACATCGTTGCGATCATCCCGATGGCGGCCCTCGTCGCCGTCATGATCATGGTCTGCATCGGCACGTTCGACTGGCACAGCATCCGCCCGGCCACGCTCCGCCGCATGCCCAAGAGCGAGACCGCCGTGATGCTCATCACCGTCGTCGCGACCGTCTGGACCCACAACCTCGCGATCGGCGTCATCCTCGGCGTCCTCGCCGCGATGGTCATGTTCGCCCGCCGGGTCGCGCACGTCGTGACCGTCACGCGAACAGTGGACGCCGCGGCATCCACCGCCCATTACACCGTCGACGGCGAGCTGTTCTTCGCCTCGAGCAACGACCTGACGACGCAATTCTCGTACCCGGACGACCCGGCGAACGTCGTGATCGACATGTCGCGCTCGCACGTGTGGGACGCCTCCACCGTCGCAGCCCTCGATGCGATCACGAGCAAGTACGAGCGGATGGGCACGACGGTGACGATCGTCGGGTTGAACGACACGGCATCCGCGTTCCACAGTCGCCTCAGCGGCCAGCTCGGCGCCGGCGAGTGACGGACCGGGGGTGACCGCGCACCGGGGTTGACCGTCGTGCGGGATGCCTGAAGGATGCCGGGGGCGCCCTGCTTCGGCGCGTCACGACGAGGGGGTCCCATGGCAGAGCCGGCACGATTCGCGATCATCGGCACGGGGTGGCGCTCGGAGTTCTTCCTGCGCATCGCCGCGGCGGCTCCGGACCGACTGCAGGCGGTCGGCGTGCTCGCCCGGTCCGACGCCTCGGCGGCACGGGTCGCCGGCTGGAACGTGCCGATCCACCGCTCGCTCGACGACCTGCTGGCCGCGCGACCGGACTTCGTGATCGCGTCGGTGAGCTGGCCCGCGATGCCGGGGGTGATCACCGAGCTCGTGGAGCGCGGCGTGCGCGTGCTCGCCGAGACGCCGCCCGCTCCCGACGCGGACGGACTGCGCAGGCTGTGGCGCGACGTCGGCACGAGCCGCCTCGTGCAGGTCGCCGAGCAGTACATGCTCATGCCGGGACACGCCGCCCGACTCGAAGTGGTTCGCTCCGGCGCACTCGGCACCGTCGGCGGGGTGCAGGTCTCGTCGACGCATCTGTACCACGCGACCTCGATGATCCGAACGTTCCTGGATGCCGGCAGGGCCGAGGCGACCGTGTCGGCCCGGACCTTCACCGCACCGCTCGTCGATCCGTTGACGCCGGCCGGATGGTCGAACGACCTCTCACCGAAAGAGCGGACGACGACGATCGCGACGCTCGACTTCGGCGACGGGCGGATGGGCCTGTACGACTTCGTCGACAACCAGTGGTGGAACCCGATCCTGTCACGGCGGATCGTCATCCGCGGCTCGCACGGCGAGCTCACCGACGACACCGTGCGCCGGTTCGAGGGTGCCGAGGTGATCACCTCGCCGATCACGTACCGCCGCACGGGTGTCGATCTGAACCTCGAAGGCAACGACGTCGTGTCGGCTGCCTTCGAGGGCCGGATCGTCTACCGGAATCCCTGGGTCGGAACGCGGCTGTCGGAGGACGACATCGCCGTCGCGTCGCTGCTCGAGCTCACGGGACGGTGGTCCCGCGGCGATGGACCGGAGCCCTACCCGCTGGCCGACGCCTGCCAGGACCACCTGCTCGGGCTGGCGATCGGCGAATCAGCCCGGACGGGGGCCGACGTTCGGGTCGCCCACGACGTCTGGACCTGACAGGGCTCAGGCCTTGTCGTGCAGGGTGATCCGGTAACCGTCGGGGTCGGCGAAGGTGAACGTCCGGCCGAAGGGGCCGTCGATGGGCGCGGCGACGATCTCGTGACCATCCGCGGAGAGCGCGTCGTGGATGTCCTGGACATCGGTCGCACGTAGCCAGATCGCGGCGCCGATCCCGGGGTGCGCGGCGGACGCGAGATCCGTCCCGGGCACGATGTCGCGGAGCGCGAAGGCGATCGGGGCGGTGTCGAAGACGACGGCATGCGGGGGGCCGGCTGGCGAGCGGACGAGGCCGAGGTAGCGCTCGTAGAAGCGCTGCGAGGCGACGAGGTCGCTCACCTGCAGGGAGATGAAGTCGGGTCCGATGGCGGGCATGAGGCATCCTTTCGATTGTCAGTTATCTGACACTTCTGATCGTATGTCAGAATACTGACATGGGCCAATCCGGCGAGATCGATCTGCCGACGTCGCTCGGCTACCTGCTGAAAGAAGCGGCGACCGCGCTGCGGGTCGCAATGGAGGACGCCCTCCGTCCGCTCGAGCTGACCGTGACCGCGTACTCGTGCCTCGAGATCCTGGCGCAGCGTCCCGGGTCGTCGAACTCGGATCTCGCTCGGGGCGCCTTCGTGACGCGGCAGAGCATGAACGTCCTGCTGCAGACACTGGAGCGCGAGGGGCTCGTCGCCAGGCCGGCGACCGCGGCGGAGGGTCGTGTGCTGCCGGTCACGCTGACCGACGCCGGAGCGCGGCGGCGGGAGCAGGCGAGCGCCGTGGTCAGAGCGGTGGAGGATCGGATGCTCAACGAGTTGTCGGCCGCGGAACGGGCTCAAGCGTTCGACGTGCTCACCCGCATGACGCGGGCGCTGCAGGAGAACTGATGCGGGCTGCCCCGCGAAGGCTCAGGCGTTCGCGATGACGGCGACGACAGCCTCGCCGTAAGCCTCACGCTTCTTCGCACCGATGCCGGTGATGCCGTCGAGTGCTGCGACCGACGTCGGACGGTGCTCGGCGAGCGCGCGGAGGGTCGCGTCGCCGAAGACGATGTACGCGGGGACGCCCTGCTCGCGCGCCTGCTCGGCGCGCCACGCGCGGAGCGCCTCGAAGAGGTCGCGGTCACCCTCGGGCAGCGAATCCGCCGTCGACGACCTCTTCGCGCGAGTCGGTCCGCCGCCGGTGCGACCGAGGACGTCGCGCCGGAGCGGCACGGGCTCCTCGCCGCGGAGCACCGGCATGCCCGCCTCGCCGACGGCGAGGACGCCGTACTCGCCCTGTGCGACCAGGATGCCGCGCGCCAGAAGCTGGCGGACGACCGAACGCCAGTCCTGCTCCGACAGGTCATTGCCGATCCCGTAGGTCGAAAGCTTGTCGTGTCCCTGCTGACGGATGCGCTCGGTCGATCCGCCGCGGAGGATGTCGATGAGGTGCCCGGCGCCGAAGGCCTGGTTGCGCTCGCGCTGCAGGCGAACGATCGTCGAGAGGAGCTTCTGCGCCGCGACGAGTCCGTCCCAGGTGTCGGGCTGGGTGAGGCAGGTGTCGCAGTTGCCACAGGCATCCGACGACTGTCCGAAGTAGCCGAGCAGGTTCTGCCTGCGGCACGAGACCGTTTCGCACAGGGCGAGCATCGCGTCGAGGTGCTGCCCCATGCGCATCTTGTAGGTGCGGTCGCCGGGCGACTGGTCGATGAGGCGGCGCTGCTGCACGACATCGCCGAGGCCGTAGGCCATCCAGGCGACGGCGGGCTCGCCGTCGCGGCCGGCGCGACCGGTCTCCTGGTAGTAGCCCTCGACGGACTTCGGCAAATCGATGTGGGCGACGAAGCGGACGTCGGGCTTGTCGATGCCCATGCCGAATGCGATCGTGGCGACCATGACGACGCCGTCCTCCCGCAGGAAGCGCGACTGGTGCCGGGCGCGGATCGAGGCATCCAACCCCGCGTGATACGCGAGGGCGTCGATACCCTGCGTGCGCAGGTACTCCGCCGTCTGCTCGACCGACTTGCGGCTGAGCGCATAGACGATGCCGGCCGAACCCTCGGGCTGCGACCGCACGAACTGGACGAGCTGACGCCGCATGTCGACCTTGGGCTCGATGCGGTACTGGATGTTCGGACGGTCGAAGCTCGCGACGAAGTGCCGGGCGTCCGGAAGGTGGAGGCGCTCGGTGAGCTCGGTGTGCGTCGCGCGGGTCGCGGTCGCGGTGAGCGCCATGCGGGGAACGCCCGGGAACCGCTCGGCCAGGTCGCCGAGCGCGAGGTAGTCGGGGCGGAAGTCGTGCCCCCACTGCGACACGCAGTGCGCCTCGTCGATCGCGATGACGCTGAGCTGCGCACGCTGCAGGAGCGCGGTCGTCGCAGGGACCGACAGGCGCTCGGGCGCGACGTAGAGCAGGTCGAGTTCGCCGTCGAGGAGCGCCTGTTCGACGCCCGCACGCTCGGCGGGGGTCTGCGTCGAGTTGAGGAAGGCGGCGCGGACGCCGTTGGCGATGAGCGCGTCGACCTGGTCGTGCATCAGCGCGATGAGAGGGCTGACGACGAGGCCCGTGCCGGGACGCACGAGCGCGGGCACCTGGTACGTGATCGACTTGCCGCCACCGGTCGGCATGAGCACGACCGCGTCGCCGCCCGCGATGACGTGCGAGACGATGTCGCCCTGATCGCCGCGGAACGCCGTGTAGCCGAAGACCTCGGTGAGCACCTTCACCGGGTCGTCGCCGACGTGGTCGCGCCGCTCGAGGCGGAGGACGGATGCCGGCGGCGCGGCGGGGCGCTGGTGCGCGGCTCGTGCGGCCTGGGTGCGTGTCGCGCGGGCGGGGCCGGCGAGTGCGGGGTCGGCGCGCGTGGCGCGAGCGACGGACGCGGCGTAGTCGTCGTACCGCGGGTCGGGCGGGGGCGGCGAGTCGTCGTCGTCCGGCGGCGGAACGTCGTCGGGATCCCACACGAGATCGGCGTAGGGGTCGTTCTGCCATCCGCCGTCACTCACCCGGTCAACCCTAGCCGCGGCATCCGACACGGTCTGCGGATGTGGAGGGTCTCAGCGCGCTTGAGAGGATGGGGAGGAGGAGCGCGCCTGTCCGCGAGACTGCACCGGCGCGCCGAGGATGCGGCGCGACGGCACGGTCTCGGTGCAGGCGTGCAGTCTCGGTGGCGTCGGGGCGCTGTCGAGGAGAGCCATGGAACCGACCAGGTACACGACGGCGGATGCCGGTGAGCTCGAGGCGTTCCTGCGCGAGGTCGACCTGACGGTGACCGGGCTGGACTCGCCGGCGGTGCGCCTGTGGGTCGCGCGCGATGGCTCGGGGCGAATCGTCGGGAGCACGGGGTACGAGCTGAGCGGCGATGGGAAGCACGCGCTGATCCGCAGCGTCGCGGTGACACCTGCATCGCGCACCCGCGGTCGCGGAACCGAGCTCGCGAGGTTCGCCCTCGATCGCGCTGCAGACGAAGGCGCGTCGACCGCGTGGCTGTTCAGCCGTCGCTCGGGCCGGTTCTGGCAGTCGCTCGGGTTCGTCGGCGCGGATGTGTCGGAGCTCGCGCACGTACTGGGAGAAACGCACCAGGTGAGGACCTTCGTCGCGACGGGACAGATCACGCGCGAGGTCGCGTGGATGCGGGGGCTCGGCGCGGTCTGACGGGTAGCGCCGAGACGTCGCAGATGGTCGACACGCGACGTCGGAAGGGACCATCTGCGACCTTTCGACAGAGGTCGGCGGATGCCGGGGGGCAAGGCGGCGACACCGCCGGTCCCACGTTGCGTCAGGCCCGGACCATCCGCGCTTCGACGATCCCCGGCGTTCCCGGGTCCGTCTGCTCTGCGCCGTCGACGATGAAGGCGTTGCGACGGTAGAACGCGATTGCCCGCGGGTTCTCCTTCGCGACCCACAGGACTGCGGGACCCGGCGGGAGCACCCCGTCGAACAGCCTCTGCCCGACTCCGGTCCCGTGGTGCTCCGCCGCGACGTACAGCATGTAGAGCTGCGGCATCCCACCGTCGGTGATCCCCGACATCGCGAAACCGACCAGTTCGCCGTCGGCCTCCGCCACTCGGACGACATCCTCCCGGCGCGGCTTCGTGAGGATCTGCGTCCACATCCGTCGACGGCGGCCCACGACCTCGTCGCCGAAGAAGTCGTCGGACAGCAGGTGCCCGTACGTCTCGCGCCACGTCGCGACATGCAACGCCGCGATCGTCTCGGCATCCGCCGGCCGCGGCTCACGGATCACCGCGATCACTCGCCGCACCACTTCTCGGCCAGAGTCAGGACCACGCTCGCGTTCCGGTTCGTCGCGACGCCCAGCAACGACGCGGCTCCCAGCGGGTCGACGGTCCCGTCCTGATATCCCGGTTCGAGCAGCGCGTGCGCGGCCCGGCCCCGCACCACCATCCGCCCCTTGTCCGACGCCCTCGACTCGACCTGCCGGATCTGCGCCGCCGTCAGCTCGTCCTTCAGCAGGTAGACGTAGTGCCGTGCGAGCCCGGGATTCGCGTCGTCCAACCGGCGGGTCTCCCCTGCCAGCGCGGCGAACTCCTTCGCGGAGTACACGATCGTCGGCACCTCGAACCCACGGTCCGCCAGGAACGCGGTCTCCAGCGTGCGCTCGATCCGATCGCGCGACCGCATCCGCGACTCGAAACGGACGTTGCCGGTGTTGATGTGGGTCACGACCTCCTCGAAGCCGACGCTCTCGACGGCTCGACGGATGTCCTCCTTCGGGAAGACGCGCTTCGCGCCGAGATTGATCGCCCGCAGGAACGCCAGGTACGTCGTCATCCGCCCAGTCTGCCCGTCACGCCCGACACCGCAGAAGGAGCAGGATGAAGACATGAACGAGCTCACGCGTTGGCTCCGCGACCGGCCCTCCCTGATGGGAACCCCACCGCCGCTCGAACCCGACTTCCCCACCGACCCGCACGACCTCTTCGACCGCTGGATCCGCCACGCCGCCGATGCCGGTATCCCCGAAGTACGTGCAGCCACCCTGGCGACAGCGGATGCCGCGGGCCGCCCCGACGCGCGCACGTTGATCCTCAAGGGCGTCGATGCGAGCGGCTGGCAGTTCTCCGGCCTGCGGTCATCGGCGAAGGGGCGCCACCTCGCCGAGAACCCCGCTGCTGCGATGAACTTCTGGTGGCAGCCGATCATGCGCGCGGTGCGCGTGCGCGGGATCGTGCGGGAGGCGACGCCCGACGAGAGCGCGGCGGACTTCGGAGCGCGACCCGCATCCGCCGATGCGGCGCCGACCGACTGGGTCCTCTGGCGCCTCGTCCCCGAGCGCATCGAATTCTGGCAGGGCTCAGCCGACCGCCGTCACGTCCGCATCGTCTACACGCGCGACGGCGACGCCTGGCGGCACGAGAACTGAAGCCCACGGCCGCGAGGCATCCATCGACGGATGCCCCGCCGTCGACACGTCACCGCCAGGAGGCGGCGCGGCCGACCGGTCGCGCAGGATTGCCCGCCACGATCGCTCCGGGGGCGACGTCGCGAGTCACGACGGCACCGGCTGCGACGATCGCGCCGTCGCCGATCGTGACGCCCTTCAGGATGATGGCGCGTGCTCCGATGAGCACGTGACGACCGATGCTGATCGGCGCGGAGCGCACGTGGCGTCGTCCGTCCTCGAACTCGATGTCGTGGAAATCCGTGTCCATGATCTCGACGTCCCACGACAATTCGGCGCCCTCGTGCAGTGTGACGCCGGTCTCGATGTTGATCGTGTTGCGCGCGCCGACGGCCGCTCCCGGCATCACCGTGAGCCGAGCCCCGGATCCGACGTGGATCCGCGCACGCCTGCGGATGATCGCGCCCGGACGCAGATCGTAGGTGCCCCGCCCGGCCATCTTGACGCCGGGCTGCAGCCTGACCCCGTGGTGCCCCCGCGCCGAGGCGCGCAGCCTGTTCATGATCCTCTTCAGTACGCGCATGATGTCCCCTCGATCGCGCGATATCGCCCCGTCGCGATTATGACGCCGCGAGCCGATCCGCGCGAGCAGCGCACGGTCACAGCGCCGAAGCGCCGAGGGATCAGAGCCGCACGACCTCGGTCCCCCGCACGACCGCGGCGCCCTCCTCGACGGATGCCTCCAGGTCGACCTCCGCGCGGATCCGCCAATCGTGGTCGCCCGCCGGGTCGTCGATGATCTGCTCGACCCGCCAGACGCCGTCGGGCGCCGACGACTCGTCGATGACGCACAGCGCAGGGCTGCGGGCCGCGCCGCCGGTGAGAATCTCGTCGTGGTCATCGAAGTACCGGTCGAGGACGTCGGGCCAGGCGGCATCCGGATCCAACTCGACCAGCGCATCGTCGTTCTGCAGCGCGGCGAGCTGCACCCGCCGGAACATCTCGTTGCGCACCAGCACGACGAACGCCCGCCGGTTGGCGACGATCGACGGCGGTGCGGGCGGCACGACCGGCGCCTCGGGATCGTCGGCGGGGTTCACGAGCGCGTTCCACTCGTCGACGAGACTCGAGTCCACCTGACGCACCAGCTCGCCGAGCCACTCGATGAGGTCGAGCAGCTCGTCGGTGCGGGCCTCGGCCGGCACCGTCTGCCGGATCGCGCGGTACGCGTCGGACAGGTACCGCAGCACCAGCCCCTCGCTCCGTCCGAGCCCGTAGAACGAGACGAACTCGCCGAACGACATCGCCCGCTCGAACATGTCGCGCACGACCGACTTCGGCGACAGCTCGAAGTCGCGGACCCACGGCTGGCTGGAGGCGAACGTCTCGTACGCCTGTGCCAGCAGCTCCGCGAGCGGCTTCGGCCACGTCACCGCCTCGAGCAGCTCCATGCGCTCGTCGTACTCGATGCCGTCGCGCTTCATCGCCGCGACCGCCTCGCCACGCGCCTTGTACTCCTGCTGCGACAGGATCGCGCGCGGATCGTCGAGCGTCGACTCGATCACGCTCACCACGTCGAGCGCGTAGTGACCGCTGCCGGTCTCACCGGCGTCCGGGTCGAGCAGATCGATCGCGGCGAGCGCGAACGGCGACAGCGGCTGGTTCAGCGCGAAGTTCGGCTGCAGGTCGACGGTGAGACGGATGCCGTCGGCATCGGCCACGACGATGTCCGCCGCGACGAGGGTCCGGAACAGCGCGATCGCCCGGCGGGCCAGCTCGTACCGCCGAGCGCGAGGTTCGTGGTTGTCGAAGACGAGTGAGCGGACGTTCGCGAAGACGTCGCCACCCCGCCCGATCACGTTGATGAGCATCGCCGACGTCAGCTTCAGTTGCGGCGACAGCGGCTCGGGCTCTGCCGCCACCAGGCGCTCGAACGAGCCCTCGCCCCAGTTCACGACGCCGGTCGGCGCCTTCTTGCGGACGATCTTCTTGCGCTTCGCGGCATCGTCCCCCGCTTTCGCAAGGGCGACCGCGTTCTCGATCTCCCATTCGGGCGCCATAACGACGACGCTCCCATGCGTGTCGAATCCGGCGCGCCCCGCGCGGCCGGCGATCTGGTGGAACTCGCGCGCCGACAGCTGCCGCATCTTCGTGCCGTCGTACTTCGACAGCGCCGTGATCAGCACGGTGCGGATCGGCACGTTGATGCCGACGCCGAGTGTGTCGGTGCCGCAGATGACACGGAGGAGGCCGCGCTGCGCGAGCGTCTCGACGAGCCGCCGGTACCGCGGCAGCATCCCCGCGTGATGCACGCCGATGCCGGCACGGACGAGTCGCGACAGCGTCTTGCCGAAGCCGGTCGTGAAGCGGAACCCGCCGATCGCCTCGGCGATCGCGTCGCGCTGCTCGCGCGTCGTGACCTTGACGCTCGACAGCGCCTGCGCCCGCTCGAGCGCCGCCGCCTGCGAGAAGTGGACGATGTAGACCGGGGCTTCGCCGTTCTCGAGCAGCCCCTCGAGCACCTCGTGGACCGGGCGCCGGGCGTACGAGAAGTCCAGCGGGACAGGGCGCTCGACGCCCGCGATGTGCGCGACAGTGCGACCCGTGCGCCGCTCGAGGTCGGTGGTGATCGCCGAGACGTCGCCGAGGGTCGCCGACATCAACAGGAACTGCGCTCCCGGCAGGAGCAGCAGCGGCACCTGCCACGCCCACCCGCGATCGGGGTCGCCGTAGTAGTGGAACTCGTCCATCACGACCTGGTCGATTGGGCCCACGCGGCCAGAGGCTCCGGGCGGCGCGTCAGCGCCGTCTGGAGAAGCCGTGGGGAGCGCGTCGGGACCCAGGCGCAGCGCGACGTTCGCGAGGATCTCGGCGGTGCAGCAGACGATCGGCGCGTCGGGGTTCACCGACGAATCGCCCGTGACCATGCCCACGGCATCCGGTCCGAAGATGTCGACGAGGGCGAAGAACTTCTCGCTGACGAGGGCTTTGATCGGAGCCGTGTAGTACGTGCGGCCGCCGCGGGCGAGGGCTGCCGCATGTGCGGCGACCGCGACGAGCGACTTGCCCGTGCCAGTCGGCGTCGCGAGGATCACGTGCGAGCCCGACGCGAGCTCGAGGACCGCCTCGTCCTGCGCGGGGTACAGATCGATGCCGCGCTCGATCGTCCACTCGAGGAAGCCCTCGTACACGGCGTCGGGGGTCGACCCCGCCGGAATGCGGTCCCGGAGCGTCGAGGTCATCCCTCGAGTCTGCCTCACCGGGCACTCGGCACACAGCCGAGAACGGTCAGGGCATGTCGGCCTTCGCCGCGAGCACGCGGGCCGCGGCGGCGTCGACCTGTGCAGCGAACCTCGGGTCGGTCTTCGCCTTCGCGAGCACGGCGTCGTACATCGCCGGGAAGACCGACGGCTTGGCCGAGACGAGCACCACGTCGACGCCGGCCGAGATCGCCGTGACGGCGCGGTCGGCCGGTGACCAGGCCGAGACGGCGACCGCCGCCGACAGGTCGTCCGAGAACACCACGCCGTCGAAGCCGACCTCGCTCCGCAGGAGTCCGACGACCTTCGGCGAGAACACGGCCGGGGTGGACCCGTCGATGCGGTCGTAGATCGCCGACGACACCATGACGGCGGAAGGACCCGCCGCGATGAGCGGACGGTACACCTCGACATCCGGTCCATCGGCCGTCACCGTCGTGTCGACGACGTCGGCCGCGGTGTCGGTGTTCGCGGACACGTGGCCGAGACCCGGGAAGTGCTTGAACGTGGGAAGGATGCCGGCATCCCGCATCCCCTCGGCGAAGGCGCCCGCCTTGTCTGCCACGGTCGACGCGTCGTAGCCGTACTGCCGGCCGTAGCCGCCGATGGGCGGGTTGTCGAAGCGGGTCGCCCTGCTCGTGACGATGTCGGCGACGGGGGCGAGATCCAGGTTCACTCCCGCGTCGGCGAGCTCGCGCCCCCACGCCTCGGCCTTCGATCGCAGCCGACCGGACGGCAGGTCTGCCTGGCGGATGCCGTAGGGCATCGCATCGAACCCCGGTCCCCGCAGCACCTGGACCTCGCCGCCCTCCTGATCGGTCGCGACCCAGAGCGGCAGGTCAGGATCGGCGAGCGACGTGAACCGCGACACGACCTTCGCCGTCGCCGCCACCCCCGCCGTCGACCGTCCGCTCAGGAAGATGCCGCCGGCATGCCGGTCCTCGACAGCGGCCAGCGCGCCCGGCGACGCCGCGGTCGCCGGGGTCCCGACCATGAAGAGCTGGCCGACACGCTGCTCGAGCGAAAGGGCCGCGACCGGGTCCGGGGTCCGAGATGAGGTCGGAGAAGGTGAGGGCGACGTCGCGGGAGCGGATGCCGACGGTGACGCCACCGGCGAGGGTGAGACGGTCGGCGACGAGGCGGACGACGCAGGAGACGCCGGAGGCGAGGCGGCGCACCCCGCGAGTATCGAGGCGGCCATCACCGTGACGAGAGCAGTCCATCTCCACGACCGACGCACACCGACATTCTGCGCCTGCTCCGGACGTCGGGGGCCGGGATCGGCGTTCCGTATTCAGTCTCGTCGGCAACTCAGGAGGACGCGCGGTCCGGGCTTTCGCGGAGTCACACGTCACACGTCTGCACGGAGACGGAATACCGGACGCACCGGATCGCTGATCGGCGCCTGGCGTCGCGCGCCGAGCGGCTCAGCTGCGGCCGGGGGTGTGCAGCCTCGCGAGATAGGCGCCCGCGCGCACGGGCGCGCCGGCGCGATCGGTGAGCGAGACGACGACGGTGACGGCGGTCGCGAGAGGGATCGTCCATGCGGCCGGCTGGGCAAGGAGCGGCGCCGCGACTCCCACCCCGCCGACGGCGCTGTGCACGAGCAGGGCGACCCCGCACGCGACGGCGCCGGTGACCATCCCGGCGATCGCACCGCGGGCGGTCAGCCGGTCCCACCAGATCGCGAGCAGCAGCACCGGCGACAGGGCGGATGCCGCGAACACGAACACGGCGCCGACCGAGGCCACGAGCCCCGCCGGCTGCGTCAGGAGCGCGATGGTGAGGGGGACGAGCGCGACGAGCAGCGCCGACAGTCGGAACGAGCGGACGGACCCGCTGAAGACGTCCTGGCTGATGACGCCCGCGAGCGAGACGGTGAGCCCCGCCGAGGTCGCGAGGAAGGCGGCGAAAGCCCCCGCGACGACGAGGGCGGTGAGCAGCTCGCCGACGAACCCGGGGAAGACCCGGGTCGGCAGGACGAGTGCGACGGTGTCGGCGACGCCGGGCCGCGCCAGATCGGGCGCCACGATCCGGGCGAGCAGGCCGATCACGCTCGAGACGGCGTAGAAGACGCTCACCATCACGATGACGAGGATCGTCGTCCGCCGCGCCGAGCCGCCGGTGGGGCTCGTGTAGAACCGGACGAGCACGTGCGGGAGCCCCATGGTGCCGAGCAGCAGCGCCAGCAGCAGCGAGCCCGCCGCGTAGGCATCCAAGCCTGCGGGTCCCGCCTCGGCGGGGAACACGACGAGCGGATCGATCTCGCGCGCTCCGCCGCCGACGGCGAACGCGATGAGCACGGCGGGTACGAGCAGCGCGGTCAGCTTCAGCCAGTACTGGAACGCCTGCACGTAGGTGATCGCCCGCATCCCGCCGGCTGCGGCCGCGGCCGCGACGAGCACCGCCACGAGCACGGCGCCGACCCACGGCGGGATGTCGGCGACGACCTGCAGCGTGATCCCCGCGCCGTGGAGCTGCGGCACGATGTACAGCCACCCGATGAGCAGGCAGGCGACGCTCGTCACCCGGCGCGCGCGTCGCGAGTCCAGCCGCGCCTCGATGAAGTCGGGGATCGTGTACGCGCCGCTGCGTCGCAGCGGCGCGGCGACGAACAGCAGCACGAGCAGGTATCCGGCGGCGTAGCCGATGGGGAACCAGAAGCCCTCCGACCCGCTCAGCAGCACCAGCCCCGACAGTCCGAGGAAGGTGCCCGCAGAGAGGTACTCCCCGCTGATCGCCGAGGCGTTCCAGACCGGCCTCACGGTGCGGGATGCCACGAAGAAGTCCCCCGTGGTCCGTGAGACCCGCAGGCCGTAGACCCCGATGAGCGTCGTCGCGCCCACGACCAGCGCGACGGCGACGAGATCGAGGACGGCGTTCACCGTTCGTCCTCCTCGCGGAGCGCGCGGTAGCGCCGCTCGTTGCGATTCGCGCCGCGGACGTAGAGGATCGCGAACCCCGCGATCGCCGGATAGAACCCGAACGCGTGCAGCAGCCACGACAGCGGCACGCCGAACCACACGATCCCGTCGAGCTCGGGGATCAGCGTGAGCGCGCCGTACAGGACGAGCACCACGACGACGAAGCCGAAGAGCGTGCCGAGCGCGAGGCGCAACTGCGACCGGCGCAGCGCCCGCGCGTAGGCCGCCTCGACGTCGTCGACAGGTGCCCCCGGCAGGGCGATCCCGCGCGTCGGTGCGCCGGGCCTGCCGGCGCCCGCCGAGACGCGGACGCGGCCCGCGCTCACGCGCCGCCCCGGCCGATCAGCGCCTCCCGCACGAGCGGCGCGAAGCGGCGGCTGACGGGGAGTGCGGTGTCGCCGACCCACACGGCGGGTTCGGCACCCGAGAGGCGGACCTCGGTGACGGATGCCGCACGCACGAGGAACGAGCGATGTATCCGGACGAAACCGGCGTCCGCCCAGCGCGTCTCGAGCTCCGAGATCGGGATGCGGACGAGGTGCCCCGCGTCGCCGTCGGTCTGCAGCCTCGTGTAGTCGCCCTCGGCCCGCACCCAGCGGACGTCGCGACGGTGCACGAAGCGGACGGTCGACCCGACCGTGACGGGCAGGACCTCATCACCGTCCGCGGGCGGGTCGGTCACGACGATCCGGTCGACGGCGCGGCGCAGGCGATCGGCGCGGACCGGCTTGAGCAGGTAGTCCAGGGCCCGCAGCTCGAACGCGTCGACCGCGTGCGCGTCGTCGGCGGTGACGAACACGATCGCGGGCGGACGCGCGAGTGCGCCCAGAGCGGCGGCGAGGTCGAGGCCCGCCAGCCCCGGCATGTGGATGTCGAGGAAAGCGGCGTCGACCGCGTGCTCCGTCAGCAGCCGGAGCGCCTCGGCACCGGAGGAGGCGGTGATCACCTCGCCGATCCGCTCGTCCGCGCGCAGGAGGAAGGCGAGCTCGTCGAGCGCCGGCTTCTCGTCGTCGGCGACGAGGACGTCGATCACGGCGGTCACCTCAGCCCTGCCGAATCGTGATGCGGCTGCGACTTCGGCACGCGCATCCGCACCAGGGTACCGGCGCCCGTGTTCGTCTCGACGACGAGCCCGCCCTCCGCACCGTAGAGCTGTCGCAGGCGCGTGTCGACGTTCCGGAGCCCCACGTTCACGGCGTCGCCGGTGCGCGTCAGGAGCGCGTGCAGTTGGCCCGGATCCATTCCCGCACCGTCGTCCTCGACCGTGATCTCGGTGTGGGTCGCGGCATCCTCCGACGCGATGAGGATCGTCCCGCCGCCCTCCCCCGGCTCGAGCCCGTGCCGGACGGCGTTCTCGACGAGCGGCTGCACCGACAGGAACGGGATGACGGTGGCCAGCGTCTCGGGCGAGATCCGCAGCGTCACGGTGAGCCGGTCGCCGAAGCGCGCCCGCTCGAGCTCGAGGTAGGAGTGGATGCTGCGGAGCTCCTCCGCCAGGGTCGTGAACTCGCCCTGGCGTCGGAACGAGTAGCGCGTGAAGTCGGCGAACTCCAGCACGAGCTCGCGGGCGCGCGGCGGATCGGTCGTGATGAACGAGGCGATCGCGGTGAGGGCGTTGTAGATGAAGTGCGGCGAGATCTGCTGCCGGAGCGCACGCAGATCGGCTTCGGCGAGCGCGGCGCGCGAGGCATCCAATTCCCCGAGCGTCGCCTGCGCGGCGCACCACTCGGCGACCTCGCCCGCGGCGCGGACGAGCGCCGCCCGGACCGGTGCCGCGAACGCGACGAGCACACCCGCGACGGCACCGTCGACGCGGATCGGTGCGCCGACGGCCTCGAGCCCGTCCCCGCCCTCGGCGCGGGGGAAGACGCGGCGCTTGCCGGTCTCGGCGACCTGCGCCGCGATGCGGCGGGCCGCGGCATCCAATCCCTCGGACTGGCCGTCGCGCGCGACGATCACGTCGCCGACCACGAGGACCACGGCCGTGCTGCCGAGGACGGCCCGCAGGTGCCGCGCAGCGCGCGCGACGTCGGGGGTGTCGAGCCCGCCGCGCAGGTACGGCGCCGCGAGGCTCGCCTGGTGCAGCGCCCGGTAGGTGGCCTCCTCGGCCTCGCTGCCGAGCGCCCCCGCCCCGCGGGCGTAGCGGCGGGCGAGCAGCAGCAGCGCGGACAGCACGATGCCGCCGACCACGCCGAGCAGGGCGGCGAGGACGACGGCATCGGTCATGCGACGAGCCTAGATCCCGGGCGTCAGCAGCAGCGGGCGCCCGGGTTGCGGTCCTGGTCGTCCATCTTCTGGCGCCAGAACTGCCGCTCGGTCATCGGCTCCTCATCCGGGTGCACCCGGCGGTGGTGCGCGACGTACGTCGCGTACGCCGTGTCGCCCATGAGGGTCGTGACGTACCAGCGGATGCCGCGGCCCGCCCGCACGACGAGGTCGAGCATCGCCCGCATCGGCGTCACTGCGGCATCCGTCCGAGTACTCATCTCAACGCCTCTCAGTGCCGGTTCGCGGCGCGCTCGTCGGCGAGGATGGGCTCCCACTGCTTCTCGAGCTCGCGCTCGGAGGCGGTGCCGATGAAGCCGGCGGGAGCGAAGCGGCGCGAGGGCACCGGCTCTTCCTCGTGGTTCTCGCCGCCGCCGCGACGGATCGCGGCGATCGTGACGATCACCGCGGCGATGATCACGATGATGGCGAGGACGACGAACACGATCGACAGGGTGCCCTGCACGAAGGTGTTGCGGATCACGGCCTCCATGACCTTCGGCTCACCGAGCTCGGTGTTCCCGGCGGCGAGCGCGTCGCGGTAGCGGAAGTGGTTCGACCAGTATCCGATCGCCGGGTTCGGCGAGAAGATCTTGTACGCCGAGGCGGTGATCGTCACGACCGCGGCGAACGCGAGCGGCAGCGCGACGATCCACAGCCACCGCACGTACGACGGGCCGCGCTTCGCGATGATCGCGAGGACCACGGCGAGCGCGATCGCGGCGAGCAGCTGGTTCGCGATGCCGAACAGCGGGAAAAACGTGTTGATGCCGCCGAGCGGGTCGGTGACGCCGAGGATGAGGATCGCTCCCCAGCCGGCGACCATGATCGCCGTCGTGATCCAGACGCCCGGACGCCACGAGACGTCGCGGAACTTCGGGACCCAATGGCCGATCGAGTCCTGCAGCATGAAGCGCGCGACGCGGGTACCGGCATCCACCGCCGTGAGGATGAACAGGGCCTCGAACATGATGGCGAAGTGGTACCAGAAGGCCATCATCGCGGGGCCCCCGAGGGCCTGCTGCATGATGTGCGCGAGACCGAGCGCGAGGGTCGGCGCACCGCCGGTGCGCGAGACGATCGACTCCTCGCCGACCGCGGCGGCCGTGCTCGTGAGCATGTCGGGGGTGAGGTTCACCCCGGTGATGCCGAGCGAGTTCACGAAGGCGACCGCGCCCTCCACGCTGCCCTGCGTGGCCGCGGCCGACGCGTTCATCGCGTAGTAGATGCCCTGGTCGATCGAGATCGCGGCCACGAGGGCCATGATCGCGACGAAGGACTCCATGATCATGCCGCCGTAGCCGATGAAGCGCGTCTGGCGCTCCTTCTCGACGAGCTTGGGGGTGGTGCCCGACGAGATGAGCGCGTGGAAGCCCGAGAGGGCGCCGCAGGCGATCGTCACGAACAGGAACGGGAAGAGGGGACCTGCGAACACCGGCCCGGTGCCCTCGAGCGCGAAGTCCGTGACGGCGGGGACGGTGATCTCGGGGCGGACGAGGACGATCGCGCCGGCCAGCATCACGATGACGCCGATCTTCATGAAGGTCGAGAGGTAGTCGCGGGGGGCGAGCAGCAGCCAGACCGGCAGGACCGCGGCGATGAAGCCGTAGATGATGATGCCCCACGCGATGACGCTGCGGTCGAGGTGCAGGTACTCCTGGCCCCACGCGGTCTCGGCGACCCAGCCGCCGGCGATGATCGCACCGATCAGGAGGACGAAGCCGATGATCGAGACCTCGGTGACCTTGCCGGGACGCAGGTAGCGCAGGTACAGGCCCATGAACAGGGCGATCGGGATCGTCATCGACACCGAGAAGACGCCCCAGGGGCTCTCGCCGAGCGCGTTGACGACGACGAGCGCGAGGATCGCGACGATGATCAGCATGATCAGCAGCGACGCCACGATCGCGGCGGTGCCGCCGATGCGGCCGAGCTCCTGTCGGGCCATCTGGCCGATCGTCCGGCCGCCGCGGCGCATCGAGAAGAAGAGGACCGTGTAATCCTGCACGGCACCGGCGAGCACGACGCCGACGATGATCCAGATGGTGCCGGGCAGGAACCCCATCTGCGCGGCGAGCACGGGACCGACGAGCGGGCCGGCACCGGCGATGGCGGCGAAGTGGTGCCCGTAGAGCACGCGCCGGTCGGTCGGGACGTAGTCCTTGCCGTCCTGCTTGACCTCGGCGGGCGTGGCGCGACGGTCGTCGGGCCGCAGCAGGTGCTTCTCGATGACCTTCGAGTAGAAGCGGTAGCCGATGAGATAGGTGGCGACGGCCGCGAACACGAACCAGATCGCGTTGACGGTCTCGCCGCGGACGATCGCGAGCATCGTCCAGCCGAGACCGCCGGCGAGCGCGACCAGCGCCCAGATGACGATCTTCAACGGCGTCCAGCGGCCGTCCTTGGTCTTCTGCTCCTCGGTGAGGGCGACGGGGGGAAGCGAGGGATCGGGTTCGAGCGTGGCGGCCTTGCCACGGCGCGACGGTGCAGACATGGGGCGACTCCTTCGGGCGCGTCTTTGCGTACACGTCAGGGTAGGAAGAGGGATGCCGCGGCCCGGGGCGCACGAGGAGCGCATGCGACGAGCGGCGCGGCCCGTGCGACGAACGGCGCGGTGCCCGGTTGTCCAGTCCTGGCGGCGAGACGTTCGGGACGCTTACGGTTGACCCACACGACAGAGGGAGTCCCCGTGGCACACGACGCCGCACCGACGGTCACGCGCAACGACGAGAAGAACCGCTACGAGATCCAGGTCGACGGAGCGGTGGCCGGGTACACCCTCTTCACCGTGGACGCCGCGGGTCGAACCGTGATGCCCCACACCAAGGTCGACCCCGCTTTCAAGGGCCAGGGCCTCGGCTCGACCCTGGTCGCGGACGCGCTCGCCGATCTCGCTCGTCGCGGCGACGAGGTCGTGCCGCAGTGCCCGTTCGTCGCGGGCTACCTCGCAGAGCACGACGTCCCCGGCCTCACGGTCGCCTCGCCCGACGCGGAGTGAGGGATGACCCGCCTCGACGCCGACCCGACCGAGACGGTCGACGCCCCGGCATCCTGTGACGGTCCGAGGGCGCTTCTGCTGACGGCGCGCGAGGTGCCCCTCGGCGGGGTCCGCGGCATGCAGGTGCACCGTGCTCTGCCGCAGCGCGAGCTGCCGATGGTCGGCGCGTGGTGCTTCCTCGACCGGTTCGGACCCCAGGTGACGACGATGCGCGTCGAACCTCATCCGCACATCGGGCTGCAGACGGTCACGTGGCCCTTCGCCGGTGAGACCCGCCACCGCGACACGATCGGCTCCGACGTCGTCATCAAGCGCGGGCAGCTGAACATCATGACCAGCGGTGCGGGCATCGCCCACTCCGAGTACTCGATGGGCGACGAACCGACGGTCACCGACGCCCTTCAGCTGTGGGTGGCGCTCCCCGAGTCGCGTCGCCACGGCGGGCCGGACTTCGAGCGGCACACCGACCTGCCGGTCGTCGACCTGGGCGACGGTGCGGCGGCCGTCGTCGTGGTCGGCGAGCTCGCCGGCATCCACTCTCCTGCCACGATGTACACGCCGATCGTCGGAGCGGAGGTCTTCATCCCCGCCGGCGCCCGCGTGCGGATCCCCCTGAACCCGGCGTGGGAGCACGCCCTCGTCGGAGTGGACGGCTCTCCCGTCGTCCATGCCACCGACGAGGAGTCGGTCGGTCTCGGCGACCACGACCTGCTCTACCTCGGCCTCGCGCGCGAGGAGATCGAGGTCGAAGCGCCGACCGACGTCACCGTCTTCGTGCTGGGCGGGGAGCCCTTCGAGAGCGACATCGTCATGTGGTGGAACTTCGTCGGGCGCAGCCACGACGAGATCGTCGCGGCTCGCGAGGAGTGGGAGGCCGACTCGCCGCGCTTCGGACACGTCGTCACCCACGGCGACGAGCGCATCCCGGCGCCGCCCCTGCCGACCGTCCGCCTCACGAAGCGTCGCCGGCGGCTCTAGTCCTTTTGCACGGCCGGACCGGCTCCCGCCGCGGATAGCCTTGGATCCGTGGCCCGAAACCCCCTCCTCCCCACGCCGTCCTGCTCGTGTGCGCGGCGCTCGGGGTCGCGACGGGCCTCCTCGGCGGTGTCGCGGGAGCCCTCACGCCGCTCGTCCTCGCGGCGGCACCGTGGGCGTACGGACTGGTGCTCGGCTCGCATGTGCTGCCCGGGATCATCGCGCAGCAGGTGTTCCGGATGCCGCTGGTCGCCCTCACGACACACGTCCTCGCTGCCCTCGTCGCCAGCGCCGTCAACCCCGCGTGGATCGCTCGCTTCGTCGGCACCGCGCTCCTGTTCGGTGCGATCCAGGAGGGTGTCGCCGCCCTCACCCGCTACCGCTCGTGGGGAGCGTGGCGCTTCTTCACCGCCGCGCTCGTGATCGGCATCGTCGTCGCGGCCGTCGTCTTCTTCGCGGCGAACCTCGGCACCCTGGCGCTGTGGGCGCAGATCGCCTACCTCGTCATCGCCCTCGCCGGTCCGGTCGTGTGGACGGCCGCGGGACTCGGCGTCGGCGAACGCCTGCGCCGCGCCGGCGTGGCGCGCGGAGTCAGGGCCGGCTGACGTGACCGATGACCGGGCGCCGCTGCTGCATCTGCGGGGCGTCGCGATCACCCATGAGGGAGCGGATGCTGCGGCCCCGGCATCCGTCACCTTCGACGTCGCGGCCGGCGAGGTCGTCCTGCTGCTGGGCCCCAGCGGGTCGGGCAAGTCCACGCTCGCCCTCGCGACCGACGGCCTGATCCCGCAGGCCGTCCCGGCGCGGCTCGAGGGGGCCGTCGCGGTGCGCGGTCTGTCCACGCGCGAGACACCCGTCGCAACGCTCGCGCGTCACGTCGGCATGGTCTTCCAGGACCCCGACACGCAGCTGGTGACGGGGAGCGTCTTCGATGAGGTCGCCTTCGGTCCCGAGAACATGCGGATGCCGGTCGTCGAAGTGCTGGCCCGCGCCGAGCGCGCGCTCCGTCAGGTCGGCCTGTGGGATCGGCGCGGCGAGAACCCCGATCGGCTGTCGGGCGGCGGCAAGCAGCGGCTGGCGATCGCCTGCGCGCTGGCGATGGGGTCGGAGCTGCTCGTCCTCGACGAGCCGACGGCCAACCTGGACCCGGCCGGCATCGAGGACGTGTACGCGGCGCTTCACGACGTCGCCGCCGACGGCCGATCGATCCTGCTCGTCGAGCACAACCTCGACGCGGCCGCCGGTCTGGCCGATCGGATCGTCGTGCTCGACGCCGACGGTCGGACGGTCGCCGACGGCGGGGTCGACGAGGTGCTGCGCGAGCGGGCGGAAGAGCTCGAGGCGCTCGGCGTCTGGCTTCCCGTCTCGACGATGGCTGCACTCGCGCTGCGACGGGCGGGCTGGGACCTGCCACGGCTGCCGCTCACCCCTGCGGAACTGACCGAGGCGCTTGAGGCTGCCGAGGCGCCGGTGGGCCGGAGCGGCGGACCGTTCTCCGGATCGATGGGTCGTTCTGCTCCCGATGACGCGCCGTCAGTGGCATCCGTCCGGAGTACGGACCACGCGGCGATCGAGGTGCGGGGACTGACCCTCCGGCGCGGGCGCCGGACCGTGCTGCACGACATCGACGTGACCGTCGGGGCAGGCGAGTTCGTCGCCGTCATCGGTGCGAACGGGGCGGGGAAGACCACACTCGTGCAGGCGATCGCGGGCGTTCTCACCCCGCCCCGCGGAACGGTGCGGGTCGGTGGTGCGGACCCGGCTGCCATCGCCCTCCGCGATCTGTCGCGGCGGATCGGCTTCGTCTTCCAGAACCCCGAGCACCAGTTCATCGCGCACACCGTCTTCGACGAGCTCGCCCACGGGCTGCGCCGCCGCGGCCTCTCGGACGACGAGGTGCGCGAGCGGACGATCGCGATGCTCGAGCGGTTCGGTCTCGCGGGCAAGTCCGAGGTGCACCCGTTCCTCCTGTCGGGTGGTCAGAAGCGGCGGCTCTCGGTCGGGACCGCGCTCAACGCGGGTGCGCCGATCCTCGCCCTCGACGAGCCGACATTCGGCCAGGACCGCGCCCGCGCCGACGAGCTGCTGCGCCTACTGCGCGACCTGAACGAGGTGGGTACGACGATCGTCGTCGTCACGCACGACATGCAGCTCGTCACCGAGTACGCCCATCGCGCGATCGTCGTCCACGACGGCCGGATCCGAGCGGATGCCGCCCCTGCCGACGTCTTCGCCGATGAGGAGCTGCTGCGCGAGACGGGACTGCGGCGCCCGCCCCTGCACCAGGCGCTGCGGGGCGTCACCCGGCATCCGTTCCTCTCCGGCGTCACCGCGCTCCGAGAGCTTCCCGCGCACGGCCCGCGCGGAGGACGCGCATGACCGCCGTCGCGGACCCGTATGCGCCGGGCACCGTCGGGCGGGGACTGCTGAGCCGCATCGGCCCGCTGGCGAAGCTCGCGGCGCCTCTTCCGGCGATGATCGCCCTCGTCTTCGCCCGCGACCTCGCCACCCCGCTCGTGTTCCTCGGGATCGCGTACACGCTGATCCTGTTCGGAGCCCGCCTCTCCGCTCGCCTCATCGCACTCCTGCTCCTCGTGCCCGTGGGGGCGGCGATCCTGGGACTTTCGCTGGGACTGTGGGTCGACCCCGCCCTGGTCGCGGACACGCCCGCCCTTCTCACTGCCGGTGCCTGGACGCTCCGCGCCGGCGCCGTGGAGGTCGGCCTCGCGACGGGTGCGCGTCTGGCCGCGATCCTCGCGCTCGGCCTCGTCGCCGGGCTCACCACGACCGGCCCCGACCTCGTGCGCGCCGCCGTGCAGCAGCTGCGCGTGCCGTACCGCATCGGGTACGCGGCGCTCGCGGCGATTCGCTTCGTGCCGCGGTTCGGGTATGAGCTTGAGGTGATCCGGCAGGCGCACCGGGTACGCGGTGCACACGGCGGCCGTGGACCGTTCGCGACGATCGGCCGCTGGGCGGGCTACGTCGTGCCGCTGCTCGCCGGGGCGATCCGGCACGCGGAGCGCGTGGCCCTCGCGATGGACGCCCGCGCCTTCGGCGCCCATCCCGATCGCACCGAACGCCACCTCGTCCCGTGGCGCAGGCGCGACACCGTATTCGTCCTGGTGTTCTGGGCGGTCTCGGCGACGATCCTCGCGGCGCTGTTCCCCTGGGGGCTCTGACCCGACCGATCGGGTGAAATCGGGTCTCGTGCGGCGCGGAACTCCGGTGCTACTGTGAGGCACCCTTCCCGCGAGGCCGGCACTCCCGAGGCCGCCGACCGCACCCCGCGCGGGGGCGTTTCGCGTTTCTGAGGAGGCCCGCGTGACCACGACACCCGTTCACCTGACCCGGCCGGACGGCAAGGGTCTCGCCGCCGGCACTCTCGGCCTCTGGGGCTCGACCGTCATCGGTCTCGCGTCGACCGCGCCGGTCTACTCGCTCGTCGCGACGCTCGGCTACGTCGTCCTCGCCGTCGGCGGCCAGGCACCGATCGCGTTCGTCATCGCGTTCATCCCGATGCTGCTCATCGCCTTCGCCTACCGCGAGCTCAACAACGCGGTGCCCGACTGCGGGACGGCGTTCACCTGGGCGACGAAGGCCTTCGGGCCCTGGGTGGGATGGATGGGCGGCTGGGGCGTCGCGATCGCGGGCATGATCGTGCTCGCGAACCTCGCGCAGGTCGGTTCGATCTACTTCTGGGCTCTCTTCGGGCAGGAGTTCGAGGAGCAGAACGACTGGCGGATCATCGTCGTGGCCGTCGCCTTCATCGCGGCGATGACCTGGATCTCGTGGCGCGGCATCGAGATCGGCGAGCGCGTCCAGAACGTCCTGCTCGGCATCCAGTATCTCGCCCTCGTCGTCTTCGTCATCGCCGCACTCACCCAGTTCTTCACCTGGGGCGCTCCGGGCGCGACGCCCTTCAGCTGGGAGTGGCTGAACCCGTTCGCGTTCGGCGACTGGGGCGGGTTCGTCGAGGCGATCCTGCTCGCGATCTTCATCTACTGGGGCTGGGACACCTGCCTCGCACTCAACGAGGAGACGAAGGACCCGAAGCGCATCCCCGGGCTCGCCGCTCTGCTCACCTGCGTCCTCCTGCTCGTCACCTACGTCTCCGTCACGATCGCGGCGATGATGTACGCGGGCCTCGGCGACGAGGGCGGTGGGCTCGGAAACCCCGAGAATGCCGACGACTTCTTCCTCGGCATCCGCGACGGACTACTGGGCCCCTGGGGCTGGCTGCTCGTCGTGGCGGTCCTCATCTCGGCGGTGTCGTCCACCCAGACGACGATCCTGCCGACCGCCCGCGGCACCCTCGCGATGGGCGTTTATCGGGCGCTCCCCGCGAAGTTCAAGGACGTCCACCCCGACTACCGGACCCCGTCTTTCTCGACGCTCGTCATGGGCGTCGTCGCGATCGTCTACTACGTCGCGATGACGACCATCAGCGACGCCATCCTGCAGGACACGATCCTCTCGCTCGGCCTCGCAATCGCGTTCTACTACGCCCTCACCGGCTACGCCTGCGTCTGGTACTTCCGCGCCGATCTCTTCCGCTCCGCGCGCGACTTCTTCTTCAAAGGGCTGTTCCCGCTCCTGGGCGCGATCATGCTGACCTACGCGTTCATCCAGTCGGCGATCGACATGCTCGCCCCCGATTACAGCTACTACGGCACCCTCCTCGGGATCGGCTCGACGTTCGTCGTCGGCATCGGGGCGCTCGCGCTGGGGGCGGTCCTGATGGTCGTCTGGTTCTTCTTCCCGCGGGCGAAGCGGTTCTTCCGTGGCGAGAGCCTCAACCGCGACACCCCCGTCCTCGTCCCCGACGACACGAGCTCGCTCCCCCGTTCGATCGACGGCGGCATCTGACCGCCCGAAAGGAACCCGCATGCGCATCCTCATCATCGGCGCGGGCGGTGTCGGCAGCGCTGCCGCCCGCATCCTCCGCCGCCGCGACTTCTTCGAGGCCGTCGTCATCGCCGACTACGACCCGGCCCGCCCGCAGGCTCTCGTGGACGAGCTCGGCGACGAGCGCTTCGCCGCCGCGCAGGTGGATGCCTCGAACGCCGACTCCGTGGCATCCCTCCTCCGCGAGCACTCCGCCACGCACGTTCTCAACGCGGTCGACCCGCGGTTCGTCATGCCGATCTTCGACGGCGCGTTCGCGGCCGGGGCGACGTACCTCGACATGGCCATGAGCCTGTCGCAGCGGCATCCGGAGCGCCCCTACGAAGAGGTGGGCGTCAAGCTCGGCGACGCGCAGTTCGCGAAGGAGGACGAGTGGGCGGATGCCGGGCGCCTGGCGCTCGTCGGGATCGGCGTCGAGCCGGGTCTGTCGGACGTGTTCGCCCGCTACGCCGAGGACGAGCTGTTCGACGAGATCGACGAGCTGGGGGTCCGCGACGGCGCCAACCTCGTCGTCGCCGGCTACGACTTCGCGCCGTCGTTCTCGATCTGGACGACGATCGAGGAGTGCCTGAACCCTCCCGTGATCTACGAGGAGGGGAAGGGCTGGTACGTCACCGAGCCGTTCAGCGAGCCGGAGGTGTTCGACTTCCCCGACGGCATCGGACCGGTCGAGTGCGTCAACGTCGAGCACGAGGAGGTGCTCCTCATGCCGCGGTGGACGAAAGCCAAGCGCGTGACGTTCAAGTACGGTCTCGGCGACGAGTTCATCGAGGTGCTCAAGGTCCTGAACAAGCTCGGGCTCGACAGGACCGACCCGCTGACGGTGAAGGGCGTGCAGGTCTCGCCGCGCGACGTCGTGGCGGCAGCGCTCCCCGACCCCGCGACCATCGGCGACAAGATGAGCGGCAAGACCTGCGCTGGTGTGTGGGTCACGGGCACCGGCAAGGACGGGCAGCCGCGCTCGACCTACCTGTACCACGTGGCCGACAACGAGCAGACGATGCGCGAGGACAACTCGCAGGCCGTCGTCTGGCAGACGGCGATCAACCCCGTGATCGCGCTCGAACTGCTCGCCCGCGGTACCTGGTCGGGAACGGGCGTGCTCGGTCCCGAGGCGTTCGATGCCAAGCCGTTCCTCGAGCTACTCGCCGCGCCCCAGCCCGAGGGGTACGGCTCGCCGTGGGGCATGCGGGAGCAGCCGCATCCCGTCGCGAGCGACGCCTGAGCCGGGCGAGGTCTCGGGCGCAGGGGGCCTAGGTAGCGGCGAGGTCCCGATCCGGCCGGTAAGCGCGTGCGCACACCCGGCCCGATCGGGACCTCGAGTCCGGCTCAGGTCAGGTCGACGGCGACCGACACGCCCTCGGTCGCGGAGCGCTGCGCCGCGTCGGCGAGCAGCAGGGCGGCGCGGCCGTCGTCGAACGTCGGGCTCGCGGACTCCTCGCCGCGCACGAGCTTCAGGAACTCCGCGAGCTCGGCCCGGTACGAGGGGGTGTAGCGGGTGACCATGGATGCCTCGAACGGCGCACCGGCTGCGACGCCGTTCGCGTTCGACAGGCTCACGAGGCTCGTGCCCTGGTTGGCGACGGTGAGGTCGCCCTCGCTGCCGTAAACCTCGATGCGCTGGTCGTAGCCGGTCGTGCTGTGCCGCGAGTTGATGATCGTGACGAGCGCGCCCGAGGCGGACTTGAGGATCGCGGTCGTCGTGTCGAAGTCGCCGTGCTCGCGGGCGCCGTCGTCGAAGGTCGTCGTGCCGAAGGCGGTGACCTCGATGATGTCGGGAAGGAAGTAGCGCGCCATGTCGAAGTCGTGGATCGTCATGTCGCGGAAGATTCCGCCCGAGACGGCGACGTACGACGCCGGCGGCGCCGAGGGGTCGCGGCTGATGATCGTCAGCTGCTCGAGTCGGCCGATCTCGCCTGCCGCGACCCGGGCGCGCGCGGTGTGGAAGCCGGGGTCGAAGCGGCGGTTGAACCCGAGCGCGACGGGGACGCCGGCAGCGGCGACGACGGGGCGGAGCGCCTCGACGCGGTTGATGTCGAGGTCGATCGGCTTCTCGCAGAGCACCGGGATGCCGGCCTCCACCGCGGCACGGATGAGGTCGACGTGCGTGGGGGTCGGCGAGGCGACGAGCACCGCGTCGACCTCGCTCGAGGCGAACACCTCCGCCGGGTCGGTCGTGGTCTTCCCGCCGTACTGCGCGGCGAGGCGCTCGGCACCCTCGGTGAAGGGGTCGGCGATCCAGGCGAGCTCGGCGTCGGGTGAGGCGGCGATGCTCGCGGCGTGCACCTGACCGATGCGTCCGGAGCCGAAGAGTCCGAAGCGGACGGGGGTGGCGGTCATGTCGTTCCTGTTCGTCGAGAGAAGGTGATGGGGGTCAGACCCACGCGCGCAGGGCGTCGCGGTTGGTGATCTGATCTGCGGATCGGGCGGTGACGAAGGCGTCGAGCGCGACGTCGGGGCCGTTGAGCACGTCCTGCTCGACGACGACCCACCCCTCGTACCCGCGGGCGTCGAGGGCGGACATGACCGATGCGAGGTCGATGTCGCCCTGCCCGAAGGCGACGAACGAGCCGCCCGACCAGACCTCCGGCATCCCGCCTCCGGCGGCGAGCACCCGGCGGAGCGCGGCGAGGTCGACGTCCTTGAGGTGCAGGTGGTTGATGCGGTCGCCCCAGCGCTCGACGGCCGCGAGCGGGTCGCCGCCTGCGATGAAGAGGTGGCCGGTGTCGAGGGTCAGGTCGATGTCGGTGTCGGCGATGAACCGGTCGATCTCGTCGGGCGACTCGACGAAGGTTCCCGCGTGGTGGTGGAACGTCGGCTCGAAGCCGGCGTCACGGACGATGCGTGCGGCGCGGGCGACGTTGTCGGTGAGGCGACCCCAGGCATCCGCGTCGAGCCGGTCGACCTCGGCGCCGCGACCGGGAGCACCGCGGCGGAGCGACGACCCGTCGTCGGCGAGGGTCGGCAGCGGCAGGGGTCCGGCGCCGGCGTCGGCACCCGCCGAGAACTGCCGGAGCGCCGCGCGCAGGTCGGGGAGGGCGGCGGCGAAGGCCTCGTCGTCCGAGAACGGCAGCTGCACCCAGCCGCCGGCGAGGCCGAGACCGAATCGCTCGAGGCGGTCGCGGAGGGCGGCGTCCTCACCGAGGAACCCGAGCGGCCCCAGGTCGATGCCGGCGTAGTCGGCCTCGGCGAGCGCCGCCATCATCGCCTCCGGTGAGATCGTCTCGGCGCCCTCGGGCGTCAGCTCGAACACGCCGAAGCTGACCGGCGCGCCGGCGACCGTCGCCTTCATCGGGCGCCTCCGCCGAGGAGCGGGCGCTGGGCGACGCGTTCGCCGACGTAGGCCTCGCGGGCCTGCTGCGTGGACTCGATGGTCGACACCTCCGGGACGGGCACGTCCCACCACCCGGCGCCGTCGGGCGCGTAGACGAGGGGATCGCTGTTGATGTGTATGAACGTCGACCGATCGGATGCCTTCGCGGCGGAGACCGCGGCGGTCAGGTTCGCCGCGGCATCCGGTCCCTCCGCGATCTCGACGACCTCGAGACCGTAGCTGCGCGCGTTCATGGCGAGGTCGACGGGCAGGACGTCGCCGCCCTGGAAGTTCTTCGCCGTCGCGTCGTAGGTGCGGTACTGCGTACCGAAGCGCTGCGAGCCGACCGTCTCGGAGAGGTGTCCGATCGAGGCGAAGCCGTGGTTCTGGATGAGCACCACGATGATCTTGATGCCCTCGGCGACCGCCGTGACGAGCTCGCTGTTGAGCATGAGGTACGACCCGTCGCCCACCATCACGACGACGTCGCGGTCGTCGCCGGCGGCCTCGAGTCCGCGCTTGGCGCCGAGGCCTCCCGCGATCTCATAGCCCATGCACGAGAAGGCGTACTCGACGTGGTACCCGAGCGGATCGCGCACGCGCCACAGCTTGTGGAGGTCCCCGGGCAGCGAGCCCGCCGCCTGCACGATGACGTCGCGCGGATCGGTGGCGGCGTGCACGGCGTGGATGATCTCGGGCTGGCCGGGGCGGTCCGCGCCCGACGGGGCGAAGGCGCGGTCGACGATGTCGTCCCACTCCGCCTTCTGCCGAGCGACCTGCTCGGCGTGGTCCGCCGCGACGCGGAAGCCCTCGAGCTCGCGCGTCAGGGCGATGAGCGCCTCGCGGGCGTCGGCGACGACGGGCAGCTCGGACCCGTGCTTGTAGGCGTCGAAGGCCGCGACGTTGATGTTGACGAAGACGACGTCCGGGTTCTGGAACGCGGTCCGCGATGCCGTCGTGAAGTCGCTGTACCGGGTGCCGATCCCGATGACGACGTCGGCCTCGGCCGCAAGACGGTTGGCGGCGAGCGAGCCGGTCGCCCCGACGCCGCCGAGGTACTGCGGGTGGTCCCAGGCGAGGGATCCACCGCCCGCCTGCGTCGTGCCGACGGGGATGCCGGTGGCCTCCACGAAGGCACGGAGCTGCTCCTCGGCCTCGGAGTAGATGACCCCGCCGCCGGCGATGATGAAAGGCCGCTTCGCCGAGCGGATCGCGGCGACCGCGCGCTCGAGCGGTCCGCGCTCGGGGAGCGGACGGCGGATGTGCCACTCGCGGTCCTGCAGGAACTCGATAGGCACGTCGAGCGCCTCGGCCTGCACGTCCTCGGGCAGGGCGATCGTGACGGCGCCGGTCTCGGCCGGGTCGGTCAGCACCCGCATCGCGGCGAGCGCGATCGAGTACAGCTGCTCTGGCCGCTGCACGCGATCGAAGAACTTCGAGAGCGGGCGGAAGGCGTCGTTGACCGTGAGTCCGATGTCCCACGGCTGCTCGAGCTGCTGCAGCACGGGGTCGGCGACGCGGGTCGCGAAGGTGTCGCTCGGCAGCAGCAGCGCCGGCAGGCGGTTCGTCGTGGCGAGGGCAGCCCCCGTGAGCATGTTGGCGGCGCCCGGACCGACGGATGCCGCGGCCGCGTACGTCCCGCGGCGGCGGTGCATCCGCGCATAGCCGACGGCCTGGTGCACCATCGCCTGCTCGTTGCGGGCCTGGTGGTACGGCATGAGGTCGGGGTCGTGCACGTTCAGCTGCGTGAGCGCCTGCCCGATGCCGGCGACGTTGCCGTGGCCGAAGATGCCGAAAACGCCGGGGATCGTGCGCTCCCGCACATCGCCGTCGACGGTCCACTGGTGGGCCAGGAACTCGATGAGCGCCTGGCTGACCGTCATCCGCTTCGTCGCTGCCATCAGGATCGGCCTTCCTCGGTCGGGTACGGGAGTCGCGGATCGGTGCCCTGATCCGCCCACGTGTCACGGACCCACGCGTGCGCGGGGTCGTCGCTGATGAGCCATGCCCGGTCGGGGTCGGGACCGGCCATGACGTTCAGGTAGTAGAGGTCGTACCCGGGCGCCGCGACGGCAGGCCCGTGGTACCCGTAGGGCACGAGGGCGATGTCGCCCGTGCGGACCATCGCGGTGATGTCGATCTCGCCTGCGCGCGACGAGTACGTGCTGAACATGCCGAACGCGCTGTCGGCGGATGCCGCGGACCCGGCCACCGGCGCGGACTCGAAGTAGTAGATCTCCTCGAGGCGCGATTCGTGCCCCGGAACGTGCTCGTCATGCTTGTGCGGTGGGTACGACGACCAGTTGCCTTCGGGGGTGATGACCTCGCAGACGATCAGGCGGTCGGCTTGCAGCGCCTGCGGCGTGCCGAAGTTGTGCACCTGGCGGCTCGACGATCCCGCGCCGCGCAGCTCGACGGGCGTCTCTTCTGCGGCGATGTGTCGCCACGGGTGGCGGACGGATGCCGGGGCCTCCGCGACGGCCACGCGGCCGAGGCCCGTGAGGGTCGCGGTGCGTCCGACGGGCAGGTAGAGCACGTCCGTCGGGCCGTCGAAGACCGACCGACGTCCGCGCAGCGTGGTCCGCTCGTGGTCGTCTCCATCACGGTGGTCGACCTCGAACGAGCCCGCGAGCGGCACGATGATCCGCTCGACGTCGCTCTCCGACAGCTCGACGGCGTCGCCGTCCGTGAGGTGGGCGACACGGATGCCGGTGTGCTGCCAGCCGGGGGTGCCCCGATCGACGACGCTCTCCCAGCCGCCCGCGGCGAGGTCGCCGCGGGCGTGGAACCAGGTGTTCTCGATGCTCATCTTCGTGCTCTCGGAGGACCGCCGCCGGGCGGCGGGCGATCAGGTGTTCTGGGGAAAGCCGAGGTTGATGCCGCCGTGCTCGCCGAGGGCGCGCGTGGCGGGGTCGAGCCACCGGCTGGTGATCGCCTTCTCACGGGTGAAGAAGTCGAACCCGTGGACACCGTACGCTTTCGCGTCGCCGAACAGCGACTTCTTCCAGCCGCCGAAGGAGTGGTACGCGACGGGGACCGGGATCGGCACGTTGATGCCGATCATGCCGACCTGCACTTCGTGCTGGAACCGGCGCGCCGCACCGCCGTCGTTGGTGAAGATCGCCGTGCCGTTGCCGAACTCGCCGGAGTTGATGAGCGCGAGGCCCTCGTCATAGCTCTCGACGCGCACGACCGAGAGGACGGGGCCGAAGATCTCCTCGGTGTAGGCGCGGGAGGTCGTCGGGACGTGGTCGAGGAGCGTGGGTCCGAAGAAGAAGCCGTCCTCGTGGCCGGCGACCGTGAAGCCGCGACCGTCGACGACGACCGTCGCCCCGTCGGCCTCGGCGATGTCGACGTAGGAGGCCACCTTGTCGCGGTGGACGTCGGTGATGAGCGGTCCCATGTCGGGCTCGACGCCGTCCTGACCCGCGCCGTTGCCGATGCGGAGCTTCGCGATGCGCTCGGTCACCTTGGCGATGAGTTCGTCGGCGACCGGCTCGACGGCCAGCACGACGCTGATGGCCATGCACCGCTCCCCCGCCGCGCCGAAACCGGCGTTGACCGCCTGATCGGCGACGAGGTCGAGGTCGGCGTCGGGGAGGACCAGCATGTGGTTCTTCGCTCCGCCCAGGGCCTGCACGCGCTTGCCGTTCCGCGACGCGGTCTCGTAGATGTACTGCGCGATCGGGGTCGACCCGACGAACGAGATCGACTGCACGATCGGGCTGTGCAGCAGCCCGTCGACGGCGAGCTTGTCGCCCTGCAGGACGGTGAAGACGCCGGCGGGGAGGCCCGCCTCCGCCCACAGCTCGGCGAGCCAGAGCGCGGCCGACGGGTCCTTCTCGCTGGGCTTGAGGACGACCGCGTTGCCGGCCGCGATCGCGATCGGTGCGAACCACAGCGGCACCATGACGGGGAAGTTGAACGGCGAGATGACCCCGACGACACCGAGAGGCTGCTTGATGGAGAAGACGTCGACGCCGGTCGAGGCGTTCTCCGAGTACGCGCCCTTGATGAGGTGCGGGAACCCGGTCGCGAGCTCGACGACCTCCTGACCGCGCAGGATCTCGCCCATGGCGTCGGAGACGACCTTGCCGTGCTCGCTCGTGATCAGCTCGGCGAGTTCCCCCTTGCGGGAGTTCAGCAGCTCACGGAACGCGAACAGCACGCCCTGCCGCTTCGCGATCGAGAACGCGGACCACGCCCGGAAGCCCTCGTCGGCCGCAGCGATCGCCTCGTCGATCTCGACCTGGTCGGCCAGGGCGACCTCGGCCTGAACGGCACCTGTCGCCGGGTTGTAGACGGGCGCGGTCCGCCCGCTCGTCGAGGCACGGTGCGCGCCACCGATCCAGTGGCCGATGACGCGGGTCTGGGTGGAGGGGGTGCTCATGACGGGTCCTTCGCGAGGAGTGAGGAGTGGACGAGGCCGGCGGCGATGTCGACCGCCGCAGCAGTGTCGCCGTCCGGCGGGTAGAGAAGGGTCCGGCCGACCGTGAGGCCGCGGACGCCGGGAAGCGCGAGGGCGTCCTGCCACGAGGCGAACGTCTCGTCGGGGTCGTCGCCGGAGTCGCCGCCCAGGAGCAGCGTCGGCAGCGTCGTGGCCGCCATGACGCGTTCCATGTCGGGCACGACCGGGAGCTTCATCCAGGTGTACGCACTCGATCCGCCGAGGCCCGAGGCGATCGCGACCGACAAGACCACAGCATCCGTCGACAGATCGTTGACGATGCGACCGTCGCGCCACGTGCTCATGAACGGCTCGAGCATGATCGGGATGCCGGCGCCCGCCGCCGCGGTCACCGCATGCGCCGTCGCCTCGAGGGTCGCCGCCGTGGCCGGGTCGCCGAGGTTGATGCGGACGAGCGCCTTGGCGAAGTCGAGGTTCGCCGAGATCATCGACGGCACGTCGTAGGCGCCGTAACGGTCGTCCATCTCGAACGAGGCGCTACGGAGTCCGCCGCGGTTCATCGAGCCCACGACGATCTTGCCGTCGAGCAGACCCAGGGCGGCGAGGTCGTCGATGACGTCGGGCGTCCCGAGGACGCCGTCGACACCGGGGCGACTGAGCGCGATGGCGAGGCGCTCGATCAGCTCATAGCGGTCTGCCATGGCCGTGGCATCCGACCCCACCGCCAGCGCACCACGGGCCGGGTGGTCCGCGGCGACGATGAAGAGGCGGCCGTCGCCGGCGTCGAGGTGCCTGCGGGTGCGGGTCGCGACGGCGTGACGGATCGCCTCGGGGTCGAAGGCGCGCAGTTCGCGCAGACGCGCGAAGGCCGCCTCGCTGATGACTCGGTCGCTCATGCCGCGCTCCCCGCGCTCAGGATCGCCTCGACCTCGTCGGTCGTCGGCATCGCTGTCGAACATTCCAGGCGCGACGCGACGATGGCGCCCGCCGCATTCGCGAAGCGCAGGATCCGCTCCAGGTCCCAGCCGAGAAGCAGGCCGTGGCACAGGGCGCCGCCGAACGCGTCGCCCGCGCCGAGCCCGTTGACCACCTCGACGGGATGCGGCGGCGCGACGACGATCTCGTCGCGGGTCTTCGCGAGCACTCCCTCCGGCCCCTGCTTGACGATCGCGAGCTCGACACCGCGCTCGAGCAGCGCGTCGGCGGCACGCATCGGGTCGGTCTCGCCGACGGCGACCTCGCACTCCTCGCGGTTGCCCACCGCGACGGTCACGTGCTCGAGGGCAGCGGACACCTGCGCGCCCGCCTCGGCGGGGTCGGGCCAGAACATGGGCCGGTAGTCGAGGTCGAGGATCGTGTGGCGGGCGCGTCCGCGGCGATGCAGGGCGTCGAGGTGCGTGGACCGGCTGGGTTCCTGGCTGAGCCCGGTGACGGTGAGCCAGAAGATGGATGCCTCGGCCAGCACGTCGGTCGGCAGCTGGTCCGGCGTCACCTCGAGGTCGGGGGCCTTGGGTTCGCGGTAGAAGTACAGCGGGAAGTCGTCGGGCGGGAAGATCTCGCAGACGGTCAGCGGCGTCTTGTACGTGGGGTCGACAGCGACGAGGGCGGGATCGACCGAGAGACGGTCGAGCTCGTTGCGGAGGTACCGGCCGAACGGGTCGTCGCCGACGCGGGAGACGAGCGACACGTCATGCCCGTAGCGGGCGGCCGCGACGGCGACGTTCGCGGCGCTGCCGCCGAGGAACTTGCCGAACGACGAGACCTCTTCGAGGCCCACACCGATCTGCAGCGGGTAGATGTCGACGCCGAGACGTCCGAGCGACAGGACCTCCGGGGCGGTGGCGAGAGAGGTCATCCGGCGGTCGTGTCTCGAGGCGCGAACATGTCCTAACAATATCACATGGAGAAATCCGGGGTCCAGACGCGAAGTGCCGTTAGCCTGACACGTGATGTTGTCGGTACAAATGCCGGCGACACCCGACATCCACCAGAAGGAGCGTGAGGGCTGTGGTCGACGCCGACACCTACTGGCCCGCGGAACTCTTCGCCGATCTCGATCGCACCGGACCCGTCCCGCTCTACTTCCAGGTCTCCAGCCGGCTCGAGGCCGCGATCCACTCCGGCGCGATCCCCGCCGGTGGTCGCCTCGAGAACGAGATCGCCATCGGCCAGCGCCTCGGCCTGTCGCGGCCCACCATCCGCCGCGCCATTCAGGAACTCGTCGACAAAGGTCTGCTCGTGCGACGCCGCGGCATCGGCACGCAGGTCGTCCAGGGACAGGTGACCCGTGCGGTCGAGCTCACGAGCCTCTACGAGGACCTCAAGAACTCCTCGCATGTGCCCGCCACCCGCGTGCTGGGGCACGAGGTCGTGCCGGCGTCCGAGGTCGTCGCGCAGAGCCTCGGTCTGAGCGTCGGCGACGACGTGGTCTTCGTCCGGCGGCAGCGGAGCACCGACGGCGTGCCGGTCGCGGTTCTCGAGAACTACCTGCCGCCCGAATTCGCCGACATCACCCGGGAGCAGCTCGAGGAGCACGGGCTCTACGAGATCCTCCGCGCGCGAGGTGTGACGATCCGGGTCGCCAAGCAGAAGATCGGCGCGCGCAGCGCGACGGGCGACGAGGGCGACCTGCTCGACATCGAGTCCGACGGGCCGGTGCTCACGATGGAGCGGGTCGCTTTCGACGACTCCGGCCGCGCGTTCGAATACGGCCACCACTGCTACCGCCCCGATCTCTACAGCTTCGAGACGACGCTCGTCGCCAAGTAGCCGCTGCCCACCCCGCACCGGACACGCGAGGTCCCGATCGGGCCGGGAAACGTCGCATCGTTTCCGGCTCGATCGGGACCTCGCGTGTCCGATCAGCGCTTGCCGGCGATGCGGCGCGACACGATGTCGCGCATGATCTCGTTCGTGCCGCCGTAGATGCGGTGGACCCGAGCATCGAGGAACGCGCGGGCGATCGGGTACTCCATGATGTAGCCGTACCCGCCGTGCAGCTGCACGCACGCGTCGAGCACTTCCCACTCGCGCTCGGTGGCCCAGAACTTGACCTGGGCGGCATCCTCCGCGGAGAGCTTGCCCTCGCCGTACAGCGTGATCGCGCGATCGATGTAGGCCCACATGACGTCAACGGTCGTGACGAGGTCGGCCATCGCGAAGCGCGTGTTCTGGAAGTCGATGATCCGCTGGCCGAAGGCCTCGCGATCCTTCGTGTAGGCGATCGTCCATTCGACGCCGGCCTGTGCGGCGGCGGCGCCGGCCACCCCGATCGACAGGCGCTCGAGCGGCAGGTTCATCATCAGCTGGATGAAGCCCTTGCCCTCCTCGCCGCCGATGAGGTTCGCGTCGGGGACGAAGACGTCCGTGAAGCTGAGCTCTGCGGTGTCGTGTCCGTGGAAGCCCATCTTGTGCAGCTTCTTGCCGTGGTCGAACCCGGCCATGTCGGCCTCGAGGAGCAGGAGCGAGAACGCGTCGGGGCGGTTCCCCTCACCCGTCTTCACGAAGACCACGAAGATGTCTGCTGTCGCGCCCGAGGAGATGAAGGTCTTCGCACCGTTGACGATGTAGCCGCCGTCGGTCTTCTTCGCGGTCGTGGAGATGCCGCGCAGGTCGGAACCCGCACCGGGTTCGGTCATGGCCAGCGCGCCGATGATCTCGCCGGTCGCCATCCGCGGGAGCCAGGTCTCCTTCTGCTCCCGCGTGCCCATGTGCACGAGGTACGGAACGGCGAGGTCGTCCTGGATGCCGAAGGCGCCGGCGAGCGAGCCGGCTCCGGCGCGGATGATCTCCTCGTTCACGACGGTGCGGAAGCGGTAGTCCTGCAGCATGCCCGCGCCGCCGAACTCCTCGGGGACGCTCAGGCCGATGACGCCGGCCTCGCCCGCCGCGCGCATCGTCGCGCGGTCGATCTCGCCCGCGGCATCCCACTGTTCGCGCTTCTCGTTCGTGACGTACCGCTTGACGAACTCCTTGACGACGTCGCGGAACGCTTCGTGGTCCTCGTCGTAGATGTTCCGCTCCATGCGCGGACCCCCTTCGTATCAGCGCGACGCTGCGCTCGTGGGCGGCGTCGCCACCGTCCACTGTACGCGCGTCGTGGGATCGGATGCCAGGGCGGGCGCGACTGAGTTCCGTCGCGGCTCAGCGGTAGTCGGGTGCGGGCTCGAGGCCGAAGAACTCCTCGAGAGTGCGGAAGTCGCCGTCGTTGTACGCGGCGGCGAGCTCGCGCCCGATGAACCTCAGGTGCCACGGCTCGGCGGAGTAGCCCGTGATGCCCGTCTGGCCCTCCTCGTACCGGACGATGAAGCCGTAGCGCCAGGCGTTCTCGGCGATCCAGTCCGACTGGGGGGTGCCGCCGAAGCCGTCGTGGTCGCCGCATCCGGAGTCGCACGCCACCACATCGACGGCGAGTCCCGTCTGGTGCTCGCTGTGCCCCGGGCGGGCGCTGCGAAGATCGGCCGCCGCCTCGCCGCGCATGGCAACGTACCGCTTGTAGGTGTCGACCTGGAAGTCGTAGGGGCGGTATCCGCTGCTCACCCCGATCGTGCCCGCCGCCGTACGGACGTCGGCGGAGAGCTCGTCGAGGGCGGCCGCCGTCTGGTCGAGCAGCCATCCGCCCGCGATGATCCGCGTGCCCTGCGGGCGCGCCTGCGGCGTCGGCCAGTAATCGATCGGATCCAGCGGATGCCGCTTGTTCGCAACCACCCAGACGCGGCCCGCTTCGTGCAGGTCGATACAGGTCGCCTGACCCTCGGCGACCGCAGCGCGGAACGGTTCGCCGCCCCCGAAAGCCGCGATCACGTCGCCGTCGGAGCCGTCCGCGAGCGCGGAGGTCACGGCATTCGTCTCGCAGATCGGCACATGCTCCGGAGTGGGTTCGACGGGCGCGTGGCTCGAGGGGGGCACGGACGGAGTGGATGCCGGTTCCGCGACGGCGTCGTCGGGGACGAATGCCCGCGTCAGAACGAGGACGAGGGCGATCACGACGGCGGTCGCGAACGCCAGGAGGACGACGGCACGTCGTTGACGACGCCTGCGGAGCACTCGTCGTCGGAGGGCGCTCCTCGACTCTGACATCCAACCAGTCTCTCAGGGCATCGCGATGTCCACGTCGTTCGATAATCCCGTATGTATGGTTGACCCGGTTTCGAATCTGTGTTCGAATCGTTCCATGCGATGGCAGGGGCAGAACATCTCGACGGTCGACGACGCGGCCCTGCCCGGCCTCGAGTCGATGGGAGGTCTCGTCCGCTCGGTCACGACCCCGGAGTTCGCCGGGATGACGTTCCACGAGGTCGTCGCGAAGTCGGCCCTCAACCACGTGCCGAGCGGATCGGCGATGTCGTTCTCGTGGACCGTGAACCCCTATCGGGGCTGTTCGCATCGTTGCGTGTACTGCTTCGCTCGCAACACCCACACCTACCTCGATCTCGACGCGGGCGCCGATTTCGATTCGCAGATCGTCGTGAAGGTGAACGTCGCCGAGGTGCTCGCGCGGGAGCTCGCCAAGCCGTCGTGGCGGCACGAGCCGGTCGCCCTGGGTACGAACACCGACCCGTACCAGCGCGCCGAGGGACGCTACAAGCTCATGCCCGGCATCATCGATGCGCTGGTCTCGAGCGGCACACCGTTCTCGATCCTCACGAAGGGAACGCTGCTCCGCCGCGACCTGCCGCAGCTGACGGATGCCGTGACCCGCGTCCCGATCCACATCGCCATGTCGATAGCGATCCCCCACGAGCCGCTTCGGCAGCTCCTCGAAGCGGGCGCACCGTCGTTCCAGGCGCGACTCGACACCGTCAAGGCCGCAACGGATGCCGGTTTCTCGGTGACCGTCTTCCTCATGCCGATCGTGCCGCACCTCACCGATGGGGTCGACGTGCTGGACGATGCGATCGAACGGATCGCCGCATCCGGCGCCCGGAGGGTTGTCTTCGGCGCGTTGCACCTGCGACCGGGCGCGAAGGAATGGTTCTGGCAGTGGCTGGAACGCGAGTGCCCCGATCTCGTGCCTGCGTACCGCGGCCTGTACCCGGGGGCATCGGTGTCGGCACCGAAGGGCTACCGCTCGTGGCTGTCGGCGCGCGTTCGTCCGCTGCTGCGGCGACACGGTCTGCACGGGAGGCTCGAAGAGGAGGACGTCCCGCCGCGCGGAATGGGTCCGGTGCGGACCACGGGGCCGGTCATGAAGACCGCGACGCGGGAACAGGCATCCGCCATGCTGTTCTGACTCAGTCGTCCGGGATCAGACGCTTGCCGAGGACCGAGGTCGCATCGCGGGCGTAGCCCAGGGTGTCGTAGAAGTCGGTGACCCCGCCGTTGCCGTCGCGGACCATGAGCATCACCTTCGGGCAGCCGAGGGCCTCGAGTCGGCGCTCGGCCTCGGCGACCAGCATCCGCCCGATGCCCTCGCCGCGGCGCTCCGGGTCGGTCGCGAGGTAGTACAGCCATCCGCGATGGCCGTCGTAGCCGGCTATGACCGACCCGACCGGGCGGTCACCGTCCGCCGCGACCAGCAGCAGGTCGGGCCAGACGGCACGGGCCCGCGCGATGTCGCGGTGAGGGTCGTTCCAGGGACGCGTCAGACCGGCCGTCTCCCACAGCGACACGACCTGCTCGACGTCGGGATCACCGAGGGGGCGGATGACGACCGGCATCCGCCCACCCTAGTGAATCGCTCAGGCGTCGACGTTCGCGGCCTGACGACCGCTGAGCTCCTCGAGCACGTCGTCACCGATGCGTGCCTCCTCGAACGGGGCATCGATCTCGGCGCGGTCGAGCATCTCGGTCATCCGGCGACGACGCTGACGCGTGATCAGCGTGACGACCGTGCCCGAGCGACCCGCACGGCCCGTGCGACCGGAGCGGTGCGTGTACGTCTTGTACTCGTCGGGTGCGTCGGCCTGGACGACCAGGTCGATGTCGTCGACGTGGATGCCGCGGGCCGCGACGTCCGTCGCGACGAGCACGTTGACCTTGCCGTCGGTGAGCCGCTGGAGGTTGCGCGTGCGCTTGGCCTGGTTCAGGTCTCCGTGGAGGGCGACAGCGGCGATCCCGGCGTCCTCGAACTGCTCGACGAGCATCTCGGAGTAAGCCCGGGTCCGCGTGAACACGAGCGTCTTGCCGTCCCGGTCGACGAGCGAGGTCAGGATCTCGGCCTTGTCGCGGTGATCTATCACGAGCACGCGGTGGTCGATCGTGCTGGTCTCCTGCGTCTCGCCGGCGACCTCGTAGACGGCAGGGTCGACGAGGAACTCGTCGACGAGCGCCGCGACCTCGCGGTCGAGGGTCGCCGAGAAGAGCAGCTTCTGCGCGTCATCCTGCACGAGGCGGAGGATCCGCTGCATCGGCTCGAGGAAGCCCAGCTCGCTCATGTGGTCGGCCTCATCGAGGACGACGATCCCGATCTCCGAGAGGTCGAGCTTGCCCTGCTTCTCGAGGTCCTCGATGCGGCCGGGGGTGCCGATGACGATGTCGACACCCTTCTTCAGCGCACCGACCTGTCGACCCTGCGGGACACCGCCGTAGATCTGGGTGGTGAAGAGGCCGACGCTCTGAGCGAGCTCCTGGACCGTGCGGTCGATCTGCAGCGCGAGCTCACGGGTCGGCGCGAGGATCAGCGCCTGCGGCGACCGGCCCCACGCGCGGCGCTTGCCGGCCTGACCGCGCAGGACGCGCTCGACGAGCGGCGCACCGAACGCGATCGTCTTGCCCGAGCCGGTGCGGCCACGGGCGAGGACGTCGCGGCCCTCGAGGATCGGTCGGACGGTGGCCGCCTGGATCGGGAACGGGCTCGTGGCACCGAGCCCCTCGAGGGTGCGGACGATGTTCTGGCCGAGACCGAGGTCGGCGAACGACGCCTGCTCGACGGATGCGGCATCCACCGCCTCGGCCTGCAGCCGCTCGTGCACGACGTCGACGTGCTCCTGGTGCGCCTTCGACTTCTCGGCGGCCTTCCAATCCGACCGGTTCGCGCGCTCGTCTCGGCGGGGACGGTCGTAACTCCTCGCATCCTGGCCGGGACGCCGGAAATCGCCGCCCTGCGCGCCGCGACGTCCCGAATCCGAGGAGTTACGGCTCGCGTTGCGGTCGAATCGCGGGCGCTCCGTCCGGTCATCACGACGCGGACGGTCATCGAACGACCGAGCAGGACGCTCATTCCGATCGAACCGGGGACGCTCCGACCGGTCATCACGACGCGGACGATCATCGAACGACCGAGCAGGACGCTCATTCCGATCGAACCGGGGACGCTCCGACCGGTCATCACGACGCGGACGATCATCGAACGACCGAGCCGGACGCTCATTCCGATCGAACCGGGGACGCTCCGACCGGTCATCACGACGCGGACGATCATCGAACGACCGAGCCGGACGCTCGCTACGGTCGAAACGCGGGCGCTCGGCCCGGTCGAAACGCGGACGTTCGCTCCCGGCGTCGCGGCGCGGGCGGTCGTCGAAGCGACTGTCGCCGCGGGCGTTCGAGCGGATGCCGCGGGCCTCGGCCCGGCCGGCGCGATCCTGCTCGGTCCAGCGGCCCTTGGCGGGCGCCGACTCCTCGGCGGCACGGAAGCCGCGGTGCTTGGGGCTCTTGCTGCCGGCGGTGCCGGCGGAGGCCTGACCGGGGCGACGCTTCGCGTCCTGGTACGAGGTCTTCTTGCCGTAGCGGGGTTCGAAGTTCTGCGCGCGGCCGCCGGCCGGCTTCTTGTTCTTGGGCATGCGTGTGCTTTCCGAGTTCTCGCACGAAACAGCGCCGTGCGCGCACGCACGGTGATACCCGGACTTCCGTCGGCCGGGGGCCATTCCAGTTACTGGTTCCGAAACCGCGGATCGGGTTTCGAGATCGGCCCCGAGGACTACACAGGATGCCCGCGCACAGCGCGGTGTCCTCCGCCGACTGGTCCACGATACCGGCCTCACCTGTGAAGCGGCCGCGCGGATACGCTGGCCGCATGGCCGCCGACCCCACCGGAACCCGCTTCAGCCTCCACGCCGCCGACGTCTCGGCCGAGATCACCGAGGTCGGCGCCGCGCTCCGCGCGCTGCGCGTCGGCGGCGTCGACCTCGTCCCGGACTACCCCGACGACGTGCCGACACCCGCGGCATCCGGGATCGTCCTGGTGCCGTGGCCGAACCGCATCCGCGACGGCCGCTGGGAGGACGACGGTGAGCTCCGCCAGCTCGCGATCACCGAGCCGAAGTTCGGCAACGCGTCGCACGGGCTGCTGCGGTTCGCGCCCTACCGGGCCGAGGAGCGGACGGATGCCTCCCTCACCCTGCGAGCGGACGTGTTCCCGCAGTCGGGGTACCCGTACCACCTCGAGAACCGGGTGACGTACGCGCTCGCGGAGCGCGGCCTGCGCGTCTCGCACGCGATCACGAACGTCGGAACGGGAGAGGCACCCGTCGCCGCCGGAACCCACCCCTACTTCCGTATCTCCGACGTCGAGACCGCCGACCTGTCGCTGCAGGTCGAGGCGCGGACGTGGTTCCGTCTCGACGATCAGAACATCCCCGTGGCTGAGGAGCCGATCGACGACGACCACGACCTGAGCTCCCCGCGTCGCGTCGGCGACCTGTCGCTCGACGTCGCGTTCGCCGGGCTCCCGCGCCGGGACGGTCGCGTCGAGGCTCACCTCATCGCGCCCGACTCCCGCCGCCTGACGGTGTGGGCGGGGGAAGGGTTCGAGTACGTGCAGGTGTTCACGACCGACCGCTTCCCCGGCCACGACGTCGCCGTCGCCATCGAGCCGATGACCGCGCCCGCCGACGCGTTCAACTCCGGGCGGAGTCTGCGCCGGCTCTCGCCCGGCGAGACCTGGACGCTCGAGTGGGGCGTCGACCTCGTCGAGGCCGACTGACCCTCACTCCTCGCGCCGCGGCTCCTGCCCCGTCGGCTCGTCCACGACCGCCTGGTCGGCTGCGGCAGGCGCGTCCATCGCGATCTCGATGTCCGGGGCCTCCTCGATGACGAGCGCCGTGTCGACGGCCGCCGCACCGGTGACGGCAGCGGATGCCGCATCCCGCCGTGCCCGTCGCGTCAGCGGAGCCTGGCTCGCAGTCGACGCCTCCGCCGGGACGACGTCGCCGCGCTTCGCGGCTCGACGCTCCTTGGCACCCTCGACGAGGTTGTAGAGGGCGGGCAGCACGAGCAGCGTCAGGACGGTCGACGACACGAGACCGCCGATGACGACGATCGCGAGCGGCTGCGAGATGAAGCCGCCGTGCCCGGTGATCCCGAGCGCCATCGGCGTGAGCGCGAAGATCGTCGCCAGCGCCGTCATGAGGATGGGCCGCAGACGGCGAGCGCCACCGGCGAGCACCGCCTCGGGGGTCGACAGACCCTTCTCGCGGTATTGGTTGACGAGGTCGATGAGGACGATCGCATTCGTCACGACGATGCCGACGAGCATGAGCACGCCGATGAGCGATGCGACGCCGAGGGGCACACCCGAGACGATCTGGAGGAGGATCGCGCCGGTCGCCGCGAACGGGACCGAGATGAGCAGCAGGATCGGCTGGCGGAGCGACTTGAAGGTCGCGACCATCACGATGTAGACGATCAGGATGGCGGCGAGGATCGCGAGACCCAGCTGCGCGAACGCGTCCTGCTGCTGCGTCACGACACCGCCGACCTCGGCATCGGCGCCCTGCGGCAGCTTCGCGTCGGCGAGGGCGGCGGTCACGGTGGCACTCGCGGCGTTCAGGTCGTCGCTCGACGGGGTGACGGTGACCGTCGCGGTCCGCTGGCCGCGCTCGCTCGTGATCGACGAGGGCCCCTCGGACTGCTCGACGGTCGCGACCTCGTCGAGACGGATGAGTCCCGACGCGCTCGCGATCTCGAGTCCGCGGAGCTTCTCGATGGTGTTCGGGATCTCGGCGGCCTTCAGGTACACGGTCAGGGTCGAGTCGTCGATCTCCACCGTGCCGATCTGGCGAGGCTGCATCGTGTTCGCGACGAGCCCGCCGACCGCGACCTCCGACAGCCCGAGCTTTGCCGCTTTGTCGCGGTCCACCGCGACCGAGACGAACGGGAGGGATGCCGAGAGGTTCGAGTCGACCTGATCGACGCCGTCCGCGTCCTTCAGGGCCGCGACGACCTTGTCCGTGGCGTCGCGGAGGACTCCGGCGTCGGGCGCCGTGACGTCGACCTCGACGTCGCTCGATCCGAAGCCGCCCTGAGCGGCTGCGACGGTGATCTCGCCGGCATCCGTCAGGTCGGCGACGGCCTTCTGCACGTCGGTGCGGATCTGCTCCTGGTCGGCATCGGGGTCCGTCGTGATCGAGTAGGTGATGCCGGTGCCGCCACCTGAGAAGGCGTCACGGAGCGCGGAACCGGTGGACCCGATCGAGGTCTGCACGGTGTCCACACCATCGACGTCGAGAAGGGCCTTCTCGACGCGCTCGGCCGCGGTGTCCTGCGTATCGAGGCTCGCGGTCGCGCCGATGTCCTGGCGGACGGTGAAGGTGTTCTGCCCCGAGTCGCCGAGGAAGTTCACCTTCATGAGCGGGGCGGCGGCGATCGTCCCGCCCAGCACGACGACAGCGAGCAGCAGCGTGACCGCAGAGTGGCGGAGCGTCCAGCGCAGCACCGGAAGGTAGGACTTCTGCAGGCGGCTCGGCGGCGCCGAAGGGTCTTCGGGGTCGATCGCCCGACCCGCGGCATCCAGGACCGGTTTGCCCGGCCGCAGGAACCAGTACGCCAGCACGGGCACGATCGTCAGTGCGACGAAGAGCGAGGCGAGCATCGCGATCGTGACGGTGAGCGCGAACGGACGGAACAGCTCGCCGGTGAGGTCGCCGACGAAGGCGATGGGCAGGAACACGGCGACGGTCGTGAGGGTGGATGCCGTGATCGCCGACGCCACCTCGCGAACCGCCAAGCGGATCGACGCCAGCTTGTCCGCATCGCCGACGTAATGCCGCTTGATGTTCTCGATGACGACGATGGAGTCGTCGACGACGCGGCCGATCGCGATCGTGAGCGCGCCGAGCGTCAGGATGTTGAGCGAGTAGCCGAACGCCTGGATGCCGATGAAGGTGATGAGCACGCTCGTCGGGATCGAGATGGCGGTCACGAGCGTCGAGCGCACGGACAGCAGGAAGATCAGGATGACGACGACCGCGAAGGCGAGGCCGAGCAGCCCCTCCTGGGCCAGGGCCTCGATCGACTGCTCGATGTAGGGCGCCTGGTCGAAGACGACCGTCACGGTCGCGCCGTTCCCGAGGTCGTCCTTGATCTTCGCGAGCGAGTCGCGGACGAGGTGCGAGACGTCGACCGTGTTCGCGGCGGGCAGCTTCGTGATCGACACGGTGAGGGCCGGCTTGCCGTCCACGCGCGAGATGGAGGTCACCGGGTCGGTGTCGAGGACGACCGAGGCGACGTCGCCGATGGTGACGTCGCCGGCGGCGATCTGGTCGGCGTCGGTGGGAACGAGCGGGAGCTTCGCGATCCCGTCGACGGAGTCGAGCTTCGTGCCCGTCTGCACAGTGAGGGTCTGGTCGCCCTCTGCGACGGTGCCGCCGGGGAAGAGCTTGCCGTTCTGGTCGAGCGCGTCCGTGATCGCCGTCTGAGTGAAACCTGCGGCGGCCAGCTTCTCCTGATCGGGGGTGATCGTGACGCGCGAGGTGCGCCCACCGACGATCTGCGCCGCGGCGACCCCCTCGAGATCCTCGATGTCGGGGATCACGGCGTTCTCGAGCCGGCTCTGCACAGCGGTCTCGTCGCTGTACCCGGTCACGGCGATCGAGATCACCGGCAGGTCGTCGGTCGAGAAGGCGAGGACGTTCGTGTCGAGGTCGTCGGGCAGCGAGTCGAGGCGGTTGATCGCCTGGAGGATCTTCTGCTCCGCCGTCGCGAGGTCGGTGCCGTAGGCGAAGGATGCCTGGACGATCGATGCGTTCGTCGTGCTCGTCGACGTCGTCGACTCCAGGTCGGGGACGGCCTGGATCGCCTGTTCGATCGGGGTCGACACGTCGTTGTTCACGACGTCGGGCGATGCACCGGGGTAGGTCGTCAGGATCGACAGCTGGGGAAGCTGGATCGGCGGGATCAGCTCCTGCTTGAGGCTCGTGAGCGCGAGGCCCCCGAAGATGGCCGCGACGATCGTGATGAGGGCGATGAGCGCGCGGTTCTTGAGGCTCAGGACGGCGAGGTGAGACAACGGAAGCCCATTTCCACGGTGCAGGTGACGGGTGCGGGGATGCGCGCAAGTATTTCACGCGCTCCAGGGGCCGCGGCTGGGAGGCGTCGTCAGGCGAGGATGAGCGTGCGGATGGCCGATTCGGGCGACACCGAGGTGTCGAGGACCACACCCCGTCGATACCGATCGAACACCCTCGGATCGATGTACGAACTCCGCGCGACGGAGGGGGTGTTGCCGAGGGCCTCGGCGGTGACCTTCACGGCGAGCACCTCGGCTCGCTTGAATTCGCTCTTCTTCGCCGCCGGGCCGATCCGGGCGAGCGCCTCAGCGGCGGTGATCGTGCCGCGGAGGGTCCGGAAGTCCTTGGCCGTGAAGGTCCCCCCGGTCATGGAACGGACGTAGAGGTTCACGTCCCTGGGGCTGAGCGCCACACGCCGTCGCCCGCGCAGGTAGGCGAGGAGGGGTGAGCTGGGGCGCCCTCCCCGGAGAAGCTCGATCGCCGCGGCGAGGTCGACGTCATCAACCTCCATCTCCTGCCGCTGACCGCTCTTGCCGGGGAACCGCAGCGCGACCACGGTGCCGTCGACGACGGCGTCGCGTCGGATCAGCGTCGTGAGTCCGCGGCTGCCGTGCTTGACGAGGTATCGCTCGGCTCCCACGCGCGGGGCGGCGAGGTCGAGCAGCCGGAAAGCAGCGGCGAGCACGCGCTCCTGGTCGATGTCTTCCCGCCGCAGCGATGTGGTGACCCGCCCGCGCGCCCGCGGCAGAGCCTCGGCGAGCTGCAGCGCCCGCGCGTATTTGCCCTTGTCCCGGCCGGCGGTCCACTGCGGGTGGTACCGGTACTGGACACGTCCGGCCTCGTCGACGCCGGTCGCCTGGACGTGGCCGTTGGCGTCGGCGCAGATCCACACGTCCTGCCATGCCGGCGGCAGCACGAGGGCGCGCACGCGATCTGCCTCCGCCTTCGGCAGCGGGTTGCCGCCGGCATCCACATACCGGAACCCGGTGCCCGAACGCATCCGGCGGTAGCCGAGATCGACGCCCGGCCGCACGCGCTTCAGACGTGGCACGTCAGTGCGACCGGAGCATGTCGATGAGCTCCGCCTTGCGGGCGCGCGAGTACCCGCTGAGCCCGAGCTCCTTCGCCCGACCGCGGAGATCGGCGACCGTCCAGTCCTCGTAGTCGCCGGCCTCGCCGCCCCGTTTCCCGACCGCTTTCCGGCCGTCCCGGGCGGCCGCGTTGGAGATGCGCGCGGCCTTCTCCTTCGACGCGCCGTCTGCGCGGAGCTCTTCGTAGAGTTCGGGGTCTTTCAGGCTGTTCGAGCCGCGTCCTGCCGGCATGGTGCATCCGCCTCACGTGTCGATCACGAGCAAGGATCGCCCGCGTGCGGCCACGTTATGTCACCGCGGGGCCGACCTGTCAAGGGCCTGGGATCACCTGAAAGAACGCTGATAACAATGTCAGGACGCACACCCGCGTCACCCCCGCTCCGGCGGACAACGGAGACAAACAGAGGGAGCCTCCAATGAACCTCGCACTCATCATCATCATCGTGATCGCCATCGTGCTGGCGATCGTGGGTGGCATCACGGAAGGCCTCCAGTTCCTGCTGTGGGTCGCCATCATCGTCGGTGTCATCGCGCTGATCGCCTTCTTGCTGCGGGTACTTCGCAAGAACACATGATCGTCTGACGCGCTCCCCCAGGCGTGTCAGCGGCGCTCTCCCCCAGGAGCGCATCGAGGCCCCCTCCCGTCCACGGTCGAGGGGGCCTCATCATGTCCGGCCGCCGATCACCCGCCGACGTGATGGCGGATCGCCTCCCTGACCAAAGTCGCACCGGTCGGGCCGCCGTAGTTCGCCGCGAACCGGTCATCGGTCACGTACATGTCGGCGAGCCCGAGCACATAACCGCGGACGTCACCGCCGTCTGCGGCCGGCGTCCCGGGGATGCCACGCAGCCACGCGACGTGCCGGGCGGCGAGCGCCTGCGCCTCGTCCGAATCGGGACGGATGCCGCGCCTCGCCGCGTCCGTCCATTCGCGGGCGAGCTGGGCGGTCTCCTCCTGCCACCGCTCCTTCTCGACCGGCGGCATGCCCCGCCACCAGGCATCCGAGCGCGCATAGGCATCCGCGCCCCACCTCGCGGTCACCTCCTCGCGGTGGACCGTGTGGTCGAAGCCGTCGAACATCTTCTCTGCCATGGGTTCCTCTCCTCTCCGTCTCGCGTCGAGAGTCGACGCGACGGCGGCGATCTGCCGCCCGATCCGTTCCTGCTCCGCCTTGAGCCAGCCGAGGTGGGCGGTGAGCACCGTCTCCTCCGGCACGTCCTCCGCGAGGATCTCGGCGATGCGGGGCAGGCCGAGTCCGAGCTCGCGCAGCAGCAGGATGCGCTGCAGCCGTCGCAGAGAGGCGGCGTCGTAGAGGCGGTGCCCACCCGCGCCTGTTCGCGTGGCCGGGAGCAGACCGATGTGGTCGTAGTGCCGCAGAGCGCGGCTCGTCGTCCCGGCGAGCCGGGAGAGCTGTTGGATCGACCATTCGTCTGCCATGTCGACCACGGTAGGAGTTGACGCGGCGTCAAGGTCAAGCCGATCTTCCATCTGAACCCTCGACACTCGAGATATATCGTGTTATCGTCCCCTCAACGCGATATATCTCGATTCGCGCTCGACCGCAGGAGACCACATGACTCTCGAAAAGTGGCTGATCCAGCCCGGGGAGACCCGCGTCATCGACCTCGACGGCATCCGTCGACTCAAAGTAGGACTCGTCGGCGGGCAGATCGACGTCGTCGGTCACGACGAGCCCGGCGTCCGCATCGAAGTCCATTCGGTCACGCAGAAGGAGCTCCGCATCGAGGCGCAGAACGGCGCGATCGAGATCGACCACGCGCAGCTGCGCTGGGACAACTTCCTGACGTCCTTCCGGAACTTCGGCAGCGGCGGCCCGCAGGCCGAGATCAGCATCGCCGTACCGCGCGACGTCGCCCTGACCCTCGGGGTCGTCAGCGCGAGTGCACTCGTCGCCGGCCTCACGACCGACGCGAAGCTCAACACCGTCTCGGGCGACGTCATCGTCGACGGTCTCAGCGGAGACGTGACGGCGAACTCCGTCTCGGGCGACGTGCAGATGCGCGGCCTCACCGGCACCCTGAACGCCAACGCGGTGTCGGGAGCCATCACCGCCGCGGGAACGATCCGGACCGCCTACGCCGACACGGTCAGCGGAGCCGTCCTCATCGACTCGAGCGGACCGACGCAGAACGTGTCCTTCAACACCGTCAGCGGTTCGGCCACGCTCCGCCTCGACGAATCGGTGGCCGCGAAGTACACGCTGCGCACCGTCAGCGGAAAGCTCAACGTCGATGGGATCGACCGCTCGCAGAGCGGCATCGGCTCGAACTACTCCGGCACCGTCGGCGAACTGAGCGGCTCATTCGCCGAGGTGCGGGCCAACACCGTCTCGGGCGATGTCACCGTCATCCGGCGCGTCCCCGCGGCCATCTCCGAGGACACCCCGGCCGGAGAGGAGTACTGACATGCCCCCCGTCTTCTCCCACGGTGATCTGCGCATCTACCTCCTGAGCCTCCTCGACGAGGCACCGCGTCACGGATACGACCTCATGCAGGCCCTGTCCGATCGCACCGGCGGCACCTACACACCCAGCGCCGGCACCATCTACCCCCGGCTCTCCAAGCTCGAAGAAGAGGGGCTCGTCACCAAGACCGTGGACGGACGCAAGACCGTCTACGAGATCACGGATGCCGGTCGCGCCGAAGTCTCGGCTCGCTCGGGCGACCTGGCGGGGATCGAGGCGGGGCTCGCGGACAGCGTCCGGCTCATCGCGGACGAGGTGCGCGCAGGCGTCCGCGAGGCGATGCGGAGCCTCCAGGCCGACCTCGCCGCCGCCTCCCAGCCCACGGCACGCCCGACCTCTCCCCCGACCCCCGACCCGCGCGCGTCCGCTCGCGAACAGGTCCGGCGCGCGGACGAGCTGCTCGCCGAGTTCCGCGCGGAGGTGCGAGCCGATCTCCGCACTCACGTCGCGCGGGGCGGCGACCTCGCGGCATCCATCATCGACGAGCTGAAGAGCGCGCTCGACGAGGCGGCGGCGGCCGTGCGGCGCGCGACACGCGGCTGATCAGCCGCCGGGCCAGAGCTCCTCGGGCCAGCTGTGCTTCTCGCGCCACGGGTCCTCGTCGTCGCTCGTCGGTTCGCCGATGGGCACGACGAGGATCGGTCGCGCTTGACGGTGGGCCAGCCGGGCGGCGACCGAGCCGGTGAAGAACTCGCGGATCGACTCGCCGATCCCGCGCTTGCGGGTCCCCACCACGATCAGGCGCGCATCGGTGCGTTCAGCCAGATCCTTCATGGCGAGCGCAGGGTCTCCTGCGAGCATCTCGAGCTGCCAGGCCATGTCCGCACCCTCCAACGAGCGCGCCGCCTCATCGCGCAGCTGCGTCTCGAGCGCTTCGCCGGGGATGGCATCGAGGTTGATGGGCGCCGTGTGCACGTAGCCGTCGGGATCCTCGTACGAGACGAAGCGGGTGACGTCGACGTGGGCGACGAGCAGCGGCGCCCCGTGCATCCGGGCGTACTGCGCCGCCTCGCGCAGCACCCGGGGCGACTGTCCGGGCACGATCCCGGCGATGACGGGGCGATGCGGGCGACGGGCCGTGGGCTGCGACTCGGCATCGGGCATGGCGGATCACCTTTCCTGGATCCCCGCCCGCGAGGGCGGCGGGAACGCTCCGTGGTACCCTGAATGCTACTCTTCCCGGCCTCTGCCGGACTGTGACTGCGTCGGGCTGCCGGACCAAGCCCGCACTCGTGAAATGAGGGGGTTACGCATGGGGCGTGGCCGTCAAAAGGCGAAGAACACCAAGATCGCCCGTGAGCTGAAGTACGACACCTACAGCTTGAACATCAACGCGCTCGAGCGTGAGCTCGGCGCGCCCGGTGACGAGCAGTACGAGGACAAGTGGGCCGACCAGTACGACGATGAGGACGACGAGGACGACGAGTCCGAATCCCCCTCTCCGTCACTCGAGAAGGCCTGACCTCCCGGTCGCACTCACCACGATCCGTGGCGCTGTTCCCACTCCTGCTCGACCGTCTTCCGTCGTGCGATCACGAGGCCGGCGGGGAGCGCCAGCAGTGAGATCCCGATGAGGATGACGAGCGGCGCCGTCCACGAATCGGTCGCGTCGTGCAGCACGCCGACCCCGATCGGCAGGAACATCGTCACGCCGTAGCCCATGCTCTGCGCGAAGGAGCTGAGGGCGACGGTCGCGTCGTGCGTCCGCGTGCGGAGGCCGACGGACGTCAGCACGAGCGGGAACAGCAGCGGGAGCGTTCCGAGGAGCGTGACCCACAGCCATGGAGCGGATGCCGGGGCCACCAGCAGCCCGCCGGCTCCCACTACCCCGGCGGCCGAGGCGATGATGAACAGGGGCATCACGATTCCCCGACGTGCCACCAGGGCAGGCACGACGAGCGAGGCCGGCAGGCCGATGAGGGCGAACAGCGACAGCAGGACGCCGGCGACCTGAGGGGTGACCCCCGCGGTGTCGACCAGGATCTTCGGCAGCCACGCGAAGGACGTGTACGCGACCGCACTCGAGGCGAAGAAGGTGGTCGCGAGCGCCCAGGCGGTGGGCAGCCGCCACATCCGCCCGAAGACGCGCGTGCTCGGAGCCTCCAGGTCCACGTCCGCGACGGCGGCTCGCCGGGATCGCACCGCCAGAACGACCCACGGGATCAGGCCCGCGAGTGCGAAGACGGCCCAGACTCCGAGCGACGCACGCCACCCCGCGGCATCCGCGATGGGGACCGCGATCAGCGGCGGAAGGAACGTCGAGACGGCCATGGTCGTCGTGTAGACGGTCGTGAGCAAGCCGATCCGGTCGGGGAAGTACTTCTTCACGAGCGCCGGGACCAGGACGTTTCCGACGCCCACGCCGGCGAAGATCAGTGCGGAGCCGAGCAGCAGGCCGTAGGCGTCGATCGCTGCGGCGCGGGCGACGAGGCCGACGGCCATCGCGCCGAGCGCGACCAGCGTCGTCCGTTCGAGGCCGAATCGCCGCTCGAAACCGGCGGCGAGCAGACCGAACACCGCGAAGCAGAGCGGCGGGATCGTCCCGATGAACCCCAGCACTGCGGCGGGGAGATCGACGTCGTCACCGATCGCGTCGAACAGCGGCGAGAGCGATGCGACCGCCGAGCGCAGCGAGAAGGCGAGCAGAACGATGCCGACGAGGGCGAGGATCCGACCCCGTCGCACGGCGAGGGGATCAGGTGTCGTCACCGATCCAGCCTATGCGGCTCAGGACTCCTGGGTGCCTTCGACCCAGGCCAGGTACTCGTCGCTGACCGTGCCGGTGACGTAGCGGCCGTCGAAGCAGCTCATGTCGAGGTCCTCGACGTCGGGTGCGCCCTCGAGGATCGCCGCCTTCAGGTCGTCGATCTCCTGGTAGACGAGGTAGTCGCAGCCGAGCTCCTCGGCGATCTCGGGGATCGTGCGGTTGTAGGCGACGAGTTCGTGACGCGACGGCATGTTGATGCCGTAGACGTGCGGGAATCGGATGGGGGGCGCCGCCGACGCGAACGTCACCGATTTCGCCCCGGCATCCCGCGCCATCTGGATGATCTCACGCGACGTCGTGCCACGGACGATCGAGTCGTCGATGAGGAGGACGTTCTTGCCCTTGAACTCGGTCGACATCGCGTTGAGCTTCTGGCGCACGCTCTTCTTGCGGATCGCCTGCCCCGGCATGATGAACGTCCGGCCGATGTAGCGGTTCTTGTAGAAGCCCTCGCGGTACTCGATGCCGAGCTTGCGGGCGACCTGCATGGCCGCGGGGCGCGACGAGTCCGGGATCGGCATGACGACGTCGATCGAGCCCTCGGGGGTGTACTTCGCGATCGTGTCGGCGAGGCGCTCGCCCATGCGCAGGCGCGCCTCGTACACCGAGATGCCGTTCATGACCGAGTCGGGACGCGCGAGGTAGACGTACTCGAACGAACACGGCACGAGCTTCGGGCTCGGTGCGACCTGCTGCGTGAACAGGTTGCCGTCGAGATCGATGAACACGGCCTCGCCGGGCTCGACGTCGCGGACGACCTCGAAGCCGCCGTTCTCGAGGACGAGGGACTCGGAGGCCACGGTCCACTCGTACCGGCCGTTCTCGCCCTGCCGGGTGCCGAGGATCAGGGGACGGATGCCGAAGGGGTCGCGGAAGGCGAGGAGTCCGTACCCGGCGATCAACGCGATCGCGGCGTAGGAGCCCTCGACGCGCTGGTGGACGCGGGTGACGGCCTCGAAGATCTGCTCGTGGTCGAGCTCGAGACCCGAGATGACCGCCTGCAGCTCGTTGGCGAGCACGTTGACGAGCAGCTCGGTGTCGGAACTCGTGTTGAGGTGACGACGGTCGGTGCGGAAGAGCTCCTCGGTGAGCTCGCGCGTGTTCGTGAGGTTGCCGTTGTGGACGAGCACGATGCCGTAGGGCGCGTTGACGTAGAAGGGCTGCGCCTCTTCTTCGTTCGACGCCGTGCCCTTCGTCGCGTACCGCACGTGGCCGAGGCCGATCGTGCCGAGGAGGGACCGCATGTCGCGGGTGCGGAACGCCTCGCGCACCATGCCGCGGTTCTTGGCGATGTGGAAGATGCCACTGGATTCGGCCGTCGCGATGCCGGTGGAATCCTGACCGCGGTGCTGCAGCAGCAGGAGGGCGTCGTAGACCTCTTGGTTGGCGGGCCCCTGAGCGACGACGCCGACGATTCCGCACATAGGTGTAGCTCAGTCCGTTTCTGCGTAGGAGCCGACCAGGCGCACTGCGCCACCGTCGACACCCTTCGCGCCCTGCTCGTAGTCGCGGGCCGGGAGTGCCGCATCCGACACCGTCCCGACCTGCCAGGTGTGGATGCCCTCCGCCGAGAGGGTGGATGCCGCGGCCTCAGCAGCCTCGGCCGAGACGACGGCGAGGAAGCCGATGCCGAGGTTCCAGGTGCCCTCGGTCTGCTCCAGCGACAGCCCGCCGATCTCCGCGAGGACGCGGAACACCGGTGACGGCGACCAGGTGGAACGGTCGACGTCGACCCACGTGCCCTGCGGCAGCACACGCGCGAGGTTCGCCGCGATGCCGCCGCCGGTGACGTGGCTGAGGGAGTGGATCGCCCCCGGGTGCGCGTCGATCGCGCGCAGCAGCGGTGACGTGTAGAGGCGCGTCGGCTCGAGAAGCTGTTCGCCCCACGTGCGGCCGAAGTCGGCGGCGTGGTCGCCGTAGCCGATGCCGGCGTTCGCGATGATGTGCCGGATGAGCGAGTAGCCGTTGGAGTGCGGACCGCTCGAGGCGAGCGCCAGGACGACGTCGCCCGACCGCACGCGGTCGGCGCCGAGGACGGCATCCGCTTCGACGACCCCCGTCGCCGCACCCGCGACGTCGTAGTCGTTGATGCCGAGGAGGCCGGGGTGCTCGGCGGTCTCGCCGCCGACGAGCGCGGTGCCCGTGGCGGAGCAGCCGTCGGCGATGCCGCGGACGATGTCGGCGATGCGCTCGGGGAAGACCTTTCCCGTCGCGATGTAGTCGGTCATGAAGAGCGGCTTGGCGCCGACCACGACGATGTCGTCGACGACCATGCCCACGAGGTCCTGGCCGATCGTGTCGTGCTTGTCGATCGCCTGCGCGATCGCGACCTTCGTGCCGACGCCGTCGGTGGAGGTTGCGAGCAGCGGCTTGGCGTAACCGAGCAGGGCGGATGCGTCGAAGAGTCCGGCGAAACCGCCGACGCCGCCGAGGACCTCAGGGCCCTGGGTGCGACGGACGGCCGATTTCATCAACTCGACGGCGAGGTCCCCCGCCGCGGTGTCGACGCCGGCAGCGGAATAGGGATCGGTGGGAGTCGAGGCCACTCGCACAGCCTACCGGCCACCGGACCGGCTGATCCGCCACCGTCGTGACGGGACGCCGACCACAGCCGAGCCATAGGATGTCGCCATGAGCGGGGCTGAGCGGCCCGAATGGGTTGTGCGGGAAGACGCGAGCGCGACGGTGATCGTCGCGCTGTACGTGCGCCAGGCCCTCGGCATCCGGGCTCCCGAGGAGCTGCCGCACCTCCGCGGCGCCCCCGCAGCGCAACCTGTCGACGACGACGACGCAGCGGTGCTGCAACGGCAGTGGCTCGCGTACTGGGCGATGGCGGTGGAACCGCAGGCGCACCCGTCACCCGTCCCGCTCGAGCTGGTGGACGGGTTCGAGACCCTCGCCGTACTGCCCGTCGAGGGGTACGACGAGCTGCGGGCGGCCATGGTTCCGCTGGCGGAGGACGCCGTCGCCTACGCCGCCTGGGCGAGCGATCGCTACGCCGCCCAGACCCGTTCCGGCTCGGCCAGCAGCTACCGCGCCTACGCGAGTGCGATCGCCGAGCACGAGCGACGCGTCGGTCGACGGGCTCACTCCTTCGAGCTCAACGTGCAGGTGCTCCCGTTGACGCAGCGCGGCGTGTGGTGGATCGGCTCGCTGACGATCGCCGTCACCGACGGGCTTCGCGGCGACGTGGCGGCGTTCGACCCTGCGATTCAGCCGATCATCGCCGAACTCGCCTGATCAGTCGGTCTCTTCGACGCGTTCCCGCTCGATCCGCACCGTGGTGCTCTTGCGGCCCAGCGCGCGGTCGAAGACGAGCGCGACGAGGCCGCCCAGCGCCACCCCCGCCGGCACGCAGCCGAGCAGGAGGAAGCCGAAGACCTGGCTCTGCGAGTACGTGGCGCCCGTGCTCTCGCTGATCTGACCGTCGCCGAACGCGTACGTCAGGATGAGGGCGACGACGATGCCGAGGGCCGCGCCCGCGGCGAAGAACGCGGCGAATCGAGGAGTGCGCCGCAGCTGCGCGGACTCGACGTGCGTTTCGGAGTGCTCGGCCATGGTTCCATTGTCCACCCGCGCCTCACGGACGCGGGTCGTCGACCATCTCCGGCTGAGCCGCGCGGGCGCTGTTGCGCTTGCGCCGCTGCACCGATCCGACGGCGAGGAGCGCGGCGAGGACCGCCGCGACTCCCACAACGATGACGGGGACGAGGATGCCGGTGCCCCCCGCATCCTCCGCGTCGTCGCTCGGAGCCGCGGCACCGACGGCGGAGGGTTCGGCCGTGGTGCACGTGGCGACGACCGTGAGGTCGAGCGTGCCGCCCGCACCGGCCGACAGGACCTCGCGACCTTCCGAGGTGAGCTCGGTCGCGGCGCCGACGCCGTCGAGGTTGACGGTGTCGCCGGATTCGGAGACCGCGGCGGCAGCGAGGTCGATCGTGACCAGCGGCGCTTGCGGCATCTGGTCCGCGCCGTCCGGCTGAACGTCGAAGAGAAGGGATCCCTTCTCACCGTCGACGACGAGCGTCGGTGCCGAGAGGGTCGCTCTCACGCCGGCTGAGCTCGTGACGTCCAGTGAACCGTCGAAGCTGACGCTGCCGGCCGGAGCGACCGGTTCGAGCACGCCCTTCCCGTTGTCGAAGGTGAGGATGCCGTCGGCTGAGGCGACCGCGCCGTTCGCCTGCACGTCGGAAAAACCGGCATCCCACACGACCTTCGCCTCCGACACCGTGCACGTGCGGGGGGCGGCGTGAGCGGGACTCGCGCCGACGAGGGGAACGGTCGCGGCGAGGGCGATCGCGAGGATCGCGGCCACCCCGAGGTGTCGTGCCTGCATGCGGTTCCTCTCCGCAGGAGATCGTACCGGCGGCTACGGCACTCCCAGGTCCCGGCGCGAGACCGCCGATGCGGGCGCATCCAGCATCGGTCGCAGGGCGGTGGCGACCGCGCGGGTGCGTTCCCGGTCCTCGCCGAACCACTCCTCGCTCGCCGCGACGACGGGCCATGCCTCGGCCAGCAGTGCCGACCCCTGCGCCGTCAGCCCCAGCCGGGAGTGCCGGCCACGACCGGGGGCGGTCCGGCGCTCGATCAGACCCCGGGTCGTCAGGCTGGCGAGAAGCGGGGTGACGCTCTGCGGACGGATCCCGACCGCGCGGGCGAGGTCGGCCTGGCTGAGACCGTCCGCCGCCGCCAGCTGAGACAGGACACCGAACTCGACGGGCGTCAGCTGCAGCGGCGCAAGCGCGTCGCCGAGTCGGCGCGCGATCTCGCGCGCGGCGCGGACGACGGTCCAGGCGGTGATCGCGTCGATCTCTTTACGGGTGACGGAGTTGACGGACATGGGTTCAGGATAGGTATCGTTGTCGAGTATCAGTTATCTGATTCTAGGAGGAATGATGGGAAACATCGTGGCAGTGACCGGCGTGACCGGCGACGTCGGCGGCAAGACCTTGTCACTTCTGCACCAGGCGGGCGTCCCGGTCCGGGCGATCGTCCGCAAGCAACGCCAGGGGAACGACTTCGCGGCGCGCGGGATCGACGCCCGCGTCGCCGATCTCGGCGATCCGCACGCAACGACCCGTGCGCTCGAGGGCGTCGATCAGCTCTTCCTCGTCACGGCGGTCTCGCCGGAGCAGGCGGAGCACGGTGCTGTCGGGGTGGCCGCGGCACAGGCCGCCGGGGTCCGCGCGATCGTGCACCTGTCCGCGTCCGACGCCGCCGAGGACTCCCCGCTCCCCTGGGCTGCCGCCATCTGGAAGACCAATGAGCTCGTGCGTGCGAGCGGACTCGAGTGGACGATCCTCCACGCGTCGGGGTTCATGTCGAACCTCGCCTCCTCTGCACCGGCGCTGCGTCGCGGCTTCCTGCCGCAGACGATGGGCGAGGGACGAATCCCATGGATCGACACGGCGGACATCGCCAGGGTCGCAGCACGCGTCCTCGAAGACGGCGTCCACCGCGAGGCGGAGCACGTCCTCACCGGACCCGAGCTCCTCGACGGCCGAGCTCTCGCGCGCGCCCTCGGTCGGGGACTCGGGCGCGAGGTCCGTTACGTCCACCTGCCCAGTCGCGTGTTCGCCGGGATGCTGCGAGTGACCGGCGTGCCGGCCTGGTTCGCCGAGGGCCTGCGCCAGCAGTTCGGACGCGTCGCACGCCGCGCGCTGGACGGGATCGACCTGCGCACCGACGACGTCGAGCGTCTCACCGGCCAGCCGGCACGGTCGGTGACCGCATGGGCGCGGGACAATCGCGCGACTCTGCTCGGCGCCGGATGAGGAGAGGATGCCGGCCGTCACGGCCTCAGCGGCAGGAGCCCGTCGAGATTGGCCCGTACGCCCGAGGCGCGGACGGTGCCGGCTGTGACGGCTTCGGCCCAGGATGTCTGGCCGGTCGCGAGCGCGATCCACGTCGCAGCATCCGTCTCGATGACATTGGGCGGGGTGCCTCGCGTGTGGCGGGGGCCTTCGACCACCTGAACGGCGCCGAACGGCGGCACGCGCACCTCGACCGAGTTTCCGGGCGCCTTCTCGACGAGGAGCTGCAGGAGGTAGCGGACCGCGGTCGCGAGGTCCGTGCGTGCCGCGGAGCCCGCAGCGACGGCGGCGAGCGCGTCGCGACCGTCTCCGGTGCTGATGGTGCGGGCCATGGATGCCACCGTAACGCGCGAGCGCCGCTCGGTAGTCTGGCGGGGTGAAGATCCTGGTCCTCGGCTCGGGCGCGCGCGAGCACGCCATCATCCTCGCTCTGGTCGCCGAAGGCGCCGGGCACGAGATCTTCGCGGCCCCCGGCAACGCCGGCATCGCCGCGGACGCGACCCTGGTCACGGACCTCGACCAGAACGACCCCGCCGCCGTGACCGCTTTCGCGAACGAGCAGCACATCGACCTCGTCGTGATCGGCCCCGAGGCGCCCCTGGTCGCCGGCGTGGCCGATGCGCTGCGCGAGCGCGGCATCCCCGTCTTCGGCCCCGGCAAGGCGGCCGCGCAGATGGAGGGGTCGAAGGCGTTCGCGAAGCGGATCATGGATGCCGCCGGTGTCCCGACCGGACGCGCGGCGCGCGCGCAGACCCGCGACGAGGTCGCCGCAGCGATCGACGAGTTCGGCGCCCCGTACGTCGTGAAGGCCGACGGGCTCGCCGCCGGCAAGGGCGTCATCGTGACGTCCGATCGCGACGCAGCGCTCGCCCACGCCGACACCTACCTGCCGAGCGGCCCCGTGCTCGTCGAGGAATTCCTCTCCGGTCCCGAGGTCTCGCTCTTCTTCCTGAGCGACGGCGACACCGTCCGCGCGCTCAGCCCCGCACAGGACTTCAAGCGCGCGATCGACGGCGATGAGGGCCCCAACACGGGCGGTATGGGCGCGTACTCGCCGCTCCCCTGGCTCGCTGACCGCTTCGGCGGTGAGGAGGCGTTCGTCGCACAGGTCACGACCGAGGTCGCCGAGCCCGTCGTCCGGCAGTTGGATGCCGAGGGCACGCCGTTCATCGGGCTGCTCTACGCCGGGCTCATCCTGACCGACGCGGGCGTGAAGGTGATCGAGTTCAACGCGCGCTTCGGCGACCCCGAGACGCAGGTCGTCTTGCCGCGCCTGACGAGCCCGCTGTCGCGGCTGCTGCTCGCCGCCGCGAGCGGCACGCTCGAGTCCGAGCCCGCGCCGCGGTTCTCAGACGAGGCCGCGGTGACGGTGGTGCTGGCGAGCGAGGGATACCCCGAGCACCCGATCACGGGTCGCCCGCTCACGGGAACGGATGCCGCGGCATCCGTCGACGGCGTCCACCTCGCCCACGCGGCGACGCAGAACACCGACCAGGGACTCGTCGCGACGGGTGGTCGTGTGCTCAACGTCGTCGCCCTCGGCGCCGACCTCGCCGACGCACGCAGCCGGGCGTACGCCGCCCTCGAGCAGATCTCGCTCGAGGGGGCGCACTACCGCCGCGACATCGCGCTCAGCGCATCGGAGTAGCTCGCGCTGAGCGCGCCGCGGTGAGCGTCAGCGCGTCGCTGTGAATATCAGCGCTTCGCGAGGATCATCAGCGCTTCGCGAGGTGCGCCGGCCGGCGCAGGAACAGCACGAGCACGACGCCCACCGCGATGACGGCGGCCGGCAGCAGCATGGCCTGGCCCATGGCCGTGGAGAATCCCTCGGCGACGGCCGGCGGCAGCCCGCCACCCCCGCCGAAGTCACCGCTCGCCGCGTCGCCGGCACCGGGCAGGTTCGCTTCGAGGCGCGCCTGCATGACGGCGGCGATCGCGGCCGAGCCGATGACCGAGCCGATCGTCCGCGTCGTGTTGTAGATGCCCGAGCCGGCACCCGCCTGCTGCGGAGGCAGGTTGCGGGTCGCAGTGGTGGCCAGCGGACCCCACATGCCGGCGTTCGCGACGCCGATGATCGCCGACGGGATGAGGAGCAGCAGGATGGGCGCCTCGGTGTTCATCAGCAGCACGTAGCCGACGAGACCCACCACCATGAGCGACAGCCCCGGGACGAGCAGCACGCGCGGGTCGACACGATCGAGGATGCGCCCGGCGAAGGGGGCCAGCACGCCCGAGAGCACCGCCATCGGGATGAGGAGCAGTGCGGACTCGGTCGGGGTGAGGCCGCGGGCGAGCTGCGTGAAGAACGACATCGGCAGCGCCATGCTCGTCACGGTGAACCCGACCGCGGCGATGGCGAGGTTGGAGATCGCGAAGTTGCGGTCGCGGAAGAGCTCGAGCGGAACGAGCGGCTCGCTCTTGGTTCGCGCCTGCGTCCAGACGAAGACGGCGAGGACGGCGACGCCGGCGACGATCATGACCCACACCCAGGGCGCCCACTCGTAGTGCTGACCCTCCTGCAGACCGAAGACGATGAGGAACAGCGCGACGGCGCTCAGGACGACGCCGAGCACGTCGAAGCGGTGCGGGTGCGTCTCGAGCTGCGGGACGAGCCGGACGGCGAGCACGAACGCGATGATGCCGACGGGGATGTTGACGAAGAAGATCCACTCCCAACCGAAGCCGTCGACGAGCAGGCCGCCGGCGAGGGGGCCGACGAGGGTGGCGACACCGGCGGTGGCACCCCACAGGCCCATCGCCGCTCCGCGCCGCTCGGCGGGGAACGTGCGGGTGATGACGGCCATCGTCTGCGGCGTCATGAGAGCGGCGCCGAGGCCCTGCGCGGCGCGCGCGAAGATCAGCATCTCGAGCGAGCCCGACAGACCGCAGGCGAGCGAGGCGAGCGTGAAGATCGCGAGGCCGATGAGGTAGATGTTCTTGGGCCCGAACCGGTCACCGAGTCGGCCCGTGACCAGCAGCGGGACGGCATAGGTCAGCAGATAGGCCGAGGTCACCCACACGACGTTGTCGAGGTTGCCCGTGGAGGGATCCAGGGCCGCCTTGATGGCGGGGTTCGCGACCGAGACGATCGTGGTGTCGACGAGGATCATGAAGAACCCGAGGACGAGCGCCCATAGAGCGGGCCAGGGATTCGTGGGGGCGGATGGGACGCCCGGGGTGCGGACGGTGGTCGTGCTCTCGCTCATGCGCGCGCGGCTTCTCTCTGTGCCAGATAGCGGTCGGTGGCCGGGATGTCGATGACTCCCCAGACGGTGTCGGGATGACGGATGAACTCGACCGCGTCGTCGAGCCAGGCGATGTCCGCGGCGAGCAGGGCCGTCTGCCGGTGGACCTCGATGAGGAACTGCGGGTGCGACCCGTGCGAGATCGCGGTGTCGCGGGCCGCCCGGTGCGCATCCAGAGATGCCACGAGCGCCTCTCGACGCGTTGCGAGTAGCGCGAGCACCTCGGCCCGATCGATGTTGTGCGCCTCGGTCAGGGCGATGCGGAACCGTTCGGGACTCTCGATGGAGGGCAGCTCGCGTCGCACCCACGCCAGGAGCGCGCGATCCCCGGCATCCGTCAGCGTGTACGTCGTCCGCTCCGGGCGATTGCCCTCACGGTCGCTTCCGGCCTCGGCGATGAGCTCCTGACGCTCGAGCCGGGCCACGGTGTGGTAGATCGTGCCGTGCGTGAGGGCGATCAACCGATCGGCGCGGCGGTCGCGCAGCAGACGCACCATCTCGTAGGGGTGCATGTCGTCCTCGTGCAGCAGCGCGAGGAGCATGATCGCGGTCGGGGTGAGCCGGGCGACGGCATCCGTCATGAGGACCCCCTTCGCGCGATTAGTCCATGTGGACTATACGCTTCTTTCCCCTCAACCCGTCGACTCAGCCGCATGGAGGACGGCCCACGCGTGATCGACTCCGTCGGCGATCGCCGCGATCTGGACGCCCACCATCCGGCTGACCGTGATCCCGGTGACACGCCCCGGGGCGCCGCATCCCTGCGTCACGGTGATGGGTCCTTTGATCGTCACCGGTGGATCATCCTCTCCCGCTGCGGGACTGAGCGACAGGGTGATGGTGGCGTCTCGGGGGATGCAGTCGAAGTCGAGTGTGTACTCCTGATCGCGCACCGCACTGGCGGCCACGTTCAGCTCGGTGCGCGGCTCGACGCCGACCGCATCCGCGTCGAAGACGAGGCGGGTCGCCTCGAGCGGGTTCTCGTCCGGAACCCGGTACGACGGGTCCGGCTCCTCGGCCGACGGGGACGGCGACGGCGTGGGCGTCGGCGACGGCGACGGGACGGACGCGGATGGGCTTGGAGAGGGGGCCGCATCGTCGACGCCCGTCGTCGAGATGCACCCGCTCAGGCCCAGCACCAGCGCGAGAGCGATCGGGGCGAGGAGCGGGCGGCGCATGACGACAGGGTACGCACGGTCACGCGCCGCCCGCGATAATGGCGGGGTGACGGATGCCGCGACTGCCCTGCCCGGATGGATCCACGTGTACTCGGGCAAGGTCCGGGACCTCTACCGGCCCGCCGACGACTCGAACGGCCGGATGCTGGTGGTCGCCAGCGACCGCGTCAGTGCGTTCGACCAGGTGCTGGACCCGGGCATCCCCCGAAAGGGCGAGCTCCTCACCCGCCTGAGCCTGTGGTGGTTCGCCCAGCTCGCGGGCGCCGACGGCGGACGTCCCATCCCGAACCACCTCATCGCGGGCGCGGAGCCGCCCGCCGAGGTCGCCGGGCGCGCCATGGTCGTCCGCGAACTCGACATGCAGCCGATCGAGTGCGTCGTCCGGGGGTACCTCACCGGGTCGGGATGGGCCGAGTACCAGGCCGACGGCACCGTCTGCGGCATCCCGCTCCCGTCAGGCCTGCGCAACGGCGACCGCCTGCCCGAGCCGATCTACACCCCCGCCTACAAGGCGCCTCTCGGCGAGCACGACGAGAACATCTCGTTCGAGCGCAGCGTCGAGCTCGTCGGCGAGGATCGCGCGGTCGCGCTGCGCGACGCATCGCTCGAGGTCTACCGCCGCGCCGCGGCTCTGGCTGAGGCGAAGGGACTCATCCTCGCCGACACGAAGTTCGAGTTCGGCTACGACGCCGACGGCGTCCTGACCCTGGCCGACGAGGTGCTCACGAGCGACTCGTCGCGGTACTGGGATGCCGAGACCTGGCGCACCGGCGAGACGCCGGCCGCGCGCATGGCGAGCTTCGACAAGCAGATCGTCCGCGACTGGCTGGCCGCGAATTGGGACAAGCAGGGCACCCCGCCCGTGGTCCCCGAGGACATCGTCGCGAAGACGGCGGCCAAGTACCGCGAGCTCCTTGAACGCGTCACGTCCTGACGGCGTCGCTTCCGCGCACTCAGCCCGCTCCCAGGTAGCCTGACCCCAGGCACCCCCCACCATCTGAGGAGCACGCGCATGCCCATCTGGACCCTTCACGGCGACGGACGCCGCGTCGCCCCCGGAGCCGTCGTCACCCCGAGCGAGCGCCTCGGCTGGGGCAGCACGATCGCGATCGGCGCCCAGCACGTCGTCGCCATGTTCGGCGCGACGTTCCTCGTCCCGCTGCTGACCGGCTTCCCTGTCAGCACGACACTGCTGTTCTCGGGCCTCGGGACCCTCCTGTTCCTGCTCCTCACGCGCAACAAGCTGCCCAGCTACCTCGGGTCGTCGTTCGCGTTCATCGCTCCGATCACCGCGTTCGGGCCGGGCCAGGGCAAGCCGCTCGACAGCCCCGAGCAGATCGGTCAGGCGCTCGTCGGCGTGTTCGTGGCCGGCATCCTGCTCGCCGGCATCGGCTTCCTCGTGCAGGCGACGGGAACGCGCTGGCTCGAGAAGCTCATGCCGCCCGTCGTCTCGGGCGCGATCGTCGCCCTCATCGGCCTCAACCTCGCGCCGGCGGCGTGGAACAACTTCCAGACCGACGCCGTGCTCGCGACCATCACGCTGGTCGCCTGCATCCTGTTCGCGGTCCTGTTCCGCGGCATCCTCGGACGCGTGTCGATCTTCCTCGGCGTCGTCGTGGGCTACATCGCCGCGCTGATCATGGGCAAGGTCGACTTCTCGGGCGTGACCGCGCTCATCGAGAACGGTCAGTGGATCGGTCTGCCGACCTTCCACCTCCCCTCGTTCGGCGATCCGGTCGCGTGGGGCCTCCTTCCGATGTTCCTGCCGGTCGTCCTCGTCCTCGTCGCCGAGAACGTCGGTCACGTGCGCGGCGTCGCGACCATGACCGGCGACCCCACGGTCAACAGACGCACGGGCCGCGCGCTCCTCGCCGACGGCCTCGCGACGACCCTCGCCGGGGCCTTCGGCGGCTCGGGCACCACGACCTACGGCGAGAACATCGGCGTCATGGCGGCGACCCGCATCTACTCCACCGCGGCGTACTGGGTCGCGGGCATCATCGCGGTGCTCCTGTCGTTCTCGCCGGTCGTCGGCGCCGTGCTCTTCACGATCCCGAACGGCGTCATCGGCGGTGTGACGACCGCGCTCTACGGCCTCATCGGCGTCATCGGCATCAAGATCTGGGTCGACAACCAGGTCGACTTCTCGCGTCCGGTCAACCAGTACACGGTCGCGGTCGCGTTCGTCGTCGCCATTGCGAACTTCACGATGGACCTCGGCCAGCTGCAGTTCGGCGGCATCGTGCTCGGCACGGTCGCGGCGCTCGTGATCTACCACGCCGGAAACGCGATCGCGCGGGCTCGCAAGACCGGGGCGGATGACGGCGGTCCCATCGTCCCGATCGGTCAGCTCGGCGGCGACCCGGACTGACGGGAACAGATCCGGCGCGGTCGGCGTTGCCTATTCAGATGAATAAGCCCGTACCCGACCGGCTCGCGCCCGCCACCTCGATGGGGGCCGTGACATTGCTCGTCGGCGACCTCGACGGCATGACCCGCTACTACCGCGACGTCGTGACGCTCCACGTCCTGGACGCAGAAGGGGACACCGTCACGCTGGGACGGGCCGGACGCGCGATCGTGATCCTGCGACACGAGCCGAGCCTGCGGCACGCCCCCGCCGGCGCCGCCGGACTCTTCCACACCGCCATCCTCTTCGAGTCGCAGACGGCTCTGGCCGGGGCGCTGTTCTCCCTCGCGCAGCACGCTCCGCAGTCGTTCACCGGCAGCGCCGACCACCTCGTGAGCCAGGCGTTCTACGCGACCGACCCCGAGGGCAACGGCATCGAGCTGTACTGGGACCGCGACCGGACCGAGTGGTCGTGGACTCACGGCCAGGTGGAGATGGACACCCTCTACCTCGATCCCCACGCCTTCCTCCGAGAGCACCTGACGGATGCCGCGGCTCAGGGCGCGACATCGGACGACACCGCCTCCGTCGGTCACGTCCATCTGTCCGTCGGCGACGTGAGCACCGCGCGGGCGTTCTACGTCGACGCGCTGGGCTTCGATGTGACCGCGGAACTGGCCGGCTCGGCTCTGTTCGTCAGCGCCGGCGGCTACCACCACCACATGGCGATGAACGTGTGGAACTCCCGCGGAGCCGGACCGCGGATGCCGGCCCTCGGCCTCGGCCGCGTCGACCTGGCGCTGCCCGACCAGGACGCGCTCGGCGAACTCGTCGAGCGCCTCAGCCACCACGGTGTGCAGGTCGCCGACGACGGCCGGACGGTCTCGTTCAGCGACCCGTGGCGCAACATCCTCCACGCCGGCGTCGTCCGGTAGCCCGGCGCCGTCGTCCTCAGGCGGATTCGCGGACGACGAGCTGCGTCTCGAGCAGCGTCTCGTGCGGCGGGAAGCCCCCGGCGAGGAGGGTCAGCAGCACGTTCGCCATGACCTCGCCCTGCTGGAGCGATGGCTGTCGCACCGTCGTCAGCGTGGGCGAGACCGACGTGGCCACGGGCGAGTCGTCGTACCCGACGATCGCGACGTCCTCGGGAACCCGGAGCCCCGCGCGCGCGAGCTCGACGAGGATTCCCCGCGCCATGAGGTCGCTCGCCGCGAACAGTCCGTCGAACTCGACTCCGGAATCGAGGATCCGCCGCACAGCCGCCGCGCCGGCCGCCGCCGTGAAGTCGCCGTCCTCGACCGCGACGGGTGCGAGCCCCGCGGCATCCATCGCCTCGAGGAAGCCCGTCAGACGGTCGATGCCACCGGGCATGGTCCTCGGGCCGGTGATGGTCGCGAGCCGCATGCGGCCCAGGTCGATCAGATGCTGCGTCGCGAGGCGGCCGCCCTCGACGTTGTCGACGTCGACGTAGTAGTCGCGTTCGCGCTCACGGACGGGACGGCCACCGTAGACGACGGGCATCGCGGCGGCGATGCGGTCGATGAACGCGTCGCTCGTGTGGTGCGAGACGATGATCGCGCCGTCGACGGCACCGCTGCGGAGGTATTCCGTGGCCTTGTCGTCGGGGTCGTCGCTCGCGATGATCAGGTTGAGCACGTAATCGGACTTCGAGACCCGCTTGTTGATGCCGCTGACGATCGCGGCGAAGAACGGGTCGCCGAAGAAGCGCGTCGTGTCCTCGGGGACGACGAGGGCGACCGCCATCGTCGCCCGGCTCGCGAGCGAGCGCGCAGCGCGGTTGGGGACGTAGTTCAGCTCGTCGATCGCGCGGCGGACAGCCGCGAGCGCGGCCGGACTGACGGCCGTCGACCCGTTGACCACGCGCGAGACCGTCGAGCGCGAGACCCCCGCCGCAGCCGCGACCTCCTCGATCGTGACCGACGATGCGGGGTTCCCGGTCGAGGGGAGCGTCACCGAAGGATCACTCGTCGCCGGCGAGTGCAGGGTTTCGGACACGGTCACCTCGGGGAGTGCAGTCAGTCGATCGCTCGGTCGGCGATGACCCGACGATACTCCAGCGCGCTGTCCTTGAACGTCCGTTCCTGGGTGTCGTAGTCGACGCGGATGAGCCCGAACCGCTTGTCGTACCCCCACGCCCACTCGTAGTTGTCCATGAGCGACCAGTAGAAGTAGCCGCGCACGTCGACGCCGGCGTCCGCCGCATCGAGGATCGCCCCCAGATGACCGCGCAGGAACTCGACCCGGTCGGCGTCATGCACCCGCGTCTCGCCGCCCTCATCGACGACCTCGTCGTCGAAGGCGGCGCCGTTCTCGGTCACGAACAGCGCGGTACCGGCATCCTTCGCGTACTCGTCCCACACCCGCTCGAGCAGCACCGTCAGCCCCGCCGGCTGCACCTCCCAGTGCATCGCCGTGCGCGGGAGTCCCCGCTCGTACCAGTGGATGCCGTCGCCCGCCGGCCAGGGCGAGCCCACGACGCGGTCGGTCGGGGCATCGCCCGGCAGCGGCGGGTCGGCGGGAGCCGTGCCGCCGACGAATTCGCCGTGGTAGTAGTTGACGCCCAGCACGTCGAGCGGCTGCGAGATGGTGTCGAGGTCGCCGGGCAGGACGGCCGCCTCGAAGCGTGCGACCTCGGCGGCGTCGACGGCGCGGATGTCTTCGACGATGTCCGCGGGATAGCCCCCTCGGAAGATCGGGTCGAGGAACCAGCGGTTGAACTGCCCGTCGATGCGACGCGCGGCATCCACGTCCTCGGGCTTGGCCGGATCGGCCGCCTCGGCGACCGTGAGATTCAGAGTGATGCCGAGGTTCAGCTCGGGGTCCCGGCGCCGCAGTTCCTCGACGACGAGGCCATGTCCGCGCAGCAGATGGTGGGAGGCCAGCATCCCGTCTCCGATGCTGAACCGGCCGGGTGCGTGGATCCCGCCCGTGTAGCTGAGGAACGACGAGCACCAGGGCTCGTTGAGCGTGGTCCAGTCGGCGACGCGGTCGCCGAGGGCGTCGTGCACGGTCAGCGCGTACTCCGCGAACCGCTCGCTCGTCTCGCGCGCCGTCCACCCGCCGCGCTCTTCGAGCGCCTGCGGCAGGTCCCAGTGGTAGAGCGTGAGCCAGGGACGGATGCCGGCGGCCAGGAGCTCGTCGACGAGACGCTCGTAGAAGTCGATGCCCTTGGGATTGACGGGACCACCGTCGGGCCGCACGCGCGACCAGGACGTCGAGAAGCGGTAGGTGTCGAGGCCGAGCTCCTTCATGAGCGCGACGTCCCCGCGGTAGCGGTGGTAGTGGTCGCAGGCGACGTCTCCGTTGTCGGCGTTGATGACCGCGCCGGGCACGCGGCTGAACGTGTCCCAGATCGATGCGGTGCGACCGTCCTCGAAGGCGGCTCCCTCGATCTGGTAGGCGGCGGTCGCGGCGCCGAAGAGGAAGCCGGTCGGGAACGGACGAAGGGTGGGGACGGGCACGGGGGCAGAGTACTCCAGCGAAAGGACGTTCACCGCGAGCCCGTCAGCCCTTGACCGCGCCGGCCATGATGCCGCTGACCAGCTGCTTGCCCGCGAAGACGAAGAGCAGGATGAGGGGCACGGTCGCGAGGAGGACCCCGGCGAGCACCTTCGAGTAGTCGACGAAGTAGTTCGCCTGCAGCAGCGAGAGGGCGACCGGCAGGGTCGGGCTCTCGCGGTCGAGCACGATGAACGGCCAGAAGAACTGGTTCCAGGCACCCACGAAGGTGAACAGGAACAGCATCGCGGCGGCGGGCCGCGCGGCGGTCACCCCGACGGTCCAGAACGTGCGGATCTGGCTGGCCCCGTCGACGCGTGCCGCCTCGATGAGCTCGTCGGGCACCGTCTGGCCGATGTACTGCGTCATCCAGAACACCCCGAACGCGCTCGTCAGGGCCGGGACGATGATGGCACCGATCGTCCCGGTCCACCCCATGTCGGCGAAGAGGATGTAGAGCGGTACGACGCCGAGCTGCATCGGCACCGCCATCGTGGCGACGACGAATGCGAGAAGGAACTTGTTCCCGCGGAAGCGCAGCTTCGCGAATGCCCACCCGGCGAGCGTCGAGAACACGACGACGGATGCCGCGATCAGCGTCGAGCTGAACACCGAGTTCCACAGGGCGAGCCAGAAGTTGACCGCCGGATCGTTCATGACCGAGAGCGCATTGGCGACGAAGTTCGCGCCGGGGATCCACGACATGTTCGGATCGTTGATCGTGAACTGGTCACCGGAGCCGATGAGGAACGACCAGTAGTAGGGGAAGATCGCCGAGACGGCGACGACACCGAGTCCGACGTAGACCCAGAAGCCGGCGCGGACGCCGCGGATGCGGGTGGTCCGCTCCCCGCGACGACGCCGAGCGGCGTTCGGGATGTTCTCTTCGACGATGGCCAGGGGCGGCTCGCTGACGGTGGTCATCGTGCGGCATCCTTCCGTGCGCGTCGCGGCATCTTCACGCCGCGGCCGCCCTCGTCGCGGACGAGGCGGCGGGTGATGAGGAGGTTCGCGAGACCGATCACCACGATGATGATGAAGAGGATCCACGCGAGGGCGGCGGCGCGACCGAAATTGAACTCGCCCCAGCCGATGTTGTAGAGGTACAGCGTGATCGTCAGCCACTGCTGAGCGGGTCCGCCCTCGCCGGTGTTGTCGAACATGCGGGGCTCGTCGAAGATCTGCAGACCGCCGATCGTCGAGGTGATGATCACGAAGATCAGGGTCGGCCGCAGCGACGGCAGAGTGATGCTGATGAACTGGCGGAACGCGCCGGCGCCGTCGACGGTCGCCGCCTCGTAGTACTCGCGCGGCACGGCCTGCATGGCGGCGAGCAGGATGAGGGCGTTGTAGCCGGTCCAGCGGAAGTTCACCATCGTCGAGATCGCGACGTGGCTCCAGAACGGATCCTTGTGCCAGGCGATCGGCTCGAGGCCGAGGCTGGTGAGCGCGTTGTTCACGAGGCCGTGCACGTCGCCGAACATGTTGCTGAAGATCAGCGCCACCGCAACGGGGGCCATGACGAACGGGAGCAGCACGCTCATCCGCCAGAACGTCTTGGCGCGGATGTTGCGGTCCAGCATGGCGGCGATGAACAGCGCCAGGAGGAGCTGGGGGACCGTGGAGAGCAGGAAGATGCTGAAGGTGTTGCGGAGAGCGACCCAGAACTTCGGGTCGTTCAGGATCCAGGCGTACTGGTCGAATCCGACGAAGGTGCCCGAGTCGCGGATGAGATCCCACTCCTGGAACGAGATCACCGCGGTGAACCCGATGGGGAACAGGCCGACGATCGCGAACAGGATGAAGAACGGGGAGATGTAGAGGTAGGGCGAGACCTTCACGTCCCAGCGGCTGAGCCGCTGACGGAAGGAGAGCACACGGATCGGACGGACCGCGGCGGTGGGCCGGTCCTCCACGGGGGTCTGTGGGCGGATGTCGGTGGTGGTCACGAGTCGTCTCCGTGGTGGTCGAACGATGGTGGGGATGCCGGCCGCCGCAGAGCGCGGCCGGCATCCCGGTCAGGGACGGATCAGAAGGCTTCGACCTCGGAGACCCAGGTCTTCCACGCGGCATCCTCGGATTCCGACTTGTCGAAGACGCGGTTCACGGCGTTCTGGAGGGCGTCGTGGTACTTGAAGTAGTCCGCGCTCTTGAACGGGAGGACCGTGACGGCCTCGGCGCGGTCGGCGCCGATCTCGCCGGTCTTGGCGCCGCCGAAGTAGTCGTTGACGTAACCCGTGAGGTCGGCGTTCTCGTATGCGTCGACCTGGCTGGGGAAGGCGCCCACGTTGACGAACGCCTCGACCTGCTGCTCAGGGGCGGACAGCCATGCGGCGAGCTTCTGCGCTTCCTTCACGTTCTTGCCGTTCGCAGGGATGGTCAGGTACGAGCCGCCCCAGTTGCCGCCGCCGTTCGGGAACGTGTTCGCGATCTTCCAGTTCTTCTGGTCCGGCGCGTAGCCGGAGATGATGCCCTGCATCCAGCCGGGGCACAGCACGGTCGCGAAGTCGTCGCCCTGGAAGGACGCGATCCAGTCGTCACCCCACTGCGCGGAATAGGCGGAGTTGGGGACGGCGCGCTCGACGACGCTCTTGTAGGCATCGGCGATCTCGGGGTTCGAGGTCGCGATGACGGAACCGTCCGGCTTGTCGTAGGTGTACTCGATCTGGTTGACGATGCCCTGCAGGACCGAGTTGGCCGAGTCGATCATGGCCTTGCCGGATGCCTTTCGGTAGGTGTCCGCCACGTCGAAGTAGTTGTTCCAGTCGCCGTCGAACAGCGCCTCGACCTCGGCGGGCTCGGAGGGCAGACCGGCGGCCTCGAACAGGTCCGACCGGTAGCAGATGGCCTGCGGGCCGATGTCGGTGCCGTACCCGATGAGGTTGCCCTCGGGGTCTGTCGCTGCCTTCTCCTTCCAGTCCAGCCAGCGACCCTTGAGGTCGTCGGGGACGGGCGCCAGCAGGTCGGAGTACTGCATGGCCTCGCTCAGCCAGTCGACCTCGACGGCCTCGATGTCGGCGAGGCCGCCCTTGCCGAGCTTCTGGAAGAAGTTCTTGCGGGCGTCGCCGGACTCGGCCGCCTTGTTGTGGACGATCGTGACGTTCGGGTTGGCGTCCTCGTACTTCTGGAGGAACTCGTCGGTGTAGCCGAAGTTGTTGAAGGTGGCGATGGTCAGCGTGACCTTCTCTCCCTCGGCTCCGGTTCCGCCCTGGTTGCCCCCGCCGGCGCAACCGGCGAGGACGAGAGCGGAGGTGGTGGCGACGCCGGCGATCAATCCGACGCGGCGCAGGGCGCGTGCGTTCACAGAACACTCCTTTGTGGTGTGGCGAGAGCGAGGTGCAGTGTCTCCGCATGGGAGCGCTCTCATCGAGTGGTGCCGACGCTATGGGATCGCTCCCACGAGTGTCAAGGGAGCGCTCCCACAACTGCGGTCACGGTTTGGTCACGGGCTGGATGCACTGCGCACGGTGCGCGAGCCCGGCGGGCTCTAGACTGGTCGCGCACCCCTGCCCGCGACATCCCGGAGCTTTCTGATGCCCACCATCGTCGTCGACGTCATGCCCAAGGCCGAGCTCCTGGACCCGCAGGGGAAGGCCGTCGCCGGAGCGCTGCAGCGCCTCGGCCACGCCGGATTCGGCGACGTGCGCATCGGCAAGCGCTTCGAGCTCACCGTCGAGACCGCCGACGAGCAGACCCTCAGCGCGGTCCGGACCATCGCCGAGGAAATCCTGTCGAACTCCGTCATCGAGGACGTCGTCGGCATCGAGGTCGTCGAGTGACCGTCCGCGTCGGGGTCATCACCTTCCCCGGCTCGCTCGACGACGGCGATGCCCGCCGCGCCGTCCGACTCGCCGGAGCCGAGCCCATCGCACTCTGGCACGGCTCCCACGATCTGGAGGGCGTCGACGCCCTCGTCCTTCCCGGTGGCTTCAGCTACGGCGACTACCTGCGCGCCGGCGCGATCGCCGCGCTCGCGCCGATCATGTCCGAGGTGAAGGATGCCGCGGCCAAGGGCATGCCCATCCTCGGCATCTGCAACGGCTTCCAGATGCTCGTCGAGGCGCACCTGCTGCCCGGCGGACTCATCCGCAACGCGCACCAGCAGTTCATCCGCCGCGACCAACGACTCGTGGTCGAGAACGCCGACACCGCCTGGACGAACGAGTTCCGCCGCGGCCAGGAGATCGTGATCCCCCTGAAGAACGCCGACGGCGGCTACATCGCCTCCGACGAGACGCTCGCCCGCATCCAGGGCGAGAACCTCGTGGCGTTCCGGTACGCGGGTGTCAACCCGAACGGGTCGATGGACGACATCGCGGGGCTCACGAACGAGCGGGGCAACGTCGTGGGGCTCATGCCGCACCCCGAGCACGCGATCGAGCCCGGATTCGGGCCCGACACAGCGGCCGCGATGCGGTCCGGCGTCGACGGACTGAAGTTCTTCTCCGCGGCCGTCTCGGCCGTCGTGCACGCAGCCGCCTGATCCTGTCAGCCGCCCGATCCGGCTCAGCCGCCCAGCCTGCGGGCGAGGTGCGGGGCCGTGCGACTGCCGGGTTCCGCCGCGACCGCTTCGGGTGTCCCCTGCGCGACGATACGACCCCCGGCGTCCCCGCCCGACGGACCGAGGTCCATGACCCAGTCCGCGGCCGCGACGACGTCCATGTCGTGCTCGACGACGACGACGGTGTCGCCGGCGTCGACGAGGGCGTGCAGCTGAGCGAGCAGCAGCCGGACGTCCGCGGGGTGCAGGCCGGTCGTCGGCTCGTCGAGCAGGTAGAGGGTGTGACCACGCCGCGCGCGCTGCAGCTCGGTCGCGAGCTTGATCCGCTGCGCCTCACCACCTGAGAGCTCCGTCGCCGGCTGACCGAGGCGCAGGTATCCGAGACCGACGTCCTGCAGCGTCCGGAGGCTCCGGAATGCCGCGGGCACCGCCGCGAGGAACGTCGCCGCCTCGTCGACCGTCATCGCGAGCACCTCGGCGACGTTCTTGCCCCTGAAGGTGACCTCGAGCGTCTCGGGGTTGTAGCGCGCGCCGTGGCAGGTCGGGCACCGGCCGTAGCTGCCGGGCAGAAAGAGGAGCTCGACCGTGACGTAGCCCTCTCCTAGGCACGTCTCGCACCGGCCGCCCGCGACATTGAACGAGAACCGGCCCGGCGTGTAGCCGCGTTCGCGCGCGAGGTCGGTGTCGGCGAAGACGGTGCGGACGGCGTCGAACAGCCCGGTGTAGGTGGCGAGGTTCGAGCGCGGCGTACGGCCGATCGGCTTCTGGTCCACGCGGACGAGCCGGTCGACGGCGTCCAGCCCGGTGACCGAGCCGACCCGCAGGGTGTCGGTCGACGTCGATGGGAGCGTCGCCTCGGCGATGCGCTCGGATGCGTCCTCGACCTCGAGCGCCGCGACGTCGGCATCCGCCTCATCGACGGACCCGCCGCGCAGGTGACGCTCGACGACCTCGCGCAACACGCGGCTGACGAGCGTGGACTTGCCCGACCCCGAGACACCGGTCACGGCGGTGAACACGCCGAGGGGGACCTCCACGTCGAGGTCGCCGAGGTTGTGCAGCGAGACGCCATGGAGCGCCAGGATGCCCACGGCCTCGCGGCGCTCGCGGCGCCCAGCCGCGTCGTCGTCGGGGAACAGGAACGGACGCGTCGCCGAGTCGGCGACGGCGGCCAGGCCCGCGACCTCGCCGGAGTAGAGGACGGCGCCGCCTGCCTCACCCGCGCCAGGACCGACATCGACGATCCAGTCGGCACGCCGGACGACGTCCATGTTGTGCTCGACGACGAAGACCGAGTTGCCCGAGGCGCGGAGCTGTTCGAGCACGTCGAGGAGCGGTGCCGCGTCGTCGGGATGCAGGCCCGCCGACGGCTCGTCCAGGACGTAGACGACACCGAACAGACCCGACCTCAGCTGGGTCGCCAGGCGCAGCCGCTGCATCTCGCCGGGCGAGAGCGTCGTCGTCACGCGGCCGAGTCCGAGGTAGCCGAGACCCAGGTCGAGCAACACCTGGATGCGGGCGACGAGGTCGGTCGTGATGGCCACGGCGACATCGGTGCGCTCACCCGACTCGGTGGTCGGCAGGGCGGGCGCGGCATCCCGGATCTGCGTCGTCGGACGCAGGACCTCGGCGAGTTCACGAATCGGCAAAGCGTTCAGCTCGGCGATCGAGTGCCCCGCGAAGGTGACGGCGAGCGTCTCGCGGCGCAGGCCTGTGCCACCGCAGAGCGGGCACACGCCGGTGCGGACGAAGCCGAGCACGCGGTTGCGCATCGACGCGCTCTGCGAATCGGCGAGCGTGTGGAAGACGAACTTCTTCGCGCTCCAGAACCGGCCGTTGTAGGGCTTCGCGACACGGTCCCGCTGCGGCGTGATCTGCACGACGGGCTGCTCGTCGGTGAACAGGAGCCAGTCGCGGTCGGCCTGATCGAGCTCGCGCCACGGGCGATCGACGTCGTAGCCGAGGGCGATCGTGATGTCGCGGAGGTTCTTGGCCTGCCACGCCCCCGGCCAGGCGGCGATCGCACCGTCGCGGATGCTCAGCGACGGGTCGGGCACGAGGGTGTCCTCGGTCACGGTGTGCGCGACGCCGACGCCGTGGCATTCGGGGCAGGCGCCGGCGGCCGTGTTCGGCGAGAACGCGTCGGAGTCGAGGCGCGTCGTGAATCCGGCCGGGAACGTGCCCGCTCGCGAGAACAGCATGCGGAGGGAATTCGACAGAGTCGTGACGGTCCCCACGCTGGAGCGCGAACTCGGCGCGCCCCGCCGCTGCTGCAACGCGACGGCCGGCGGCAGGCCCGTGATCGACTCGACGTGCGGGTCGTGGCCCTGCTGGATGAGCCGCCGCGCGTACGGTGCGACCGACTCGAGGTATCGGCGCTGCGCCTCGGTGAAGATGGTGCCGAAGGCCAGCGAGGACTTGCCCGAACCCGAGACGCCGGTGAAGGCGACGATGGCGTCGCGGGGGACGTCGACGTCGACGTCCCGCAGGTTGTTCTCGTTCGCCCCGCGCACACGGACGAAGGAATCGGCGTCGCCGCGGGGGTTTTCAGGCATCGAACCAGCCTAGGTGTCGGCCGGGTCACCCGGGCCGAGCGATAGCCTCGGACGCATGGCTTCGATCAGCGTCAGCGTCCCTTCCGCCCGCCTCGCCGAGGACCTCTCAGACATCGACGGAGCTGACGTCTTCGTGTGGAAGATGGATGCTGCGTCCCCCCGTCCGCACATCGATCTCGTCGTCCCGCCCTACATGGCGGGGAACCCTCTCGGCTGGCTCGAAGGCGTCGAGGTCGGACTCGTGCAGGGGCAGGCGATCGGCTACGAGGGCATCGAGGACCGCCTGCCCGCCGGCACGGTGTTCGCGAACGCGGCGACCGTGCACGAGGCGGCCACCGCGGAGCTCGCCGTCGCCCTGACGCTGACGGCGCAGCGCGGGATCGACCGGTTCGTCCGCGCACAAGCATCCGGGGATTGGGCACCGTTCCAGGCCACCGGCCTCGCCGACCGTCGCGTTCTGCTTCTCGGCTACGGCGGCGTCGGCAAGGCGATCGCGGCGCGCCTCGCCCCCTTCGAGGTGGAGCTGGTGCCGGTCGCCTCACGTGCCCGCGACGAGGACGGCATCCACGTGCACAGCGTCGACGAGCTGTCCGACCTGCTGCCGACGGTCGACATCGTCGTGGCCTCGCTCCCCGGCGGCGAGCAGACCCGTCACATCATCGACGACGCGTTCCTCGCCGCTCTGCCCGGGGGCGCGCTCGTCGTCAACGTGGGGCGCGGGTCGCTGATCGACACGGACGCCCTCGTCGCACACATCCGGAGCCGCGGCATCCGGGCGGCTCTGGACGTCACCGACCCGGAGCCGCTCCCCGCCGATCACCCGCTGTGGTCGCTCGAGGGCGTCGTCATCGCGCCGCACGTGGGCGGGGCGACCGACGCGATGCATCCCCGGATCGTGCGACTGCTTCGTCGGCAGATCGGTCACCTGCTCGCGGGCGAGGAGCCCGAGAACGTCGTGATCCGGACCTGATCAGACCGTGAACACGCTGTGCACGGGGCCGCATACGCCGCGGCCTCCGAGTGCGGTGAGCTCCATGAGCACGGACGTGCCGGCGAGGCTGTAGCCCAGCTGCTCGAGAAGCTGCTGCCCGGCGCGGAGAGTGCCACCGGTGGCGAGGACGTCATCGACGAGAAGCACGCGCGCACCGCTGGCGAGATCGCCCGACATCTCGATCGTGGCACTGCCGTACTCGAGGTCGTAGCTCACCGAGCCGGCCGGGCGTGGCAGCTTGCCCGCCTTGCGGATCGGCGCGAGGCCGGTGCCCGACGCGATCGCGATCGCGCCCGCGAGCAGGAAGCCGCGCGCTTCGACACCGGCGACCACGTCGAACGAGCCGACGAAGGGCTCGGCCATGGCCATCGCGATGGTGCGCAGGGCCGCCGGGTCGGCCAGCAGCGGCGAGATGTCGCGGAAGAGGATGCCGGGCTCGGGGAAGTCGGGGATCGTCGCGATGAGCGATTCGGCTCGGGTGAGTGCGTCGGGATTCACTGGGTCCAGGGTACTCGACGGCGCCTGGGCTCCCCCTGCTGCGGCCTGGATCCGGAGATCGGCGCTGGATTCGGACCCGATCGCGACCCACCATCCGAATCCGCGGGACATCTCCGAATCCGAGGGCTCGCCGGCGACGCCTCGCGCAGGTCCCATGCGGCGCGGAGTGCGCAAGCGCTTGCGCTAGGCTGACGCGCATGACTTCGACCACCTCCCCGACCGCCACCTCGACGCTGGCCCCGATCGGCGAGAGCCGCCCCGGCGCCGAATGGTGGCGCACCGCCGTGATCTACCAGATCTACCCCCGCTCCTTCGCGGACGCCTCGGGCGACGGCATCGGCGACCTCCCCGGCATCACGTCCCACCTCGACGACCTCGCCTCGCTCGGCGTCGACGCCGTGTGGCTGAGCCCGTTCTTCACCTCTCCGCAGAAGGACGCCGGGTACGACGTCGCCGACTACCGTGACGTCGACCCGCTCTTCGGCACGCTCGGCGACTTCGACGACATGCTCGAGGGCGCCCACGCCCGCGGCATCCGGGTCATCATCGACCTCGTCCCGAACCACTCCTCGGACAAGCACGTCTGGTTCCAGCAGGCCCTCGCCGCCGAGCCCGGCAGCCCCGAGCGCGCGCGCTACATGTTCCGCGACGGCCAGGGCGAAAACGGCGAACTCCCGCCCAACAACTGGGAGTCCGTCTTCGGCGGCCCGGCATGGACCCGCGTCCACGACGGCCAGTGGTACCTGCACCTGTTCGACAGCTCGCAGCCCGACTTCGACTGGACCAACCCCGAGGTGCGCGCCGAGTTCGAGGCGACCCTGCGCTTCTGGCTCGACCGCGGCGTCGACGGCTTCCGCGTCGACGTGGCGCACGGTCTCATCAAGGCCGACGGACTGCCCGACTACACCCCGCCGGCCGAGGCCGACTCGATGGGCGGGGCCGAGCCCGTGCCGTATTGGGGCCAGGAAGGCGTCCATCAGGTGTGGCGCGAATGGCACCGCGTGCTCGACGAGTACGAGGGCGACCGCGCCCTCTGCGCCGAGGCGTGGCTGCCGACGGTCGACGAGACCGCCAAGTGGGTGCGCTCGGACGAGATGCACCAGGCGTTCAACTTCCCCTACGCGATGAGCGAGTGGGATGCCGCGCAGCTGCGCGAGGTCATCAGCGAGTCGCTGCGGGCCTTCCCCGCCGTGGGCGCTCCGGCGACGTGGGTCCTCTCGAACCACGACGTCATCCGCCACGCGACCCGGCTCGCGATGCCCGGCCATCCGCAGGGGCACGGCGTGGGGCCGAGCACGCCCGGCAAGCCCGACCCGGCGGCGGGCCTCCGTCGCGCCCGCGCGGCGACCGCGCTCATGCTCGCCCTCCCCGGCTCGTCGTACCTGTACCAGGGCGAGGAGCTCGGACTCCCCGAGGCGATGGAGCTGCCCGACGACGTCCGCGAGGACCCGACCTGGTTCCGTACGAACGGCGAGCGCTACGGCCGTGACGGATGCCGCGTCCCGCTGCCCTGGACCGCTGATCAGGGCGCCTTCGGCTTCAGCCCGACGGGCGAGAGCTGGCTGCCCCAGCCCGCCGAGTGGACGGCCCTGGCCCGCGACGTGCAGGAGGACCAGCCGGATTCGACGCTGTGGCTCTACCGCACCCTGTTGGCCACCCGCCGCGCGCACGACCTCGGTTCGGGCACGCTCGAGTGGCTCGACGGCTACGGGGACGACGTCATCGCCTTCCGCAACGGCGACGTCACCGTCGTCGCCAATGTGGGCACGACGCCTGTCGCGCTGCCGAAGGGGACGCTGCTCGTCGAGAGCGACGCGTTCTCGGGGCGCGAGCTGCCGGCGGACACGACCGTGTGGATCGCCGCGGACTGACGTGACCGGCATCGACGACGTCGCCCGCGCCGCAGGCGTCTCGGCGGCGACCGTCTCACGCGCGCTCAGCGGGCGCGGGCGCATCTCGGATGCGACCCGTGCCCGCGTACGCGCGGCCGCGGCCGACCTCGGCTATGTGGTCTCGGCCGCGGCGTCCGCTCTGGCAACAGGGCGTGCCGCGAACATCGGCGTCGTCGTCCCGCTGCTCGACCGGTGGTTCTTCGCGAACGTGCTCGACGGCATCGCGAGCCGCCTGGCCCCGCAGGGCTATGACATGACGCTCTACAGCATGAGTTCCGATCGGGCGCAGCGCGACGGCGTCCTGGACGTGTCGCTCCGGCGCGGCCGGGTGGACGGGCTCATCGTCCTCTCGGTGACCCTCGACGACGATGAGGTCGACCGGCTCCTCGCACTCGATCTGCCCGTCGTGGGTCTGGGCGCGACCACCCCGCGACTCCCCGCCCTGCGCGTCGACGAGATCGCCGTCGCTCGTGCCGCGACCGAGCACCTGCTGCGCCTCGGTCACCGGAGCATCGCGCACATCGGTGCGGGACGCGCGGGAGACCCGGGCCTCGACATCCCGTCGCTGCGCAGACACGGTTTCACCACGGCGATGATGGATGCCGGGATGCCCGACGCACCCTTCGCCGCGGCGGACTTCACCATCGAGGGCGGGCATCGCGCCGCACTCGCCCTGCTCGAGAGTGACGAACCGCCGACGGCGATCTTCGCGGCATCCGACGAGATCGCGTTCGGCGCCCTTTTTGCGGCGAGGGACCGGGGACTCGACGTGCCGAGGAACCTCTCGGTGATCGGCGTCGACGGTCATGAGATGGGCGGTTTCTTCGGGCTGACCACGATCGCGCAGTTCCCGCACGACCAGGGGGAGCGCGCCGCCGCCGCCATCCTCGCCGCACTCGAAGGACGACAGGAGCTCGGCGACCTCGCGTTCCGCCTCGTGGAACGGACGTCCACAGCGGCCCCGTGGAGGACTCACTGAGGTAGCGGAGGCCCTGTCCCCGTAGGCTCGTCGTCATGCCTCTCGATCTCGAAGCGATCTACACCGACCTGCACCGGCACCCGGAACTGTCGTTCCAGGAGACCCGGACGGCCGGCGTCATCACGCGCGAGCTCGCAGCGCTCGGCCTCGACTGCGAGGAGGGCGTCGGGCGCACGGGCGTCGTCACCGTCATCCGCAACGGCGACGGACCCGTGGTCTGGCTGCGCGCCGACATGGACGGTCTCCCGGTTCCCGAACAGACCGGCCTCCCGTATGCGAGCACCGCCCGCGGTGTCGACCCCGCCGGGCAGGACGTCCCGGTGATGCACGCCTGCGGGCACGACATGCACGTGACGGCGATGCTCGGCGCTCTCGAGAAGCTGCAGGGGAGCCGCGACGAGTGGTCGGGAACCGTGGTCGCGGTCTTCCAGCCCGCCGAGGAGTACGGCGCCGGTGCGCAGGCGATGATCGCCGATGGCGTGTTCGACCGGTACCCGAAGCCCGACATCGTCCTCGGTCAGCACCTCACCCCGTTGCCGGCCGGCACGATCGGCGTGCGACCGGGCACCCAGATGGCGGCATCCGACGGCATCACCGTGACCCTGCACGGCCGCGGCGGCCACGGCTCTCGGCCCCATTCGACGATCGATCCGATCGTCATGGCGGCCGCGACCGTCATGCGTCTGCAGACCGTGGTCTCGCGCGAGGTCGACCCGCGCGAGATGGCGGTCGTCACGGTCGGCTCCATTCACGCCGGCCTGAAGAACAACATCATCCCGGCCGAAGCGACCCTCGAACTGAGCCTGCGCTACCCGAACGACGAGGCGCGCGCCGACATCCTCGGACGCGTCGAGCGCGTCGTGCGGGCGGAGGCCGCGGCATCCGGCGCGGAGCAGGAACCCACCATCACCACCCTCCACACCCTGCCGCCCACCATCAACGATGCGGACGCGACCGCTCGTCTGACGTCGGCGATGGACCGCGCGTTCGGCGAAGGCACCGTCGTGGATCCCGGTATGTTCACCGGAAGCGAGGACGTCTCGTGGTTCGCCCGCGAAGCCGGCGTTCCGCTCGTCTACTGGTTCTGGGGCGGCGTCGACCCTCAGCAGTACGCGGATGCCGCCGCTGCCGGTACGATCTCGCGTGACATCCCGACGAACCACTCCCCGTTCTTCGCCCCCGTTCTGCACCCGACCATCGAGCGCGGCGTCGACGCACTGACCGTCGCCGCGCGGGAGTTCCTCACGTGAGCAACGACGACTGGCTGCCCTTCGCCCCCCTCGACCCGCAAGAGCACGAGAAGCCCGAGCGGGCCGAGAACCCCAACCGCGTTCCGATGATCCTGGGCGCGGTCGCCGGCGTCCTCCTCGTCGCCGTGATCGTGGTCGTCAGCGTGTACCTGCTGCGGGCGACCGAGCCGACCACGGCGGCGCCGCCGCCGGCGAGCTCGGCGGCTGCGCCCCAGCCGTCGCCCTCGACGCCGCAATCCCCCAAGCCATCCGAACCCGTCGAGGAGGAGCCGCCCGCTCCGGCATCCACCATCGAACTGAACGGGTCGGGCTTCACGGTGAAGACCCCCGACGGGACGGTCACGCACACCTGGGCCGATGACTCCGGCCCCGTGATCGCCGCCCTGACGAAGGCCTTCGGCACCGCGCCGAAGGAGGACTTCGTCAACGGCGACGCCGAGAACTGGGCGTACGACATCTACGTGTGGCCGGGCTTCCGCCTCTACGACGTCTTCCTCGGCGACGGCGGCCGTTCCCGAGGCGAGGTTCCGGCGCCCACCTGGGTCACGGTGACCTCAGGACTCCCCCAGGACGTCCAGATCACGAACGAGTTCGGCGTCTCGGTCGGCGACTCGCTCGACCAGGCGCGGAGCAAGGGACCGTTCGACGAGTTCACGCTCACGAACGGGCGCGTGCGTCTGACGTACGGCGAGGGCCGGGGGAAGTTCTACAGCAACGGGTCGCGCGAGTTCAGCGCCTTCGTCGAATCCGACGAGTCCGGCCAGAAGGTGGCTTCGATCACCTACACCTTCCGCGCCCGAGGCCAGTGATCGCCCGGAATCGGTGATCGCCCGGGGTCAAGTGATCGTCCAGGTTCAGTGATCGTCGGAGTCCACTGAGCGCGCGTCGGCCAGCCGGCGACCGCTGAGGACCCCGGGCAGTCCGCGTCCCGCGGGGGTGGCGAACAGCAGGACGATCCACGTCAGCACGAAGAGGCCGACGAGGACGCCACCCACGGCCCCCAGCTCGCCGAGCACGAGGTAGCCCCCGATGCCGCCGACGAAGCGCAGCGCCCGGGCGAGCGGTTCCGGGAATCGCCCGCCCTCGTACCGCAGCTCCACACACAGGTCGCCGACCGTGCGACCCGTTGCGAGGACGACCGCGAGCCAGACGGCGATCGGCACCCATCCCGAGGCGATGTCGGCGATGACGCCGTCGGCGACGAGGTCGCTGCGGCGGAGCGCGTACTGCAGGAAGAGCTGGACCGTCGTCCCCGCGGCGCCGGCCAGCACGGCGGTGCCGAGCAGGTCGCACGCGGCGCCGAGCAGCCGGCGCCCGCGTGTGACCGGGCGGGGAGCCCCGGCATCCGCCGCCTTCTCGACGCCGCGCAGACGCGCCGGGACGAGCAGCCCGAGGACCGACCCGACGAGGGCGCCGAGCGTGTTCGTCAGCAGATCGCCGACGTCGAAGAGCCGGTACCCGCACGGGAAGATCCCCCAGACGCCGGTCAGCTGGGTCGTCTCGATGAGCAGCGACACGACGAACCCGGCGAGGACGCCCACGAGGATGCCGCGGCGGGCCACGACCCGGATCAGGAACCCGAGGGGGACGAAGAACAGCACGTTGAACACGACCTGCAGCAGACGCACATCGGTGAGCGGCGAGCCGTCGGCGAACGCGCCGACCACGTCGTCGATGGTCGGCGCGAGCGAGAGGACGGCACCGGAGCAGCGGTAGTCGTCCGATGCGGGGAGAGGAAGGAGCGTGTAGCTCCAGATCGCCAGGAAGTAGACGAGGGATGCCGCCCAGAATCCCACGCGGCCGATGCTGAGGCGACCGCGGCGACGGTAGCTGACGGCCACGACGGGGACGAAGAGGATGAGGCCCACGACGGCTCCGAACAGGATCGCGACCACCGCCGGGAAGACTTGTCCGCTCATCTCGCGAGTCTAGGGAATACTCCGGGACCCGCCCGCGTTGCGGCGGGTTCGCGGGAGGCGTAATGTCGCCCGCCGTGACAAGTGACAGCCGCGACCCGAACGCGGTCCCCTCTCCCGCCGTGAAGCGCATGCTCATCGGCGAACCCCTCGACACCGAGAAGCTCGAAGGTCAGCTGCTTCCGAAGAAGCGTGCGCTGCCGATCTTCGCGTCGGACGCACTGTCTTCGGTGGCCTACGCGCCCCAGGAACTGCTGATGATCCTGCTCATCGGCGGTACGGCGTTCATGGCGTTCGCGCCGCCCGTGGCCGCCGCGGTCGTGGTGCTGCTCGTCGTCGTGGTCCTCAGCTACCGGCAGCTCATCAAGGCATACCCGTCGGGTGGCGGCGACTACGAGGTGGCGCGCACGAATCTCGGCGAGAAGGCCGGGGTCGTGGTGGGGTCGGCCCTGCTCGTCGACTACGTCCTGACCGTCGCGGTCTCGGTGTCTTCCGGGGTCGACAACATCATCTCGGCACTCCCCTTCCTGAACGCCTGGCGCGTGGAACTCGCCGTCGGATTCGTGATCCTGCTGGTCATCGTCAACCTGCGCGGCGTGCGCGAGGCGTCGCAGGCGTTCGCGATCCCCACCTACGTCTTCATCGGCTCGGTCGCCCTCATGATCGGCACGGGCCTCTTCCGCTGGGCGATCGGCGACGCTCCCGTGGCCACGAGCTCGGCCTACACCGTCGAGCCCGAATCGCTGTCGCAGGTCGCCTTCATCCTGCTGCTGCTGCGCGCCTTCTCGAGCGGCTGCTCCGCCCTCACCGGCGTCGAGGCCGTCAGCAACGGCGTGCCCGCCTTCCGCACCCCCAAGGTCAAGAACGCGCAGACGACACTCGTGCTCATGGGCGGCATCGCGATCGTCCTGTTCGCGGGGCTCACCGCGCTCGCGCTCATCGCGGGCGTGCACTACGCCGAGAACCCCTGCAAGCTGATCGGCTTCGACTGCGCCGCCGGTCCGCAGCCGAGCCTCATGGCCCAGGTCGCCGCAGCCACCTTCGGGGGCGACTCGGTCTTCTTCTTCATCATCCAAGCCGCGACCGCCTGCGTCCTGCTGCTGGCGGCCAACACGGCGTTCAACGGCTTCCCGCTGCTCGGCTCGGTGCTCGCGCGCGACAGCTACGCTCCGAAGGCACTGAACTCGCGCGGAGACCGCCTCGTCTTCTCGAACGGGATGCTGATCCTCGGCGGCGCGGCGATCGCGATCCTCGTGGTCTTCCAGGCGAACCTGACCACCCTCATCCAGCTCTACATCATCGGCGTGTTCGTGTCGTTCTCGCTGGGTCAGATCGGCATGGTCCGGCACTGGCGCCGCGAGCTGCGGCTCCTGAAGGGTAGTTCGGCCGCGCGTCGCGGCGCGCTGTCGGGCCTCGTCATCAACACCGTCGGGGCGGCGTTCACCGTCGCGGTGCTGGTCATCGTGACGATCACGAAATTCACGCACGGCGCCTGGCTGGTGTTCCTGGCGATGCCGGTGCTCGCCTTCCTCATGATCGGCGTCAACCGGTACTACCGCGACGTCGAGCACGAGATCGAGATGGACGACACGGTGAAGTTCGGCGCCTCCGGCGACCTTGCGATCATCCTCGTCGGCAGGCTGCAGAAGCCCGTCGCGAAGGCGATCGACTACGCCCTCGCCGCGAAGCACGAGAAGACCCTCGCCGTCCACGTGGCGGTGACCACCGACGACATCGCCGAGCTGAAGGCCGATTGGGAGTACCACCGGATGCCGGTTCCCCTGGTCGTGGTCGACTCGCCCTATCGCCACTACGCCGCGCCGCTCATCGGTTTCATCGAGAAGTACCGCGAGAAGCACGGGCCCTCGGTCGTGACGGTCTACCTGCCGCAGTACATCGTCGGCCACTGGTGGGAGACGCCGCTCCACAACCGCCGTGCGCGCCGGATCGCGCAGCAGCTCATGATGGTCCACGGCGTGACCGTGACCCTCGTCCCGTGGCTGCTCGACTCGTCCGAGATCGTCTACGGTCGTCGCTCGCGGCCGCTGCCGGGAGACGACCGCGGCGGTCGCATCGAGCAGCGTCATTACGGTTTGGTGGAGCATTCCGAGAGCTGACGGGTCGGGCCGGGCCATCGCGCACCGGCGTAGCCTAGAGGGGTGACTTCTCCCGCCCTGCCCGAGTCGACCGCGCTCGACGCCGCCCGGCTGCGCGAGGACTTCCCGATCCTCCAGCAGGAGGTCAACGGACATCCGCTCGTCTATCTCGACTCCGCGGCGACGAGTCAGAAGCCCCGCCAGGTGCTGCAGGCCGAGTACGACTTCCTCACCCGCAGCAACGCGGCCGTTCACCGCGGCGCCCACACCCTCGCCGCCGAGGCGACGGACCTGTTCGAGGATGCCCGGGCCACGGTCGCGCGCTTCGTCGGCGCGCGCGAGGAGCAGCTCGTCTGGACGAGCGGCGCGACGCAGGGGCTCAACCTCGTGGCGTACTCGATCGGCAACGCGACGCTCGGGCGGGGGGCACCGGCATCCGCTCGTCTCGCTCTTCAACCGGGCGACGAGATCGTCGCGACCGAGGCCGAGCACCACGCGAACCTCATCCCGTGGCAGGAGCTCGCCGCGCGCACCGGGGCCGTGCTGCGGCACATCCCCGTGATGGACGATGGCCGGCTCGACATGGATGCCGCGGCGCAGATCATCGGCGAGCGCACCCGCATCGTCGCGTTCTCGCACGTGTCGAACGTCCTCGGGATCGTGAACCCGGTCGCCGAGATCGTCGCGCTCGCGCAGCAGGTCGGCGCGCTCACGGTGCTCGACGCCTGCCAGTCCGCTCCCCACATGCGGCTCGACCTGCCCGCGATGGGCGTCGATCTGGCGGTCTTCAGCGGACACAAGATGCTCGGGCCGTACGGCGTCGGCGGGCTCTACGGCCGGAGCGAGATCCTCGAGGCCATGCCGCCCTTCCTGACGGGGGGCTCGATGATCACGACCGTCACGCTCGACGAGGCGGGCTACCTGCCGCCGCCGCAGCGCTTCGAGGCGGGCACGCAGCCGATCGGCCCCGCGATCGGACTCGCCGCCGCAGTGTCCTACCTGGAGGAGGCCGGCATGCCCGCCGTGCACGCGCACGAGGCGCGTCTGGCCGCCCGTATGCGCGAGGGACTCGTCGACATCCCCGGCATCCGGCTGCTCGGAGACGCCGACGGCGCCGAGCGCGTGGGCCTCTGGAGCTTCGTGGTCGACGGCGTTCACGCGCACGACGCCGGCCAGTTCCTCGACGCGCAGGGCATCGCCGTCCGCGTCGGACACCACTGCGCGGCGCCCCTGCACCGACGGTTCGGCGTGACGGCATCCGTCCGCGCCTCGGCCGCCCTCTACAACATGGACGCCGACGTCGACGCCCTGGTCGATGCCGTCAGCGGCATCCGGTCCTACTTCGGAGTGAACGAATGAACGGTCTCGACTCGCTGTACCAGGAGCTCATCCTGGACCACTCGAAGCACCCGCATGGGCAGGGCCTGTCCCCCGAAGAGGGCCGCTCGGCCAGCTCGCACCAGCACAACCCGATGTGCGGCGACGACATCACGCTCCGTGTGCGCGTCGACGACGCCGGCGAGCGCATCGTCGACCTGTCGTGGGAGGGGTCGGGCTGCTCGATCTCGCAGGCGTCCGCGTCGATGCTCGCCGCGCTGATCGAGGAGGACGGCGGCGAGACAGGGATGCCGCGCGAGGACGCCGTGAAGCTCATCGACGGGTTCCGCGAGGCGCTGCGCTCGCGCGGCGCGATCCCGCTGGACGAGGAGACGTTCGCCGACGCCGCCGCACTGTCGGGGGTGTCGAAGTTCTCGGCTCGCGTCAAGTGCGCGATGCTCGCGTGGGTCGCGCTCGAGGACGCCCTCGCCCGGGCCTGAGCCGGCGGACGAGGACGTCGCTTCGAGCAGGCCTCACGCCGCCTGCAGCACCTCGCGCTCGAGACGAGCGTAGGACGCTTCCATGCCGTCGACCATGCCGGTGGCGAGGATCATGTCGCGAGTCTCCCTGTCGGGGTACTCGATGAGGAGGGTGAGCAGCGTCGCGCCGTCCTCCTCGTAGAACTGCAGGTCGTTCGTCGTCGACGGACCGTCCATTCCGATCATCTTCTCGGTGCTGACCGACCGTCGCGGCTCGTCGAGCAGGAGCGTGTCGCCCTCGAAGCCGAAGCGGGTCTCGGGCTGCCCGTCCTGCTCCCAGACGTTCCGGTAGTGCTCGCCGACGACGCACTCGACCATCGACCAGCCGTCGGGCCCCAGCATCCACTTCCTCATCAGGTCGGGATCGTGGTGAGCGCGCCACACGATGTCCCGCGGACCGTCGACGAGGCGCGTGATGCGGACGTGGGTGTCGTCGAGCAGCTCGACGTTCGTGCCCTTTCCCTGGAACCAGTCGCGCAGATCGTGGAGGACGGTGTCGAGCTGGTCCATCGCCAGGCGGGAGCCTTCGACGGCGCCCATCGCGACGACCTGCTCGAGAGCCTCGGCCGAGGTGAAGTACGTGATGTTCGAGAGCCGCGACCCGGTCTCGGTCTCGTCGAACGAGAAGCGCATGCGCATGGACGGGAAGTCGGCGAGGGGCTCGCCGTTCTCGTCGGCGAACGCATCGAGGACCTCGAAGGCGCGGCCCTCGTCGATCGCGAGGAACTCCCATGTGCCGTGAGAGGTCTCGCCCGTCGGGCTCGTCATCGCGTAGTGGGCGTGGCCGCCGACGGCGAAGTCGAAGGCGGTGAAGGTCGCCGGCCATCCGGGAGGACCCCAGAACCGCTCGAGCTGGCGTGGCTGTGTGAACGCGCGCCACAGCCGGTCGACGGGGGCGTCGACATCGGCCGTGAGCGTCATCGTGAGGTTCTCGGTGTCGGTCGTGATGTCGGTGACGGGCATGTCTCACTCCTTCGTGGGATGGGTCAGTTCTCGGGCTCGGACAGGAGGGCGTCGAGGCGGTCGATGCGGGAGCGCCACAGGTCCTCGTATCGCGCGAGCAGGGCGCGGGCGCGGGCGATCATGTCGGGGTCCGCTCGGACGAGGCGCTCGCGCCCCTCGGCGCGCTTGACGACGAGCTCGGCCGCCTCGAGCACGGCGACGTGCTTCTGGACGGCCGCGAACGACATGTCGTAGTCCGCAGCGAGCGCGGACACGGACTGCTCGCGCTCGAGCGTGCGACGCAGGATGTCACGCCGCGTCGCCGTCGCCAGGGCGTGGAAGACGCGGTCGATCTGGTCATCGCTGAGCTCCGTTTGTGCAACCATTTGGTTGTACGTTAGAGCAGTGGACGCCGGGCGTCAATGCTCCGCTGCGATCGCGCGGCGATGAATCCCGGCGGCGCCGAGACGTCAGCCCCGCAGCGCGCGGAGCAGCTCGCCGACGGCGTGGTCGCTCTCGATGGGATGCCGCATCGGAAGGTCTTCGACGCATTCATACCGGTTGCGTCGACCTTCCTTCTCGCGGCGCAGGTACCCGTCATCGACGAGGTCGCTCAGGATGCCGTGGGCCGTGCGTTCGGTGATGCCCACCGCGTCCGCGATCTCGCGAACGCGGGCACCGGGGTCGCGAGCCACGTAGATGAGCACATGGGCGTGTTCGTCACGCCGTCGAGGCCGTCGAGGCCCCAGGGGTCGGTTGCGTCCGTCACCCGGCCATTATGGAGCGTCCGCATCCACCCGATCGAGTCGATGACGTGTGCGGCCCGCGAAGAAGAGGTGATCGACGCGCCTGCTTCGACGAGTCAGTCGTGGAACTGGACGTCGTCCTCGGTTTGCTGCCCGCTCGCGTCTCGTAACCGCGGTGAGACGAGCGGGACGGGCGATGACGCCGGGAGGAAGTCGAGCTGTTCGAGAGTTCGTTCCCGGGCTGAGCTGCGGCTACGGCGTGAAAAGGTGACGCGACCGCCGCCATGGGCACCCGGAACGGCTACTGGTCCCGGCCGAGCGGATGAAAGGTTTCTCATCTACGAGCAAGTTCGTAACGTGTGGTCACGACACTTTCCGGGGTCTGAATGTCGGAGGTTGGTGCGAGAGTGCAGATATGACGAACACCGCGGAAACCCCCGATGGCGAGGCGTATCTCGCCGCCATCGCGGGTATCGTTGCGGGCGTCGAGGGCGCGGGGCGTGTCATCGCCGCCGCGCAGATCGCGGAACTACGCATGCTTGCGGCAGCCGGTCGGTTGGCGGATGAGCAGAGCGCACCTCGGAACGCGCGAGTGCAGGTGCATGACATGGTGCTGCGCTCGATCGCGGCGGAGGTCGGTGGGGTGATGCGGATGACCGATCGGACCGTGCAACGACGCATCGGAGAAGCCCGGCTGATCATCGAAGGATTCCCCGCCGCGGTCGCCGCGTGGGAGGCCGGCCGGATCGTGCGCGGGCATGTCATGGCGATCGTGGATGCGGGATCGAACCTGCCCGCAGGACTGTGGGCGGAGTTCGAGACCATCGCGATCGAACGCTGCGACGGTCAGACACCGAACCGGGTTCGAGGTGAACTGGAGATCCTCGCCCATCGGATGCACCCCCGATCCTTCGCCGAACGACACGAGGAGGCTGCCGCGGGGCGGTGCGTGCGCCTCGTTCCCGGGCGGGATGGGATGAGTGACCTGGTCGCGACCCTCCCGACGGTGATCGCCGAGGGGATCCACGACCGGCTCACGCAGCAGGCGCGCGCGATCATCGACACGCGCGCAGAGCGCGCCGCGGGTTCAGAGGTCGTCGCGACCGACGCGCGCTCGACCGATCAGGTCCGAGCCGACGTGTTCGCCGACCTCCTCCTCGCCGGCACACCGCCCTCGACGACACCCGCGACACCACCGCCGGACCGCTCGGAGCGATCCGCGCACGGGTGCAGGTCCTCGTCCCCGCCGCGACACTCACCGGGGCCGACGACGGACCCTGCGACCTCGCGAGTCGGTCGCCCATCGATCCCGCCACCGCGCGGACACTCGCCGGCGGCACCGGGGTCTGGGAACGCCTCTTCCACGACCCGACCACCGGGGTCACCGTGTCGACCGACTCGTACCGGGTGCCGTCCGGCATGCGACGTTTCCTGCAAGCGCGCGACCAGCACTGCCGGTTCCCCGGATGCCGCGTCGTCGCCATCCGCTGCGAAGTCGACCACACCCACGACCATGCGCTCGGCGGGAAGACGGAACTCTCAAACCTCGCTCACCTGTGCCAACGGCATCACTCGATGAAGCAGTTCACCGCCTGGAGAGTCCGACAACTGTCGGGTGGCGTCCTGGAATGGACCTCACCCCTCGGCAGAACTTATCGCGAAGACGCACCCACACCGGCCGTCGCCTTCACCCCTGCCGCAGCCCCACCGGGAAACCCCGCACCCTTCTAGGACTCGAGTGTCCGGATGCGTCCCGGCCCGCCGCCGCTGCGTTCCCGGCCCAGGTCGCGCGCGCACCCCCGTCAACCCGACGCCGCGCACTCCGTCGTCAGCCGAGCGCCGCACACCGTCGTCAGCCGAGCGCCGCACACCGTCGTCAGCCGAGCGCCGCACACCGTCGTCAGCCGAGCGCCGCACAGGCGACGCACATCGTCGCCTGCGGGCGCACCTCCAGCCGCGCCTCGGGAATCGGACGGCCGCACCGTTCGCAGATCCCGTAGGTGCCGGCATCCACCCGCTCGAGCGCGGTTGCGACCTGCGCCAACTCGTCGCGCGTCGACGCGCGCAACGCGTCCACGCGCTGCCACTCGCCCGACAGCGTCGAACCCTCGGGGTCGTGCTCGTCGTCCGCCGTCGCATCGGCGCGATCGACCCGAAGCGCAGCATCGTCGGCCTCGAGACGCGCCAGCTGGCCCGTCAGCTCCCGCTCCCGCGCACGCAGCCGTTCGATCGGATCCATCCGGTCAGCGTAGGCCTACTCACCGACACGGCGACCGTCAAGACCGTCGCGACACCGGCACCGCGCCTCCAGAGTGGACGCAACGGAAGGAGCCCCCGTGGCTGACAACGACGACACCGAGCACGCCGACACCGAGCACGACAACCCCGAGGAGATGCCCGACACCGAGGAGCTCGAAGAGCCGAGCGTCGCGAAGGAGCCCGGTGATGAGCCGAAGGCTCCGGCTCAGCAGGACGAGGAGCCCAGCCACCACGCCGTCGGCATCGGCGTCATCGACTCCGACCCGGACGACGCCGAGGAGTGAGGCGGACTATTCGCCGACACCCCTCAGCGACCCGGTGAGCGTCTCGCCCTCGGGCGCGATCAGGATGCAGGACACGAGGCGGTCGTCCCGGTACTCCCACGTCTCGCGCGACGGCGAGTAGTAGGAGAAGTCGTACCGCGAATCGTCATAGCTCACACCGACGTAGTCCTCGAAGGCCGGCAGGCACTCGCCGGCCGCCGCATCATTGATGACGTCCACCGTCGGATACTCACCCTCGGGGAGCGCGAAGTCGTGGTACGCCTCGAACGCATGCTTCTCGTCGCAGGGGACGGCGCGGACCGTGCTGGTCTCGCCTTCGGTCTCCGATGCCAGAGCATCGTCGAAGAAGCAGTCGCCGACCTTGATGGTGAACACGTCGAGGTCACCGCCGGAGTTGATCTGCCCCTCCTCGTCCCGCGATGCGCCGCCGAGCAGCGCGGTCAGCGACGTCGCGCACCCCGACAGCATGACGGCGGCAACGGCAAGGGCGACGACAGCACCCGAACGACGAACAGACATGATCCCCCCGGACCGAAAAGCGACAGCGACGGTTCAGCGTATCGAAGCCGTCATGACGTCGACTGCCCCGAGCCTGCAGCGCTTCCCACGACGGTCCCGTCCTCATGTCCGACGACGCATCGGGCGATGCGATCCCCCTGCGCCCAGGACTCCGCCGTCGGCACGTAGTACCAGTACTCGAGGACCGAGTCCTCGTACGACTCCCCCACGTAGTCGGCGAACGCCCCGTAACAGACCTCGTTGGCAGCGTCTTCCACGTCGTCGTCGCCGGGGAACTCCGCCGTCGGCGACATCGCGTCGGGGAAGTACGACATACCCAGGTCGTCCTTCGCGTACATCTCGAACCAGTGCGCCTCTTCGCACGGGATGAGGAGGATCGACCACGCGCCCTCCGGATCGGATCCGTCGTAGGCGTTCGGATCGTCGAAGCAGTCGCCGACCCCGAGGTGCACGAACAGCATGTCGTTGTCGACGTCTTCGGCTTCCGCCGGCGGCTGCGGCACGGGCTGTTCACCCCGCACCTCGAAGATCGCGCCGGCGACGGCGGACGCCACCTGCGTGCACCCCGACAGCATCGGCATCAGCGCGACAGCGCCGACGACAGCGGCCGCGACGGCACAGCGCCGCAGATGACGAGTCGACATGAATCCCCCAGGAGTGCTCGTCGAGCGATGGCGTCAGCGTATCGGAGCGGAGCCCCCGTGAACACGACGGGATGCCGGTGCCCCGCCGATAGGATGAACGCGTCCCCCGGCATCCCGAGTCTTGGAGCCCAGCCGCGTGAGCACCCCAGTCGCAGACACCGTCGAGAACGCCATCGCCACGCCGGAACGGGAGCAGCCGTACGGCGCCCTCGGCCTGAAGCCCGACGAGTACGACAAGATCCGCGAGATCCTCGGCCGCCGTCCCACCTCGGGCGAGCTGGCGATGTACTCCGTCATGTGGAGCGAGCACTGCTCCTACAAGTCCTCGAAGATCTACCTGCGACGGTTCGGCCAGAAGGTCTCGGACGAGATGAAGGAACGACTCATGGTCGGCATGGGCCAGAACGCCGGCGTCGTCGACGTCGGCGAGGGCTGGGCCGTCACCTTCAAGGTCGAGTCCCACAACCACCCGAGCTACATCGAGCCGTTCCAGGGCGCCGCGACCGGCGTCGGCGGCATCGTCCGCGACATCATCTCGATGGGCGCGCGCCCCGTCGCGGTCATGGACCAGCTGCGCTTCGGCGACATCGACGACCCCGACACCGCCCGCGTCGTGCACGGCGTCGTGAGCGGCATCAGCTTCTACGCGAACTGCCTGGGCCTGCCCAACATCGGCGGCGAGACCGTCTTCGACAAGGTCTACCAGGGCAACCCGCTCGTCAACGCGCTCGCGGTCGGCGTCCTCCGCCACGAGGACATCAAGCTCGCCAACGCGACCGGCGCCGGCAACAAGGTCGTCCTGTTCGGTGCGCGCACCGGCGGCGACGGCATCGGCGGGGCATCCATCCTGGCGTCCGACACCTTCGCCGACGGCGGCCCCACCAAGCGTCCCGCCGTGCAGGTCGGCGACCCGTTCGCCGAGAAGGTGCTCATCGAGTGCTGCCTCGAGCTTTACAAGGGCGAGCTCGTCGAGGCGATCCAGGACCTCGGCGCCGCCGGCATCTCGTGTGCGACGAGCGAGCTGGCCGCGAACGGCGGGTCGGGCATGAAGGTCGACCTCGAGAAGGTGCTGCTGCGCGACCCGTCGCTCACGCCCGAGGAGATCCTCATGAGCGAGAGCCAGGAGCGCATGATGGCGATCGTCGCTCCCGAGAAGCTCGATGCGTTCCTCGCCGTCGTGCAGAAGTGGGATGTCGAGACGAGCGTCCTCGGCGAGGTGACCGGAGACGGCCGCCTGCAGATCTTCTGGCACGGCGAGCAGATCGTCGACGTCGACCCCTCGACCGTCGCCGTCGACGGCCCCGTCTACGAACGCCCCGTCGCCTACCCGACCTGGATCGACGCGCTCCGCGACGACTCCGCCGCCACCCTCGAGCGCAGCGACGACCCCGAGGTGCTGCGCGAGCAGTTTCTGAAGCTCCTCGGCAGCCCGAATCTCGCCGACACCTCGTGGGTCACCAACCAGTACGACTACTACGTCATGGGCAACACGGCCCTCAGCTTCCCCGACGACGCCGGCATGATCCGCGTCGACGAGGAGTCGGGACTCGGCTTCGCCATCGCGACCGACTGCAACGGCCGCTACTGCCAGCTCGACCCCTACGCGGGAGCGCAGCTCGCCCTCGCCGAGGCGTACCGCAACGTCGCCGTGACCGGTGCCGAGCCGACCGCGGTCACCGACTGCCTCAACTTCGGCAGCCCCGAGAACCCCGAGGTCATGTGGCAGTTCGGGCAGGCCGTCGACGGCCTCGCCGACGCGTGCTTCGAGCTCGGCGTCCCCGTCACCGGCGGCAACGTCAGCTTCTACAACCAGACCGGCGACCAGCCCATCTTCCCGACCCCTGTCGTGGGCGTCCTCGGCATCATGGACGACGTCTCGCGTCGCATCCCGAGCGGCTGGCAGGATGCCGGCGAGAACATCTACCTGCTGGGCACGACCGCCACGGAGCTCGACGGCTCGGCCTGGGCCGACACGATCCACGACCACCTCGGCGGCCGGCCGCCGAAGGTCGACCTCGCCGGCGAGAAGACGCTCGCGGGCCTGTTGCAGGCAGCGCGCGACGAGATGCTCGTCTCGAGCGCCCACGACCTCTCCTCCGGCGGCCTCGCGCAGGCCCTCGCCGAGGCGACGACCCGGTTCGGCGTCGGCGCCCGCGTCTGGTTGCGCGAGATCATGGAACGCGACGGTGTGGATGCCGCGACCGCCCTGTTCAGCGAGTCGACCGGCCGCGTCATCGTGTCGGTGCCCCGCGAGGAGGACGTGAAGTTCCGCGGCCTCTGCGAGGGACGCGGCTACCCCGTCCTGCGTATCGGCGTGACCGACGACGCCCCCGAGGGCGAGCCGTCGAGCCTCGAGATCCAGGACGTCTTCACGATCCCGGTGGGCGAGCTGCGCCGCGTCGCCAAGGCCACGCTCCCGGCCGCGTTCGGCGCGATCGTCGACGAGGTTCCCGCGTGAGCGACGACCCCGAATACGCCGAGTTCGTCGGGCGCAAGCGCGCCCGTACGAAGGTGATCGCCTGGACCGTCATCATCGCGATGGTGCTCGTGGGCGGCGGCGCTACCGTCCTCACGCTGCTGTTCGGCTGACCCGGGTGATGGACGCCACCGCGCCTGCCCTGCCGGGTCGCGCGGTGCTGCAGCAGCGCTGGAGCGGCGCCTGCTTCCTGCACTGGCGGGTCGATCCCGCCCAGGTCGCCCCGCTCCTGCCGCCCGGAACCGAACCCGACGTCTTCGACGGGTCGGCCTGGGTGGGCCTCATCCCGTTCGTCCTCAGCGAGTTCCGCTTCCTGCCGCTGCCGCCGGTCCCCTTCGTCGGCCGGTTCGTCGAGATCAACGTCCGCACCTACGCGAAGGATGCCGCCGGTCGCCGCGGCGTCGTCTTCCAGACGCTCGAGGCCGAGCACCTGCTGCCGGTGCTCGGTGCCCGCGCCGTGTTCGGCCTGCCCTACCGGTGGGCGAAGGCCGCGATGCGGACGGACGGCGACGCGGTCGAGTACGCGTCGCGGCGGCATCCGGGATTCGGCGATCGCGTGCGCACCCGCATCCGCGTCGTCCCCGGAACCGAGGTCGTCGACGACGAGCTGAGCCGCTTCCTCACCGCGCGGTGGGGCTTCCACGAGCGTCACCTCGGGCGCACGATCTGGGCCGCGAACGAGCACGAGCCGTGGCCGCTCGTCCGCGCCGAGGTCGATGGTCTGGACGACGGCCTGCTGGCCGATGCCGGGTTCCCGGGTCTCACCGACCGCGCACCCGATTCCGTGTTCGCGATGCCCGCCCGGCATCCCGGCGTCGTCACCCGGTTCTCGGGCGCGCGCCTCGTGCGCTGACGACTCAGGCGGGAAGCGCGTCCCGCACGCGAGCGAGAGTCGCCCGCCACTCGTCCAGCTCGTCCGCATCGGCCCAGAGCTCGGCGAGCTCGGACTGCCCGCCGACCTTGTCGAGGGCCGCACGGGCCGCCGTCGCGGCGGATGCCGGTGGCGCTCCGACACGAGCGAGGAAGCCTTCCACCGACTCGGTGTCCTCCGCCTCGGACAGCGGCAGACCCGCGCCGTGCGCGACGACGGCAGCGGCGGCGACCGCTACTTCGTCGGCGCCCGCGTCCGTCTCGTCGTCACCGAGATACTCCTGGAGTGCATCGGCGACGACGTCCCATGAATCCGCCTCGTCGAGCTCCCATGCCCAATCCGCCGCGGTGTCGTTGCCGAACGGTTCTTCGCTCCATGTGCCCATGCGGCAGAGCGTAGCGAGCGGAAGCGACATTCAGAACGCCCGATCCCTGGGAGCGCATCCACCGGTCGCGGATACCATGGCGGCATGCAGCTCTGGATCGTGGGGATCGGAGCCGCGCTGGCGGAGTTCTGGTGGGTCGCCCCCGCCGCCGCAGGAGCCGGCGCGGTCGGGTTCGTCGGCGTCCGCCGCGGCCGGACGACCCGCGCCCGGCGCCTCGCCCTCACCGCCGCGCAGCGCGAACTGCAGCAGGCGCGCACCGACGCCGTCGGTGCACGTGCCGCAGCGCGCGTCGCGCAGGCCGAGCTCAGCCGCGTCGACGCCGAACGCGCCACCGGCCGCGCCCGCCCCGACGACGTCCGCGCCGCGCGTCGGGCGCTCGAGACCGCGCAGCGCGCGAAGGCCGCAGCGCACGCGACGATCCGCGTCGCCCGCGCCCGCGTCAGCGCCGAACGCGCCGCCGTCCCCGCCCGCGGCACCGACCCGAAGCACCTCCCCCTCGCCCGCCTCATGGCCGCGCACGATGCCATCGCGGCGCGCTGGATGGAGTACGAGACGGATGCCGCCCGTCGCCTCGCCTTCCCCGCGCTCAGCGACGTGCGCGTCCCCGCCACGGCCGAGTTCCTGCGTCTCGAGGGCATCGCCCGCGAGCACCGCCCGGCATCCCCCACTGCTCCGCTCACCCCCGAGCAGTTCACGGCGTACCGGTCCGCCGTCGACGACGCGGGCCGAGCGTTCGCGGTCGCGGAGCAGGAGGCCTGGCGTCTCGCCGGCCACCGTCCGCACGACGCGCCCGCGGACTCGGCAGCGCCGCTGTGGAGCGTCATCGCGTCCGAGGCGATCGCGCGATCGGTCGACGGCATCGCGCGCGCGGCGGAGGGCGCGGCATCCGCTCTCGACGCCTACCGCTCGCGCCGTGACGGACGCGATCGTGACCGGCCGCGCCCGTAAGGTGTAACGAGTGGACGGATTCTGGGCCTTCGCGGGCAACTACTGGTGGCTCGTGTTCCCGCTCTTCGGGCTCGCCTCTGCAGCGAGTGGATCCTTCGCCGCGGCCTCGAAGCGCCGCCACAAGCACCGCCTCGAGATCATGAAGGCGAAGGCGGAGCTCACCGCCGCCCGCGCCGCCGCGAAGCGCGGCATCGGCTCGGCCGCGGCGGCCGAGGTCGACACCCCGTCACGGTCTCTCACCGACCAGGCCGATGATCTCCGCGCCGTCCACGACGAGGTCACCCACCGCTGGCTCGACTACGAGCTCGACGTCGCCAAGCTCATCGCATTCCCGTCGATGAGCAACGGGCGGGATCCGCTCACCGCCGGATTCCTCCGCGCCAAGAAGATCGCCGACCGCGCCCGGCCCGCCGACGCCTCCAAGCCCACGGCCGAGCAGGTCGCCGAGTACCGCCGGGCCGTCACCGACTTCGAGGTAGCCTTCGACCTCGCCGAGCGTGAGGCCCGCCGCACCCGTGACTCGGGACTGACCGACGCGGAGCGCAAACGGCTCGCGACGGCATCCCGCATGCTCGCCGTCGCCACCGACGACGCGGCGACTCCGGCGGAACGCCACCTCGCCTACCAGCGGGTCCGCGAGGAGATCGACGGGCTCATCGCCCTGTCGGACGAGGCGGTCGAGGTGCTCGAGAAGAAGGTCGCCCAGCCGCTCACCGAGCGCCGGAACGACGAGGGGGACCCGGCCGGAGCCGGATCCCCTTGACATCGCCGACCGCTCAGTCGGTGATGATCGTGTCGTAGGCGTCGGGGTTCTTCGTCAGCCACTCGTCGATGGCCTCGGCGTACTTGCCCTCGCCGTAGGTGTTGACGACGGTGTCCTCGAGGCTCGCGTACTGCTCGTCGTCCAGCTTGATGCCGGCGATGAGCTTGGCCGCCTCGGGGTACTCCTCCGTGAAGCCGTCGGTCGCGAGGAAGTGCAGGGCCTCAGCCTTGCCCATGGCACCCTTCGGGTCGTCGAGGTCCTTGAGGTTGTAGGTGTCGTTCGCCCAGAACGGACGCCACGACGTCACGACGATGTCGCGCTTCGCCGCCTCGGCGCTGTCGAGCTCGGTGAGCATCGCCGCGGTCGACGAGGTCACGAGCTCGTAGCTGTCCTCGAGGCCGTACCCGGGAATCATCGACTCCTGCGTCTGCTTCGTCAGACCCGCGCCCGGCTCGATGCCGTAGATCTTCCCGCCGAAGCGGTCGGCGTTCGCCTTCAGGTCGTCGATCGAGTCGATGTCGACGTAGTCGGGCACCGCGATCGTCAGCTTCGCGCCCTCGTAGTACGCACCGAGGTCGTCGATCTTGTCGCCGTACTTGTCCATGTAGGACTTGTGGGTCAGTTCGGGCCAGGCCGACGGGTAGATGTCGACGTCGCCCTGCGCGAGACCGGCGTAAAGCGGCCCCGCCTCGGTGAGCTCCTGCATCTTGACGGTGTAGCCGGCCTTCTCGAGCTGGTCCTCGAGCAGGTAGGCGGTGCTGAGGCCGTCGGTCCAGGAGGGGAGGAAGCCGAGCGTGATCGTGCCGAGGCTGTCCTCGCCGCCCTCGTTCGAGCCACCCTCGGTCTGGTTGCCCGTGGCGCAGCCGGCGAGGGCGAGGGATGCCGCAGCCCCGATCGCGAGGATTCCGGTCAGGTGTCGCTTGTTCATGAGTGCCTTCCGTATGTGATTGCTGGTTCCGTATCGTGCAGGTCCGGGTGCAACCGGACCGTGCGGCGCGGGGCCGCACGTGTGTGGGGTCAGATGCCGCCCGTGGCGATCGGCGCCCGGCGCGGCGACGCCTTCTCGCGCTCCGCCTCGGTGGCCGCGTCCTGCGCAGCATCCTGAGGATGCGACGTCTCGCCGCCCTTCTGACCGGGTCCGCGGCGGCGCGCGATGGCGCCGAGTAGCGAACCGCGCTGGTTCTTCAGCGCACCGAGCGCGCCGGTGAGGCGGTCGAGGTAGACGGCGAGAATCACGACGCTGAGGCCGGCCTCGACGCCCTTCGCGATGTCGACGGTCGACATGGCCTGGACGATCTCCTTGCCGAGACCGTCGGCGCCGGCGATGCCGGCGATGACCGCCATCGACAGCGCGAGCATGATCAGCTGGTTGATGCCGGCCATGATGCTCGGCATGGCGAGCGGCAGCTGCACACCACGCAGGATCTGACCGGGCGTGGCGCCGAACGCGTGACCGGCTTCGACCGTCTCGCTGTCGACACCCCGGATGCCGAGCTCGGTGAGACGCACACCCGGGGGCAGCGCGAAGATCACCGTCGCGACAACGCCCGGCACGACGCCGATGCTGAAGAAGACGATGGCGGGGATCAGGTACACGAACGCCGGCATGCTCTGCATGAGGTCGAGCACGGGGCGCAGGATCGCGCTGAACGTGTCGTTGCGAGCCGCCGCGATGCCGAGCGGAACCGCGATGACGACGGCGATGATCGCCGCCACGAGGACGAGCGCGAGCGTCTGCATCGAGGTCACCCACTGGCCGACGCCGAGGATGAGGACGAACCCGACCACCGTGCCGATGGCGAAGCGCCACGACCGCAGCAGCCACGCGAGGGCGGCGAAGATGACGATGACGGCGACGATCGGCAGCGACAGCAGCGCGTTCGCGAGCGCGTCGACGAACCAGCCGACCACCGCCGAGATGCCCGACAGCAGCCAGCCGAGCGTGTCGCGGATCCAGTCCACGCCGGCGTCTGCCCACTCACCGATGGGAATGCGGAAACCATCCATCAGCGCACCTCCTCCTTCTCGATGGCCGGTCCGTCGACCGCGCCTCCCGCGAGCGCTTCGTCGATCACGGAGCCGGGCACCGGGTCGAGGATCACCGTGATCTCGGTGGTCTCGGTGGTCGAGGGCCCGAGAGCGGTGAGGAGCGTGATGCGCGGGATGACGCCCACGAGGCGACCCTCGGCATCCGTCACCGCCAGCGGCAGCGGCGACTCGGCGGCCGGGACGAACAGGTCCATGAGGACGTCGTCGCTGCCGACCGCCTGCGGCACCGGACGCAGAAGCGACGAGATCGTCGTCTCGCCGCGGCGGACGAGCTTGAGCGCGTCGCGGTCGCTGATCATGCCGAGCAGCTTGCGACTGCGGTCGGTCACGTAGACCGCCGCCATGCGAGCGTCGCGCATGGTGCGCAGCGCCGTGCGGGGACCGGCGGCATCCGTCACCGCGACCGAGCTCGGGCGCTCCATGACGTTCGCCGCGGTGAGGACGCGGGCGCGGTCGACGTCCTGCACGAACTGCTCGACGTAGTCGTTGGCCGGGTCGGTGAGGATGTCCTCGGGCGTGCCGATCTGAACGATGCGGCCGTCGCGCATCACCGCGATGCGGTCGCCGAGGAACATCGCCTCGTTGAGGTCGTGCGTGATGAAGATGATCGTCTTCTGCAGCTTCTGCTGCAGGTCGAGCAGCTGCTCCTGCATCTCACGTCGGATGAGCGGGTCGAGGGCGCTGAACGCCTCGTCCATCAGGAGGATGTCGGTGTCCGCGGCGAGCGCGCGGGCGATGCCGACACGCTGCTGCATTCCGCCCGAGAGCGCCGACGGCAGCTTGTCGCCCCACCCCTCGAGCCCGACGAGGGCGAGGATCTCCTCGGCCTTTGCGAGACGCTCGGCCTTGGGGGCGCCCTGCAGCTCGAGCGGGTAGGCCACGTTGGCGGCGACCGTGCGGTGCGGCAGCAGGGCGAAGTGCTGAAACACCATCGCGATGCGCTCGCGACGGATGCCGCGCAGCTTCGCGGCCGGGATGCCGGTGATCGGCTCGCCGTGCACGAGCACCTCTCCGCCCGTCGCGTCATGCAGCCCGTTCAGCATGCGGATGATGGTGGACTTCCCCGAGCCCGACAGCCCCATGATCACGAAGATCTCGCCCCGCTCGACGCGGAAGCTCGCGTCGATGACGGCGGCGGTCCCGGCATCGCGGACCTGGTCTCGGGGTTCCCCGGCCTTCAGGCGTTTGACCGCCTGGCCGGGGTTGCGTCCGAAGACTTTGAACAGATTCTTCGCTTCGACAGCGGCAGTTGTCACGTGCTTCCCTCGGCGGGCGCGCACGCGTCCGCATCGGTAGCGTCCGGGTGGCGATCACCGGCAACCGCACGAGCGCAACGTCACTCAAGTGCAGTGCTTCGACGACGAACATCGGGCTCGTCGTCCAGACCGCCGACCATACGAGCGCTCGTCGCCGACTCCCCAGGAAGTCGGTTCGAACGGCCGCGGACTGGTCGTCGAGGGCACCAGGCCCACGTCCGACGGTAACGAAGATCGTTGACGAGGATCAAATCGATCCATGAGGTTGCATGAATCCGCGACAGTCGGTATCACGCGCGCGCCCCGGGGCTCGACCCGGGACCGCCCCCGGGGGTGCAGAGTTGAGGGAACACCGATCCCGACCGAGGAGCCCCCACGCATGAGCGAGTTCGCGCGACGCATCGACGCCACGACCATCGACCACCTGCGGTCGACGGGGGCGACCAAGTGGTCGGCGGATGACGGGACGCTCGGCGCCTTCGTCGCCGAGATGGACTTCGGGATCGATCCGACCATCACCGCCGCCCTGCACCGTGCCGTGGACTCCGGCTCGTTCGGCTACATGCCGCTCGGGATCAGCGCTGACCTGTCCGAGGCGACCGCAGAGTTCCTCGATCGCCGGTACGGGTGGCAGGTGGCGGCATCCGACGTCCAGCCGATCCCCGACGTCATCATGGGTCTCGAGCTCGCGATGGAGCACTGCTCCGCACCGGGCTCGAAGATCATCGTGCCGACGCCGTCGTACATGCCGTTCCTCTTCGTGCCGCCGATGCGCGGGCGCGAGGTGATCGAGGTGCCGCTCGCCGTCCGCGACGGTAGGTACGAGTTCGACCTCGACGCCCTGCAGCGCGCCTTCGACGACGGGGGCGATCTCCTCTTGCTCTGCAACCCGTACAACCCGGTCGGACGCGTCTTCTCGCGGGACGAGCTCCTCGCGATCTCAGAGGTCGTCGACCGCAACGGCGGCCGCGTCTTCTCCGACGAGATCTGGGCGCCGCTCGTCTACAGCGGCTCGACCCACACCCCCTACGCGACGGTCTCCCCGGCCGCGGCGCAGCACACGATCACCGCGATGAGCGCATCGAAGGCGTGGAACCTCCCCGGGCTCAAGTGCGCCCAGCTCGTGCTCACGAGCGACGCGGATCGCGAGACCTGGGAGCGGCTCGGCCCCTTCGCCGGGCACGGAACCAGCAACCTCGGCGCGATCGCGAACGCCACGGCCTACCGCGAGGGCGACCCGTGGCTCGCCGACCTCGTGCCGTACCTCGAGCACAATCGCGACACCCTCCGCGAGCTGATCGCCGAGGAGCTCCCCGGCGCGTGGATGCCGAAGCCCGAGGGGACGTACGTGGGCTGGATCGACTTCCGCACCGTCGGGCTCGGCGACCGCCCGGCGGAGTACTTCAGCCGCGAGGCCGGGGTGACCCTCACCGAGGGCTCGATGTGCGGTGTCGCCGGCACGGGATTCACCCGGCTGATATTCGCGACGCCGAAACCGATCCTCGAGCAGATCGTGCGTCGCCTCGGCGCGTCCCTCCGGGCCTGACCGCCCGACGAACGGATCCCGCGGCGCCTTCGGGCATCGCGGGATTTGTCGTATCCGGTTGACACCCTGCAGGTTCAGTGGTTACCTACTCATGTAACTAACCAACGAACAAGAACGCGGAGTCGGAATGGTCGACGAAGGACGCCCACTCTTCCTGCAGATCGCAGAAAGCGTTGAGGACTCGATCATCGACGGCAGCCTGTCCGAGCAGGAGCAGGCACCGTCGACGAACGAGCTGGCGGCCTTCCACCGCATCAACCCGGCCACCGCGGCGAAGGGAATCGCGATGCTCACCGACAAAGGCGTCCTCGTGAAGCGCCGCGGCATCGGCATGTTCGTCGCCGACGGTGCGCGCGAGCTGCTCCTCACCGAACGACGCTCGGCCTTCGCCGACCGCTACCTGGATCCGCTTCTGGACGAGGCCCGCAAGCTCGGCCTCGGACCCGACGACCTCGCCCGCCTGCTGGCGGAGCGCGCTGAGAACACCACCACGAAAGGAATCGCACGATGACCGCCGTCATCGAGGTGAAGAACCTCACCAAGCGCTACCGCGACACCACCGCCGTCGACGACGTGTCGTTCACGATCGAGCGCGACTCGATCTACGGACTGCTGGGCCGCAACGGGGCCGGCAAGACGACGGTCATGTCGATCCTCACGGCGCAGAACTTCCCCACGTCGGGCGAGGTCCGCGTGTTCGGTGAGGCCCCCTACGAGAACGCCGCCGTGCTCAGCCGCATGTGCTTCGTCCGCGAGAGCCAGAAGTACCCCGACGACGCGACGCCGACGCACGCCTTCCGCACCGCGCGGTTGTTCTACCCGAACTGGGACCAGACCGTCGCCGACCGGCTCATCCGCGAGTTCCGTCTTCCCGTGAGGACCCGTATCAAGAAGCTCTCCCGCGGACAGCTCTCCGCCGTCGGTGTCATCATCGGCATCGCCGCCCGCGCCGAGGTCACCTTCTTCGACGAGCCGTATCTGGGACTGGATGCCGTCGCCCGCCAGATCTTCTACGACCGCCTCCTCGAGGACTACGCCGAGCATCCCCGCACGATCATCCTGTCGAGCCACCTCATCGACGAGGTCGCGAACCTCCTGGAGAAGGTCATCGTCATCGAGGGCGGCCGGATCATCATGGACGAGGACACCGAGTCCATCCGCGGGCGGGCGTCGACGATCGCCGGCAACACGGCACTCGTCGAGGAGTTCGTCGCCGGTCGGGAGGTCATCCATCGCGAGAGCCTCGGACGCATCACGAGCGCCACCGTGATCGGTGCATTGACCGCCGAGGACCGCAACGAACTCGCGATGGCGGGCCTCGACGTCCTGCCGGTCTCGTTGCAGCAGCTCATCGTGCGGCAGTCGCAGAACGCCGCCCGCACCGACGAAGGAGCACTCCGATGAACCGCACCCTGAACGTCGTGCGCATGCAGCTGGTCAACCGTGCCACCTACATCTGGGTGCCGCTGATCATCCTCGGGGGCACCCTCGCCATCAGCCTCGCGATCTTCGGGCTCATCGCCGGCAGCGGGGCGGACGCGCAGATGTTCGGCGGCGGCGCCCAGGCACCGCTGTGGTACTTCGGCGTCGTCGGCGTGCAGGCATTGACGCTGACCTTTCCGTTCTCGCAGGCGATGAGCGTGACCCGGCGCGAGTTCTTCCTCGGAACGCTCCTCACTGCCGCTCTCACGGCCTTCGTTCTCGCGGCGCTGTTCGTCGTGGGCGGGCTCATCGAGCAGGCCACCGGCGGATGGGGCATCGGGGGCTACATGTTCTATCTGCCGTGGGTGTGGTCGCAGGGACCGCTGGTGGCGGGCCTGTTCTTCTTCGGCCTCGCGATGCTGTTCTTCGTCGTCGGGTTCTGCGCGGCGACGGTCTACAAGCGCTGGGGCAATCTCGTCCTGACGATCGCCCTGGTGTCGCTCGGCTTCGTCCTCATCGGCGCGATGTGGCTGGTCGGGCAGCTGCGGGCGTGGGAGGACCTGTTCTCGTTCTTGGGCTCGCTGACGCCGATCGCGCTCACCGGCGTCATGGTCCTTGCGGGCGCGGTGCTCGCCGCTCTGTCGTACCGGATGCTGCGTCGCGCGATCGCCTGAGCCTGCACCACCCACCGGCGCGGCCGGGGATCGCATCTGCGGTCCCCGGCCGCGCTACGATGCGGATCACCGACCCGACGCTGGGAGCCCCATGGCACGTCTGAGCCCTGATCCGACCATCGATCTGGATGCGGCCAGAGCCGCCGTAGACGATGCACTGGGCGGATCTGATGCCGAGTTCGACGCGCGACTCGCCGGCGCCCTGCCCGTCCTGCACGACCTTTTCCGGCAGCTCTACGGCGAGCGCGAAGACGGCCGGGAGGCTCTGGCCTCGGTCGTCGCTGCGGCGGCGGCGAGCTGGCGCGACCGACCGGCGGACCTGAAGGCGCTCGACCGACAACGGCTCGCCGAGCCGGACTGGTTCCTGTCGGAGAAAATGCTCGGCGGTGTCTGCTATGTCGACCGGTACGCGGGCTCGCTCCGCGGCATCCGCGACCGCATCCCGTACTTCCGGGAACTGGGGCTCACCTACCTGCATCTGATGCCCCTGTTCGACTCCCCCGAGGGCAACAACGACGGCGGCTACGCGGTGTCGAGCTACCGAGCGGTCGACGACCGCCTCGGCACCATGGCGGACCTCGCCGCCCTGTCGGCGGACCTGCGCGAGGCCGGCATCTCGCTCGTGGTGGACTTCATCTTCAACCACACGAGCAACGAGCACGAGTGGGCGCGTAGAGCGGTCGCGGACGACCCCGGGTACGAGGACTTCTACCTGATCTTCCCCGACCGAACGATGCCCGACCTCTACGAGCAGACGGTCCGCGAGATCTTCCCGGACGACCACCCGGGCTCGTTCGTCCGTCTTCCCGACGGCCGCTGGATCTGGGCGACGTTCTACCACTTCCAGTGGGACCTGAACTACGCGAACCCCGCGGTGTTCCGCGCCATGGCCGGCGAGATGCTGTTCCTTGCCAACCAGGGTGTCGAGGTGCTGCGGATGGATGCCGTCGCCTTCATCTGGAAGCGGCTCGGCACGACGTGCGAGTCGCTGCCCGAGGCGCACCTGCTGCTGCGCGCGTTCAACCAGGTGCTCTCCCTCGGCGCGCCCTCGGTGCTGTTCAAGTCCGAGGCGATCGTCCACCCCGACGAGGTCATCACCTACATCTCCCCCGAGGAGTGTCAGCTCTCCTACAATCCGCTGCAGATGGCGCTCGGCTGGGAGGCCCTCGCCACCCGCGACGGCCGGTTGCTGCAGAAGGCGCTCGACGAACGCCACGCCCTGCCCCCGGGCACCGCGTGGGTGAACTACGTCCGCAGTCACGACGACATCGGCTGGACCTTCGCGGACGAGGATGCCGCGGCCCTCGGCATCGACGGATACACCCACCGCCGGTTCCTCAACGATTTCTACGTCGGCCGCTTCGCCGGCACCTTCTCGCGCGGCGTGCCGTTCCAGGAGAATCCGAAAACCGGAGACGCCCGGGTGACCGGCACGACGGCGTCGCTGGCCGGAGTCGAGGCGGGAGACGCGGGCGGCGAGGACCGCGTCGTCCTCTCGCATGCGCTCGCGCTGTCGACCGGCGGCATCCCCCTCCTCTACCTGGGCGACGAGCTCGGTCAGCTCAACGACTACACGTATCGGGAGGACCCGGCCCACGCCGACGACAGCCGGTGGGTGCACCGCCCCGCGGCCGACCCGGCCGCCTTCGCGTCGCGGCACGATCCGTCCACCGTCGCGGGCCGCATCCATTCCCGGCTGACCGCGCTGATCGAGGCGCGACGGCGGACGCCGGAGTTCTCGGGCAACCCGCTGACGCCGTTCCACACGCCGCATCCGTCGGTCGTCGGGTTCCAGCGCCACGGCGAAGGCGTCGTGCTGGTGCTCGCGAACGTCGGCGATGACGCGGTCACGATCGACGCCGGGACCCTGTCGGGGTTCCGGGCCGACGCCGCCGATGTCGTGACCGGGGAGAGCGTCGACCTGTCGAGGGGGCTCGAGCTGCCCGCGCACGGGTTCCGCTGGCTGCGGGTGCGACCGGTCTGACGCCTGTGCCGGCACGCGACGGCCGATCGGTCAGAGGTACTGGTCTCGGGCGGCGCGCCGGATGGAATTGTCCCGGATGTCGTCCCAGTCGAGGACGACGACGCCGTGCTGGCCCACGGGGTCGTCGCACCGGTCCAACAACCGCTCGGTGAGAGCGGAGACGTCGCCGCACTCGCTGACGTCGAGGAACGTGACCTCGACATCGCGCGCGTTGTCGCGCTCGAGATCGGCGTGGACGCGCGCGCCGATCGCCGAGGCGATGCGGTCGAACGCGGATGAGTGCCGCGGTGCCAGCATGACGGCGAAGACGAGATGACGGATGCCGTTGTGCCGTTTCGTCTCGACGGCCGCCAGGGAGGTGATGGCGCGGAGTCTGGCCTTGCCGCTCTGCCGAGTGTGCTCCCGCAGATCCGCGAAGGCGAGGACTGCGCGAGGACGTTCGCTGCTGCGGCCGTCGAGAGTGTGCTGAGCATTGGTCAGCGCCGTGATCCCTCGGGCTACGGTGGTGTCGGTGTCGCCGAGGGTGAGGACCGCGTGTTCCATCACAAGCTTTCGTTCGAAGGGAACGGTCGTCCGACCGCTGCCGACCAGACTTCCCGGCTCACCATTCGTTGCCTGAGAGACCCTACTCCGTCGTCCTCATTTCCGCGCGAGGCGCGTCCTGATAGATGTCGGGCGTGCCGTCGCCATCGTCGTCGATCGCCTCCGCGGCTGCGATCTGCCGGTAACGGCGGTTGCGCGAGGCCAGGAGGCCGGAAGCAATCAGGGCCGCGAGCAGCGAGGCGATCATGATCGCGATCTTGGCGTCGTCTCCCTCGGTCGACGCCGCCGAAAAGCTGAGCTCCGAGATGAGGAGCGACACTGTGAAGCCGATACCGGCCAGCAGCGCCACGCCGAGCATGTCGACCCACCGCAGTGCGGGGTGCAGACGGATCTTGGTCACCAGGGTCAATGTTCTCACCGCGAGGAGGATGCCGATGGGCTTGCCGAGCACGAGCCCCGCGACGATCCCGAGGGCCACCGGGTCAGTGGCGGCTCGAAAGATGCCGTCTGTCCCGCCGACGGCGACACCCGCGGCGAAGAACGCGAACACCGGGACGGCGAAGCCCGCGGACAGCGGACGGAACCGGTGCTCGAACTCGTGCGCCAGATCGGTCGCGCGGGGGCCGTCGGTCGCGCCGCGCGCAGGCTTGACGGGGATGGTGAAGGCGAGGGCGACGCCCGCGATCGTGGCGTGCACGCCGGAGGCGTGCAGGAATGCCCAGGCGACGAATCCGATCGGGAGCAGGACCAGCCAGGCGGCGAAAGGGCGGTTCGCGAACAGCGACCGATAGCGCTGCGCGACGACGCCGTAGACGGCGACGACGCCGGCCGCGACGACGAGCGGCAGGACCGCGATCTCCTCGGTGTAGAACACGGCGATGATGCCGATGGCGATGAGGTCGTCCACGACGGCGAGGGTCAGCAGGAAAATGCGCAGGGGGCTTGGCAGGTGTGAACCGACGAGCGCGAGGACCGCCACGGCGAAGGCAATGTCGGTGGCGGTCGGGATCGCCCAACCTTGCGCGAGGCCCTCTTGCCCGCGGACGACGGCGACGTAGATCAGGGCCGGCACGGCGACTCCTCCAAGCGCGGCGGTGACCGGGACGACAGCGGTGCTGAAGCGCCGCAGGTCCCCGACGACGAGCTCGCGCTTGAGTTCGAGGCCCACGAGGAAGAAGAAGATGGCCAGCAGCCCGTCGGCCGCCCACGCACCGAGCGAGAGTTCCAAGTGCCACGGCTCGTAGCCGAACCGGAAGTCCCGCAACGCGAAGTACCCCTCAGATGCCGGAGAGTTGGCCCACACGATCGCCGCGACGGCGGCCACGACCAGCAGTGCTCCGCCGACGGCTTCCTTGCGGAGGACCGCCGACACCCGCGCGGCTTCGGCGTAACCGCGCCACCGCGGCGCGCGCAGGTCAGTACGGTCAGGGCTTGGCGCAGTCACAGGTGTTCCTCCGGAGGATCGACAGACAGAAGTGTCGACCAGACTTCCCGACGCGCCGTGCCAATTCTATCCGACGGGCCCGGGAGAACTATGCGAGGGCCGTCCGCTCAATTACCGTGGGCATCCATGACTCTCGGTCCCGATCCCCGCAGCGATGCGGCGCTCGCGCGAGGGCGGATGAGGTCCTCGCTCCGTTCTGTCGAGACGTTCCTCAGGCGTTCACCGGCCCAAGCCGCGGTCGGCATCTTCGTCGCCGCGGCGGCCGTCTTCTCGCTGTTGCTCGCACTGCCGATCGCGACCGTGGAAGGTCGGTCGATGCCGGTGCAGGATGCCGTGTTCACGGCGGTATCGGCCATTACCGTCACCGGCTTGACCACGGTGGACACGGCCGCCGCGTGGTCGCCGTTCGGCCTCGGTGTCATCCTCGTGGCCATCGAAGTCGGCGGCCTCGGCGTCATCACCCTGGCTCTGCTTCTCGCCCGCGCCATCACGCGGAAACTGGGACTCGGCGGTCGGGTCTTCGCGCAACAGAGCATCGGCGCGCCCGAGCTCGGCGAGGTGCGAAGTCTGCTGACCATCGTCGTGGTGACGACCGTGAGCGTGCAGGGCGTCCTCGCCGTCGCGCTCGCACCACCCTTCATCATCGCGGAAGGGTGGGCGGAAGGTCTCTGGCATGCGGTCTTCTACGCGGTCTCGTCCTTCAACAATGCCGGCTTCACGACGCATGTGGACGGTCTCGGCATCTACGAAGGCAATCTCTTCGTGCTCGTCCCCATCATGATCGGTGTCTTCGTCGGCTCCCTCGGGTTCCCGGTGTTCCTCACACTGATCAAGAACCGCTGGGATCACTCCCGCTGGACCCTCCACGCCAAGCTCACTCTGTCGACTGCGGTCATCCTGATGCTGGTCGGCGCGGTGGCGTGGTCCGTGTTCGAGTGGTCGGATCCAGCCACGGTGGGTGACATGTCGCCGGGCGAGAAGATCTTCCACGGCCTGTTCGCCTCGACGATGATGCGTTCGGGCGGTTTCGCCATCACGGATTCAGCGGCCTCGACGACGACCACCCTGCTGCTCAGCGACGCGCTCATGTTCGTGGGCGGCGGATCAGCATCTACCGCGGGCGGAATCAAGGTCACCACCCTGGCCGTCCTCTTCCTCGCGATCGTCGCGGAGGCACGGGGCACGAAAGATGTCCGGGTGGCGCGGCGCACCATCCCCGACAGCATCCTCCGGGTCGCGATCAGCGTGACGTTCCTCGGCGCCTCGCTCGTGCTGACGGCGACGACGCTGTTGACCCTCACGCACGACGCGCCGCTGGACCGCATCCTCTTCGAAGTCATCTCGGCCTTCGCGACCTGCGGACTCTCGGTGGGACTGTCGGCCGAGCTCGACCCCTTCGGCAAGTACGTTCTGTCAGTGCTCATGCTGGCCGGCCGCATCGGACCGATCGGCCTGGCCGCCGCCTTGGCCGTCCGGCATCGCAATGTGATGTACACCTACGCGAGTGAGCGACCCATCATCGGATGATGCTCACGAGAGGGCGGCGAAGCGCTCCGTCTTCTCGACCGGCCCGATCACGATCAGCAGATCGCCGCGACCGACCACGGAGGAAGCCCCCGCGGCGTGCCACTCGCCGTCCGCGCCCTTGATCTTGACGACCGTGACACCGTAGCGGCGACGGACGGCGGCCTGCTCGAGAGTCAGCCCGACCATCTCGCCGGGTGCGACGGTCTTCGCGACGACCAGGTCGCGGTCGAACTCGACGTAGTCGAGCATGGCGCCGCGCACCAGATGGGCGATCCGGCGACCCATGTCGGCCTCGGGGAAGATCACGTGTTCGATGCCGAGCTGCTCCAGGATGAGCCCGTGCTGCTCGCTGATCGCCTTCGCCCAGATGGAACGCACCCCCATCCGCTTCAGCAAAGAGGTCGTGAGGATGCTGGCTTGGATGTCGGTGCCGATGCCGACGACGACGCGGTCGAACTCAACGACGCCGAGCTGTTCGAGGGCGGCCTGTTTGGTTGAGTCGGCTCGCACGACATGCGTCAGCACGCCGTTGAGGGACTGGACGATGTCCTCGTCCGTGTCGATGCCGAGGACTTCGGTGCCGGAGCGCGCGAGCTCGGTCGCCAGAGCGTTGCCGAAGCGTCCCAGGCCGATGACGGCGACCGAGGCCGCCGACGCGTCGCGCCCGCGGCGCCGGGTGAACAAGTGGGTCGGGTTATCCAATGATCGGACGCTCCTTCGGCAGTTCGTACATGCGTTTCTCCGTGGTGAGGGCCAGCGCGGACCCGAGCAGGACGGGTCCCAGGCGGCCGATGAACATCAGCAGGATGAGGATCAGTTGACCCCCGACCCCGAGGTCGGCGGTGATGCCGGTCGACAGTCCGACCGTCCCGAACGCGGAGATCACTTCGAACAGCACTCGTTCGAAGCTGAACGAGGTCATGAGCATGATCGCGAGCGTCGACCCCACGACCAGGGCGACCGACAGGAGCGCCACGGTGAGGGCCTCTCGGTGCGTCGAGCGGGGCAGTCGCTTGTTGAACATGTTGACCGCGGTATCGCCCCGCAGCTCCGCCACGATGATGAAGAAGAGGACCGCGAAGGTCGTGATCTTCAGGCCGCCCGCCGTGCCCGCCGGGCCGCCGCCGATGAACATGAGGATGTCGGTGACGAACCAGCTCTCGGAATGCATCTGGGAGACGTCGATCGAGTTGAAGCCGGCAGTGCGCGGCATGACCGACATCGTGAAGCCGGCGAGGAGGCGACCGCCGGGCGAGAGCGGTCCGAGCGTTCCCGGGTTGTCCCATTCGAGCGCGGTGAGGGAGACGGCCCCGAACACCAGCAGGACAGCGGAGCCGACGATCACCGTCATCGTGTTGAGGGTCCACCGACGCGGGAGGAGGATGCGGCGACGCAGTTCCATGATGACGGGAAACCCGAGTCCGCCGAGGATGATGGCGAGGCAGATCGGCAGGCATATCCACGGGTCGGCGACGAACGACATGAGGTTGTCGCTGAAAAGGGCGAAGCCGGCGTTGTTGAAGCTCGAGACGGCGTGGAAGACGCCCAGCCAGACCGCGCGGGGTCCGTCTTCGCCGTAGCCCAGCCAGAATCGCAGGGCGAGCACGGTCGCCACGAGGGTCTGGGTGATCAGCGTGATGAGGGCGACGCCGGTGAGGACGCGCCGGACGTCGCCCACCGCGACCGTGTGGGTCTCGCTCACCGCCGTCAGGCGTGTGCGCAGACCCAGCCGGCGCGCGACGAGCAGACCGAGCAGCGTCGCGAGCGACATCACCCCGAACCCGCCGATCTGGATGAGGGCGAGAATCACGACCTGACCGAACGGAGACCAGAACACCGGCGTGTCCACCACGACGTGCCCGGTGACGCAGAGGGCGCTGGTCGCGGTGAACAGGGCCTCGATGAGCGTCGCCGACTTGCCCTGGACGGCGATGGGAAGACTGAGCAGGAAGGTTCCCAGCGCGAGGACGCCTCCGAAAGCCAAGGTGATGGCCCGCCCGGGTGTGAGCCGTGCGGGAAGGATGCGGCCCCGCCCGGGTGCGAGGTCGAGCCGGGTCTGTCCTCGACGTGCGCTCACGTCGTTACAATCTCACACCGCGCGCCGGTTACGACGACAACGTCGCCCGCACTGCGCGTCGGGAGGCTTCGTCGGGCGCGCTGTCGCCGAGCGCTGTGGAAGAGGACGCGGGTCGGTGTCACGCGATGCAACGGATGCCGCGCGGCGCGCCGCGGCATCCGTCCGATCACCGGCGTGTCGCCGCCGGACTATTGCATCCGCTGACGCCGGACATGACGGGACTCAGCTACCGGGGGCCCGTGACGCCGCGAGAGATGATCTTGAGAGAGACGGCGACGTGTTCGAACGGCTGACCGGGCCGCACGGGGTCGCAGCATCCCGGCGCCGCGCAGCGAGCAGCCCGCACCTCGACCCGGCGGGCCGGGACTCAGCGCTCCTCGGCGGCCTCGGTGTGGTGACGGATGACCTCGGCGACGACGAAGTTGAACCACTTCTCGGCGAACTCCGGGTCGAGGTCGGCCTCGAGGGCGAGGCGACGCAGCCGCGCGGTCTGCTGCTCCTCGCGGGAGGGATCGGATGCCGGCATCCCGTGCTCCGCCTTGAGGACGCCGACCTGCTTCGTGCAGCGGAAGCGCTCGGCGAGCATGAAGACGAGCGCGGCGTCGATGTTGTCGATGCTGGATCGCAGGGTCTGCAACTGGACGTTCGGGTCGGTCATGATTCCTCCGGCGACGAGCGTATCGCGGTTGATGATGGGGCTCAGCCGTGCAGGAAGTCCTTGCGCGCGGGCTCGTCCACGGGTTCGAGGAAGAGCTTCACGACGACGCCGACGGCGGACGGCGGGGTCTCGGGCAGCGTGACGCGGAGGGCATCGGCATCCTGCGTCCACTCGGCGGACCCGTGGCCGAGGACCGTCAGCTCCGCGATGCCGCGCTCGAGGAGCCCGCTCCCCCGGCCCCACGATCGGATGCGTGCGACGCCGTCCTCGGGCCAGCGCAGCACGATCGCGTAGACGTAGTCGCCGGTGACGTCGGTGCGCGTCGTGAAGCGGACGTCCTCCGATGTGTACGGCGCGAACGCGTCGTCGATCATCGACCCGGCGACGACCTCGGTGGGCCCCTCCCCCGGGATGAGCCACGGCCGCGAGCCGAAGATCGCCTCGCCGTTGACCGTGAGCCAGTCGCCGATCCCCTCGAGCAGCTCCCGCTCGGCGGGCGCGATCGTGCCGTCTGCTCTGGGGCCGATGTTGAGCAGCAGGTTGCCGTTCTTCGCGACGACGTCGACGAGTTCGCCGACGAGGTCGTCGAGGCTCTTGTAGTCGTGGTCCTCGATCCAGCCCCACGACGTCTTGCCGACCGAGCTGTCGTTCTGCCAGACATCGGGACGGATGCCGGGCATCGCCCCGCGTTCGATGTCGTAGACCGCGCTCCCCTCGGCGAACGCCGTCCACTTGTAGTTGATGACGACGCCGCGGCCCCATTCCGCGGCGCGGTTGTAGTAATACGCCGCGAGCAGGCGGATGTACGGCTCGAACGCCGGCTGCTCGAGCCACCAGTCGAACCACAGCACCTGCGGCCGGTACGCGTCGATGATCTCGACGGTCCGCAGCAGCCAGTCCTCGAGGAACAGCTCGTTCGGCGCGGTCTCCTCGCGTTGCGCCGGACCGTACAGGTCGAAGAAGCGCGCGTCGCGGACGTCGGAGTCGAACCGCATCCCACCGTTCATGAAGAACCAGTGCTCTGCTCGATGCGACGACGCACCCCGCACCATCCAGGCGTCGTCGACGGCGGTCATCAGCTCGCCGAAGACATCCCGCCGCGGCCCCATCTGCGCGGCGCTCCATCGCGAACGGGCGGTGTCGTACATCGCGAAGCCGTCGTGGTGCTCGGCGACCGGGACGACGAACTGCGCTCCCGCACGGCGGAAGACCTCGGCCCACTCAGCCGGGTCGAAGCGGTCCATCGTGAACGACGGGATGAAGTCCTTGTAGCCGAACTCGTCGTGCGGTCCGTACGTGCGGCGGTGGTGCTCGAACGCCCGATCGGCTTCGAGGTACATCGTCCGCGAGTACCACTCCCCCTGCGCCGGTACCGAGGGGATGCCCCAGTGGATGAAGATCCCGAACTTCGCATCGCGGTACCAGAGCGGCGCCTCGTATGCACGCAGCGATTCCCAGGTCGGGTCGTACGGCCCCGCGTCGACGACCGCCCGCACAGCAGCGAGGGCCGCGGAGTTGTCGCTCACATCGACGCGAGGGGGAAGGGATGCCGGGTCGAGCGGCTCGAGCGAAGAGGCGGCCATGCCACGATCCTGGCTGCGAGCTCGGCCGATTGCAACGTTGGAAACGGCGTCGACCGCAAATCCGTCAGAGATCCACACGACGCCCGAAGCGTCGCTCGCCCCGCGGCCGCGGCGAGCACGTCGCCGCCGAGCGCAGGCGGACGATCTCGTGCGGCTGAAGGCCTGCGGCCTCGCCGAAGTCCTCGACCGAGACGAAGCCGCCGTTCTTGGTGCGGACCTTCACGGCGCGACGAGCCGTGGTCCTGTTGAGACCGGGCAGGTCGGCGAGTTCGTCCGCGGTCGCGGTCTGCACGTCGATCGGCTCGGCGGCATCCGTCGTCTGCAGGAGGTCCGAGGAGGTGGCACCCAGAGCATCCGCGATGGGCACGGGCTCGGGCAGCTGTGCGACCTTCGTCGCAGAGCGGGTGCGGCGCGAACCGCTGTTCGAGGCCCGCAAGTCCCGACTCGAGGATCGGTCCGACGACCGCTTCGACGACCGACTCGAGGCCCGGCTCGACGACGTAGCGCTCCCGCCCGCGACCCGGCGCTCCCACCGGGCCCGCAGCCAACCGGGGTTGAGCATGAGCGCGCCGACGATGCCGCCCAGGTGGGTGACCGCATTGACGATGCCTGTCAAAGAGCCCCACAGCTCGAAGAGAACCGTGAGCGCGAGCACGCCGCTGGCTGCTCCGATGACCCACGCCGCCCGCCGGCGGGAGACGATCGCGACGACGAGGAAGCCGAGCCACGCGACCGACGGTCCGACGAAGGGGAGCAGGAGCCACGAACTGGTGCCGATCAGCCAGCCCCAGCCGGGCACGTCGTCCTCGCGAGAAGAGCTGGTCACGCGTAGTCCCGCACGTTCAAGACCATCGTGACCGTGTCGTCCTCGTCCCTGGTCTCGGAGACGAGCTCGAAGCCGGCCTGATCGGCGCGCGAGCGGATGCGCTCGGCGACCGCGCGCTGCACGTGCCGGGCGTAGGCGGCATCCAGCTGCGTCATCAGCGCGGTGGCCTCGGCCTCGGTCACCTCGTGTCCGTCCACGCGGGAGAGGTGGGCGCCCCAGACGCCGTCCTCGGTGCGCGACATCGTGACCTCGACGCCGTCGATGGTCGCGGTGAGGACACCGTCGGAGACCGACGCATCGGTGGCGCCCAGATCGGCGAGTGCCGCCGCGAGCAGGTCGGGGTCCTTCATCCGCGTCTGCACCGCGATCGGCACCGCCTCGGGCTGGCCCGAACCGGGGTCGTTCTTCGCGCCCGAGTTGAGGGCGATCGCACCGAGGGCCCCCGTGCCGCCGACGGCTGCTGCGGCGGCGAGCGCGGCGGGCAGAAGGATCAACGAGATGCTCATCGGGTGGTTCCCTTCCCCACGGACGCGGCGCGGTCACCGCGCACGCCCAGATCGTCCAGCAGTGCGGCGAGCGCGGCATCCGTCGCCCACCCGTTGACGGCGACGGCACCGTCGGCCGTGATGCGCACCTCGAGCGAGTCGCGTCCCTCGCCGCGCACGATGCGCTCGACATCGGCCGCGTACCGAGGCGTGAGGGCGCGGATCGACTGGTTGCGAGAACCGATCCACGGTCGTCGCGTGTCGGGGAGGTCGGCGAGATACGGCCCGTCGCACAGCAGGTCCGTCGCGGCGAGCAATCGCGCGACGTCGTCCCGGTCCGCCGACCAGGTCCGCAGCCGGTCGAGCGTGTACCCCGAGAAGGTCATGACGCCGAGACCTGCGGCGCAGAAGGCTTCGGCGACCACCGCGAGCGCACCGGCCTGATCGAACGGTTCCCCGCCGAGCAGCGTCACCCCTTCCGCGCCGGCCGCGTGCGCGTCCGCGATCCAGCGGGCGGCGAGTTCGGCAGGGTCGTCGAGGCGTGCGCCCCGGGCCGCCCACAGGTGGGGGTTGAAGCATCCCGGGCACCGCACCGCGCACCCCTGCACCCAGACGGCTGCGCGCAGCCCCGGTCCCTCGGCGGCCGTCGCGGGCACGAAGCGCGACCAGCGCAGCGCCGCGTCGGCCCGCGGAGGAGGCGTCGTGCCGAGAAGGCTCGCCTCGCCTCCGACGCCGGGCGATTGGATGACGCTCATCGGTCCCGGTCCTCCTGGTAGAAGGAATCGGATGCCGCCGCGCTGGTGCGCGTGTAGTCCTCGGTGAACTGCGACGAGGTCGTCTCGGCGTCCAGCAGTGCTTCGAGCTGCTGGATGTAGTCGAGGCACTCCGCCCCGGTCATACCGAAGGTCTCGGCCGCGACCGACCCGTCGGGCCGCAACTGCACCACGAGCTTCTTCATGTCCGCTCCGTTCCCGTGCCGGCGATCAGTAGTCCACGGTACGTCCGCCGCGGCGGGACGCCAGCGGAGCGTGGCCCTCCGCTGCGACCCCGGCGACGTCGAGGGCATCGAGGTCCTCCGTCCCCGTCGCCCCGACAGCGCGTTGCGCCGCCCAGGCGCGGATGCGCTGGACCTCCTCGGCCTGGGTCACCGCGAGGGGGATCATCAGCTCGACGACCCGTGTCACGACGTCGGTCGTGATGGTCTTCCGCTCGCCGAATCCGTCGTAGAGCGCCGCCACGACGGCCTGCTCGATCTCGGCTCCGGAGTGGTTCTCACTGGCGTCGACCAGCGCCGCGATCGCGGCGCGATCACGGGCGATGTCGTCGAGCCCGTTCGCCGGCGTCGCGTGGGCGGCGAGCTGAAGCATCCAGATCGCCTCCCGCTCGACGGCGGTGGGCAGGTCGACGAAGAAGATCTCGTCGAAGCGTCCCTTGCGCATGAACTCCGGCGGCAGGGCGTCGATGTTGTTCGCCGTCGCGACGACGAAGACGGGGTGCTTCTTCTCCTGCATCCACGTGAGGAAGGTGCCGAACACGCGTGCCGTCGTCCCCGAATCGCCCTGGCCGGTGGTGTTCGAGAAGCCCTTCTCGATCTCGTCCACCCACAGGATGCAGGGTGCAACGGCTTCGGCGGTCGCGATCGCGGTGCGGAGGTTCTGCTCGCTCGAGCCGACCAGGCCCGAGAAGATCCGGCCGATGTCGAGCCGCAGCAGCGGCAGGCCCCACGACGCCGCCGTCGCCTTCGCCGTCATCGACTTCCCGCATCCGGGCACGCCTGTGATCAGCACTCCCTTCGGCGACGGCAGGCCGTACTCGTGGGCGCTCGGCAACCAGGACCCGTTGCGCCGCGCGAGCCAGCGCTTCAGGTTGTTGAGGCCGCCGACGTCATCGAGGTCGAGCTCGCCGGTGACGAACTCCAGCACGCCGGACTTGCGCACGACCTGGCGCTTCTCATGGAGGACGATCGTGATGTCAGCGGCGCTGAGCCTGCCGTCGTTGACCATCGCCTGCGCGAACGCGTTCTCGGCCTCGGACATCGTGAGCCCGAGGGCGGCCTGGACGAGCGCCTCCCGCGCCGCGTCGTCGGCATCGACACGGATGTCACCGGCGTTGTTGGCGATCATCGTGTCGAGCAGCTCGCGGATCTCGGCGGCGGTCGGCAGGGGGAAGTCGAACAGGTGGGTGAGCTCATCGAGCTCGGGCGGGATGACGCGCACCGGCGCGGTGACGACGAGGGTGCGCGACACGTCGCCGTGGCGGAACTCGAGCGCCGTCTCGCGGACGGTCCGCACGATCGCAGGGTCTCCGGGTCGGTGCTCGCTGCCGAAGTACGCGTGCAGGTCGCAGAAGATGAAGACGCTCGGGTCGCTCACTCCTGCCGCGTGCTGCAGCGCCCGGGCGGGGTTCGTCGTGTTCGAGACGCCCTTGCCGTCGGGGTCGATGAGTCCCAGGGCGGAGGTCCACGTCCACACGCGGCGGCGGTTGCGCTGGGCGTGCGCGGCATCCGTGATCGCGGCGACGGCCCGTACCTCCTCGGCCGTCTCGAGGTACAGCAGCGGCAGGCGGGCCTTGAAGGCCGCATCCAGCGTGGCGTCGAAGGTCACGTCGGTTCCCTTTCGTGTGGTGGTCATGGTGAGTCGGATGCCGGTTCGTCGAGTCGGATCGTCCACGTCCCCGAGCCGTCGTCCGAGTCGACACGGAAGACGACCCGGTCGCTCGGCGGCCAGGACGATCTCGTGTCGACGTCGTCGAATCCCTGCGCGACGTCGGTGGCGGCCTCGCCGGGGTAGAGCGCTTCGACTCCGAAGAAGCCGTCGCCCCGGTAGACGAAGCGCCCGCTGAGGGCCTCGCCGTCGTAGACGAGGAGGGCGGGTCCGTCCCCCGACACCGTCCTGCCCTCGATGGGCGTCGGCGTCTTCCGCACGACCGTCGCACGCCAGTCCGTCAGCCGCGGGGCGAACCAGAGACGACTCGTGTGGTCGCCGGCGACGAAGGTGAGCGAGCGCGACCCGGTCGCGAGGCCGATGTACGTCGGCCGGTCCTCGGTGGTACTGACGTCGACGTCGGTCTGCTGATGGACACTGAGGGAGTTCGGCTGGCCCTGAGTGAGCGGGCCGATCACCCAGACGTCGTCGCCGGCCGGGAGGTCGAGGTACCCGCTGCCCGCCGTGCCGATCAGCGTGTCGCCGTCGACGCGGACCTCCTGCGCGCCGGGGTCCGCCCACGGGCGGTACTCGTACTCGTTCGGGTTGGTGAGCAGCAGGTCTCCCGTCGCGGGGTTGACGCCCACGAACGGCACGACGATGAACGCCACGACGATCGCGACGACCGAGCCCGCGAGGAAGGTGATCGTCGAGAAGCGCCGGATCCGGGCATCCGCGGCCGTCACGGCGTCACCGTCGGCGTCGGCGTGGATGCGGCGTCGGGTGGGAACTCGATCCGCCACGAGGTGTCGTGCCAGGACTCGACGTAGAAGAGGACGAGGGGTGCGTCGCGCCAGGCGATGGAGCGGTCGAACGGCGAATCCGCGAAGAGCCGGGGTTCGCTGCCGTGCGCCGTGACGGCTTGGATCGACAGGTTGTCGCCTCCGCGGGCGCTCACGCGCGCCGTGGTCGCACCGCCGTCGTGGGTGAACATGAGGGTCTGCGAGCTCGTCAGGACGTCGTCGGCGCGCAGACCCCGATCGAAGCGCAGCGACGCCTCCCAGGTCTCGTCACGGGAACCGTCGATCCACAGCTCGACATCGGGCTGCTCGACGAGGACGACGATCTGCCCATCCCACAGGGTCGTGAAGCGGGGCGGCTCACCGCCCTCGCCCTCGGTGACGATGCGGCCGTCGGGACCCGTGACCCAGACGGCGCTGAGGCGGGCGCCCTCCGCGGGGGTGAGGACGATCGGGGTGTCGACGTCGAGGCCGCTCAGCCGGATCACCGCGCCGTCCGGACCCCGGTACGTGTCGGCTTCGGGCTCCTCCGCGACGACGGGTTCGGGGTTCGTCCACGGCGACAGCGCGTACTCGCCACCGGCGCGACCGATCGGACCGGCCTCGAAGTCGCCGGCATCGGCGTACCCGAGCGCGATCAGCCCGGCGATGACCAGGCCGACGGTGGTGATCAGCACGGTGAACCCCTCGAGGCTCGGCCCCCTGGACCGGGCCGCCCTCGTCCGTCCACCCGCGCTCATGAACCCCTCCGGTCCGACACGTTACCGCGCCGCTGGATCAGGCCGGGAAGGCTAGGAGCGCCGTCGGTGACGGTGCTATTGTCCGGTGCCGCACACGGCCCGGGACCCCCGTCCGCTCGTCGATGGCGAGCGAGACGATCTCGTCGGCATGCTGACCTGCGACGAGCACCGTGTCACGGGCGACGACGTGGTGTCGGGGCCAGACGGTGCCGGATTCGGCGAGCGCGACCGGCTGAAGCGTCTCGCCCCCGCCGCGCACCTTGACCGTCGCGATCGTGTCGCTCCCCCGCAGGCCCGCGTAGAGGAACACACCATCGCGCGACATCGCGAGCTCAGCCCCGGCATCCTCCGGGTACGCGCCCAGCTGCGCACCGCCGACCATCCGCCACGCCCCCGACGCGTCGGACGCGAGCGCGAAGACCTCGTTGGAGTGCTCGGTGACAACGTAGAGGTGACCGCTCGGGTGCGCGCGCAGATGTCGCGGCCCGGTCCCCGCCGGCAGCTCGAGCCGCTGGATCTCGCGTCCGCCGCGCCAGAACCGCACGAGGTCGAGTCCGGTGTCGGTCGTCGCGATGAGTCCGCCGGCGAGGGATGCCGCCTGGTGGGCGCGCGAGGGACGTCCCGATGCCTCGGGCTGAGGCTCGTCGTCCGCGTACGGCACGACATCCGCGTACTCGTCTCCGACGACCGCCCGCAGCGCGCGCGCCGCGGACGCGAGATCGGATGCCGGGGCTCCCGCAGCGACGTCCGCCCACCGCGTGGTGGTGCCGAGACTGCCGTCGGAGGACACTGCGACCCGGCTGACGCCGCCGTCGCCGTAGCAGGACACGATCAGTGCGTCGTCGAGCGCGAGCACGTGGCACGGGCTCTCGCCGACGGCGACCTCCGCACCGAGAGGCGCATACGAGGTGTCGCCGGTGCGGCGGTAGGCACGGACGGCGCCGCGCCCCTCGAGGGCGGCGTAGACGACGTCCCGGGACGGATGCCGCGCGATCCACGACGGCGACTCCGCCGCGACGACGTCACGGCCGACCCCGAGCGGACCGCTCGCGAGAGGCGAGTCCGGACCACCGGCATCCAGCAGTCCGATGCCCGTCGCCGAACCGCCCATGTCGGCGGAGTAGCCGCCGAGCAGGAACCGCACGGGTCAGTCGAGCAGGTCGTGGCGCACGATCACCGCGTCGCGCGCGGGGCCGACACCGATCACCGAGATACGGGTGCCGCTCATCTTCTCGAGCGCGAGCACGTAGTCCTGGGCGGTCTGGGGCAGATCCTCGAAGGTGCGTGCCGTGGAGATGTCCTCGTCCCAGCCGGGGAAGTGCTCGAGGATCGGCGTCGCGTGGTGGAAGTCGGTCTGGTTGACCGGCACCTCGTCGAAGCGTCGTCCGTCGACGTCGTACGCGACGCAGACGGGGATCTCCTTCAGTCCGGTGAGGATGTCGAGCTTCGTGAGCACGAGGTCGGTGATGCCGTTGATCCGCGTCGCGTAGCGCGTGATCGGGGCGTCGTACCAGCCGACGCGGCGCGGACGGCCGGTCGTCGTCCCGAACTCGAAACCGCGCGAACGCAGGAAGTCGCCGTTCTCGTCGAACAGCTCGGTCGGGAAGGGGCCCGAGCCGACGCGTGTCGTGTAGGCCTTCACGATGCCGACGATGCGGTCGAGGCGGTTCGGGCCGATACCCGAACCGGTCGAGGCGCCGCCGGCCGTCGCCGACGACGAGGTCACGAACGGGTAGGTGCCGTGGTCGATATCGAGCATCGTCGCCTGGCCGCCCTCGAAGACGACGACGTCACCGGCGTCGAGCGCATCGCTCAGGAGCAGACCGGTGTCGGCGACCATCGGGCGCAGGCGCTCGGCGTACGAGAGCAGGTCCTCGACGACCTCGTCGACGGTGATCGAGCGGCGGTTGAAGACCTTCACCAGCAGGTGGTTCTTCTGGTCGAGGGCGCCCTCGACCTTCTGGCGCAGGATGTTCTCGTCGAACAGGTCCTGCACGCGGATGCCGGTGCGGTTGATCTTGTCGGCGTAGGTCGGGCCGATGCCGCGACCGGTCGTGCCGATCATGCGCTTGCCGAGGAAGCGCTCGGTGACCTTGTCGAGGGTGCGGTGGTACTGCGTGATGATGTGGGCGTTCGCGCTGACCTTCAGGCGCGACACGTCGAGGCCGCGGGCCTGCAGGGCGCCGAGCTCGGCGAAGAGCACCTCGAGGTCGATGACCACGCCGTTGCCGATGACGGCATTGACGCCGGGCGACAGGATGCCGCTGGGCAGCAGGTGGAGCGCGTACTTCTCGTCACCGATCACCACGGTGTGGCCGGCGTTGTTGCCGCCGTTGAACTTGACCACCCAGTCGGTGCGCTCACCCAGGAGGTCGGTGGCTTTGCCCTTGCCCTCGTCTCCCCATTGAACTCCGACGATCACGATGCCTGGCATGGGTCTCCCCCGTTATCGGACGGTTACACCCCATCCTATCGGGCCTGGTGACACGGACCGAAGGCGGGCTGGTGCATACTCTGCCCGTCAGAGTATGTTCGTCTCATGGCACAGGAGATGAGGGAACCCACGTTCCTCATGCTGACGGCTCTCGCTGACGGCGCCAAGCACGGCTACGCCCTGATCGAGGAGGTCGACCGTGTGTCCGGCGGACGGGTGCACCTCAAGGTCGCGACCCTCTACGCCGCCCTCGACCGGCTCGAGAGAGAAGGAACGATCCGCATCGCGCGCGAGGAGCGGGTGCAGGGTCGGGTTCGTCGCTACGTCGAGCTCACCTCCGACGGCGTCGCCCTGCTCTCCGAGGAGGTCGCCCGGCGAGAGGTGACGGTGGCCGAAGCCCGCCGGCGCCTTGCGCTGAGGCCCGCACGACCTGCATTCGGAGGTGCCCTGTGACCACGATCGACGACACCCCGTGGCGTCGCGCACTCCGCGTCTATCCGCGCTCGTGGCGCGAACGCCACGGTGAGGCCATGCTCGGCACGCTGCTCGATGAAGCCGAGGCGCAGGGGCGGAAAGAACCGTCCCGCGGCGAGCGCATCGCGCTGATGCGGAGCGGCCTCGCGGTCCGCATCCTGGGGTGGATGCCGCAGCCCGCCCGCGAGGCCCTCGCCACCGCGTCCGCGGCCACCGGGTTCGCCCTCGCCGCGGCGTTCGCGGTCTTCGGCGGGTTCAGCGCGCGCGTGGACTCGCGTCTCCCCACCGAGGGGCAGGATCTCGACCTGCAGGCGAGCCCGGGACTCGTGCCCGCCGGCCTCTGGGTCATCGCCTTCGCCCTCGTGCTCTTCGGCGCGGCCAGGGCGGCCCGCGTCGCCCTGGCGCTCACGGCCGTCGCCGGCGCTGCGGCGTTCGTCTATGCGCAGATCGACCCGTTCGCGGGTCCGCGCGCGATCGTGACGGTGACGCTCACGGTCTTCGCGCTGCTCGCTCTGATCGCCCCGGTCCGGGCCCGCCTTGCGGCGGGCGCGACGGCGACGGTGACGACGGGCGTCCTCGTCTTCTTCCACCTGTTCTTCGACGTGGGCCCGGGCGGATCCTCGGACGCCATCTGGCTCCGGGTCCTGACCGAGGAGTTCACCGGCTTCCTCGCCGGGGCGGTGTGGGTGCTCGCCCTTCTGGCGGTCCTCGTACGCGCACGCCCGGTCGCACGTCTGCTCGCAGCGGCGGCGGTCGTCTGGACGATCGTCTGGCTGATCCGCCTCCTGGTGTGGGACCCCACGATCGGGATGCTGGGGGTCCTCGCTGTCATCTCGGTCAGCGCCGTCGGGGTGGGTGTCTTCCGCGCCGGGGCCCGTTGGGGGCGCGAAACGCGCTCGCGGGAAGGCACCGCCTGACCCCGCCCGCCGCACGCTAGGGTTCCGACATGCGTACCCGAACGTGGCCGACGGGGTGGTCGGTCCTCAGACTGATCGCGGCCGCCGTCATGATGTCCGCCGTCGTCACCCAGTTCGTGACGACGGTCCGTACCGCGATCGCGAACGACCGCGACGTCACGACGACGATCGCGAACTTCTTCAGCTTCTTCACGATCCTCTCGAACATCGTCGGGGTGCTGGCGTTGCTCGCGGCGGTCATCTGGTTCTGGATGCGGCCGCCGCACGAGTCGCACGAGCCCGCCGGCGTCGCCCTCGCCCTCGCCGCCGCGACGACGTACCTCTTCATCACAGGGGTCGTCTACAACCTGCTGCTGCGCGGCTACCCGACCTCCGACGACCACGTCGCCTGGGCGAACGAGATCCTCCACGTCGTCGCGCCGCTCTTCCTGCTGCTCGACCTGCTCCTCTCGCCCACCGTCCGCGCCCTGCCGTGGCGCTCGGTGCTCGCGATCCTCGCTGTTCCGATCATCTGGATCGGCTACACCCTCGTGCGCGGACCCCTCGTGATCGACCCGACGGACGGAGTGGCGTTCTGGTACCCGTATCCGTTCCTCAACCCGAACGGCGTGGGCGGCTGGGGCGGAGTCGTGGCGTACATCATCGGGATCGCGATCGCCTTCGTCGCCGTCGGCGCGCTCGTGGTCTGGGTGAGGCGACTGCGCACGCGGTCCTCGCGCGTGGCTGTCACGGCCTGACGGCGACGGAGGACTCCCGCACGATCAGGTGCGTCGGAAGCGGCGTGTCCTCGGTGAGGGCGTCCGGCTCCTCGACCGCGAGAAGAACCTTCTGCATCATGAGTTCGCCGAGCGCCCGGAAGTCCTGCCGGACCGTGGTGAGGGGCGGCGACAGGTAGGCGGCTTCGGGCACGTCGTCGAATCCGACGACGGCGACATCCTCCGGAACCCGCAATCCGCGGGCGCGGAGAGCCGAGAGCAGACCGATCGCCATGTGGTCGTTGCCCGCGAACACGGCGTCACCGGGCTCGAGCTCGAGGCGCCGGCCGATGTCGGCCCCGCTGGCCGCCGTCCAGTCCCCGTGGACCGGTTCGACGACCGCGAGCTGATGCGCCGCGAGCTCGTCCCGCCACCCGCGGATGCGTTCGACGGCGTCCGGGTTCCGGGACGGGCCGGCGATATGGAGGATGCGGCGGTGGCCGAGCTCCACGAGATGACGCACCGCCGAGCGCGCACCGCGGTACTGATCGATCGACACGAGCTGTCGGTTCCGGCGCTGCGTCGCCGCGGCGGCGACCATCGGCACGCCGAGGTCGAGCCCGCGGACCGCCTCGAGGACACCGAGGTCGGTCACGACGATCACGATGGCGTCGACGCGTTGGCGAAGGAGGCCCTCGACGACGGAGCGGATGCCGGCGGCATCCGTGTCGGCGGCCGTCACCGAGTCGACCGAGTACCGCTCGACGCGCGCCGCGACGTTGAAGTGCATCGCGATCGAGGTAGGGCCGAAGTCGGCCGTGCCGGGGGTGATGAGGCCGATCGTGCGGGTGCGCTTGGTGACGAGCGCGCGCGCAGCGGGCGAGGGGCTGTAGCGCAGCTGCGCCATCGCCTGCTCGACGCGGGCTCGGGTCGCCGGACGCACGTTCGGCAGGTCGTTGAGGACGCGCGACACCGTCTGGTGCGAGACGCCCGCAAGGCGCGCGACGTCGAAGATGTTCGCGGACTTCGCGCCGCGCTCGTCGCTCACGACTCGTCCTCCGGGCGCGCGACGAGCGCGAGCAGCGAGTCGACCGTGAGCGAGTCCGCCGGGATCGTGTCGACGAGGCGCCCCGCGCGCATGACCGCGATGCGGTTCGAGACGCGCAGCACCTCTTCGAGCTCCGCCGAGATGAACAGCACCGACAGCCCGTTGTCGGCGAGGTCGGCGACGAGCCGCTGGATCTCGACCTTCGCGCCGACGTCGATGCCGCGCGTCGGCTCGTCGAGCACCAGAACCCGCGGCGACAGGGCGAGCAGCCGCGCGAGCAGCACCTTCTGCTGGTTGCCGCCCGACAGCGTCCCGGCGGGGCGGTCGGGGTCGGCGGGCCGGATGTCGAGCGCCTCAATCCAGCTCATCGCCAGTTCACGTCGGCGCGCATTGCCCAGCCGGTGCAGGATGCCGCGGTCCGCCTGCAGTGCGAGCGTGATGTTGTCCTGCACGCTGAGCTCGCCGATGATGCCCTCGGTGCGGCGGTTCTCGGACGAATAGACGATGCCCTGGCCGATCGCCCGACGCGGGGTCGGCAGGTGGGCGGAGGCACCGCGCACCTCGAGGACACCGGCATCCGGTCGATCCACACCCGTGAGGGCGCGGGCCAGTTCGCTCCGACCCGAACCGAGCAGCCCCGCGAGTCCGACGACCTCGCCCTCGCCGATCGTCAGGGTGGCGTCGGTGAGGCCCGTGCCCGAGGCGAGTCCCCGTCCGGCGAGCGCGACGGGGACGGATGCCGCGGCATCCTCTCTCTGGTGGACGTCCATCTCGTCGGCGCCGCGACCGAGCATCTTCTCGACGAGGTCGATGCGCAGGAGCTCGGCCGGGACGTACTCGCCGATGAGCCGTCCGCCGCGGAGGACCGTGATGCGGTCGCAGATCTCGTAGACCTGGTCGAGGAAGTGCGAGACGAACAGCACGGCGACGCCGCGGGAGGTGAGTTCGCGGATGACCCGGAAGAGCTCGGCGACCTCGTCGAGGTCGAGGCTCGAGGTCGGCTCGTCGAGCACGACGACGCGCGCGTCGACCGAGATGGCGCGCGCGATGGCGACGAGCTGCTGCACCGCGAGCGAATGCCGTGATAGCCGGGTCCGCGGGTCGATGTCGAGCCCGAGCCCCTCGAGGATCTCGGCCGCGCGACGGTGGGTCTCGCGCCAGTCGATCGCACCGAAGCGGCGGCTCTCCCGTCCCAGCAGCACGTTCTCGCCGACGGAGAGGTTCGGGAGCAGGTCGATCTCCTGGTAGACCGCGCTGATCCCGGCGGCGAGGGCATCGGCCGGCGAGGCGAAATGCACCACCTCGCCGCCGACGCGGATCGTGCCGGCATCCGGCCGGAGCGCTCCCGTGATCGCCTTGATGAGCGTCGACTTGCCGGCGCCGTTCTCGCCCATGAGCGAGTGGACCTCGCCCGGGAGCAGCCGGAAGTCGACTGCGTCGAGCACCGTCTCGGCGCCGAAGCGAACGGTCGCGCCGGTCACGTCCACGACCGGCGCGACCGCTGCTTCGCGCGCATCCATACGGACCATCATGCCCGCGGTGGGCCTCCCCCGAGACTCACCGCCGTCATCACCGCGACGTTCGCGCCGTCCGCGCGACCAGCAGGCGCTGGACGACCACGAAGACGAGCAGCAGCGCGCCGATCGTGATGCGCGTCCAGGACTGGTCGACGCCGAGGAACGAGATCGCCGTCTTGATGGTGCCGTACACGAACACGCCGATCATCGAGCCGAGCACGAACCCGCTGCCGCCCGTGAGCAGCGTGCCGCCGATCACCACGGCGGCGATCGTGTCGAGCTCGGTCCCGATGCCGTTCAGCGGGTACGACGCCCCGGTGTACGCCGTGAAGACGACGCCCGCGAGCCCCGCGCACACGCCGCTGATGACGTAGGCCAGCAGCTTCGTCCGCACGACCGGCAGGCCCATGAGGCGTGCCGACTGCTCGTTGCCGCCGATCGCGTAGATCGTGCGACCGAACCGCGTGAATTGCAGGATCAGGATGCCGACGACCACCACGACGAGCGCGAGGATGCCGGTCGGGGTGATGTAGAAACTGCCGGGACCGCCCTGCATGCGGGTCGACTGGAGCCACAGGATGGCCGGCTCCTCGACGCGGATCGAGGACAGGCTGACCATGAACGCGAGCCCGCGGGCCGCGAACATCGCCGCGAGCGATGCGATGAACGGCTGCACTCCGAAGTACTGCACGAGCACCCCGACGAACAGTCCCATGAGAGCCCCGAGGACCAGCATGACCGGGACCACCAGGGCCACCGGCATCCCCTGGCTCAGCATGCTGGCACCCAGCATGCCGGTGAACGCCATGACCGCACCGACCGAGAGGTCGATGCCGCCGGTGAGGATGACGAAGGTCATGCCGACCGCGAGGATCAGCAGGTACGCGTTGTCGAGCAGGAGCGCCGACAGCACGCGCGGGGTGACGAAGTTGCCGAAGTAGGCCTGCGCCCCGATGAGCATCGCGATGAGGATGACGACGGCGGCGAACACGGGCACCCACGACGCGTGCCGGCTGCGGAAGCGCTGGATCGTGTCGGCGAACCCGCCGGTCCGGCCGAGGTCTGCGGTGACGGCGCTCATGCGGAGACCTCCGCGGTGCGACGGCCGCCGCCCCGGACGGCATCGACCCCCTTGGCGAACAGCGACCGCGTTCGCGGCGACTGGACGAGCACGACGATGACGACCACGATGGCGAGGAACAGCGGGCTCACCGCCGGCGGCACCCCGAGGAAGGTGATGGTCGACTTGAGCGTCTGGATCGTGAAGACGCCGACGACCGTGCCGGCGATCGTGAACTTGCCGCCCATGAGGCTCGTCCCGCCGAGGACGACGGCGAGGATCGCGTCGAGCTCGATGTAGAGGCCGGCGGCGTTGGCGTCGGCGGCCATGATGTTCGACGAGTAGAGGATGCCGGCGAAGCCCGCCAGCAGGCCGCTCGCCGCGTAGGCGCCCCAGATGATCCCCCGCGAGCGCACGCCCGCGAGGCGGCTGGCCTCGGGATTGATGCCGACCGCCTCGGTCAGCACGCCGAGGGCCGTGCGGCGCTGCAGCACCGCGACGATGACGATCGCGACCACCGAGACGTAGAACGCGAAGGGCAGACCCACGAGGTACCCCTGCGCCATGAAACGGTAGGGCGCGCTCGTGATGGTCGTGATGAAACCGCCCGTGATGAGGAGGGCGACGCCGCGGCCGGCGAGCATGAGCACGAGGGTCGCGATGATCGGTTGGACGCCGACGACGGCGACGAGGAAGCCGTTCCAGACACCCAGCACGAGGGCGACCCCGACGGCGAGCGCGATCGCGATGAGCACCGTCGAGAGGTCCTCGGGTGCCGGCGACGACGAGATGAAGGTGAGGGCCACCGCGCCCGAGACCGCCATGATCGCGCCGACCGAGAGGTCGATGCCGCGCGTCGCGATCACGAGCGTCATACCCAGGGCCACGAGCATGAGCGGAGCGCTGTTGCGCAGGATGTCGAGCAGCGGGCCGTAGAGCTGCCCGTTCTGCACGGTGATCGAGATGAAGGACGGCCGCGCGATCGTGTTGACGATGACGAGCACGAGGAGTGCCGCGATCGGCCAGACGAGGCGGTGCGCCAGGAAGCGCTTCAGGGTCGGGTTCATGCCGCTGTCTCCGGGTTGAGGCGAGACGACGTCGTCTCGCCGGACTCTTGCGCGATGAGGGCGACCAGATCGTCGACCGTCACGTCGGTGGCGTCCAGTTCGCCGATCTTAGAACGGTCGCGCAGCACCACGATGCGCTGCGCGATGCGGACCACCTCCTCGAGCTCCGAGGAGATGAAGACGACCGAGAGGCCCGCCGCCGCGAGCTCGGCGACCTTGCGCTGGATGTCGGCTTTCGCGCCGACGTCGATGCCGCGGGTGGGCTCGTCGAGGATGATCAGCTGCGGCGCGGTGGCCAGCCACCGCGCGAGCAGTACCTTCTGCTGGTTGCCGCCCGAGAGGTTGCGCACGAGCGCGTTCGGGTCGGCGGGCCGGACACCGAGCGCCGAGATGTACTCCGAGACGATGGCATCGCGCTCGGCCTTGCCGATCGGACGCATCGCGCCGCGCTTGGCCTGGATGCCGAGGACGATGTTCTCGGAGACGGTGAGGTCGGCGATGATCCCCTCGGCGCGACGATCCTCGCTCGAGAAGGCGATGCGCTTGTCGATCGCGTTCCGCGGGGTCGTGATGCGCGCGGCATCCCCCCGCACCTCGTGCGTGCCGGCGTCCGCCCGGTCCGCGCCGTAGACGAGGCGGACCAGTTCGCTGCGGCCCGAGCCCAGCAGGCCGGCGATGCCGACGACCTCGCCCTCGTAGACCTCCATGTCGACGGGCTCGATGACGTTCTTGCGGCCGAGCCCCGCGATGCGCAGCACCGGCGTCGCGGTGCGGTCGATCTCGCGCTCCGACGTGCGGGACAGGGCTTCGAGCTCGTCGAGCTGGCGGCCGATCATCTTGGCGATGAGCTCGCCGCGCGGCAGCTCGGCGGGCAGGTACTCCCCCACGAGCTGGCCGTTGCGCAGGACCGTCAGACGGTCGGAGATCTCGTAGACCTGGTCGAGGAAGTGCGTGACGAAGAGGATGGCGACGCCCCGGTCGCGCAGCCCCCGGACGACGGTGAAGAGCTGCTCGACCTCGCTGCGGTCCAGGCTCGAGGTCGGCTCGTCGAGGACGAGCACGCGCGCATCGGCGACGGTCGCCCGGCTGATGGCGACGAGCTGCTGTACGGCGATCGAGTGCGACGACAGTGCGGAGCGCGGGTCGATGTCGAGTCCGAGGGCGGCGAGGTAGCGCGTCGCCTCGCGGTGGGTGGCGCGCCAGTCGATGAAGCCGGCCCGCCGCACCTCGCGGCCGAGCATGACGTTCTCGCCGACCGACAGGTTGGTGCAGAGGTTGACCTCCTGGTACACGGTCGAGATCCCGGATGCCTCGGCGTCTGCGGTCGAGCGGAAGACGCGCTGCTCGCCGGCGACCTCGATCGTCCCGCCGTCGATGGCGTACACGCCCGTGAGCGCCTTGATCAGCGTCGACTTGCCGGCGCCGTTCTCGCCCATGAGCGTGTGGACCTCACCGGCGCGGAGCGTCAGGTCGACCCGGTCCAGGGCGAGCACCCCGGGAAACCGGATGGTGACGTCCCGCATCCGCACGACCTCATCGTGCTGCGGAACGGTGGCCGGGGACTCCGGCGTGGCTGCGACATCGACCATGAGCGCGCCTTTCCGTGATGACCGCCGGGGACCGGAATCCGGTCCCCGGCGGTGGTTCGGTGATCCGAGCGGATCGTGAGGGGTGGCGATCGATCAGTACGGGCGGGAGTCGAGGACCTCGGCGGCCTGCTCCTGCGTGAACGACTGGTCCTCGACGATCGTGCGCTTCTCGACGGTCTTGCCGTCGACGACGGACTTGACGAGCTCGGCGGCCTTCTCGCCCAGGAGCGGGTTGCACTCGACGATGAAGTTGAACTCACCGTTCGCGAGGGCGGTCATGCCGTCCTTCACCGCATCGATCGTGACGATCTGGATGTCCTTGCCGGGGGTCAGACCCGCCGCCTTGATGGCGTCGAGTGCACCCAGGCCCATGTCGTCGTTGTGCGCGAACAGGACATTGATGTCCTTGCCGTACTTCTGGAGGTAGCCCTCCATGACCTTCTTGCCACCGTCGCGGGTGAAGTCACCCGTCTGCGAGTCCATCACCTTGACGTCGGTGCCCTCGATGGCCTCGTTGAAGCCGGTGGCGCGGTCGAGCGCGGCCGACGAGCCCGTCGTGCCCTCGAGGACGACGAGGTTGGCGCCCTTGCCGTCGAAGTTCTCCTTGACCCACTCGCCGGCGGTGCGACCCTCCTGCTCGAAGTCGAGGCCGACCCACGAGGCGTACAGGTCGTCGCTGGCCGAGACCGTGCGGTCTTCGAGGATGACCGGGATGCCGGCATCCTTCGCTTCCTTCAGGACGTCGTCCCAGCCGTCCACCGTGATCGGGGCGATGACGATGGCGTCGACACCCTGGTTGATGAAGTTGCGGACGGCGGAGATCTGCGCCTCCTGCTTGTTGTCGGCCGCGTTGAACGTCAGCTTGAAGCCGTTCTCCTCCGAGAACGCCTTCTTCATCGATTCGGTGTTCGCTGCGCGCCAGCCGGACTCGGAGCCCGTCTGCGCGAAGCCGACCGTGATCAGGTCGCCGTCACCCCCGTTGCCGCCTGCTCCGGGCGCGCCGTTGCCCGCGCATCCGGTGACGACGAGCGCCAGGGCCCCCAGCATGGCCGCTGCTGCGAAAGCAGTCTTCTTCATCCCAAAACCTCCTTGTTCGGGTCCGGCTCACCGCCGGTGTTCCGGGCCGCCGTGGCCTCCGGTTGCTCGAATGTTAGCCTTCACATTTCGCGCGGCGCTAGATTGTGAGCGGTAACATTTGCGTAACGCGGCGGCCGGTGGCGGCGGTCGTTCCTCCGGCAGGTCGGTCCCGGTTCCCTCCCGATGTGAGCACTCACATGACGCACACTCCGGTCCACGCATGGCCCGCGTAACCGCGCCGATCGCGGCGCGGCCCCCTCGATAGGATGGGAACCATGTCGAAGGTCCTCCAGTCCCTGCCCGTCGGCGAGCGCGTCGGCATCGCTTTCTCCGGAGGTCTCGACACCTCGGTGGCGGTCGCCTGGATGCGCGACAAAGGCGCCGTCCCCTTCACCTACACCGGCGACCTCGGCCAGTACGACGAAGACGACATCGCGTCGATCCCCGGTCGCGCACTGCAGTACGGCGCCGAGGGCTCGCGCCTCATCGACTGCAAGCCGATGATGGTCGAGGAGGGCCTCGTCGCCCTCTCGTGCGGCGCCTTCCACATCCGCTCGGGCGGACGCACCTACTTCAACACGACCCCCATCGGCCGCGCGGTCACCGGCACGATGCTCGTGCGCGCCATGAAGGAGGACGGCGTCGACATCTGGGGCGACGGCTCCACCTACAAGGGCAACGACATCGAGCGGTTCTACCGCTACGGTCTGCTCGCCAACCCTGCGCTCCGCATCTACAAGCCGTGGCTCGACGCCGACTTCGTCACCGAGCTCGGCGGACGCACCGAGATGAGCGAATGGCTCGTCGCCCACGGTTTCCCGTACCGCGACTCGGTCGAGAAGGCCTACTCCACCGACGCCAATATCTGGGGCGCTACCCACGAGGCCAAGACCCTCGAGCACCTCGACGTCTCGCTCGAGATCGTCGAGCCCATCATGGGCGTCCGCTTCTGGGACCCGGCGGTCGGGATCGAGACCGAGGACGTCTCGGTCACGTTCGAGGCGGGACGTCCCGTCGCGATCAACGGAGTCGAGTACTCGGACGCCGTGGCCCTGGTCATGGCCGCGAACGAGATCGGCGGGCGCCACGGCCTCGGCATGAGCGACCAGATCGAGAACCGCATCATCGAGGCGAAGTCGCGTGGCATCTACGAGGCACCGGGCATGGCGCTGCTGTTCATCGCGTACGAGCGCCTGGTCAACGGCATCCTCAACGAAGACACCCTCGCCACCTATCACGAGCAGGGCCGCCGCCTGGGCCGGCTCATGTACGAGGGTCGCTGGCTCGAGCCGCAGTCGTTCATGCTCCGCGAGTCGATCCAGCGCTGGGTGGGCTCCGCGATCAGCGGCACGGTGACCCTGCGGCTGCGCCGCGGTGAGGACTACACGATCCTGAACACCGAGAGCCGCAACCTGTCGTACTCCCCCGAGAAGCTCTCGATGGAGCGCGTCGGCGATGCCGCCTTCGGTCCGACCGACCGCATCGGTCAGCTGACGATGCGCAATCTCGACATCGCCGACTCCCGCGCCCGCCTCGAGCACTTCGTCTCGCTCGGCATGATCGGCGGCGCGACCGCGGATCTCGTCGGCGAACTCGAGCAGGGCGGCGCGGACGCCATCACGGGGAACTCCGGTGAGGTCGACGAGCTGGCGGGTGCCATCGACGAGGCCGGGGACTCGGCATCCTTCGACTTCGGCGCCGACTGAGAGGTCGCCGAATTAAGTTGCACACTATTGTGCAACTTCGTATGATCGTGGCGTGACCACGACTGCATCGCCGCGTCGTCCGAGAAAGGATGCCGCGGCGAACCGCGCGGACATCCTCGCGGCGGCAGCGGCCACCATCGCCCGAGACCCCCACGCTCCGATCGATGCGATCGCGCGCGCTGCGGGGCTCAGCCGCCGCGCCCTGTACGGGCACTTCGACGACCGCGACGCCCTGCTGCGGGCCATGATCCTGGGCGGCGCTGAACGCTTCAACGCGCTCGCGAGCGGAGTGGCGGACACCGGTCCCGCGCCAGTAGCGCTCGCCCGGCTGGCTCTCGCACTGTGGGACGGGGCCGCCGACGTGCAGTTCGCCGCGACCGTCGCGCTCGACGACTCGCACATCGAGGAGACCGCGGCGGTGCTGACCCCGGTCCGCCGTCGCGTCCTCGCGATCGTGACGCGGGGCCGCGAGGAGGGCACGATCCGCACCGACATGCCCGCCACGACCGTCGCCCGCCTGATCGAAGAGGCGGCGCGCACCGTCATCACCCGACTCGACACCGCCCGTCCCGAAGCCGCGTCGGTCGCGGTGCGGGCGATCCTCAGCGTCGCCGGCCTCGGCTGGCGAGAGGCCGACGTGGTGCTCGAAGGAGCGCGCTCATGAAGATCGTGCTCGACGACGTCTCGAAGGGCCGATCCGGCGGCATCCTCCCCGCGACGGACGTGGCATTCGCATCCGGTCGCGTGACCCTCACCACTGCGGAGACCGAGCAGCGGCCGTCGGTCCTCGGCCTGATCGCGAGCGGCCGCATGCGCCCCGACACCGGCGCCGTGACGATCGACGGCCGCCGCAGCCCGCGCCGGATACGCAAGGTCGTCGCGCTCGTCGACGCCCCCGACGTCAACGACCCGGCACCCGACATCGCCGTCGTCGGCGTCGTCGAGGAGGAGCTCATGTTCGCCGGGCGCCGCGCCGACCCGCTGTCGGCCCGTCGGTGGCTCGACGAGCACGGGTGGCGCGCCCTCGGTCGCACTCCCATCGGGCAGCTCGACGCCGATGACCGCATCCGGATGCTGCTCGAGCTCGCCGCCCTCAGGCGTGGCATCGAGGCGCTCGTCCTCGTCTCACCGGACCGCCACGGCGGCGATCCCCGCCACTGGCAGCGCATCGCTCAGGACTTCGCCGCGCGCGGCTTCGCCGTCCTCGTGATCGCCGGCACGGCCGCCGCCACCGCCCTCGAGGCAGAACCGCCCGCACCCCGCGGGCGCATCGGCCGGCCCCGCCTCCGGGCCACCTCGGCGCTGCGGCCGCGCAGCCGAGCCCTTACCGACTCTTCAACCGAAGGCATCCTCTCGTGAAGATCCCCGCTCTGTTCGCGGCCGAGCTGCGCCGCCTCACGTCCACCCGCATGCGGGTCATCGCACTCATCGCTCTCGTCCTCGTGCCGGTGCTCTACGGCGGCCTGTATCTCTGGGCGAACCAGGACCCGTACGGCAACCTGTCGGAGGTGCCGGTCGCCCTCGTCGTGCAGGACGACGGCGCCACCCTCAACGGCATCGATCGCAATCTCGGCGACGAGGTCGCGGACTCGCTGCTCGAGGACGGCAGCTTCGACTGGCACGAAGTGGATGCCGCCGGAGCCCGCCGCGGCCTCGATGACGGCACGTTCGACTTCGCCGTCACACTCCCCGCCGACTTCACCGCCGCCGTCGCCTCCATCTCATCAAAGGACCCGCGCCAGGCCGAGATCGACCTGACCACCAACGACGCGAACAACTACCTCGCCTCGACCATCGGCAGTCAGGCGGTCTCGCGGATCCGGACGACCGTCACCGAGAAGGTGGTCCGCGAAGCCGGCCTGACGATGCTCGACGCGCTCAACACCGTGCGGGTGAAACTGCTCGACGCGGCGGACGGCGCCGGTCAGCTCACCGACGGACTGGCGAGCGCCGGTGACGGCGCCGACACTCTCGCCGACGGCGCCGCCACCCTTGCGGACGGGACGACGAAGCTCCGCAGCGGAGCGGACTCCCTCGCCTCGGGGGTCGACACGCTCGCCGAAGGGCTCCAGTCCCTCACCTCGGGCGCAGAGCAGGTCTCGGGCGGTACGGCGAAGCTGCGAAGCGTCGCCGACCGGGTGGGCTCGGCCGCGGATCGCGTCGCCTCCGCGGTCCCGTCGCTGCGCAACGACCTGACCGCACGGCTCCAGGAGCAGGGACTCGACGCCACCCAGATCGCGAAGGTCCTCGACGTCGTCGATCCGATCGGCACCCGCGTCGCCGACCTCGACACCCGGGTGCAACAGGCCGTCGCCCAGATCGACAGGCTCGACGACGGCGCTGCGCAGGTCGCCGGCGGCAGCGCGAAGCTCGCGTCGGGAGCGGCGACGGCGGCGACCGGTGCGCACACACTCGCCGACGGCGTCACCTCGGCGGACGCCGGCGCGCACAAGCTCGACACCGGCGCCCACACGCTGGCCTCCGGCGTCCACAAGCTCGACGCCGGCGCCGCGAAGCTCCGCGACGGGCTGCAGGACGGTGCGAAGAAGCTGCCCGATGACAGCGCCGACACCCGCAAGGCGCAGGCGTCGACGCTGTCGGACCCCGTCGGGATCTCCGAGGCGTCGGTGACCCAGGCGCAGAACTACGGCGCGGGACTGGCGCCGTTCTTCGCCGCCCTCGCCGGCTGGATCGGCATCTACGCCCTGTTCCTCATCGTGAAGCCGATCTCCAGGCGCGCGGTCACGGCGCTCCGCTCCCCCATCCGCGTCACCCTCGCGGGGTGGCTCACACCGGCCGCCCTCGGCGCGGTGCAGATGGTGTCGCTGTTCGGCGTGCTGTCGATCGCGCTGGGCTTCTCGTTCACGCATCCGCTGCCGACCCTCGGCATCCTGCTCCTGGCCTCGGCGACCTTCGCGGCGATCATCCTCGCCCTGAACGTGTGGCTGGGATCGGTGGGGCAGTTCGTGGGACTCGTGCTCATGGTGCTGCAGCTCGTCACCGCCGGCGGCACCTTCCCGTGGCAGACGCTGCCCGCACCTCTCGCGGCGCTGCACCACGTGCTGCCGATGGGCTACGTCGTGGATGCGATGCGGCAGGTCATGTACGGCGGGATGGCGTCACGCGCGTGGACGGATGCCGCGGTCCTGGCGACCTGGCTGGTCGGTGCCCTCGTGATCGCGATCGCGGGAGTCACGCGCATGACGTTCCGGCGGACGATGCGCGACCTGCAGCCGAGCCTGATCGGCTGAGTCAGCCGCCCGACCCGGGCGGGGTCTCCTTCGCGTCGGCCAGTTCGTCGACGTGCAGGTTGCGGCGATCGATCGTGCCGTTGCGGTAGGCCTGGCGACCGACCATGTGAGCCGACAGCGGCGCGGTCGCGAACTGGATCAGCAGGACCGGGACGAGGAAGGCCACGACCGTCCACGACTGCAGCTCGATGCCGACGGCGATGGCGATCAGCAGCAGGCCGAGCACCTGCGGCTTCGTGGCGGCGTGGAGCCTCGTGGGCACGTCCCGGAAGCGGATCAACCCGATGGCCGCTGTGAGGCACAGCAGCGCCCCGACGAGGATCAGGACCAGCGCGACGACATGGAGGATCTCGGTCATCGGTCCACCTCCGAGTCCCGGCGTGCCACGAAGCGGGCGATCGACACCGATCCGAACACCCCGACGGCCGCGACGATGAGCAGCACCGGCAAGGTACGGGTGTGGTGGTTGATGGCCATCTCGGCGCCCAGCGCGCAGATGAGAAGGGTGAGGAGCACGTCGGAGGCGACGGCGCGGTCGAGGATCGACGGGCCGATGATGATGCGCCAGACGGTCATGAGGGCGGCGACGCCGAAGACGGCGCAGATCACGGCGATGAGCATAGCGGTCACGAGCTCTCCTCCTTCGCGCGGGTGCGGACGTCCGCAGCGGCCTGCGAGGCGCGGATGGCCTCGAGCTGCGCCCGCGAGCCGACCGCGCGTACGAGCCGCGCCTCCCAACGCTGGACCATCCGACGCTGCCGCTCGACCTCGGCATCCGTGGAGGCTCCGAGGACGTGCAGGTAGAGGATGCGGCGGTCGCGATCGGTTTCGAGGACGAGCGATCCCGGGATGAGGGATGCCGTGACCCCGACGTGCGCCATGATCAGGTCGTCGTCGGTCACGAGCGGCACGGCGACGACCGAGACGCCCGGGTGCCGGCGCGGCGAGACGACCTGCAACGCGACGACGAGGGAGCCCTTCACCACCGCGCCGAGGAACTGCAACGTGAAGACGAGCAGCCACCAGGGGTTGAGTCGTCCCGACAGCTCGACGGGCGGCAGACGGAAGACGCTCGTCACGAACACGGCGACCACGACGCCGGTGAGGAAGGCCAGCACCGTGAACTGACCCCACAGCAGCATCCAGAGCGCGACGAGCCACACGAAGAACGGGAGCTGCCGCCAGATGCCGGTCAGCGCACTGCGCTGGAGGTCAGTTCCCATCGTTCACCTCGTCCTGCAGCTGGGTGAGGCTCACCGGGTACGGCAGGGCCGCGCCGATGCTCGCGCACAGGTGGTACAGCGGGCCCGCGAAGACGGTGAGCGCGACGGTGACGGCCACCATGCCCGTCGTCGAGGCGGTCATGATGCGCGGGATGACTCGGCGCTCGGTCTGCACGCCGGCGGCGGGGGCGTCGCCGAGGTACGAGATCCGGTCGACGACGCCGGACTCCTCGGCCTGGTCCTCCTCTTCGCGCCAGAACGACAGATTCCACGCGCGCATGAGGGCATAGAGGGTGAGGAGCGAGGTCAGGATGCCAGCGACGATCAGCGCGTACATGATCGGCGTGCCGACGGCGGCGGCAGCATCGAAGAGCGCGTACTTGCCGATGAACCCCGAGAAGGGCGGCAGCCCGCCGAGGTTGATCGCCGGGATGAAGTAGAGCACGGCCAGCAGCGGCGCCGCCCGCATGAGCCCTTTCACCTTGAGGATCGACGTGGACCCTGCGCGACGCTCGACGAGACCGACCGCGAGGAACAGCGTCGTCTGCACCACGATGTGGTGGACCATGTAGTAGATCGTGGCCCCGAGCGACGCGGGCGTCGCGATCGCGAGACCGAACACCATGTATCCGATGTGGCTCACGAGGGTGAACGACAGGATGCGCTTGAGCTCAGCCTGCGCGACCGCGCCGAGGATGCCGACGACCATCGTGGCGAGCGCGACGATGAGCAGCAACTGGTTCACGTCGTTGTCGCGGAAGATCTGCGTCTCGGTGCGGATCATCGCGTAGACGCCGACCTTGGTCAGCAATCCGGCGAAGACCGCGGTGACCGGCGCGGGTGCGGTGGGGTACGAGTCCGGAAGCCAGAAGGACAGCGGGAAGACGGCGGCCTTGATGCTGAAGGCCAGCAGCAGCATCAGATGCAGGACGAGCTGCACCTCGTCGGGCAGCTCACCCATCCGGTCGGCGAGCTGCGCCATGTTCACGGTGCCGAGCGCACCGTAGATGGCCGCGATGGCCGCCAGGAAGAGGATCGACGACACCAGTGAGACGACGATGTAGACGACTCCGGTGCGGATGCGGGACTCGGTCGACCCCAGCGTGATGAGCACGTACGAGGCGACGAGCAGGATCTCGAACCCGACGTAGAGGTTGAACAGATCGCCCGCGATGAACGCGTTGAAGATGCCGGCCGCGAGGATCAGGTACGACGGATGGAAGATCGAGACCGGCGTCTCCTCGTCGCCGTCGGCGGCGCCCTGGCCCACGGAGAAGAGGAGGACGGCCAGGAGCACGATGCTCGAGACGAGCACGAGGAGCGCGGCGAGACGGTCGACGTAGAGGACGATGCCGAACGGGATCGGCCACCCGCCCACCGAGACGGCCAGCGGCATCCCGCTCACGTCGACGTAGTACAGCAGAACGGCGGCGATGGCGGCGGCGATCGTGAGCGTCACGATGGACACCCCGACCTGCACCCGACGGCGGCGACCGAAGATCAGCGCGATGCCCGCTCCCAGGAGCGGCAGCGTGACCAGCAGCGGGACGAGGGCGGTCATCGCGGCCCTCCCGGCTTGTCGGTGGGGGCGTCGTCGCGCAGTTCGGCGATGTCCTGCGCGTGGAGGATCACGATGGGGGAGGTCTCCGTCCCGATGAAGTCCGTCGTGGCGTCGTCATCCTCTTCGGTGATCTCGTCATCCATCGTCTCCTCGTCGCGAAGGCCGCGCTCCCGCACCTCGCGGTCGGCCTCGTCGTCGGTGACCGTGTCGGCCTGTCCGAGTTGCCACGAGCGGTAGATGAGGGCGAGCAGGAACGACGAGATGGCGAAGGTGATGACGATGGCCGTCAGCGAGAGGGCCTGCGGGAGCGGGTCGCTGAACGTCTCCCCGCCGCCGTCGCTGCCGTGGAAGGGAGCGACGCCGGGGGCTCCCATCACGATCAGGAGGAAGAGGTTCGCGGCGTTCCCCAGCAGCAGGAAGCCGATGAGCACGCGCGTGAGACTGCGCTCGAGCATGGCGTAGACACCACCGGCGAACAGCACACCCATGATGATGACGAGGACGAGCGAGACGGTCATGCGCTCACCCGCTCCCGCTGGGCCTGCGTCTGGCGGTCGACCTCGGCGCCGAGCGAGCGCAGCACATCGAGGACGAGTCCGATGACCACGAGGTAGACGCCGACGTCGAAGATCGTCGAGGTCACGAATTCGACCTCGCCGAGGAGGGGGATGTCCGCCTCCCAGAACGTGCTCGTCAGGGGGGCTGCGCCGAAGAAGAGCGGCACGATCGCGCACGAGAGGGCGAGGACCATGCCCGCGCCCAGGAGCCGACCGGCATCCGTCGGCGCCGCCGCGCCCAGCTCCCAGCGCCCGCCCGCGACGTAGCGCATGACGAGGGCCATGCCGGCGACCAGGCCGCCGGCGAACCCGCCGCCGGGGAGGTTGTGGCCGGCGAAGAGCAGGTAGACCGAGACGACGATGATCGAGTGGAAGAGCACGCGCACGATCACCTCGAGCAGAAGCGACCTGTTCTCGGGCTTCACCTTCAGCCCGCCCACGAGCCACGCCTGACGCGTCGAGCCCGGCGCCGTCGAACGGGGGCGCGGGCCGTCGGCCGTCTCGACGAGGGGCCGGCGGCTGCGTCCGGTGCTCGTCGGGAGTGACGGCAGGACGCGACTGTCGGAGCGGTTGGTGACGAAGACGAGGGATGCCACGCCGGTCGCCGCGAGGATGAGGACCGAGAGCTCGCCCATCGTGTCCCACCCGCGCAGGTCGACGAGAGTCACGTTGACGACGTTCTTGCCGTGGCCGATCTCGTAGGCGAGGTCGGGGAACGGACCCGAGACGGGATCGGCCACGCGGGCGCCCGTGGCGATGAGGGCGACGGCCGCCATCGTCACGCCCACGCCGATGCCGATGACGGCGCGAACGACCGGGAGCACCGAGGCGTTGTGGTCGCCCATGCGGCTGGGGATGCGGCGCAGCACCAGCGCGAACGCGACGAGGGTCACCGTCTCGACGAGGATCTGCGTGAGCGCGAGGTCGGGGGCGCCGCTGGTCGCGAACAGGAGCACCATGCCGAGACCCGTGACCGAGACGAGCACGACACCCGTGTAGCGCTTGCGGGCGCGGATCGCGACGATGCCGGCCAGGATCATGACCGGAGCGGCGAGAAGCTGGGCAGGGCTCTGCCACGCGTCCACCGCGATCCGCCACTCGGTCGACGCCACCAGGGCGGTCGCCTCGGCCGCGATGAAGACGACGAAGATCGTGCCGACGTAGAACGGCAGCGAACCGCGCTGCGTGAGCGAGGTCGTCCAGACCGAGACCTTGGCGACGCCGCGGAGCGACAGGTTGTACACGTCGTTCGCGGTGAACGGCAGCACGCGGGCCTTCAGCGGGCGGCGCTGCGTGATCCAGAACAGAAGCGCGCCGAGGGCGATCGACCCGAGCGAGAGGAAGAGCGCCGGCTCCCACCCGTGCCAGAGGGCCAGGTGGTACGCCTTGCCGCCCTCGTCGAGCGGAATGGTGTCGGCGTAGCCCGCGAGACCTGCGTCCAGCCACGGCGACGTGGCTCCGGCGACCATCGTCAGTCCGCTGAGGACGACGGGAGCCACGAGGAACCCGATGGGAGGGTCGGGCCATCCGGTGCGCTCGCGCAGGTCGCCAGCGGCATCCTTCTTCGTCCAGAAGGCTCCCCACACGAAACGGATGCCGTAGGCCGCCGTCAGAGCGGAGCCGCCGAGGATTCCGATGAGGGGGATGAGAGCCGCCGGCGATGCGCCGCCCTCGAGGAACGAGGTGAGTGCCGCCTCTTTCGCGACGAAGCCGACCGTGGGGGCGACGCCGGCCATCGAGGCGATCGCGATGATCGAGAAGGTCGCGAGCGTCGGCGCCTGACGGCCGACGCCCGAGAGCTCGCCGATGTCACGCGTGCTCAGCTGCCGGTCGATGACGCCGACGATCAGGAACAGCGCCGACTTGAACAGGGCGTGGCCGACGAGCAGGGCGAGACCTGCGAGCGCGCTGTTGCGCTCCCCGTACCCGAGGACGACCGTGAGCATGCCGAGCTGGCTGACGGTGCCGAAGGCCAGGATGCGCTTCAGGTCGGACTCGCGCATCGCCTGGAGGCCGCCGAGGAGCATCGTGAAGATGCCGAGCCCGATGACGATGGGACGCCAGGGATCGGTGTCGGCGAAGGCGGGGGCGAACCGGGCGATGAGGTAGATGCCGGCTTTCACCATGGCGGCCGCGTGGAGGTACGCGCTCACCGGAGTCGGGGCCGCCATGGCACCGGGCAGCCAGAAGTGGAACGGGAAGATGGCGGACTTGCTCAGCGCGCCCACGAGCAGCATGACGACCGCGGCATCGAGCGCAACGGCCTCCCCGCCCTCGAAGACGGGTCCGGTCTCGATCATCGTCGCGATGCTCGTCGTGCCGTAGAGGACGACGAGCATGACGACGCCGATCAGCATGACGAGTCCACCGAGTGTCGTCACGAGCAGGGCCTGGAGGGCTGCGCGGCGGCTCGCGCCACGCCGGTGGTAGAAGCCGATGAGCAGGTACGAGAGGACGCTCGTGACCTCCCACAGCATGATGAGCACGACGATGTCGTCGGTCAGCACGAGCCCGTACATGGCGCCGGCGAATGCGAGGAGGACCGCCGAGAACGTCGCGAGTCCCTCGCGCTTGCCGGCGAAGTACCAGCGGCAGTAGAGCATCACGAGGGCGCCGACGCCGGTGACGATGAGCGCCATGACCCAGCCGAGCACGTCCATGCGCATCGACAGCTGGACCTTCAGGTCGGGGATCCAGACGTATGTCTCGAGCGGGATATCACCGCCCAGCACGCGAGGCGCCTGCAGCGCGGCGTGCACGAAGGCGGCGATCGGGACGAGCGCCGCGACCAGGAAGGTGCGGGATCCGAACCGCGCGACCAGAGCCGGCAGAACGAGCGGCACGAGCGCGAACGCGGCGAGGAGGATCAGCAACCTGGCCTCCTTGTGCAATCGCGGGGGTCGAGGACTCCAGTCTACCGGCTGACGGATAGGCGGCGCCCGGCTGGCTCCCAGGTCACCCCGGTACCGCTGCGGTCGTGTTCCCTCTTCGGAATGTGCAGGTGAGGGTGAGGGATGCCGGCTCCCGCCCCTCGAGCATCGCGACGACGGCCTCGCCCGCGGCCCGGCCCTTCGCGCTCGCGTCCTGCGCGAGTGTCGTGAGTGCGTACGGGGCGAGACCGTCCACCGCGACCCCGTCGAAGCCCGTCACGCTCAGGTCCTCGGGAACCCGGAGCCCCGCCTCTTCGGCGGCGCGGATCACTCCGGCCGCGAGCAGGTCGCTCTGGGCGATGATCGCGGTCGGGCGAGGGCCCGAGAGCAGCACGCGTCCCGCGGCGAGGCCCTCGTCGATCGAGCTCTCTCGGACTGCGTACGCGGGCGCGGCGGGGAAGACCTCGCGGGCGCCGAGCAGTCGATCGCGCGTCACGTCGACGGTGATCTGCGAAGGATCGTCGATGAAGCCGCGAGGACGCGCGGCATCCTTCGTCAGCGTCACCAGCGCCACGTCCTCGTGCCCGAGGGACCGCAGGTGCTCCGCGGCCGTCCGCTGCGCCTCGACGTTGTCGAGCAGCACGCGCGGGACGTCGGCCCCGGCATCGCCCTCGATGACGACGACGGGGATGCCGCGGCGGCGGAGCACGTCGACCGAGGACTGCAGGATCTCGTTGCATCCGAGAAGGATCGCCGCATCGAGGGGCGCCGTCGTCAGCGTGGGACCCGACTCGGCCGGCCCGTCGTCGGTGAGGAGGAGGATGCCGGCGCCGATCGGACTGAGGGCGTCGGTGAGTCCGTCCATCATCTCGGTGGTGACCGGATCTCGGAACGCCGTGCCCAGGCGTTCACGGAAGAGCACGGCGACGACGCCGGCGCGGCCGGTGCGCAGCGACGCCGCGCGCGGATCGGGTCCGGTGTACCCGAGGGCGTCGGCGGCCTGCATCACCTTGGCACGGGTGGCGTCCGAGACCGCCACCTTGCCGCTGAAGACGACGGATGCCGTCGAGGCCGACACCCCGGCTTCGCGCGCGACATCCGAGATCGTCGCTCGGCGGTTGCTCATGGGTTCGATCGTAACCGCAGAATCTCGATTCTCGAATCGATTCGGCGATCCCGCTAGAGTGACCCGCATGACTCTCGAGCTCACCTCCGCGCGCCTCTGGACCTGGCGCCTCGCCGTGTTCGCGATCTTCACCGCGAGCGGGTTGAGCATCGCGACGTGGGCGTCGCGGGTGCCGTCGATCAAGGCGACGCTCGACATCGACAACGCCACCATCGGCCTTCTGCTCCTCGGAATGGGTGCGGCGTCGATCATCGGCCTCTCCCTGGCGTCGCTCATCGCGGCACGGCTCGGCACGAGGCGCGGCATGCTCTGCGTGATGCTGGTCCTGTCGGCGGGCCTGTTCCTGGTCGGACTCGGCACCGACGTCGTCCCCTCCCTCCCCCTCGTCCTCATCGGGCTCGCGCTGTTCGGCTTCGGCAACGGCACCCTCGACGTGCTCATGAACGTCGACGGCGCGGCGATCGAGGTCGAGGTGAAGAAGACGATCCTGCCGCTGTTCCATGCGTTCTTCAGCCTGGGGACCGTGATCGGCGCCGGCATCGGGGCTTTCGCGGCGGGCGCTCGCATCGCTGTGTTCCCGCATACAGCGGTCGTCGCCGTCTCCATCGTCGTCCTCGCATTCATCGCGTTCGCCTACGTGCCGCACCGCGAGTTCGGCTCGGCGGAGGATGCGCCGACCGGCTGGCGGAACCGACTCTCGACGGCGCTGTCCGCGTGGCGGGAGCCGCGCACCTATGTCCTCGGCATCGTCATGCTCGGCATGGCGTTCGCCGAGGGCGGTGCCAACGACTGGCTGGCCCTCGGGGTCAGCGAGGACCACCGCGGCGGCCCGGCGCTCGGTGCGGCCGCGCTCACGGTCTTCTCAATCGCGATGACCGTCGTGCGCGTGTTCGGCGGCCCGCTCGTCGACCGTTTCGGCCGGGTCGCGACGCTGCGTGTCCTCGCCGCGACGGCCGTGGTCGGCATCCTGCTGTTCATCCTCGCACCGAACCTGCCGCTCGTCTTCGTCGGCGCGGCACTGTGGGGCGTCGGAGCCTCTCTCGGCTTCCCGCTCGGGATGTCGGCCGCGGCGGACGACCCCGCTCGCGCTGCGGCGCGAGTGAGCGCGGCGGCGACGATCGGCTACGTCGCGTTCCTGTGCGGGCCGCCGGTGCTCGGCGTGATCAGCACGCACATCGGCCTGCTGAACACCCTGCTCATCATCGCGGCCCTCGTCGCCGCGTCCGGGTTCGCGTCCGGTGCGGCGAAGCCGTTGCCGGGTACCCGCGGCACGACCCACTGAGTCGCGTCAGAAGAGGCGCGGCGCCCCCGATTCGATGCCCTTCATCTCGTCGTAGTCCAGGGTGACGCAGCGGATGCCGCGATCGGTCGCGAGCACCTTCGCCTGCGGCTTGATCTCCTGAGCGGCGAAGACCCCCGTGACGGGAGCGAGGTGCGGGTCGCGCCCCAGCAGTTCGAGGTAGCGCGTGAGCTGCTCGACACCGTCGATGTCGCCGCGTCGCTTCACCTCGACGGCGATCGTGCCGCCCTCGGGGTTGCGCAGCAGCAGGTCCACCGGTCCGATCGCGGTGGGGAACTCCCGACGGACCAGCGTCAGGTTCTCGCCGATCACGCCCACCTGCTCGGCGAGCAACCGTTGCAGGTCGGCCTCGACGCCGTCCTTCACGAGACCGGGATCGACACCCAGTTCGTGCGAAGAGTCGTGGAGCACCTCGTAGATGCGGATGGTGAGCTCGTCGCCCGTCTTGGCATGCGTCACGCGCCACTTCTCGACCACGTCGATGTCGTCCCCACTGGGCTCGATCACCGTCAGGGTGCAGGGCGGGCTCATCCAGTTCAGCGGCTGGTGCTGGATGTCGCGGTGGAACGCGACCGTGCCGTCCGCCTTGACCATGATGAGGCGGGTGGCAGGGGGCAGATGCGTGTTCAGGCGACCGGTGTAGTCGACGGAGCAGCGGGCGATGACGAGACGCACGGCGACGAGCCTACCCGCGGCATCCGTCGCCGTAGGCTGGACGCATGACGACGCGCTCCCCCTGGTCCTGCATCCTCTGGGACGTCGACGGCACGATCGTCGACGCGTCCGTCGGCATCCTCAGCCGCCTCGACCGTTGCCTCACCCACTTCGGGTACCCGGCGCCGACGCGCGCGGAACTGGTCCACTGGATCGGTCCGCCCATGTACGACTCGTTCCAGAGGAACGTGGGGATGACTCCGGAGCAGGCGACCGAGGCGGTCAGCTACTACCGCGCGCTCGGGAAGGCAGACGGCTACACCGCGAACGTCGAGCTCTACCCCGGCGTGGGGGAGCTGATCGCGGACATCGCGGCAGCGGGCATCCCGCAGGCCACGGCTAGCTCGAAGCCCGAGGTCCAGGTCGTCGCGCTGATGGAGCACTTCGGTCTGGCCGAGCACATGCAGGCGATGGCGGGCGCGACACCGGACGAGAAGACTCTGGCCACGAAGGCCGACATCGTCGCAGAATCGCTTCGGCGTCTCGCCGCGGCGGGAGCCGACACGAGTCGTCCGATCCTCATCGGCGATCGCCACCACGACATCGACGGCGGCGCCGCGAACGGCGTCCCCGTCGTCTTCGTGCGGTGGGGCTTCAGCTGGCCCCACGAGTCAGAAGGAGCGCAGGCGGCGGTCGACACGATGGTCGAACTCCGCCGCCTGCTCCTCACTGACGAGGTGTGAAACCTCAGAGGGGACGGATGTTCTCCGCCTGAAGACCCTTGGGGCCCTGTGCGATGTCGAACTCAACCCGCTGGTTCTCTTCCAGCGAGCGGTAGCCCGACGATTCGATGGCCGAGTAGTGGGCGAAGACGTCGGCGCCGCCCTCATCGGGAGCGATGAACCCGAAGCCCTTCTCCGAGTTGAACCACTTGACGGTACCGCTGACGCTCATGAACTGCCTTACTGATTGATGCCGACGACACGTCCGTCGGTCGTTCCCCAACCTAGCCGTCAACACCTGTAGAGTCACCCCCCGCGTTCGAAGGTGACACAAACGTTGCCCGGCGGACACCCGCACGTGCGCGATGCGACGCGTCCTCGCAACCCTGCGATACCCCCTAGGGGTACCCTCGGATCATGCGCACCATCATCATCGGGGGCGTCGCCGCCGGAATGTCCGCGGCGACGCGCCTGCGCCGGCTCGACGAGGGCCGCGAGATCGTCGTGATCGAGCGAGGCCACTACGTCTCCTTCGCGAACTGCGGGCTCCCCTATTACGTGGGCGGTGTGATCGAGGACCGGTCCTCGCTGCTGCTGCAGACACCGGCATCCCTGGCCGCGCGCTTCGCGCTGCAGGTGCTCGTCCGCCACGAGGCCGTCGGAATCGACACGGACGCGAAGACCGTGACGGTTCGCGACCTCGAGACCGGCGACGAGCGGTCCGAACCGTTCGACGATCTCGTCCTGGCGATGGGGGCGACGACGCGCGATCCGATCCCCGGCGAGGGGATGCCGGTGATCACCCTTCGGAGCGTCGAGGACGTCGACGCGATCACCGCCGTCCTCGCCGGTGTCGACGCGCCGCGGGTCGTCGTCGCCGGCGGAGGGTTCATCGGGATCGAAGCAGTCGAGAACCTCGTCGCCCGGGGTGCGCACGTGACGCTCGTGCAGCGCGGCGGTCAGGTCCTGAGCCCGCTCGACCCCGAGATGGTCGCGCCCGTCCACCGCGCCCTCGCCGTCGCCGGGGTCGACGTCCGGACCGGGGTGACCGTGTCGGGGGTCGGCGCAGGCAGCGTCACGCTGTCCGACGGGGCCGAGGTCTCCGCCGATCTCGTCGTCGACGCCCGTGGCGTGCGACCCGACGTGCAGCTCGCGCAGAGCGCGGGGATCGCCCTCGGACCCACGGGCGGGATCGCCGTCGACGACCGGCACCGCACGAATGTGCCCGGCGTGTGGGCCGTCGGGGACGCCGTCGAGAAGACCGATCACCTCGACGGCGCACCGACCCTCGTCACGATGGCCGGGCTCGCCAACCGCCACGGCCGCGCGGCAGCCGATGACATCGCCGGCGCTGCCACCGTCGTCACGACCCCCGCCCTGGGGACGACGATCGTCGGGGTGCTCGGCCTCACCGTCGGACTCGTCGGCTGGAGTGAACGCCGGCTCGTCGCGGCCGGCCTCCCGCATCGCGTCGTGCACACCCACCCCTTCTCGCACGCGACCTACTACCCGGGGCGGAGCAGATGGCGATGAAGCTGCTGATCGATCCCCGCACCGATCGGATCCTCGGCGCGCAGCTCGTGGGACGCACAGGTGTCGACAAGCGGCTCGACGTCTTGGCCGTCGCGATGACGGCCGGACTCACGGCATCCGCTCTGTCTCATCTGGAACTCGCCTACGCACCGCAGTACGGGTCCGCGAAGGACGCGATCAACATGGCCGGGTACGTCGCCGAGAACCTGGCGACGGGCGCCGATCGCACGATCCAGTGGCACGAGGTGGATGCCGCCCGCGCGGCCGGCGCCGTCGTCGTCGACGTCCGTACGGCCGACGAGCACGAGGCCGGCTCGATCCCCGGATCGATCCTCCTGCCCCTCGACGAACTCCGCGAGCGGCACGGCGAGCTCCCCGATGCGCCGCTGATCGTCCATTGCAAGGTGGGGCAGCGTGGCCACACGGCCAGCCGCCTCCTGCAGCAGCTCGGCCACGACGTTCGCAACCTCGACGGCGGGTGGCTCACGTGGACCGACGGCGTCGAGGCGGATCTTCCGCGGGGCGGATCCGCCCAATAGCGTGACCGGATGACCGGACTCACTCCATATCTCCACTTCCCCGGCGTCGCGCGCGATGCCCTCACCTTCTATCAGCAGGTCTTCGGCGGCGAGCTCGTGCTCCACACCTTCGCCGACTTCGGGCGGGACGACGGCCCCGAGGACTTCGTCGCGCATGGCATGTTGAGCGGGCCCGTCGAGCTGTTCGCCGCCGACGGTGGGCCGGGCGACCAGCCGTTGGAACTGCGCGGCGTCATGTTCTCGCTGCTCGGGACCGCCGAGCCCGCCGAACTCGAGACCTGGTTCGCGAAGCTCGCCGAGGGAGGCAGCGTCGTCGATGCGCTGCAGCTGCGCGCCTGGGGCGATCACGACGGCACGGTGACCGACCGCTTCGGGGTCACCTGGCTCATCGGCTATCAGGGCTGACCCTGCTTTCAGGGCTGGTCAGGGCCGGCCGCGTGAGTATGCTCGGCCGCATGAGCGTTCTCGGAATCGGCGGGGTGTTCTTCCGCAGTCGTGATCCGCAGGCGCGTGCCGACTGGTACCGCCGACACCTCGGCATCGACGCCGGTGCCGAGGGTCAGGGCGCCGTCTGGCAGCAGGATGCCGGGATGACGGTGTTCGCGCCGTTCTCCGCCGACAGCGACTACTTCTCGTCCGAGCAGCCGTTCATGCTCAACCTGCGCGTGAGCGATCTCGACGACCTCGTCGCAAGTCTGCAGGCGGCGGGGGTACCCGTCGAGACACGGCCGAAGTGGGACACCGAGTACGGCCGGTTCGTACGGATCGTCGACCCCGAGGGCCTCGAGATCGAACTGTGGGAGATCGCAGGCGAGGGGTGACCCCGCACGATGTGGTCGGCGTGTGACCGTCAGCGGCTCGCGATCCGCCGACGTCGCGCGAGCGCCGATGCGACCGCAACGGCGGTGCCTGCCACGATCCCTATGAGGGTCTCCAGCAGTCGGTCGCTGAGCAGGACGCTGACGGTGGTGGGCGCCGCGAGCTGAACCATCAAGAGGGCGAGCGGCGTGATGAAGACCATCGCGATGGCGTAGTTGCGTCCCACGAACAGTTCGGCGGTCGCCTGCAGCGCGACGGCGATCAGGATCACACCGAGCGGAGGCACGCCGAGAGCCAGGATCGCAGCGGCGACCAGCACCCCGAGCACCGTCCCGATGAGTCGCTGAATGCCGCGGATGACGCGCGCTTTCACGTGCGGTCCGCTCACCGCAGCGACGGCCCCGACCATCGCCCAGTACCAGTGCGAGTCGAGCAGGACGAACCCGGCGACCCCGCCCAGAAGGGTGGCCACCGCGACGGTGATCGCCATCTCTCCCGCGACGGCGCCGACCGGGATGCCATTCTTCGTCCGCGAAAGAGGGGGGATGCCGCGGACGGACACGGCCCCATGGACGAGCGTGACGAGGATCGAGAAGATCACCGCGGCGAGGCCGATGGCGAGGACGTCGATCAGGCGGGCGGCATCAGCGGGAACGGAAGCCGTGGCCCCCGCGGCGAACACGATGAAGAGGGCACCCGGCGGATGCCACTGCGCCGCATACGCAACCAGGGTGACGACCGAGGCGACGGCCGACACGATGACGATCGCCCACGGCGCCGCCAGGTCGGCGACCGAGGTGGCGGTGCCGATGAGCATGGCGGCGACCAGGACCGCACCGGCGGCCGCCTGCATCCTGACCCGATCCCCGATCGGATCGGTGCGCCCATAGAGCGCGGCGAATGCTCCGAAACTGGCATAGATGCTGAGATCGAGCCGACCGGTCGCCCAGAGGACGAGGAGCGGGACACCGACGCTGATCGCTGCGCGTATCGCGACCGTGTGATCGCGGTCGTAGGGCGCGACGCGGATGACCCCGGTCCAGATCCGGCCACGCGATGCACTCACCCGAAGAGCCTACGCGCGGCGGACGGCCGTTCGAGGGGCTCGTGCGCGGGTGGAAGCCGGGCGCGTCACCGGAAGATGCCCTTCACGAGGATCGGATGGTGATCCGAGCCGAGGGGCGTGACGAACGCGCCGTTCTTCATCTTCCCGGCGTTCTCCCACGACGTCACGATGGTGCGGGAGGGCTTGACCATGACCTTGTCGACATGGGCACCCCACGTCACTGAGACCACAGGCTTGGCACTCATCTTCGGGTTGGCCGAGTTGTAGTGCTGACCGCGGAGGCTGCGTGCCTGGTCGAACGCGTCAGCCCATCCGCGCGACAGAAGGACCGATGCCGTCGCATCGCCCTCTCGTCCCTTGCTGACGTTGAAGTCGCCGAGAAGGACAGGCGAGGCGTTACGGAGAGCCGGGTGGGACGTGCCGAGCCGCGTCATCGTCTGGTTGACGAACGTCGCGAGCTGGTCCGCTTCGTACTGGCGCTGCTTCGTCGACGCCGTCGACGTGCCGACGACGAGATGCGTGTTGAACACGACGACGTGCTGCCCGGAGCTGTGCCGGAGTGCTGCCCACGCGACACCCTTGCCCGCTGAGGCGAAGCGACTGCTGAACCTCTTCGTGCCCGAGGTCTCCTGCTTCGCCTTCGCGGGCACCTTCGCGAACGTGCCGTTCCGGACGAGGATGTCGTTCTGCCCGTTCACGGCGAAGGAGTAGCCGGCCGGCGCCTTCGAGTACTTGGACGCTTCCTGCAGCGCGACGACACCCGGGGCCAGCTCGCGGATCCGGGAGTCGATGACCGGCTTCCGCTTCGCGATTCCAGAGCACGCGTTCGAGCAGATGTTCCAGGTCATCAGCGAGTATGCCTTCGCCGCGCCAGGGGTGGTCTCCGCGGTGATCGTCCGGTGGGCGACCCGGGCGGATCCGACACCAGGACCGACGTTGTTGGTCGGGACGACTCGGACGAAGTAGTCCTGACCCTTGCGAAGGGCGGGGATCTTCGCAGACGAGCCGCGCACCGTCATGGTCGGTTCGGTCATCTTCGCGACCCCCTCGAACGACGTCGCGGCGTAGACGTCGTAAGCGGTGGCTCGCTTCACGTCCGGCCAGTCGATCGTCAGGGTCGCGCCGGATCTCTCGAGCGACGCACCGACGAAGGTCACCAGTCCGGCGGCGTCGGGCCGGGAGGTGTACCAGGGGTAGGCCATGTCCGCCTGGGTACGGGCGATGTGGGTGATGCGGTTGGCGCTCTGCCCGCGGCCCAGATTGTTCCGGGCGGCGACGCGGATCGTGTATGTCGTTCCGGGCCTGAGGCCGGTGATCTGGGCCGTCGAGCGGGCGACGTTCTTCGTAGGTGTCGTCATGGTGAACACGCCGTCGAAGCTCGTGGACACGAACACGTCGTAGGAGTTGGCACGCGAGACATCCGCCCAATCGAGCGTCATCGCGGACCCGCTCTTCGTCCACGACGCATCGACGACGGTCACCTGGCCGGTGGCACCGGGAGACGCCGTGTACCACCGCTCACCCTGGCGTAGCGTGACCTGGCGAATGCGCGCGGAGCCGACGCCCCGCCCTGCACTGTTGACCGGCACGACCCGGAACGTGTACTCCTTGCCGCCCACGAGCCCGGTCACTTCCGCCGTGGTACTCGTCACGGTCGTGGTGGGGGTCGACATGGTGGGAATGGCGTCCCAGTCCGGCGAGGCGAAAACGTCGTAGCTCGAGGCCCCGACGACCTTCGGCCACGACAGCGTGACCGCGGCGCCCGCCGTCGTCCATTCCCCGCCTGAGACAGTCACCACGGACATCGCCTCAGGCCGAACGGTGACGCCGGCCGCGACCATGTCCGGAGTCACTGCCTCGGCCGTCGACGTCGGGATGACGAGAGCGCCGGCGAGCAGCAGACATGCACCGATCCGCAGGGCGCCGTGGCGCAGGCGTCGGGTCACGGACATGAAGGCCTCCTGGCGGTCTGTGCAAGGGTACAGCGCCGCGAGCTCTCGCAACAGCTCCGCGAATTCGACCTCTGGCCTGCACAAACGACGACGCCAGTGCCGTGCGCGAGGTCTGGCGCGGCGGGTGGTGATCGGCACGCGGATGCACCCGCGAACGACGAAGCCGGTCGGGGTTCTCACCACCGACCGGCTTCGTTTCGCACTGTCTGTGCGCGAGGGGGGAGTTGAACCCCCACGCCCTTTCGGGCACTGGCACCTGAAGCCAGCGCGTCTGCCTATTCCGCCACTCGCGCGAACCCGCGTCGCCACGGGATCAACTTTCCGAGGATATCATGGCGCGAGCCCGCCGGAGAAACGGCCGCAGCTGTGTTCCCCAGACCCTGCCAGGGTCGACAACTAGCATGTGAGCACCGGTCCAGACTGCCTGAGGAGCCCCGTGGGACTACTTGACAGCTTCGAGAAGGGAATCGAACGCGCCGTGAACGGTGCGTTCGCGAAGACCTTCCGCAGCGGTGTGCAGCCTGTCGAGATCGCGTCGGCCCTCCGATCCGAACTCGACGCGAAGGCCGCCGTCGTCTCGCGCGACCGCATCCTCGTCCCGAACACCCTCGTCGTCCGGCTCGCTCCTGCCGACCACGAGCGGATGAGCTCACTGGGCCGCGCTCTTCACGATGAGCTCGTGCAGCTGGTCGAGGGCCACGCCAAGGCGCAGCAGTACAGCTTCGCGGGGCCGGTCTCGCTCTCCATCAACGCCGACGACTCGCTCCCGACCGGAACCGTCCGGGTGGACTCGCACTCCGCGAGCGCCGAGGAGGTCTCCTGGCACGGCGTCGTCGAGATCGACGGCACGCAGCATCCTCTGACCTCCAGCCGCACCGTCATCGGGCGGGGAACGGATGCCGACATCACGATCCCGGACGCCGGCACCAGCCGTCGGCACGTCGAGATCCTGTGGGACGGTCGACGCGCGATGGTCCGCGACCTGGGCTCGACCAACGGGACCCAGCTCAACGGCGTGAAAGTCTCGGAGGCGGCACTCGAGCCGGACTCCGTCGTCACCATCGGGCGCACCCGCATCACGTTCCGCGTCGTCGCCCAGGCGTCCCGCATCCCCCCGCGGCCGCAGGATCCGGCGACCCGCATGTTCGACCTCGGAGGCCAGGCATGAGCGAACTCACACTCCTGCTGCTGCAGATCGGATTCCTGATTCTGCTGTGGTTCTTCGTCTTCGCGGTCGTCTACTCGCTGCGCGCCGACCTCTTCGGCGTGAAGGTGCGGAAGATGCCCGAGCCGGCCGCCGCAGCCCCCGGTCCCGTGCCGACGGCCCCAGCGAACGCCGAGACCTCCATCGTCTCGCCGATCATGAACCGCCCGGCCGCGCCCAGCGGCCCGCAGAAGGCCACGAAGAACACGGTCGCTCGCATCGTGATCACCAGCGGGCCCAAGGCCGGCCTCGAACTGCCCCTCGGCGACGAGCCGCTCACCATCGGCCGCTCGAGCGAATCGGGGCTCGTCATCCGCGACGACTACACCTCGAGCCACCACGCCCGGCTGGTGCTGTGGGGCGAGCAGTGGATGATTCAGGACCTCGACTCGACCAACGGCACGTGGCACGACGGCGAGCGCGTGGCATCCCCCGTCCCCGTCATCGTCGGCGCACCGATCAAGGTCGGCGCCACGACGTTCGAGCTGCGGAAGTAGCGGCCCGCTCCGATGGTCTTCGAGGGCTCGAGCGCCGCCATCTCCCATACCGGGAAGGTGCGCTCCAACAACCAGGACTCGGGCTTCTCCGGCTCGAACCTGTTCGTGGTCGCGGACGGGATGGGCGGCCACGCCGGCGGTGACATCGCCTCGAGCATCGCCGTGCACCACCTCGAGGGACTCGACCACGCGTTCCCGACGCCCGCCGAAGCGGAACGGGAGCTCCGCGAAGCGATCGTGGATGCCGCGCACGTCCTGGTCGACACCGTCGCCGAACGCCCCGAGCTCGCCGGCATGGGAACGACCGTCAGCGCCGTCCTCATGGTCGACGACTACGCCGTCATCGCTCACATCGGCGACTCGCGCGTCTATCTCTTCCGCGACGGCGTCTTCACCCAGATCACGACGGACCACACGTTCGTTCAGCGACTCGTGGACTCGGGTCGCATCACCCCCGAAGAAGCCCGGTACCACCCGCGGCGCTCCGTCCTCATGCGCGTCCTCGGCGACATGGGCACCGACCCCGAGGTCGACGCGTTCATCATGCAGACCCAACCGGGCGACCGCTGGCTGATCTGCTCCGACGGCCTGTGCGGCGTCGTCGACGACGCCCAGACCGCCAAGGTCCTGCGTCAAGACCTCGCCCCCGGCCGGTCCGCCGACATGCTCCTGAAGCTGGCATTGGATGCCGGGGCCCCGGACAACGTCACGATCGTCCTCGTCGACGTGGGCGGCCGCCACCCGATGTACAGCGGAACGGCGACCGTCGTCGGCTCCGCCGCCACCCCGAAGGGCATGGAGATCCCCGTCGCCCGGCCGGCGCGCACCGGCTGGTTCCAGACCGGACGACAGGCGGCGAACGAGCCGAGCCACTTCGAACCCGCGGCCGAATACCTCGAGGAGCTCATCGAGGAGGACCGTCGCCGCGCACGCCGCAGGCGAGTGTGGTGGTTCGTCGGTTTCATCGCGATCGTCGCCGTCATCGCGGCCGGTGTCTTCGCCGGCTACGCCTGGACGCAGACCCGCTTCTTCGTCGGCGCCGACGACGACAGCGTCGTGATCTACCGCGGCATCCAGCAGGACATCGGTCCTATCTCGCTGTCGACGCCGTACGAGGACACCGACATCCTCCTCGCCGACCTCCCCGCGTATCAGCGCCAGTCGGTGGAACAGACCATCTCCGCCCGATCGCTCGCCGACGCCGAGGCGATCGTCGACAACCTCCGCCAGGGGACCCCATGACAGCCTCGGTCGAGACCGACACCACGGTCATCAAGGCACTGCGCAAACTGCGGATGCCGGCCACGCAGCGCAACCGCGAGCTCGGCCTGCTCCTGTTCGCCATCCTCGTCACGACGGTCGCCGTCGTGCTCGTCCAGCTGGGTACGCGCGGGGAGATCGACCCCACGTTCCTCTCGTACTGCGGCGGGCTGGCCGGCCTGGCGCTGGCTCTGCACATCGTCACCCGCATCTGGGCTCGCGACGCGGACCCGTTCGTCCTCCCCATCGCAACCCTCCTGACGGGTATGGGCGTCGCGATGATCTACCGGCTCGACATCGCCGAGGACAGGGTGGGGTGGGGCTCGCTGGGCTTCCGTCAGCTGGTGTGGGCGGCCATCGCGATCGCGGGTGCGATCCTCATCGTGGTCTTCCTCCGGAACTACCGCGTGCTCTTCCGGTACACGTACGTCTTCGGGCTGAGCGGCATCCTGCTCCTCCTGCTCCCCTTCGTGCCGGGTCTCGGCATCAAGGCGGGCGCGGACGTGTGGGTGTCGATCGGCGGCGTCTTCTCTTTCCAGCCCGGTGAACTCGCGAAGATCTGCCTCGCCGTCTTCTTCGCCGGCTACCTCGTGCGGACGCGCGAAGCGCTCAGCTCCGTCGGCACGAAGTTCCTCGGCATCACCTGGCCGAAGGCCCGTCAGCTCGGCCCGCTGCTGATCATCTGGGGAGTCTCGCTCGGGATCATCGTCCTGCAGCGCGACCTGGGCACCGGCATCCTCATCTTCGGCATGTTCATCGCGATGCTCTACGTCGCGACGGGCAAGGCGAGCTGGGCGATCCTCGGCCTGCTGCTGGCGGCGGCGGGCGCCCTGGTCGCCTCGCGCGTGCTCCCCTACGTCGGCCTCCGGTTCTCGAACTGGCTCGATGCCTTCAACCCCGACTACATCAACGGCAGCAGCTTCCAGCTCGTATCGGGGATCTTCGGTCTCGCCCACGGCGGACTGATCGGCACCGGCTGGGGTCTGGGCCGCCCCGACCTGACGCCGCTGGCGCACAACGACTACATCCTGCCGAGCCTCGGCGAAGAGCTGGGGCTCGTGGGCGTGTTCGCGATCCTCGCGCTCTACATGGTGTTCGTCAGCCGCGGCATCCGCATCGGCATCGCCGGTCAGGACGACTTCGGCAAGCTCCTCGCGACGGGATTGTCGTTCACGCTGGCGCTGCAGGTGTTCATCATGGTCGGAGGCGTCACCCGCATCATCCCGCTCACGGGTCTGACGATGCCTTTCCTCGCGGCGGGCGGATCGTCGCTCATCGCGAACTTCCTCATCATCGCGATCCTGCTTCGGATCTCCGACGCGGTTCGCTCCAGGCCCCGGGTGGTGATCGGATGACCAAGCAGCTGCGCCGACTGAGCGTCGTCGTGCTCCTCATGTTCCTCAGCCTCTTCGCGGCGACGAGCGTCATCCAGGTCGCTCTCGCCGGCCAGCTGAACGAGAACCCGAACAACCGTCGCACCCTGTACGACTCGTACGCGGTGCAGCGCGGCACGATCTTCGCGGGCAGCACCGCGATCGCCTCGTCGAAGCCGAGCAACGACGTCTACAGCTGGATCCGCACGTACCCGGATGCCGAGATGTGGGCGCCCGTGACGGGGTTCATCAACCCGGTTCTCCGTTCCTCCACGGGTCTCGAGTATGCGATGAACGCCGCCCTCGCCGGAACCGGCAGCCGGCAGTTCCTCACCCGCTTCGACCAGATCGTGAGCGGCCAGCCGCCGCGCGGGTCGAACGTGCTCCTGTCGCTCGACCCGGAGATCCAGAAGGTCGCGTACGACTCGCTCGACGGGCTCGAGGGCGCCGTCGTCGCGATGGAGCCCGACACCGGCCGGATCCTCGCGATGGCGACGAGCCCGAGCTTCGACACGAACCTGCTCGCCTCGCACAACAGCTCGGCCGTCAATGCGGCCGACCAGAAACTCGAGGCCGACCCGCTTCGCCCGCTGACCAACCGCGTGACCCGCGAGACCGAGCCGCCGGGGTCGACGTTCAAGCTCGTCGTCGCGTCGGCCGCGCTGTCCTCCGGCAAGTACACGCCCGATTCCGAGTTCGACAACCCGGCAACCTTCACGCTGCCGGGGACCAGCAGCGTTCTGCACAACTTCGACCGCGGCACCTGCGGCCCCGGCGAGAAGACGACCCTCGCGACCGCCCTGCGGCTCAGCTGCAACATCCCGATGGCAGAACTCGCGTTGGAGCTCGGCACCGATGCGATCCGCGAGGAGGCGCAGAAGTTCGGCTTCAACTCGACCTTCGAGATCCCGCTCAACGTCGCCGCCTCGAGCTATCGCGAGGGCTTCAACGAGCCGCAGACCGCCCTGAGCGGCATCGGACAGACGGACGTCCGCGCGACTCCGCTGCAGATGGCCATGGTCGCGGCGGGCATCGCGAACGACGGGGTCGTCATGAACCCGCGCATGGTGGACCGCGTCGTCGCACCGGACCTGACGGTGCAGGACGAACCGGCCGACACCGAATTCGGTCGCGCCGTGAGCCCCGAAGTGGCCCAGACGATGACCGAGCTGATGATCGCCAATGTCAAAAACGGCGCGGCGTCGGGTGCGAGAATAGACGGCGTCGACGTCGCCGGGAAGACCGGAACGGCGGAGCACAATCCGGGGGATCCGTACACGCTGTGGTTCACCGGGTTCGCGCCCGCTGAAGACCCGAAGGTGGTCGTCACGGTGATGGTGGAGAACGGTGGTGGGCTCGGTCAGAACGGCACGAGCAACGGGATCGCGGCCCCGATCGCGAAGAAAGTGATTGAGGCGGTGCTGAGCGAATGAGACCGACGCAAGGTGTGAGCTTCGGCGGACGGTACGAACTGGACTCCCGGATCGCCATCGGCGGCATGGGCGAGGTCTGGGAAGCCACCGACCACGTCATCGGGCGTACCGTCGCGATCAAGATCCTCAAAGACGAGTACATGGGCGACCCCGGGTTCCTCGAGCGCTTCCGCGCCGAGGCGCGGCACGCTGCTCTCGTCAATCACGAGGGCATCGCCAGCGTCTTCGACTACGGCGAGGAGAACGGTTCCGCCTTCCTCGTGATGGAGCTCGTCCCGGGTGAGGCCCTGTCGACGATTCTCGAGCGCGAGGGCGCCCTGTCGACCGACAAGACGCTCGACATCGTCGCGCAGACCGCCTCGGCCCTCCAGGCGGCGCACGCCGCCGGCCTGGTCCACCGCGACATCAAGCCCGGCAACCTGCTGATCACCCCCGACGGTCGCGTCAAGATCACCGACTTCGGTATCGCCCGCATCGCCGACCAGGTGCCGCTGACGGCGACCGGCCAGGTCATGGGAACCGTCCAGTACCTCTCGCCCGAGCAGGCGTCCGGGCACGCGGCATCCCCGTCGACCGACATCTACTCGCTCGGCATCGTCGCATACGAGCTGCTGGCGGGACGCCGGCCGTTCACGGGCGAATCGCAGGTCGCGATCGCGATGGCGCAGATCAACGACACCCCGCCGCCGCTTCCTGACACGGTGTCGGAGCCGGTGCAGCGGTTCGTGATGAGCATGATCGCGAAGAAGCCCGATGAGCGCCCCGCGTCGACCTCCGCCGTCGCCCGGGCTGCGGGAGCCCTGCGCCGCGGCGACATCGCCGGTGCAGCCGCGATCGTCCCGGCCATCGCGGGCGCCGCGTCCCCCGACGCGTTCACCCAGCTGCTGACCTCGAACACGGGGTCGGATGCCACGACCCGCCTGCTGCCGTCGGCCGGGGCGGGTGCCGCCGCCGGCGCCGCAGGCGTCGGGACCGGCACGGCCGCCCTCGCGACCGACCAGGCCGCCTCCGAGCAGAAGGCCAAGAAGAAGCGCAGCCCGTGGACGTGGCCTCTCATCGGTCTCATCGCGCTGCTCGCCGTCGTGCTCATCGGCACGCTCATCGCCCTCTTCGGCCCGAAGGAAGGGACGCCGGAGCCCGCTCCGGCCAGCTCGGCGCCGGTCCAGTCCTCGGCGCCGCCCTCCTCTCCGGCACCGCCGCCCTCGTCCGCGCCCCCGGAGAACACCGCGCCGAACCCCGCATCCCTCGGTCTCGAGGGCAAGTCGTGCGACGAAGCGACGCGGATCCTCAACGACAACGAGTTCGACAACGTCCAGTGCGACGACGGCGACCCCGCCCCCACCGACGCCCAGGTCGGTCAGGTGTACCGCGTCAACCCGACCGGGAACGTGGCGACCAGCAGCCTGATCACCCTCCTGCGCTACACGGAGGCGCAGCCGATGACGACGCCGTCCGCCCCGAGCATCCAGGGCGGGAACGCCGACGGCACGGTGACCGCCGGGTCCACCGTTCGCATCATGTGGGACAGCTACACTTGCCCCGCAGGCGCCCCTCAGGCGACGAGCTACACGATGACCCTCTCCGGTGGCGTGTTCGGCAAGAACGGCGAATCGACCGCGAGCTTCGCCATCGGCGACCGCCCGCAGGAGGTCGTCGTGGACGACAACGGCAGCCAGGCGCTGTCGGTCACCTACACCGTGACCTGCAACGGCGAAGGCACCGAGCGGGTCTCCGGAGACTCGGCGGAGGCCGCCGCATCCATCGTCCCGGCGCAGGAGCAGACCCCGCCGCCGGCCGAGGGCGGGACGGACGAGGGCGCCCAGGGCTGACGCGAGGACGTTCAGCGGGCTTTCGAACGCGGTCGGATAGGCTGTCCGGGTTCCATTCCGGGGAGTGAAGTGTCCGCTACGTCACGTGTGCTGTCGGGCCGCTACCGAGTCGATGACCTCATCGGCCGGGGCGGCATGGCTTCGGTGTACCGCGGACAGGATCTGACCCTCGGGCGCCCCGTCGCGATCAAGATCCTCGAACCCGACCTCGCGGCCGACGGAGCCTTCCGCACCCGGTTCCGCCTCGAGGCGCAATCGGCCTCGCGCATGTCGCACCCCGCCATCGTCCGCGTCTACGACGCCGGTGAGGAGACGCGGACGGATGCCGCCGGCCGCCCGCACCCCGAGCCGTACATCGTGATGGAGCTCGTCACCGGGCACCTGCTCAAGGACATCATCAGCGAGGGACCGGTGTCCGTCGAGGACGCGCTGCGCTACACCGACGGCATCCTCGAGGCGCTCGAGTACTCGCACCGCGCGGGGGTCGTCCACCGGGACATCAAGCCGGGCAACGTCATGGTGACCGATGCCGGGCAGGTGAAGGTCATGGACTTCGGCATCGCGCGAGCGGTGTCCGACTCGTCCTCGACCGTGGCCGAGACCACCGCGATCATCGGGACCGCGTCGTACTTCTCGCCCGAGATGGCCAAGGGCGACCCGGTAGACGCGCGCGCAGACATCTACTCGGCCGGCATCGTCCTGTACGAGCTCCTCACCGGCCAACCGCCGTTCCGCGGCGAGAACCCGATCGCCGTCGCGTATCAGCACGTGTCGGAAGCCCCCATCCCTCCGTCCGAGGTCGTCGACACCGTCCCGCGGTCGCTGGACGCGCTCGTGCTCCGCGCCCTGGCGAAAGACCCCTTCCAGCGTCCGCAGACAGCGGTCGCCTTCCGCGACGCCCTCGCTGCCGCGACCGGTCGCAAGGCGCCCAGCAAGCGTCGCGTCGAATCCCTGAGCAACGAGCTGTACGGGCCGGACCCGAAGCAGGCCGCCGAGACGGCCCGGTCCCTCCGTCAGCTCACGAGCGACGACACCATGCGTCGGACACAGGCCGGCCCTCCCGCAGCGTGGGTGTGGGCGGGCATCGCGATGCTGGCCGTCCTGCTGGTGTCGGTCTTCATCTGGGTGAACAGCATCCGCCCGGACGAGGGGACGGTCACCCCGAACGCCCTCGTGGTGCCCGACGTCGTGACGATGACGTGGGAGCGCGCCGACGAGGTCATCGGCAAGGCGAAACTCGAGGCCCAGCAGGTCTCCGAGACGAATGCGGACGTCCCCGAGGGCGCGGTCATCAGGACCGAACCGCTCGCCGGCACGACCGTTGCTCCCGGTGACCAGGTCACGGTCTACGTATCGAAGGGCGTGGAGAAATCCGCTCTTCCCACCCTGGCGAACCTGACGGTTCCCGAGGTCACGGCCTCGCTCGAACAGGCCGGGCTGAAGCTGGGGTCGATCACTCGGCGGAACGACCCCGACCTCGCGGCCGATGTCGTGATCAGCGGGTCGATCGACGGCGCCGAAGTCGCCGCCGGTGATGAGATCCCGGAGGGCACGGCGGTCGATCTGGTCGTCGCGACGGGAACCGTCACGGTGGAGGACTTCGCCCTCAACTACACCGTGGACAAGGCGGTCGAGATCCTGAAGTCGGACGAGTACGGCTTGAACCCGATCGTGCAGGAGGATCCCTCGTGCCCGGCGACCGACCCCCGCATGGTGAAGGTCCAGTCCGCGATCGGTGAGGTCCCCGTCGGGTCCGACATCACCCTCACCACCTGCAGCGGCTGACGGACGTCACCCGACGGTGCGATGCGGCGAGAGCAGCGCACCCCGGTGCGCCGCTCCCGTGAGACCGGTGCTCTCGAGCCACGTCCCGAGCAGCAGGTAACCGCCCTCGGTCAGCACGCTCTCGGGATGGAACTGCACGCCCTCGATGGGCAGTGAGCGATGAGCCAGCCCCATCACGGTGCCCGACGCGGTGCGTGCCGTGACCCGGAGGTCGTCGGGCAGCGAGTCCTCGCGGACGGCGAGCGAGTGGTAGCGGGTGGCGGTGAGCGGTGTCGTCAGCCCCGCGAACACCCCGGCCCCGTCGTGGTGAACGGGCGAGGTCCGGCCGTGCATGAGGTCGGGTGCGTGGGAGACCACGCCGCCGAAGGCGACAGCGATCGCCTGATGCCCGAGACAGACGCCGAGAAGCGGTGTCCGCGTCTGCGCGCAGCGGCGGACGATCTCGATCGACGCACCCGCATCCTCGGGCGTGCCCGGTCCCGGCGAGATGAGCACGCCGTCGGCCGTGTCGACACGGAGGGCGGCACCCGCGGCATCCGCCTCGACCATCTCGACGTCCGCGCCGAGTTCGACGAGGTAGCCGATCAGGGTGTGGACGAAACTGTCGTGATTGTCGACGACGAGAATGCGGACGCCGGCGGTCACCCGCCGCCGCCGACGGTGGACTCCTCGCTCGGCCATACCGTCTGGAACACCCACGGGAAGGCGTAGAAGTACAGCAGGTACAGGATGACCGCCGCCAGGACGAGCAGGATGAGCACCCTCACCCACCAGGGCCCGGGGAGGACCCGCCACAGTGCGGCGTACATCAGGCGCCCACCCCCGCGGTCAGCGACGCCGGCGGTCCGGCGGATGCGGGAGTGAACTCGTCGAACACGGCGTAGGCGATGATGCGCTCCAGGGAGTTCAGTTTCGGGGCACAGCTCGTCAGCGTCAGGTAGCGACCGTTCGGGGCGACGCCCTCCTGGTTCGGCACCGGGAGGAGGACCTGCACCTGGCTGGGCTGTACGTACTCGAACGAGCGGAACCGGTACGTGTACCACCCGGCCTTGGTCTGGATGACGATCGCGTCGCCGATGACGAGCCTGTCGATCGGGTCGAAGGGGGCACCCGAGGTCCACCGGTGCGCGGCGTACGCTGTGTTGCCCACGGCGCCCGGCATGGCGGTGTCGGGGTAGTGCCCGATCTCGCCGCGGTCCATGATGTCGGGACGCGTGACACCCGAGGCGATCTTGAACTGCCAGTCCGTGCCGAAGCGAGGCACCTTCATGATGCCGAAGACCTCGGCATGCTTCTGCTCGCCGAGCACCGGAATCGCTTGGACCTCATCGGGACCCTGAGTGGGTGCGGGAGCGGGGGATGCCTCGGGGGACTCCTCCGCCTCGTTCGCCCACTGGTCGGCCAGCGCCTGTGCCGCAGCGTGCTGCTCGCTCTGCACGATCGCGTCACCGATCCAGGTGTGCCATGTCACGTAGAGGAGCACCACGACGCCGAGCGTCAGCAGGATCTCACCCAGGACGCTTCCGACGGTGGCGCGCGGGCGCGGGCGGGTTCGACGGGTGCGTCGGGTCGGGTGCTCCGTGGGCGAGGAGTCGGTCACGATCGGAGTTTAGCCAGCGAAGGCTGAATCGGGGCTGGCAGGTAGACTTCTCGCCATGGCACGTGCAGACAAGGACGACGACCGTCTGGTCCAGCCCGAGGGCGAAGCCGCCCCCAACCCGGTCTGGTTCAAGCCGATCATGCTCGGCCTGATGCTGATCGGACTCGTGTGGATCATCGTGTTCTATCTGAGCGGTCAGGCCTTCCCGATCCCGCAGATCGGTCCGTGGAACCTCGCGATCGGCTTCGGCATCGCCTTCATCGGGTTCTTGATGACCACGCGCTGGCGCTGAGTCCCGGCATCCCCCACTCCGAATTACACCGGTGTGATTCATCCCCAACCTGGGGATGAACCTGTGGATAACTCAGAGGTAGAGCAGCGCCGGGACCGTCGCGGTCACCGCGAACAGAGCGATCCCGAGCGCGACCAGGAGCACCGCCTGCACCGTCTGGCGCTTCGGTGAGCGGGTCCTCGAGAAGATGAATCCCACGAGCAGGCCGACGAGGCCACCGCCGATGTGGGACTGCCAGGAGACACCCGATCCCACGAACGAGAACACCAGGTTGATTCCGAGCAGGATCGCGATCGGCAGGATGTTCGCGCCGACGTGGCGACCGATGATGAGCATCGCCGTGAGGAGTCCCCACACCGCGCCCGAGGCACCGACGACGGCGCTGTCCGGCGCGATGAGGGCCACCAGGGCCGACCCGCCGATCGCGCTCAGCGCGTAGAGAGCGAGGAAGCGCACCTTGCCGAGCAGCGGTTCGAGACTGCGACCGAGAGCCCAGAGCGCGAGCATGTTGAGGGCGACGTGGAAGGGGAGCGGCGTGGAATGCACGAAGGCGACCGTCAGCATGCGCCACGGCTCGAACGGAGCGAGGGTTCCGGGAACCGCGTAGGCGGGGACGAAGGCGAGCGCGTTCGTCACCCTCTCGCCGACGACGGGGATGAGCTGCACGAGATACATGACGAGCGTGAAGATCACGATCGCATAGGTGACGACCGGGCGGTCGCTGCGCATCTTGCGCGCGAAGCGCCCCGGCATCCTGCGGACCTCAGCCGACCGGACCCCCTTCTGCTGTTCCGCCAAGCACTCCGGGCAGATGACACCGACCGGAAGCGGCGTCTGGCACTCGGGGCAGATGGTGCGGAGGCACCGCTGGCACAACACGAAGCTCTGCCGGTCGGGATGCCGGTAGCAGAAGTTGTCCGGATTGGTCCGGGGGTCGGCTGAGGTCACGAAGGGATCAGGCCTCGACGACGTCGATCGACGAGATGACGACGGGCTCGACCGGGCGGTCCTGGGCACCGGTGGCGACCGCGCTGATCTTGTCGACGACGGCCCGCGACGCGTCGTCGGCCACCTCGCCGAAGATCGTGTGCTTGCCGTTCAGCCACGGGGTCGGGTCGGTCGTGATGAAGAACTGCGAACCGTTCGTGCCCTCGGCCTTGCCGGTGATCGCGTTGCGTCGCAGGCCGGCGTTCGCCATGGCCAGCAGGTAGGGCTTCGCGAAGGTCAGCTCGGGGCTGATCTCGTCGTCGAAGTTGTACCCGGGGCCGCCGATGCCCTGACCGAGCGGGTCGCCGCCCTGGATCATGAACCCGGGGATGATGCGGTGGAAGATGACGTCGGTGTAGAGCGGGCCCTCGCCGGGCTTGCCCGTGGCGGGGTGCGTCCAGGCCTGCGATCCGTCGGCCAGACCGGTGAAGTTCTTGACCGTGCGGGGCGCCTGATCGCCGAACAGGTTGACGACGATGTCGCCGTGGGTGGTGTGCAGTGTCGCGACAGCGGAGTGAATCGGCATACTCATCATCCTCTCACTTGCAACCCCCCGCGCCGCCTGAATGCGTCTGGCAGTATGGACCCACTACGTCCCCGGATGAACCCCGAAAAGGGAGGGCCCCGTGAGCCTCAACCGCAAGACCAAGAAGGAACTCCGCAAGCTGCAGAAGCAGGCAGCGAACCTGTGGGAGTCGCAGCAGGTGCTCGTCGGTCAGGCCGGTGACGTCGCCCGTGAGGCGGGTCGCCAGCTCGGCAAGTACAACCACGACCACGTGGTGCCCGCCGCCAAGCACTCCTACGAGCGCTACGCCGCTCCCTACGTCGACCGTGGTGTCGAGACGGGACGCAAGGTGCTCAACGGCGCTCTCGTCCCGGCCGCCGGCGCTGTCGTCGGAACCGCTCTGTCGGTGTGGGACGTCGCGAACGACCAGCGGCACCGCATCTCCAAGGGCAAGGGCCTCGGCGGGTTCGACGCCGACTCCTTCCGCAAGAACGCCGCCAAGGCGGGCAAGAAGGCCACGAAGAAACTGTCGGTCCCGCAGAAGAAGAAGGGGCTGGGCGCCGGCGGCGTGCTCGCCATCATCTTCGGCGTCGCCGCCACGGCCGGCGTGCTCTACGCGGCGTGGCAGACACTCCGTGCGGACGACGAGCTCTGGGTGGCGGACGACCCGCTGCGCGCGCCGGATGCCTGAATCCAGGCCCGTACCGTCGGAGCGCGTCGCTGAAGCGGCGCGCTCCCGGTCTTTGTCGGTGGAGTTCGTCGCCCGTCCCGCGGCCGACAGCCTCCAGGCGGCTGCGGCACTGCTCGGGCTCGCGGCATCCGACATCGTCAAGACGCTCGTCGTCAAACGCAGCGACGACACCTTTCTGTTCGCCCTCATCCCCGGTGACCGGGCGATTTCGTGGCCGAAGCTCCGAGCCGTCGTGGGCGTGAACAAGCTGCGCCTTCCCGAGCCGGAGCTGGCCCTCGCGGCGACGGGATTCGAACGCGGGACCATCACCCCGATCGGCAGCACGACCGACTGGCCCGTCTACGCCGACGCGAGCATCGTCGGCAAGCGGATCGCCATGGGGGCCGGCGCACACGGATTCAGCCTGTTCGTCGACGCCGATGACCTCATCCGCTCCTACGACGCGACGGTGGCAGACATCTCGCAGCCAGCGGGCGAGCGGCGGTCCTGACCTCAGGCGGGGAGCCCCGCCATCCGCATCGCCGTGTCGACCAGCCCGACGCGGGTGAGCGACGGGACATCGCTGATCGGGAACCAGGCCGCCTCGTCCGTGGAGCCGTCCTCCTCGTTGCGGAGCTCGCCGCCGACGACGTGCGCCCGATAGACGATGCGGAGAGCCTGGATCGGCCCGCTGCCGTGGAACCTGTCCTTCTCGGCGATCACCTGCGAGTCGGTGCCGAGGATGCCGTCGAGTTCCACGTGGAACCCCGTCTCCTCGAGGACCTCTCGGACCGCGGCATCCATCGGGTCCTCACCGGGATCCAGACCGCCGCCCGGCATCGTCCACGCGGGTCGCGTGGGGCTGTTCCAATGGGCCAGCAGGATGCGGTCCTCGTCGATGATGACGGCGTACGCAGCAACGCGGATGTCCACGCGTTCACCCTAGAGGATCGACGATCCCGGAAGGCGACCGCCTGGGACGCAGGATCCCCAACCATGCGTCCCAGGCCGATGTCGCGAGCATGACCCCAAAGATCCCGCTACCCACGCGGGACTCCTGCTCATCGCTGGACCGAAGCTGCGGGTCATCGGCGCCATCGGCGACACCATCATCGTGCTCAACCGAGCGCAAGCGAAGCGCAACGCTGCCTCAAGATTCGCGCAAGATGACCTGAAGACGACGCCAGAAGAGGAGAAAGCCGGGATCCGATGCGGATTCCGGCTTTCTGACTGTGGAGCCTAGGAGATTCGAACTCCTGACATCCTGCTTGCAAAGCAGGCGCTCTACCAACTGAGCTAAGGCCCCCGGTGCGGTGACGGTGGGGCTACCAGGACTTGAACCTGGGACCTCTTCATTATCAGTGAAGCGCTCTAACCGCCTGAGCTATAGCCCCGTCGTTGCCGACTCACGCCTGCAACCTCCAAGACTTTACCCGACGATGGCGCTGTTTGACGAATCCGCGCGACAGATGAGCTGCGGCATCCCGTCGTTCTGCTTCACTGGGCTCATGAGCACGACCACGCACACCGAACCGCAGGGCGCCGGCCTCGGGCAGCGACTGAACTGGCTTCGCGCCGGCGTACTCGGCGCGAACGACGGGATCGTCTCGGTCGCGGCCGTCGCGGTCGGTGTCGCGGGCGCGACGACCGACCTCGGCCCCATCGTCACGGCGTCCTCCGCAGCACTCGTCGGCGGGGCCATCTCGATGGCCCTGGGCGAGTACGTCTCGGTGAGCAGCCAGCGCGACACCGAACGCGCCCTCATCGAGAAGGAGAAGCGCGAGCTCGCCGAGATGCCCGAGCAGGAACTCGCCGAGCTCGCCGAGCTCTACCGCGAGAAGGGCCTGTCAGAGGAGACCGCGCGCACGGTCGCAGAGGAGCTCACCGCGCACGACGCGCTGGGCGCTCACCTCGACATCGAACTCGGCATCGACCCGGACGACCTCACGAGCCCGTGGCAGGCCGCCCTCTCGTCGGCGATCGCCTTCACACTCGGCGCGCTCCTGCCGTTCCTCGCGATCATGCTCCCGCCGGCGGAGTGGCGCGTGCCGACCACGTTCGTCGCCGTGCTCATCGCGCTCGCCCTGACCGGCACGATCTCCGCCCGCCTCGGCGGCGCCGGTAAGCGTCGCGCCGTCGTCCGCCTGGTCGTCGGCGGGGCACTCGCCCTCGCCGCGACCTGGGGGCTCGGATTCCTGTTGGGCACCTCCGTCACGTGACGGGATGCCGCAGCATCCGACTCAGTTCGAGGTGAAGCCGACGAGCAGGCCGCCGGTGACCTTGACCATGAGGTTGTAGATGCCGGCCATGACCGCGCCCAGCACCGTCACGACGATGAGGTTGAGGATCGCGACGACAGCGGCGAACGCCATGACCTGGGGGAGGTTGATGACCGATCCGAGCGTGAACGAGTTCTCACCGTTGACGGCCCCGAGCAGCTCGTCGACCTGGCCGATGAGGTTCGTCGAGCTGATGACGAGGTAGATCAGCAGCGTGGAGACGACCGTCACGATCGCGAGAGCGACCGCGGCCAGGAACGACAGCTTCACGGCCGACCAGAAGTCGACGTAGACGAGACGGAGGCGGACCTGCTTGGCGGTCGTCCGGCTCGAGGACTTCTTGGCCAGTTTGTCGGCAACAGAGCTCATGCGTCACTCTCTTCGGTGGTCTCAGGAGCCGAGGCGGCTTCAGGATCGGCTGCGGCTTCGGCCAGTCCTCGTTCACCGTTGCGGGCGATCGCGAGGATCCGGTCGTCGTCGTCGGGCCGGGCGAAGACCACGCCCATCGTGTCGCGGCCCTTGGCGGGCACCTCGGCAACGGCCGAGCGTACCACCTTGCCGCTGGCAAGAACCACGAGGACCTCGTCGTCGGCGCTGACGATCAGCCCGCCGGCGAGCTCGCCGCGGTCATCGTGCAGCTTGGCGACCTTGATGCCCAGACCGCCGCGGCCCTGCACCCGGTACTGGTCGACCGCCGTGCGCTTGGCGTACCCGCCCTGGGTGACCACGAACACGAAGCCCTCGTCACGGACGACGGATGCCGACAGCAGGCTGTCCCCGTCGCGGAACGACATGCCCTTCACACCCTCGGTCGACCGACCCATCGGGCGCAGGGACTCGTCGCTCGCCGTGAAGCGCAGCGACATACCGAGGCGCGACACGAGCAGCAGGTCGTCGGTCGAGTCGACCAGCATCGCACTGACGAGCTCGTCGCCGTTCTCCTCGTCCTGACCGCGCAGACGGATCGCGATGATGCCGCCCTGGCGGTTCGTGTCGTACTCGGTGAGAGCCGTCTTCTTGATCTTGCCGTCGCGTGTGGCGAGCACGAGGTACTCGGCGGCGGCGTAGTCGCGGATGTCGAGGATCTGCGCGACATCCTCACCCGGCTGCAGCGCGAGGAGGTTGGCGACGTGCTGACCCTTGGCGTCGCGGCCGCCCTCGGGGAGCTCGTAGCCCTTCGCGCGGTAGACGCGACCCTTGGTCGTGAAGAACAGGAGCCAGTGGTGCGTCGTCGAGACGAAGAAGTGCTCGACGACGTCGTCGGCGCGCAGCTGCGCGCCCTTGACGCCCTTGCCGCCGCGGTGCTGCGACCGGTAGTTGTCGCTGCGGGTGCGCTTGACGTAACCGTTGCGCGTTACGGTGACGACGATCTCCTCTTCGGGGATCAGGTCCTCCATCGACATGTCGCCGTCGTACCCGTGCAGGATGTGCGTGCGGCGCTCATCGCCGAACTTCGCCACGATCTCGCCCAGCTCGTCGCCGATGATCGTGCTCTGACGATCGCGCGAGACGAGGATGTCGTTGAGGTCTGCGATCTTCAGCTCGAGCTCGCTCGCCTCGTCGACGATCTTCTGACGCTCGAGAGCTGCCAGGCGGCGCAGCTGCATCGTGAGGATCGCGTCGGCCTGCGCGTCATCGACGTCGAGGAGCGATTTCAGGCCTTCGCGTGCCTCGTCGACCGTGGGGGAGCGGCGGATGAGGGCGATGACCTCGTCGAGCGCATCGAGGGCCTTGAGGTAGCCGCGGAGGATGTGCATCCGCTTCTCGGCCTCGCGCAGGCGGTACCGGGTGCGACGGACGATGACCTCGAACTGGTGCGTCAGCCAGTAGCTGATGAAGCCGTCGATCGGCAGCGTGCGGGGCACGCCGTCGACGATCGCGAGCATGTTCGCGCCGAAGTTCTCCTGCAGCTGGGTGTGCTTGTACAGGTTGTTGAGGACGACCTTCGCGACGGCATCCCTCTTCAAGACCACGACGAGGCGCTGACCCGTGCGGTCGCTCGTCTCGTCGCGGATGTCGGCGATGCCGCTGAGCTTGCCCTCGCGCACGAGTGCGGTGATCTTCGCCGCGACGTTGTCGGGGTTGACCTGGTACGGGAGCTCCGTGATCACCAGGCAGGTACGGTTCTGGATCTCCTCGACGTTCACGACGGCGCGCATCGTGATCGAGCCGCGGCCGGTGCGGTACGCCTCACGGATGCCCTTGGTGCCGAGGATCTGCGCGCCGGTGGGGAAGTCGGGGCCGGGAATGCGCTCGATGAGCGCATCGAGGAGCTCTTCGCGGGAGGCATCCGGATTCTGCAGCGCCCACATCACACCGTCGGCCACCTCGCGGAGGTTGTGCGGCGGGATGTTCGTCGCCATGCCGACGGCGATGCCGACCGAGCCGTTGACCAGCAGGTTCGGGAAGCGCGAGGGGAGGACGACGGGCTCGCGCGTGCGGCCGTCGTAGTTGTCCTCGAAGTCGACGGTGTCCTCGTCGATGTCGCGCACCATCTCGAGCGCGAGCTGTGCCATCTTCGTCTCGGTGTACCGGGGAGCGGCGGCACCCATGTTGCCGGGCGAGCCGAAGTTGCCCTGGCCGTCGGCGAGCGGATACCGGAGCGACCACGGCTGCACGAGGCGGACGAGCGCGTCGTAGATCGCGCTGTCGCCGTGCGGGTGGTACTGGCCCATGACCTCGCCGACGACGCGAGCGCACTTGGAGTAGCTCTTGTCGGGACGGTAGCCGCCGTCGTACATGCCGTAGATCACGCGGCGGTGCACGGGCTTGAGACCGTCCTCGACGCGCGGCAGCGCGCGACCCACGATCACGCTCATCGCGTAGTCGAGGTAGCTCCGCTGCATCTCGACCTGGAGGTCGACCTGGTCGATGTTGCCGTGCTGGTAGCCGGCGTTCGGGTCGGGACGCTCTTCGTCAGCCATGTTCTCTCAGTCTTCGTTCGTCGTCGTCGGAGTGCCGGGGCGGATGCGATGGACTCAGATGTCCAGGAACCGCACGTCCTTGGCGTTGCGCTGGATGAACCCGCGCCGCGCTTCGACGTCCTCGCCCATCAGCACGGAGAAGATCTCGTCGGCCGCGGCGGCGTCGTCGATGGTCACCTGACGCAGCGTGCGCGTCTCGGGGTCCATCGTCGTCTCCCACAGCTCCTTGGCGTTCATCTCGCCGAGACCCTTGTAGCGCTGCACACCGTTGTCCTTCGGGATGCGGCGGCCCGCTGCCGCGCCCTCGCGCAGCAGTGCGTCGCGCTCGGCGTCGCTGTACACGTACTCGTGCGGCGCGTTCGACCACTTCAGTCGGTACAGCGGCGGCTGCGCAAGATACACGAAACCGGCCTCGACCAGCCCGCGCATGTAGCGGAACAGCAGCGTCAGCAGGAGGGTCGTGATGTGCTGGCCGTCGACGTCGGCGTCGGCCATCAGGACGACCTTGTGGTAGCGCGCCTTCTCGATGTCGAAGTCCGGACCGATGCCGGCGCCGAAGGCCTGGATCATCGCCTGGATCTCGGCGTTGCCGAGCGCACGGTCGAGCCGCGCCTTCTCGACGTTGAGGATCTTTCCGCGCAGCGACAGGATCGCCTGCCGCTCGGGGTCACGGCCGGAGACCGCTGAACCACCGGCCGAATCGCCCTCGACGAGGAAGATCTCGCTGATCGACGGGTCCTTGCTCGTGCAGTCCTTGAGCTTCTCGGGCATGGATGCCGACTCGAAGACGCTCTTGCGTCGGGCCGTCTCGCGCGCCTTCCGCGCAGCCATGCGCGCGGTGGCCGCCTCGATGGCCTTCGTGATGATGAGCTTGGCCTGCTGCGGGTTGCGGTCGAGCCAGTCCATGAGCTGATCACCGACGACCTTCTGCACGAAGGCCTTGGCCTCGGTGTTGCCGAGCTTGGTCTTCGTCTGACCCTCGAACTGCGGTTCGGACAGCTTCACCGAGATGACGGCGGTGAGGCCTTCGCGGATGTCCTCACCGGCGAGGTTCTCGTCCTTGTCCTTGAGGAGGCCCTTCTCCTTCGCGTAGCGGTTGATGTACATCGTCATCGCCGCGCGGAAGCCCTCCTCGTGCGTGCCGCCCTCGTGGGTGTTGATGGTGTTCGCGAAGGTGAAGACGTTCTCGGTGTAGCCCGAGGTCCACTGCATCGCGAGCTCGAGCGAGATGTGACGGACCGTGTCCTCGGACTCGATCTCGATGATCTCCTCGTTGATGACCTCGGCCTTGCGGACCTTGTTGAGGTACTCGACGTAGTCGACGAGCCCGCGCTCGTACAGGAAGTCGTCGTGGCGCTGAGTCGTCTCGGACCCGCCCTCGGGCAGGTCGACGACGTCGACGGCATCGGGGCGCTCGTCGGTCAGCGTGATGCGAAGCCCCTTGTTGAGGAAAGCCGTCTGCTGGAAGCGCGTCCGCAGCGTGTTGTAGTCGAACTCGGTTGTCTCGAAGATCGATCCGTCGGGCCAGAACGTGATCGTCGTCCCTGTTCCGTCGCTCTGCTCGCCCTTGGCCAGAGGTGCCTGCGGCTTGCCGCCGTCGGCGAAGGTCTGACGCCACACGTGTCCCTGACGCGCGATCTCGACCTCGAAGCGGGTCGACAGCGCGTTGACCACCGACGATCCGACGCCGTGCAGACCACCCGAGACGGCGTAGCCACCGCCGCCGAACTTGCCGCCGGCGTGGAGCACGGTGAGGACGACCTCGACGGTCGACTTGCTCGGGTCGGATGAGTGCGGGTCGACGGGGATGCCGCGACCGTTGTCGACGACGCGGAGACCACCGTCTTCGAGGATCGTCACATGGATCGTGTCGCAGTACCCGGCGAGGGCTTCATCGACGGAGTTGTCCACGATCTCGTACACGAGGTGGTGGAGGCCGCGCTCACCGGTCGACCCGATGTACATGCCGGGACGCTTGCGAACCGCCTCGAGGCCTTCGAGAACCTGGATCTCGGAGGCGCCGTACTCGGCGGGAATCCGGGCTTCGACGGGAGTTTCAGGGTCTTCGGGAACGGAGTCCGGGGTTTCTGACGTCATCGGTTTCGTGCGCTCCACATCCATCGTTCAGGCCTTCCTCCCAGTCTATCGGAAAGGGGGCCTCATGAGCGGCTGAACGGCGCTGTGAGCGCGTGAAAGCTTCTCGAAGGGTGCGGGACGTGCCTCAGCCGTAGGTATCGCGAGGGCCGCGCCCTGGAACGGCTCTGGGGCCCCATTTCCACGAGGGGACGTCCGGGCCCACGAAACGGACCGATTCCACCCCGGCCTCGGGGAAGCGGCGGATCAGCTCCGTCACGATCGTCGCTCGCATGAGATGCAGGTTCTTCGCCCATGCCGTCGAGTCGCACTGCACCGTCAGCACACCATCGCTCAGCGCCACCGGGTCTGCATGGCGCGCGGTCTCCTCGCCGGCCACCTCGGCCCACTTGAGGACGAGGTCCTCCTTGGCGAGTTGGACGTCCCATCCCGACTGACGGGTGAGGTCCGCGAGCAGATCGCCGACGCCCTTGGGGTCGCGGCCCGACATGAACGGCTGATTCTCGTCGTCGTCGTTCCGGCGTCGCTTACGGCGCTTCTTCGCCGCGGAGGGCTCGAGGCCACGCAGGCGCAGATACGTCGCGACGGTTTCGGGGATGCCGGCGAGATCAGACATCGGCATCCGTCACGATCGTGCCCGCCTCGACCCGGACGGTGCGGACGCGGAGCGCCTCGGGCACGTCACCCTCGACCGCGGCGGTCACGATGACCTGCTCGAAGTCGGCCACGACACCTGCCAGCCGGACACGACGATCGGCATCGAGTTCGGCGAAGACGTCGTCGAGGACGACGATGGGGTCACCCAGGCGCAGTTGGTCGCGCAGAAGCTGCGCGGACGACAACCTCAGCGACAGCGCCGTCGACCACGACTCGCCGTGCGACGCGTATCCCTTCACCGGAAGGCCCCGCAGTCGCAGGAGCAGATCGTCGCGGTGGGGGCCGACGAGGGTGACGCCGCGCTCGAGTTCCTGCGCGCGCTTCGCGGCGAGACCGGCGCGGAAGGACGCCGCGACGGCGTCGGCTCCGATGGCCGAGCCCGCCCGGGTGACCGCCGCACCGTCGTCCTCCGGGTCGGCGCCCTCCACTGTCAGCACCCACTCGAGCTGCGGGTCGTGATCGGCGCCCGCGATCGCCTCGTACGCGTCGCGCATCGGCTGCGCGAGATCCTCCGCGAGCCGCAGACGGGCGAGGATGATCTCGGTGCCGAGGGAGACGAGCTTGTCGTCCCAGACATCGAGGGTCGTGAGCTGTTCAGCTTTGAGGCTCCGAGCGCGCGCGGATTTGAGCAGAGCCGTCCGCTGTTTCAACACACGGTCGTAGTCGGCGAGCACTCCGGTCATGCGCGGCGACCGCTGCACGAGCAGTTGATCGGCGAAGCGCCGTCGCGACGAGGGGTCACCGCGCACGATCTGCAGGTCCTCAGGGGCGAAGAGGACGACCTGCGCGTAGCGCGGGAGTTCCGAGGTCCGCACGGACGAGCCGTTCACGCGTGCCTTGTTCGATCCGGACCGATTCAGTTGCGCCTCGAGCTGGATGCGACGGTCGCCGTAACCGAGACGGGCGCGGACGAAGGCGGCATCCGCCCCGTACCGGACCATCGGGGCATCCTGTGAGACGCGGTGCGAGCCGAGAGTGGCGAAATAGCCGATCGCCTCGGCAAGATTCGTCTTGCCCTGACCGTTCCGGCCGACGAAGACGTTCGGACCGGCGACGAGACTCACCTCGGCCGACGCGTAATTGCGGAAGTCGACGAGACTCAGATGCTCCACGATCATCAGATCACCTCCTTCGAGGCACCGACACGCCTCGAGGTGGACGGCCGACGGGATCAGCGCAGCAACAGGTTCGGCTGCAGCAGGTACTTGAACGTCTCGGGAGTCCCCGAGGTCTGCGGAGTGATGAGAACCGGGCTCAGCTTGTTCGCGTTCTCGCTCGAGGTGAACGTCACGCGTGTGAACTCGCTCTTGACCGCACCGAGGGCTTCGAGCAGGTACTGCGGGTTGAGCCCGAGGGTGACCTCCTCGCCGGCGAGGGTCGCGTCGACCGACTCGGTCGCGCGAGCCTGCTCGGTGCCGGCGGCATCCATCGACACGCCCTCGTCCGAGAACGTGAACCGCAGCGGCGCGGAGCGGTCGAGCACGAGCGACACACGACGCACGGCTTCAGCGAGCTCGGCGGTGTTGACGACCGCGTAGTGCTCGGTCTGGGCGGGGAAAAGGCGCCGGACCGGGGGAAAGTTTCCCTTGATGAGGAGCGACGTGACGGTCTTGTTGCCGGCGGTGAACGCGATGATCTCGCGATCGCCGGACCCCGAGAACGAGACCTGGATGTCGCCGGCGTGGGCGAAGGTCTTGCCGACCTCGGTGAGGGTACGGGCGGGGACCAGCGCCGTGGTCGCCTCTTCGCGTGCGACGGCACCGCTGTCGAAGTTGATCTCCCGGAGTGCGACCCGGTAGCGGTCGGTCGCGACGAGGCTGAGATCGTTGCCGGTCACCTCGAGCTGGACACCGGTGAGGACGGGCGTGACGTCGTCGCGGGACGCTGCGAACGCGACCTGCGCGATGGCGGTCGAGAAGTCGTCGCCCGGAACGAGACCCGAATCCCCCGAGACCTCCGGGATCGCGGGGTATTCCGCCACGGGCATGGCCGCGAGCGTGAATCGAGCGGAACCGCAGGTCAAGAGGATCTCGCCGTCGGCGTCCTGCGCGATCTGGATGGGAGCGTTCGGCAGGCGGCTGGCGATCTCGGAGAGGAGCCGGCCGTGCACGAGGATCGTGCCCGGTTCATCGACGGTCGCATCGATGCGCGTACGAGCGGATGCCTCGTAGTCGAATGCGGCCAGCGAGAGGCCGTCGTCGGTTGCTTCGATGAGCACACCGGCCAGGATCGGCTGCGGGTTCCGCTGCGGGAGCAGCTTCACCACGAACGACACGGCTTCGCTGAACACATCGCGGTTGACGTGGAACTTCACGGATGCTCCCTTGACGGCGAGATGGGCCCTCTCATGCTAGTGCCCAGATGACGCGGCTCCGGAAGCGCTCTTCGCGACGCGGCACGGGGTCCACCCCACCCCTCGGTGTGATCGGATCGGATTTCTCTTAGATAGTTCTCTGTCTTCTTGTTAACAGGTGTGGAAACTGTGGATAAGTCGGTGGATCCCAGTCGCCGAGCCGGAACCACATCCGTGTAACTTGTGCACAGGCTGCGGAAAGACGCGGGAGAACGCGGACTCGCACGGCGTCGAGTTCAGGCCGTCATCCACAGGTCGACGCCGTTCGTTCACATCTGAGGGCCGCCGCCGCACAGTTATCCACAGGCTTTCCACACTGTGGGAAACCGCATTGTGGGGGTCGGCCCCGGAGCGTGTCAAGTACGCCCGACCGGTCGGGCGTGTACGCGCGTCAGCGGCCGGAACGGCCCAGCTGCGAGGTGATCTCCGACACCTGGTTGTAGATCGAGCGGCGCTCCTTCATGAGTTCGCTGATCTTCTTGTAGGCGTACATGACCGTCGTGTGGTCGCGGTTGCCGAAGAGCTGTCCGATCTTCGGCAGGGACAGGCTCGTCCGTTCGCGGCAGAGGTACATCGCGATCTGCCGAGCGGTCGCGACCGATTGCGACCGGCTCGATCCGTAGAGGTCGTCGACCGTGAGACGGAAGTACTGCGCCGTCGCGGAGATGATGTCGGTCGGCGAGATGACGTTGGCGTCGTCCTGATCCACGATGTCGCGGAGCACGGTCTGTGCGAGCGAGATGTCGAGGTTCGAACGGTTGAGGCTCGCGAAGGCCGAGACGCGGATGAGCGCGCCCTCGAGTTCGCGGATGTTGCTCGACACCTTCGTCGCGATGTACTCGAGAACCTCGTCGGGTACCTGAAGTCGCTCCGATTGGGCCTTCTTGCGGAGGATCGCGATGCGCGTCTCGAGGTCGGGGGCCTGCACGTCGGTTATGAGACCCCACTCGAAGCGGCTCCGCATCCGGTCCTCGAACCCGGTGAGGTGACGCGGCGGCACGTCGCTCGTGATCACGACCTGCTTGTCGTGGTCGTGGAGCTGGTTGAAGGTGTGGAAGAACGCTTCCTGGGTCTCCGCGCGGCCTTGGAGGAACTGGATGTCGTCGATGAGGAGGATGTCGACATCGCGGTAGCGAGCCTGGAACGCCGATGCCCGGTTGTTCACGATCGAGTTGATGAAGTCGTTCGTGAACTCCTCGCTCGAGACGTATCGGACCTTGATTCCCGTGTAGAGGTTGATCGCGTAATCGCCGATCGCGTGCAGGAGGTGCGTCTTGCCGAGTCCCGAGTCGCCGTAGATGAACAGCGGGTTGTAGGCCTTGGCCGGAGCCTCGGCGACGGCGACGGCGGCGGCGTGTGCGAACCGGTTGGACTGGCCGATGACGAAGTTGTCGAACGTGTACTTCGGATTCAGCCGGGTGTCGTTGCGGGATGCCGGTGCCGCCTGCTCGCTGTAGTCCTCGGCGTTCGGACGGGTCGGCGCCGTCGGCGTCGGCGCGAGCGCGGACTGCACGGGGACCGGGGCCGTGAGGTGGGCGTCCCCGAGCTCCGGATTGACCACGACACGGAACGTGCTCGCAGCCGGCTCGGCGTCGACCTGAGCGAGGGCCTCCATGATCGGCCCGCGCAGACGCTTGTTGAACTGCCCGGCGGTCAGGTCGTTGGGCACGTCGAGATAGAGGGTGCCGCTCATGACGCCCTGGGCGACGGCGAGGTTCACGAACCCGTGCAGCTGCGGAGTGACGCGGTCGTCGTGAGCGAGGACGTCGAGCACAGCGGTCCAGACCGGGACATCTGGAAGTTCGTGCTCGGACATGACCCTCCCGGGGTGTGGACAATGGTGTGTACGGGACTGTGTACAACCTGTGGATAAGTGTCCGGATCACGCTAGTCATCTGGGCAGCGCAAGGCAAAACCCACTGTAGAACCGGCCCGCGTGTCGTCGCCAGCGGCCTCGGGCGACCGGTGGATAATGGCCGGTCGGTGTGACGGGTTTGGGATTTCAGGAATCTCGACGTATCCTAGGTCGGTTGACTTGCGCCTCTTCGGCGTGGGTCCCCCATGTACCTGTGTCCCCGGTCTCGAGCGTTCGGGTGACCCCGCCTTTCCGGAGTGATCTTCATGAGCAAGCGCACGTTCCAGCCCAACAACCGCCGCCGCGCCAAGAAGCACGGCTTCCGCGCCCGCATGCGCACCCGCGCCGGCCGCGCCATCCTCTCGGCTCGTCGCTCCAAGGGGCGCACCGAGCTCTCGGCCTGACGCCACACGGTGCTGGCGCGCGGGAATCGCATCACCCGCGGGGCGGACTACCGTTCCGTCGTCCGCGGAGGTTCTCGCTGTGCAGCAGCGCATACCGTGACCCATGTGGTCAGCACGTCTGAGCAACGCCCCCCACGTTTCGGCTTCATCGTGAGCAAGCGCGTGGGGGGCGCTGTCGTGCGCAATACCGTTCGACGCCGGCTCAAAGCGATCTGTGCCGAGGCTCTGGAGGACGTCCGACCCGGTGCCGATGTGGTGATCCGCGTCCTGCCGTCCGCGGCGTCCGCCGACTATGCGGCGTTGCGCGCCGAGGTCGTCCGGTGCCTCGAGCGGAAGGCCGCCGCGTGAGTTCGGCACCTCTCCCCTCGTACACCCGAGGAGAAGCGGTGATGGATGCCGCAGCACTCCCGGCATCCCTTCTGCTGCTCCCCCGCAACGCGGTGATCGGTCTCCTGCACGGATACCGGGCCACGATCTCCCAGGTGTACGGCGATGTGTGCAAGTACTATCCCTCGTGTTCGGCCTACGCACTCGGTGCGGTGCAACAGCACGGTGTCATCAAAGGGTCTGCCCTCGCGGCCGTGCGCCTCGCCCGATGCCACCCGTGGGCAGCGGGCGGCATCGATGACGTTCCCGCTCACTCGCACTTCCGGCATGACCTGACTTCGCACGGCTACGTCGTGCCCCGCAGAAAGGACTGATCCTTGGTGGATCTCTTCGCCGCCGCGGCGACCCTCCCGCCGCTCCCGAACCCGACGACTCCGAAACCGGGTGGCACGGACTTCTTCAGCATCATCCTGTGGCCGTTCAAGTTCGTCGTCGAGGCGATCCTCGTCTTCTGGCACTGGGTGTTCACGTCCATCGGGATGCAGCCGGATGCCGGTCTGACCTGGGTTTTGTCCATCATCGGTCTTGTCATCGTGGTGCGCTCGGCGCTGATTCCGCTCTTCGTGCGGCAGATCAAGAGCCAGCGGAAGATGATGGAGCTCGCGCCCGAGATGCGCAAGATCCAGGAGCGGTACCGCGGCAAGCGGGACCAGCTCTCGCGGGAGGCCATGAGTCGCGAGACCATGGCGATGTACAAGAAACACGGCACGACACCGCTGTCGAGCTGTCTACCGCTGCTCGTGCAGATGCCGATCCTCCTCGGCATGTTCTACACGTTGAGTGAGGTGAAGAGGCACGCCGAGTGGGGAGTCGGCGGAACCGGTCTCCTCGATGCCACCCTGACGCGCGAGTTCTACAACGCCGAGCTCTTCGGTGTCGCTCCGCTCCACGTCAACATGATCGACGCGATCAACACGAATCAGAGCGCGACGGTCGTGATCCTCGTGATCCTGGTCATCCTGATGATCCTGTCGCAGTTCTTCACGCAGCTGCAGATCATCTCGAAGAACCTCTCGCCCGAGGCCAAGACCGGGCAGGCGTACCAGATGCAGCGCATCATGCTGTACGTCCTCCCCCTCGCCTTCATCTTCTCGGGTGTGTTCTTCCCCCTCGGCGTGGTCATGTACTGGTTCACGTCGAACATCTGGACCATGGTCCAGCAGTTCATCGTCATCCGGAACCTGCCGACCCCCGGGTCGGAGGCCGCGAAGGCACGTGAGGAGCGTCTCGCGAAGAAGGGCAAGGCGCTCGACGCCACGGGCAAGGTCGTTCCCATGGCCAAGTACGAGGCCGAGCAGCAGCGTCTGCTCGAAGAGACCGAACGCGCGAAGGCAGCTGCCCCCAAGCGTCAGCAGCCCGTGGGAAAGAACCGCGCCAAGAAGCAGGCTCAGAAGGGCAAGCAGGACAGCTCGTCCTGACGAGGACTCGAGGATCATCATGACCACTACTGACAACACCGCCGGCGCCCGTCCTGCGCCCACCGTCGAAGAGCTCGAGCAGGAAGGCGACATCGCGGCCGACTTCGTCGAGGGAATCCTCGACATCGCGGACATCGATGGCGACCTCACCCTCGACGTGCGCGCCGGTCGCGCGTACGTCTCGGTCGAGAACGAGCAGGCCGGCGCGCTGTCGGTGCTCGCCGACCCCGACACGGTCCAGGCGCTCCAGGAGCTCACCCGGATTGCCGTGCAGACGAAGACCGGACGCTTCTCGCGACTGATCCTCGACGTCGGTGGATCCCGGGACGCGCGGCGGGGCCAGCTGCAGAAGCTCGTCGAGCGCGCGGTCGAGCGCCTGGACGATGGCGCTTCGCAGGCATCGCTGCCGCCGATGTCCAGCTATGAGCGGAAGCTGGTGCACGACATCGCCGCTGAGCACGGCCTCGTATCCGAGTCGTACGGCGAAGGTGCAGACCGGCACACGGTTCTCCGCCGTGGCTGATGTTTCACGTGAAACACCCGAGCAGGAGCCGGATGCCGCGACATCCGTCTTCGGCGATCGAGTGCACCTCGCTCGCCGTTTCACCGACGCGCTGATCGCGCAAGGTGAGGAGCGGGGGCTCATCGGCCCCCTGGAGCCCCCTCGCATCTGGACGCGACACATTCTGAACAGCGGCGTTGCGGCTCCGCTGTTCACGACGGGCGCCCGTGTCGGCGACATCGGTTCGGGCGCCGGACTTCCCGGTCTCGTTCTCGCGATCGCGCGGCCGGACGTGCGTTGGGTGCTCATCGAGCCGATGGAGCGACGCATCGCGTGGCTCACTGAGCAGGCAGGTGAGCTGGGGCTAGACAACGTCGAGATCGTCCGCGCGCGGGGCGAGGACTGGGCTGAAGGTCCCGTACTGGATGCGGTGACGGCTCGAGCGGTCAGCGCGTTCCGCACCCTCATTCCCATCACTGCTCCGCTTGTTCGAGACGGCGGTGAGCTCGTCCTCCTGAAAGGCGCCAATGCAGCGAACGAGATCTCTGCTGCAGACAAGGCGATCCGGAAGTTTCGACTTTCCGACGTCCGCGTGGAGCCGGTCGGTGAGGGTGTCATCGACGAGCCGACTCGGGTGATCCGCGCGACGGTGCGCTGAGCACACGTGTTTCACGTGAAACGGTTGGGCACCGATGGTAGGTGGCGTTTCACGTGAAACATCGCATCCACCTACCGATCGTCCGTTTCACGTGAAACATGCGACCGGTCCGGCTGTGGGGATGGCCTCGACTACAGTGGAACAGTCCTCGATACGACAGGAGTAACAGGTGCCGGATTCGGAGAACACGACCTCTCCCGCACCCTTCTCTTTCGACGACAGTCCGATCGCCCGGGAGCTGGCGAATCTGACGTCGCGCCGGAAGGCATTGGCGGCGGTCGAGGTCGAATTCGATGGGACGACGCGGGTGTTCACGGTGTCGAACCAGAAGGGTGGCGTCGGCAAGACCACCACGACGGTCAATCTCGCCGCAGGGCTCGCGTCGGTGGGTGCCCGCGTCCTGGTGATCGACTTGGATCCTCAGGGCAATGCATCGACAGCACTCGGTATCCCCCACAGCGCTGAGATCGCCAGCATCTACGACGTCATCATCGACGACGAGCCGCTCGCGGACGTCATTCAGACCAGTCCGGAGTCCCCGAACCTGCTCTGCGTTCCTTCGACGATCAACCTCGCGGGCGCCGAGATCGAGTTGGTCTCCAAGGTTGCCCGTGAGCACCGCCTACGGACAGCCCTGGACGCATATCTGACCGAGAATCACGTCGATTTCGTCTTCATCGACTGCCCGCCGTCGCTCGGGCTCCTCACCATCAACGCCTTCACCGCCGCGACAGAGGTCCTGATCCCGATCCAGTGCGAGTACTACGCGCTCGAGGGTCTGAGTCAGCTGCTCGGCAGTGTCTCGATGATCCAGAAGCATCTCAATCCCGCGCTGCACCTGTCGACGATCCTGTTGACCATGTACGACGGCCGCACCCGCCTCGCGCAGCAGGTCGCCGATGAGGTGCGCGAACACTTCCCGGAACGGGTCCTGACCACCGTCATCCCGCGATCGGTCCGCGTCTCCGAGGCCCCGAGCTTCGGGCAGACGGTCATCGCTTACGACGGACAGTCCGCCGGCGCCGTCGCCTACCGCGAAGCCGCGGTGGAGATCGCGCGCCGCGGCACCACGCAGAAATCACAAGAAGGAGTCGGCTGATGGCCAAGCGAACCGGACTGGGCCGAGGCATCGGCGCTCTCATCCCCACTCAGGACTCCTCGGAAGCGCGTCCCGTCGATGTGTTCTTCCCGGGTGCGTCGCTGTCGGAGACGAAGACCGACGTGGCCGAGGAGCAGTCATCCGCGGGGGAGGAGACGGATGCGGATCTGGTCGCCGTCCCCGGGACTCGACTGATCGACGTCGATCCGAACGCGATCGTCCCGAACCCTCGCCAGCCTCGGACGAACTTCGACGCCGACGACCTGGCTGAGCTCGTTCACAGCGTCCGGGAGTTCGGCGTCCTGCAGCCCGTCGTGGTCCGGCGCAACGAGGACGGCGACTACGAGCTCATCATGGGTGAACGTCGTACCCGCGCGGCCCGAGAGGCGGGCCTCGCGGCGATTCCCGCGGTGCTCCGCGAGACCGAGGATGAGAACCTGCTGCGCGATGCGCTGCTGGAGAACCTGCATCGGTCGCAGCTGAACCCGCTCGAAGAAGCATCGGCCTACCAGCAGCTCCTCGAGGACTTCGGCATCACGCAGGAGGAGCTCGCGACCCGCATCGGCCGGTCCCGGCCGCAGATCAGCAACACCATCCGCCTGCTCCGCCTGCCGGTTCCGGTGCAGCAGCGGGTCGCGGCCGGCGTGCTGAGCGCCGGCCACGCGCGTGCGATCCTCTCGGTCGACGACATCGACACGATGCAGCGTCTCGCAGACAAAATCGTCAACGAGGACCTGTCGGTGCGCGCGGCGGAAGCGGCGGCTAAGAGCATCGGCAATCGGGTTCGTCCGCTTCCGAAGGCGGGGACGCGTCGCGCGCACCTGGATGACGTCGCGGAGCGTCTGGGCGACCGACTCAACACGAAGGTGAAGATCGCGCTGACGGCACGGAAAGGCCAGATCACGATCGATTTCGCGACGATCCAGGATCTCAACCGGATTCTGGGCGAGCTGGGGGAGACGGAGTTCGGCGCGTCCTGATCCGCGGTGGTCCGGCCTCGCGTCCAGTCTTCGCGCGTAGGCTTGAGGAGTGAGTGAACGCCCCAATCTGCCCCGACGCGCGAGCCTGGAGGTTCTGCGCGCCGAGGCGTCGGATGAGCTCTCCGTGCTGGTCGAGGAACGGATTCGCGACGGCGAGGACCCTTGGGCGTTCATGGAGGATCTGCCGACGGTCGACGAGCTCGTCGTCCTGACTCTCCGCGCTGAGAACATCGCTGCAGACGGCGGACTCCGTCCGACCGAGGCACGCAACTACCGCGTTCTGCGACAGATCGCGCTCGACTACCCGGCTCTGAGCCGCGCGGTGTGGCGTCTGCTGGGCAGTGAACCGCACCGTACCTGGAACGTGACCGTCCGCGCGTCCTGACCGTTCCACGTGAAACATCCGTGTTCACGTCCCGGGGCTACGGTCAGCAGATGTCCGCTCGAATCCTGATCGCCGATCTCGACATTCGCGGGGAACGAGACCTGTCCTGGAAGCGGGTCGCGGCATCCCTCAGCGCGCGACGCGTGCCCGCCGTCGTCACGCCGGCCGACAGCCGGATCATCGCTCGTGTCGGGACGAATGCGACGGGTCGGATCATCCTCGCCGACGCCGCCGGCGGCCTCCTCGCGTCGGACGCTGCAGAGCTGGTCTCCGCGCTCGCGGAGGAATGGCGGGCGGATGTGCGGCTGGAACGGGGGGATACGGTTCTCGCGGCGTCCACTCGACGCCCAGGCGCTGCCCCGCGGGTGCCGGTCCAGGAACCCACGGAAGTGAACATCATCGTCATCGGCGGGATCGTGCCGATCGACCCGCAGCGTCGGCGCGGCCTCGCATCTCAGCTGGAATGCTCGCTCAGCGTCCTGCCGGCCGGTGACATGCACCTCGTCCAGACGCACGGTGATCCGCAGATGGATTGGCCTGCGGCGCAGCGTCCGGTCGTGCGACTGACGTCCGCGGGCGACATGCTCTTCGTCGAGGTGTACAGCCGGGGTGCCCTGGAGGACGAACCGGTCGAGACGAGGTGGGCGATGCGCGGCATCCCGGACATGACCGTCGCGTGGCGGGCGCGTTGGGAGCGCGTTCTGGCCGACGAAGGCGAGGTCGCCGACGTGCAGCGGATGCTGGGGCGTGCGGAACTGACCTCGAGCACACTCCGCGGGCCGCGGCATCCGGATCATGCGTTCTCGGAGCTGGCAACGGATGCGGCCTCCGTCGACGCCCTGCGGGATCACCCGAACGATACGACGCTGTTCGACGCGGCCGTCACGACGCTGAACCTTCCCGCGGAGACGGCGCTGCTGCTGCGGGGGAGGGTCGGGCTCGATGACCTGCCCGGAGCGCAGCACATCGAGCGGACGAACCTCGGACGGTCGGTGTGGGATCAGGTCCATCCCGATAGGCCGTCGGTGTGGACGCGCATCGTGCGTGCCGTTCGTCGGCAGCGGCCGGGAAACGACGAAGGACCCGGCGACCGGGGTCGCACGGGTCCTTCGTGAAGCGGTGTCTCAGCCGATGTAGTCGGCGAGGTCCTGCTGGAGGGCGAACTTCGGCTTCGCACCGATGATCGTCTTCTCGACCTCACCCTTGTTGAAGACCTTCATCGCCGGGATCGACGTGATCTGGTACTGCATGGCGAGCTGCGGGTTCTCGTCGACGTTGAGCTTCAGAACCGTGATCTTCTCGGGGTTCTCGGTCTGGATCTCGTCGAGGATGGGCCCGACCATGCGACAGGGTCCGCACCACTCGGCCCAGAAGTCCACCAGAACGGGGCCTTCGGCGTCGATGACGTCCTGCTGCCAGGTGCTCTCGCTCGTTGCCTTGGCGGTCATATGTCTGTCTCCTTAGGGGTCGACACGATCGTGTCAGTGATGAGAACGCAGCGGATGCCGCGATTGTTCCGCGGTCAGGCCGGGGTGGGCAGGCCGTCGATGATCGAGACGTCCTCGGCCGGTGCGCCGGCGTCGCCGCGGGCGGCGAGGTAGTGCTCGAGGTCGAGGGCGGCGACCGTACCGCTACCGGCGGCGGTGACCGCCTGACGGTAGGTCGGGTCGATGACGTCTCCCGCGGCGAAGACGCCGGGGACCGACGTCTTCGAGGTGCGACCGTCGACCCAGACCGTGCCGTGCTCGGTGATGTCGAGGACGTTGTGCACGAGGTGGGTGCGCGGGTCGTAGCCGATGGCGACGAACACGCCGTCGAGGGCCAGGTCGCGCTCGGAGCCGTCGACGGTGTCGCGGAGGCGCACGCCGGTCACGGCGTCCTCGCCCAGCACGTCGATGACTTCGCTGTTCCAGACGAACTCGATCTTCTCGTTGGCCTTGGCGCGGTCCTGCATGATCTTGGAGGCGCGGAGCTCGTCGCGACGGTGGATCACGTAGACCTTCGATGCGAACTTGGTGAGGAACGTCGCCTCTTCCATCGCCGAGTCGCCACCGCCGACGACGGCGATGACCTTCTCGCGGAAGAAGAAGCCGTCGCAGGTCGCGCAGTAGGAGACGCCACGACCCGAGAGGCGGGTCTCGCCCTCGATGCCGATCTTGCGCGGAGCGGAGCCGGTGGCGAAGACGATCGCCTCCGCCTCGTGCGTCTCGCCACGTCCCAGGGTCACGCTCTTGGTGTCGCCCGAAACATCCAGCGAAACGACATCGTCGTAGACGACCTCGGCGCCGAACTTCTCAGCCTGCTCCTGCATCTTCGCCATCAGGTCGGGTCCCATGACACCCTCGGGGAACCCGGGGAAGTTCTCGACCTCGGTGGTGTTCATCAGCTCACCACCGGCCTCGACCGAACTCGCCACCACGAGGGGCGACAGGTTCGCGCGGGCTGCGTAGATGGCCGCGGTGTACCCCGCGGGGCCCGAGCCGATGATGATGACCTTGCGCACGATGAATCCCTTCTCCATCGGGGCGAAATCCCTCGCCCCGACACGTCCAACCAATGGTAGCCGCGTGGCATTCCACGTCGCCTGGGGACGCGCTTCGTGTCAGCGGCCGGGCAGGAATCGACGAAGGGCGCGGCCCGCCGTCGCGAGTTCCGGAGTGCGGAACGCTGCGAGGATGGCCGCGTAGACGATGAGGGTGACGCCGCCGATGAGGGCGGCGCCGACGAAGCCGAGGAGACGATCCGAAACCGCCCACCCTTGCACCCCGCCGAGGAGCAGGAAGACACCCCATCCGGCCGCGGCGGCCGGAATCGCCGCGAGCAGGAAGCGCAGGATGCCGCGGAACGCGCCGCCGAGCCCGAGCGGGCCGATCTTGCGTCGCAGCAGCGATACGGCGAGAGCGAACTGCACGATGTTGGCAACGGACTGACCGAGGGCGATGGCGACGGCGAGCCAGGTGAGCGGCAGGACGCCGGCGCTCAGCAGGGCGGAGGCGGCCACCGCCGTGGCGATGACCATCGCAGCCTGGACCAGCGTGTAGAGGAACGGCGTGCGCGTGTCCTTGAGTGCGTAGAACGTGCGTTGGATGCCGAATTGGAACGACAGGGGCAGGAGGGCGACGAGATAGGCCGCGAGGACGAAGGCGAAGGCCACCGCCTTCTCGGGCGAGGGGGTGAACAGACGCGAGAGCGGCACGGCGGCAACGGACATGGCAGCCAGGATGCCCACCATGAAGATGCCGACAGTCCGGGTGAGGGAGGACAGGTCGGCGGTGACGGCGTCCGTCCGTCCCTCGGCCACGTGCTCGCTGAGCTTCGTGTAATAGGGGGTGCCGAGTGACAGGACGATGACGGAGAACGGCAGCATGAACAGGAGCCACGCGTTCTGCAGGGTCGCCCCGGCGGCTGCAGGGCCCGACGCGGCACCGACGATGTTGACCTGGAAGGCCCCCGCGACCTGGCCGACGACGACCATGAGGAAGGTCCAGCCGGCCAGTCGGCCGATCTGCCGCAGACCGATGCCCCGCCAATGGAAGTCGGGCCGCACGTGAAGACCCGCGCGTCGCCAGAACAGGAAAAGGATGCCGGCCTGCACGACGATGCCGAGGGTCGCGGTACCACCCATCAGCGCGATCATCCCCGCCGTCCAGCCCGTGGCGGCTTCGTACGTCCCGAAGAGCGCGATGAAGACACCGAAGCCGGCGATGGAGATCACGTTGTTCACGATCGGAGACCAGGCGAACGGTCCGAAGACGCGGTTCGCATTGAGGATCTCGCCGACGAGCGCGTACAGGCCGTAGAAGAGCAGCTGCGGCAGACACCAGTACGCCAAGGCGAGCGTCAGGCTCTTCGCCTCTTCCGTGAACTCGCCTGCGTAGATCTCGACCAGCAGGGGGGCGGCGACCACGGCGATCGCCGTGACGACCAGCAGTGCGAGCACGCCGAGCGTCAGCAGCTTGGACACGAAGGCGTCACCCCGGTCGTCGTGTGTTTTCACCGCCTTGACGATCTGGGGGACGATCACTCCCGCGAGCAGTCCGGAGGAGATCAGCGCGAAGACGGAGTTCGGCAGCTGATTCGCGATGGCGAAGGAGTCGGCCGCCCTCGCGCCGACGGTACCGACCGCGACGGTCAGCACGATGTTGCGGATCAGCCCGGTGACCCGGGAGGCCATCGTCCCGGCGGCGACGGTGGCGCTCGCGCGGCCGAGGCCGGCCATCAGGCGACCACCGGCATCCGTCGGCGGCGTCGGATCGTGCGCACCACGCCGAAGACCAGGAGGGCGGTCACGAGGACCCCGAGGACGATGATCGAGACGGACTCCCACTCGGCGCGGACGGACACGTCGACGGTCTCGCTCGGGCCGATATCGACGCCTGCGGGTGTGCGCAGCTGCAGATCGACGGAGGACTCGCCGCTGCCGACGAGGGCCGAGACGGGCACCGCCACCCGGCTGGTCTGCTGGGCGCCGACCTCCACCTCGGTCGAGGACTCGATCACGAGACGGGCGTCACCGGGCGAGGCGAGCAGATCGAGCCGCGCCGGCCAGGGGAGGTCGTTGCGGACCGTGAAGACGAGCGGAGCGGACGAGCCCGCGAGAGTGATGGGTCCGCCCAGGACCAGAGCGACCCCGTCGGTCCAGGCGGCGAGTCGTTCCCGCTGGGCCTGCACCGCGGCATCCCAACCGTCGCGGTCGTCGAGCCACGCATTACCGAGCAGCTGCAACTCCGTGGCGCGCTCGGACGACGCCAGCAGGGCCGGGTCCTCGAGAACGCCCGAGATGCGCCGCAGTCCGGGCTGGGCGGCGAGGAACTCATCGATCATCGCCACCCGATCCTCGTCCGGCGCGACCGAGAGGAGCCGGACAGCCGCCGGCTTCTCGGAGAGGAGGTCGTCCAGGTCGGTCGTGGTCCAGCCGGGCAGCACCGTGGCGGCTTCGATCGCGTCGCGGAGCGCTGCCTCGGAGCGTCCGGTCGCGCGGTCCACCGTGACCAGGAGGGGACCTGCGGGAGCGCTCAGCTCCGCGCGGGCCGTGTACTCGGCGAGGGCACTGTCACGGGCGGTCTGGTCATCGGAGGTCGACGCCCGCGCGAGCAGGGCCGACAGATCCTCGGTGTAGACGAGCAATTCGGCGCCGTCCGCCGTCGCGTGGGCCGTGGCATCCGATCGGACCACCGAGCTCGGAAGGAGCGTCACCGGGGTGTCCTCGGTGCCGGTGAGTGCACCGAGGACCGACGCGGTCTCGGCGCCCGCCGTGCCGGTGGCGGGCCAGAAGACCGCGTCACGGTCGGCGCCGAAATCGAACAGCTCGTCGAGCGTCGGCAGAGTGACCTCACCCGGCGTCGGAGTGGGGGCCGGAGTCGCGCCACCGGCTGCGGCACCCGTGGCGGCGAAGTCGGCGGCATCGAGGTAGGCGGCGTAAGAGCTGAGCCGTGCCGGAGCGCTCGCACCCGCCCCGATCTGCGCCGCCAGGTCGGCGTCGCCGTATTGGAGGGCGAAACGATCGTTCGGCAGCGCCATGAGTTGATCGAGCCATGCGACGGCATCGGCGGGAGCGGCCGAGCCGAGGGCCCGGATCGACGCGACGATCGCCGGATCGACCGCGAGGATCGCGTCGGTGCCGGCCACCGCCGTGAGCTGGTTGCGAAGGTCGCCGCCGTCCCCGGTCAGTTCTCCGAGCACGTCTGCGCTGAGCGACCCCGTCGACTGCGGGCCGGCGGTGATGGGGACGACGACGCCGACCTTCTTCGTCGCGTCCGCGGTACGCGGGACGACGATCACGGTTCGGGCCAGGACCGTGTCCCCGCCCGCGCGGTACACGACGCGCGCGGGGTAGACCCCGGGACCCATCCCGTCGAAGACCTCGTCCTCGGTGTCGACCGAGACCGAGGGGGATGCCGACTGCTCCGACGCGATCCCGGGCACAGCGGTCTCGCCCACGGTGTCGAAGGGGACCGCGGCGTTGCCGCTGTCGAGCCACGCACTGAGCGCGCCGCCGGTGGTCAGCGGCCGGGTGCCGAGTTCGAAGGTCGCCTCGCCCTCGGGGAGCGCATCCGTGCCGGGGTTGCTCGCCGTCACGGTCAAAGTGAGGGATCCGGATGCCGGGACGATGCCGTCGTTCGTCGGAGCGAGCACCGCGGTCGGCTCCGGATCCTCGCCGGGATCCTCCACGGCGGCGAACGCAGCGGGCGCCGGGGCGGCGAGGGCGAGGGCTGCGCTCACCGCGGTCGCCGTGCGCAGCCAACGGGATCGGCGCGGCGGACGTCGGCCCGGATCAGGCGAGATGAAGGTCATGAAGAGGTCGATTCCTGTGCGATCCATGACCGCACCATCGGGAGCGATTCTAGGGTCACCGCCCTGCAGACCCCCTGATTGGGCCCGGGGGCCGGTTGAATGGGAGGGTGAGCGACTCCCGGCATCCCGACCCGTCTTCGATCGCTGCGCTGCGTGCGGACCTCGCCGCCGCGGGGTACACGGCCGATGCCGTGCGGGCGGCGTGGGGACCTCTCGCCGACGATGCGATCGGTCGCGGCCTGCTCGCTCCCGCCCGCCGAGCACTGTCCGATCGCACCGATGCGCTGGCGGTGCTGAGCAGGCTCCTGTTCCTCGGCGACCCGGTATCCGTGACGGAGGTGGATGCCGCGCTGCCCGTCGCCGGCGCGGCGGGCCTCGACCGGCTGGGCCTGGTGCGCATCGACGGTGAGGCGGTCACCCCGACCGCGCTGCTGCGTCCGCAGGACTACGCGGATGCCGCGGGCTCCGGTCAGTGGTGGATCGTGAGCGACCTCGACGAGGCGGCACTGGGCGGCGCGCTCCCGACGGGCCACGTGCTCGGTGTCGGCGGCGCATCCCTCACTCTGGCGGGGCTCCAGCTCGACACCCCCGCCCAGCGCGTCCTGGATCTCGGGACGGGATGCGGCATCCAGGCCCTCCGTGCCCGGCGCAGCGCACCTCGCGTCGTCGCGACGGACGTCTCGGAGCGCGCACTGCGGCTCACCCTGCTCAACGCGGCCCTCAACGACGTCGACGGGGTCGAGGTGCGCCACGGGAGCCTGTTCGAGCCGGTCGCAGGTGAGGGGTTCGACCGCGTCGTGTCGAACCCGCCCTTCGTCATCACTCCACGCGTCGCCGGCGTGCCCGAGTACGAGTACCGCGACGCCGGTTTCGCGGGCGACGACCTCGTCGCGGCGTTCGTGTCGGGCGTGAGCGACGTGCTCGCCCCCGGCGGCACGGCACAGCTGCTCGGCAACTGGGAGTACCGGGAGGATGCCGACGGCCTCGAGCGTGTGCGCACGTGGGTCGCGGCATCCACTCACCCGCTCGACGCATGGATCGTGGAACGCGAGCGCCTCGACCCGCTCGCATATGCCGAGCTGTGGGTGCGCGACGGCGGGACGACGCCCGGCAGTCCCGACTACGCGCGACTCATCGACGCCTGGCTCACCGATTTCGCCGAGCGCGGCGTGACCTCGGTCGGCTTCGGGTACCTGCTGCTGCGGCGTACGCCGATCGGGATGCCGCCCCTCGCCCGCTACGAACGAGTCACCCAGCCGGTGCCCGGCACGCTCGGGACGCACCTCGGTGAGGCGCTCGCAGCGTGGGACCGGCTCGGACTGCTCGACGACGAGGCGCTCGCCGACGCGACCACCGTCGTGAACCCGGACGTCACCGAGGCCCGTCACCACCGCCCCGGCGCGGAGGAGCCCTCGGTCATCGAGCTGCGCCAGGGCGGCGGGTTCGGACGGGTGCTGAACGTGGATCCGGCGCTCGCGGCGCTCGTCGGGGCCTCCGACGGCGACCTGCCGGTCGGCGTGCTCATCGACGCCATCGCCGACCTGCTGGAGGTGGATGCCGCCGCGCTCCGCGGTGACCTCCTGCCGCGGGTGCGCGAGCTCGTGTTCACCGGATTCCTGCGCCTGGCCTGATCGGCCGGTGCACGGCGCGGCGTTCGCCGATGCAAGGGATCGGCGACGACACGCCGCTGACGAACGCCGCGGCTCGGGGTGTCGCGCGGAAACCCTTGCGTCCGCGCGAAACGGACGCACCCAGCGTGCGTACCCAGCGCTCACCCACCGGAGCCCCCGGCGCCGCTCGGTAGGCTCGTAGGCATGCTGAACATGGCCGAGGGTCTCGCGCGCCTGGGCGCGCTCGCCGAGGCCCCGGTGTCGGCGGCTCTCGCCCGCGCGTTCGCGGAGGCCGGGTTCGAGCTCGCGATCGTCGGCGGGCCGGTCCGCGATGCGCTCCTCGGCCGGAGGGTGAACGACCTCGACTACACGACGAACGCGCGCCCAGACGACATCCTGCGCATCGTGAAACCGCTCGCGACGGCGACCTGGGACATCGGTCGCGCGTTCGGCACGATCGGGGCGAAGGTCCGCGGCGAGCAGGTGGAGGTCACGACCTACCGCGCCGACAGCTACGACGGCACGACCCGCAAGCCGACGGTCGAGTTCGGCGACACCCTCGAAGAGGATCTGGGCAGGCGCGATTTCACGGTCAATGCGATGGCCTTGCGGATCCCCGGTCCCTCGCTCGTCGATCCGACCGGCGGCGTCGAGGATCTCGTCGGCGGGTCGTTGCGCACCCCCGCAGACCCCGACGTCAGCTTCGGCGACGACCCGCTCCGCATGCTCCGCGCCGCGCGCTTCGCGAGCCAGCTCGGCATGGACGTCCACGCGGCGACGGTCGAGGCGATGACCCGCCTCGCGCCGAGCCTGTCGATCGTGAGCCCCGAGCGCGTCCAGGGTGAGCTGGTGAAGCTTCTCGCGACCGAGAGCCCGGACCGCGGCATCCGCCTTCTCGTCGACACCGGCCTCATGGAGCTGTTCCTGCCCGAGGTTCCGGCTCTGCGCCTCGAGGTCGACGAGCATCACCACCACAAGGACGTGTACGAGCACTCGCTGACGGTGCTGGCGCAGGCGATCGACCTCGAGAAGCAGCGGCACCCGGGTCACGTGCCCGACGTGACGCTGCGCCTCGCCGCCCTCCTGCACGACATCGGCAAACCGGCGACGCGAAAGCTCGAGCCCGGCGGTGCGGTCAGCTTCCACCATCACGACGTCAAGGGCGCCCGCATGGCGCGCAAGCGGCTGAAGGCACTCAAGTTCGACGGTGCGACGACGGATGCCGTGTGTCAGCTCATCGAGCAGCACCTGCGCTTCTTCGGGTACGCCGAAGGCGCGTGGACGGATTCGGCCGTACGCCGTTACGTCCGCGACGCGGGCGACCAGCTCGAGCGGCTGCACATCCTGACGCGGGCCGACGTCACCACCCGCAACAAGCGCAAGGCGGGACGCCTGCGCTCGGCCTACGACGACATCGAGGCACGGATCGCTCAGCTCGCCGAGCAGGAGCAGCTCGAAGCGATGCGCCCGGCGCTCGACGGCAACCGGATCCAGGAGATCCTCGGCATCCGTCCCGGCCGCGAGGTCGGCGAGGCGTACCGGTTCCTGCTCGACATCCGCCTCGACGAGGGCGTCATCGAGCCCGAGGTCGCGGAGCAGCGCCTGCGCGACTGGTGGGCCGCGCGAGGCTGAGTCAGTCGGCGTCGTCGGGAGCGGACACGGTCTCTGTCGACGTCTCCGCCGCCGACCGCGACGGCGAGGAGCAGGCCGACCGACCAGCCGTCAGCGCCGCAGGCGTCGAGCGGCGGTCAGGTCGATGACGAAGAGCGCGGCGCCCTGGATGATGACGGCGAGGCCGTGTCCGCGCGCATGCGCGGCGCTCAGACGGCCGCCGAGTGTCGGCGTCCGCACGGCGAGGTGCGCCCCCGTCGCGACGTAACCCACGTCGAGCACGGCATTGGCGAGGAGGATGCGACGCAGCATCCGCCTCTTCGGGATCTCACCGCGCTGACGGGTGAACACCGCGAGGGCGACGTCGATCGCGCCCCACATCAGCGTCTGCAGCCCGAAGGCACGGGTGCGCCGCGGGAGTGCGAGCGCGCCGCCGATGAGGACGGATGCCGTGCCCCACCGCGTGAGCCGATCGACGACGATGCCGGTGACGCTCTTCGCTGATGCCATTCCCCCATGATGGCCTGGCCCGGGGCCGATCCGGCCACTCGCGCGCACGCGGATGCAAGGAATCCGGGACGGCACGCCGCGTCGAGGGCGCGTGACGCGGCGTGTCGTGCGCGAACTATTGCATCCGCGCACGCCCCCGGGCACCGGCGCACGACCGGCGCACGAGAACGCCCCCCGTCCGTGGGACGAGGGGCGTTCAGGCTGTGTGCGGTGACGGATCAGCTGCAGGCGGTGCTGATCTCCTTGGCGGCGTCGGTGAAGCCCGAGATGCCGTCGGTCAGGTCGTTGGCCGCAGCCTGGAGGGCGGTGTTGTCCTTCGCGTCGACCGCGTCGCTGATCTTGACGAACGTCTTCTCGAACTCGTCCCACGCGGCCGAGTACGACGCGTACGCCTCGGAGACGTCGGGGTTGGTGATCATGCCCGAGATCTCGTCGATGCGGTCGCCGATCTTCGTGAACATGTCGCGCGCACCCGACGTGTCACCCGACTGGACTGCAGACGAGAGCTCGCCGCTGGCACCGTTGACCTCGGTGTTGAGGTCGGTCAGCTCGGTCTGGAGGATCTGGCAGGCGTCGGCCTTGCTCTGGTCGCCTGCGGGGGCCTCCGCGGCGGGCGACTCTGCCGCAGGCGACTCGGCGGCGGGCGAGCTGACCGGCGCGGGGTCGGTGGTGGTCCCCGACTCGGACGAACCGCAGCCGGTCAGTGCGAAGAGGGCGATCGTGGCGACGGCGAAGCCCGTCGACAGGGTGGTCTTGCGCGACATGTGAGGTCTCCTTGGTGTGCGAAGAGCGGGGACACGCACCAGAATGAAGCGCCCCCCGACGATCGACCACGATAGCCGAGTCCTCTGAACCGGCCAGCCGGTGGACCGGGGGCTGCCCGTGTGCTAGCCGCCACCGGTGATCGACCGGAACCGTTCACCCTGCCGCCACCTCCCGGTCACACCCGCTTGTTTGGATCGCCGCGTGTCCTCTCCGATCGTGACCGTCATCCTGCCGGCCAAAGACGCCGGGCCGTACATCGGCACGACCGTGACGACCCTGGGGCGCCAGTTCGAGGACCCGTCACGGGTGCGGCTGGTCGTCATCGACGACGGGTCGACCGATGACACCCGGGTCCAGGTGCAGCACTTCGCGCGGGACATGCCCCACGTCGAGCTCATCTCCAACGCGCAGCCCGTCGGCCTCGCCGCGGCGCGCAATCAGGGCCTTGAACGCGTCGACACGGACTACTTCTGCTTCGTCGACGGGGACGACTGGATGCACCCGGAGCGGCTCGAGAGCCTCGTCGCGTCGATGCGCCGCTTGGAGTGCGACTTCGTCCGGACCGACCACGTCACTGACACGGACGGCCGTCGACGCCTGATGAAGGCCCCGTTCGCCTGGCGCGGGCGCGTGGCCGATCCCCGCGACGCGATCCTGCCCGCCGACGAGACCACCATGGTCGACTACCCCTATGCCTGGGCCGGCATGTTTCACCGCCGAGTGATCGACCAGGGGCTCGCGCACTTCGAGCCAGGACTGTTCACCGCCGAGGACCGGCCCTGGATCTGGCGTCTCCACCTGCGGGCGACCTCGTTCGCGGTCGTCGACGCGCCCGCGATCCTCTACCGCCGCGGGGTGACGACCTCGCTGACGCAGGTGCTGGACCGACGCCAGCTCGACTTCCTTCCCGCCTTCGCCGAGGCGATCCGGGTGGTGGAGCAGGATGCCGACGCCGACCGCTTCCTGCCGAAGATCGCGACCACCACCATGTCGGTCTGCGCGTATCACCTGTTCCGCGCGCGGGCGATGTCGGCCTCCGACCGCACGGCGCTGCGTCACGGCATCCGGGATCTTCTGCGGGCCATCCCGGAGGATCAGATCGACCCTGCGCTGCTGCGACTGTCTGACCGCCGTCGCCGCATCCTTGCGCGTCTCGTGCGCGAGGTGCGCACCGCATGACCCAGATCTTCGTCCTCAACTCGGCCTACGGGCTCATGACGGCCGTGGCGGCGATGGATGCCGGTGCGATCCCGGCCTCCGCGGCGGGCCGCATCCTCGTCGCCGTGAACGCGGCGATCGTCCCCGAAGCGGGCGACGGAATCGGGGACGCCTCGCACCTCGCCACCCTGCGCGCGCGATTCGACCGCGTCGTCGATCTCAACGAGCTGCTCGCCCCCGAACGTCCGCCGCACTGGCGCACGACCGTCGCCGAGGCCGCGGTGCTCGAGCGGCTGCTGCGTCAGGCCTGGGGCATCGGCGACGGCGAGGTCGAGCTCTACCTGCAGAGCCCGCAGGTCGCTCCCTCGCGCGTCTTCATCGACGTCTTCGACGGAGCGCCGGTGTCGATCATCGGCGACGGTCTCATGACGTACTCGCCCATCCGCAACAAGTGGCCGCACGCCGTCGCCGGCCGAGTCGTGGGCGTGGTCTACGCCGACGCGGTGCCGGACGTCGAGCCACTGCTGTTCGCCGGGACGCCGCGTGTGCCGGTAGCCGCGTCCGCTCTGCGTTCTGTGGTCGAGGAGGTGTCGGCGGCGACCGTCGACCCCGACCTCGACGCGCTGGCGGACGTGCCGCGTCCCGCGCTGGTGCTGGGGCAGTACCTTTCGGCGCTCGGGCTCATCTCGGCCGACGAGGAGGCTCGGATGCAGCGCGACATGGTCGATCGTGCGCTCGCGTGGTCGCCGGGCGCGATCGTCTTCAAGCCCCACCCCTCGGCCACCCCTGCGCTCATCGACGATCTGGCAGCGCACGCGGCGAGCCGCGGCATCCCTCTGACGGTGTTCCGCGGCGGCACCCCGGCCGAAGTGCTCGCACTCCGGCTGCCGTTCGTGGGCGCGGTGGCGGGATTCTCGACCGCTCTGCCGACCCTGCGCGCGCTCGCCGGCCTCCCGATCGCCGCCGTCGGCACGGAGCTGCTTCTCCAGCGGCTGACGCCCTTCGAGAACGGCAACCGCATCCCGGTCACGATCATCGACGCCCTCACCCGCCCCGGATCCCCTTACGAGGGGGACCGCATGCAGCTGCTCGTGGATGCCGTCGGTTACGCGATGCAGCCGGTCATCGCGGCGCCGCTGCGTGCCCGGGCGGAGGAGTTCCTGGCCGCGGCATCCGTCGCGGAACGCGAGCGCTACTTCGCGCGGACCCGCCTGAGCGCGCTGGGCCTCCGCGGCGGAGCGGCCCCCGGACTGCTCGCCCGTGCGCTCGCGCCGCGCGGCGGCGCGTCCCGCGTCGTCGAGGTGCAGTTGGCGCTGCGCGGTGCGCGGCGCCGCGGAAAACGCGCGTGGAAGGCCCTGCGAGGAGGATGACCGTGACCGACGCCGTCGACACCGTGGCCGTGATCCCCGCCCGCGGCGGGTCCAAGGGTGTACCGGGGAAGAACGTCGCCCGCGTCGGCGGCATCCCGCTCATCTCTCGAGCGGTGCACGCCGCGCGGATGTCGGGGGTCATCGACCTCGTCGTCGTGTCGACCGACGACGACGCGATCGCATCCGCGGCTCGCGGCGCGGGTGCCCGGGTCGTCGACCGACCCGCAGACATCTCGGGCGACACCGCCACCTCCGAGAGCGCGGTCCTGCACGCCCTCGACGCGCTCGCCGCCGACGGCATCCACCCCCGCGTGACCGCCTTCCTGCAGGCGACGAGTCCCTTCATCCCCAGCGACGCGCTGGCCGAGGCCGTCGCTCTCGTCCGCGACGCCCGGGCGGACTGCGCGTTCGCCGCGCGCGAGAGTTACGAGTTCGTCTGGCGACGGGATGCCGACGGTGCCGCGGCCGCGATCGGTCATGACGCGGCGCGTCGCCCCCGGCGGCAGGAGCGTGAGCCGCACTACGTCGAGACGGGCGCGTTCTACGTCTTCACGACGGACGGGTTCCGGCGGGCGGGACACCGCTTCTTCGGACGCACCGAGATCGTCGAGGTCCCCGAGGCGACGTCGATCGAGATCGACGATCCCGGGCAGCTGCGCGCCGCGCAGGCGCTGGCGCATCTGGTCGCCCCCGCCGAGCCCGTGACGGCGACGGTCGTCGTGACGGATTTCGACGGGGTCCACACCGACGACAGCGCGTGGGTGGATGCCGCCGGCACGGAGCACGTGCGGGTGAGTCGTTCCGACGGGATGGGCGTCGCGCTGCTGCGCCGCGCCGGGGTCCCGATGCTGATCCTGTCGACCGAGCAGAACGCCGTCGTCCGCGCCCGCGCCGAGAAGCTGCGGGTCGAGGTCGTGCACGGGGTCGAGGACAAGGCGTCCGTCCTCCGGCAGTGGGCGCTCGAGAAGGGTGTCGACCTCGCGGACGCCGCCTACCTCGGCAATGACGTCAATGACCTCCCTGCAATGGCTCTCGTCGGCTGGCCGATCGCGGTCGCCGACGCGCACGCGGACGTGCTGGCGGCTGCGCGCGTCGTGCTGGGCCGTTGCGGCGGTGACGGTGCCGTGCGCGAACTCGCCGACCGCATCCTCGCGGCCCGCTGACCGCACGCACCCGTCAGCCAGACGTCCGGTGCGGGCCATGCGGGGTTCATCCGTCATTCACAGTCGGAACCCACGCTGAGGGGAGTAACGACGAAAGGACTCGCCATGACGGTGACCATCGGAAACCATGTACTCGGCGGCGGACACCCGGTGTACGTCATCGCCGAGATCGGCCTCAACCACAACGGCGACGTCGAGCTCGCCAAGCGGCTGATCGACGTCGCCGCCGACGCCGGCGCCGACGCGGTGAAGTTCCAGAAGCGCACGCCCGAGATCGCCACTCCGGTGCACATGCGTGACACCCCGCGAGAGACGCCCTGGGGCACCATGACCTACCTCGAGTACCGCTACCGCGTCGAGTTCGACCGCGACCAGTACATCGAGATCGGCGACCACGCCACGATGCGCGGGCTCGACTGGTTCGCCTCGCCGTGGGACGTCCCGAGCGTCGACTTCCTCGAGGACCTGGGCGTCGTCGCCCACAAGGTCGCCTCGGCGAGCCTCACCGACATCGAACTGCTCGACGCTCTCCGAGCCACGGGCAAGCCGATCATCCTTTCCACGGGCATGTCGACCATCGAGCAGATCGACCGCGCGCTCGAGGTCCTCGGCACCGACCGCACAGTCCTCATGCACGCCACCTCGACGTACCCGATGGAGCCCGAGGAGGCGAACATCAAGATGATCGCCTCGCTGCGCGACCGCTACGCCGGCATCCCCATCGGATACTCGGGGCACGAGCGCGGCCTGCAGATCTCCCTCGCCGCCGTTGCCCTCGGCGCCGTGGCGGTCGAGCGTCACATCACCCTCGACCGCACCATGTGGGGATCCGACCACGCCGCGTCCCTCGAGCCGACCGGTCTGGAGCACCTGGTGCGCGACATCCGCGTCATCGAGACGGCCCTCGGCGACGGCGTCAAGCGCATCTACGACGGGGAACTCGCCCCGATGGCGAAGCTGCGCCGCGTCCCGGCATGACCATGCCGGGTGACCGTCGGGGACGACTGCGCGTCGTCGCGATCGCCGATGCCGACTCCTTCGTGAAGTGGTCGGCGGCTCTCATCGACTCCGCGCCGTCGGTGGACCCCCATCTCGTGCTCGTGCAGACGCCGCTCGTGGTGAGCGTCGCGCAGGAGCACGCGGCTCTGGCGGGCACCGGCATCCGTCCCGAAGCGGTCACCCGCATCGCCTACAACGATCTCTCCGGCTGGCTCTCCACGGATCGACCCGACGTCGTCGTCATCGCAGGACGCGGGCCGTTCGTCCGCCTCGTGATGCGGCAGATCGATCGGGTCGCTCCGCGGCCGGTGGTCGTGTCGGGTCTGCCCGGCATGTCGATACCCGCGCAGCGCGGGGCCGCCCTCTACCGGCGTCACTGCGATCTGATGGTCCTGCACTCCAAGCGCGAGCTGCGTGCCTTCCGGCAGCTCGCCGGTCGGCTCGGGGTCACGATGCGCTTCGGTCTCGCGACCCTTCCGTTCGCCCGACCGGCGGCGGAGGCGACCGGTGGAACGGACCTCGTCTTCGCTGCGCAGGCGATCGTCCCGCGAGAGCCGGAGGAGCGCCGGCAGCTCGCCGAGCTGCTGCGGGCGGCGGCCCTCGCCGATCCGACCCGGCGCGTCGTCCTCAAGCTCCGTTCACGCCCCGAACTCGGCGAGGTCGAGACGCACTTCGAACGCACCGAACTCACCGATCTGCTCCGCGACCGACCCGACAACCTGGTGTTCTCGCACGAGCCGATGTCGCGTGCGCTCGAGACGGCGGAGGGGCTCGTGACCATCAGTTCCACGGCCGCTGTCGAAGCCATGGCGATGGGCGTGCCCGTCATCGCGCTCACCACGTTCGGCGTCTCGAAGACGCACCTCAACACCGTCTTCAACGGCAGCGGGGTGCAGGGGAGCGCCGAGGATGTCATCGCGCGGCGGTTCCGGCATCCTCACCCGGGCTGGATGGCCGACAACTACTTCCACGACCCGAGCGAATCCACGTGGTGGTCCGACGTGGAACGGCTCGTCGACACGCGGCGGCGAGGCGTCCTGGCTCCCCGCTTCGTGCCGACCGCCCGCGGCGGTGCGCTGCACGAGGCGTGGCAGCGCAAGGCCGTGCTCGGGTACCGGGATCGCTCCCTCCTCGGAGCGGTCGCGCTCAGCGTCGGCGCCCCCCTCGTGTGGGGCATCCTCAGCGCCCGCAAAGTGCTCGGTCGGCGCGGTGCGGAATCGTGGTCCGACGACGGAAGCGACATCACCGTCACGCCGGCCCGGTATCAGGACCCGATCGTCCGTCCACGGCGATCGGTCCTTGCGACCGTCATCGACTGAAGAGCGCGTCCATCACGCCGCTCTGCAGCGCGATCCACACGACGACGACGGCTCCGCCGATGAGGATCGTCGCCCAGGGGACGGCTGTCTTCAACCGGCGGCCGCCCGGGGCGACACCGGGCGGCGGACGCAGCGCCTCGACGGGCGGTGTGAACGGCAGAGCCCCGGCGACGGACGATGCTGAAGCGGATGCCGGGCCTGCCGCGGCGGGCATCGTCAATCGATCGTCGCGCCACCGCTCCCACTGGGCGAGCTTGTCCATCAAGGCTCCGACGACGGAGAACAGCCATCCCCACGTCCGGGGGTCGAGGGTGGAGAAGTCGCGCTTGCCGTAGAGGAACAGCCAGTCGTCGACGATCTCGACGTCGAGCTGGGCCGCGTTGTCGATGAAGCGGGCCATGATGTCGGGCGTGAACAGGTACAGCGCATCCTGCTCGTAGCCCTGCGGGCAGTAGAGCGAGAAGTACCTGTCGAAATCGCCTTCGAGGCTCAGGCGCTGATGCCGGTCGAAGCTCTGCGGCAGGTTCGTGCCGAGGAAGGTGTTGTTGCCTTCGGCATCCAGCACGATGTGGGGCAGCGGGGTGCCGAGACGGATCGCGACGTACCCCCACCGGTGGGTGGTGCGGTTCTTGCCGGATCCCGTCGTGTACCGGTAGTTGCCGAATTCGACCATGCGGGGCTGCTCGCCCCGAAGGATGTCCGTCGCCGTCCGAGAACTCCCGATCGAGAAGATCATCCCCGGGAGAGGGGGATCGGATGCCTGGGGGAACCAGGTCATCCCGTTCGCCCGGGCGAAGTGGTCGAGGCGGTACCAGCGCACGCCGCCGTTGCGATACGCCTTCACGATGAGGGCGGTCACCCCGGCTGCGATCAGTGCGAGGACGACGATGATCGCGATGGATCCGGCTCCGTCGGACGACGACACCTCGAAGAACGGGGCGAAGACGAGCCGGAAGATGAGGTTGACGACGACGAGACCGAAGACGCCCACGACACCGACGATGAGGCATCCCGCAGCCCAGCCTGCGGTCCTCGGCGCGCGGCCCGTCTCGATCAGTTTCGTGCGGTACGCCCGTGCCGTCGCGCCGTCGACGGGGTCGGTGAGCGGGCGGGCGTCGAAGGCGGGGGTGCTCACCATGCGGCCACGGTACCGAAATCGCCACCCCGCGGAGGATCGTCCTCGCGGGGTGGCGTCCGGTGCCGGTCTGTGTCAGGCGGTGTGCGCGGCTCGTACGTCGACCACCCACGTGACGCCGAACCGGTCGGTGAGCATGCCGAAGCCGGCGCTCCAGGGTGAGGCAGCCAACGGCTCGATGACGGTGGCGCCGTCGGCGAGAGCCTCCCAGCGGGTGGCGACCTCGTCGAGCGTGTCGCCCTGCAGCGAGACGAAGAACGCACGGTCGGTGATGGTCGCGCCGTTCTCGCGGCGCGTGGTGCCCGCGACGGCGTCTGCGCCGAGGCTCTCGCCGGGGACGTCGTACGCCATGAGGCGGAAGCCGTCCGCGGCGACGAGCAGGCCGAAGATCACCTTGTCGGCTCCCGGTGCATCGGCGGGCATGCCGACCTGTGCGTAGGTCGTCGCCGAGACCGTACCGTCGAACACCCGGCCGTAGAACTCGAGTGCGGCCCGGGCGTCGCCGCGGAAGTTGAGGTGCGTGGTGGTGGAGAGGGTCATGATCGTCCTTCGTTCGGTGGCTGACTGCCGAGAACCACTCTTCGCCGCATAGAGGACCGTTTCTGTCCGCTTCTGTCGCAGGATGGAGGAATGTCGTCACCGTCGCATCGGATGCTGGACCTGCTGTCCGTCCTGCAGTCCCGTCGCGACTGGGGCGGGCAGGAACTGGCGGATCGTCTCGGTGTCACCGTTCGCACGGTGCGCCGCGACGTCGACCGGCTCCGTGAGCTCGGGTATGCGATCAGCGCCGCGAAGGGTCCCTACGGCGGGTATCGCCTCGCGCCCGGAGACGAGCTGCCGCCCCTCCTGTTCGATGACGAGCAGGCGGTGGCGATCGCGGTCGCGCTGCAGTCGGCATCCGGAGTCGACATCGCGGATGCCGCGGCCCGAGCCCTCGCCACGATGCGGCAGGTCATGCCGTCGCACCTGCGTCATCGCATCGACGGGATCCGGTTCGAGACGGGGACGCCGGACGCGCAGGTCGAGGTCGGGGCGCTCGAAGCGGTGAGCGCCGCCGCCCGCGATCGCCGCACCCTCCGCATCGAGTACCGCGGGGACGACCGTTCCCGACGGATCGAGCCGCACGCCGTCGTCGCGCGCGACGGCCGCTGGTACGTCGTCGCATGGGAGGTGGACGTCGCGGATTGGCGCATTCTGCGGCTCGACCGGGTCCGGGTCCGTCAGGGTGGCGGCGTCCCGTTCGAGCCGCGGGCGATCCCCACCGGGGATGCGCGCAGCTATCTCTCCGCCAGATTCAAAGGGTCCGACGAGCAGGACCGTTGGCCCGTGACCGCCGACCTGATCCTGTCGACGCCTGCGCGGCGAGTCGTGCGGTTCCTGGGTGACGCGGAGCTCCAGGACCTCGGCGACGGCCGCAGTCGCGTGCGTGTCGGCTCATGGTCGTGCGCGGGAGCGCTCGCGTGGGCCCTGCGCTTCGACGTCCCGTTCGAGGTCGTCGGGCCCCCGGAGCTGGCCGAGGCCGCCGTGGCGCTTGCGGGGCGACTGGCCGATTCCACGGGGACCCCCGGCATCCGCTAGACTGTTGTGGTTGTCCGTCTGCGCTCATGCGCGGAATCAGCGGACACGTGCATCAACCCTCCTGGTGCCGGGAAACGCCCGGCATCCGTTCTAGTCCGAAGGAGGTGGGTTAGTGACGCACATCCACCAGTACGAACTCATGGTGATCCTCGACCCCGAGATCGACGAGCGCCAGGTCGCTCCCAAGCTCGACGGGTTCCTGAAGGTCATCACCGCAGACGGTGGCTCGATCGACAACGTCGACGTCTGGGGCAAGCGCCGTCTCGCCTACGAGATCCAGAAGAAGAACGAGGGCATCTACGCCGTCGTCAACTTCACCGCCACGAGCGAGGCCACGCAGGAACTCGACCGTCAGCTCAAGCTGAACGAGCAGATCATGCGTACCAAGGTCCTCCGCGCCGAGGAGGCGATCGCTCAGGTCGCCGCCGAGAAGGAGCGCGCTGAGGCCAAGGCCGCCCGCAAGGCTGCGAAGGCCTAAGGCTCATGGCCGGCGAGACCATCATCACGGTCGTGGGGAACCTCACGGCGGACCCCGAGCTGCGCTACACGCAGAACGGCCTGCCCGTCGCGAACTTCACGATCGCATCGACGCCGCGCAGCTTCGACCGTCAAGCCAACGAGTGGAAGGACGGCGAAGCGCTGTTCATGCGCGCGTCGGTCTGGCGCGAGTTCGCTGAGCACGTCGCAGGCTCGCTCACCAAGGGCATGCGGGTCGTCGCGACCGGCCGCCTGAAGCAGCGCTCCTACCAGGACCGCGAAGGCAACAACCGCACGGCGATCGAGCTGGAGGTCGACGAGATCGGCCCCTCGCTCCGCTACGCCACTGCCCAGGTCACCCGGGCCGCCTCCAACGGCGGTGGCGGTGGCGGCGGCAGCTTCGGCGGCGGTCAGCAGCAGTCGCGTCCGCAGGTGCAGCAGGACGAGCCCTGGGCCACGCCCGGGTCTTCGGCCCCTGACGCCTGGAGCGCGCCCGGGACGAGCTACGGCGACGACACCCCGTTCTGATTCGAATTCCGGATGCCGCGGGCCGCGGCATCCATCTCTCTTAAGGAAGACACATGGCTGGAAAGGCAACCGGCGACCGCCGCAAGCCGCGGAAGGGCGCGAAGAACGCCGCTCCCGCGAAGGCGATCCGCGTCGGCGTCATCGACTACAAGGACGTCGCGACGCTTCGCAAGTTCATCTCGGAGCGTGGGAAGATCCGCGCCCGTCGTATCACCGGAGTCTCGGTGCAGGAGCAGCGTCTGATCGCCAAGGCGATCAAGAACGCCCGTGAAATGGCTCTCCTGCCCTACGCCGGCGCTGGCCGGTAAGGAGTACCGACATGGCAAAGCTGATTCTCACGAACGAGGTCGCCGGGCTCGGTAGCGCCGGCGACGTCATCGAGGTCAAGAACGGGTACGCCCGCAACTACCTCATCCCCCAGGGCTTCGCTGTGGCCTGGACCCGCGGTGGCGAGAAGCAGGTGGCGTCGATCCGCGCCGCTCGCGAGTCCCGCGCGATCCACGACCACGAAGAGGCTGTGGCGCTCAAGAACACGCTCGAGTCGAACACGGTCAAGCTGACCGTCACGGCCGGCGCCGAAGGCCGTCTGTTCGGTTCGGTCAAGCCGGCCGACGTGGCCGACGCCGTCAAGGCCGCCGGTCTCGGTGACCTCGACAAGCGCAAGATCCACATCACCTCGCCGATCAAGGCCGTGGGCGAGCACGAGGCGACCGTTCGCCTGCGTGACGACCTCACCGCCGTGATCACCCTGCAGGTGGTCGCCGCCAAGTAATCCTGGCGCGCGGTTCGGATGCCGCGGTCCCTTCCCTTCGAGGTCGGGACCGCGGCATCCGGCGTTTCGGGGTGCGTTCTCGCTGTGGGGCATTCGCCGATGCAATAGTCCGGGGTCGACACGCCGTTTGTCGAGCCTCGACGGCGGGGTGTCGCGCGCGGACTATCGCATTCGCGCACGCCTCTGGGGCGGATGCCGGTGATCGAGCCGCGGCATCCGCCCCATTCGGGCTGCCTCAGGCGGTGCGACGACGGAGGGCGAGCACAGCCCCTGCGAGGATCAGCGCCGCAGCGGCCAACGGGAGCCACGTCACCGGCACACCGCCGGCCTGAGCCAGGGCCCGGGGCATCTCGGACGCGGTGGCCTGCGGGGCCATCGCTGCGCCGGGAGCCGCGGGGATCTGGTCATCGGTGCCCAGACCCGGGGTGTCGCCGGGGACCGTGCCCGGGTCCGACGGTTCGGTCGGGTCGACCGGGTTCGTCGGGTCCACGGGGTCCGTCGGGTCCACGGGGTCGGTCGGGTCAACGGGCTCGACCGGGTCCGTCGGGTCCGTCGGGTCGACCGGGTCCGTGCCGGGACCCGTTCCCGGGTCGGTCACCGTGCTGTCGCCGATGACCGATACGGCGGTGTCACCGACGGTGATCGGGATGCCGATGGGCAGCACGACCTGCGTGCCTCCGCCGATCCCGTTCTCCCCCGACGTGGTGGGCGTGCCGATCGTGCCGGAGCTGGGCGCTGTTCCCGCTCCACTACCGACGCTCGAGCTGTCGCCGATGACGGAGACGGCCGTGTCGCCGACGGTCACCGGGACGGTGATCGGAGCGACGACCTGCGTGCCGGACGCGACGCCGTCGGTGCCGTCGGTGGACGGCCCTTCGGTTGTGGCCGTCGCCGGCGCGCCCGGAGCCGCGGTGCCCGTCGTCTCCGTCGAACTGTCGCCGATGACGGAAACGGCCGTGTCGCCGACGGTCACCGGGACCGTGATCGGAGCGACGACCTGCGTGCCGGACGCGACGCCGTCTGCGCCGCCTGTGGTGGGCGCCGAGGAGGTGTCTCCCGAGACCGGCGTCGCCGATCCCCCTGTGCTCTCGGTGGAGCTGTCGCCGATGACGGAGACGGCGAGGCCGCCGACGGTCACCGGGACGGTGGTGGGAGCGACGACCTGCGTGCCGGACACGATGCCGTCCGTGCCACCGGTGGATGCCGACGGAGCGGAGGATGCCGGTGCGGCCGGGGCCGCGGCATCCGTGCTCTCCGTCGAGCTGTCGCCGATGACCGAGACGGCGGTGTCCGTCACGGTGACCGGGGCCGTCACGGGGGCGACGACTTGGGTGCCCGAGGCGAGGCCGTCCGAGCCGTCCGTCGAGGCTGACGGAGTCGCTGCCGGCTCCTCTGCGGGGGCAGCCGGCTCAGCGGCTGCGGCGGGTGCGGCATCCTCACTCTTGGTCGAGCTGTCGCCGACGACGGAGACCGCCACATCCTGCACCGTGACGGGGACGGACACGTCGATGATCGCCTGTGACCCGGATGCAGCCCCGCTCGACCCGTCGGTGGACCCGGATGCGGTCTCACGCGGTGCGGGCGACGAGTTCGCGTCGCTCGAGGTGCTCGACGAGTCGCCGATGAGCGACACCGCCGTGTCACCGACGGTGACGGGGACGTCGACGTTCAGGAGCGCCTGGGTGCCCGAGAGCAACCCGTCCTCTCCGGACGTCGTGGACTCTGCGGCCTGCGCGGCCGCCGCGCCGAAGAGCGTGATGCCTCCGGCGACGAGCGTACCCAGGAGGGCACGCGACAACATGGTGTTCATTTCTCTCTCCTTGAACATGACTGGGGATGGCGCGAGCGCGCCGTCACGTGGGACGTGCGGTGGCGTGCCGCGGATGCGCGGCGCGATCCCCGTCAGTCAGGAGAGACGTCGGTGTCGAAGAAGGGCGCAGGCAGCCCGTGCTGATCGCGCGGACGGCCCCGTCGTGCCCAGGCACGGTGCACGAGGGGGAGTCCGAGCGGGAGCACGGCGAACAGACCTGCGGCTCCTCCAGAAGATGCAGAGACCAACGCGCCGGTGCCCGTCGAGGGCGCGGCAGGCGCGGGAACGTCGTCGGGGGCGACGGATGCCGCGCCTTTCACGGCGATGACCGACACGTCGACGACAGTGCCGACCGACACAGCGGCGAGGAACGCCTCACGAGTGGCGATGGTCGATGCCCCCGTGGGCTGCAAGGCCGCAGCAGGGGAGACGGCGGCGGGGGCGTCGTCCGATCCCGCGATCTCGATGATCGGCGCGGGGGACCCGGTGCCCACGGCGGCCGGGACCTCGATAACCGGAGGGGCGGCCGGAGCGGCCTGAGACCCGCCTGCATCCGTTCCCGGCGTCCCGGTGTCGACGATGGGCGGGAGGACGGTGTCGATGACCGGGTCGACGACGTCGACGACGGGGTCGACCACAGGACGCACGGCGTCGACGACCGGTGCGACGACAGCGCCGGTGACGGGCTTGACGGTGGCGACGACCCGGTCGGTGACGGGCTTGATCACCTTGTCGGTGACGGGCTTGACGACCTTGTCGGTGACGGGCTTGACGACCGTGTCGGTGACGGGCTTGACGACCTTGTCGGTGACGGGCTTGACGACCGTGTCGGCGACGGGCTTGACGACCGTGTCGGCGACGGGCTTGACGACCTTGTCGGTGACGGGCGCCAGGAGTTTCTCGCTCACGGGCGCCACGACCGCGTCTGCGACCGGCGCCGCGGCATCCTCCACGATCCTGGTCACCCCGCCGAGCAGCCCGCCGTCCGACCCGTCGTCGGCGCGAGCGTCAGACGTGTCGAGAACGATGGCCGCAGCGGTCCACAGCAATGCGAATCCGAATCCGACCGCCACGAGGCGACCCAGCCGGATGGACGCGCGGTGCGTCGTGTGCATAGGTCACCTCCACGATGGAATCATCGGAACACGCGCCGTTACGGCCGCATTCGCGGGGTGCCTGGACCGAAAACGGTACGGCATTCCTATGAATCTGACAAGAGGTCATCTGCTCGTTGTCGGTCGGCCGGAACGGTGAGACTTTCTCATTTGACAAATCGCAGATTTTCCACGTGTGTGGGGATAACCCTGAACCTTCAACCCTCACTTGAAGTCGGTTGGTCATCCACAGGCTGTGGGAAAGCAAATACCAGATCATAGCGTTATTCAAGAGCGCACATCCCCGAGATTCCACGCGTTGTCCACAGCCTCTCTGCACAGGGTGTGCGGCGTTTCACGCAGATTCTCCACATAGTTATCCACAGGCCGGTTTGCGTGTGTCCGACCCCCTCCATAACGTGTGCGAGGGCCTTCCAGCGGGCCCGGAAGAGGGGCGTGTATGTCGATCGCGGATCTGTCGGACGACCGAATCGGCGGATCCCGCGGACCCGAACGCACCCCGCCGCACGACATGCTCGCCGAGCAGAGCACCCTGGGCGGCATGCTGCTCTCGGGCGACGCGGTCGCCGATGTCATCGAGGCCCTCCGGGGGACCGACTTCTACGTCCCCAAGCATGAGCTGATCTTCGAGGCTGTCCTCTCGCTGTACTCCCACGGTGAGCCGACCGATGTCGTCGCTGTGACGGATGAGCTGATCAAGACCGGCGATCTTCAGCGCGCCGGCGGTGCCGACTACCTGCACTCCCTCACCTCTATCGTCCCTACCGCGGCGAACGCGGCCTACTACGCCTCGATCGTGCGGGAGCGGGCTCTGCTCCGCCGCCTCGTCGAAGCCGGCACCCGCATCGTGCAGATGGGGTACAACGGCCAGGGCGAGGCCCTCGACCTCGTCAACAATGCGCAGGCCGAGATCTACTCGGTCACGGGGCAGGAGCAGTCCGAGGATTACGTCCCCCTTCAGGTCGCCGTCGACGCCGCCGTGGAGGAGATCGAAGCCGCCCGCGGGCGCGACGGACAGATGACCGGCATCCCCACCGGCTTCGCCGCCCTGGACCAGCTCACCAACGGTTTGCACGGCGGACAGATGGTCGTCGTCGCCGCTCGTCCCGCCATGGGTAAGTCGACTCTCGCACTCGACTTCGCCCGCGCGGCCGCGATCAAGAACAACCGCCCGACCGTCTTCTTCTCGCTCGAAATGGGGCGCAGTGAGATCGCGATGCGCCTCATGAGCGCGGAGGGTGCTGTTCCGCTGCAGAGCATGCGCAAGGGCATGCTCGACAGCCGCGACTGGACGACGATCGCGTCGACCCGCGGCCGGATCAACGACGCCCCGCTGTACATCGACGACAGCCCGAATATGACGCTCGTCGAGATCCGTGCGAAGTGCCGCAAGCTCAAGCAGCGCGTCGGGCTCGAGATGGTCGTCATCGACTACCTGCAGCTCATGACGAGCGGTAAGCGCGTCGAGTCGCGTCAGCAGGAGGTCTCGGAGTTCTCGCGTGCGCTGAAGCTGCTGGCGAAGGAGCTGCAGGTTCCCGTCATCGCCCTGTCGCAGCTGAACCGTGGCGCCGAGCAGCGCGCCGACAAGAAGCCCGCGATCAGCGACCTGCGTGAGTCGGGCTCGATCGAGCAGGATGCCGACATCGTCATCCTCCTGCACCGCGAGGCCGCCTACGAGAAGGACAGCCCTCGTGCCGGCGAGGCCGACCTGATCGTCGCCAAGCACCGTAACGGCCCGACCGACACGGTCGTCGTCGCGTTCCAGGGCCACTTCTCGCGCTTCACCGACATGGCCGTGGGGATGGACTGAGCGACTGTCGCGTTTCTTCACGGTGAGGGTGACGACCGAGCACGAACCTCGACGAGGGAGTGGACGAACGGGAGGATGCCGGACAGGTAGGGAGTAGAACCAGATCACTCCCGGAGGCATCATGACCCCTGATCCACTCGATTCGATCCTCAAGCGCTCCGCGCCCGCGACGCGAGCGGCTGACGCGAGCGACCTCCGGGCGATGATCTCGGCGGCTCGTACCGAGTCGCGTCCGCGTCGACATCGACGTGTCGGCATCGTCGCCGGCGCTCTCGCGCTCGCTCTCGCCGGTGGAGCGAGTTTCGCGGCTGCGTCCTCATCGTGGGACTGGAACGCCGGGATGAACCCGAACCGCAGCCACACGTACACCTCTCCGACCTGGGGCGAGTGCGAGCTGAGGGTGGGCAACATCGTCGCCGCGAACCCGCTCCGCCAGTTCGAGCTCGATCGGGCCATCGACGACTGGTTCGCGACCGCAGACGTCGCCGCGGAGGTGGAGCCGTACATCGCCGGGCACCTCGACGCCTTCGAAGAGGAGCAGTCGAACTCGCCGGACCCGCGTGCGGCCGACCTCTACTACGGGGTCGCCGTCGATCAGGCGCTCGGGGATGCGATGTCCGCCGGACTCCAAGATCGGGGATTCGACAACGCGAGCATCAGTACCGGCGAGGGACAGGTGCACTGCGACGGCGAGCAGTGGAAGTGACTCGCGCACTCGACGCGGCGCTGGCCGCGGCATCCCCCTCTCTCCTGGCCTACCTTCAGCGGCGCGTCGGGTTCAACGACGCGCCTGACCTGCTCGCCGAGACGATGGTCGTCGCGTGGCGTCGGGAGCGCGACCTGCCGAACGATCCGGAACGGGCGCGCATGTGGCTGTTCGGGATCGCCCGTGGAACCCTGCTGAACCACGCTCGCGGCGAGCGGCGTCGGTGGGCGCTCGCCGATCGCCTCCGGCGGTTGACGGGGGCCGAGTCGACATCCCTCGCGGCCGATGACGGCGCCGAGGTGCGGGATGCGATCGCTCGGCTCGACGCGGGCCGCGCCGAGCTCGTCAGGCTGCTGCACTGGGACGGCTTCACCCTCGTCGAAGCGGCCGAGCTTCTTGGCATCCCGTCGTCCACCGCCCGCAGTCGGTATGCGCGGGCCAAGGAGGAACTGCGCGCCTCGCTCGGCGCGATGAGTGAAGCGCCGCGCTGACGCCGGGACTCGAAGGGCGGAAGGCGAGAGACAGGGAATACGCGACGGGCCGGCAGGCTTATGGTTGACCAAACACAACTTCTTCTGCCGGCACTGCCGGCTCTCCCGTCGCGTGAGACCCGCCGCGCGGCATCCCTATCGGCCTTCACCCCTTCGAGGAACCGTGACCACTGCTGCCGTGTCGAGCCCGACCACCCGAAGCACCCCGGTGATGACCCACCGCCAGATCCTGTTCGTCATCTTCGGGCTCATGGCGGGCATGTTCCTGTCTGCGCTCGATCAGACCGTCGTCGGCACCGCGATCCGCACGATCGGCGACGACCTCAACGGCCTCAGCCAGCAGGCGTGGGTGACGACCGCGTACCTGATCGTCTCGACGATCTCGACGCCCATCTACGGCAAGCTCTCCGACATCTTCGGGCGGCGGCCCCTGTTCATCATCGCCATCGCGATCTTCATCGTCGGCTCGGTCGCTGCCAGCTTCGCGACCTCGATGATCGAGCTCTCGGCATTCCGAGCCATTCAGGGTCTCGGCGCCGGTGGTCTCATGTCGATGCCGCTGGCGATCATGGGCGACATCCTCGCCCCCCGAGAGCGTGCGAAGTACCAGGGATACTTCCTCGCCGTCTTCGGCATCTCGTCGGTGATCGGCCCGCTCGTCGGCGGCCTGTTCGCCGGCTCGGGTGAGATCCTCTTCATCGCCGGGTGGCGCTGGGTCTTCTTGATCAACGTGCCGATCGGCCTCATCGCCCTCGCGGTCGTCCTGCGGTTCCTGCACATCCCGCGTCACCCCCACGGTTCGGTGCGCATCGACTGGTTCGGTGCGGCGGCGGTCATCGTCGCGCTCGTTCCGCTGCTGCTCATCGCCGAGCAGGGTCGCGAGTGGGGCTGGACCTCACCCATCGCCATCGCCTGCTACGTCATCGGCGCGATCGGCATCGTCGCCTTCATCCTGATCGAGCGCGGCATGAAGGACGACGCGCTCATCCCGCTGAAGCTGTTCCGGTCGTCGACGTTCTCGATGGCGACGATCATCGGCGTGTTCGTCGGTTTCGCGATGTTCGGCGCAATGCTCACGCTGCCGCTCTACCTGCAGCTCGTGCTCGGCTCGACCCCCACCGAGAGCGGCATCCAGCTGCTGCCGATGATCCTGGGACTCATGATCTCGTCGATCGTCAGCGGCCAGATCATCGCGCGCACCGGCCACTACCGGATCTTCCCGACCATCGGCACCGCCCTCATGGTGCTGGGCTTCCTCACGCTGACCTTCGTCCGGTACGACTCCTCGTACTGGCACCTCGCCGGGTCGATGCTGCTCATCGGGCTCGGCCTCGGTCAGCTCATGCAGACCCTCACGATCGCGTCGCAGAACTCCGTCGGCCCGCGGGACATCGGCGTCGCCACCTCGGGCTCGACGTTCTTCCGTCAGATCGGCGGAACGCTCGGCACGGCGGTGCTCCTGTCGCTGCTGTTCACGCTCGTACCGCTCAATCTGCAGACCAACTTCAAGGACCAGGGAACGCTCGGCGACGCGCTGGACGCGGCCCTCGATCCGACGGTTGCGACCGCGCCCGCGAACGCCGGCATCATGTCGAAGGTCTACGACCCGTTCGTCGCCCAGCTCTCCGACAGCGCCCTCGACGGTGCGCAGAAGGGCGTCGACGAGGCGAAGGCCGCGGCTGCCGACGCTGTCGCCCAGCAGGTGGCATCCGGTGCGATCCCCGCCGCCGCGCAGCAGCAGGCCACCGCCGAAGCCGAGCAGCAGGCCATCGCGCAGGCGGGGGTGAGGATCGCCGAGCAGCTGCCCGTCGCGAAGGTGGCGGCCGACGGTACGGTCACCCTGGACTTCACGGATGCCGCTGCCCGCCGCGCCTTCGTCGACCAGGCGGTCCCGAAGATCGTCGACGGGATGTCGGGGTCGTCGAACTCGTCGTTCGACGACAGCACGATGAACGACACGTCGTTCCTCAACGGCGCCGACCCGCGCCTGACGAAGCCGCTCCTGGTGTCGTTCAACCAGTCGACGGTGAGCGTGTACTGGGCGGCCATGGGCGTCGCCCTGATCGCCTTCGTGCTGACCCTGTTCTTCCGCACTCCGCCGCTGCGCCAGAAGTCGGCGCTGCAGGAGTCCGCCGACGCCGAGCGTCAGCCCGAGCCGATCGCCCTCGGCTGACACTCGACCTCGAACAGATTCGCTCGATGGCGGGTACCGCGCACTCCGTCGCGCCATGATGGATCGATGGGATCGGGTGAGGGGCCGCGCTGGAACCACAACATCCACCTGCACAGGGTGGTCATCGGCGCCATCCCGCCTCAGGCGCGGTCGGCCCTCGACGTCGGTGCCGGGGATGGGATGCTTTCCGCAGAACTGCGGCGCGCGCTGCCCGACGTCGTGGGAATCGACGTCGACGGCGGGGTTCTGGCTCGCGCCGCCGCCGATCACCCTGGCATCCGTTGGATCGAAGGTGACGTCATGACGCATGAATTCGGTCGAACCTTCGACGTCGTCGCCGCCGTCGCCACCGTCCACCACCTGCCGGACCTCCGAGCAGCGATGGGCCGACTTGCCGAGCTCACCGCACCCGGTGGCGCGCTGGTGATCGTCGGCCTTGCTCGCCCGACGACCCCGTGGGATCACCTGCTGTCGGTCGTGGGCGTCATCCAGCACCGATGGATGGTCTCGAAGCGAGGACTCTGGGAGCACACCGCCCGCACTACCGTGCCTGCGGAGTCGTATCGGCAGGTGCGTCGCGTCGCGCGGGACGTCCTGCCGGGCGTCCGGTGGCGTCAGCATGCCCTGTGGCGCTACTCGCTGATCTGGCGCCGGGACGCACAGTGAGCGAACCGCGCCTGCCCATGTCTCGCGCCCCGTCGCGGGCGGTACAGGTCGTGATCGTGGTCATGGCGGTGGGCGTCGGCGTTCCGGTCGGCATCGGCGCATGGATCGGCGGCATCCTGCTCGCCGAGAATCTCGGGGTGCGGATGCCGCCCGAGCAGGTCTTCGCATGGATCATCGCCGCGCTCGTCGGAGTCGTCCTCTGGCCCCTCTCTCTTCGCGGCGCACGACGGGGCTTCTCGAATGCGACCGGCGACGCTCCCGGGAACGCGGCAGCGTCGCGAGGCGAGCGAGCCCTGCGCGCGCTCATCATCACGGTGGGTGCCGTCGCACTCGTGGCCCTGTGCGGGCCGCGCGAGACGGCGAGCACGGTGGCCACGGCATGGGAGGCTCTCGCGATCGGCCGACGCGAGAGCGGTCTCTTGATCCAGCTCCTCAGCCTCGTCCTGGTCGCCGTCCTCGCCGCACCTGTCGTGTTCTTCACGCATCGCGCGGCGAGGACGCTGTCGCCGGACGATCCGCGCCGGCGCATCCTGCAGGAACGCGAAGCGTGGACCCTCGCGGCCGCCACCGCATGGACGGTCTCGCTCATGCTCGGCCTCGTCCTGGCCATCGCTATCCTGTTGTGGCTCTGACGGGCTGACACCAATGAAGGAGACCCCATGAGAGATCTCGTCTACTACGTCGCCGTGAGCATCGACGGCTGCATCGCCGACGCGAACGGCGGATACGACGCCTTCCTCACCGAGGGCGACCACAACGCCGTCATCTTCGGCGAGTACGCCGATGCGCTGCCCGGGCACGTGCAGCGAGCGGTCGGCATCCAGTCCACGAACACGACGTTCGACACGGTGGTCATGGGATGGAACACCCTGATTCCCGCACTGGATGCCGGGATCACGAGCCCGTACCCGCACCTCCGGCAGGTTGTCGCCAGCCGCCGGAAGCGCGAGGTCGACTCATCGGTCACCCTGACGAACGATCCGGTGGCCACCGTCCGGTCCCTCAAGAGCGAGGACGGCGCGGACATCTGGCTGTGCGGTGGAGGGGAGCTCGCCGGGGCGTTGCTGTCCGAGATCGACCGGCTCGTGCTGAAGCGGCATCCCGTGGCCCTGGGTTCCGGCATCCGCTTGTTCGGCGAGGCCGCCCCGGCGGAGTACCCCTTCACGCGCACGCGGGTCCAGGAGTTCGCCTCGGGCGTCGCGATCGAGGAGTACGTGCGCCGCACGGCCTAGCGGCTTCAGGACTTCCCGCGCTTGACTCCGCGCGGACGCCAGCTCCACCACATGACGTGGTGGTCGCCCTGCTCGACGTCGTAGATGCGCCCGCAGATCGTGCACTCGCACTCGTAGGTCATCGACCAACCGGGTTCGCTCGTCGACAGGATCCGGACGTTCCCCGCCTTCTCTTCGAGCGCCGGATCCCAGTGGAGAGGGCCGGGGTAGTCCGCGCACCAGCACAGGCCCCGCCCGCGGTGCTCGAGCTTCATGATCGCGAACTCGACGTTCGCCGAATTGGGCCGGATCAAGCCGCCGAGATCGAGCTTCTCCGTCGCCTTCCTGATGCGGGCGGCATGCGGCACGAGCGGATCCACGAGGTCCGGGTCGCGACTGCCGAGGACCTGCCACGTCGCGTGGAGCACGCGGTCGGTCTCGCCGGAGAGGAAGTCCTCGAGCAGGGTCACGCGGGATGCCTCCTGAGCAGTTTCTCGGTCACCATCATCGCTCCGCCGAGCACGGCCGGGATGCCGCCGCCGGGGTGCACCGAAGCACCCACGCGCCACAACCACGGGGTCCGCAGATCGTGGTGCGCCGGCCGGTGGAACGGCCCGCTCATCCACAGCGGACGCGCGGCGCCGTACAGCGCGCCGTGGCGCTCGCCGAAGGTGCCGAAGTAGGCCGGATCGAGGACCGCGGCATCCGTCATCGCATCGGTCAGGAGCCCGTCGAGGCCCATCGTCCGCGAGATCCGCTCGACCTCGCGCCGCACGAACGGGTGCTCGAGGCTGTAGCCCGCCCCATCGGCGGGTGCGGTCAGCAAGACGGCGAGCGTACTGCGGTCGTTGGGGTAGACCTGACCGGCGCGGTACAGATTCACGAACGCCATCGTGTCGGCGGGCTCGTCGCCGGCGGCGAGACTCCGATGCAGCGCATCGGGCTTGGTCGGGAGGATGACGCTGTGCGCCGCGATCCGATCGGGCAGGGGCTCGCGCAGCGCGCCGTAGATCGCGACCGCCGAGCACGACAGGGCTCTCGGGGTACGCCGCCGCCTGCCGAGGAGACCGTCGACCCGGTCCGCGTCGAGCGCGCTCACGACGATGTCGGCCTCGAACGACCCGCCCGCCGTCGTCACCCGTCCGCGCTCGATGCGGGTCACAGTCTCACCCGTGCGGATGTCGACCCCCGCGGCATCCGCCATACGCTCCAGCGCGAGCGGAATCTCGTACACGCCGCCGCGCGGAACCCAGACACCGGATGCCGCCATCACGGCCGGCATGCTCGCGTAGAGCGCGGGCGTCCGCTGGGGCGGAACGCCGGCGTTGAGCGTGTGGATCGCGATGATCTCGCGGAGGCCGTCGGGCATCCACGTGAGGCTGTCGAGGTAGGCCCGCGTGCTCAGCCGCGGTCCGTAGACGGCGAGCAGACGGCGCAGTGCGGGGAGCGAGTGCCGGTCGAGCGGATCGGCGATGAGCAGCGCGGTCACGTCGTCGGCGAGCGGGGCGTGCTCGTCGCTGAAGCGCTTCCACGCCGGGTACCAGCGGTGCTCGGGTGGTACGGGGAGGGTGACCTCCTCGCCGTCGTAGTAGTACCGGCCGACCTCGGGCAGCCGCTCCAGTTCGAGCGCGCCGGGGTCCGCGCCGAGGCGGGCGCACAGCTCCTCCCACACACCGGGGAAGGTCACGAGCGAAGGGCCGGAGTCGATGCGCTCGCCGTCGACCTCGAGCCGCCGGCTCTTGCCGCCGACCGTCTCCGCCCGTTCGAGCAGGGTCACGTCGTGTCCGGCACGGGCCAGCAGAGCGGATGCCGCCAGCCCGCCGAGTCCTGCGCCGACGACGACGATGCGGCTCATCCGTACACCTCGAAGAACATCTTGGCGAGCTGTAGTCCGCTCGCGACCGAACCGGCCACATAGGGGAAGGCGATCGAGACCGGGTAGAGCCGGCGTCCGGTCGCGGGGGTCGGGCGCGCCATCATCCACCCGACGAGGACGCCCGCGATCGCGAGGTTGACCGCTGCGACGGGGATGCTCACGAGCGCGAACAGGACGGTGGAGGCCAGCCACCAGCATCCGCTCCACACCGCGGTCCCGCGGGGGCCGAGCAGGACGGCGGTCGTGCGGATGCCGGCCTCGCGATCCTCGTCGATGTCCTGCACGGCGTCGTAGGCGTGCTTCGCGACACTCCAGGCGAGAAGGCCGACCACGGCGGGCCAGAGCGGCGGCTCGCCGAGGGCGACCGGGAGGATCAGCAGGGGCAGGCCGTAGGCGGCGTTGCTGAGCGAGTCGAGGAACGGACGCTGCTTGAACCGCAGCGGCGGTGCCGAGTAGAAGACGAACACGAGGGTGTAGAGGAGGATCAGCAGGGCGGCCGCAGGCGGGTACGCGATGACGAACCAGACGAGGAACGGCACGTTCGTGACCGCGACAGCCCACACGATGAGTCGCACCTCGCGCGGCTCGATCCGGGCGCCCTCGATCGTGCCCTTGCGGGAGTTGAGGGCGTCGGTCTCCTGGTCGAAGATGTCGTTCACGCCGTAGATCAGCAGGTTGAACGGCAGCGTCAGCCACAGCAGGAGCGGGATCGCCGCGGCATCCAGTAGCTGTCCTGTGAGCCACATGCCGAGCACGCCGGTGCCGATCGTGTTGATCCAGAGGACCGGGCGCGAGATGTGCACCAGGCGGCCGAGCGTCGACCACGCCGAGGCGCGGCGAGTCGGAGCGGGCTGATGGTCGATGGCGGTGCTCCTCGAGTGGCGACGGCGCGGACGACCGTGTTCCGCGATTGTATGCGGGCTGCGGGTCAGGCTTGCGAGCCGGCCAGCCAGGGCTGCAGGATGTCGCGGGCCGTCGTCCAGGTCTGACGCCCGTAGCGGTCGTTGTCGACGTGGCGCAGCTCCCCCTCGCCGCTGAACATGCTCACGAAGTACTGCATCCCCTGCCAGGCGGGAAAGGTCTCTTCGGGGTCGCGAGACAGACGGCGCCCCACCGCGGCCATGGCCGAGAGTGTCCCCGTCGTACCCGCCCACTGCAGTTTGAAGGTCTCGCCGCTGAGCTCGGTCGCAAGCGCAGCCACCTGACGGGCGGTCACCCGGTCGCCGGCGACCTCGACGACCCGCGGGGCATCGGCATCCATGGCGACCAGCGCAACGGTGCGCGCGGTGTCGTCCTTCGTCGTGACGTCGAGCACCTGATCCGCTGACGACCAGTAGAGCACGCGCTTGCGATCGCGGAGGATCATGGGCGCCTGGCCCGCGAGCAGCTCGGTGAACATTCCATTGAGCACGGACGTCGCCTGGATCGGCGCGGCATCGAGGTCCGCGGCGAACTCGCGGCGCAGCTCGAGGTTGCGGTTGGTTCCCGGGGTCAGGCGCCGGTAGTCGGCCGAGTAGTCCGACGGGATGAAGCGGGGCACGCCGGCCGCGACGGCGGCGGCGAGGAGCGCGCGCTGCGCATCGACGATGACCGGTCGCGTCCCGCTGACCGCCGAGACGACGACGTCGGCACCGGATGCCGCGGCCACGAGCGCGTCATGGTCCGCGTACGCGGCGGTCACGACCTCGACCCGCGGGTCGTCGCTGAAGTGGTCGGCCGCGGTCGAGCTCTCGGGACGGGTCAGCACCCGAAGCTGGACGTCGTGCGAGAGGAGCTCGCGGGAGATACGGCTGCCGAGGTCGCCGGTCGCTCCGGCGACGAGAACGGTGGTGGTCACGGCGAGCAGTCTGCGGGCGGCCGGGCGATCCGGGCGAGGGGTTGCGCTCCGCTCGCGCGTCAGCCTCAGCCCGCGGGCTCGTCGAGCGCGATGCGCGAGCGGCGGGCGACGTCGAGGATGCGGCCGACGTTCTCGACCGCGACGCCCGGCTCGTCCTCGCCGAGGTGTTCGAGGGTCGCGAGCTGCGAGGCGAGGAGCGCCGGCGGCATGAAGTGCTGCCGCGACCGCATCCGACGATCCAGCTCCTCGGGTGAGACGACCAGCTCGACGAAGCGGACGTCGGGGGCCGCGGCTCGGATCCGGTCGCGGTAGCGGCGCGCCAGCGCGGAGCACGCGACGACCAGGCCGGGTGCGTCGGCGAGGGTCTGTCCGACGATGTCGAGCCAGGGGGCGCGATCGTGGTCGTCGAGGGGGTGGCCGGCCTCCATCTTCGCCACGTTCGCCGCCGGGTGCAGATCGTCGGCGTCGACGAAGTCCACGCCGAGATCCACGGCGAGGGCGGCTCCGACGGCGGTCTTGCCCGACCCGCTCGGTCCCATGACGACGATGCGGGGTGCGGTGCTCACGAGGCCACCTTCGCAGAGTTCATCGCGACGACGACCTTGCTGCTGTCGGCGGGGCGCCGCGCCGTCTCGAACGCCTCGATCGCGTCGGCCGGCGCGAACTCGTGAGTGATGACGGACTCGATCTCGGGGCGACGGTTCAGGACCTCGATCGCATGGTCGATCTCGTCGAGGAACCGGAAGGCGCCGGTGAGGGTCGCCTCCTTGGAGATCAGCGGGGCGATGTTCACGCCGACCGGCTGGTTCGGCAGCATCCCGATCTGCACGACGGTGCCGCGGCGGCGGACGGCAGCGATCGCCGACGACACGGCGGGCGCTGCGCCGGAGCACTCGAGCACGACGTCGTAGGCGTCGGAGGGGATCTCGTCCTCGCTCACCCGCCAGACGCCGTCGGCGGCGAGCGCGCGGGCCCGGTCCAGCGGCTCGGGCAGCAGGTCGGTGATCTCGACGCTCGCAGCTCCCGCCTCCTGCGCGGCGACGACGGCGAGCAGCCCGATGGGACCTGCGCCGCAGACGAGCACGCGCGCCCCGGCGAGCGACCCCGCCCGACTCGCGCCGTGCAGGGCGACGGCCAGGGGCTCGGCGAGGGCGGCGCGCCGCACGGGCAGCTCCGCGGGCAGCGTCCGGATCATGCCGGCGTCCACCACCAGGTATTCGCTCATCGCACCCTGCGTGTGCGGGGTGGTCGCGGCGCTGCCGAGGTAGCTGCCGCCGGGGCGGAGGTGCGGCTCGACGGGAGTCGGCCCCTCCGGGCCGAAGCGGGCGGGATGCACCGTCACCGGGGTTCCGGGGGTGAAGCGCCCCTCGGGGTCGAGGTCGACCCACCCCGACACCTCGTGCCCGGGAACGAGGGGCTCGGTGACGACGAACGCGCCGTTCGCGCCCTCGCCGTAGTAGTGCAGGTCGGATCCGCAGATCCCGACGTATCCGACGCGGATCCGGACCTGCCCGGCGTCGGGCTCGGGGACCGGATGCTCCGCCACGGTGAGGTCGAGCTTTCCGTTGATGACGACGGCGTCCATGTGTCTCTCTCCTCGGGTCAGACGACCGCGGTCATGCCGCCGTCGACGAACAGGTTCTGGCCGTTCACGAAATCGCTGGCCGCCGAGGCGAGGAACACGAGCGGTCCGCGCAATTCCGCGACGTCGCCCCAGCGACCGGCCGGGGTGCGCTGGGCGACCCAGTCCGAGAAATCCGCGTCGGCGACGAGCGCCGCGTTCATCTCGGTGGCGAAGTACCCCGGCGACAGCGTGTTGACCTGGATGCCGTGGCGCGCCAGATCCGCGGCCATTCCGCGGCTGAGCTGGGCGATGCCGCCCTTGCTCGCCGCGTACGGTGCGATGGTCTGCCTCCCGAGCAGTGACTGGACCGAGGCGATGTTGATGATCTTGCCGGAGCCGCGCGCGATCATGCCGGGCGCGACGAAGCGCGACACGTAGAAGGCGCTCGACAGGTTGCTCGAGATCACCGCGTCCCAATCCGCGACGGGGAACTCCGCGAAGGGTGCCCGCCGCTGGATGCCCGCGTTGTTGACGAGGATGTCGGGGGTCCCGACCCGCTCGATGAGCTCGCCGATCGCGGCCTCGACAGCCGCGGCATCCGTCACGTCGAACAGGGTCGTCTCGGGACGGATGCCGGTGCGCTCCGCGATCGCGTCGGCGCTCCGCTCCGCCGCCTCGGCGTCGCGGCCGTGCACGATCACCCGGGCTCCGGCCTCGGCGAGGCCCACGGCGAGGCTCTGCCCGAGCCCCCGCGACGATCCCGTCACGAGGGCCAGGCGGCCGGTCAGGTCGAAGACGTCAGACAAGGGACACCAGACCGAAGATGCCGAGCACGATGAGGAAGCCGACGAGCGACTCGATGGCCTGCTGCACCGTCCAGGTCTTGAGCGTGGTCTTGACGTCCATGCCCATGAGGCGGCCGACGAGCCAGAAGCCCGAGTCGTTCACGTGGCCCGCGAAGACGGAGCCCGCCGCGGTGGCGAGGACGATACAGGCGACCTGCAGCGGGTTGAAGCCGCCCGACACGACCGCGGGTGCCACGAGCCCTGCCGCCGTGACGAGGGCGACGGTCGCCGACCCCTGCGCCACGCGCAGGAGCACGGCGATGATGTAGGCGGCGAAGATGACAGGAACGCCGATCGAGGCGAGCGAGTCCGACAGGGCGTCGCCGATGCCCGAGGCGCGCAGCACGCCACCGAACATGCCGCCGGCGCCGGTGATGAGGACGACCGAGCAGATCGGTCCGAGGGCGGACTCGACGATCTTGTCGAGGGCGCTGCCTCCGACGCCGCGGCGGGTGCCGAGGACGAACAGGGCGACGAGGACGGCGATCAGCAGGGCGACCTGGCTCGTTCCGATGAGACCGAGCGCCTGCACCCAGACGGCGGTGCCGTCGACGGCACCCGACGAGACGAGCGCGGCGGAACCGGTGTTCAGCAGGATCAGGACGAGCGGGATGGCGATGACGCCGATGACGGTGCCGGCCTTGGGCGGGTTCGTGGGTTCGACGTCCTCGCCGAACAGGCGGGGGATGGCGAGCGGGATGCGGCGGTCGATGAAGCGCGCCCAGAGATAACCGCTGAGGTACCACGTGGGGATCGCCACGACGAGACCGATGAGCAGCACGAGCCCGAGGTTCGCGCCGTAGGTCTCGCTCGCCGTGATGGGGCCGGGGTGCGGCGGGACGAAGACGTGCATGACCGAGAACGCGGCGGCGGCGGAGATGCCGTAGAGCAGCATGTGCTTGCCGCCGATGCGGCGGGCGACGGCGAAGATGATCGGCAGCATGACGACGAGCCCGGCGTCGAAGAACATCGGGAAGCCCATGAGGAGCGACGCCACGCTCAGGGCGATGGCAGCGCGCTTCTCACCGAAGACGGAGACCATCTTCTCGGCCAGCACGCGGGCACCGCCCGAGCTCTCGATGAGGGCGCCGAGCATCGCTCCGAAGCCGACGAGGAGCGCGACCGTGCCCACGGTCGAACTGAAGCTGTCGATCAGCACCTTGCCGATGCTGCCGACGGGGATGCCGGTGGCCAGTGCCGTCAGCAACGAGACCAGCACGAGCACGATGAACGCGTGCAGGCGGACCTTGATGATGAGCAGCAGGATCAGGGCGACCGCTCCGGCCGCGATCAGAAGCAGGGGCCCTGCTCCGAGTGTTTGCGTCCACTCGTCCATGGGTGTGTTCTCCAGTGAATCGTCCCGGTGCCGGGGCCTTTCCCGGCAGCGAGCCCACGGTGTCACATAAGTACTACTTTTCGCAAGCGAATGATCGTACTTTTAGCGGTAGCGTGAGCATCGCTACGAAGGACACCGATGCCCACGCCTGCCACCACCGCATCCCACGCTCACATCGTCGAGACCCTCGGCCGGAGGATCGTCGGCGGTGAGCTGCCGCCCGGAACGGGGCTGACCCTCGCCGGTCTCGAGGAGTCGTTCACCGCGTCGCGGACCGTCGTGCGCGAGGCGGTGCGCGTACTCGAGGCGCACGGGCTGTTGACGTCGCGTCGCCGGGTCGGGCTCGTCGTCCGACCGCGGGCGGAGTGGGACGCCCTGAACGCCGACATCATCGAGTGGTCGCTCGACGGTCCGAACCGACGCGACGTGATCATCGAGCTCACCGAGCTCCGCGTCGCCGTCGAGCCCGTTGCGGCGCGGCTCGCGGCCGAGCGCGCGTCGGCGACCGAGCGCGATGAGCTGCTGCGGTGGGCCACGATGCTGAGCGACCTCGGCAGCCAGGGGCTCGGCGACTCGGACGAGTACCTCGAGGCCGACATCGCGTATCACCGACTCCTGCTGCGCACGTCGGGCAACCCGCTCTTCCTGCAGCTGAGCGAGCCCATCGCCGAGATCCTGCGCGGCCGATCGGTGCGAGGGCTCACGCCCGGGATGCCGCGGGTCGGCACCCTCGAAGCCCACCTCGCGACGGCCCAGGCGATTCACGACGGCCGGGGTGCTGACGCCGAGGCCTCGGCACGGGAGCATCTGACCCTGGTGTCCGACGAGGTCGAGGAGGCCTGACCGCTTGACGCGTATACCCTAGGGGGGTACCGTATCCGCCATGAACGGGTACGACGCGAACAAGGACGACCTGCAGAAGCGGCTGCGCCGCGTCGAAGGCCAGGTGCGGGGCATCGCGCGCATGGTCGACGAGGACAAGTACTGCATCGACATCCTCACGCAGGTCTCCGCCGCGACGAAGGCGCTCGAGACCGTCGCGCTGTCCCTGTTGTCCGACCACCTCAGCCACTGCGTCGCCGAGGCGAGCGCCGAAGGCGGGCAGGTCGCCGCCGACAAGATCCGCGAGGCGAACGACGCGATCGCGCGTCTCGTCCGCTCCTGACACCTGGAGGAAATGACATGACCGACCGCAGACAGCTCGGACTGACCGACGTCTCCGCATCCGCGACGCCTGCCGCACCGGCATCCCAGGCACCGGCATCCGCCGTGACCGAAGAACTGCTCGTCACCGGCATGACCTGCGCGCACTGCGTCGCGAGCGTGCGCGAGGAGCTCGCCGAGATCGACGGCGTCGAGGCCGTATCCGTCGACCTCGTCGCCGGCGGCACCTCGCACGTCACCGTGCACAGCGCGACCCGCCTCGACGACGACGCCCTGACCGCCGCCATCGAGGAGGCCGGATACACCCGGGTGTCCGCGTGAGCACCGACGTCGAGCTCGACATCTCGGGGATGACCTGCGCCTCGTGCGCCACCCGGATCGAGCGGAAGCTCAACAAGCTCCCCGGGGTCGAGGCATCCGTCAACTACGCCACCGAGAAGGCGCGCGTTCGCGCGGACGGTGTCGAGACGACGCAGCTGATCGCGACCGTCGAGGCCGCCGGCTACGGCGCGACGGTGCCGGCACCCGAGCCTGAACCGACCCAGGCGGATGACGAGACGAAGCCGCTCCGCCAGCGGCTGCTGATCAGCGCCGCCCTGTCGCTGCCGGTCGCGCTGATGTCGATGATCCCGGCGCTGCAGTTCGAGAACTGGCAGTGGCTCGCTCTGACGCTCGCGGCTCCCGTCGCGGTCTGGGGCGCGTGGCCGTTCCATCGGGCGGCCGCCGTCAACCTCCGTCACGGCGCGGCGACGATGGACACCCTCATCAGTCTCGGCGTCATCGCGTCGTTCGGCTGGTCGCTGTACGCCCTCTTCTTCGGTGGCGCCGGAATGCCCGGCATGACGATGACCTTCACGCTGGTGGGTGCGCCGCGGGGGGGCGGGCATGAGATCTACCTCGAGGTCGCCGCACTCGTGACGGTTTTCATCCTCGCGGGTCGCTACATCGAGGCCCGCGCGAAGCGCGCGTCGTCCGAGGCGCTGCGCGCGCTGCTCGAACTCGGGGCGACGGATGCCGCGAGGCTGCAGAACGGTGTCGAGACGCGCGTGCCGGTCTCGCAGCTGGTCGTCGGCGACATCGTCGTCGTCCGTCCGGGCGAGAAGATCCCCTCGGACGGTCTCGTCACGGCAGGGATGAGCAGCGTCGACGCGAGCATGCTCACGGGTGAGTCGATGCCCGTCGAGGTCGCCGAGGGTTCCCGCGTCGTCGGCGCGACGATCAATGTCGGCGGACGCCTCGAGGTGCAGATCACCCGCGTCGGCGCCGACACAGAACTGGCGCGAATGCGGCGGCTCATGGAGGAGGCGCAGACCGGCAAGGCCGAGGTGCAGCGCCTCGCCGACCGCGTCTCGGCCGTCTTCGTGCCCGTGGTGATCGTGCTCGCGCTCGCCGCCCTCGTCGGGTGGACCATCGCCGGTGCGCCGTGGGAGCTCGCCTTCACCGCCGCGGTCGCGACGCTCATCATCGCCTGCCCGTGCGCGCTCGGACTCGCGACCCCGACCGCTCTGCTGGTGGGAACCGGACGCGGATCGCAGCTCGGCATCCTGATCCGTGGGCCTCAGGTGCTCGAGCAGACCCGCACCGTCGACACGATCGTGCTCGACAAGACCGGCACCGTGACGACGGGACGCATGAGCGTGACCGACGTGCTGCCTGCGGGCGTGTCCCGCGAGGAGCTTCTCGCGGTCGCGGCGGCCGTCGAGTCCGGGTCGGAGCACCCCGTCGCCCGCGCGATCGTCGCGGCAGCGGCTCCGGGACGCGTCGAGTCGTTCCAGTCGCACGCCGGCTTCGGTGTGCAGGGTGTCGTCGACGGCGCGGCGATCGTCGCCGGCCGGCCATCATGGCTCGCGGAGCAGTGGGCCGTTGCGGTGCCCGCCGACCTGCCCGAGGGGACGGTCGTGGCCGTGGCTCGCGACGGTGCGTACCTCGGTGCGATCGTCGTCGCCGACACGGTGAAGGACACGAGCGCCGCCGCGATCGCCCGGTTCCGCGAGCTCGGGCTCGAGCCCATCCTGCTCACCGGCGACACGGCGTCGTCTGCGGCGCGCGTCGCCGCCGCGGTCGGCATCTCCCGCGTCGAAGCAGGGGTCACCCCGGCGGGCAAACTCGACACGATCCGCCGGCTGCAGGGCGAGGGCCGGATCGTGGCGATGGTGGGCGACGGCGTCAACGACGCGGCAGCGCTCGCGGCTGCCGATCTCGGGATCGCGATGGGCGGCGGAACGGATGCGGCGATCGCGGCATCCGACATCACCGTCGTCTCGGGCGATCCGATCGTCGTCGCCGACGCGGTGCGCCTCGCGCGGCGGACCCTCGGCATCATCAAGGGCAACCTGTTCTGGGCGTTCGCGTACAACGTCGCCGCGATCCCGCTCGCGATGGCCGCGCTGCTCAATCCGCTCGTCGCCGCGGCGGCCATGGCGCTCTCGTCGGTGTTCGTGGTGACCAACAGCCTGCGCCTGCGTGGCTTCCAGGCGGGCGCGCGGCGCTGAGGGTGTGCTCGGTGCGCGGGCGGCGTGCCTCTGTCCGCGGATGCAATAGATCGGGCGCGACACGCCGAGGCCCGGCATCCGTCACCCGCGTGTCGCCTCGGATCCATTGCATCGGCGTACGCCGAAAGCAGTGACACGATCGGACCATGACTGACGCCGTCTACGCCGAGCTCGACCGGCTGCTGGCCGAACGCGACCGCGACGACATGGCGCCGACGCTGGCGGCCCTGAAAGTCATCTTCGACGCGCATCCGACGGACGCCCGGGTGCTCTACGAGTACGCCGGCGCGCACGACACGGCCGGTCAGGAAGAGGCGGCCGCCGAGCTCTACGAGCGAGCGCTCGCCGCCGGCCTCGAAGGAGACGTCCGACGCCGATGCCTGCTGCAGTACGGCAGCACACTGCGCAACCTCGGTCGCTTCGACGAGTCGATCGAAGTGTTCGGTGCCGCCCGGGTGGAGTTTCCGGATGCCGCATCCCTCGCCGTCTTCGAGGCGATCACCCTGCACGCGGCGGGGCAGGTCCACGCCGCGCTCGGTTCCCTCCTCGACGTGATCGCCAACCACGTCGACTCCGCCGAGCTCGAACGCTACAAACCGGCGATTCGCGGCAACGCCGCATACCTCCGCGACCTGGACGCCAGAGTCGACGCCGACTAGATCCCGGTCTCGCCGTGCCGGGCGCCGGATCCAAGCGCCGCCCCCATCTGCACGCGGCGCCCGTACCGGTCGAGTCCGAGGCGTGCCTCGACCTCGATGAGTGAGCGATGGAAGGCGGTCGCAGGCTCCTCCTCGACGAAGCCCGCCGTCGCGTAGAACGGCGCGTTCCACGGCACGTCCGCGAACGTCCGGAGAGTGATTCGGGAGTGTCCGCGTTCAGCAGCGTGATGCGTCGCGGCATCCGTCAGGGCCCGACCCAGGCCTCGCCGCGCGAACGACGGATCGACCGACAGCTGCTCGAGATGGCAGGCGCCGTCGATCTCCAGGACGTGCACGAAGCCCGCGATGTCCTCGTCGATCTCGGCGACGAGGACGAATCCCGGGTCGGCGATGTGCTCCGCACCCGAGGGAGCCGGCGGCCATGCTTCGGGGTGGAATCGGTCGATGAGCAGACGGTCCGCATCGTTCTCGATCCGCTCGACCGAGGTCGCGTCCGCCGTCGTTGCGAACCTGATGTGGGGCGACACCCGACCACCGTACAAGGGAGCGGCCGCCGGGTTCATGGCGGGTGGACCGCGAAGCCAGCCTGTCGAGTTGACCTTCCGGCCCCGCCGGTGACGGATGCAATAGCCCAGGGGTGACGCGCCGGTGAGGGATGCCGGTGCGCGGCGTGTCGCGCGGCATCCCTCGCATCGGCGTATCGCGCACGGCGGTCAGCTCGAACCGCTCGCCTCGGATAGGGTCCCGGAGTGTCCACAAACCCTTTCGGCGAGGTCCCCGTCCTGCCCGTGGCGATCCCGCTCGGCGTCGCACTGTTCGTCCTGTTGATCGCCCTGCTGGCGCGCCGCAAGAAGCTCACGTGGGCTCGCGCCGTGACGGCCGTCATCGTCGCCGTCTATGCCGCCGGGATCTTCGCGAACACGATCTTCCCGATCTACCTGACTCCCGTCGACAGCGGTGAGCCGTGGACCCCGAAGCTCGCGCTGGTGCCGTTCTACGACTACGAGGTCGACGACGCGCTCATGAACATCGCGGTCTTCGTGCCGCTGGGAGTCCTGATCCCCCTCCTCATGCGTCGCCCGTCATGGGTGAAGGTTCTCCTGACCGCCGTGTCGGTCAGCCTCGGGATCGAGCTCGCGCAGCTCGCGGCGCAAGCGTTCTTCGCGGGCGGTCACATCGCCGACGTCAACGATCTGATGTGGAACACGGTGGGCGGCGTCGTCGGCTACGCGGTCTATCTGCTCGCCCTGCGGACTCCGGGCCTGTCTTCGCTCGTCCGGATGTTCCGCTGGCATGACGACTCGTCTGCACCCGATGCCTCGCAACGCCGGCGCGCGGCGAGGACGGCGGCATGACGATCAGCGAACCGAGCTGGGCGCACCCGGACCCGGCGACCGCCGGCATCCGACTCGACCTCATCCCGAGCGAGGTCCTGCAGGCGCTGGCGCGCGGCGAGACCGACGCGATCGGCTCCCCGTACCTGGCCGGACCCGCCTGCGCCGGCCTGTGGCGTGTACGCAACCAACAGATCCTCGCAACGCCGGCAGACCACCCGTGGGTGACGCGGCTCATCGTCGACCCGTACGTCACCGAGCCCGTCGGCGTCGCCGGGTTCCACGGCGCGCCGGACGAGAGGGGCATGGTCGAAGTCGGGTACCGCGTCGATCCCGACTGGCGTCGTCGCGGCTACGCCCGGGGCGCTCTCGAAATCCTCATCTCCGAGGCCCAGCGGCACCCGGACGTGAAGCTCGTCCGGGCGACCATCAGCCCTGACAACGCTCCGTCCATCGCCCTCGTCACGGCCTACGGGTTCGTCGCCGACGGCGAGCAGTGGGATGACGAGGACGGCCTCGAGATCATCTACGAGAGGGATGCCTGACGTCGCCACGCGAACGAGGGGCCCCAACGGCTGACCGGCGGGGCCCCTCGCGCGTTCTCCGGCTGGCTTACTTGAACGCGTCCTTGACGTTCTCGCCGGCCTTCTTGAGGCTCGCTTCGCGCTGGTCGGCTTCGCCCTCGCGGCGGAGGTCCTCGTCACCGCGGTGCTCGCCCAGGGCTTCCTTCGCCTTGCCGGCGATGTCCTGCGCAGCGTTCTTGATCTTGTCGTCCAGACCCATGTCGCACTCCTCAGTTCGTGGGAATCCCAGAATCCGACTCACCACGATTCTGCTCAACCGCTTGATTTCGGCGCAGATCGGTGGAAGCCGGAGCCCGCGCACCACCGCCCGCCTAGGGTGAGGACATGTTCACGGTCACCGAGTCCGTCACCATCGACCGCCCGGTGGCCGAGGTCTTCGACTTCTTCACCCAGGGACGCGCTCGCTGGGACGAGTCCGTCATCTCCGAGGAAGTCACGTCGCCGCCGCCCGTCGGTGTCGGCTCGACGCTGCACACGCGGATGCGGGCGATGGGCCGCGAGGTCGACTTCGACTGGCGCGTCACGGCGTACGACCCCGGCGCGCGGATGGCCGTCACCAGCACGAGCGGCATCATGGCGACCTCGTCCGACCTGCAGTTCGCCGACGCGAACGGAGCGACCGTCGTCGCCGTCCGCATCGACGCGGAACCGACCGGCATCATGCGTCTCGCCGAGCCGATGATCGCCGACTCGATCCGCTCCTCCCTGTCAACGTCGCTCGGCCGGGCGAAGCGGATGCTCGAGGCCGCCTGACCGACGTCATCCTTCCGGCTGACGCGGATGCCTCTCCGGGCCGACGACCGGCCTGAGACGCGTGCGTAGACAGGACGTATGAAGCGCACACTGGCCGCCCTGCCCCTCGTTCTCCTCGCCGCCGGGATCACGACCGCCTGCTCGCCGACCGCCGGTGACGTCGAGGAACGCCTCGTGACCACGGTCGACGGCGCCTCGACGATCCCGGTCGCCGACCTCGCCCCCGACGATGCGAAACGGTTCACGATCGTCTGCCCCTACGAGAGCGTCGATGACGTCGCCGAGCGCCTGGGCGTCGCGAGCGCGACCCTCCCCGATCTCTCCGAGCGCGACGACGCGCAGGCATTCGTCACCGTCACCTCGGACGGCGTCGATTCAGCGGAGTTGCCCCGCGACCGGGTCGATCTCTGCTCCTCCGGCGGGCCGTGGCCGGTCTTCTACAAGGGGGACGACGCGACCGCCGCCGTCACGCGAAACGACGACGACGTCTACGTCGTGACGCGGGCGGGCTGACCGCCGCTCACCTGACGAGCGGGCGCACCGTCGTGAAGCCGCCGTCGACGGGGATAACCTGACCGGTGATGCGACCGGCATCCGTCGACAGCAGCCAGTCCATGACGGCAGCGACCTCGTCGGCGGTCTGCACGCCGCCGAGCGGGTACTGCTTCTCGGCGCCCTCGCGTTGCATCGGGACACTCAGCATGCCGGCCGTCATCGGAGTGTCGGTCATGCCCGGCGCGACCGCGTTGACTCGGATGCCACGCGCGGCATACGTGGCGGCGGCGCTGCGCACGAGCGCCTCGACGCCGCCCTTCGCGGCCGCGATCGCCTCGTGGTTGGCGACACCGATCCGCGCGACGACCGAGCTGGCGAAGACGGCCGCGCCGGGCTCCTTGCCGGTCGCGTCGAGCCAGGCCTGCAGGACCCAGATGCTGCTCTCGAGGTTCACCCGCAGGATGTCGCGCGCCGCGTCGGCCTTCGTGCGGTGCAGCGGGGTGATGAGCGTGCTGCCGACGGCGTGCGCGAGCCACGCCGGCGCATCGCCGAGCTGGGAACGGCACCCCTCGAGCGCCGCGGCGGCGCCCTCGGGGCTCGTCACGTCGGCTTCGATGTGCGCGTCCGCATCGACGGGGGCGAGGGATGCGGCATCCCGCCCCACGGCGGCGACGCGCAGTCCACGCGCCCGCAGTCGTGCGACGAGAGCGCTGCCGACGCCCCCGCGGGCGCCGGTGACGAGGGCGATGTCGGTCGAGGTCACGGTGATCTCCTTGCTCAGGGGTGCGGAACCGGGATGTCGCCGCGGCGGATCGCGTCGGCGCGTTCGCGGATGCCGGTGATCTCGTCGTCGTCGAGGCGCGACACGTTCTTCACCTGCAGCGACATCCGGTGGTTGGCGGCGAGCGGCTCCTCGCGTCGGATCAGGTAGTCCCAGTACAGGGTGGTGAACGGGCATGCGTCCTCGCCGATCCGCTTCGCGGGGTCGAACGGGCAGGTCTTGCAGTACGGGCTCATGCGGTCGATGTACTTGCCGGTCGCGGCATACGGCTTGCTGCCCATCAGCCCGCCGTCGGCGTACTGACTCATGCCGAGCGTGTTCGGCAGCTCCGCCCATTCGACGGCGTCGACGTAGACCGCCAGGTACCAGGCGTGGACCTCCTTCGGATCGACGCCGAGCAGCATCGCGTACAGGCCGGTGACCATGAGCCGTTGGATGTGGTGCGCGTACCCGTTCTCGAGCGTCGTACCGATGGCGTCCTGCAGGCACGCCATCGCGGTGTCGCCGCTCCAGTAGAAGTCGGGGAGCGGTTCGAACGCCTCGAACGCGTTCCGCTCGAGGTAGCCGGGCATCTGCGTCCAGTAGATGCCGCGGACGTACTCGCGCCATCCGAGGATCTGCCGGATGAACCCCTCGACCGCAGGCAACGGCGCCTTCTTCTCGCGGTAAGCGGCTTCGGCCGCAGCGACGACCTCGCGCGGGGTCAGCATCTTCAGGTTCATCGATGACGAGAGGTGCGCATGCCAGAGCCAGGGTTCATCCGGCCACATCGCGTCCTGCGTCTCGCCGAAGCCGGGCAGGCGTTCCTCGATGAAGAGATCGAGCGCGTGAAGCGCCTGCGTGCGGGTGACCGGCCACGCGAACGAGTCGAGCGAACCGGGGTGGTCGGCGAACTTCCTCTCGACGAGGGCGATGACCTCGCGAGTGGTCTCGTCGGGCTCGAAGCGAGCGCGCGGGGGGACGAGCCCCGGACCCTGCTTCGGGAACGCCTTGCGGTTGTCGGCGTCGTAGTTCCACGAGCCGCCGACCGGCTGACTGCGCGTCGTCATCAGCACATCGTGCTTCTTGCGCATCTCGCGGTAGAAGTACTCCATCCGCAGCGACTTCCGCCCTTCGGCATGCGCGGCGAACTCGGCGACGGTGCTGAAGAAGTGGCGGTCCTCACGGATGTCCAACGGGATGCCGCTGTGCTCGGCCACCTCGCTCAGCGCTTCGCGCACCCGCCACTCGCCGGGCTCGGTCACGACGAGTCCCTCGGGCCTCAGCTTCCCGACATCGGCAGTCAACTGCGCGGCCAGCGAGTCCTTCGTGGACCGAGCGTCGAGCTTCGCGTAGTGGAGGGGCCGCCCGGCATCCGTCAGCTCCGCCGCGAAGTGCCGCATCGACGCGAGGAAGACGGCGGTGCGCTGCTTCGTGCTCCAGACGTGCTCGGACTCGCCCGCGACCTCGGCCATCCAGACGGCGTCCTGATCGGGGTCGAAGTCGTCGAAGGCGCTCGACCCGTGATCGAGCTGATCGCCCAGCACGATGACGAGGTGGCGCAGCATGGCGCCAGCGTAGGAAGGGGGCCCGACGGTTCCCACCGCTTGTGTCAGGCGGTCGGGCGCGCTAGCGATGGCGGCGGACCTGGCATCCTGGGGACATGCCCGCGACCGACGACGCCCCCGACGTCGACGTCGAGCACGTCGGACGCGGCACCCACCGCACTCGTGTGACGCGGGTCGAGACCACCGCCGGTGACTCCGGCCGCCCGTTCGTCCTCGTCGCCGGTGTCGGCGTGGCAGCGACGTACTTCGAGTTCCTGGCGCCCTCGCTCGCCGAGCACGGCGATGTGTTCGCTCTCGACCTGCCGGGATTCGCCGGGATGCCGCGGCCCGGCGACCAGCCCACGGCGGAGTTCTTCGCGGACCGCGTCGAGGAGGTTCTCGACCACTACGGCCTCGAGGACCCGGTGGTCATCGGCCACTCGATGGGCACGCAGGTCGTCACCGAGGTGCTGATCCGGCGGCCGCGGCTGCGGCACGCGGTGCTCGTGAGTCCCGTCGTCAACGACCAGGAGTCCTCGCTCCCGATCGTCGCGCTCCGCTTCGCGCAGTCCGCCACGCGAGAGACGTTCCACCTCGCGATGACGGCGCTCTCCGCGTACGTCCTCTGCGGCTTCGTCTACTTCGTGCAGGTCCTGCCGCACATGCTGCGGTACCGGCTGATCGAGCGGATGCCGCGGGTCGAGGCATCCGTCCTGTTCATCCGCGGCGAGTACGACGCGACGTCGCCGCGCCGGTTCCACTCCCGGCTCGTCGCAGCGGCGCGGAACGCCCGGCGCTGGGAGATCCGGGGCGCGGCGCACTCGATCATCAACGCGCACGCGGTCGGGGCGTCCGAGCTCATCGTGAGGCACGCGAACGATGCGCTGCCGCCGAAGGGACGGATGCCGGCCGAGGAAGCCGCCGTCCCGCCGCCGCCGCACGCGGGGATCGGCATCGTCTGGAGCGCGCTGCGCGAGCGAGCCGCCGAGTGGTGGTCCGCCGCGCGCCGCGACGAGGCGGGCGTCGAACGCGCGAAGGAACGGCACGCCCGCATCCTGTGGCGCGCGTACACCCGTTCGCGTCAGGACCCGCGCCGCGAGATGCGCTGACGCGGGCGGCACCCCCTCACCGCGCCGCGGCGTCCCACACGTCGAGCGCGCGCTCGCGCGCCGAGGCCACGGCGGCGGCGATCGCTCCGGTGACCACGACGTCGCCGCCCAGGGTCGACGCGACCAGCTCCGGCGCGGGCAGGTCGATATCCGTCGGCAGCGAGCGACGCGCGGCGGCGACGACCTCGTGCACGCCGTCCGCGATGGCGCCCGAGACGACGACGCGCTCGGGGTCGAACATGCTCCCCAGGACGCTGACGATGCGGGCGAGCGCGAGGCCCACGCGGTCGACGATCCGCAGCGCGTCGGCGTCTCCGCGCGCGGCCATCGCCAGCACGGTGCGGGCATCGAGGGAATCGGGGGAGGCCCCCCGGAATCCCGCGGTCGCTTCGCCCGACTGCGCGAGCTCGACGGCCCACGACGCCACGCGGGATCCGAGGCCGTCGGCGCCGCGCACGCCGTCGACGTGGTCGAATGCGACCATCTCGCCCACCCCGCCGTGGTGACCGCGCAGCAGATGTCCGTCGACGACCACCCCGGCACCGAGACGCGACCCGGCCAGCAACGCGATGTAGTCCTGGCATCCTCGGGCGGCGCCGGCCGACCCCTCGGCGACCGCGGCCAGTGATGCGTCGTTCTCGATCCGCACGATGGGGGCCCACGAGAGGACCTCGACGAGGTCGGGGTTCATCCGCTCCCAGAACCCGGTGGGATGCCGCGGCGACCGGCCTGTGCGGTCGACCGGTGCGGGCACGCCGGCGCACACCGCGAGCACGTCCGCGCGCGGTCGACCCGCGGCGGTCAGGGCACGGTCGACCGTGTCGACGACGACGCGGGCACGCTCCGCCGCGTCATCACGATCCAGGACGAGGCGGGCATCGGCATCCGCCATCGGCTCTCCGCGCAGGTCGGCGACCCGCACCGATACGTGTTGGTGGCCGGCATCGACACCGACGACGACGGCGGCATCACGGCGAAGTGCGAATCGACGCGCCGGACGACCCTTCCGGTAATCCCCGGCGAGGCGCGCATTCGGCAGCTCGGCGAGCAGCCCACGGGCGACGAGGGCGGCGGTCGCTTCGATGGTCGTCGACCGCGTCAACCCCGTGGACTCCATCGCGTCGGTGGCGGTGAACTCGAGCGTCTCCCACGCGAAGGCGAGCACGGCGTTCTGGCTCGCCGGGCGAGTCGGGGGAGGCGCGAGTGTCGACATCGGGGTCTTGACCTTTCGAGATCTGCCCTGCAATATTGCCTGCATCGTATTGATTTGGCGACTAAATATAGTCACCGGGTCCGGCGATGAGGGAACTTTCGTCCGCAACGACGCGATCGGATACACATGTCATCGACCCCTTCCCGAGCACGGCGGATCGCCGCTGCGCTCGCCGTCACCGCGCTGGGCGGTGCGCTGCTCGCCGGATGCTCCGCCGACGGCCGCGAGACCCTGCGGTTCACCTTCAGCAAGCGCGAGGCGCTGCCGTTCGTGCAGGACGTGGTGCAGAAGTACAACGCGTCGCAGGACCGGGTCACGGTCGAGATGGACACCTCGGGCGTGGACGTCGTCTCGGCCAGCTTCGTCCGCGGCAATCCACCCGACATCATGCTGGCCAACTACAACTACGAGGTCGCCCGCTTCGTGCAGCGCTGCGCGCTCAGCGACCTGAGTGGGACGGATGCCGCCGGCACGGTGCGCGATGACCTGCAGCCGCTCATGGAGCAGTACGGCACGTGCGAGGGCCGCACGAGCGCACTGCCGTACTCGGTGATGGCTTCGTCGGTCATATACAACACCGAGATCTTCGAGGAGAACGGCCTCGAGGTGCCGACCACGTGGGACGAGCTCATCGCCGTCTGCGATGCGCTCGAGGAGGCCGGGGTCACGCCGTTCTACGGCACGTTCAAGGACGACTGGACCGTGGCCCAGGGCTGGTACGACTACGCGATCGGGGGATCGGTCGACGTGATCGACTTCTTCGACCGCCTCGCCGCGGAGGGCGCCGAGGTCGACGGGTCGTCGGAGGTCTCGTTCGAGAAGACCTTCACCGGGCCGGCCGAGAAGATGCTGCAGCTCGCGACCGAGTACACGAACGAGGATGCCGACAGCCGGGCCTACGGCGACGGCAACCTCGCGTTCGGCGAGGGCAAGGCTGCGATGTACCTGCAGGGGCCGTGGGCGTTCAGCGAGATCGCCAAGACCGCGCCCGACGCCCCCCTCGGAACGTTCCCGCTTCCCATGACGGACGATCCCGACGACCGGGCGATCCGCGTGAACATGGACCTCGCGGCCATGATCCCCGACGCGTCCACGAAGAAGGATGCCGCACGGGACTTCCTCGAGTACCTGTACCAGCCCGAGATCATCGAGGCCTACAACGAGTCGCAGCTCGGCTTCGCGCCGACGACGGATGCGGCCCCACCCGGCGACCCGCGGGTCCAGGGGATGCAGGAGTTCTATGACGCGGGCGCGATCTACCAGGGGCCCTCGGTCCTCGTCCCGAAGACGATCCCCGTCTTCGCCTACGCCCAGGCGCTCATGTTCGGCCAGGACCCGGCGAGGACGTTCGCCACCATGGACAGCGACTGGTCGCGACTCGCGTTCCGCCAGCCCGTCCTCACCGACGAGGCCGAGGAGGCAGCGCGATGACCACCACCACCGGGTCGACGACGACCCTCCTGACCCAGGGCGACCGGAAGGCCAGGCGCAGTTCGAACCGCGTCGAGCCGATCTACTACTTCTTCCTCCTGCCGACGGTGCTGCTGTTCACCCTCGCGATCACGGTCCCCGGACTCATCGGCATCTTCTTCAGCCTCACCGACTCCATCGGGCTGGGGGAGTGGAACTTCATCGGGTTCACGAACTACATCGCCCTCTTCAGCGACCCGGCGATCCTGCAGAGCTACCTGTTCACGGCGGGGTTCGCGATCGCGACCGTCATCGTGGTGAACGTCGCGGCGTTCCTGCTCGCAGTGGGGTTGACCTCCCGCATCCGCTTCAAGACGGGCCTCCGGACGATCTTCGTGATCCCGATGGTCATCTCGGGCATCATCATCGCCTACGTCTTCAACTTCCTGTTCTCGAACTCGCTGCCCTCCGCGGGGTCGACTCTCGGCATCCCATGGCTGCAGGAGAGCCTGCTGGCCAACCCGGATCTCGCATGGATCGCGATCGTCATCGTGACTGCGTGGCAGGCGATCCCGGGGACGCTGCTCATCTACATCGCCGGGCTCCTCTCGGTCCCGGGCGACGTGTACGAGGCGGCCGACATCGACGGCGCCTCGAAGCGGCAGCAGCTGCTGCGCATCACCGTGCCGCTCGTCGCGGGGTACGTCGTCATCAACGTGATCCTGGGCTTCAAGGGCTTCCTCAACGCCTACGACATCATCGTCGGCCTCACCGGCGGCGGCCCCGGCACGGCAACCCGCAGCGTCGCGATGACGATCATCGCGGGCTTCAACGGCGGCGACTACGCGTACCAGATGGCCAACGCGACCATCTTCTTCATCGTCGCCGTCCTCATCTCGCTCCTCCAGCTCTCGCTCACGCGGGGAAGGAACAAGGTCTGATGTCCACCACGCAGCCCGCGCTGGCCTTCGAGCAGGCCGACGCCGTCACCGCCCCCGACCGTCCCGCCGACCCGCCGCGCCGTCGGCGCAAAACGGGCGCCGAACGACGCAACTGGTCGGGCACCGTCATCCTCTTCCTCTGCTCCGTCACCGTGCTCCTGCCGCTCTACGTCACCATCTCGATGTCGCTGAAGACGACGGGGCAGGCGGTCGACGGCAATGCGTTCTCGCTGCCGGCGCCGTTCAGCTTCGACGGGTTCGTGCAGGCGTGGAACCTCACGCAGTTCCCCGTCGGCGCGGCGATCTCTTTCTTCGTGACCGCCGGCACCGTGATCGCGACGATCATCCTGGCCGCGTTCGCGTCGTACGCGATCGTCCGCAACTGGGATCGCAAGCTCTTCCTGTACTCGTTCTTCTACCTGCTCGCGGCGATGTTCATCCCGTTCCCGGTCGTCGCACTGCCGCAGATCCAGTTGACCGGCCGGCTGGGGCTCGACAACCCGGTGGGTGTCATCCTGCTGGCGACCATGTTCCAGCTCAGCTTCAGCGTGTTGCTGTTCACCGCGTTCCTGCGCTCGATCCCGATCGAGCTCGAGGAGAGCGCCCGCATCGACGGCGCGACGACGTGGCAGACGTTCTGGAAGCTGATCTTCCCCCTGCTCGCTCCGATGAGCGCGACGGTCGGCATCTTCGCCTTCCTCTACGCCTGGAACGACTTCATGCTGCCGTCGCTGATCATCTCGGACCCGTCGATGCAGACCCTGCCCGTGCGGCAGAACCTGTTCCAGACGCAGTTCAGCAACAACTACAACGTCGCCTTCGCGTCGTACCTCATGGCCATGGCCCCCGCGATCCTCGCGTACCTCTTCACCCAGCGCTGGGTGATGGAGGGCGTGACGCAGGGCGCCGTGAAGGGCTGACCGATCCCGACCCCCGAAAGGACCCCCGTGACTTCCGACCTGCAGACCGCAGCCGAGACCACCGACGAGACCGTGGCCCCCGAGTGGTGGCGCCAGGCCGTCGTCTACCAGGTGTATCCCCGCAGTTTCGCGGACGCCGACGGTGACGGCATCGGCGACCTGCGCGGCATCCGATCCCGGGTTCCCTATCTGAGGGAACTGGGGGTGGATGCCGTCTGGCTGAGCCCGTTCTATCCCTCCGACCTCGCCGACGGCGGCTACGACGTCGCCGACTACCGGGACGTCGACCCGCGGCTGGGGACACTCGGCGACGCCGACGCGATGACCGCCGCGTTGCACGACGCGGGCATCAGGGTCGTCATCGACATCGTCCCGAACCACACGTCCGACCGGCACGCGTGGTTCCAGGAGGCGCTGGCGTCCGAGCGCGGGTCGGCCGCGCGAGCGCGCTACATCTTCCGCGACGGGAAGGGCGAGAACGGCGAGGAGCCGCCCGCCGACTGGCAGTCCGTGTTCGGCGGACCGGCGTGGGAACCCGTCGGCGACGGTCAGTGGTACTTCCACAATTTCGCCGTCGAGCAGCCCGACCTCGACTGGTCCAACCCGGAGGTGCGCGCAGACTTCGTGCACACGCTGCGGTTCTGGTCGGACCGGGGCGTCGACGGCTTCCGCATCGACGTCGCGCACATGCTGACGAAGGACCTCCCGGACGCGCTGCCCACGCAGGCCGAGCTCGACGCGATGCCGCGCGACGGGCAGCATCCCATGATCGACCGTGACGACGTGCACGAGGTGTATGCCGAATGGCGTCAGGTGTTCAACTCCTACGATCCGCCGCGTACCGCCGTCGCAGAGGCGTGGGTCGATCCGTCACGGATCCCGCTGTACGCGAGCGCAGAGAGCCTCGGCCAGGCGTTCAACTTCGACCTGCTCGAGGCCGACTTCGACGCGGGCCAGTTCCGGCGGATCGTCGCCGACAACCTGGCGCTCGCCGCCTCGTCGGGGTCGTCGACGACGTGGGTGCTGTCGAATCACGACGTCGTGCGTCACGCGACGCGCTACGGATTGCCGCATCCGGAGCGGGATGCCTCCGGTCGCCCCACGCACAAGCACGGCAACGCGTGGCTGCTGTCCGGCGGCGCCGAGCCGGCGGCGGACGCCGAGTCGGGACTCCGTCGAGCGCGTGCGGCGAGTCTGTTCGTGCTCGGGCTGCCGGGATCGGCCTACCTCTACCAGGGCGAGGAGCTCGGTCTGCAGGAGGTCGCGGACATTCCGGATGCCGAGCGGCAGGACCCGACCTTCTTCCGCAGCCCCGGCGAGGACATCGGCCGGGACGGATGCCGGGTGCCGATCCCGTGGACCGAGTCCGGGTCGTCGTTCGGTTTCGGCTCGGGGGGTGCGCACCTGCCGCAGCCGGAATGGTTCGGCGGGATGTCGGTCGAGGCTCAGGAGGGCGACCCCGCCTCGACGCTGAACCTCTACCGCCGCGCGCTGCACCTGCGGCACGAACTGCAGACGGCGGAGGAGCTGACGTGGCATGAGACGGGGCGTGCTGATGTGCTCACGTTCGCCCGGCCGAACGGCTGGACCGTCGTGACCAACTTCGGGGACGAGCCGGCTGAGGTGCCGGCGGGGGAGATCCTGCTCGCAAGCGCCGAGCTCTCGGGCGACCGGCTGCCCGGGGCGACCACGGTCTGGCTGCGCGCGGCGCGCTGATCCGCTCCCGCGGGGTCCGCAAGCCGTCGACGGACGGTTGCGGACCCCGCTACGGTCGTCCGACGGAGGTGAGCGGATGCCGGAGGGCGACAGTGTGTTCCGGCTGCGGCAGCGGCTGGCCGCGGCATCCGCCGGTCACACGATCGCGTCAGGTGAGCTGCGCTCAGGCGGCGCGGCGGGTACGCCGCTCGCCGGTGCCCGGATCGTCGGTTACGACACCCACGGCAAGCACCTGCTGACCCGCCTCGACACCGGGCACACCCTGCACACGCACCTGCGGATGCAGGGCAGTTGGACGGTCACGCGACCCGGTCGCCGCATCCCTTCCCGCGAGGACCACCGGGTGCGCGTGCGGATGCGCCTCGACGACGGGTCGACGCTGTGGGGCATCGACCTGCCGGTCGTCGAGCTCGTCGCGACGGCGGACGAGGTCGCGCTGCTCGGCTACCTCGGTCCGGATCCGTTGCGGGAGGACTGGGATGCCGCCGAGGCGGAGCGCAGGCTCGCGATGCGCTCCGACCGGCCCCTCGTCGCCGCGCTGCTCGACCAGCGCAACATGGCGGGCCTCGGCAATCTGTGGGCGAACGAGACCGCCTTCCTCTCCGGGGTGCACCCGTTCGCGCCGATCGGGTCGGTCGAACTGACGGCCCTCGTGGAGAGGGCGTCGCGGATGCTGCGGATCTCGGCGACCGTGCCGGGCATGTACCAGGTGACCACCGGTTCGACCCGGAAGGGAGAGTCCCACTGGGTCGTCGGTCGCGCCGGGCGGCCGTGCCTGCGCTGCGGCACGCGGATCCTCGTGCGCGACGAGGTCGCGAACGACCCGGAGCGCCGTCGCACCTGGTGGTGTCCTCGGTGCCAGCCGGAACGATGACGGCTAGGTTGGGCGCATGATCGAGATCGCCGATTTCGTCCCCCATGCGCCCGTCGAACCGGAGGTCATCGCGGCGTACCGCGACCGCGTTCCGGCGGAGATCGTGGAGCTCTGGGAGACCTACGGCTACGGGACGTTCGGCGACGGCTTTCTCCGAGTGATCAACCCCGCGGTGTACGAGGCGGAGCTCGGCGACCGGATCGGCAAGACGCAGGGCGACGGCATCGCGATTCCCGTCATGGTGACGGCGCTCGGTGACCTGATCACATGGGAGCCGAGCATAGGAGGACTCGTGGCGCTGATGTTCCGCGAGCAGCGGGGCCTAGGCCTGGGCAACGCGGACACGTTCTTGTTCCTGCTGCGCCTCGACGGCGCGGACCACCTCGCGGAGGAGTTCCACTGGGACGTGTTCCCCGAAGCGGTCGCCCAGCAGGGGGCGCCGGCGTTCGACGAATCCTTCATCTTCGTGCCGCTGCCGTCCATGGGCGGCCCGGGCACGGCGGACACGCTGAAGAAGCGTCAGACCATCTCGGCGATCCAGGTCATGGTCGACCTCCAGGGTCCGATCGGTCACTGAGTGGCGCCCGCCGGCATCCGCAACCCCTTCGTGCGTGTCGGCCGGTCGACGTAGCGTCGCCGCATGGCTTCGACCCCGGCACCCAAGACGTGCGCCTCGTGCGGACGCGAGATCCAGTGGCGCAAGAAGTGGGAGAAGAACTGGGATGACGTGAAGTACTGCTCCGATGCCTGCCGGAGGCGCGGCATCCGTCCCGTCGACGAGAAGCTGACCGCGTCGATCCGCGAGCTGCTCGATGCACGTGCGGCGTCGGCGACGATCTGCCCGTCCGAGGCCGCTCGCGCCGTCGGCGGCGAGGACTGGCGCGACCTCATGGAACCCGCGCGGCGGGCGGCACGGCGACTGGTCGCGGCGGGCGAGGTCGAGATCACCCAGCGGGGGCAGGTCGTCGATCCGTCGACGGCGAAGGGGCCGATCCGCATCCGGAAGGCGCGCTGACGTGCAGACCTTCGTCCCGTTCGACGACCTCGCCCGCGGCATGGCTGCGCTCGACACCAAGCGGCTCGGCAAGCAGCGCGTCGAGACGCTGCAGGTGATGCGCGCGCTGACGATCCCCGACTACGGCTGGCGCCATCACCCCGCGGTCGCGATGTGGCGCGGCCATCGCGCCGCGCTCATGGTCTACCAGGACCTCACGGTCGACGAATGGGTCCGCCGCGGCTTCGCCGATACGACCCGTGCGTCCACGCTGGCGACCCTCGACGAGATCCCCGAGGACGGTGCCGAGTACCGATCCGGGACGGTGAGGATGCCGCCGTGGTTCGGCCGCGAGGACGTCCACCGGTCGCACCGGTCGAATCTGCTCCGCAAGGACCTCGAGTTCTACCGCGCGCAGGGCTTCGACGACCCCGACGATCTTCCGTACGTGTGGCCGAAGGCCGAGCCGGAGTGACTCAGACGGATGCCGCCCACGCCCGCACCTCGGCGAGGAGGTCCGCCTTGCGCCCGGCATCCGCGAAGGACGCCTCGATCGAGTTGGCGGCGAGCTGCGCCAGTTCCGCCGTGTCGAAGCCGAGTGAGGCGACGGCGGCGTAGTTGTCGCCGATGTAGCCGCCGAAGTACGAGGGATCGTCGGAGTTGATCGTCACGACGACGCCCGCATCGACAAGTTCGCGCAGGGGGTGGGCGCTCAGCTCGGGCACGGCGCGCAGGCGCACGTTCGACAGCGGACACACCGTCAGTGCGACGCGGTGCTCGGCGAGGTGTGCGAGCAGTTCGGCGTCGTCGATGGAACGGATGCCGTGGTCCACCCGCTCGACCTCGAGAAGTCGCAGCGCCTCCCAGACGTACGCGACCGGTCCCTCCTCACCGGCGTGGGCGACGCGACGCAGTCCCAGCTCGGCGGCCCGGCGGAACACGCCCTCGAACAGCGACGGCGGGTAGCCGACCTCCGCGGAGTCCAGGCCGATGCCGACCAGCTCGTGCGCACGCGGTGCGATCTCGTCGAGCATGGCCTCGGCCGAGGCGACCGGGTGGTCGCGGACGATGCAGACGATCAGTCCGCCGGTGATGCCGAACCGCGCCCGCCCGACGTCGAGCCCCGCGCGGAGCCCGTCGATGACGATGTCGACCGGAACGCCGTTCGCCGCGTGGACCTGCGGGTCGAAGAACATCTCGACGTGGCGGACGCCGTCGGCCGCGGCCCGTTCGAGATAGGCGACCGCGAGATCGATGAAGTCCTGCTCGGTCCGCAGCACGGCCATGCAGGCGTAGTAGAGGTCGAGGAACGACTGCAGGTCGTCGAAGTCGTAGCGGCGTCGCAGATCGTCGACGTCGTCGAACGGCAGCGTCACCCCGTTCCGCTCGGCGAGAGCGAACGCGAGTTCGGGTTCGAGCGTGCCTTCGATGTGCAGGTGCAGCTCGGCCTTCGGAAGAGTGCGCAGATCAGGGCTCGTCACGGGGAGCCATCGTACGCACCTGCGTCGGGGCGAAGCGCGAAACCACGCGCCTCGCCCCGAGCCCGCGGCTCAGCGCGCCGCGCGCTTGCGCCCGAACAGCGCGCCGTAGATCAGCAGCACGATGAGCGAACCGCCGATCGCGAGGAGCCATGTCGACAGCGAGAAGAACTCGTTGAGGTTGACGTTGAAGATCAGCCCGCCGAGCCAGCCACCGAGCAGCGCGCCGACGATGCCCAGCAGGAGCGTGACGAACCAGCCGCCGCCCTGCTTGCCCGGGAGGATCAGCTTCGCGATGGCGCCGGCCAGCAGGCCGAGGATGAGGAAACCGAAAAAGCCCATGATGACTCCTTAGTGATGCTGACTCTTGTCTCCGAGTCGGCGGATGCCGTCAGTTCACTCGCCTGCGGACGTCCCGCGCTACGTCCTTGACGGGAAGGCGAACACCCTGTTCGCCTTCCGCCTCGTGGATAGGAGGGGTGAAGCGCACGAAACGTCACAAAGAAGTGCCCGCGGGATACCCTCGAAGCATGACGATCACGGCACGCTACCGCCTCGAGCGCGCGCTGCCGTCGGCCATCGGCATCCGCACGCTCAGCGCACCGCAGCATCCGGGGACGAACGGGTGGGTGAGCGAGTGGGGCACCAACGCACACGGCGAGATCGCCGGCTGCCCGCCGTCGGGGGCCTGACCCGCACCGCCCGTCGGTGCGTTTTCGGCGACCCCTGATCCCCCGACGCGGAAAGCGATCCGTCATGTCCTCTTCTTCTTCCTCCCGCACCGCTCCCCACGAGATCTGGCGCGGCATCCGCCAGACCGTCCGCACCGACACGTTCGGCGGCATCCTGCTGCTGGCGGCGACCGTCGCGGCGCTGGTCCTCGCGAATTCGCCCGCCGCGCCCTGGTACGTCGGTCTCCGCGAGACCTCGTTCGGCCCGGAGGCCCTCCACCTCGACCTGACGGTTGCGCATTGGGCCGCCGACGGTCTGCTCGCGGTCTTCTTCTTCGTCGTCGGCCTCGAGCTGAAGGAGGAGATCGTCGCCGGACGACTGCGCTCGCCGCGCGTCGCCGCAGTGCCGGTGATCGGGGCGCTCGGCGGCGTCATCGTCCCCGCGCTCATCTTCGCCGCCTTCACGGTGACCCTCCCTGGCGACGCCGTGCGCGGCTGGGCGATCCCCACCGCCACCGACATCGCCTTCGCCATCGCGGTGTTCGCCGTCGTGGCGAAGGGGCTGCCGCCCGCGCTCCGCGTGTTCCTGCTCACCCTCGCCGTCGTCGACGACCTCTTCGCGATCACGATCATCGCGACCGTCTACACCGATGACCTCCAGCCGCTGTGGCTCGCGGCCGCGGTCGTCCCGCTGGCGCTGTTCGCCCTCGCGGTGCGGCGCGGCATCCGTCATTGGTGGGTGCTCATGCCGCTCGCGATCGTCACGTGGGGCTTCGTCCACGCCTCGGGTGTGCACGCGACGATCGCCGGCGTCGTCCTCGCGTTCATGGTCCCGGCGACCGTGACGCCGCGTGCCCGCGTCCAGGTGGGAACGGATGCCGACGGTTCCCCGATCCACGATGCGTTGACCGCGCACTTCGCCGACCGTTTCGGGCCGATCTCCACGCTGGTCGCGCTCCCGATCTTCGCGTTCTTCTCCGCGGGGGTCACGATCGGCGGCTGGGAGGGGCTCACGGCGGCGTTCGCCGACCCGGTGACCCTCGGCATCCTGGTCGGACTCGTCGTCGGCAAGCCGGTCGGCATCCTGCTGGCGGTGTTCCTGCTGACGCGCGTCCCGGCGGTGCGGCGGACGTTCGAACTGCGGTGGGGCGACATGGTCGGCGTCGGCCTGCTGGCCGGCATCGGGTTCACGGTCGCCCTGCTCGTCGGGGAGCTCTCGTACGGCGTCGGATCGCTCGAGGACGATCACGCGAAGATCGGCATCCTCGCCGGTTCGGTCGTCGCCGCGATCCTCGGCGGCGCCGTTCTCGCCTGGCGTGCCCGTCGCGTGCGTCAGACTGGAACGACACCCCTGTCCTGAGGAGCCCCGTGAGCCGTACGCAGCCGACGCCCGCGACGTACCAGCGCAACGCCCTCGCGCCGAGCCTGCTCGCCGCGGCGGTCCTGTTCGTCGCGCCGGCGCTGCTCGAGAGCGACTGGTTCCTGACGGTGCGGTTCGTCGCGACCATCCTGGCGCTGATCATCGGGTGGTTCGCGTTCCAGGCGAAGCACTGGTGGTGGCTGCCGGTGATGCTCGCGATCGCGGTGGTCTGGAACCCGGTCGTTCCGTTCGAGTTCTCGGGCCCGATCTGGAGCGCCGCCCAGGTCGCCGCCGCGTTCGTCTTCCTCGGTGCCGGGGCGACGATCAAGACGCGTCGCGAGGCCTGACTCAGCGCAGTTCGAGCGTGACCTCGGGGTGGTCGGCGAAGACCTCGAGCACCCGGTCGAAGTAGGTCGCGCCCGTACCGGCGCGCAGCTCGCCCAGCTGCCGCCGCAGGTCGTCCGACCGGAACGGCCCCGGCTGCGCGAGCTTCTCCCGCAGCCAGCGCTCCGTTTCGGCGACCCCCAGCGCGTCGCGACTGTGCGCGGCATCGCGCCAGATCATTCGGACGGCGTCATCCCCGGACAGTGCCCCGTACCCGCCGTAGAGCAGGTCGTCGAGCGCGTCGAGGCTGGTGCCGAGCCGCCAGTCCTCGCCGGTCATGAAGAGCCGGTTGAGTTCTGCATAGAGATCGGGGATGCCACTGATTCGGCCGCCCTCGATGACGTACTCGGCCATGAGGCTCAGGGGACCTTGTGCCCTGCCGCGGTGATCAGGCCGTACCACTCGGGTCGGGTCAGCGGGATGTCCGAGCCGGCGGCGGCATCCGCGACGCGCTGCGGATTGGTGGTGCCGAGGACGACCTGCATGTGCGCGGGATGCCGGGTGATCCACGCGGTCGCGATGGCGGTCGGCGTCACGTCGTACTTCGCGGCCAGCCGGTCCATCAGCTCGTTCAGCTCGGCGTACTCGGGGGCACCGAAGATGACACCGTCGAAGAAGTTCTTCTGGAACGGCGACCACGCCTGCAGCGTGATGCCGTTGATGCGCGAGTAGTCGACCAGCCCGCCGCCGTCGCGTGTGATGGAGTCGTCCTCGCCCGCCATGTTCGAGGCGAGCCCCTGCGCGACGATCGTGGAGTGCGTGACCGAGAGCTGCACCTGATTGGCGACGATCGGCTGCGTCACCGCGGTCTTGAGCAGGTCGATCTGCCGCGGCGTGTGGTTCGAGACGCCGAAGGCGCGGACCTTGCCGGACGACTCGAGGTGATCGAAGGCGCGCGCGACCTCGTCGGGTTCGACGAGCGCGTCGGGACGGTGGAGGAGGAGCACGTCGATGCGGTCGGTGTTCAGCGCCTGCAGCGACTCCTCGGCCGACGCGACGATGTGCTCATAGGAGTGGTCGAAGTGCCATTCGTCGGGCACGATGCCGGTCTTGGTCTGCAGCGTGATCTCGTCGCGCTCGGCCGGGCTGAGGTTCAGCGCCTCGGTGAAACGGCGCTCGCAGCCGTGGCGGCTGCTGCCGTAGAGGTCGGCGTGGTCGAAGAAGTCGACGCCGGCCGCGCGACACGCGTCGTACAGTGCGCGGATCGCCTCGTCGGACATCTCCTCGATGCGCATCATCCCGGCGACGACGTTGGGAACCTGCTGGCCGGTTCGGCCGAGGGGGACGAGGCGCATCATGCTCCGTTTCTGCGTCCGGTGGACGCGGTCGAGTGACCAGTCTGATCGGTGACGGCCCGCACGTCGAGGAGGGTGCGCGACAGGATCGTCGAGCCGGCGACGGCGGCGGGCATCGCGATGACGGCGCCGAGCGGCACGAGGAAGCACAGCTGGGTCGCGACGCCGAACCCGAGCACGCGCGCGCGGTTGCCCTTGCGCAGGGCCCGGCGGGCCGCGGCATCCAGTCCCCGTGCGACGAGCGCGCGCGAGGTGAGCTCGTCGGCGAGCAGCCACCCCGTGAGGAAGGCGGCGACGACGGCGCCGAGAGCCGTGCCGATGAGCGGGATGAGGCCGATGAGGCCGGCGACGATCGCGGCGACCAGCCCGCGGAGGATGAGGCCGACGCTGTCGCCGATCGAGCGCCAGAATCCGTAGTCGGATTCGACCGGAGCATCGCCGAGATGCTCCTCGACGGAGCGCCAGATGCGCTCGTAGAAGGGATCGCCGACCAGCAGGGTCAGCGCGGTGAAGGACACGACCGCGAGGACGATCGCTCCGCCGAGGATGCCGGCGCCGATGCCGAATCTCGCGAGTGACGCCGCGACGTCCGACCACCCGTCGGCGAACCCCGTCAGGGCCGTGACGATGTCACCGAGGAACATCGCGAGGGTGACGATCCCGGCGAGGAGGACGAGGCCGACGATGGCGGCGGGGATCAGCCCGAGTGCCATCCGGGCCGGCAGGCGCCCCCAGAAGCCGAATCCGCGACCGAGGTCGCCGACGCCGCGGAAGAACGAGCCGAGCGGATGCCGCGAGGCGGCGGGCGTGGTCATGTCCCCATCCTGCCGTGCTGACGCCATACCGACTCTCGACACGGGACTCTGTTTATCGATATACATAGATCGAATAGCGATAGATTGGGGTCGGCGTGATCGCGCTCGCAAAAGCAGGGGCCGGCATCATCTTCACCGCGATCGTGATCCTGCAGGTGTGGGTCGTGCCGGGCATCGCCGATGTCGTCGCGCAGCGGATGCCGGAGCTCGCCGGGCTTCGGGATGCCGGCGTGCTGCTCACCGGCATCCTCTCGTCCTGTGCCCTGGCCGCCCTCGTCTGCCTCTGGCGGTTGCTCACGCGCGCCGATCACGGGCGGCTTTTCGAGGACGGTGCGACCCGCTGGGTCGATGGACTGGTCGGATGCGCCGCCGCGACGATGATCGTGGTCCTGGTCGGCTGCGTGGTCGTCTTCGGCGCTGGGGCGGGGAGCCGGGCCGTGGTGCTGCTGACCGGCGTTGCGCTCGTTGCCGGTCTCGGCATCGCGCTGCTTCTCGGCGGGCTGCGCGAGGTGCTCAGGCTCGCGATCGTGCTGCAGGATCAGGTCATCGGAGTCGCGCACGCACAGGAGGACCCACCGCGGTAGGGGTTGCATCCCCCGCGGGACTTCGTTGAAGTGGTGCGATGACAAACGACACCTCGGCTCCACCTGCTCAGGAAAAGCCCGGTCTGAAGCGTGCTGTCGGCACCTGGCTGCTCTTCGCCTTCATCGTGGGCGACACCCTCGGTGCAGGCATCTACACACTCGTCGGAACGATGGCGACCGACGTCGGCGGGGTCATCTGGCTGCCGCTGCTGATCGCGCTCGTCGTCGCGTTGCTCACGGCCGGCACCTACGCCGAGCTCATCACCAAGTACCCGCACGCCGGAGGCGCCGCCCGCTACGTCGACAAGGCGTTCGGCATCCCGTTCCTGTCGTTCCTCGTCGGCTTCCTCATGATGGCGTCCGGCATCACGACGGCGGCGGCCCTCGCGAACGCCTTCGCAGGCGACTACTTCACGGCTCTGGTCGACATCCCGCCGATCCCCGTCGCCATCACCTTCATCGCACTCCTGACCCTCATCAACCTGCGGGGCGTGAAGGAGTCGCTCGCGACGAACATGGTCGCCTCGATGATCGAGGTCTCCGGACTCGTCATCGTCATCGTCATCGCGGCGATCGTCTTCGGCAGCGGTGGCGGCGAGCCATCGCGTATCTTCGAGTTCGCGCCGGACGTGCCGCCGCTGCAGGGTGCCTTCGCGGCATCCATCGTCGCGTTCTTCTCGTTCCTCGGCTTCGAAGCAGCGGCCAACATGGCCGAGGAGGTCAAGAATCCTTCGCGGGCGTACCCGCGGGCGCTCTTCGGTGCGATCCTGACCGCCGCCGTCGTCTACCTGCTCATCGCGATCGGCGCCGTCATCGTCGTCGAGCCGACGACGCTCGCGACCTCGACGGGGCCGTTGCTCGAGGTCGTCACGGCGAGCGGCCTCGCCGTCCCGGGATGGCTCTTCAGCCTGATCGCCCTCGTCGCGATCGCCAACGGCGCCCTGCTGTTCATGGTGATGGCCAGCCGCGTCGCGTACGGCCTGGCCGAGAACGAGCTGCTGCCGCACGCGTTCGGAAAGGTGCTCCCGAAGCGGCGCACCCCGTGGGTTGCGATCGTCGTCGTCGCGGGCGTCACGATGCTCCTCACGGTCGTCGGCGACATCTCGACGCTCGCCAACACGACCGTGCTGCTCCTGCTGCTGGTCTTCCTGACCGCGAACGTGAGCGTGCTCGTGCTGAAGAAGGACAAGGTCGCCCACAAGCACTTCTCGGTCCCGCGCATCGTGCCGATCCTCGCGATCATCGCGTCGATCGTCCTGCTCACCCAGCAGGACTGGCCGGTCTGGCTCGCGACCGCAGGGTACGTCGTGGTGGGCACGATCCTGTTCTTCGTCGCGCGCTACGGCCGACGCCGCGGTGACCGCAGGATCGCCGAGCGGACGGGCGCGATCCCGACGGTGGGCACCTCGCGCGACTAGGAGCCGTGCGCCGGCAGTCTCACCGTCGCGCGCAAGCCGCCGGCTGACCGTGCTGCGAGCGTGAGCTCGCCGCCGTGCGCGCCGACGATCGCGGTCACGATCGCGAGTCCGAGCCCGTTCCGCTCGTGATCGGACCGACGGATGCGGGCGGCGCCGCGCTGGAACGGCTCGGCGAGCGTCGAGACCACGGCGGGGTCGAGGCGATCGCCGCCGTTCTCGACGATCAGGATTGCGGCGCCCCCGTCGCGGTGGGTCGTGACCGTCACGGGCTCTGTCGCGTCGCCGTGGATCAGGGCGTTCTGCAGGAGGTTCAGCGCGACCTGCCCGAGCAGGCTCGATGATCCGAACGCCGCCGCCTCGTCGCCGCGGACGACCAGCTCGACGCCGCGAGCTTCGGCGAGCGGAAGCAGCGTTTCGGCGGCGTCCTCGGCGAGGAGGGACAGGTCGACGGATGCCTGGGGGAACCCGCCTCGGTCGGCGCGGGCGAGGAGCAGCAGGCCCTCGACCAGTTCGACGCCACGCTCGTTGACGGCGGCGAGCCGGCTCAGCAGGTCGTCGACGTCGCGATCGGGGTCGGACCGCGCGACGTCGAGGAGGGTTCGCGTGATCGCGAGCGGCGTGCGGAGCTCGTGCGACGCGTTGGCGGCGAACCGCCGCTGCTCCCCGACGTGCGATTCGATGCGCTGCAGCATCCCGTCGAACGAGTCGGCGAGCTCGCGGAACTCGTCCTGCCGGCCCGCCATACGCACCCGTGTCGACAGGTCGCCGGCATCCGCTCGGCGGGTCGCCTCGGTCAGCGCATCGAGCGGCGCGAGCATACGGCCTGCGAGGAACCAGCCACCGACCGCGCCGAGGAACAACAGGGCGACCATCACCGCGCCCGCCGGGCCGGCGAAGGCGCGCAGCAGGTCGCGCTGGCTCGGGGCGAAGCCCGTCCCGGTGAAGAGGGGCTCGTCCGGCACGTATCGCAGGAGGAACAGCCAGACGACGGTGAGGATGAGCGCGCCCGCGACGAGGACGAGCCCGACGTAGCTCAGCGTCAGGGTGACCCGGGCGCTGAGCCCGCGCGGGCGCGTCACGTCGGCGCCTCGACGCGGTAGCCCACGCCCGGTTCGGTGACGATCACCCACGGTTCGCCGAGTCGCTTTCGCAGCGCCGACACGGTGATGCGCACCGCATTCGTGAACGGGTCGGCGTTGGCGTCCCAGGCCTGTTCCAGCAGGGACTCCGCACTGACGACCCCGCCCTCGGCTGCGACGAGGACCTCGAGCACGGCGAACTGCTTGCGGGTGAGCGCGACGTAGCGTCCGTTCCGGAAGACCTCCCGGCGGAACGGGTCGACACGCAAGCCCGCGTACTCGCGCACCGGCGGGCGGACCGAGGCGCGGCGGCGGTCGAGGGCGCGTAGACGCAGGACGAGTTCGCGCAACTCGAACGGTTTGGTGAGGTAGTCGTCGGCTCCGATCTCGAAACCCGACTCCTTGTCATCGAGCCGGTCCGCGCCGGTCAGCATGAGGATCGGCATCCCGCTGCCGGACTCGACGATCGAGCGGGCGACCTCGTCTCCGGACGGACCCGGGATGTCGCGGTCGAGGATCGCGATGTCGTACGAGCCGACCGTGAGGAGCTCGAGTGCGGTGTCGCCGTCGCCCGCGATGTCGGCGGCGATCGCCTCGAGGCGCAGGCCGTCCCGGATGGCACCCGCCATCAGGGGTTCGTCCTCGACGATCAGCACACGCACGACTCGATCGTACGAAGCCGGCTGTATCGCCGGCGTATCGATTTCCGCGTACGCCCTCGCAACACCGGGCCCCGTGGGATGGGGGCATGAGATCCACCGCTCCCGCCGTCGCCCTCCTCGCCCTCGCCGTCGTGCTCGCCGGATGCGGTGCGGAGGAATCGGCCCTGGGGCCCGGCATCCGTCCCGTCCTTTCGCCGATCGACCAGGGCGAGGTTCCCGACGGCACGACCGTCTACGACACCGATGTGCCCGCCGTCGCGCGCCTCGACGGCGATCTGCGCGCTGCGTTGACCGCGGCATCGGATCGCGCGGCGGACGAGGACGTGATCCTTCTCGTCAACAGCGGGTGGCGCTCGCCGGAGCTGCAGGAGCGGCTGCTTCGGGATGCGGTGACGACGTACGGATCTCGGGAAGAGGCGGCTCGGTGGGTGGCGACGCCGGAGACGTCGGCGCACGTCTCGGGGGATGCCGTGGATGTGGGTCCCTTCGACGGTGCCTACTGGCTCGATCTCCACGGGGCGGAGTTCGGGCTGTGCCGGATCTACGTCAACGAGCCCTGGCACTTCGAGCTGCGGCCGGAGGCGAGGAGTGCGGGGTGTCCGCAGCAGTACCTCGACCCCACGGAGGATCCGCGCTTGGCGGGCTGACCGGAGCCGGGGTGTGCGGGGCGCCCGTAGGCTGGCTCGCATGAGCGACGGCGCAGGCGAGAACTGGTCCCGGAACATCCGCTACACGGCCGAGCGGTTCGTCGCGCCGCGGACGGTCGACGAGCTGCGCGAGGTGGTCGCGGCATCCGATTCGGTGAAAGCCCTCGGCTCGCGTCATTCATTCACGCGCATCGCCGACACGGACGGGACGCTGGTCTCGACCGCCGAGCTCGACCTGCCGATCCAGGTGGATGCCGCGCAGAAGCGGGTGCGCGTCGGCGGAGGCGTGCGTTATGGCGAGCTTGCGCAGGAGCTGGACCGGCAGGGCTGGGCGCTCGCGAACCTCGCGTCGCTGCCGCACATCTCGGTGGCCGGTGCCGTCAGTACGGGCACGCACGGGTCCGGCGTGGGCAACCGATCGCTTGCCGCTGCGGTGACGGGGCTCGAGCTCGTCACCTCGACCGGGGAGCTGGTGCAGCTGACCGAGCGCGACGACGCCCTCGCCGGCGCGGTCGTGGGGTTGGGGGCGCTCGGGATCGTGACGACGGTGGAGCTCGCGATCGAGCCGACGTACGAGGTCGCGCAGACGGTGTACGAGAACGTGCCGCTCGAAGCCGTCCGGAAGAACTTCGACGTGATCGCGGGGTCGGCCTACAGCGTCTCGTTCTTCACGACGTTCCGCGATGACATGTACGTCGACCAGGTGTGGCGCAAGGAGCGCACGGATGCCGCGGCGACGCCGATCCCCGCGGCGCTGCGCGATCGGCAGGCGTCCGGGGCGAGGCATCCGCTCCCCGGTGTCTCGGCCGCGTCGTGCACGGTGCAGGGCGGCAAGGCGGGTCGCTGGCTCGACCGATTGCCGCACTTCAAGCTGGAGTTCACTCCGTCGAACGGCGAGGAGCTGCAGTCCGAGTTCCTGTTGCCGTTCGCCGACGCGGTGGCCGCGTTCGACGCGGTGCGGGAGCTCGCGGATCGGCTGAAGCCGGTGCTGCAGGTGTGCGAAGTGCGCACGATCGCCGGTGACGACCTGTGGCTGTCGCCGAGCTCGGGTCGGGATTCGGTCGCGTTCCACTTCACATGGACCGATGACGAGGCCGGGGTGGCGGAGGTGCTGCCCGAGCTCGAGGCCGCGCTGGCGCCCTTCGGTGCGCGGCCGCACTGGGGAAAGGTGTTCACGCCGCGCGATCCCGCGGAGCTGTATCCGCGGTGGGCGGAGTTCGTCCAGTTGCAGCGCGCGATGGACCCGCGCGGTGCGTTCCTGAACGACTACCTGCGGGCGCTCGGGCTCTAGGGCGGGTTGGCGGGCCCTCAGGGACGGTTCGCGGAAATCGCGCCAGGGCGGCGCTCCGCGTGGCGCGAGAGACCACGGCTCGCCGAGGCGATCCCGGTCGCGTCCCTGATGTCCCTGCGTCTCGACCTAGAAGGGTGCGGGGTCTCCGGGTGGGGCTGCGGCAGGGGTGAAGGCGACGGCCGGTGTGGGTGCGTCTTCTCTGTACGTCCTGCCGAGGGGTGAGGTCCACTCGAGGACTCCACCCTTGAGCTGTCGGACTCTCCAGGCGGTGAATTGCTTCATCGAGTGATGCCGTTGGCATAGGTGAGCCAGATTCGGGAGTTCGGTTCGTCCGCCGAGGGCGTGATCGTGGGTGTGGTCGACTTCGCAGCGGATCGCGGCAACCCGGCATCCGGGGAACCGGCAGTGCTGATCCCGGGCTTGCAGGAACCGTCGCATCCCCGACGGCACCCGGTACGAGTCAGTCGCGACGGTCACCCCGGCGGTGGGGTCGTGGAACAGCCGCTCCCACATCCCGGTGCCGCCTGCGAGGGTGCGGGCGGTCGCGGGGTCGATGGGGGACCGACCCGCAAGGTCGCAGGGTCCGTCGTCGGCGCCGGTGAGCGTCGCCGCGGGAAGGAGAACCTGCACCCGTGCCCGGATCGCCCCCAGCGGTCCCGCCGTGGTGTCGCGGGTGTCGTCCAACGCCGGTGTTCCGGCAAGGAGCAGGTCGGCGAACACGTCCGCGCGGACCTGATCGGTCGAACGCGCATCGGTCGCAACGACGACCGATTCCGGGGCGCGTTCCTCGCGGGTGTCGACGATCGCGCGCGCCTGCTGTGTCAGCCGGTCGTGGATGCCCTCGGCGATCACGGTCGGCAGGGTCGCGAGGAGGTCGCTCATCCCATCCCGCCCGGGGACGAGTCGCACGCACCGCCCCGCCGCTGCCTGTTCGTGTCGTTCGGCGAACGAGCGTGGGTGCATCCGGTGGGCGAGGATCTCGAGCTCGCCCCGTACCCGGTTCGGTGTCTGGCCGTCGCATCGTTCGATCGCGACCTTCTCGAACTCGGCCCACAGTTCTGCGGGCAGGTTCGATCCTGCGTCCACGATCGCGAGCACGTGGCCGCGCACGATCCGGCCCGCCTCCCACGCGGCGACCGTGGCGGGGAACCCTTCGATGATCAGCCGAGCTTCTCCGATGCGTCGTTGCACGGTCCGGTCGGTCATCCGCATCACCCCGCCGACCTCCGCCGCGACGGAGCGTAGGACCATGTCATGCACCTGGACTCTCGCGTTCCGGGGCGCGCTCTGCGTGTCTGCGAGCCGGCCGGCGGCGGCGAGCACGCGAAGCTCCGCGATCTGCCCCGCCGCGACCTGGCGGCTCACGGATTCGACGTCCGCAATGATCCCCGCGACGGCGGCGAGATACGTCTCACCATCGGGGGTTTCCATCGCTTCCGTCATGCCTGCACTCTCGCAGCGACCTCCGACATTCAGACCCCGAAAACCGCCGAAACCACACGTTACGAACAAGCTCGTAGATGAGAAATCGCTCATCTGACATAGGCCTGACGTCCACCGGCTCGACCACGGCTTCCCGAGCCACCCGGTCGCCTCTATCGTCAGACGGAATCCCCGTCCCACCGACGACGGACTCTCAGGGGGCGGTCATGCCGAACCGGCCCAGCAGGCTGAGAAATCGAGATGGCTGGCGGGTCGCCAGCTCTCCGAGGCCTAACCAGAGACATATACAGTTCCTCCGCAGTGCGCGGGCAGACGAACCACGCGGGGTCGAGCTGATCCACCAACGCCTCGAGAAGGCGCCCCTCGTCGCGGCATCCTGGAACGTACCCGACGACCTCCGAACGGAACCCATGCCGCATCTTCACACCCGCCCCGGCGACCACGACACCACGGTCAGCTTCTTCATCGTGCGCACCGACGGTGCCGAGCCGCGACTGACGTTCCACCTGCACCTGAGGGTGCAGAAGCTCATGATGTTCGGCGGGCACATCGAGCGCGACGAGGCGCCGTGGGCCGCGGTCCTGCGCGAGCTCGTCGAGGAATCCGGCTACCAGCCCTCGCAAGTGCGGGTGCTGCAGCCGCGCGTCAGGATCCGACAGGTGACGGATGCCGCGGCCCACCCGGTCCCGGTGATGTCGTCCACCGCCTGCACGGCCGCGGACCCTGCGCACTTCCACACCGATCTGCTCTACGCCCTCGTCACCGACGAGGAGCCCTCGGGCGCGCCTGAAGAAGGCGAGTCCACCGACATCCGCCTGCTCTCCCGGACCGAGCTCGATCTCGTCCCCGCCGAGGACATCGTCGAGATGTGGCGCGAGGCCGGTCGGTTCATCCTCGACGAGATCCTCGGCGCCTGGGAACCCGTCGCCGTGGCCGATTACCGGAGCGTCGCGCCGCTCGTCGGGTGAGCCCCTACTCCGTCTCGATCTCGCCGTTGGCGATGGCGTCGGCGTAGGTGCGCAGGTCGGGACCCGGCTCCCAGTCGATGAACTGGTCCTTGAGCTTCCCGGTGAGCGCGGCGAACGCCTCGTCCGAGGTCATCTCTTTGCCCGACCCGGCCAGGTCGACCACGGCTTCTCGGAGCACTCGGTCGGCGTCGTCGAGGATCTTGGCGTGTGCTTCGTCGTTCCAGCGGATCTCTGAGCTCTTCATGCCGAGACGCTAACCCGGTCGCGGATGCCGCAGCGCGGGGTTGCGCTCCCGGGCCGGATGCGCTTGCGCCCCGTAGCTCATCGCGCCACCCCTGGCAAGCGCGTACCTCCGACGCGACCCAGGCCGAAAGATGGCCGAAAGCGGTCGAAGCACGACCCCTCGGGCAGAACCGCCCGGTCGGGCACCGCAGGAGGAGTCGCCGTGAGCAGCACTACATCCCGAGGCGTCGCCGTCGTCACCGGCGGCAGCGCCGGCCTCGGCCGCGCCATCGTCCGCGACCTCGCCGATCGCGGCTGGGATGTCGCCGTCCTCGCCCGCGGCCGCGACGGGGTGGATGCCGCCACGGCCGAGGTCCGCGCGAAGGGCCGCCGCGCCCACGGGGTCTCCGTCGACGTCGCCGATCACGCCGCCCTCGACGCCGCCGCGTCCGAGGTCGAAGCGGAGCTCGGCGAGATCGATCTGTGGGTCAACAACGTCATGTCGGGCTCGATCGCTCCGTTCCTCGACACGACCCCCGAGGACTACGAGCGGGCCACACAGGTCACCTATCTCGGCACCGTGAACGGGACGCGTTCCGCACTGCGACGGATGCGGCCCCGGAACCGCGGCCACATCATCCAGATCGGATCGGCCCTCGCGCATCGCGGCATCCCGCTCCAGGCGGCCTACTGCGGCTCGAAGCACGCCGTCCACGGGTTCACCGACTCGGTCGTCTCGGAGCTCACGCACGAGGGCAGCGCCGTCGCCGTCTCGATCGTCGACATGCCGGCTCTGAACACGACGCAGTTCGGCTGGGTGAAGTCACCCTTCTCGACGCACCCGCAGCCGGTCCCGCCGATCTACCAGCCCGAGGTGGGTGCGCGCGCCGTCGGCGACGTCGCCGACAAGCCGCGTCGACGCACTTGGGTGGGCGAGTCGACCGTCGGTCTCGTGCTCGGCACCCGCGTCGCGGGGCGGTTCATGGACTGGTACCTCGCCAAGAACGCCTGGGAGGGCCAGTTCGCCGACGACAAGGGCTCGTCGACGACCCCACCCAACCTCTACGAGCCGGTCCCCGGTGATCACGGGGCCCACGGCGCGTTCGACGACCGCGCGCGCGGTGAGAGCATCCAGACCCGCGCTCTGCGGCACCGGCCCGAGCTGTACTCCGCGGCATCCGTCGCCGTCGTCGCCGCGGTCGCCGGGGTCGTCAAACTCCTGCGTCGCTGATCCTGCAGCGGCGAGGTGGCCGCGGGTAGCATCCGTACTCGTGCCCGCCTACTTCGATCGGATCGATGCGACCAGGTTCCAGCCGACGTCCTTGAGCGGGGGCGCCTGGAACGTCACCGAGCAGCACGTCGCCCCGCCGATCGGCCTGCTCGCCCACGCGATCGAGGTCGATCACGCGGCGCGCAGCCCGCAGCCGATGCAGCTCTCGCGGCTGTCGGTGGACATCCTCGGCGTGATCCCGATCGACGAGGTCGAGGTGACGTGCCGCGTGCTGCGCCCGGGCCGGAGCATCGAACTCGTCGAGGCGACCCTCGCGCACGCGGGTCGTCCGGCGCTCAGCGCTCGCGCGTGGCTCATGCACACCCGCGACACCGAGGCGCTCGCGGGGTCAGCGCACCCCGCCATGCCGCCGCGCGACGCGATCGAGCGCGTCGACCCGTCGTCGGCGTGGCCCGGCGAGTTCATCGCGACGGTCGGCGAGGTGCGCCGCCGGCAGGAGGCGCCGGGTCGCGCCTGGACCTGGATCCTGCCCGCCGTGCCGCTGCTCGAGGGCGAGCCGGTCTCGACGACGGCGCGCCTCGTGTCGCTCATCGACATCGCGAACGGCGTGACCCCGCGCGTCGACCCGCGCGAGGTCGCGTTCCCGAACCTCGACCTGACCCTCCACCTCGTCCGCGCCCCCGAGGACGGCTGGATCGGCTTCGACACGACCGTCACCTTCGGGGCGACGGGCCTCGGGATGACGCACACCGTCCTGCACGACGAGCGCGGCGTCGTCGGCTCGGTCGTGCAGTCCCTCACCGTGAGGCCGCACCGATGACCGCACCCCTCGCCGGGAAGACCGCCCTCGTCACCGGCGTCTCGCGCCGACGCGGAATCGGGTTCGCCGTGGCGACGCGGCTGGCGCAGCTCGGCGCGAGCGTGTTCATCCACCACTGGCGCCCCCACGACCTCGCGCAGCCGTGGGGCGGCGACGACCTCGATGCGGTGCGCACCGGCATCGGCTCGGCCCTCGTCGGTGACGCGAGCTTCGGCGACGTCGAGGCCGATCTGACGGATGCCGCGGTGATCCCGGGTCTCATCGACGCCGCCTCCGCGCTGACCGGACGCCTCGACATCCTCGTCTGCAACCACGCGAAGAGCGGCGACGACGGCAGCATCCTCGACATGACCGCCGACCGGCTCGACGCGTTCTGGGACACGAACACCCGGTCGACGCTGCTGCTGACGACGGAGTTCGCCCGCCGCCTCGCACCGCCGCAGTCCGGTCAGCGCCGTCCGGGCGACGCGGTCGAGGGTTCGAAGCCCTACGCCGAGCCGACCGGTCGGGTGTTCTGGATGACTTCGGGGCAGGGCCACGGCGCGATGCGCGGCGAGGTCGCCTACGCGACGAGCAAGGCGGCGCTCGCGGGCATCACCCGCACGGTCGCGGCGGAACTGCTCGATCTCGGCATCGTCCTCAACACGATCAACCCCGGCCCGGTGAACACCGGCTATCTGGACCCCGACACCGCCGACCGTGACACCTCCGGCCTCGACGAGTGGCTGCGGACGACCGCATTCGGCCGGGTCGGCGTGCCCAGCGACCCCGCCGCCCTCATCGGCTGGCTGTCGACGGCCGAGGGCGCCTGGATCGTCGGCCAGGTGCTCACGAGCGACGGCGGTTTCAGCCTGTAGCGGTGACATCCGCACGATCGGTGGGCAGGAGTCACCCCGCCGCGCCGGGCACGCCGCACCCGCCCCGCCGGTCGTGCATCCGTGCGCGAAACCCTGGCGCGAACACCCTCCGATGTGGTCGGATCCCCCCATGGGTGCGGGATCTCCGACGCGGGCGGTGCTGTGGGGAGCGGGCGCCCTCCTGCTCGCGACGATCTTCCTCGCCCCGATCTTCGGTTTCGGACGCTGCCTCGACTCGCCCGATCCGGAGAAGTCCTCCTGCGAGTCGTACACCGCGTCGTACGCCGGTCTGCGCGTGGACATCTGGCCATGGGCCGTGGTCTCCGCGGTCATCGTGGTCGTGACCGTGGTCGTCGCGGTGGGCCGACACCGCCGCCGTCGCGCCGAGCGCGCCGCATCCGCTTAGAGTCGCTTCAGCACCCGTCGGCGTCGACGGGATCGTCGAAGGGGACGCACGCATGACAACGGATGCCGCAGACGCGATCGTCGTCGGAGCGGGGCTCGCCGGACTGGTCGCCGCCGCCGAGCTCCTCGACGCGGGCAAGCGCGTGCTGATCGTCGAGCAGGAGCCGGAAGCGAGCCTCGGCGGGCAGGCGTGGTGGTCGTTTGGCGGGCTCTTCCTCGTCGACTCGCCCGAGCAGCGCCGACTCGGCGTGAAGGACTCGCTCGCGCTCGCGCGGCAGGACTGGTTCGGCTCCGCCGGCTTCGACCGTCCCGAGGACCGGTGGCCGCGAGCGTGGGCCGAGGCGTACCTCGAGTTCGCGGCCGGCGAGAAGCGTGCGTGGCTGCGGGAGCGCGGCATCCGCTTCTTCCCCGTCGTGGGCTGGGCCGAGCGCGGCGGCGACCGCGCCACGGCGCACGGCAACTCGGTGCCGCGGTTCCACATCACCTGGGGCACCGGCCCCGGCGTGCTCGCCCCGTTCGTGCGGCGCGTGCTCGAGGGGGTCGCCTCCGGCCGCGCGCGCATCGCGTTCCGGCACCGCGTCGACCGACTCGAAGTCGAGGGCGGCGCGGTCGTCGGCGTGAGCGGAGCGGTGCTCGCGCCCGACTCCGCCGAGCGGGGCGCGCCGAGCAACCGCGACGAGACGGGCGAGTTCTCGTTCCGCGCGGGCGCCGTGCTCGTCTCGAGCGGCGGCATCGGCGGCAACCACGACCTCGTCCGCGCGCAGTGGCCCGCCCGCATGGGACGCGCCCCCGAGACAATGCTCTCGGGCGTGCCCGCCCACGTCGACGGACGGATGCTGGGGGTCGCCGAGTCCGCGGGCGCGCACCTGATCAACGGCGACCGCATGTGGCACTACGTCGAGGGCATCCAGAACCACAGCCCGGTGTGGCCGCGCCACGGCATCCGGATCCTGCCGGGACCGTCGTCGCTGTGGCTGGATGCCACCGGGCGCCGCCTGCCGACTCCGCTTTTCCCCGGATTCGACACGATCGGCACGCTCGAGCACATCGTCGCCACCGGACACGACCACAGCTGGTTCGTGCTGAACCAGGCGATCCTCAAGAAGGAGTTCGCGCTCTCGGGCAGCGAGCAGAACCCCGACCTCACCGGCAAGGACCTGAAGCTCCTCGCGGGCCGGCTGAAGGCCGGGCGGGCCACGCCGCCGGTCGAGGCGTTCAAGGAGCGCGGCGCGGACTTCATCGTCGCCGACACAGTTCCGCAGCTGCTCGAGCGGATGCGGGCGGCATCCGCTCTGCTCGACATCGACCGCGTGCGGGTCGAGCTCGAAGCCCGCGATCGCGAGATGACGAACCCGTTCACGAAGGACGCGCAGGTCACCGCGGTGCGGCAGGCGCGACGCTACCGGGGCGACAAGCTGCTGCGCGTCGCGACGCCGGGCCCGATCGCCGACCCGAAGAACGGGCCGCTCATCGCGGTGAGGCTGCACATCATCACGCGCAAGAGCCTCGGCGGCATCGAGACCGACCTGTCCGGTCGCGCGCTCTCGGCGACGGGGGAGCCGATCCCGGGTCTGTACGCCGCGGGCGAGGCGAGCGGTTTCGGCGGCGGCGGCGTGCACGGGTATCGCGCGCTCGAGGGCACCTTCCTCGGAGGCTGCATCTTCTCGGGTCGCGCCGCCGGCCGCGCGATGGCGACCGCGGTCTGAACCGGATGCCGCTACGCAGCGGCGCCTGTGGGAGGCGGCTGGATGGGGGTCGAACCGGTCAGGGGGAGCGCGATCGACCCCGCGAGGGGCAGCGCCACCTCTCGGAGCTGATCGAGCGCGCTGCGGGTGCGCGACTTGACCGTGGCGAGAGGGGTTCCCGTCATCGCCGCGATCTCCGGTTGGGTATGGCCGCCGAAATAAGCGAGTGAGACGGCGTTCTCCTGCTCGTCCGCCAGCTTCCGCAGCGCGCGGTGGCTGGCGGCGGTGCGGTCGGGTGCGTGCGGTTCCCCGTCCGCGGGCCGCGACGCGCGCAGGCCGGCGACAGCGTGACGATGCACGATCGCCAGAATCCAGGTGCGGGCCGGCGTTCGGCGCGGCGCGTAACGGCTCGCCTCGTTCCACACCGACACGAAAGCGTCCTGTAGCACCTGCTCGGCGAGATCCCGGTCGACGGTCACGCGCACGGCGAGGGCGAAGGCCGCCGCCGATGTCGCGTCGTAGAGACGGGCGAACGAGGCGACGTCGCCGGAGGCCGACCGGGCGATGAGTCGCCCCAGTGCGGCATCCGTCTCGGACGCGGGTGTGTCGGACATGACTGAATGGTGCGCTTCTGCGCGGCCCGGTACGAGCTCTTGCCGAGGGGCGGGACGAGTGCTAGGAGATTCCATTCATGTGAATCACTTCACATGTCGTCAGCGCAGCGCGGTCCCGATCGTGGCGCCCACGCGCGCCACCTGCCGGCCCTGTTGCCGCATCCGTCATGATTCGTCAAGGCATAGGGATCGCTCGTACAGCGGTGGAAAAGTGGGGCACATGACCGTTCCCACACTCACACTCAACGACGGACACACCATTCCCCAGCTGGGCTTCGGCGTCTTCCAGGTCGATCCCGACGAGGCCGAGCGCATCGTCAGCGTGGCGCTCGAAGCCGGCTACCGCCACATCGACACCGCCGCCGTCTACGGCAACGAAGAGGGCGTCGGGCGCGCGATCGCGGCCTCCGGCATCCCTCGCGACGAACTCTTCATCACCACGAAGCTGTGGAACTCCGAGCAGGGCCGCGACACCGCTCGCCCGGCGATCGAGACGAGCCTTCAGAAGCTCGGGCTCGACTACGTCGACCTGTACCTGATCCACTGGCCGCGCCCCGACAAGGACCGCTACGTCGAGACGTGGCAGCAGTTCGAGACCTTCCAGGCCGACGGCCTGACGCGCTCCATCGGCGTCTCGAACTTCCACCAGCCGCACCTGCAACGGCTGTTCGACGAGACCGACACGGTTCCCGCCGTCAACCAGATCGAGCTGCACCCGGCGTTCGCCCAGCGCGAGCTCCGCGGCTTCCAGGAGCCCAAGGGCATCCACACCGAATCGTGGGGCCCGCTCGGTCAGGGCAAGTACGACCTGTTCGGCGAGAAGGCCGTCGCGGATGCCGCCGACGCGCACGGCGTGAGCCCGGCGCAGGTCGTCATCCGCTGGCACCTGCAGGAGGGCCTCATCGTCTTCCCGAAGTCGTCGACGCCCGAGCGCATCCGCACCAACTTCGATGTCTTCGGCTTCGAGCTGACCACCGAAGAGATCGACGCCATCAACGCACTCGACCGCGGTCAGCGCGTCGGCGCCGATCCGGACACCGCCACGTTCTGATCGATCCGCAGAGAAGGGGCGCCGAGGAATCGGCGCCCCTTTTCTGTGCGACCCCCCTTACGGCTCACAGGGTGACCTCGATACAATCGATCGACCTCGAATCGATTCGAAATCCCGAAAGCCCGCATGGCCACCTCTCTCACGACGGGCCGCCCCTGGCGCGTCATCCTTCTTTTCACCCTGCCGCTCATGATCGGCAATGTGGTGCAGCAGCTGTACCACTTCGCCGACACGATCGTCGTCGGGCGCCTGCTCGGCGTCGACGCGCTCGCCGCCGTGGGCGCGACGGGCAGTCTGCTGTTCCTGCTTCTCGGCTTCGCCTGGGGACTCACGTCCGGCTTCGCGATCCCCACCGCGCAGGCCTACGGGGCGATGGATGCCGACGGTGTCCGCCGCTCGGTCGCCACCGGCGCCTTCCTCAGCGGCATCACGACGATCATCCTGACCGTCGGCGCTCCCCTCATCGCCGAGCCGGCACTCGTCGCCCTGCAGACTCCGCCCGAGCTCCTCGCGGACGCGACGATCTTCACACAGGTCAGCTTCCTCGGCGCCGGCGCGCTGATGTTCTTCAACTTCCTCTCAGCGGTCATCCGAGCGATCGGCGACTCCCGGACGCCCCTCATCTTCCTCATCGTGTCGTGCGGTCTGAACGTCGTCCTCGTGATCGCCGCCATCGCGTGGCTCGGTCTCGGCGTGGCGGGCGCGGCTCTCGCGACCGTCATCGCCCAGGCGACGTCGGTGCTGCTCTGCCTCGAGTTCGTGCGCCGCCGCATCCCCGAGCTGCACCTGCGGCGCGAGGACTGGCGCATCACCCGCGCCGACATCGTCGCGCACCTCCGCCTCGGGCTCCCGATGGGGTTCCAGGCGTCCATCATCGCGATCGGCGCGCTCACCGTTCAGGTCGCGCTCAACACGCTCGGCGGCGAGGCCATCGCGGCCTACACCGCGGCATCACGTGTCGACGGCCTCGCGGTCGCCCTCCTGCAGTCGATGTCGCTCGCGGTCTCGATGTACGTCGCCCAGAACTACGGCGCCGGCCGTCCCGACCGCATCCGCCGCGGCGTCGTCCAGGCGACGTGGATCGCCCTCGGTGCGGCGGTGGCCCTCGGCATCCTGCTCATCTCGCTCGGCGGACCGATCGTCCGCATCTTCGTCGGCGACGGCGCGGACGAGGTCGTTCACCTCGCGGTGTCGATGCTCGTGATCAACGGCCTCAGCTACACCGCGCTCGGCGTGCTGTTCGTCACGCGCGGGGCACTGCAGGGTCTCGGCAACGCCGTCATCCCCACCGTCACGGGGGTCGTCGAGCTGATCGCTCGCGCCGTCGCGGCGATCCTGCTCGGATCGCTGTTCGGCTTCATCGGCGTCGCGTGGTCGAACCCGCTCGCGTGGATCTCGGCGGCCGTCATCCTCATCCCGTCGTACATCCGCGCGCACAAGCGGCTCGCGACGATGCCGATGGCGCCCATGACGATCACGCCGACGACGCCGATCGCGGTCATCGGTCCGGTCGACGGTTCCATGACGGTCGAGACCGTCGTGACGCAGCCGGTGCCGCTGCCGCAGGTGTCGTCCCGGATGCGGCGGGCCCTTCGCCGGCGCCCCGGTGCCGCACGGCGTCTCGCCCGCAAGCGCTGAGGCCGCCCGGACGCACCACCCGCGGGCCGTGACGCAACCGATTCCTGAGAGCCGCCTGAGGGGTGCATGATCGGGGGATGACCACCGTTTTCCCCGCGCTCACCAAGATCCCCGACCCGCAGTTCGTCATGGTCGGCGACGGGTATCGCGTCGCGACGTACGAGTGGGGACCGGCGGATGCCCCGACCGTGCTCCTCGTCCACGGCTTCGCCTCGAGCGCCCGCGACAACTGGGTGAACACGGGCTGGGTGCGCGACCTGCTGCGCGCCGGTCATCGCGTGCTCGCCGTCGACCAGCGCGGACACGGCGCGAGCGACAAGCCCCACGAGTCGGCGGCGTACGCCTTGCGCACCATGGTCACCGATGTCGAGGCCGTGCTCGACACCTACCTCGTCGACGAGGCCCTCTACGTCGGGTACTCCCTGGGCGCCCGCGTCGGGTGGGAGGTCGCACGCGACCTGGAGCCCCGCATCCCGCGCGTCGTCCTCGGCGGCGTCCCCGACGGCGTGCCGCTCGGACGCCTCGACCTCGACCAGGTCCAGGCGTACGTCGACGAGGGGACCCCGGTGACGGATGCCGTGACCCTGAACTACATCACCCTCACCGAGCGGGTGCCCGGCAACGACCTGCGCGCGCTGCTCGCCATCGCCCGCGGCATGCGCGCGACCGGCACGGTCGACCCCGACCCGGGCCGCGCGCCCGGGCAGCCCGTGCTGTTCGCGACGGGGACGAAGGACGGCATCATCGAGGGCTCCCGCACCCTCGCCGCCGCGACGGCGCAGGGCCGGTTCGTCGAGATCCCCGACCGCCACCACTTCAACGCGCCGGGTTCCCGGGCGTTCCGCGAGGCCGCGCTGGCCTTCTTGGCCGAGTAGGTCGCGCCGCGGCATCCCTCGCGCCCTCGGATTCGGACATCCGCGCCGGATTCGGATGCTCACGCGCGGCAAGGTCCGGATCTCCGAATCCGCCGCGCGGTCGGGCACCGCGTTACGCTCGCGCCATGACCGATCTGCCGTCCTGGGGTGTGGCGTCCGATTCGCCGACGGCGCAGCACTACCGCACGTTCGGCGCGCTCGAGGCTCGCGGCTCGTCGGCGGCGTACGAGGACTGGGCGCTCGGGGTCGCGGACGATGCCGAGATGCTCGCGCTGATCGACGAGCTGCCGCGGTCGAAGCGACAGGCGAACCTCGTCTTCGCCGCGATGCGGGTCGCCGGTGTTCCCGTCGTGCCGTGGAGGGATGCCCGTGGTGACGCCATCGCGCGCTGGCCCCGCATCCGCGAGGTCGCCCTCACGCACGCGACCCAGACGAATGAGGCCGCGCGCTGCGCCGTACTGCTGCCGCAGCTCGCGCGGATCCCGGGGCCGCTCGCCCTGCTCGAGGTCGGCGCCTCGGCCGGACTCTGCCTCTATCCCGACCGTTACGCCTACCGCTACACCGGGGACGACGGCACCATCACGGCGCTCGACCCCGACCGGCCCTCGGGCGTCGTGATCGACTGCCGGATCGAGAACGCCGAGGCGCCGACCCGGCTGCCCGAGGTCGCCTGGCGCGGCGGCATCGACCTGAACCCGCTCGACCCGGCCGATCCCGACACGCTCGCGTGGCTCGACGCCCTCGTCTGGCCCGAGCACGACGACCGCCGCGCCCGCCTCGCCGCCGCGGCGCGGGTCGCGGCATCCGATCCCGCGCCGATCCGCGCCGGCGACCTGAACGACCTGATCGCGGATGCCGCGGCATCCGCCCCCGCCGACGCGACGCTCGTGGTCTTCCACAGCGCGGTGCTCGCGTACCTGAGTCCAGAGGATCGCGAGCGCTTCCGCCGCACGATGGCGGAGACGGACGCTGTCTGGCTCTCGAACGAGGGGCTCGGCGTCTTCCCGGAGTTCGAGCGAGTGGTGCCGCCCGGGGAGCGGCACCGGTTCGTACTGGCGGTCGACGGCGAACCCGTCGCGCTCACGCACCCGCACGGCCGCAGCTATCGCGCGCTGTGACACGCTCCGGGGACGCGAATCGCCGCCTCCCCGCGTCCGAACCGGCACGGAGCGTCCCCGGAGCCGGCTCTCGCCCCGCGGACCGGTGAGTGGCAACATCGGCAGCAGACCGGAAGGAACCACCATGGCAGGCAAGACCAGCGAGGGCGTCGGCTTCAGCGACGCCGAGAAGGCGGCGATGCAGCAGCGCGCCGACGAGCTCAAAGCGATGAAGGGTCTGAAGGGCCTCGCGAAGATCGAGAAGGAGAACCAGGCCTGTCTCGATGCGATCGGAGCGCTCGAGGGCACCGACCGCATCATCGCGGAGCGCGTGCACGTCATCGTCCTCGAAGAGGCGCCGCACCTGAACCCGAAGACGTTCTACGGCTTCCCGGCCTATGCCAGGGACGGCAAGGTCGTCGTCTTCTGGCAGCCGGCATCCAAATTCACGACCCGTTACGGCACCGTCAGCTTCGACGAGACCGCGCAGCTCGACGACGGCCCGATGTGGCCCGTCTCGTTCGCGGTGATCGAGATGACGGATGCCGTGGAGCAACGCATCCGCGAACTGGTCAGGCGCGCGGCACCGCGAGACTGACGATCCGGTCGTCGCCCTCGCGGGGCGACCCCCGCCCGTCCGTGTTGTTGGTGAGCACGAACAGCGTGCCGTCGGGGCCGACGGTCACGTCGCGGAGCCGGCCGTACTCGCCGGCGTAGAGCTCGGTCGACGTCGACGGTTCCGCCACCGGGACCGCGCGCAGCACCCGGCCGCCCAGGTTGGCGATGAGGATCGTGTCGTTCACGATCGCGATGCCGCTCGGGCTCGCGGCATCCGTCGGCCACGTCTGCACCGGATCGACGAACCCGTCACCCTCGCCGCCGGTGCCCTCGACGTACGGCCAGCCGTAGTTGCCGCCCGCCTCGATGATGTTGAGCTCGTCGCGGTGGTTCCGACCGAACTCGCTCGCGAACATCGTGCCGTCCTCGGCCCACGCGAAGCCCTGCACGTTGCGATGCCCGAGGCTGTAGACGGGGGAGGTCGGGTCGGGGTTGTCCGACGGGATGCCGCCGTCCGGCGCGATCCGCAGGATCTTGCCCGCCAGTGAGCGCGGGTTCTGCGACGCCGGTTCGTCGCTCGTGTCTCCGTTCGCGATGTAGAGCATCCCGTCCGGCCCGAAGGCGATGCGACCGCCGTTGTGGTGGGTGCCCGCAGGCATCCCGTCGATCACCACGGCACGTGCGCCGAGGCCGTACGAACCCGGCGCTCCAGTCAGCGGGTACCTCTCGACCCGGTTGCCGCTGCGTGCCGTCGAATAGACGAAGAGGGAGTCGCCGTCGGTGGCGAGTCCGAGGAGTCCGCCCTCGGCGCTGTGCGCGACGCCCTCGATCGTGCCGATCGCGCGCGAGGTGCCGTCGGCGGCGACTTCGAGGATGCGGGCGGTGTCGCGCTCGCTGACGAACACGGTGTCCCCGACCACGGCCATCGACCACGGCGCGTCGAGTCCGCTGGTGACGGTCCGCGGCGTCTCGGGCGCGGGGACCGGTGTCGGGGTGGGGGTCGGCGACGGCGAGGGCGTCGGGCTCGGGGACGGTGACGCCGACGGGGCGGGCGGCTCGGCAGCGGTTCCCCCGGATGGTGTGCACCCGCTGAGCGCGAGAGCCGCGGCGACGCCGACCCCGACCATGGAGGAGGCGGTGCGACGTCGCGAGATCATGCGACCAGTCAACCGCATCCCGGCCCGCGGAGGACGGGATCAGGTGAACGACCTAAACTGGGGGCATCCCGTTCCCGTCTGTGAGAATCCCGCCTGTGTCTGACGTCGCCCCCCGCGCCTTCGAGGTGCGCCACCTGCAGATGGGGCGCGCGCTCTTCGCGGCGTTCGCGGCGGTGATGATCACCTTCTCGGCTGATCACTCCGCCCAGGTCGGCATGTCGGTGTTCAGCGGCTTCGCCGTGGCGACCGCCCTCATCCTGATCCTGTCGGCGTGGCTCGTGTTCCCCGCGGGGCAGCGCTGGCAGGCGGTGCTGCTCGGCATCCTCACCGTGGTCGCAGGGATGATCGCGACCCTTCCCGCCCTCCGCACCGTCGACGGCTACTTCACGACCGTCCTCGTCTGGGCGCTCGTGACCGGTGCCGCAGAGCTGATCATCGGCATCGTCGGACGTCGTCATCAGGATCCCGCTGCGCGTGAAGCGGTGTTCGTCGGCGGTCTCACCATCATCCTGGGTGTCGCGCTCGCGCTCATCCCACGTGATTACATGCTCGAGTACTACATCGAACAGGCGCAACGGTCGTTCACCCTCACGGGTTCGACGATCGGCGTCGGGGTCTTCGGCGGGTACGCGGCGATCGTCGCCGTGTACCTCGGGATCGCTGCGTTCTCGCCCCGACCCGACGCGGCGGCTGCCGTCGAGACGGCCGACACGGATGCCGCTGGAGGCCGCTCATGAGCGAGAAGAACCCCACCCGTCGCGACCTGATGCGCCCGGTTCACCTGCTCGGCTTCGCCCTGCTGGCCGCCGTGTTCGCCGGAATCGTCACCCTCGTGTCGATGGGCGTCCTGCAGGAGCAGCGCGCCGGAGCCGCCGACATGCACCTGCGCGCGTGGGTCGTGGCCGGCATCGTGGCCGGTATCACGTTCATCGCGACGCTCGTGGTCATGGCGCTGTCGCTGCTGGCCGTCGACCCGGCGAAGACCTCGACCCCCGTCTCGCGCGGGGTGCTGCTCGACCCCGAGGGCGAGACCGCGCCCGGCGAGGGTGACGCGGGCCGCCGTCCGGCGCCGCCGTCCGGCCACTGACGGGCTGATTCCGGAGGCGACACCCCGGTTCAGCGCCCGCGCGCCGCGCGGAACTCAGCGCCGCAGGTCGATTCAGCGCAGCAGGTCGACGAGCCGGTCCGCGAGACCCGCGTAGCCGGCGGGTGTGAGCGCGAGCAGGCGCTGCTTCGCGGCATCCCCGATGTCGAGCCCGCTCACGAACTCGGCGAGCTCGGGCGCACCGACGCGGCGGCCGCGGGTGAGGTCCTTCAGCAGTGCGTACGGATCGGTGATCTGCGAGCGACCCGCCACGATCTCGGCCCGGACGACGGTCTGGATCGCCTCGGCGAGGACCTCCCAGTTGGCGTCGAGGTCGGCGAGCAGCACGTCGCGCGACAGCGAGATCTCGGTGAGACCGCGCTGCAGGTTGTCGAGGGCGAGCAGCGAGTGACCGAACGCGACGCCGATGTTGCGCTGCGTCGTCGAGTCGGTGAGGTCGCGCTGCTGACGGGAGGTGACCAGCGTCGCTGCGAGCGTCGTGAACAGGCCGCCGGCGATCTCGAGGTTCGCCTCGGCGTTCTCGAAGCGGATCGGGTTGATCTTGTGCGGCATCGTCGACGACCCGGTCGCGCCGGCGACGGGGATCTGGGCGAAGAAGCCCATCGAGATGTAGGTCCACACGTCGGTGGCGAGGTTGTGGAGGATGCCGCCCGCGTGCCGCACGCGGTCGTACAGCTCGACCTGCCAGTCGTGCGACTCGATCTGCGTCGTCAGCTCGTTGAAGCCGATCCCGAGGCCTTCGATGAACCCGCGCGACAGGGTCGGCCAGTCGACGTCGGGCTCGGCAGCCAGGTGCGCCGACCACGTGCCGGTCGCGCCCGAGAACTTCGCGAGGTACTCGCCCGCGGAGATCTGGGAGGCGACGCGCTGCAGGCGCCAGGCGAAGACGGCGAGTTCCTTGCCCATCGTGGAGGGGGTCGCCGGCTGCCCGTGCGTGCGCGAGAGCATCACGGCATCCCGATGCTCTTCGGCCAGTGCCGTCAGCGAGGCGATGACGGCGTGGAGCTTCGGCAGCCAGACCCGCTCGACGGCGCGCTGCACGGTGAGGGCGTAGGACGCGGAGTTGATGTCCTCGCTGGTGCACGCGAAGTGCGTGAGCTCCGCGATCGCATCGAGTCCGAGGGATGACAAGCGGTCGCGCACGAGGTACTCGATCGCCTTCACGTCGTGGCGGGTGACGGCTTCCTCCTCGGCAAGCCAGCCGATCTCGTCGGCACCGAAGTCGCGATAAAGGGCGCGGAGCGATTCCTTCTGGGCGTCCGTCAGTGCCGTGGACCCGAAGAGGCCGCGGTCGGTCAGCGTGATGATCCACTCGACCTCGACCTCGACCCGGGCGCGGTTCAGTCCGGCCTCGGAGAGGTACTCGGCGAGGGGCGCGACGGCGGCGGAGTAACGACCGTCGAGCGGGCTGAGGGACATCGAGGGCAGGGAGGACACGCGACTCCGTTCGGTGGGGGGTGCGCTCACCGGCGAAGCGCGGGTTCGAGCTGCCGGAACAGCGCCCGGCTGGCGCTCTCGATCATACCGAGCACCTCGTCGAACATCGGAGGGCCGCCGTAGTAGGGGTCCGGGACGTCCAGCGCACCGTCCGCCCGAGCGTCGAAGCTCAGCAGGAGGGCGAGCTTGTCGACGTCGGCGGGGCTGCGCGCCCACTCCGAGAGGATCCGCTCGTGCGATCGGTCGAGGGCGATGACCAGGTCGTTGCGATCGAAGTCCTCGCGTGAGAACTGCCTCGCGCGGTGGCGGGTGCCGTCGTAGCCGCGACGGTCGAGCGCGTCGAGGGTGCGGCTGTCGGCGCGTTCGCCGACGTGCCACTCACCGGTCCCGGCGCTGGTCGAGACCACGCGGTCGCCGAGTCCCGCCTGATCGGCGAACCACCGGAAGACCACCTCCGCCATCGGGGAGCGGCAGATGTTCCCGGTGCACACGAAAACCACGCGGAAAGCATCATCGGGCGCGGGCACTCCTCCATTGTGCTGATCGAAGCGCCTTCTGCACAGACCGTCACTCGCCCCGCAGCATCCCCTGCTCCGTGCCGACCGCGGTCGGAGCGGATGCCGTCGGGCACCGTCGAGGCATGTCCGATGTCGTCGCGCCGTCCCCGTACCTCTGGGGCGCCCCGCTCGAGGAGCGCCTCGCCACCCTCGATCAGGCGCTCGCGCTGCTGCGGATCGCCGATGCGCAGGCTCTGCGACTGCTCGACCAGGTCCGACGCCTCGCGCCCGTCGTGGACTGGAGCGCACCCGCCGCGGACGCCTTCCGCGCCGCGGTCTCCGCCTGGGAGGGCGAGGTCGGGCGCCTGACCGCCTCGATCCCGTCGGTGATCGATCAGACGCAGCGCGATCGCCAGTGGATGCAGGCGGTGGGCTGAGTGGGCGATCTCGAGATCCGCAGCGGCCGCGTCGTCGCGGTCGACACGGAGACCCTGCGCGACGCCGCGGCCCGGGCGGAGCTCGCGGCTGCGGATGCCGAGGATCTCCGCGCGACGCTGGTCCAGGTGGACCGGCTGCTCGGCATCTCGATGATCGGAGGCGCCGCCGCCCACCCCGTCACCCTCGCCACGACGATCCGCGAGCAGGGCGACATGCTCGTGACGGCTCTCCGCGACACCGCCACGGCCTACGAGCTCGTCGACCTGCGCGCCCGTCAGGCGGCTGCAGCGGTCGGAAGCGTCGACGACCGGCGGGAGGCGGTGCTGCTCGGGCGACGCATCGAGGCTCTCGAGCTGGCGTCTCCGGCTGCCGCGGACCTCGCGGACCGGGCGCGGGCCGACGCGCCGAACCCCTTCGCGACGGTCGCGGGTGAGCTGTTCTGGAGCACTGTGGCGATCCCGTTCGTCGGCCCGCTCACGATGTTCGCCTACGGGACGGCGGCATCGAAGATCCAGTCGATGGGCAAGGGGACGCTGCCCGTCGGCAGCAGACTCACCGGGACCCCGAGGACACCGACCGTCACCTTGATCACCGTCACCGAGGGCACGGCGCCCGGATCGATGTCGGCTCTTGCCCGTCGGCAGCCATCGACGGAGCGCCCCGGTGACATCCGGGTCGAGCGGTACACGATGCCGGGGGGAGGTCAGCGTTTCGCGCTCTACGTCTCGGGGACGCGGACCAAGGGCGACGTCGGGACGTTCGGCATGGCGACGAATGTGCCGCTGTACTTCGGGGCGAGCTCATCGTCGTACGAGTCGGTTCGGATCGCGCTCGAGAAGGCGGGTGCGAAACCGGGCGACTCCGTGATGGTGAGCGGTCATTCGCAGGGGGCGATGATCGCGAGCCGCGTCGCCCTCGAGGAGGAGTACGAGGTGCCGATGCTGGTCGGGTTCGGCAATCCGGTGCAGGCCGATGTCGGCCCCGACACCGTGCAGGTCGACTTCCGTCACAGCGACGACCTCGTCCCGCTGCTGGCAGGCGGAGGGCACGACGCGTCGATCGGCGCCCCGGGCAGCATGGTCGTCGAACGGAACGTCAACCCGTGGCCGTGGATCGACTCCCACCAGATGGGTGCTTACACCGCGACCGCCGAGATGCTCGACGCCTCGTCCGATCCGCGGATGGATGCCGTGCGGCAGCGCCTCGCCGAGTTCGGGCAAGCCGAGAAGGTCGAGGTGTTCGTCTACGACACCGAGGAAGGCGTCACGCCTTCGTCTGCGGACGCAGGATGATCCCGAAGACGAAATTGATGATCGAGATGATCAGGGCGGCGACGACGCCGAGCCAGAAGGACTCGACCGTGAGGCCCCAGCCCCACCACTCCGTGAACCACCCGGTCAGCCAGAACAGGAACCCGTTGATCACCAGCGAGATGAGGCCGAGCGTCAGGATGTAGAGCGGGAACGCGAGAATCTTCAGCACCGTCCCGATCACCGTGTTCACGATCGCGAACACCGCAGCGACCGCCAGCAGCGACAGCACGAGCTGCAGCGTCTCGCCGGGCGCGAAGGGGGTGACCTCGACCCGCAGCGGCTGGATGAGGGTGACGACCCAGATGGCGAACGCGTTGATCACGACGCGGACGATGAAGCGCATGCCCGCAGTCTCCCACGCGGGCCGGCCCGCCGCTCGTAGACTCATCGCGTGACCGACATCCCCGTCCGGGTTCGCCCCGAGATCGCCGCGCTTCCCTCGTACAAGCAGGGCAAGCAGGCCGGCGCCACCGCGTACAAGCTCTCCAGCAACGAGAACCCGTTCGATCCGCTTCCCGGCGTCGTGGCCGCGGTGCGCGACGCCGTCTCCTTCAACCGGTACCCCGATGCGCTCGCCGGGCGCCTGCGAGCGCGGCTCGCCGAGCGGTTCGGCGTGAGCGACGACCGCATCCACATCGCCGCGGGGTCCGTGTCGATCCTGTATCAGCTGGCCCAAGCCGCGGCATCCGTGGGTGACGAGATCGTCCTGCCCTGGCGCTCTTTCGAGGCCTACCCCGGCATCGTGACGGTCACGGGTGCGACCCCCGTCATGGTGCCCCTGAACGATGACGCCGCCGTCGACCTGCCGGCACTCGCCGAGGCCGTCACCGACCGCACCCGCGCCGTCTTCGTCTGCACGCCCAACAACCCGACCGGCGCCGTCGTCACCCAGGCCGACTTCGACGCGTTCGTCGCCGCCGTGCCCTCCGACGTGCTCATCGTCCTCGACGAGGCGTACGTCGAGTTCGTGACGGATGCCGCCGCCGTCCGGGGCGAGCAGGTCATCGCCGCCGGGCACGACAACGTCGTGATCCTCCGCACCTTCTCGAAGGCCTACGGGCTCGCGGGCTTGCGCATCGGCTACGCGGTCGGGCACCCCCGCATCCTCGACGCCGCCCGCAGCGCCGGCATCCCCCTGTCGGTCACCGCCCAGGCCGAGGCCGCGGCGCTCGCCAGTCTCGACGCCGAGGACGAGCTCCGTGAGCGGGTGGCGATCGTCGCGGACCGGCGCGACCGGCTCGTGAACCGCCTGCGAGAGATCGGCTGGGACGTCCCCGCCGCGCAGGGCAACTTCGTCTGGCTGCCCGCGGGCGAGCGCTCCCTCGAGGTCGCGGCGGCGTTCGAGGCTGCCGATCTCGTCGTCCGGCCCTTCGCCGGCGACGGCGTCCGGGTGTCCGTGGGTGAGGACGAGTCGATCGAGCTCGTCGTCTCGGTCGCGGCATCCGTCCGTCCCTGACCGGGTCGGCACCGACAGCGTCCCCGGAGCCCTGAGCGGGCGTTCCGGGGACGGGTCTCGTCTGAGCGAGGCGGTTCCGGCGACGTCTCGCGTCCCCGGAACCGGTTGGAGGCTCAGCGCGAGGACGTCGACTTCTGTTTGCGCACGAACAGCGTCTCGGTCTGCTCGAGCTCCATGCCCTTCGTCTCGGGTACGCGCCAGGCGACGTAGACGAACGACAGCGCCGCGAACAGGGCGTACATGCCGTAGGTGAGGGGCAGCGACCAACCCGACATCGCCGGGAACGACACCGTGATGAGGAAGTTGGCGATCCACTGCGCTGCTGCGGCGACGCCGAGCGCCTTGCCGCGGATGCGGCTGGGGAAGATCTCGCCCAGGAGCACCCACACGAGCGGGCCCCACGAGGCGCCGAAGCCGACGACGAACAGGTTCGCGGCGACGAGGGCGATCGGACCCCACGCGCCGGGCAGCGACACCTCGCCGTCGACGGTCACCGCGAACGCGAACGCGAGGGCCATCGTCGCGAGCGACAGGGTCATGAGTACCGAACCGGTGAGGAGGATCGGCTTGCGGCCGACGCGGTCGACGAGCCAGATCGCGATGAGCGTGACGACGACGTTGGTGACCGAGGTGATGACGCTGATGAGCAGCGAGTTGCTCTCGTCGAAGCCGACGGCCTTCCAGAGGGTGGTCGAGTAGTAGAAGATCACGTTGATGCCGACGAACTGCTGGAACGTCGACAGGATGATGCCGACCCACACGATGCCCTGCAGGCCGAGGACCGGGCCGCGCAGCGATGCGCCCTTGCTCTTGCGGTCCTCCTCGATCGCCGAACGGATCTCGTTGACGGACTTGTCGAGGTCGGCCTGGGGGACGAGCCGCGAGAAGATCTCGCGGGCTTCGTCGTTGCGACCCTTCGCGAGGAGGAAGCGGGGCGACTCCGGCATCGTGAAGGCGAGGATGCCGTACACGGCCGCCGGGATCACACCGACCAGGAACATCCAGCGCCAGGCTTCGAGGCCGAGCCACAGCTGCTCGGCGGCGCCGCCGGCGCTGTTGGCGAGGACGGCATCAGACAGGAGCGCGGCGAAGATGCCGAGCGTGATCGCGAGCTGCTGCAGCGAGGCGAGGCTGCCGCGGATCTGGCGCGGAGCGATCTCGGCGATGTAGGCGGGGGCGACGACAGAAGCGATGCCGATGCCGATGCCGCCGACGACGCGCCACACGATGAGGTCGGGGACGCTGAAGGTGAGCCCGGATCCGATCGAGGACACGAGGAACATCACCGCGCCGAGCATCATGGTCTTGAGGCGGCCCCAGCGGTCCGAGAGGTTGCCGGCGATGACGGCACCGACGGCGCAGCCGAGCAGGGCGACAGCCACGACGAAACCGGTGAGCACCTTGTCGAGCTCGAAGTTCCCCTCGATCGCGTCGACCGCGCCATTGATGACGGAGGAGTCGAAGCCGAAGAGGAAGCCGCCGACCGCTGCGGCGATCGACAGGCCGATCGCTCGTCGCCCGTAGGGGCTCTTTATCGAGAAGGCGTCAGCGGGAATCGTGCCGGTAGTGCTCATGAGGGACGAGGGTACCCCCGCTCACGCGGGCGCGACTCGCCCTTGCGCCCGCGACGAAAACCGATACGGATGCCGGGGCGTTCTCAGCTCGACAGCCGCCGGAGCGCGTCGCCCAGCCAGCGGTCGTAGGCGGCCCAGGGTTCGCCGACGCGTCCCCGTATCGCGTCGATGTGGGTCACCAGGGGGTCGGTGAGGGTGAACCACTCGCCGCCTTCGCGGAGCGCGGCGAACTCGATGTGCCGCGCGCGCTCGACGTGGCGATCGCCCGCTTCGAAGGCGAGGAGTTCGTCGTGCATGATCGCCGCGAGGCGGCGTCGAGGTGTCGCGGAGGTTCCGATCTTCACCCTGTCCCGGTACCGCAGGTAGTAGACGACGTCGATGCGAGGGCGGGGCAGGTCGGCATCCGGCGCATCGCCCAACCGCCACCCGCACCGGCCGCAGTGCCACGCGTCGTCGACGCGCTCCCCGATGTCGCCGCCGCATACGCGGCAGGGCGAAGGCAGTGAGGCAGGCACGACGTCATCCTCCTCGCCGGCTCCGACATCGCGCCGTCCGGCGGGAGGGCCCCGGACGCGAGCCGCGGGGGGAGGGCGGGTCGACGGCCGGGGCTCCGGACGCGTCACCATGACGATCGGGAACGCGATCCCGCGCGGACACCCGGGGCTGGGTTGCCGGCGACGATACGCCTGAGCGGGTCGAAAGAGAAGGCATTCGATGATCCGGCTGGAGCGGGGTCTCCCCCAGACCCCAGCCGGATCTTCACGCTGCAGCGTGGCCCGCACGCGGGAACGCCTGAGCCCCCAGAAAGCAGTCCGAGTGCAGGCTAACCAGCTCCCCAACTGTTGGGCTGCAGCGTGATGAATGTAGCGCCGGTGCGGCGCACGCTTGTCCCCCTTTCGGGGGACAAGCTCGGTGTGCTAGAAACTTCTCCCGGCTCGCCGCGCGGAACAATGGAGGGGTGTCCATCCTGATCGTCGTCGCCCACCCCGACCCTGACTCTCTGACCCATAGCGTGGCAGCGAGGCTCGCCGCCGCGCTCCCTGATGACCGAGTCGAGATCGCCGATCTCGCCGCCGAGGGCTTCGATCCCCGGTTCACCGTCGCCGACCGGCACTCCTTCCTCGTCGGGAAGGACTACCCCGACGATGTCGCGGCTGAGATCGCGCGCGTAGAGCGCGCCGACCACATCGTCCTCATTTTCCCGGTCTTCTGGTGGTCGATGCCGGCAGTCCTCAAGGGCTGGATCGACCGCGTCTTCGTCAATGGCTGGGCCTTCGGCGTCGGAGAGGGGGAGGGCATCCGGCCGGGGCTCGGTCGCCTCACTGCGCATATGATCCCCGTCGCGGGCTCGGACGCGGACCTGTACGAGCGGCGCGGGTACGACGCGGCGATGGCGACGCAGATCGGCACCGGGGTCTTCGACTACTGCGGCATCCGTCGCGGCCGTACGGAGTTCATCTACGACGCGGACAGCGGGGCCGCCGCCGACGCCGTCGACGACGTGATCGAGCGGATCGCGGACGCCATCCGCGACTGACCGGCCCTCGGCCGCCGCTCAGCGGAGCACGTCGGACCGTTCACCCGCCGCTGCAGCATTCCTCCTCGCGAACCGATGGGCGAACGGGCGCGGATCCCGCAGGACCCGCGCCCGGAGCGGTGCCGACGGCATCCGGTCAGTCGTCGATCTCCGTCCCGATGACGGTGCCCGAGGTGTCGAGGGTGATCTCGACGACCCGGCGGTCGCCCGTGAGCACCGACACGTCGAACGGGGAACGGCTGTCGTCGTCGGCGTCGATCTCGAGGATGCGGCCCGGCTGCTCGGCGAGGGCGGCATCCACGACGGTCGACAGCGTCGCCGCATCGAGCACGTTCTTCGGGGCGCGGTCGTCCGCCTCGGCGGCCTCGGTCTCGTCGACGGTGGCAGTGCCGTCGTCGGCGACCCGCACCTCGGTCTCGGAGCCGTCGCCCGCCGTGAACGTGATGTCCCAGCTGCCGTCGCGGTTCGCCTCGATCGCGGTCGGCGCGCCGGTGGCGACACCCGCGGCGGCGTCGACGAGAGCCGACAGCTCTGCGGCATCCGCTGCTCCGGCGTCTGCTGCCGGCGCGGACGGCGCGTCATCGTCCGAGCGCTCGATCGCGGCGGCGACATCGTCCGACGTGGTCTGCGCACGCTGGCTCGACGCGAGGCTGTCGAACCCGTCGTCGTCGCGGTCGTCCGCGGCGGCGGTGCCGATGGCGACGCCGCCGCCCACGAGCAGCAGCGCGCCGAGGGTGGCCCCGCCCGCGAGCAGTGCGGTGCGACCGCGGCGCTTCGGGGAGGCAGGAGCGGCGACGGGCGCCTCGGTCTCTGCGATCGGGGTGGTGGGCTGGTCGGGGGTGGTGGTGTTCTCGCTCATGACCCCAGAGTGCCGGGCAGGCACTGAAGCAGACCTGAAGCGACCTGAAGCCGTCTTCAGGATGCCGGGGTGAGAAGATCGAGGGATGTCCGAGAGCCTTTCCTCCGCCGCCTTTCCGCTCGATCGAGACGCCGCCGACCGGATGTGGGCCGACTATCGCGCCGCGCATCCTGCCGCCGCCGCGGCCGGTCCGGAGTACACGGTCGAGCATTTCGGCGACAGCCCGCGGCTCGCGGATCAGCTGCTCGACGCCGTGCTGAACGGGCCGAAGCGGGCGACCTCGGAGCTCGTCGCCGAGTTCTTCGAGCACGGCGACGCCCTGCCGCGGATCGGCTCGCACTGGATCGCCTGCGACGGCACCGGCGCGCCGCGGATCATCATCCGCAGCACCGAACTGCGCGTCGGACCCTTCGCGAGCGCCGACGCGGCCTTCGCCTTCGACGAGGGCGAAGACGACCGCTCCCTCGAGAGCTGGCAGCGCGAGCACCGCCGCTACTTCGCGCGGGTCGCCGCCGCCCGCGGCGCGGACTGGTCCGAGGACGACGAGATCGTCTTCGAGCGCTTCGCCGTGGTGTGGCCGCCCGAGCACGCGGACTGAGGGTCGGCCCCGCCGTCAGTCGGCGGCGGGCAGGCGGACCGTGAAGCGCGCGCCGCCCAGCGGCGACTCGCCCACTGCCACGGTGCCGCCCGAGGCCCTCACCACGCCGGCGACGATCGCGAGGCCGAGGCCGCTGCCCCCGGCATCCCGCGCCCGTCCTTCGTCGAGGCGGACGAACCGCTCGAAGACGCGTTCGCGCTCCGACGCGGGGACGCCTGTGCCATCGTCGTCGACCGTCAGCACCGCCTCCGACCCGTCGCGTGCGACTCCCACGGCGATCCGGGATGCCGCGTGCCGGGCCGCATTGTCGGCCAGGTTGCGGGCGATCCGCCCCAGCAGGCGTTCGTCACCGGCGACCTGCACCGCGGTGATCGCCGAGCCGTCGACGCTGACGCCGGTCGCCCGCAGACGCGACACCTCGGCGAGGGCGAGGTCGTCGAGGTCGACGACGCCCCGCGGAGAGGGTGCACGCTCGTCGAGCCGGGCGAGGACCAGCAGGCCCTCGACCAGGTCCTGCATCCGAGCGCCCTCCTCGGTCACGACCTCGGCGAGGTCGTCGAGGTTCGTCGCATCGGGGTGGGCGCGTGCCAGCTCGGCATGCTGCCGCATCGTCGCGAGCGGGGAGCGCAGCTCGTGCGAGGCATCCGACACGAACCGGCGCTGCGCCGTCGCGGACGCGTCGAGGCGGTCGAGCATCCTGTTCATCGTGACGGCCAGCGCGGCGATCTCGTCTCCCGATGACGGTTCCGCGACGCGTCGGTCCAGCCGATCCGCGGTGATGTCGTCGACCTCGCGACGGATCCGACCCACCGGACGCAGGGCCCGACCGACGACCCACCAGGTCACTGCGGCGACGACGAGCACGACGAGCAGAGTGGATGCCGCGAGCAGCCACCCCGCCGTGGCGAGCGTCGCCTCGTCGCCGTCGACGGGGACCGCGAGGACGATGCGCACGTCGTCCTCGGCCTCCTCCACGACGATCAGGACGGGATCGCCGTCGTAGCTCACGACCTCCCCGTCCCGGTCGCCGGGCAGGGGGCCGTCTTCGGCGTCCTCGGATGCCGCGACCACCCGACCGGATGCGTCGATCACCTGCACGATGTCGTCGTCGAGGTCGGGGATGCCGGCGGTGCCGGATTCCTCCACGCGGGTGGCGATCTCCTTCGCGCGGGCCTCGGCCCCGCGGGCTGTGGCGTCCCGCACCTCGGAGCTCAGCACCGCGCCGAACCCGATCGATGCGAGCACCATGACGACCGCGACGATGGCCGTGGCAGCGGCGGTGATGCGCGCTCGCAGCGACCGGAGCCCCGGCATCCGCCCCGTCGTGGGGATCGGTTCACCCACCGTCGGCCGCCAGCCGGTACCCGGCGCCGCGCACCGTCTCGATCGCGTTCCGGTCGAACGGCCTGTCGAGCTTGCGGCGCAGGTGCCCGACGTAGACCTCGACGATGTTCGGGTCGCCGTCGAAATCGTCGTCCCAGACGCCGGCGATCAGGTCGCGCTTGGAGACGACCTGCCCCTTGTGGCGGATGAGGTGCAGCAGCACCGCGAACTCGCGCGAGGTCAGCTCGATCACCGTCCCGCCTCGGCGGACGCGCCGCGCAGCAGGGTCCACGTGCAGGTCGCCGGCTTCGAGCGCGACGGGACGCTCGACACCGCCACGGCGGATGAGCGCGCGCAGACGAGCGACCAGCACGGGATACGAGAAGGGCTTGGTGACGTAGTCGTCCGCGCCCGCGTCGAGCGCGTCGACCTGGTCCCATTCGCCGTCCTTCGCCGTCAGCATGAGGACCGGAGTCCAGTTCTCCTCGGCGCGGAGAGCCTCGCACACCTTCCAGCCGCTCATCCCGGGCATCATCAGGTCGAGCACGATCGCGTCGTAGCTCGTCTCGCGGGCGCGCCAGAGCCCGTCGACACCGTTGTGCGCGACGTCCACGGCGAAGCCCTCGGCCTCGAGCCCCCGCCGCACCCCGTCGGCCAGGCGCACCTCGTCGTCGACCACCAGAACACGCATGCGCCCAGTGTGGCGTGCGCACGCTGAAGCAGGGCTGAAGCGGACGCCGGCGTGAGGGCGGGTTGTCCTGAACGCACGGCGAATCGCGGCATCCGTTGTCGACCTCATGCAGAACGGGCCATGCGAGGGGGTTTAGCGTGGGAGGGTGACCCCCTCGTTCGAGGCTCCGGCCGAAGCACCCGACGTCGTCCGCGTCCTCGCCGCCGACGGTTCGTACGCGCCCTCCGAGGCAGCCGAGCGCTACCTGCCCCTCATCGACGCGCTCACCGACACCGAACTCGAGACGTTCTACCGCGACATGGTCGTGGTGCGCGCCTTCGACCGGCAGGCGACCAACCTGCAGCGGCAGGGTCAGCTCGCCCTGTGGCCTCCGTCCCTCGGGCAGGAGGCGGCGCAGGTCGGTTCGGTGCGCGCCACCCGCGCGCACGACCATGTCTTCCCGTCGTACCGCGAGCACGTCGTCGTCACGACGCGCGGCGTCGATCCGATCGACATCATCCGCCTGATGCGCGGTCTCACGCACGGCGGCTGGAACCCCGCCGAACACCAGAACACGCATATCTACACGCTCGTCCTCGGCGCGCAGACGCTGCACGCGACCGGTCTCGGCATGGGCCTCGTCTTCGACGGCCGCACCGGCACCGGCGACCCCGAGAAAGACGAGGCGGTGATCGTCTACTACGGCGACGGCGCCTCGAGCCAGGGCGACGTCCACGAGGCGATGGTCTTCGCCGCGAGCTATCAGACGCCGCAGGTCTTCTTCCTGCAGAACAACCACTGGGCGATCTCGGTGCCCGTCACGACCCAGTCGCGCGTGCCCCTTGCTCGCCGCGGCGAGGGCTACGGCATCCCCTCGATCCGTGTAGACGGAAACGACGTCCTCGCCAGCTACGCCGTCAGCAAGCTCGCCCTCGACGAGGCGCGCGCCGGCGGCGGTCCCCGCGCGATCGAGGCGCTGACCTACCGGATGGGCGCGCACACCACGAGCGACGACCCGACGAAGTACCGCACGAGCGACGAAGAGCAGTCGTGGGCGCAGCGCGACCCGATCGCGCGCATGCGGGCCTTCCTGCAGAACCGCGGCGCGTCGGCATCGTTCTTCGACGAGGTGGATGCCGCGGCCGCCGCGTATGCAGACGATGTGCGCGTGCGCACGAACGCGCTCGGCGACATCCCGACCGGTGTGATGTTCGACCACGTCTACGGCGACGTCCACCCGCTCGTGCAGGAGCAGCAGCGCTGGCTCGCCGAGTACGAGGCATCCTTCGAGGAGGGGAACGCGTGAGCGACATCCAGACCCTGCCCTTCGCGAAGGCGCTCAACGCGGGTCTGCGCGCCGCGATGACGGCGGACGACCACGTCCTGCTCATGGGTGAGGACATCGGCCCGCTCGGCGGCGTCTTCCGTGTGACCGAGGGCCTGCACGCCGAGTTCGGCTCGCAGCGCGTCCTCGACACACCGCTCGCCGAGTCCGGCATCGTGGGCACCGCCATCGGGCTCGCGATGGCCGGGTTCCGCCCCGTCGTCGAGATCCAGTTCGACGGGTTCGTCTTCCCCGCGTTCGACCAGATCACCTCGCAGCTCGCGAAGCTCACGAACCGGCACGAGGGCACCGCGAACTTCCCCGTCGTCATCCGGATCCCCTACGGCGGGCACATCGGTGCGGTCGAGCACCATCAGGAGAGCCCCGAGGCCTATTTCGCCCACACGCCGGGGCTGCGGGTGGTGTCGCCGTCGACGCCGAACGACGCCTACTGGATGATCCAGGACGCGATCGCCTCGCCGGACCCGGTGATCTTCCTCGAGCCGAAGGCCAAGTACTGGATGAAGGGCGAGGTCGACGTCGCCGAGCGCGCCCTGACGCTGCATGCCTCCCGCGTCGTCCGCCGCGGCACGGACGTCACTCTCGTCGGCCACGGCGCGATGGTGACGACCTTGCTGCAGGCCGCCGCGCTCGCCGAGGGCGAGGGCACGTCGTGCGAGGTCATCGACATCCGCTCGCTCGCGCCGATCGACTATGAGCCGATCATCGAGTCCGTCCGCCGCACCGGCCGCATGGTCTACGCGCAGGAGGCGCCGGGCAACGTGTCGGTCGGCTCCGAGGTCGCCGCGACGGTCATGGAGCGCGCGTTCTACGCGCTCGAGGCCCCGGTGCTCCGGGTGTCGGGCTTCGACGTCCCGTTCCCGCCCGCCAAGCTCGAGGGCCAGTACCTCCCCGACGCGGACCGCATCCTCGAGGCCGTCGACCGCGCCCTCGCCTACTGACCCGCATGGCCCCCTACCCGCGACCCCCTCACGTCCGCGAGACTGCACGTGTGCATCGAGACTGCGGCGCCAGCCCGCTGTCTCGGCGCGCGGCTGCAGTCTCGCGGGGATGGAGATGACATGAGCACGCAGACCTTCCACCTGCCGGACGTCGGCGAAGGACTGACCGAGGCCGAGATCGTGCAGTGGCGCGTCGCGCCGGGCGACAGCGTGGACGTCAACGACGTCCTCGTCGAGATCGAGACGGCCAAGTCCCTCGTCGAGCTGCCGTCCCCGTTCAGCGGCACGGTCGGCGACATCCTCGCCACCGAGGGGACGACGGTCGAGGTCGGCGCGGCGATCATCACGATCGCGGGTGGCGAGGGACAACCGGATGCCGACATCGGACGCTCCGAGCACGGTGAGAAGCCCGCCGAGGAGCCCGGCGGCTCGGTGCTCGTCGGCTACGGCACCGGCGGCGAGGTGAAGTCCCGTCGCCGCAAGCCGGCCGAGAAGCCCGTGACCCGCGCGGTCGGCGTCGTCGCGAAGCCTCCGATCCGCAAGCTCGCGCGCGACCTCGGCGTCGACCTCGCCGACGTGTCGCCGAGCGGCACCGCCGGCGAGGTGACCCGCGAGGACGTCGTCCGTCACGCCGAGCAGGCGTCGGTGTTCCGCAACCTCGGGACCCCGGAACTGCCCGAGGAGCGCGAGCTGTCGATCCCCGTCGCCGCGGCCCCGGCATCCGTCCCCGCACCTGCGGCGCCGCCGGCGGACGCGCGCGAAGAGGCGATCACCGTCAAGGGCGTGCGCAAGGCGACCGCCAATGCGATGACCTCGAGTGCCTACACGGCGCCGCACGTGTCGGTGTGGACCGACGTCGACGCGACGCGCACGATGGAGCTCGTCAAGCGACTGAAGGCCTCGCCGGACTTCGCGGACGTCAAGATCTCGCCGCTGCTGATCTTCTCGCGCGCCGTCATCTGGGCTCTGCGTCGCACGCCGATGATCAACGCGGCCTGGGTCGAGACCGAGAACGGCGCCGAGATCCGCGTTCGCCACTACGTGAACCTGGGCATCGCCGCGGCGACGCCGCGCGGCCTGCTCGTCCCGAACATCAAGGACGCGCAGGACCTCAACATGCGCGGCCTCGCGAAGGCGCTCGAGAAGCTCACCGTCACCGCGCGCGACGGCAAGACGACTCCCGCCGATCAGCAGGGCGGGACGTTCACGATCACGAACATCGGTGTCTTCGGGATGGATGCCGGGACCCCGATCATCAATCCGGGTGAGTCCGGCATCATCGCGATGGGCACGATCCGGCAGAAGCCGTGGGTCGTGGACGGCGAGGTCCGTCCGCGTTTCGTGACCACGGTGTCGGGCTCGTTCGATCACCGTGTCATCGACGGTGACGGCATCAGCCGTTTCATCGCCGACGTCGCGTCGGTGCTCGAGGAGCCGGCACTCCTGCTCGACTGAGGCCGACGATCGTTCAGCGCTACGGCTTCGCGTTCGACTCCGCCGCGATGATCGAGCGGAGCACGTCGAGGGGCAGTTTGGGCGTGCGATCCTCGAAGGCCAACCCGTTCGCCTCCTGCATCGTGTCCGTCAACTGCGTGTAGCAGAAGCCCGCGATCACCCTGCTGTCCAGAAGCGCACCGAAGAGCCCCCTCAGGTGAGCCTCGAGCTCCTCTGTCGTCGCGCTCGTGGAGTACCCCCACGACGGCGCCGCCGGTGATCGCTCGAACTTGATCCCACCGAACTCGCTGACCATCACGGGCGCGCGACCGATGTCCGCCGTCCCCTCGGCCATCATCATGCGATCGGACGGTCCGTACCCGCCGAAGAGCGTGGCGAGTGCGGCGTTGTCCGCGTACCGGGCACGGAACCGGTCCGGATCCGCCTCGTAGTCGTGGACGGTCAGGATGTCGGACTGCGTGTGCTCCCACCCGTCGTTGGAGATCACCGGTCGCGACGGGTCCACGGCGCGGGTGAGATCCGACAGTCCGCGCGAGAACGCCCGTTGCGCCGGATCGACCAGCAGGTCGCGGATGCCCCAGCTCTCGTTGAAGGGGACCCAGGTGACGATGCTGGGATGCGACCGGTCGCGCCGCACCAGCTCGAGCCACTCCTGCGTCAGAGCGTGCATCGCGGAGGTCGTGAACTCGAACGCGCCGGGTGCCTCTCCCCAGATCAGCAGGCCGAGTCGGTCGGCCCAGTAGAGGAAACGCGGGTCTTCTGCCTTCTGATGGATGCGGGCGGCATTGAAGCCCATGGCCTTGATCAGCTCGACCTCCGCTCGCAGGGCGTCGTCGCTGGGTGCAGCCAGGTGCGACTCCGGCCAGAACCCCTGTTCGAGGACTGCCCGGACGAAGTAGGGACGGTCGTTGAGCAGGAATCTCCCGTTCGCGGTGCCGACCGTGCGGAGCCCGACGTACGAGTGGGCCTCATCGCTGAACCCTCGGTCCGAGACGGTGACGACCGCATCGATGAGACGAGGGGTCTCCGGCGTCCACACGAGCTTCTCGTAGTGCTGGCCGTTCCGCTGGTCCCGCAGGGGGATGTCGATGATCGGCATCCCGGTCGCCGGGGTCGTCACCGTCATGTCCGCCAGGACGCGACCTTCGAAGTCTAGCCGCACGTTCACTACCGCCTCGGGGCTCAGCGGGCGGTTGGTCAGGAGCTCCAGGATCACGCTGTCGGTGCCGCGAGTCGTCCTCCAGACGAGGTCCGTGATGTGGGTCTCGGGCACCTCCTCGATCCAGACGGGCTGCCAAATCCCAGTGGTCCGGTGGTACCAGATCTCGTGCGGCTCGAGGAGCCAGTCCTGCTTGCCCCGGGGCTGCCCGACGTCGTGGAACCGGTCGATGGCCCGGACCACCAGAACGTCGGTTCCGTCACCACGGACGTGATCGGTGATGTCGGCTGTGAACGGGGTGTGGCCGCCGACGTGAGATGCCGCCTGGCTGCCGTTGATCCACACGGTCGCGGCGTAGTCGACCGCTCCGAAGTGCACGTGGAGGCGTGAGGACGAGTGGGTCCGTCCGACCTGTTCTGCGGTCAGTGCCGTGGAGTACCACACCACCGAGTGCTCGCCCACGTCTCCGATCCCCGATGCGGGGGACTCCGGCGGGAAAGGAACCTCGATCGTGCGATCGAAGTCCGGGTCGAGGAACCAGCGCTCGGCCGCCCCGACCTCGTCGTCGTCGTAGGCGAACCCCCACCGGCCGTCGAGGCTGCGCCAGGAGTTCCGTCGCAGCTGCGGCCGGGGATGGATGGGGCTCTGATTCGGCGTCGTCGTCGAAGCGGTCATGATCTCAGCGTGGCGTAATTGCTTCTGTTATGCAACGAATACGCCGTTCCACACGCCGCGACGCGTTCATGCGACCTCCACGACGAGCAGGGCGAAGTGGTCCGGTCGATAGCGACGGCGGTCGTATCCGATCGGTTCACCACCGACATCGAACGTCGTGACCGAAGACAGCAGCACGGGTGATCCCGGGGCCAGGCCCAAGATGCGCGCGTCCTCCGGACCCGCGGCTTCCACGACGATGCGGATGCCGCGGGTCCAGGTGTCCGCATCGCGTCCGTGCGCGAAAGTGGTCATGATCTCTCGCGTCGTCACTCGATCCCCCGCGGCCGGTGACATGCGCCGGAAGGACTCGGCGACGGCGACGGGCACTCCGGAGGCGTAGAGGACCCGCTGTACGTTCACGACACGTGTGTCGGTCGCCAGTCGGAGCGCTGCGGCGACGTCCGCGTCCGCGGGAACGTGCTGGATGCGGGCCGTCCGCAGTGTCGACCTGGCTCGAGAGGAGAGTTCGACCTCGTGGAGGCCGGGACTGGCTGACGGTCCAGGGGAAACCGGCCGGAGCACCCGCGTGCCGATGCCGCGGTCTCTCTCGACGAGGCCCAGCAGGGTCAGCTCTCGGATCGCCCGCCTGACCGTGGAGCGCGAGACGCCCCAGGTGTCGCTGAGGGTGGCTTCGCTCTCGAGGTGCGACCCGGGTGGGAGGGCGCCGGAACTGATCCCATCGCGCAGAGTCGCCGCAATGCGTTGCCATCGGAACGAAGGCGGGGTCGCGCGCGAAGCGGATGCCCCCGCAACCCCGGGGAGCGCGGGTGGTGATGATCCCATGACTCGTCCTCTCCGACGCGACAGGTTCGCGCGTCTCGACCGACGCTGCGAAGAAAAATATTGACCAGTCCGAAATTATTGTCCTAACATGCCGGTGACATCAATCGACAGACCGGCAACGCAGCCGACGGATTGAGATCAGAGAGGCATCCCGATGAAGCGAACTCATGCACTCGCTGCGTTCTCCGCAGCACTCGTCGTGGCCGGGGTCTCCGGCTGCTCCGCCGCCGGCGGCGACGACGGAACCGACGGCCCGGTCACGATCAGCATCATGGAGACGAAGCAGACCAACATCGATGCGATCAACAAGGTCATCCCCGGCTTCGAAGCCGAGATGGCCAAGCAGGGCAAGGACATCAAGGTCGACCTGATCGCCGATCAGCTCACGGACGAGCAGTTCAAGACGAAGATGACCCAGCAGCTCGTGGCCGGCCAAGCACCGGACGTGCTCGACATCGGTGAGAACATGGCGATCGCCTGGTCGGCGGCCGGCTACCTGACCCCGCTCGACGAGTACCTCGAGAAGTGGGATGGCTGGAGTCACTACTACCCTGCCGTCAAGGAGGCCATCACCCGACAGGACGGGCACGTCTACAACTTGCCCTCCGGAGCCGGGGTGCAGAACTTCTTCTTCCGGAAGGACGTTCTCGAAGAGGTCGGGGTCGAGACCTCGCAGCCCAAGACCTGGGACGAGCTGATCGACCGACTGGTCCAGGTCAAGGAGGCCACGGGTGACACCCCCATCGTGATCCCCGCCGGGACCGCATGGGGTGGAGGCACGTGGAACGAGGGGTTCCAGCCGCTCCTCGGCGGCACGGACACTGAGTACTACGACCGGGACAGTGCGACGTGGAACCTGCAGAGCCCCGGATGGCTCGCCGTCTTCGAGCTCTACGACGAGCTGGTCTCCAAGGGGCTCATGCCCGTCGAGGATCTGCAGAACCCGAACCCGTGGGAGCCGACGAAGTACGTGAAGTTCCCCGCCGGTGACATCCAGGTCGCCGCGCAGGGCACCTGGGGATGGCGTTTCGACTGGGGTCCCGAGGGTGCGACGCCGATCGAGGGTCTCGACGAGAAGGTCTCGACGTGGCAGTACCCGGCCCTGGCCGCGGGGGATCAGCCCTACGGGTGGAGCAGCACCGGCGGCGGTTATGCGATTCCGGAGAAGTCCGAGAAAAAGGAGGCCGCGATGGAATTCATCAAATACCTCTCGAGCGGCAAGCCGCTCGCCGAGCAGCTCACCGCCTCGGGCGCCGCATCGGCGCGGGACGACCTCGACGACGTCGCGCCGTACTCCGAGGAGCCGCACCTCCTGCAGGCAGGCAAGGACCTCGCCGACAGCGTCTACGTCGTGACCGGCGACGGTGCCGACCAGATCGCCCAGGCGGTCTCCACCGCCACGGAGAAGATCCTCAGCGGCGAAGCTGACGGGCGGCAGGCGTACGAATCGTTCGTGAAGGATGCGACGGACCTGCTGGGGCCGAGTCTGGTGAAACAGTGACGACGATCGTCGATCTGCCCGCCGCTGCGCAGGATGCCACCCGGCAGCCTGCGCGGCGGCGTCGCCGAGTCCGGAGTACCTGGCCGATCGTCGCCGTGCTGCTGGGGCCCTCGGCCATCCTCATCTCGCTGTTCATCGTCCTGCCCGCGGTCTACGGCCTGTGGCTCAGCCTGACGAACACGCAACTGACCGGATTCGCGGCACGCGATCCGAAGTTCGTCGGTCTGGACAACTACGTCTACCTCCTCACGAGCAGTGACTTCCTCGCGTCGCTCGGGCAGACCGGCACGTTCCTGCTGTTCTCGGCCATCATCGGGCAGACGGTCCTGGGCATGGTCGCCGCGATCCTGCTGAGCCGGCCGTGGGTCCGCGGCAAGGGTGTCTTCGGTGCGGCGATCCTCATGCCGATGGTGGTCCCCGAGGTGGTGGCGTCCCTGGCGTGGGCGAGCGTGCTGGCCACCAGCCCGGAAGGAACCCTGAACCGTCTGACGTCGCTCTTCGGCGCGGAGCCGACGAGCTGGCTCCAGACGGTCCCGATGGTGGCGATCATCCTCGTCAACGTCTGGCGCGGCCTCGCGTTCGCGATGATCATGTTCCAGGCTGCGCTCGAAGATGTCCCGGTCGAGCTCATCGAGGCGGCGCGGGTCGACGGTGCCAGCGCGACACAGGTCTTCCGTCATGTCACGCTTCCGTTGATCCGCGGGCCGGTGTTCCTCTATCTGCTCCTGACCACGATCAGCACGGTCGGCGTGTTCGGCCTGGTCTACTTCCTCACGCGAGGCGGCCCCGGCGGACAGACCCGGCTCGCAGCCATCTACATCTACGAGCGCGCGCTCCAGTTCTCCCAGATCGGTATCGGGAGCGCGGCCTCGATCATCCTCCTCGTCATCGTCCTCGTCCTCGGAGTCGTGTACGTGAGACTCGCGAAAGTGAAGGTGTGACATGAGCGCCGTCAGTGAGAACCCGCTCGTTCCGATGCAGCGCCGCAGACCGTTGCAGCCGGTCGACGTCGTCCAGCGGACCATCGGGTACATCCTGCTCGTCCTCCTCGTAATCTTCTGCCTGGTCCCCTTCGCCTGGGTCCTCCTGAGCGCGGTGGATCAGAACGCCGGTGCGACCGTGCAGTGGCCGACGTGGTCGTTCGACAACTTCACCCGCTTCTTCGCCGCCCCCGGCACGCCGATGCTCGTGATCAACAGCCTCGTCGTCGCCATCGGCTCCACCGTGCTCAACCTCGCGCTAGGCGTCGCGGGCGGCTATGCGCTCTCGCGCTTCGATTTCCGGGGTCGCCGGTTCTTCATGTTCAGCATCCTGCTCATCCGCGTCGTGCCGGCACCCGCGACGATCGTGGCGCTGTACCTGATCATGGTGAACCTGCAACTGACGAACACCCTGCACGGCCTCATCCTGGTTCAGGCGGTGGGCGGTCTGCCGGTGACCCTCTGGCTCATGAAGGGCACCGTCGACGCGATCCCGCTCGAGCTCGAGGAGGCCGCGTGGGTCGATGGGAGCACGCGCCTCCAGGCCATCCGGCGGGTCGTCCTGCCGCTCATCGGGCCGGGCCTCGGCGCCGCGGCGATGCTCCAGTTCATGGGATCGTGGGGGGACTTCCTGACGCCGTTGGTGATGCTGCAGAGTCAAGAGCTCTATCCGCTCGCCATCGGATTGTTCCGGGCGTTCAGCGAGCGCGACCACGTCGATTGGGGCCTGTTGGCCGCCAGCGCGATCGTCTACGTCCTGCCACCGGCGATCCTGTACATCTTCGTCCGCAAGCACCTGCTGCGGTCGAGCCTCGGCGGGGCGTTGAAGGGATGAGCGGAGACGTGGACGGACGCCTGCGGGTCGCATTGGTCGGAGCGGGAGCGATGGGGGGCGAGTGGCTGCGGATGCTGGCGGCATCCTCGATCGCGGTCCCTGTCGCCGTCGTGGACCTCGACATCGAATCCGCGCGACGGACGTGCGGCTCGGCCGGCCTCGACGTCGCGACCGGAAGATCCCTGACCGAGGTGGAGGATGCGGGAACCGAGGCCGTCATCAACGTCACGGTGCCCCAGGCACACCGGATCGTCAACGAACAGGCGATGCGCGCGGGACTGCCGGTGCTCTGCGAGAAGCCTCTCGCGCCGACCGTGTCGGAAGCACTCCGGCAGGTGGCGCTCGCGAACGTGACCGGACAGCTCCTGATGGTGAGCCAGTCGCGGCGATACTTCGGGCCACTGGCGACGTTCGCGACGGTCGCGCGGGAGGTCGGGCCGGTGAACACGATCCTCGCGGACTTCTTCCACGAGGATCACGAACCGGGGTTCCGCGAACAGATGGAGCATCCTCTTCTCGTGGACATGTCCGTGCATCACTTCGACATGCTGCGGTACGTCACCGACGATCTCCCCGTCAGCGTCCGGTGCGATGCGTGGAATCCGCCGTGGAGCTGGTTCGCGGGCAAGGCGTCGGCGGTCGCCACCTTCGAACTGGCGTCGGGCGCTCGCTTCGTCTATTCCGGGAGCCGGGCGACGCCGGGGGCGGAGACCTCGTGGAACGCCGAATGGCGGATGCATGGTCTCGGGGGTGTTGCGACGTGGGACGGCGAAAAGTCGGTCACGCTGCGCTCCGAGCGGGTCGTCGCCGAGCCGATGTCGGCGGGCGAGAGCATCGAAGGGTCGCTGGCGGAGTTCGTCTCCTGTGTGAGAAGCGGCCGAACGCCTCAGAACGAGGTGCGCGACAACGTCCTGACCCTCGCGATGATCGAGGGCGCCACGGTGAGCAGTTCGCGTCAGGGCGAGCGCGTCGTGATCCGGGAGCTCCTCGACGAGGCGCTGATCCGAGCGCTCCGCGACGAGACCCGCGAGGACGTCGCGGCCGAACTGCAGTCCTGGCCGGACGCCGTCCACGGACTGTCCACGACCCCCTGGGGCTCCGAGCCCGCGATCGCGTCTGGAGGCGCCTCATGACCGATTCCGTTCCCGCCGGAGCCCCCTCGGGGCGACCCATCCGCGTCGTCGTCTGGGGGGAGAATCGCCACGAACAGGTGAACCCCGTCGTCCAGGGGATCTATCCCGACGGCATGCACACGACGATCGCGCGAGGCATCACCGGGCATCTGGGCGACCGGGCCGTCGTCACCACCCGGGTCCTCGAGGATCCGGAACACGGCATGACCGACGAGCTGCTGGCGGAGACCGACGTCCTCGTGTGGTGGGGACACGCAGCGCACGACGAGATCGATGACCGCGTCGTCGATCGCATCCACGCGCACGTGCTGGAGGGCATGGGCATCATCGTCCTGCACTCGGGGCATCACTCGAAGATCTTCCGACGTCTGATGGGGACGACCTGCAGCCTCCGGTGGCGCAACGACCGGGACAGGGAACTGGTCTGGACCGTCTCGCCGACGCATCCGATCGCGGCGGGGGTCCCGCAGCCGCTGATCATTCCGGCGCAGGAGATGTACGGGGAGTTCTTCGACGTCCCGGAGCCCGACGAACTGGTCTTCATCAGCAGCTTCAGCGGCGGCGAGGTCTTCCGCAGCGGCATCACCTATCGACGCGGCTACGGCAAGGTGTTCTACTTCAGCCCGGGAGACGAGATCTTCCCCGTCTACCACGACCCGAACATCCAACGCGTCATCGCCAACGGGGTGGAGTGGGCGCACACCGACCGGCCGCGGACGTCGTACCTCGTCACCCCGATGTATCTGACCGGTCGCTTCGACACCCCGGTCCTGGAGTCCGACGACGGCCTCATCGACTACCACACGCGGGAGCCCGTCGACTTCGGCGACGATCCGGCCTGATGCGAGGGGCGGGCGAGAGCGCCCGCTCCTCGCATCACGGTCACTGACGACGGCTGCGCATCCTGTCCATCGTCGATTGGATGGCGACCGCTGCGGCGCCTCGTGCCCAGGCGCGGAAGCCCGACCCGTCGACGATGAGGTCGATCGGGTTGGCGTGCGGGTCGCGACCGGCAGCAGCCGCGGCAAGGACCCGGTCGTGAACGATCGTGAGCAGGCTGACCCCCTCGCCCGAGAGCACCACCGTCGACTGCAGGCTGAGGTTGGTCGCCAGTGCGATCAGTCTGCCCAGCGCGTCGGCTGCGCTGCCGACGATCGCGCTGACGGCGGGATGCCCGTCCTCAGCGAGGCGGAGGATCTCGTCGTACCCGACCGGGCGGGCGAGTGCGGCCGACGCCTGGGCGGTGATCGATCCGGACGTGAGCAGCGCCTGGGCGCAGCCGCGGTGGCCCTCGGAGCAGATCGGGCCGAACGGGTCGAGGGGGATGTGGGCGCCCGTACCGGCCGTCGCATCCGGTGTCCGGATGACCTCGTTGTCCACGACCAGCCCGTAGCCCACGCCCGCACCGATCGTGATGACCGCGAACCCGGAGAGTCCGCGCCCCGCGCCGAACCACCGCTCCGCTTCGGCGAGGGCGACCACATCGTTCTCCACGCTCACAGGAACCCCGAGCCGCGCGCCGAGATCCGTCGCGACATCGACGTCGTCCCACTCCAGGAACGATGCCCGGACGGCGACGCCGTCGTGGACGACGCCACCGAGGCTCACGCCCACGGCGACGAGGTTCGGGACGTCGAGCTCGCGCACCGCGCGGTCAACGAGCGCGAGGACCGCCTCGGGCGATGTGTCCGCGATGGGCCACTCGCCTGCGGCGATCTGCTCGGCTCGGATGTCGGTGGCGACCGCGATGACGAGATCTCCGGTGATCTTCACTCCGACGAACGACCCCAGGTTCGGCGCGATGTCCAAGGGCCGGCTGGGGCGCCCGACGGTGCCGTCGGCCACCTCTTCGAGCTCGACGAGCAGGCCTCTCTCGACGAGTGGCTTCGCGAGGCGGGTGAGGCTCGCCGGCGACAGTCCCAGCTTCACGCCGAGATCTCGCCGCGACAGCGGGCCGTAGATCAACACCGTGCGCGCCAGGGCGGCTTCGCTGTCGCTCATCCCCACCTCCTCGATGCAGTCACAGTGGCACAGCGGGGGCTCCCGGAGACGCAGCCACGCTCGGTAACCCATTGTTCTTGACGCGATAATATTTTACGTCGAAACTAATCCTATGCCCACGCCCGACGTCGTCCATCTCCGCGCCGGCGGCACCAGTGTCTGCATCGATTCGTCCACGGGGGTACCGCGGATCGTGCACTGGGGTCCGGACCTCGGACGGGTGTCGCAAGAGACCCTCGACTCCCTGGCCCGCGCTGACCGTCTGCAGCGCGCCTCGGGCGGACTCGATGAGACGGTCGGGCTGAGCGTCGTCAGCACGGCGGCATCCGGCTGGGCGGGAACGCCCGCACTGGAGGGGCACCGCGACGGCGACGCGGTCGGCGTGCGATTCGAGCTGCACGCGAGTGAGGTGACGAGCACCTCCGTCCGTTTCGATCTCACGGATGCCGAGATGGAGCTGTCGGCTCGGTACGTGTTGCGGGTGACGGGATCGGGTTTGGTGCGGGCGCGGACGACGGTGCGTAACGATGGTGCGGGTGTGTACGCGGTGCAGGCGTTGCATGTGATGTTGCCGTTGCCGTGGGAGGCGACGGAGCTGCTCGATACGACGGGGCGTCACCTGCGGGAGCGGTCGGCGCAGCGGCATGAGCTGACGTTCGGCACGCATGTGCGGGAGTCGCGACGCGGCCGTCCGGGGGCGGATTTCACCCTGTTGCTGGCGGCGGGGACGCCGGGGTTCGGTTTTGAGCGCGGCACGGTCCACGGCGCCCATCTCGCGTGGAGTGGGAACTCACGGATCTTCGCGGAGCGGACCCCGACCGGGGACTCGTTCCTGGGTGCGGGTGAGTTGTATCTGCCCGGCGAGATCCGTCTCGCGCAGGGTGAGGAGATCTCCTCGCCCGAGCTGCTGGGCTCGTGGGGGGACGGTCTCGACGAACTCGCGGTGCGGTTCCACGAGGAATGGCGTTCGCGTCCGCAGCACCCGAGCCGCCCGCGGCCCATCACGCTGAACACGTGGGAGGCCGTCTACTTCGATCACCGCCTGCCCAAACTCATCGCCCTGGCGGATGCGGCGGCGGAGATCGGGGTGGAACGGTACGTGCTCGATGACGGCTGGTTCCGTCACCGTCGCGATGACACCGCGGGCTTGGGCGACTGGTACGTCGACGACACCGTCTGGCCGGACGGGCTGCACCCGATCGCCGACCACGTCGTGGCGAAGGGGATGGAGTTCGGCCTCTGGTTCGAACCCGAGATGGTCAACCCGAACAGCGACCTCGCCCGCTCCCACCCGGACTGGATCCTCCGCGGTCGCACCGACCTTCCCCCCTCGGCCCGGCAGCAGCAGGTGTTGAACCTCGCCCACCCCGACGCGTACGCGTACATCCGCCAGGTCATCACGGACATCCTCGCCGCGTACCCCATCTCGTACGTCAAGTGGGACCACAACCGGGACCTCGTCGACGCAGCCGCCGGCCCCGGCGGCGCGGCCCGCGTCCACGCGCAGACCCTCGCCGTGTACCGCCTCATCGACGAACTCAAGACCGCCCACCCGGGCCTGGAGATCGAAAGCTGCGCGTCGGGCGGAGCACGCGTCGACCTCGGCATCCTCGACCGCACCGACCGCATCTGGACCAGCGACTGCCTCGACCCCATCGAACGCCTCGAGAACCAGCGCTACACCGCCCTGGTCGTCCCGCCCGAGATGATGGGCATGCACCTGACCACCCCACACGTCCACTCCACCGGCCGCACCGTGACCCTCACCCTCAGCGGCGCCGTCGCCCTCTTCGGCCACTTCGGCATCGAATGGGACGTCACGACCCTGTCCGACACGGATGCCGCCACCGTCGGCGCGTGGGTCGCGCTCGCCAAACGCGTCCGCCCCCTCGTCGCAACGGGCCGCCTCGTCAACGCGGACGTCGCCGACCCCGGGCTCGACGTCCGCGGCGTCGTCGCAGCAGATGCAGCATCCGCGTTCTTCACGATCACGCAGACCCAGACCCTTATCTCCTCACCCACCGGCCGCGTCCGGCTGCCGGGACTCACCCCCGACCGCGTCTACCGCGTGCAGCTCGTCACCCCCGGCGGGATCGTCGAGACCCCCGCGCAGTCACCCCTCGAGTGGGCTCACCACGACACGGTGCTGACCGGGCGTCAGCTCGCCGTCGTCGGCCTACGCCCACCGGTGCAGAACCCTCAGCAAGCCGTCGTCATCGAGGTCACCGCGATCTGAGGCTCGAACCGCCGTTGACGCGACGATGCCGGGAGCGATAGGCATCTCCCATGGCGATCATCAATCGCGGGTTCGGCGGTCGACGCGGCACGAGTGATCCCCGGTTGCCACCGGGTCAGACGCTCGTCGGCGACTGGCCCGTTCTGACGGCCGGCCCGACTCCGGACATCTCGACGGACGAGTGGTCTTTCACGATCACCACCGAGACGGGCGTCCAGCATCGCTGGGACTGGGGCACCCTGCACGAGGTCGGCGTGGAGGACGTCGTCACCGACATCCACTGCGTCACCCACTGGTCGCGGCTCGGGATGCCGTGGCGCGGGGTCTCCGTGGACAGGCTGTTCGAGGACGTCGAGACATCCTGCGACTTCGTCATGGTGCGCACGCATGACGGATACACCACGAATGTGCCCCTCGACGATCTGCTGGAGGGTCAGGCGTGGATCGCGACCGAGGCGGACGGCGAGGCGCTGACGGCGGAGCACGGCGGCCCGGCGCGGCTGCTCGTGCCGCACCTGTACTTCTGGAAGAGCGCGAAGTGGGTCGCCGAGATGCGGATGATGCCCACCGACCAGCCGGGGTTCTGGGAGCAGAACGGCTACCACCTCCGCGGGGATCCGTGGCGGGAGGAGCGCTACTGGTGACGGCCGGCTTCCGAGCGGCATGGCACGTGGGCCGCGTCGTCTCTCGGCGCGCCGAGACCCGCTCCGCCGTCCGCCTCGAGATCGAGGTCCCGACGTGGCCGGGCAATCACGCCGGCTCGCATCTCGACATCCGACTGACCGCGCCCGACGGCTATCAGGCGTCGCGGTCGTATTCGATCGCCTCGTCGGGACCGGCCACGCGGGTCGTCCTCGCGGTCGACGAAGTCCTCTCGGGCGAGGTCTCGCCGTACGTGGTCCACGATGTGCGAGAGGGTGACGAGCTGGAGGTGCACGGACCGCTGGGCCGGTACTTCGTCTGGACGCCGGAGGACCCCGACCCCGCGCCGGTGCAGCTCATCGCGGGCGGCTCCGGCGTGGTGCCCCTCTTCGCCATGGCCGACGCGCGGGAACGGCAGCCCCACGGGACGGACTTCCGGCTGTTGTACTCCGCCCGCACGCCCGACGACGTCTTCTTCGCGAGCGAACTGGGCGCGTTGACGAAGACGCGGGTCGATATCGTTCACTCACGCCGTTCTCCGCTCGGATCACCGCGTCCGCCGGGCCGACTGACCCAGGAGTCACTGGCCGAGCTGACGTTCCCCGCGGGGGTGGCACCGCGCATCTTCGTCTGCGGGCCCACCCCGTTCGTGGAGACCGTCTCCCGGTGGCTCTCGGAGCTGGGGCAGGACCCCGCGCGGATACGGACCGAGCGCTTCGGAGGCAGCGGATGACGCACGTGGACGGGAACGCACTGGCCGGGACGCTCGTCGACGTCCTCGGCTTCGACTCGACCGACGCGATCGGCGAATGCGCGGGATGCCGCCACCGGTCCGAGCTCGCGAGGGCGCACGCCTTCGTGACGGCGATGGGTGCGATCGTTCGGTGCGAGGCCTGCCAGGGAGTGCTCGCGGTCGTCGTCCGCACGCCCACGGACGTGCACGTCAGCCTGTCCGGACTGGCGCGTGTGTCGATCGGGCGACGGTGAGCGCGAGGGGTCAGTCGCGCTCCGCGCCCGCCTTCTCCCTGAACCACCCGCCGAGGGCGTCTGTGGACTCGCGCGTCGACGCGTCGTCGGTCGCCGACTGGATCGCAGCCACGGCCTCGCCGGATCCGTCTCCGGGAGTCGTCGGCTCGTAGCCCATCGACCACGTCGAGTACTTCCGCTCGCTGACCTGCTCCTCGAGGAGGACCCGGACGTCCGTGTGCCGGGGATCGCGACCGATGCGCTCGAGGAGCGCTCGGACTGCGGCATCCGGTCCTTCGAGGATCTGGATGAAGTCGGGATCGCTGTAGACGAGCATCCCGGTGATCCCATCGCGCTCATTGTTCGCGCGGCTCTCGGCGAGGAGCTTGACGAGGCGCGCATGGTCGAACGGTTCGGTGGCACGGCTCGCGTAGGCAATGAAGGTCAGCTGATCGGTCATGCTCGAGCTCTCCCGGAGTAAGGCGCCGAGTCGTTCGGATGCCGCTCGGTCCGACGACAGTAACACCGGGTGAGGAGCCGTTCCGCCCCTTGCGCAACCCCTTGGAAGAACTCCGTCATGACGGGCACCGTCGAGGAATGGACGCCGACGAGCAGCAGCAGATCAAGAAGGACTTCGATGATGCGGTCAATATGACGGCCGCCGAGATCGAGAAATGGCTCGACACCGACGAGTCGAAGGACGTGGGTCAGAAGTCCGGGGGAGGCGAGTCCACCGGGCATGCCTCCGGACGCCGGATCGTGAAGATCCTGCGCAAGAAGAAGGACGATCTGACAGATGCCGACTACGAGCACATGAAGAAGGTCCACGGATACGTCGCTCGGCACTCGAAGCAGCGCCCGAAAGGGGACGTGACCGACACCGATTGGCGCTACTCCCTCATGAACTGGGGCCACGATCCCAAGAAGTGATGGTGATGGATCGCCTGTGGGCTGGCCGCTGAGTTTGAGAACCGTTATCAACAGGTCGTAGACTCGCGGTCATGACCTCTCGCGTGCCCGCCCTCGTCGCTCTCGCGGCGGGATCCGTCCTCGTCCTCGCCGGCTGCTCCACCGCGACCGACCCCGCCGCGTCCTCAGGGGGCGCGGATCCTCTCAAAGTCGTCGCGTCGACGAACGTCTACGGCTCGATCGCCGAGGCCATCGGGGGGAAGGACGTTCAGGTCACGTCGATCATCAGTTCGATGTCACAGGACCCGCACTCCTACGAGGCGTCCGCGCGCGACCAGCTCACGGTGTCGCAAGCCGACCTCGTGATCGAGAACGGCGCCGGGTACGACGCGTTCCTCGACGGACTCATCGAGGCGAGCGGTACGAAAGCTCCGGTCATCACGGCCGTCGAGTACTCGCACGATTACCCCGGCAATGAGGGGCACTCCGAACAGACGCACGCCGAGGGCGAGGGACACGATCACGCGGAGGACGGTGATCACGCAGGGCACGACCACATCGAGGGGTTCAACGAGCACGTCTGGTACGACCCGCACACGGTGGAGCATGTCGCCGAGGAGATCGCTCACGAGTTGGGTGAACTGGATGCCGCCAAGGCCGACACCTTCGAGGCCAACGCGAAGAAGCTCATCGACGGAATCGCGGGGCTCGAGACCTCGCTGGAGAAGCTCTCCGCCGCACACGCGGGTGAGAAGATCTTCGTCACCGAGCCCGTCCCGCTGTACCTCACGGCTGCGGCCGGTCTCGAGAACGCGACGCCGGAGGCCTTCAGCGAGGCCGTAGAAGAGGGTCAGGACGTTCCCCCCGCCACACTGCTCGAGGCGACGAAGATCCTCGACTCGGGCGAGGTCCGAGCCGTCATCGTCAATGCCCAGACCGGCGGTGCCGAGACCGCCGAGGTGGTCAAGCTGGCCGAGAAGAACGACATCCCGGTTCTGAAGTTCACGGAGATCCTGCCGGACGGTCTGACGTACGTCGAGTGGATGCAGAAGAACATCGACGAGCTGGCGGGTACGCTGACCCGGTGACCCGGCACGCACCAGCCCCCCTCGAGATCCGGGGTGCCGCGCTGCGGCGCGGCGGTCGCGAGCTCTGGAGCGGTCTCGATCTGACGGTCGAACCGGGCGAGTTGATCGCCGTCCTCGGTCCCAGCGGCTCGGGCAAGACCACTCTGCTGCGCGCCATCCTCGGACTCGAGGACCTCAGCGAGGGCTCGGTCGAGGTCGACGGCAAGCGGGTCTCCCGCGCGGGGAATCGCGGCATCGGCTACCTGCCGCAGACCCGACCGCTCCCGCGGGACACCGCTCTCCGCGGACGCGACCTCGTCGCCCTCGGCGTCAACGGGCATCGGTTCGGCCCGCCGATACCGCGCCGCAAGGACCGCGAGCGGGTCGACCAGCTGATCGCGGCGATCAACGCCACCGACTTCGCCGACCGGCCCGTCGGCGTCCTGTCGGGCGGAGAGCAGCAGCGCCTTCGCGTCGGACAGGCCCTCGCGGACGACCCGCGACTGCTGCTCTGCGACGAGCCGCTGACGAGCCTCGACCTCGCGAACCAGCAGGCGGTCGTCGGTCTCATCGACCGGCACCGGCGGAGCGGGGCCTCGGTCCTGCTCGTCACCCACGACATCAACCCGCTGCTCGGCAAGGTCGACCGCATCCTCTACATCGCAGGCGGGCGCTTCACCCTCGGCACCCCGAAGGACGTCCTCACCTCCGAGGTCCTCACCGACCTCTACGGCGCCCCCGTCTTCGTGCTCGAAGCGGGTGACCGCGTGGTCGTGGTCGGCGCGCCCGACGCCGAGGCATCCCACCACCATCACGAGGACCACGCATGAACTGGGATGACATCGCGAACGCCATGTTCGGCGGCGTGCCGGTGTACGGGCAGATCCTCGCGCTCGTGCAGAACTCGGTGTGGGCGGGCGCGATCCTCGGCCTCGTGGGCGGTCTCATCGGGGTGTTCGTGCTGCAGCGCGACATGGCGTTCGCGGTGCACGGCATCAGCGAGCTGTCGTTCGCGGGAGCGGCCGCGGCGCTGCTGATCGGGGCCGACGTCGTCACCGGATCGATCGTCGGGTCGATGGTCGCCGCGGCGCTCATCGGGTGGCTCGGCTCGCGGGCGCGGGACCGCAACTCCATCATCGGCGTGCTCATGCCCTTCGGGCTGGGCCTCGGCATCCTCTTCCTCGCCCTCTACAACGGGCGAAGCGCCAACCGGTTCAGCTTGCTGACGGGGCAGATCGTCTCAGTGCAGTCCGACCAGCTCACCTGGCTGATCGCGATCTCCGCCATCGTGCTGGTGGCCCTCCTCCTCATCTGGCGGCCCCTCCGGTTCGATTCGCTCGACCCGCAGTCGGCGGCGGCGCGGGGTGTGCCGACCGGTCTGATCTCGCTCGCTTTCATGCTGCTGCTGGGTCTCGCGGTCGCCGTGGCCGTGCACATCATCGGCGCCCTCCTCGTCCTCGCTTTGCTCGTCACGCCCGCAGCCGCGGCCGCGCGCGTCGCCCACGGTCCGGTGGCCGTGCCGCTGCTCGCCGCGCTCTTCGGCGTCGTGTCGGCGGTCGGCGGCATCCTCCTCGCGGTCGCCGGCACACTGCCGGTGAGCCCCTACATCACGACCATCTCGTTCGTCATCTACCTCGTGTGCCGCGTCGTCGGCGATCGGCGGGGCCGGGTGCAGCGGACGGATGCCTCGCGGGGCACCCAGCCCGTCGCTAGCGTCCGCGCGTAGAATCCGCGTCATGGCCCAGCGCAACACCTGGCAGCGCGAGCGCGTGCGCGCGGCGCTCTCCGACGCCCCGGGATTCGTGAGCGCCCAGGATCTGCACGCCGCGCTCCGCGATGAGAACACCGGGATCGGCCTCGCGACCGTCTACCGGGCTCTCGCCACCCTCGCCGCCAGCGGCGAGGCGGACCAGCTGCAGTCCCCCGAGGGCGAGGCGATCTACCGCGCCTGCGCCAGCACCGGCCACCACCATCACCTCATCTGCCGCGTGTGCGGCAAGGCCGTCGAGATCGAGGCCACCGAGGTCGAGACGTGGGCCAAGCGCACGGCGGCCGCCAACGGCTTCACCGACGCCGAGCATGTCGTCGACATCTTCGGCACGTGCGCCGAGTGCAGCGCGCGGCTCGCGCGGGGTGCCGAGCGGCCCGAGGCCCGTGCGGACTGAGGTCCGCCCCGCGGCATCCCGGACGTCGTCGACATCCTCGCCGGGGTCGGCTGCGCGCGGCGCGCTCTGGCTGGGGCTCGGACTCATCGCCGTCCTGGCGCTCATCGGCGTTGCTCTGTGGAGTCCGTCGCCGGAGCTCCCCACCCGGGCGCAGGACGGTCTGACGCTCGCCCTCAGCGTGCTCATCGAGTCGCTGCCGTTCGTCATGCTCGGCGTCATCCTCTCGATCGTCGTGCAGGTGTGGGTGCCGCCGGGGGGCATCGAGCGGTGGATGCCGCGGAACCCGTGGGGACGACGAGCCGTGCTGTCGCTGCTCGGCATGCTGATCCCCGTGTGCGAGTGCGGCAACGTCCCATTCGCCCGCGGCCTGATGATGCGCGGCTTCTCGGTCGCCGAGACGCTGACCTTCCTCGTGGCGGCGCCGATCGTCAACCCGATCGTCATCATCACGACGCACCAGGCGTTCGGGTTCGACGACGGCATCCTCATCGCGCGTCTGCTCGGCGGGTGGCTCATCGCCAACGTCATCGGGTGGCTGTACAGCCGGCATCCGGATCAGGACGCGCTCATCACCGACCGGTTCCGCGACGCGTGTCTGGCCGAGCGGGGCGTCACCGGCGACCGCGGCCGGCGCAGCCTCGCGCAGTTCGTCGTCGAGCTGCGCGCCGTCATGCCGGCCCTCATCATCGGTTCCGCCGTCGCGGGTGCCGTGCAGGTGATCGTGCCGCGCGACGTGCTGCTGTCGATCGGGTCGAACCCGGCCCTGTCGATCGCCGCGATGATCATGCTCGCGATGATCGTGTCGATCTGTTCGAACGTCGACTCGTTCTTCGCTTTGTCGTTCGCTTCGACCTTCACACCCGGTGCCATCGTCGCCTTCCTGCTCGTGGGGCCCCTTGTCGACGTGAAGATGCTCGCGCTCCTGCGCACCACGTTCCGCACGCGCGTGCTCGGCGTCCTGGTCGTCGCGGTCGTCCTCGCGGCGGCCGCGATCGGAGGGGTGGTGAACCTCCTTGCGTGACACCGTGTGGTTCCGGATGCTGGGGGTCGGCGCGGTCGCGCTGATCTCCGCCTTGACGATCGCCCTCGCGCTGACCGGACGACTGGGCCTCTACATCAACCCGGAGTCGTCGTGGTTCGCCGTCTCGATGGCCGCGCTCGCTCTCGTCGGCAGCGTCATCAGCTTCCTGCTGCCGCTCGGCGCAGCCGAGGACCACGGGCACGACCACGGCGACGAGCCCGCCGCCGGTCACGATCACGATCACGATCACGATCACGACGAGCATGCGCAGCGGACGCCCCGGCAGCTTGCCGGCGCGACGGTGACCGCGGCCGGGGGAGTCCTCGCGCTCGGCCTCGCGGGCACGATGCTCGTCGTTCCGCCGGCGACCCTGTCGGCGGAATTGGCGGCCTCGCGCACCACCGGTGCCGCGCCCCTCTTCCAGAACGCCGACACGGTCGCTCTCGCCATCACGGGTGACACCGCCTCGTTCGGCATCGGCGACTGGGCGAGCGTGTTCGCGACGGCGACCGATCCCGAGGTGTTCGACGGCACCGAGATCTCGTTGACCGGCTTCGTCGCGCCCGGACCGAAGGGTTTCGACCTGACCCGGCTCATCATCACGCACTGCGTCATCGACGCGCAGCCCGCGAGCCTCCCGGTCGCCGCCGCCGACATCCCTCGCGCGGGTCAGTGGGTGACGGTCACCGGCACGATCCGCGACGTCGACGGTCAGCTGCAGGTGAAGGCGGCCTCGGTGGAGCCGATCGACGAACCCAAGGACCCGTATGAGTTCTGACAACCGGCGCGCGCAGCGTCGGCGACGGCAGGCCCGCGGATTCTCGGTGCGGGTCGTCGCTGTCGTCGCGGTGCTCGGCGTCGTCGCGCTCGCCGCCGGCGTCGTCACGACCCTGCAGGGACCCCGCGTCACGTCGGTCGAATCCGATACGACCGCCGCCGTGAGTTCGCCCGGTTCCCGCGTCATCTTCGAGACGACGCAATCGCTGCAGAAGGTGGATGCCGCGCAGGTCACCATCACGCCGAAGGCGCCGTTCAGCGTCGACACCTCGGGTCGGAGCGTCGGCATCCGCTTCACCGATCCGCTCTGGGACGATACGACCTACACGATCCGCATCGACCGGCTCGCCGGGCTCGGCGGCGGGCCGACCGCCACCGTCGAGGAGTCCTTCTCGACCCCGAAGCTGCACTCCTACGTGCTGCAGCGCAGCGACGGCGGTGACAAGATCTACCGGGTCGATCTCTCGGGTGACGCCCAGCCGGTGTTCGAGCACGAGCACATCGAGGACTTTCGTGCGACAGCCGCCCACCTCGTCGTCTCGACGCTCGAGAACGGGGTCTCGCACCTGATCGTCACCCGCACCGACGGCTCGGACCCGAAGGAGCTGACCCTCCCCGGCAAGGGTGTGGTCACGAACCTGCAGAGTGCGGAGCGGGGCAACACGATCGGCTACACCTTCACGGATGCCGACATCTCGGCATCCGGCGGACGCGAGAGCCTGCTCTTCACCGGGTCGACCGCCGACCCGGCGGCCAAGCCCGCCGAGATCACCATCACCGGTGCCGATCCTCGCGTCGAGGACTGGCGGTTCGTTCCCGGCACCGACACGATCCTCATGCTCACCTTCGACGGTGCGCTCAGCCTCGTGTCGTCGGCGGGAGCGCCTCCCGTGGAGCTCGGCAATGCGATCGGCATCGACGACATCGCGGGGACGACGGCCTACATCGAGCGCGTCGCCGGTCCGGCTGTCGTCGACCTCAGCTCGGCCAAGGAGAAAGCTCTCGCGGCGACGGCGCCCGAGCTCGGACAGACGGGGTCGGTCCTCGCGATGTCCGACGGCTCGACGCTCCGGGCCCTCACCCCGTTCGACGGACTGAACCCGCTCGGCACGAATCTCGTGCGCGTCGACGCCACAGGCAGGACGCGTGTGGTGGCGAAGGTCGACCCGTCCGACGGCCTGCTGCAGACGTGCGTCTCGCCGAGCGGCCGGTACGCGGCCCTCGTGATCGCACCGGACGTCGTGAACAACCCATACGACGGGTACACGCTGCCGCTCCCGAAGAAGCTCGAGACGCGCATCTACTCCCTCGAGGGGAAGCAGGTCACCGTCACAGAGGGGTTCGACGTGGCGTGGTGCCGGAAGGCTCCGTCGCTGTGACGGACCTGATCCCCGCGACGCGAGAGGCGCTCACGGATCTGCCGGCCGTCGTCGCGCCGAACCTGCTCGGGGGCGAGCTGCGCGTGGGGACTCCGACCGGGAGCGTCGCCCTGCGCATCACCGAGGTCGAGGCGTACCACGGCCGCGGCACCGGGCCACAGGCGGACCCGGGCTCGCACGCCCGCATGGGACCGACCGCCCGCAACGCGACGATGTGGGGCGAGCCCGGCCATCTGTACGTGTACCTGAGCCACGGCATCCATTCGTGCGTGAACGTCGTGTGTGGTCCCGAAGGGGTCGCGGGCGGAATCCTGCTGCGCGCGGGCGAGGTCGTCGAGGGAGCGGATGCCGCACACGTCCGCCGGCCCGCGGCGCGCACCGCGCGTGACCTGGCCCGCGGACCGGGCCGGCTCGGCGACGCGGTGGGGCTGCGGCATCCGATCCACGACGGCATCGACGCGGTCACGGGCGAGGAACGGGCCGGCGCGAGCGCGCGCCTGTTCCTGCGTCCCGAGCCGCTGGCCGAGATCGCGACGGGGCCGCGGGTAGGTGTCGCGGGGATCGCGGGGACGGACGCGTTCCCGTGGCGCTTCTGGATCCCCGGCGACCCGACCGTGTCGGCGTTCCGGTGGGGTCGAGGGGCTCGGGAGGCGGCCGGCTGAGGTGTCGCTTCGCGAGGTGATGCCGGCTGCCGAGGACGGCTGCGCGACGAAACGTCCTCGCGAAGCGGCATCTCCTCACGAACCGGCCTGCCGGGAACACTCGCGCCGACCGGAGCGTTCCAGAGGAGGTGGGATGCCTCATCCCACCCGACCCCGTGAGGTGACCATGTCCGAGACGTCAGCAGCCGACCGCCTCGAGGCCGCCCTCGCGTCGATGGATCCGTCGTCGCGTGTGCAGGCCGCGATGACGGCCGGTACCTACCCGCAGCCGGAGTACGTCCCCGTGCTCGTGGCGCAGTGCCGCATCGAGCCGCAGTTCCTCGTGCGCGAGATGCTGACGTGGGCGTTGACCCGGCATGATGCGGACGAGGTCATCGACCGGCTCCTGATCGAACTGGGCTCGCGCGGTGCGCAGATCCGCGCGCAGGCGCTTCACACGATGTCGAAGATCGGAGGCCCGCGGGTGTGGCCGGCGATCACCCCCGACCTGCTGAAGGATGCCGACGACTCTGTCGCGCGTGTGGCGTGGCGTACCGCGGCTCGGCACGTGCCGGTGGCCGAGGCATCCGCTCTGGCGACGACCCTGGCGACGCAGTTCGCCCGCGGCGAGGACGAGACCCGGCGGAGCCTCAGCGAGGCGTTCGCAACGCTCGGTGAGCCCGCGCGGCCGCAGGTCGACTGGGCGCTCGCGACGGGCGGCCCGTACACGCGTGCTCACGCTGCCGTCACCGCCCGACTCATGGACGACCCGGAAGCGACGTACGCCGAAGCCGTCGCGGCGGTGGCGGACTCCGCCTGAGTCAGGGCGACACGCCCGGCCGTGCTAGACTGACTCTTCGTCTGCGCGCACTCCAGCACGCAGTTCGCATCCCACCCTCAGAAGACGGCCTACACCCGTGTCCGTGAGCGGGGTGCAGACAAGGGATCTTGGGTGGCACCGTCCGGTGTCACGGTAACTGCCTTTTCGAAGGCTTGAGGGAGAATCACAATGGCAGCAGTGTGCCAGGTGACTGGAGCTGTTCCCGGCTTCGGTCACAACATCTCGCACTCGCACCGCCGGACGAAGCGCCGCTTCGACCCGAACGTGCAGAAGAAGACCTATTTCGTTCCTTCGCTTGGTCGCAAGATCACGCTGAACGTCTCGGCTAAGGGCATCAAGGTCATCGACGCCCGCGGCATCGAGTCGGTCGTGAAGGACCTCCTCGCGAAGGGTGTGAAGCTCTAATGGCGAAGAAGGCTCAGGACGTTCGTCCGATCATCAAGCTGCGCTCGACCGCCGGCACGGGGTACACCTATGTGACGCGCAAGAACCGCCGCAACAACCCCGACCGCATCGTGCTCAAGAAGTACGACCCGGTGATCCGCAAGCACGTCGAATTCCGAGAGGAGCGCTGATCGCATGGCGAAGAAGAGCAAGATCGCGCGCAACAACCAGCGCGAGGTCATCGTCGCCCGCTACGCCGAGAAGCGTGCCGAGCTGAAGAAGACCCTCGTGGACCCGAACGCGACCGACGAGGCCCGCGAGGCCGCCCGCGTCGGCCTGCAGAAGCTTCCCCGCAACGCGTCGCCGGTCCGCCTGCGCAACCGCGACGCGATCGACGGACGCCCCCGCGGCCACCTGTCGAAGTTCGGCATCTCGCGTGTCCGCTTCCGCGAGATGGCACACCGTGGCGAGCTGCCCGGCGTGACCAAGTCGAGCTGGTAAGCACCACTTCCGCACGAAGCCCCCGTCTCCGGACGGGGGCTTCGTCGTTTCCTTGGGGGCAACGTCGAGGTGAAATGCTGGGCGTCAGTTCATCTGGGCCGAGGGAGGGATGCCGATGACGGAAGACACCGGTCCTGACGACGAGCGCTGGCTCGTCGTCAACGGGCGCCGATGGCGGCGCACAGATCCGTCCTTGCCCGCCGACCTCGTGTCGGCGTTGACGTCCCATCTCGGACGCGGCCGATCAGGTGCGCGGCGCGCGCAGGGTGATCCGGATGCCACGTCGGCGGCCCGCCGACGAGTCGACCTCGCAAAGCACGGGCTCGGCGAGCGAGGTCCGTACTGGTGGGACGAGCCGGAGGGCGACCGCCTGCGCCGAGCGAAGGAAGCCCTCGCCGAGCTCGAGGATCTCGAAGACTGAGCGACCTTGACCCAGTGCACGATCCCAGCCGGGCTCGCCGGTCGGGGGCACGGACCGCCCGCCGTCGGACGCGCGCCTCGCAATCAGTTCCCGTCCCCTACGCCGCAAACTGCGTCTGGCGGAAGGTGATCTCAGAAAAGGGCGCCACGGCAGCACAAGATGCTGGAGTGACAGTCAGAAAGGCCAGCCGGAACCCGGCTTCGGTGACCGTTTCCGACCCGGACGCTCTCGCTTCGTGCGGAATCTGAACTCCCGCACTCTGGAGTGCGCAGGGTCGCCGTCATGCAGTCCCTTCGCGACAGGGAGGTGAGTGAAGGGCGGCTCGCCTTCCACCAGCGACGGGACGCCGACCAGGGGAAGATTCTCCGCGATACCGATCGATTCGAGTTGGGATAGGTCCGCGAGATGAGAAACGTCCACGACGTCTCCGCCAACGAGGACAGAGGAGTTGTCTATGTGGAGACTGCGGAGCGCGCGGCAACGGTTCAGCGCCGACAGGTCTCTGCACCGCATCCAGATCATGAGCAGCCACTCGAGCTCGGACGGCGGATCGACCCAATCCAGCGCGACCGTCTGGTGCATCCCTTGCAGCTTGAGACTGGTCAGCCGAGGACAGCCGTCTCCTGCCGATACGACATCACTGTCGACACGACCGAGGACGAGTTTCTCGAGTCGAGGAAGATCCGTCCAGCCGTTCTCGGCGAAACGAAAATCCTCGGAGTTGATGATCTCGAACGATTGCAGGTCGGATGTGGGTACCGATCGCGCACGGTTCGTCGCGACCACGAGAGTGCGGATCGAGGAACCCTCGACCGATGACAGAGCTGGGGTATCGACCCGCCCCCTGATCTCTAGCGCGCGCAGCGTGGGCACTTCTCGCGTCCACCGGAGAGACGTTCCCGCGCGGAGGGTTCCCCCGTCGATGATGATCGTTCGATAAGCGCCCTCGACCAACCTGTCGATATCGGCGGCGGTGATTTCGCCGGTCAGAATGGCGGCTCGCTCTATGGCGTCTCGCTCATAGATGAAGCTCATCGGCTCGTCTCCTTCACGGTCGAGATCTCAGCGCCACGTCCCTGGGGCCGGGCGCTCTCTCGCCTCGACGTAGGCCGTCAAGGATCGCGTCCAGCGGCTCATCCATCTCGTCATCGAAGCCGACTGCACCGGACTGGTAGGCGCCCCGGTGACGCGCATATGCGTCAAGCGGCTCTGGTGGCGATGAAAACCGGGTCGCGTCTGACACGTCCCCATTCTGTGACAACCAGTGCTCCGCGCCTCGTCCGATCTCATCATCGGTCTTGAACGCCAGCATTGTTGGAGCCGCCGAGAACGATCGTTTGTGGCGTGCATAGGTCGATGAGGTGGCGCGGCGCACAACGATTTAACGACGTCATCCTGCGCCGGAGGCAACGACCGATATTGTCGCGCCATGCGTCCCATTCGATCCTGGTTCACGGGGATCTGCGCCATCGGAGTCGTCGCGCTAACTGGATGCCAGGCCGTGCATCCGTCTGCCATTCGCGTGAACTTCGATGGGTCGATTGACTACGTCACATGCGTGCCCGACGCGAACGACTGGGTGGCCGTCTCAACGGACAGGAACAGCGAAGATATCGACCTGCCGCCCGTCATTGAGCTTGGGCCCGCATCCGCAGGTTCCGTCACGAGGTTTCATCGCCCGCAGGGCGCTTGGACGTCGATACACATCGGAGCATCGTTCCACTCGAGCGTTCAGGTTGAGTCCGGTGATGTCTCGCTCGGCGTGTGGCGATGGAACACGGACGGAGATTGGTTGAGTGGCGATGACACAGCTCGCTGTTCTGTCGACGAGTGATCGTGCTCTGAGCAATTGAGAGCCGCTCGCGGTCCTAGGCAGACAGCGGGTTGTCTAGCCCAGCCGAAAACGATCGTTTCCGGCGCCTGTGCCCGAGGTGCCGAACTGGGCGCGCCACAAACGGCGCCCGCTGCCGGGTTGTGGCAGACGTCTCTGGCGGAATTGCGACGGTGCAGGCTGTCAGAGCCGGTCAGTTGTGCCGCTCACTTGTTGCGATGAGCGGCGAGTAACAGGCCCGCGTGAACGGCGGCGATGATCACACCGCCAACGATCAGAACCAACGCCGCTGTTGAGGATCCGAGAAGCAGGCCGATCAGCGCGAAGACGATCCCGACCGCCAATCCGCCCCACCTCTGTGAACTAGTCACGGTTGGTGGTTTCCCGGAGTCGTCTGCGGCGCGTCACGCTGTTTCAGTCGGACGAAGAGAATGAATCCGAAGATCAGGGCGATCGCGCCCCCGGCGACGAGCAGCCATCCCCACGGGAGGTTGAACACGATCGCGAGGCCGAATCCCACGCCGACGCCTCCTCCGCCAACGAGGAGCAGAAGGATGACTTTTAGCCGGAGGCCCATCGGACGATGATGGCAGGGATGCAGGCGTAACGGTGCGCGAATACGCGTTCCTGCGGCATGTTTAACCTGCTTTTTTCGCGGCAGAGGAACCATTTTGCCCGCCGAGCGCTACCAGCTGACATAGTCAAGGCATGAATGGGGAGCGCGCGGCCCGTCGCAGGCCACTTCGTACGCTGTGGATCGTCCTCCTCGTCGCCGCGAGTGTCGTCGCAGTAGCCAGCGTTGTGCTTATCGTTCTCGACCCGAGAAGCGTCGGGCCCTATTTCACACTCGTAGGTCAGCTCTGCCTGATTTTTGGGGGCGTTACCGCTCTGCGCCATATGCGCTGAGAGGCGCCACACCCTGAGCGCTTCTACGTCCGCTTGTTTACGGCGCTAGCAATGGCCGCTCCGGAGCCAGTAGAGAGGTCACGCACCGGGCCGCCGAAAACGATCCTTTTAGGCGGAGATGCCTCCTGGGCGCTTCAGGTGCGACCAGAAACGACGCCCGATACCCGGTTTCGGTGGACGTTTACGGCGAGGTGTCGGCGGCGGATGACTCTTGGCCGGTGCCAGCCGTCTGACCCTTTGCGAACGCTCAGTCACCCCGCGCGCGGTGTCCAGGCCAACACTCCAAGAACGGCGGCAGCGGTCGACGCGAGGAGCACGACTGCCACACCGACCAGAACGGCAAAATGTCGACGTGGACGGGCGAAGTTCACTCGCGCCGATACCGATGCGAAGGTCACTGCAAGGGAAGGCGCAAGGCAGACGAAAGATCGCAGCCAGACGGTCCAGCGCCAGTCGTTGAGAGGCTCGTCTATGGTCGCGAACGAGGACGCCGCCACCATGATTGCGCCGTAGACGAGTGTGAACACGCACGGGATGACGTACGCAGCAGCGAGATACGTCGGGCTCAGGAGCCGCATGATCGGCCTGGCCATCGTTGCGATCCCGAGGGCTGCGGTGAGAAATATCGCGAGGAAGGTGAGCGTGATGGCCACCGTCGCGTCGCCTCTACCTGTGGCGGAAAAGATCAGGGAGCTGATCATCGCGGCGGCGATCGCGGCGGCGGCGTAGATGGCCACATAACCGACGCCGACTAGCGCTCGCACGAGCCGCGCTCCCTGTGGCCGTGGTGGGACAGGCTCCGCGTGAACGTGACTCACTGGATCACCGCGCTCCGCTGTCCCCGCCATGGGCACCACTATCTCAGGTCGTGCTTCATCGGTGTCTACGGCATGATGCGCCGTCTTCTCGGAACTGCTGGCGAGATTCTCGAGTACGCCCTAGACCCTTGGGCCGCGTCGTTCTCGTCGTGAACAGTTGCTACTTGCGGGTCGAGAGCGGGCCCGGCGGAGACGCACCCCGATCGTTGTCTAGTGTGACGAAACGGTTCGGGTCGGTGCGGACATGAACTGAGTGTTCAGACACGATGGGAGCGCTCATGAAGATGATGTCCGACGACGAGCTGATCGGCGCCCTGCGGGCGGCCGACCCCGCATCGCTGGCGACCGTCTCCGACGGTGATGCGCTTCGGGCGGTGCGCCGCGCACGTCGCGAACGTAAGCGGCCACGCTGGGGGCTGATCACGGGGGCGATCGCTGCAACGCTGGTGGTGGGGATCCCCGCCGGTGCGGCTGCGGCAGGTTTCATGGCGCGGACGGGATGGTTCGGATCCCCGAACCCCGGCGACCATCGCGATCACTGCGTCAGCGCTGAGGTCACCGAGTATGACTGTGACGATGAGTGGATCGACCTGAGTGCGCCCGATCTCGACAAGGTCGTCGCATCGGTCTATCCCACGTGGATGCCGCTCGCGCCGGGAGTCACCCGTGAGGACCTGACCGCACGTGTCATCGGCATTTCGTCCGCTGACGCACTCACCCCGGTCACGTCGCTCCGACGTACCTACGAGTCGGAGTCATACAAGGACTGGCTGACCGCATGGATAGCCGCGAATGACCGCGGTGACGCCGCCGCGCAGGAGACCGCGTCTCGTGTCATCACGGAAGCAGCTGATTGGCCTGCGATCGTAGCAACTGACGGTGGTCGGATAACAGACATCATGCGAGCGTTTGCAGAGCGGATCGCAGCGGGCGACCGGGAAGCGGCACAGGCCGCGGCTGAGTTCGAGGGAGCTCCCGGGTGGGATGGGATCGACCGCCACGAGCTCACGGATGAGATTTTCGACGAGGTCTATGGGGATGACCGATGACCGCGGCCAGAGCAGCCGGGAGCGAGCTGAAGCCGCCCTCTGATCAGGTTCTGAAGGATGAGACAGCCGACGTCGCACAAGCTGCGGACCGGGCATTCGAACAAGCAGTGGCGCCCCTCGTCCCGTTGCTTCTGAGGTACTTCGCTCGGCGCGTGACACCGACGGACGATGCCGCAGACTGCACATCGGAGACACTCGCTGCGCTGTGGAAGCATCGCTCACGACTCCCGGCGGTAGATGACGAGCGTCGGGCGTGGGCGTACGGGATTGCTCGCAAGGTGCTCTCGAACCACCATCGCGGCAGAGCTCGTCGAGACCGGGCGGACGAGGCCCTGCGGGCCGCGGCCGCGGTGACATCAGTCGAGGACGTTCCGGATGAGGCGTTCATCGCGGCCGAGGCTTTAAAGCTTCTTCCCGCACGCGATCAAGAACTCGTCCGGCTCGTTGTGTGGGAGGAGCTGTCGATCGCCGCCGCAGGAAGAGTGATGGGCGTCAATCCGGGGACGGCACGCACCCGGTATGCGCGCGCACTCGGCAAGCTCCGCCTCGCCTACAGGGCAATCGACTCATGACAGGCTGAGTTCCTGCCGAAAACGATCGTTTTCGGCGGGCGTTGCCAAGTGGACTCGGTGACACTCGACACGCCGCAGATCGAGTCACCGAAAACCCCTGCCGAAACCCCGGGGCGCCGAAACCCCGCTCGAACGTTTTCGGTGCGGCCTCCCGAGCCGCTCACACCTCGAGCAGGGACCCGCGACGAGCGGGCGTCAAGAGCGGCCCCGTCGCTGCCGCCCGGCGATAGCCTCGATTGGTCGGAGGGAGTCGCATGCCACTGGACCCGTTCTTCCGCGAGCGGCTACGCACGCACCGCCGGTACCTCGCGAAGAAGGCGTGGACCGATCTGACCGCGCGGTTCCGGCCGGCGACGCCGGCACCGACGGCATCCGCTTCCGGAAAGAAGACGAAGCCGATAACTCCACGCGAACGGCACCGCCGCGCCGCACTCAACTGGGACCGCATGGAGCTGCGCACCGCCGGCACCCCCGGCCCCGACATGCAGACCACCGACGTCACAGTGCCTGTCGACGGCTACCCGGACGTCCGCATCCGCATCTACCGCCCGGCATCCGCCCCGACCCCGGCGCCCGCGTGCCTCGTGATCGGCGGCGGAGCGTTCCGCATCGGCGGCATCGACTATCCGACCGCGGATGCCTCGTGTCGCCGCCGCGCCGACCGTTCCGGCGTCGTGCTCGTCACCGTCGGGTACTCGCTCGCGCCGGAGCACCGCTACCCCACGCAGATCGAACAGGTCCATGCGGCGTGGGTGTGGCTGCACGCGCACGCCGTAGAGCTCGGGATCGATCCAGGGCGGATCGGCCTGAACGGTGCGTCAGCCGGCGGATGCCTCGCGGCATCCCTCACCCTCCTCAACCGTGATCGCGGCACACCCCAGGCGACGCTGCAGATCCTCGAGGTGCCCGTCACCGACCTCACCGGCCGGTGGATCGATCTGCGCGCGACCTACGCGCTGTGGGTCCCGGCGTTCATCGCGCTCCGCGAGCTGCGCTCGGTCGCGAGCACCTACCTGGGCGATCGGTCGCGGGCGCGCGAGCAGTACGCGTCGCCCATGCGCGCAGCCTCGCACGCGGGCCTGCCGCCCGCCGTCATCCTGACCGCCGAGTACGATCCGCTTCGCCGAGACGGCGCCACCTATGCCGCGAAGCTCCGTGACGCGGGGGTCGATGCGAGCGCGACCCGCTACCTCGGCGTCACGCACGACACTCCTCTCTATGTGGGCGCTCTTCCGGCCGCGCGCCGCTGGGAGGACGACGTCATCGCCGCGCTCCGTCGCATCTGACGCTGCCCAGCACCAGCCGCGGAGATTCGGGCCTGCTCCGACCTTCGAGCAGCGTGGGCGCCCAGATCTCGTCGGATCTCCGCGGTTGTTGCCGCCCCCGCGATCTGCCCCGCCCTGCGACCTGCCCCGCCCCGCCCGCCCGTCCGCGGCGCGCCCGGCCTGGTAGCGTGCCCCGCGTGCATCCGCAGATCGAGCCCCACACCTCCGGAATGCTGGACCGGCCGGATGGCGCCCGGCTCCACTATGAGGTCTCGGGCTCCCACACCGGACGTGCGGCGCTGTACCTGCACGGTGGACCCGGCGGCGGCCTCGGCAGAGGCGGCTACCGACGCGTCTTCGATCCCGACCGCTACCGCATCGTCGGTCTCGATCAGCGCGGATGCGGGGCGAGCACGCCCTGGGCGATCGACGACCTCGGGCGACTCGACACCAACACCACGCCGGCGCTGATCGCAGACATCGAAGCGCTGCGCGAGCACCTCGGCATCGATCAATGGCTGGTCTACGGCGTCTCGTGGGGCTCGACGCTCGCGCTCGCCTACGCGCAGCAACATCCCGAGCGGGTGAGCGAGATCATCCTGCTCGCGGTGACCGCTGGTGCGCGCCATGAGATCGAATGGATCAGCGACGGCGTCGGCCGCATCTTCCCCGAGGCCCGGGCGCGGCTGGGCGAGCTCGTCCCACCCGCAGAGCGGGTCATCGACGCGTATGCACGGATGCTTCGCGACCCCGACCCGGCGGTGCGCGCCCGGGCCGCCGACGCATGGGACGACTGGGAGTCGTCGCACATCGGCCTCTCGCCCTGGGCGCAGCCCGGGCCGTTGCACGAGGACCAGCGCGCGCGGGAGAACTTCGCCACCCTCGTCACGCACTACTGGTCGCAGGATTGCTTCCTCGAGCCCCCCATCCTCGAGCGGATGGATCGACTGGCCGGCATCCCGGGCATCCTCATCCACGGCCGGCGTGACGTCAGCGGACCGGCCATCACCCCGTGGCTGCTGCACAAGGCGTGGCCAGGCAGCCGATTGCACATTCTCGAGGAGGAGGGGCACGGCGGACCGGCCTCCGCGCAGCTCGCCTGCGACGCCGCCGACGCGTTCGCGCGCGGGTGACGCCGGATTCGGACAGCCGCGCCGGATTCGGACCCGCAAGCGCTGCCGCATCCGAATCCGACGACACCGTCCGAATCCGATGACGGATGCCGTCGGCATGACCGCCCCGAAAAGCAACCCCCCCCGCAGAAATCCGCGGAATCCCGCCGAAACCGCCTCATCCGCCCCAAAAAGCACATCCGACACGCGACACGCCGCCCAATTGCCGCGCAGATGACCCAAAATCCGCGGAAACACGCGGTTCGTGGGTATATTCGGGACCGGTCGCAACGACCAGCCGGCGGTCACCCCGTCGGTCCGAGTAACTGAAGACGGCGATCCGCCGTCTGGAGGAGCACCATGGCCATCACCAAGACCGAACTCGTCGCCAGCATCGCCAGCGCCACCGGCGAGAGCCAGGCCACCGTCTCGCGCGTCGTCGACGGCCTGTTCGCGTCCGTGTCCGAGGCTGTCGCCAAGGGCGAGAAGGTCTCGATCCCGGGCTGGATCGCGTTCGAGCAGGTCGAGACCTCCGCTCGCACCGGCCGGAACCCGCAGACGGGTGCCGAGATCAACATCCCCGCCGGCAAGCGCGTCAAGGTCAGCGCCGGCTCGAAGCTGAAGGCTGCCGTCAAGTAAGACGCTGCAGTCGTACGAAGGGGGATGCCGAGAGGCATCCCCCTTCGGCGTTCCCCCACCTGCCCGCGCGTAGGCTTGCAGGGTGAATCCGCGCGCTCTCCGCTTCGCCGGGCCGGCGATCCTCGCGGGCGCGGGTCTCATCGCGCTCCTGCTGGGACTGGCCTACGGCGGTGGCGCTGCGCCCCTCGTGATCGGCGACCCCGGCCCCGTCGTCCGGTGGCTGCTCCCGGTCGCCGAGCTCACGGTCAACCTGTCGGCGGCGCTCCTCGTGGGATCCCTCGTCCTGGCCCTCTTCTCGCTGGTCGCGGGGTCGAAGGAGTTCGACTTCGCCCTGGATGCCGCCTCTGCCGGCGCCGCGATCCTCACCGTCGCGAGCGCGGTCACCGGCTACCTGACGTTTCTCAAGGTGATCCCCGCCCGCCCGAGCGGTGACGCCGCCTTCGGCGAACAGCTCGGCCGGTTCCTGGTCGACACAGATCCTGGGCGCGCCTGGCTCATGACGACCGTCGCCGGCGCGGTGCTCACCGTCCTGGCGTTCGCCGTCCGCGGCTGGCTGGCGACCCTGCTCGTCGCACTGCTCGCGATCGCGTCGATGGTGCCGATGGCGACCGCCGGTCACACGGGCAGTGAAGCGAACCACAACATCGCTGTGACCTCGCTCGCCCTGCACATCATCGCGGCGGCCGCCTGGCTCGGCGGCCTGCTGATGCTCCTGCTCCTGCGTCCGCTGCTGTCCCGCGATCGTCTCGCGACGGTCCTGCAGCGCTACTCCAGCATCGCCCTCGCCGCCTTCGTCGTGGTGACCCTGTCGGGCATCGCTCGGGCGGCCATCGGCATCCTCTCGTTCCAGAACCTGTTCTCGGCCTACGGCGCCCTGCTGATGGTGAAGGTCGCCGCGCTCCTGGCGATGGGTGTGCTGGGGGCGTACTACCGACGCCGACTGATCGCCGGGATCCGCGACACGGCCGTCGCCGCCCGATTCTGGACGCTCGTCGTGCTCGAGGTCGCCTTCATGGGAATCGCCTCGGGTGCGGCCGTCGCCCTGTCTCTCACGCCGCCGCCCGTCGACACCACTCTGCCGTTCGATCAGACCCCGGCCGAAGTCCTGACAGGTTCTCCGCTGCCGCCGGCGCTCACCGTCGACCGGTTCTTCACGGCGTGGGACATCGACCTCATCTGGGCCTTCGCCGCCGGATTCGGTCTGTTCTTCTATCTCGCGGGCGTACGCCGACTCCGCCGCCGCGGCGACACCTGGCCCCTGGGACGCACGGTGCTGTGGGTCACGGGTCTCGTCCTGCTGTTCTACGTGACCTGCGGTCCGGTCAACGCCTACCAGGACTATCTCTTCAGCATGCACATGACGGCGCACATGCTGCTGTCGATGGCGATCCCCATGTGCCTCGTGTTCGGGGCGCCCGTCACTCTCGCCTCGCGTGCCATCCGCAAGCGCGACGACGGGACGCGCGGCGGCCGGGAGTGGATCCTCTGGGCCGTGCACAGCCCGTACGCCAAGGTGATCACGCATCCGCTCGTGGCGGCCGCGCTGTTCATCGTCTCGCTGTGGGCCTTCTACTACACGGATCTGTTCCGGTGGACGCTCTACGAGCACCTCGGGCACGAGTGGATGGTGATCCACTTCCTGACGGTCGGATACCTCTTCGTGCTGTCGCTCGCGGGGATCGACCCGGTGCCCTACCGCCTTCCGCACGCCGGCCGCCTGCTGACTCTCATCGGCGTCATGGCGATGCACGCCTTCTTCGGTATCGCGATCATGATGGCGTCCGGGCTCTTCGTCGCCGAGTGGTTCGGATCGATGGGGCGCACCTGGGGTCTCGACCCGCTCGCGGACCAGTACACGGGCGGCGGCATCGCCTGGTCGATCGGCGAGATCCCGACGCTCATCCTCGCGATCGTCGTGGCCGTGCAGTGGAGCCGGTCGGATGAGCGGCGTCAGCGCAGCAACGACCGCCACGCCGACAGGTCGGGCGACGCGGAGCTCGAGGCCTACAACGCCCGCCTCGCGGCGATCGCCGCCCGCGACGAGAGGGATGCCCGGCGGCAAGCCGCGCGCTGAGCCCGGTCAGTCTGCGGCCGAGACCGCGATCGACGCCGTCCCGTCGGGGAGGATCGTGATCTTGCCGGTGAGGAAGAACGGGACGAGCTCCTCGACGTCGTAGATCGAGCCGTCGAAGATCGATCGGATCTGCACGTCGATCTTCGCGACCGCCTGCGTGCGCGTGATGGCCCAGCCGGCACCGTCGGGCTCGAGCGTGACGACGGGGTTCTCTTCGATCTTCCAGCTCGGCGGCTCGACGATGCGATTGCGCACGTAGTAGCCGAAGGGGCAACCGGTCGGCTGGAGGACCTTCTGCGTCGCGCACTGCGCGAGGAAGTCATCGACCTCCTGCTGCACGACGCCGATGAACTTCTCGGTCGGTTGAGCCTGGAACGACACCGGGATCTCGGCGAGCGGGGTGTCGGAGAGGACGGCGACGCCCGGGCTCGTCGTCGCCGCGGTGTCGACCGTGATGGAGTACAGCCCGGGCGAGAAGGCGAGCAGAGGAAGGGGATCGAGCGGGTCCGCGCCGTCGCCGTCGGGGGAGACCTGTCGCTTGTCGACCGAGAACCCGTTCACCTCGAACTGCATCGAGCCGCGGACCTCGAGCTCGATGACGGCGAGCGGGCTCTCGGCGAAGCGCCAGCGCGGCAGGAGTGCGCCGTCGTCGTCGCGCTCGACCTCGAAGGTCGTCGTGCCCGAGTGGCCGCCGACGCGGTAGGTGACGGTCACCGTGGTCGTGCCGTCGGCATCCGTCGTCTCGGACACCGGTTCGACGTCCGTCAGACGGCTGAGGGCGTTTGCGCGCAAGAGCGCGCCGCTCGCGTCGGCGGGGAGCTTCGCCGCGGCGAGCTCGCTCGACGATGCGGAGACCCCCGGGAGCCGGAGGGCGTCGGTAGCCCGCCCATCGGCGAGCAGATGCAGGTAGTCGAGGACGAACGCGGTGGGGCTGTAGAGCTGCCGGTAGAGCACGGCGCCGGTCGCACCGATCGCACCGATCAGGAGGATGCCGATGACGCCGAGAGCGGTGAGGTCGATTGCGAGCCGGCGGCGGCGGCGCGGCCCGGCCACCGTCTCGGTCCGCGTCGGGGCAGCGGGAGCGGCGGGCTCGGCGGCATCCGCCCTCACCTCGCCGCCATCGTGTTCCACGTGCTCAGTCTAGGAAAGGCCGCCTGGTAGCTAGCATGGTTCCGGTGAGCCTGCCGCCCCTGTCTCCCGAACAGGACGCGCTCTTCCGACTGATCGAGGACACGCGCGAGCACGTGTTCGTCACCGGCCGAGCGGGAACCGGCAAGTCGACGCTGCTGCAGCATCTGTCGTGGAACACGAGCAAGCAGATCGCGGTGTGCGCGCCGACGGGCGTGGCGGCCCTGAACGTCGAGGGCCAGACGATCCACTCGCTGTTCAAACTGCCCATCGGCCTCATCGCCGACAGCGAGATCGAGCAGACCGACGCGACCCGCAAGATCCTGAACGCGATCGACACCCTCATCATCGACGAGGTCTCGATGGTCAACGCCGACGTCATGGACGCGATCGACCGATCGCTCCGGCAGGCGCGGCGCAAACGAGCCGAAGCGTTCGGGGGCGTGCAGGTCGTCATGTTCGGCGACCCGTACCAGCTCTCCCCGGTCCCGCCGCGAGGCGACGAGCTGCGCTACATCCAGGACCACTATCGCTCGTTCTGGTTCTTCGACGCGCAGGTGTGGGCGGGCCCCCGAGCGGATGCCGGTGCCATCCGCTCCGACGGACTGCTCGATCTCGGTCGGGTCGGCGCCCCGCTGCACATCGCCGAGCTCCGCAGCATCCACCGGCAGTCGGACGACGCGTTCAAGGCGATGCTGAACGCCGTGCGCCACGGGATCGTGACCGCCGACATCGCGGAGGCGCTGAACACGGCCGGCGCGCGGAAGCCGCCGGAACCGGCGCCGGGCGAGGTGCCCATCATCACCCTCGCGACCCGGAACGACATCGTCTCCCGCATCAACCAGCGTCACCTCGACGCCCTTCCGGGGCCGGCGCAGACAGCGCGCGCCGAGATCAGCGGCGACTTCGGTCGCGGCGACGCCTACCCCGCCGACCAGGAACTGCAGCTGAAGGTCGGCGCGCAGGTGATGTTCCTACGCAACGACATCGGCGGATTCGGCGGGGACGGTCCGCGCTGGGTCAACGGATCGATCGGCACCGTCACGCGCATCGCCGGTGGCACCGTGCGCGTCGAGCTCGACGGCGAGGAGCACGATGTCGAGCCGACCGTGTGGGAGAAGTTCCGCTACGCGTACGACCCGGGCACGCGCAAGCTGACGCGCGAGATCGTCGCGGAGTACACGCAGTTCCCGCTCCGGCTGGCGTGGGCGGTCACGATCCACAAGTCGCAGGGCAAGACCTACGATCGAGCGATCATCGACCTCGGCAACGGCGCGTTCGCCCCGGGGCAGACCTACGTTGCGCTGTCGCGACTGACCTCGCTCGACGGGTTGTACCTCTCGCGTCCGCTGCGCCCCGCCGACATCCTCGTCGACCGAGATGTACGGCGCTTCATGGCCGGCGTGCGGGCGGCGCAGAACGCGGGCTGAGCATCGGCATCCGTCACCGTGCGAGGCGCAGCCGGGCAGACGCGACGGGTGTGCTGTAATCGATGGGACGAAAACCGGGGGTGATCTGCGCGTGTCAGGACGTGTGTCGAGGCGAGTGCTCGCTGCAGTGACGGCGCTCGGTCTCGCGATCGGACTCGGCGCGTGCGCTCCGAAACCGGAGCAGATCGACATCGGCGTCGACCAGGTCGACGGCGCGCTGCCCGCGGACCTCGCAAAGCAGATGCAGGCGCTCACCGAGACGGCGATGACCTCGGTCGGAGCCAGCGGCGCGATCGTCTCGGTCTCGGTCCCCTGGTCGGGAGAGTGGGTCGCCGGCCTCGGCACGTCGGGCGTCGACGGGCCCGAGGTGAACCCCGACATGACATTCAAGAGTGCGAACGTGACGCGCGCCATGACGTGCGACGTGCTGTACGCCCTGGTCGAGAAGGGCACCGTCCGTCTCGACGAGACCGTCGGCGACTGGCTCGATGCGTATCCCGGCCAGGCGTCGATCACGCTGGGCGATCTGTGCGACGGAACGAGCGGTCTGGCCGGCTACATGAGTCGGATCTTCTCTCGCGTCGTTGCAGCTCCCGACCGCGTGTGGAACGCGCGCGAGCTCGTCGCCTACGGCATCGCGCGCCCCACGACCGGCCAGCCGGGAGCTCAGTTCGGCGACGCCGACACCGGATACGTGCTGCTGGGGCTCGTCCTCGAGCGCGCGGGCGGAGAGTCGCTCGCCGACCTCTACAGCGATTACGTCTTCCAACCCCTCGGGATGTCGTCGAGCTCATACCCCGCCGGCGTCGGCGAAGGAGATCGACTCAAGGGCGCCTACATCCCCAACGGCAAGGACAAGAAGCCGGCGTGCGATGCCGCGACCGACGTGACCGCGGTCACCTCGAGCGTCGGATCCGCCTCCGGCGGGGTCGTGTCGACCGTGGGCGATCTGTCGACGTACGTGCGCGCTCTCGCCGTCGGCGCCCGGCCGTACGACGCGGATACGCGCTACGCCGATCCCCGGCCGGTGAACTCCGATCAGCCGGCATGGTTCACGGCGGACGGCGGCACCTACCAGGCCGGAAGTCTCGTCGGTCAGTTCGGTTCGCTCGCCGGGTACATGGTCGCGGCATTCGCAGACCGGACGACGGGCATGTCTGTCGTGGTCGTCCTCAACGACTCGCGCGCCTCGGCCAACGCCGTGCGCGTGCTCGCCTGGCAGCTCGCGGCGCTCGCGTCGAAGGCGCCCGCCGCTGACGGTCGCACGGCACCCGAGATGGGCCTGCCGTGGACGGCGGAGAGCCTCGCCCCCGAGCTCGCCCGTTACGCCATCTGCGGCGGGTGAGCACCCGCAGCACGTCGACGGCCGCGGTGACGCTGGTCGTCGTCGGTCTCTGCTGCCAGGAGGTCGGCGCCTCGCTCGCGGTGTTCCTGTTCCCCGAGGTCGGACCGCTCGGCATGGTGATGCTGCGCCTCGTGTTCTCCGCGCTCATCCTGGGGGTCATCGCGCGGCCCTCGTGGCGCGGCCACACCCGCGCAGCGTGGGTCGCCGTCGTCCAGCTCGGTCTGGCGCTGGCGGTCATGAACGGATTCTTCTACCTCGCCCTCGAGCGACTCGCCCTCGGGGTGACGGTGACGATCGAGGTGCTCGGCCCGCTCGCGCTGTCGATCATCGCCAGCCGGCGCGCCTCCGCCTGGCTTTGGGCAGGGCTCGCGCTGGTCGGCGTGATCGCACTCGGCGGCGGCGGGCTGGACCGGCTCGATCCGCTGGGCGTCCTGTTCGCCCTCGGCGCGGCCGTCAGCTGGGCGTTCTACATCCTGTCGTCGGCGAAGGTGGGCGCCGCGTTCCCGAAGCTCGACGGGTTGGCGCTCGCGATGGCGGTGGGCGCGTTCCTTGCACTGCCGTTCGGGATCGTGGACGCCGGGGGCGCGCTTCTGCGCCTGGATCTCATCGCGTTGGGTGCGGCGGTCGCGCTCCTGTCCTCGACCATCCCGTACGCCCTCGAGCTGATCGCGCTGCGGCGGCTGCCGGCCGCGGCCTTCGCGATCCTCATGGCACTCGCTCCCGCCACGGCGTCGCTGGCGGGCTTCGTACTGCTCGGACAGCGCCTCACTCTTCTGGAGATCATCGGTGTCGCGCTCGTCATCGCGGCCTCGATCGGCGCCGTCCGCACCGCGGGCCGCCGCGCGGACGATGTCGTCGAGCCGGTCGGCTGAGGCCGCTCAGGCGGATCGGATGTCCGGGGTCACTCCTCGTGCCCGACGGAGCGGGCCTCGAGGTAGGCGCAGAGCTCCGCGGCGACGGCGAGTTCGGCGGCCATGCCGTGGAGCTGGTGGCTGTTGAGGATCGTCGTGTCGGGCTGCGGTTCGAACGTCACACGCCAGGAGGCCTCGCCGATCTCGACGGGCTCCATCGAGATCGCGACGGTCGCATTCTCGAGGGGGACGATGACGAGCCCCGTATCGGATCCGTCGGATCCATCCTGGACGATGACCTTGATCAAGTCGCCCGCGCCGCGCGCGTCGTGGAAGTCGGATACCCACGCCTCGAGGGTTTCTTTACTGCGGAACGGCATCGGGACTCCTTCCCGGGTCGGGGGAGGGTAGCGGATCGCCGGACACGTCGCCACAGGCATGCATGCGCCCTCACTCATCCTCTATTCTCGACGAGATCGCCGGGAACGGCATTACTACCGGGGAGTGGATGTGGCGAACGGCGACGCGCAGGCCGGCGAAGGGCCGTCGACGACGGTCGGATACTGGTACGACGAGGCGCCCGGCCAACGCGATCGGGCACGACGGGTCCTCGAAGCTCTCCGCACCTATCGTGCCGCCGAGTCCGCGATGCGTCGTCGGACGCGCGACTCGATGTCGATGGGCGAGAACGAACTGCTCGCGTTACGCTTCCTGCTCCGTCAGCCCGATCACTCCGCCCGTCCCGCCGAGCTCGTGAAGTATCTCGGTGTGACATCGGCGTCGATCACCACGATGCTCGACCGACTCGAGAAGTCGGGGCGAGTCGAGCGTGTCGCCAACCCGACGGACCGTCGCAGCATCTTCGTGAGAGCGACGGCGCACGCCGACGACGAGGTGCGCGAGACCCTCGGCCGCATGCACGGGCTGATGTACGACGTCGCCGTGGCGATGGAACCCGAGGCGCAGGAGCACGTCGTGGATTTCCTTCGTCGTATGTCGGATGCCGTGGATGGCGTCGCACCGGTGGTCGTCACCGAGTCCTGACGCGCTCGCCGTACCTGGCTCGAGCACCGAAAGCAACTGGTCAGTCGAAACCGGGTTCGCGGCGCATAGTGGTGACATGAGATGCATCACCTACGCCGGCGAGACCGTGGTCACGACCGACGACGTGGCGGAGGCACTCATCACGCTCACCGCCGCGGTCGCCGAGGTCGGACGGGCCGACGCGGTCACGATTCCGATTGTGTTCGAGAAGAACGGGGAGATCGGCGAGGCATCCCTCGTCATCGGTGTCGGCAACGATGTCCTCTCCGTCGCGACCGACTGGGAGGGAGTCGAGCCCGACTTCTCCTTCGCGGCGGCGCAGTTGCGTCGGCACCCGCATTTCCCGCGAGAAGACACCGGGCCCGTGGACGTCGAGTACGACGACGGCCCCGAGGCGTACTGGGATCCGGACCTCGATGGCTTCGGGCGGTCCTGACCTGCCGTAGGTCGTGTCATCGGAGGGTGTTACCCTCGCGACTGAGCACGATATCGACTCGCCGGACTCGCCGGCCCGCCTGTCGCGCGAGAGAGACGACCATGCCGTACCGCAGCCGCGCCACCCTTCAACGGTGGTTGGACGAATTCATCGTCGCGCACGGCGGTGGAGACCTCATCAAGGTCGTCATCCAGGACGACTCCTGGGGCGACGATGGGGGTCTCGTCGTCGTTCCGCTGCACAATGCGTCGACGACCGTCTACGTGCGTCCCCCGATGGGTGAGGACTCGCGGTGGCGCGTCGTCTTCGAGCCGCAGCTGAATGAGATCGCTCTCTCGGCCGAAGACACGGCGGCGCTCGTCGCCGAGCTCGCGACCGCCGCCGAGTTGTGCGGCTACCTCGAGGTTCGCTCCGTCGCCCACATCGAAGCAGCGCCCACGGCCTGAGGCCGCGAGCGCTGCGTGGGGCGATCCTGCGCCGCGTCAGTGCGCGGAGTAGCCGCCGTCGACGAGGTGGTAGCTGCCCGAGATGAAGGACGCGTCGTCGCTGAGCAGGAACAGCGTGAGCGCCGCGACCTCGGCATCCGTCCCGAGCCGTCCTGCCGCGTGCTCCTTCTCGAGGGCGGAGAGCGCGTCGTCCGACAGGCTCGCTCGTACGAGCGGCGTGTCGATGAAGCCGGGACCGACGGCGTTCGTGCGCACGCCCTGAGCGGTGTACTCGAGGGCCGCGACCTTCGTGAGGCCGACGAGGGCGTGCTTGCTGGCGACGTAGGCCGCGTTCTGAGCGATGCCGACCGAGCCGAGGACCGAGGCCATGTTGACGACGGCGCCGCCGCCGGCCGCGACGATGGCGGGCAGCTGGAACTTCAGGCCGTAAAAGACGCCGTCGAGGTCGACTGCGCGCACACGGTCCCACGCCTCGATGTCGTAATCGCCGATGTTCTGGGGTGCGGCACCGATGCCCGCGTTGTTGACGGCGAGGTGAAGGGCGCCATAGGCGTCCTGCGCATGACGCACGGCCGCCTCGGAGTCCTCCCATTTCGCGGTGTTCTGCGCGAAAGCGGATGCGGTACCGCCGGCATCCGTGATCTGCGTGACGACGGCCTCGGCGGCCTCGAAATTGATGTCGGTGACGACCACCGATGCGCCCTCGGCTGCGAGCTTGCGAGCGATCTCTGCGCCGATGCCGCTGCCGCCGCCCGTGACCAGAGCCGTCTTGCCGTCGAACCGTGCCATTGCGTTACCTCTTTTCGCAGGGCCTGACGCCGTGACTCTCGCGACCGATGCCATGCACGTGAATACAACGGACAACCGGCGGGAGAATTCCCGCGATGGGTCGACGCCGCCATGCGTGCGCCTACTCCTCATGGTCGTGCCGTGCAACCCCGGTACGAGTCCTGCGAGATGGCTCGGAAAGTAGCGCTCCCAGGACAGACATCCCAGCAAAGGAGCAACTATGTCAGTCGGAAATGGACCGGCCGGTACCGGTGGAACTGAGACGGACTCGGGCAAGGCCGAGACCGTGAAGCAGGAAGCTTCCGCTGTCACGGGCACGGCGGTCGATGCAGCGAAGGATGTGGCGCACACTGCCAAGGATGAAGCGGCTTCCGTCGCCTCCGAGGCGAAGACGCAGCTGAAGGACCTCTATTCGCAGAGTCGCACGGAGCTGTCGGGACAAGCCGCACAACAGCAGGAGCGTCTCGCCGGTGGCCTGAAAGCCGCAGGTGATGAGCTCGGCGCGATGGCGCGGAACTCCGAGGGGAACGGTATCGCGACCGACCTCGTTCAGCAGGTGTCCACGCGTTTGGCCGACGCCGCCTCGTGGTTGGGGGAGCGCGACCCCGCCGAGCTGCTCGACGAGGTGAAGAGGTTCGCACGCCGTCGTCCGCTGGCCTTCATCGCGGGAGCCGCGGTGGTCAGAAGTCCGGACCCGAATCGTCGGGCGCGCTACTGGCGAATCGACGCAGATGCACATGCCGGGCGAGACGGATCACGGGGCGGATGAGCAGTTGGACGCTGCCCAGCAGGAAGAGCCAGGTACCGATCGTCGTCGTCGATTCCGAGAAGAACAGGATGCTGCCGACGATGAACCAGGCCGCGACCATGACGTCGTTGAGGATGCTGACGACCTCATACTTCCGGCGGATGACGATCTCATCCGGTCCGATGGAGAATCGGATAGTCCGGTCGTGGGACGCGTCGCGCGATGTCATGTCTCCATGAGATCAGGTATGTGAGACGGCGCCGACCGCGAGTGCGGAGCCGAGGTGGGCTCCGGCCCTGCCGTGACCCTTCCTGCACTTTTGTTCGGTGCTCGTGCAAATCAGGCCGCGTCCCCTCCGCGGCTGACGAAGTTCCTGCACACGTGTGCATTCGGTGCCGCCCTTCATAGGAATCTCCATAGATTGGCGGTCGCGTGTCGGGAATGAGCCCGCCGCAGATGTCGGGCCCGACGTGGGGTCCGCGTATGAAGGAGCACCTTTCCGATGAGGCCACGGACTTTTCGTCGCAACAGCTTCTGGCTGGCGATCTCCCTGGTGCTGATGCTGGTTTCCAGCGTCGGCGCCTCGCTCGTGCAGACCGTCGGCGGCAGTGTCGCCGTCGAGGACCTGCGCTGGGAGGCCGCGTCGGGGCGCCAGATGAGCGCTCTGCTGTTCAAGCCGTCGAGCGTCTCTGCCGAGGATCCGCGCCCAGCGATCGTGGTCAGCCACGGGTGGTGGAACAACCGCGAGATGCAGGACGCCAACTACGTGGAGCTCGCTCGACGCGGCTACGTCGTACTGGCGATCGATATGTACGGGCACGGCAACTCCGACCCGCTCCCCGCCGGCCAGGAGCCCGTCGGCGGCACCGGCATGTACGACGCCGTGAAGCTCATTGCCGACCTGCCGTACGTCGATCCGGCCCGGATCGGGGTCACCGGTCACTCGAACGGCGCGCGCGCGGCGAACTTCTCCGTCGCCCTCGACAACGCCGCCGAGACACCGCTCATCGCCTCGGTCCTGCTCGTCGACAACGATCCCGTCTACGTCGACGACGCGGGTGCGTTCACGAACATCTACGGCGGCCGCGACACCGGTGTGATCCAGGCGCAGTACGACGAGTTCTTCTTCCGCAGCTACGACGCCGAGGGCAACGCGCTGACCCCGCCGCGTGAGTACCTCTCCACTCCCAACGCCCAGTCGTTCCTCCACTTCGGGCAAGACCCCTCCGAGGCGACCGATGTGCGCGAGGCCGGTCAGGTCTACACCCAGGACGTCGACGGCACCGAAGCGATGCGCGTCGTCTGGTCGCTGCCGCAGACGCACCCATGGTCCACGATCTCGAGCACGGCCGTCGGGCACCTCGTCGACTTCTTCGACGAATCGCTCGGCGCGCCCAACCCGTTGCCGGCAGGCGACCAGAACTGGCAGCTCAAGGAGGTCCTGACGACGCTCGGTCTGATCGGATTCGGCATCTTCCTCGTCGCGTTCACGCGCGCTCTGCTGGCGACCCGTGCCTTCGCGGGCCTGCGCGTCTCCGAGCCGGTTGCGGCAGTGGCGAACACGCGCCGTGGGCTGGTCTGGTTCTGGGGCGGGCTCGTGGTCACGGCCGTCTTCTCGATCGTCAGCTACGTGCTCCTCAGCCAGGCCGAGTGGGCCGGCGCGATCGCATTCGGTTCGGTGAACCTCATCGCCCCCGGTGTGCCGTGGTTCATCGGCATCTGGGCTGCGATCAACGGTGTCGCGGGGCTGATCATCATGGTGGTCTCGTACCTGTTGTTCGGGCGCCGCAGCGGCCAGGACCTCCGGGCTGTAGGTGTCATCCCGGGCTGGCGGCGCTTCGGTCTCGGCGTGGCGCTTGCACTGACGACGACCGTCGCAGCCTTCGGCATCGTGTTCGTCTTGGACTACTTCTTCAAGACCGACTTCCGGTTCTGGGTGATCGCCGTCAAGGCCTTCAACCCCGAGATGATCGGGTACTCGCTGATCGTCCTGCCGCTGTTCCTCGTCTACTTTGTCGCGAACTCGGTGGCGATCAACTCGTTCAACCGCTTCACGCTGCGGGGACGTGAATGGGTGAACACCGCACTGCTGGCGCTGTTCAACTCGCTCGGGCCGATCGTGTTGGTCGTCGCGCAGTACACGACGTTCTTCATCACCGGTGAGACGATCGACGGCTTCGGCGGCATCTTCAGCATCTGGCTGTTCCCGGTGGTCGTCATCCTGGCTGTCGCCGCGGTCATCAGCCGCAAGATCTACCGCGAGACGAACAACCCGTACATCGCCGGGTTCCTGAACGCGGCGGTCGTGACGCTCATCAGCGTGACGAACTCCCTCGTGTTCACCTACTGAGGCACAGCGACGTCGACCGGGCGGGTGCCCGTCCGCCCGGTCGACGCGTTCCGCGAGGACGGCTCTTCGGGATGCCGGTCAGCGCCCGGATCGTTATCCGGTCGTGTCGTGCCGCTGCCGTCGCAGCCGATAGGTTTCGACGCAAATGCGAGCATCGACTATTCCGGCGGCAGTCGTGACTGCGGTGTGCGTCGTTGCTCTCTCCGGATGCGCGCTTCTCGTCGAGAAGAGGTCGCTCGGGATCGCCGCGGACGAGGTGGCCGTCGTCGAGTACTACGAGTACCGCTGGGGCGATGCGCCCGAGACGATCGAGCGATTGACGATCGACGATCCCGAGGTCGTGGCCGAGTGGGTGCGTGCCTACACGGACATGCCCGTCAGCGACGTGGATCCAGCGGAGCTGGGCACCCCGACCGGTGAGCAGATCCAGTCGACCCGATTCACGTTGGAGGACGGTCGACGGGTCGAGATCAGCAGGATCTTGCTGGGGCCGAAGAACGTGGTGGTTCTCTGGCCCGACGGCACCGCGAAACGGACCGTGTGGGGATCGCCCGGGCTGCTCGAGGCGTACGAGGGTGTCGGCGTCGTCGATGAGGTCGACGCGGCCGAGCGCCCCGACGTCGCACTCCCCGGCTGATGCGCGGGGCGGTCTCGGAACGACGTGAATATGGAGGGGCTGACGGGAATCGAACCCGCGCTATCTGCTTGGGAAGCAGATGTTCTGCCATTGAACTACAGCCCCAGAGCGTCCGGAGGCGCCTCGTAAGCCTAGCAAGGCTCAGAGGCGTCCGTCCGTCGACGCGCTCAGTCGCCGGTCGGGGGCGTCTGCGGGGGCGCGGCGGGCGGAACCGGCGGCTGTCCTCCCATCGGCGGCTGACCGGGACGCGGGGGCTGACCCGCCTGCGGCGCCTGGCCGGGGTACGGCGGCTGAGCGCCGGGCTGCCCGGGCACGGGATAGGGCGCGCCCGGGCGCGGTGCGAAGATCATCCCGCTCTCCTGCATCGCTCGCAGCATCCCGTTCTTCACCGCGGTGCGCTGGATGAGGTAACCGATCCAGATCGCGAGAGCGAAGAAGCCGATGTAGAGAATGATCAGGAAAATGATCACGCCGGCGCCGAGTCCGGCGTATCCCCCGTAGTTGTCCATGCCGGGCACTGTAGCGAATCCGCTGGACTCAGTCCCGGACCTTGACGGACGCGACCACGACCAGCACACCGAGCGCAGCGACGAGGCCGGCGAGCGCGAGCCACCCGCCCGTCGTCCACGCCGCCGCCCCGACCGTCCCGAGCGCGCTCGAGCCGATGTAGTACGCGACGCTGTACAGCGCGACGGCGTGCTGTCGTCCCGATCCACCTGCACGCGCGGTCGCGGCGTTCGCCGTCGCATGGGCGAGGAACATGCCGGCTGTGATGAGAAGGATGCCGAAGACGATGACGGCGACGGGTGATGCCAGGGTGATGACCGCGCCGATCGTCATCGCCGCGCCGCCGGCGACCAGCGGCATCCGTGTTCCGAAGCGCCGAACCAGGGCTCCCGACATCCGCGACGTCACCGTGCCCGACAGGTACGTCAGGAACACGAGCGAGACAGCGGTCGCCGACAGGAAGTACGGCGCGGCTTCCAGCCGGAAGCCGAGGGCGTTGAAGACGGCCACCATCGCCCCGACGACCATCGCGCCGATCGCGTAAAGCGGCAGTGCGCGCCGGTTCACGGCCTGCCGGCCGAGGATCCGAAGGCTGACGCTCAACGACACCGCACGGTGTTCCACGGTCGGCGGCAGCAGCACGGCGAACAGCGCCGTCAGCGCCGCGGCGAGGATACCGAGCAACTCGAGCGACAGTCGCCACCCGACGAGCTCGCCCACCGGTGCCGCGACGAGCCGCCCCGCGAGCCCGCCGACGCTCGTCGCGGCGACGTACGCACCTGCCGCGACCCCCGCTCGTTGCGGACCGGCAGCTTCGTGCAGGTACGCGACCGCGAGAGCCGGGATGCCGCCGAGCGCCGCGCCGAGCAGGAATCGGCCCACGAGCAGCCCGGCGAACCCGGGCAGCAGGGGCGATGCGACGGCGATCACCGCCGCGGCCACGGCGGCGACGCGCAGCATCCGTCTGCGTCCGAAGCGGTCGGCGGCGAGCGCCCACGGCAGGATCGCGAGGGCGAGTCCGAGGGTCGCCGCCGACACGACCCACGACGCGTCGGCGGCGGTGAGTCGGTACGTCTCGGCGATCCCCGTGAGCAGGCCCTGCGGCGCGTAGAGCACCCCGAAGGTGGCGATCCCGGTCGTCCACATCGCCGCTCCGAGGCGGCGGGGTGAGGCGGTGAGAGGAGGGATGCCGACAGTTGTCACTCGTTCTACGGTAGGCATCCTTCACATGCGAATCCAATACCGATGCGCACCGAGCGATAGCGTGGACGCATGAGTCGCGATCGCCTGGCCGACCTGCTGCCCCACCTCCCGCTGCTCGAGGCGCTGGGTGCGGATGAGCACGTCACCCGTGCCGCGGAGACACTCGGTGTTCCGCAGCCGACAGTGAGCCGCGCACTGCGGCACCTCGAGTCCCGGCTCGGCGTCGCCCTCGTGGCGCGGGACGGTCGCGGCATCCGGCTCACCGACGCCGCCCGGCGGATGCTCCCCGGCATCCGCGTCGCCCTCCGCGCCGCGCAGGACGCGCTCGACTCGCTCGACGACGCCCGTTCGACCGTCGGACTGGCGTTCCAGAACTCTCTCGGCGAGCACCTCGTGCCTCGACTCGTCCGGCGGCTGCGCGAAGAGCGTCCCGATATCCGCGTACAGCTCTGGCAGGGCGCCCGCGACGGCTGCCTCGCCGAACTCGACTCCGGACGGACCGACCTCGCGATCGTCTCGGGGGCCGCCGCGACGCATCCCTCCGGAGGAACGCTCCACCTCTACGACGAGCCGCTCGTGGTCGTCGTCCCCGAGGGGCATCGCCTCGCCACTGCCGCGCGGGTCACTCTCGCAGACGTCGTCGGCGAGACGCACGTGACGCTCAAACCGGGCTACGGCCTGCGCCGAACGCTCGAGCAGCTCTTCGCCGCCGAAGGCATGCCGCTCGACATCGCCTTCGAGGGCGATGACCTGCGCACACTTCACGGCCTCGTCGCGGCGGGCCTGGGAATCGCCATCGGGCCCGAGGTGCCGCATCCGCTCGACGGGTGCGTCCAGCGGCCGATCGACGATCCTCGCGCCGCGCGCGACATGGGCGTCGTCTTCCGGACCGGACCTCGTCCGCCCGCGGTCGACGACGTCATCGCCGTGCTCCGCGGGCTCACCCGGTCCTGAGGGCCCGCCCTCGCGCGGCAGAATCGGAGGATGCGCGCGATGGTCATGGAACAGATCGCAGGACCGCTCGTCGTCACCGGGGTCCCCGATCCGGTCGCGCCCGTGGGCGGCGCCGTCATCGAGGTGCACGCGACCGGACTGTGCCGCAGCGACTGGCACGCCTGGATCGGACACGACGACATCGCCCTGCCGCACGTTCCCGGACACGAGCTCGCGGGCGTCATCGTCGAGGTCGGCGCCGGCGTCGAGAAGTGGTCGGTCGGCGACCGGGTGACGGTGCCGTTCGTGTGCGGATGCGGCCGGTGCCAATGGTGCGGCAGCGGCAACGCGCAGGTGTGCCCCGCCCAGGAGCAGCCGGGCTTCACCCACTGGGGATCGTTCGCCGAGCGGGTCGCTTTGCACGCCGCCGACCGCAACCTCGTCGCCGTGCCGGAGTCCATCCCGTTCGCCGCTGCCGCCGCACTCGGATGCCGCTTCGCCACCGCCTACCGCGCGCTGACCGCTCGCGCGCAGCTGGCCGACGGTGAGTGGGTCGTGATCGTCGGTGCCGGCGGCGTCGGTCTCAGCGCCGTCATGATCGCGAAGGCGCTCGGCGCGAAGGTCGTCGCGGTCGACCGGTCGGCCGCCGCGCTCGAGGCCGCGCGCGCGCTCGGCGCGGACCAGGTGATCGTCGCGGCCGGCCAAGACGTGCCCGAGGCCGTCCATGCGGTCACGGGCGGCGGTGCGCACGTCTCCGTCGACGCCGTCGGCAGTGAGCAGACCTGCGCGGACGCCATCCACAGCCTGCGCCGCCGGGGTCGGCACGTCCAGGTCGGACTGCTGCCCTCGGCATCCGGCCTCACCCCCGCCCCGCTGGCACGCGCCATCGCGTGGGAGCTCGACATCCTCGGCAGCCACGGCATGGCTGCGGAGGACTATCCCGGGATGCTGCAGCTCATCGCCCGCGGCGCGCTCCGCCCGCAGGATCTCATCGAGCGGACCGTCTCGCTCGAGCAGGCCGCCGAGCTGCTGCCGGTCATGGACTCGGCCTCGCCGGCGGGGATGACGATGATCGACCCGCGGATCACCCGGCAGGCGTGAGCAACGCGTCGAGCGCGACCCGCATCGCGGCGACGGGATCCGTGCCGTCGGCGAGCCAGCGCACCTGGATGCCCTCCCACGTCCCGATGACGAGGTCCGCGAGCATGGTGGCGTCCTCGGTCGTCGTCACGCGGCCGGCCGTGCGGTCGTGCTCGATCGCGCTCGCGTAGTCGGGGATGACGGCGGCATATCGCTGGCGGAGCCACGCGTGAGCCTCGTGGTCGGCGTGCGTCGCCTCGGCCTGTACGACGGTGAACATGCGCACCAGTTCGCGCCGGCCGATGTTGCGCTCGACGATCGCGAGCACCGTCGGGATGAAGCCGTCGCGGGCGGAACGCTCCAGGAAGTCCGTGTCGGCGGCATCCTCCTGCGAGAGGACGGCAGCCAGCAGCGACACCTTCGTGGGGAAGTGGTGCATGACGGTCGTGAGGCTCAGATCGAGCTGCTTCGCGATCTGCCGCAGCGACCCGCCCCGGTACCCGTGCGTGCCGAAGACGGCCGTCGCGGTCGCGATGATCTCGCTGCGCCGCGCGGCGGACTTCGCGTATGGTCCGCGAGCCGGTGCATCGGTCATAGTCGAACAGTAGATCACGCGAAACCGTGCAGGTGCACGTTTTTGAGCTAGCGTGGTCGCGTGCAGAACTATCGCTGGGTGAAGGACGGCTCGCAGGAGCCCGGGACCATGCGCTACGGCGCCGACTACAACCCCGAGCAGTGGCCTCGCGAGGTGTGGGACGACGACATCCGGCTCATGCGCGAGGCGGGCGTCAACATCGTCTCGCTCGGCATCTTCTCGTGGGGCCTCCTCGAACCTCGTCCCGGCGAGTTCGACTTCGCGTGGCTCGACGAGATCATCGAGCTGCTGCACGCGAACGGCATCGACGTGGACCTCGCGACCGCGACGGCCTCGCCGCCGTCGTGGATGGCCCGGCGGCATCCCGAGATCCTGCCGCAGACGGTCGACGGCACGATCCTCTGGCCGGGCGCCCGCCAGCACTGGCGGCCGACGTCGCCGATCTTCCGCGAGTATGCCCTGCGTCTCGTGCGTGCGCTCGCCGAGCGCTACGGCGACCACCCCGCCGTCGTCGCGTGGCACATCTCGAACGAGCTCGGATGCCACAACCTCTACGACTACTCCGACGACGCCGCGCGGGCGTTCCGCGTCTGGCTCGAAGCGCGCTACGGCACGATCGAGGCCCTCAACGACGCGTGGGGCACGGCGTTCTGGTCGCAGCACTACGAGGAGTGGGACGAGATCCTGCCGCCGCGTTCGGCGCCGACGATCCGCAACCCCGGGCAGCAGCTCGACTTCGAGCGCTTTTCGTCGGATGCCGTCCGCGACCACCTGCGCGCCGAGGCGGCGGTGCTCGACGAGGTGACCCCCGGCATCCCGCGGACGACGAACTTCATGGTCGCGCAGAACGTCCGCGACATCGACTACTCGTCGTGGGTGGGCGACGTCGACTTCGTCTCGAACGACCACTACCTGCGACCCGGCGAGCTCGGCCGCGACGACCTCTCGTTCTGGGCGAACCTCACGGGCAACCTCGCGGGCGGGCGGCCCTGGTTCCTCATGGAGCACGCGACGAGCGCCGTCAACTGGCGCGAGGTCAACCCGCCCAAGCGGCCCGGCGAACTCGTGCGCGACGCCCTGACGCACGTCGGCCACGGTGCCGACGCGGTCTGCTACTTCCAGTGGCGGCAGTCCCGCGCCGGCGGGGAGCGGTACCACTCCGGCATGGTTCCGCACGCGGGCGAGAACAGCCGCGTCTTCCGCGACGTGGTCGCCCTCGGTGGAGCGCTGCGCGACCTGTCGACGGTGAACGGCTCGCGGCGAGAGAAGGCGCGCGTCGCGATCGTGTTCGACTACGAGTCGTGGTGGGTCAGCGGCCGCGACGCCCACCCATCGGACTCGCCCGCCTACGACGACGAGACCCTCGCCTGGTACCGGGCGCTTCTCGACCTCGGCGTCCGCGCCGACGTCATCCCCGTCGGCGCGGCGTTCGACGGGTACGAGGTGCTCATCGCCCCGATGCTGCACGTGGTGCCCGACGACCTGCGGTCGCGTCTCGAGGCGTACACGGATGCCGGTGGCCACCTCGTCACGACCTACTTCTCGGGCATCGTCGACGAGAACGACCGCGTCTGGCTCGGCGGCTACCCCGGCGCGCTGCGCGAGCTGCTCGGCGTCATGGTCGAGGAGTTCGTGCCGCTGCTGCCCGAGGAGCGCATCGCCCTCGCCTCGGGAGCCGTCGCGCACGGCTGGACCGAGCGGATCGTGCACGTCGGGGACGACGTCGCGGTGCTCGACACCTACGCCGACGGAGACCTCGCCGGTGCGCCGGCGGTGACCCGGCGGAGCCTTGCCGCGGGTGGCACCGCGACGTACGTCTCGGCCGACATCGGCCGCGACGGCGTCCGCGCGGTGCTCGCGGGGCTCGGCCTCGAGGCGCTCGCCGGTGACGCGCGGTCGGCCGACGGCCGGCTCGATGTCATCGAGCGCGGCGACAGCGAGGCCCGGTACGTGTTCCTCTCGAACCGGACCGACGACGAGGTCGTGGCGCCGGTGGTCGGCGACGTGCTCGTAGGGGAGGCCGCGGCATCCGGTGTCGTCGTGCCGCCGCGGGGAGTGGTGGTCGTCCGCGCCGCGCGCTGACGGTGCAGGCGGACAGTAGGCTGGCCGCGTGCTGCTCAGCGACCGCGACATCCGACTCGAGATCGACGGAGGCCGCATCGGTCTCGACCCCTGGGACCCGGCGATGGTCCAGCCGTCGAGCGTCGACGTGCGGCTCGACCGGTACTTCCGGCTGTTCGACAACCACAAGTACCCGTTCATCGACCCGTCCGAGGATCAGCCCGAACTGACGCGACTCATCGAGGTGGCGCCCGACGAGCCGTTCATCCTGCACCCGGGGGAGTTCGCGCTGGGAGCGACGTTCGAGCAGATCACCCTGCCCGACGACGTCGCGGCGCGGCTCGAGGGCAAGAGCTCGCTCGGTCGCCTGGGGCTCATCACCCATTCGACGGCGGGGTTCATCGATCCCGGATTCTCGGGTCACGTGACGCTCGAGCTCGCGAACGTCGCGACGCTCCCGATCAAACTGTGGCCGGGGATGAAGATCGGTCAGTTCTGCTTCTTCCGCCTGAGCTCGCCGGCCGAGAACCCCTACGGCACCGGGCCGTACAAGAACCGGTATCAGGGGCAGCGGGGGCCGACGGCATCCCGCTCGTTCCAGAACTTCCACCGCACCGACGTCGGGACGACCGACGCCGGTGCGAAGGGGAACTGACCGCGTTCAGTCGCGCTGCGCCTGCTCGTAGCCGCGGGTGAATCCGCGCTCGAAGGCTTCGGCGACGGCGGCGTGCTGCGCGAAGCCGCGCCGCTCGCCGTGACCGTGACCGTGCCCGTGCCCGTGACCGCAGTCGCGATCGTGCTCGGCGTGCCGGTCGTGGTGATCGAACCGGTGACCGTGCCGCGGGCCGAAGCCCTCGCCGCGGTGCGGACCGAAACCGCGCCCGAAGCCACGGCCGAACCCGCCGCGGCGATGACCGCGTCCGGGGCGGGGCGGCATCGGCTGTGATTCGTCCCAGCCGAGCTCCCGTGCGATCGCATCGAGCGACCGGAGCAGGGTGTCGTAGTCGTCCTCGTGAACGGCGGCCGAGATCCGGGTCTGCACGGCGGCGACGATATCGTCCCGCTGAGCTCCGGGCCCGGCGTGCTCTGCCTGCTCACGGAGCGCGCGTGCCACCAGGCGGTGGACGAGCTTCAGGCGGAATCCGAGGGTGTCGTTGATGGAGGTGTTCATGGGGTGTCCTTCCGAGACGTCGTGTCATCGGCGGACTCTCCGCGATGACCATTGCATGTCATTGTGCAAGTACATGCAGTGTGACATGCAATGCCGGTGCATGTCAAGTGACATGGATGCCGCCTCTGCCGGTATCGTCGAAGGGTGACCGATCCCACCGGCGACCTCGACGCCCTGCTGGCCGCCTTCGCGCAGATGCGCGGACGCGGTGGCCCGCAGCGGCATCACCCCGGCGGCCCGCACGCCCACGGCCCGCACTCCGACGGCGGCCCGCCCTGGATGCGCGGGGAGCGCGGCTTCGGCCCGGGCGCGCGCCTGGCGGGCGCACCCGCCCGCATCCGTCTGCTCGACGCCCTCGTCCACGCCGAGCATCCGCTGTCGGTGAGCGAGATCGCCGACGCGATCGGCGTCGACCAGCCGCGCGCCTCGCGCCTGGTACAGCAGGCCGTCGAACTCGGTCTCGTAGCTCGCGAGGCCGACCCGGACGACGCCCGTCGCACCCGCATCGCGCTCACCGCCGAGGGCCGGCGCCGCGCGGGCGACTTCCGAGGCGAGCGTCGCGAGCGGCTCTCCCGCGCGCTGGCCGATTTCACGAACGACGAGCGCGCGGAGCTCGTCCGCCTCCTCGGCAAGCTCGCGGCATCCTGGCCCCGCGACTGAGCCTCTAACCCGATCGGCGTCCCGCGCGCAAGAAGGTGACCGGATGGACGCTCGGTGCCACCCTGGAAAGGTGAGCACCGAGCAGCAGCAGTCCTCCGCGGAAGCAGAACAGCCGTCCGCCTCGACGCCCGTCGTCCCCGACTCATCCGGAGGCGGGACGACTCCAGCGGGCTTCACGCGGGCGATCGCCCCCTGGGTGTTCTGGCCCGCGGCGGTCCTGATCGTCGGCTTCAGCCTCTTCGCCATCCTGCTCCCGAGCCAGGCCGAGGCGTTCTTCGGCGGGGTGCAGACGACGATCGTCAACGCCTTCAACTGGTACTACGTGCTGATCGCCGCATTCTTCGTCGCCTTCGCGATTTTCATCGGCTTCAGCCGGTTCGGCGACATCAAGCTCGGTCGCGACGACGACGAGCCCGAGTTCTCCACGGGCGCGTGGTTCTCGCTGCTGTTCGCTGCCGGTATGGGCATCGGTCTCGTGTTCTACGGCGTGAGCGAGCCGCTCAGCCACTTCGTCACGCCGCGACCGGGTGTCGAGGGCAACTCGGCGCAGTTGGCGAGTGCCGCCCTCACGCAGACCTACCTCCACTGGGGGGTGCAGGCATGGGCGATGTACGTCGTGGTCGGCGTGGCCCTCGCCTATGCCATCCACCGACGCAAGCGCCCCATCTCGATCCGCTGGGCGCTCGAGCCTCTGCTCGGCAAGCGGGTCCACGGCGGCGCCGGCAACGTCATCGACGCGGTCGCGCTCGTCGGGACGCTCTTCGGGGTCGCCACCTCCCTCGGCCTGGGTGTGACGCAGATCGGCTCGGGACTGACCGCCGCCGGGATGCCGCAGCTCAACGAGTTCACCGAGATCATCCTCATTTTCGTGATCTCGCTCTTCGTCCTCATGTCGGTGATCTCCGGCGTGACCAAGGGGATGAAGTGGCTCTCGAGCCTCAACCTGATCCTCGCGGGCCTGCTCCTGCTGTTCCTTCTCTTCGCGGGCAGCACGGAGTACCTTCTGCGCGAGTGGGTGCAGTCGATCGGCGCGTACATTCAGAACTTCGTCGGGCTCTCGTTCACCGTCAGCGCGTTCCAGGGCACCGCCGGCGAGGAGTGGCAGGCGTCGTGGACCTCGTTCTACTGGGGCTGGTGGATCTCGTGGGCGCCCTTCGTCGGCATCTTCATCGCCCGCGTGAGCAAGGGGCGCACCGTGCGGCAGTTCGTCGCGGGGGTGCTGCTCGTCCCGACCCTCGTCGGTGTCATCTGGTTCGCCGTCCTCGGCGGCTCGGCGATCCTGAAGGAGACCACCGACCCCGGCTCGATGCTCGGTGCCGACGGCAAGGTCGATCTGCAGGGCGCACTCTTCCAGCTCTTCTCGTACCTGCCCGGCGGCGCGGTTCTCACCATCGGCGCAATCGTCCTCATCGCGGTGTTCTTCGTCACCTCGGCCGACTCGGGCGCGCTGGTGATGGGGATGATCGCCTCGGGCGGCAACCCGGAGCCCAAGCGCTGGGTCCGTGTCTTCTTCGTCGCCCTGACCGCTGTCCTTGCCAGCGCTCTCCTGTTGGCCGGAGGACTCCAGGCGCTGCAGACGGCGGCCATCCTCATCGCTCTGCCGTTCTCGGTGGTCATGCTGCTGATGTGCTGGTCGACCGTCCTCGCCTTCCAGCGGGAGCGGGCCGCGTATGCGCGGGCCGAGCGGCGTCGGTTCGTCGCGGACATCGGCGACCACTACGGCCTCGAGGTCGAAGAGCCCAACGAGCGCGGCCTCAGCCTGCCCGCGTTCGTGCGGCGGGCCATCCCCGTCAAGCCGCCCAGAGGCGACGCGGAGGGCCGGAAGCGGGTCGACTGACCCGCCCCGGGCCCGTCCGGGATCAGACGGTCTCGAACAGCAGCGCGAACGACGCGTCGCGCGCCGGCAGGCGGTGACGGGGCAGCACGCCCGGCCCGCACGTCGCGGTGCCGACGCCGGACTGCGCGATGTCGATCGACACGTGCGTCGCGGTCGGTGTCGGCAGCAGCGACGCGTGCGACGTCGTGCTGAGCGCCGTGCGGTCCCACGGCGACACCGTCAGTGCGACACCGGCATCGAGCGCCTCACCGCCGACGACGCTCACGCGCACGGCGCCCTCGGTGGTGCGGATGACGGCGGTGCGCACTCCGCGTCGCGATCCGCTCTCCTGCGGTCGGACGTGCGGGGTGACCAGGTCATCGGGGCCAGCCTCGAACCAGCCGAAGTGGACGCCCGAGGCGGTGTCGGGGTAGCTGGGACCTGGGCCGAGACCGGCGAACTCCATCCCGACCGGCGCCCCGGCGAACGTCACGTCGATGCCCAGGCGCGCCCAGTCGACGGTCCACGAGAACGGCGCCTTCTCGATCCACGAGTTGTCCCATGAGCCGATGCTGCGCAGGTCGAGCTCGAGCAGCAGGCCCTCGGGGACGGACGACCATCGCCACAGCGCGTCGACGCCGCTGTCGAACGACGGAGCCCCCACCCGCGTGTCGACGATCAGGGCCGCGGTATCCGACTCGATGCTGCGGACGCGGGTCTGCATCCGGTCGATGCGCGCCAGAGCCCATCGCTCCGCCATCGGGGGCAGGGTCGGCTCGTCCCAGCCGGGGAAGAGGTCGTTGTCGGTCGGCGCACGCCAGATCCCGATTCCGGGACCCGCGACGACGTCGAGCGAGCCGAGCCGCAGCGGCCGGCCGCGGCGGTCGAAGTCGTCGGGGTCCGGAACGCTCGCGGCACCCACGCGAGGCGAGCCGGCGGCGATGTGCTGGCCCGTCGCGACGACGTGCCCCGCCGGCGCCCAGTCGGTCTCCTGCCGCAGCGCGGCGTCGATCGTCAGCGCATCGGCCACGACCGCGCCCGTCACGGTGCGCGCTTCGTGAGGAAGCTCGATCTCGGTGCGCTCTCGCGGTCCCACGGCGGGGACGGACAGCTCGCCCTGCGCGACGACCTCGCCGTCGGCCTCGCGGCGCCACCGGTAGACGAGGTGGCCGGTGTCGACGTGGTCGTAGCGGTTCTGCAGCCGGATGCGGCGACGGTCGGCATCCACCTCCATCACGACCGGAGCGATGATCGCCGCGTAGTCGACGAGGCCGGGGCGCACGTCGCGGTCGGCGCTGATCAGGCCGTCGATGACGAAGTTGTGGTCGTGGACGGACTCGCCGAAGTCGCCGCCGTAGCGGAACGCTCGGCGGCCGTGCTCGTCCTCGATCGCGATGGCGTGCTCGATCCACTCCCAGATGAAACCGCCGGCGAGGCGCGGGAAGCGCTCGTAGAGGTCCCAGTACTCCTTCACCCCGCCCGGGCTGTTGCCCATCGCGTGGCCGAACTCGCAGTGCACGAACGGCAGCGAGCGGCGGCGCAGCTCGGCGGCGCCGATGTCGGCGGGCGGGATCTCGTCCGCCTCCTCGCCGATCCGCCGGACCTCGTCGTGAGACGCGTACATCCGCGAATACACGTCGGTGTCGCGGCTGGAGTGGTCGCCCTCGTAGTGGATGAGCCGGGTGTCGTCGTTCTCGCGCACCCAGCGGGCCATCGCGCGGATGTTGCAGCCGGCGCCCGACTCGTTGCCGAGCGACCACATGATGACGCTCGGGTGGGTCCGGTCGCGCGTGACGGTGCGGCGGATGCGGTCGACGAAGGATGCCTCCCACGCCGGGTCGTCGCTCGGGTTGCCGCGCCACGACACGTACTCGTACTCGTGCGTCTCGAGATCGCACTCGTCGATGACGTAGAGACCGAGCTCGTCGGCGAGGTCGAGCAGCTCGGCGTGCGGCGGGTAGTGGGACGTCCGGATCGCGTTGATGTTGTGCTGCTTCATGAGCACGAGGTCGCGCCGCGCGAGCTCGGTGGTGTGCACCCGGCCGCGGTCGGGGTCGTGCTCGTGGCGGTTCACGCCGCGGAGCATGATCGGGCGACCGTTGAGGGTCAGCACGCCGCCCTCGGCGCGGACCCGGCGGAAGCCGATGCGCACCGAGACGGTCTCGGATGCCGTCGCGAGCGTCGCGTCGTAGAGGCGAGGGGTCTCGGCGGACCAGGGTTCGACCTCACCGGCATCCACCGTCGTGCGGCCGGCGGCCACGTCGACGCGGACACCGAGCTCGGGCACCTCGAGCACGGCATCGATCGATGTGGTGACCGCGACGGAGCCGTGGCCGGTCTCGTGGTCGTAGTCGCCGGTGATGACAGCGTCGTCGATGCCGCCCGCGGGCCGGGCGAGGAGGGCGACGCTCCGGAAGATGCCGGGCAGCCACCACATGTCCTGGTTCTCGAGGTAGGTGCCGTCGGAGAACTGCGCGACGCGCACCGCGATGACGTCGCCCTCGCCGGTGAGCTGATCTGTGACGTCGAACTCATGGGTCAGGCGGCTGCCGCGGGTCGAGCCGAGACGCACCCCGTTGACGAACACGTCGGCGGCGGACTCGATCCCGTCGAAGCGCAGGAGGACGCGGCCCCCGGCATCCCTCACCCGTCGAAGCGCGTCGTCGACGTCGATCCGGCGCACGTAGTCGCCGACGGGGTTCTCGTCGGGTGGGTAGGGCGGATCGATCGGGAACGGGAACTGCACGTTCGAGTACGCCGGGGTGCCGAACCCGCTCATGTTCCAGTGCGCGGGGACGGCGATCTCGTCCCAGTCCGCGGTCTCACCTGAGATCCAGCCGTCGTGCGGCGCGAGCGCGGGGGACGGCGAGAGGCGGAACCGCCACCGGCCGTCGAGAGACTGGGTGGGAGCGTCCGAGCGCAGCCGGGTGCGCGGCGGCACTGACCCCTCACCGGGACCGATGCGGGCGACATCGAAGACGGGAGCGGTCATCGGGCGGCCTCCAGGCGAAGCGACGCCGGGTTCAGCCGAGAGGCTGCCGCCGCGTCGAGGACGAGGGTGACGCGGTCGTGACGCTGCAGGAAGGATGCCGGGAGCTCCGCGGTCTGCGGTCCCTCGACGGCTCGCGCCACGGCGTCGGCCTTCGACTCACCCCACGCGACGAGCACGATCTCGCGGGCGTCGAGGATCGTGCCGATCCCCTGTGTGAGCGCGTGGGTGGGAACGCGACCCGCGTCGCCGTCGAAGAACCGGCTGTTGTCGGCGACGGTCCGCGGCGCCAGCTCGACCACCCGGGTGCGCGAATCGACCTCGGAGCCGGGCTCGTTGAAGCCGATGTGGCCGTTCGCCCCGATGCCGAGGATCTGCAGGTCCACGCCGCCCGCTGCCGCGATCGCCCCCTCGTACCGTGCGGCTGCCTCCGTCGGATCGGCGGAGGCACCCTCGGGCACGTGCACGCGGGCGGGGTCGAGGCCGAGCGGGCCGGTCACCTCGCGGGCGATGACGGAGTGGTAGCTCTCGGGGTGGTCGACCGGCAGGCCGACGTACTCGTCGAGAGCGAACGCGGCGGCGCGGGAGAGGTCGAGACCTGCCCGGACGCGCGCGCCGAGCGCCCGGTAGAGCGGCTGCGGGCTCGACCCGGTCGCGACGCCGAGCACGGGAGCGGGACGGTCGCCGATGGAGGCGGCGATGATCGCCGCGGCGGTCTCGCCGGCGCCGGCGGCATCGGGGGAGAGCAGGATCCTCACGAGAGCACCTTTCGGGGGGAGGGGGCGTCCGAGTGGGCCAGGGCCAGCGCGAGCGCGCCGGCGACCGGGGGTTCGTCGAGCACCTGCAGCCGCAACGACGCATCGCGGACGTGCAGCTCGGCGCGCAGGAGGTCGGCGAGCAGCGGTTGTGCCGTCATGACACCGCCGGCGGCGATGACGTCGCTGCCCAGCGCGCCGCGTCCGCGGACGGCGGCGACCGCGTCGGCCAGGTGCGCAGCGGATGCCGCGATCACCGCGCGGGCGATGGGCGAGCCCTCGGCGACCGCGTCGAAGACGTACGGGGCGAACCCGCCCCATGCCGCCTCGCTCGCGGTCGCCTGGAACCGGAGGGCGAGATCGACGTGGTCGAGGGCGTCGAACGCGGCGAGGAACCGGGTGGCCAGCGGGTCGGTCATCGCGGCCGCACCTTCGCGGTCGACGGTGCGGAGCAGGGCCACGGCGGCGCGGCGCGAGATGCCGGGTGCGCTGGCGTCGTCGGCGATGAGCCACCCGTAGCCGTCGGCCGTCACGGCCTCGCCGTCGGAATCGAAGCCGACGATCGCCGAGCCGGTGCCCGCGATGACGCAGACGGCGGCCTCGAGACCCATGGCCGGGGCGAGGAGCACGGCGTCGTTGACGACCGCGACGACCCCCGGCATCCGCTCGTCCAGCAGGTCGGTCGCCTGATCGCGCTGCCGCGTGCTGTCGACGCCGTGTGCGCCGACGACGGTCACCTGGGGTGCCGCGCCGACGGTGTCGACGACGAGCCGGGCGAGGCGGTCGAAGTTGCGCACGTCGTCGAAGATCGCGCCCGCACGCCACAGGTCGCTCGGGACGATGCGGTCGACGACCTCGCCGTCCACGAGCGCGCGCAGGTGCGTTTTCGTGCCGCCGACGTCGACGCCGACGACCGCACCGGGGGTCGGGTACCGGGTCTCAGGCAAGGTAGACCGCCCCTTTCACGTGATCGATGATGAGCTGGCCGATGCCGACGAGCGCCGCGTCCTCGCCGAGCTCTCCGACGACGAGCGACGGCGGCCGCGGGATGCGGCCGCGGAGCCGCCGCGTGACGCCGTCGATGAGCCGGTCGGTGCGCTGCGGCAGGCGGCCGGCGAGGATCACGACGCGGCAGTCGAGGATCACCGCGAGCGCCGCCACCGACATCGCGATGTGGTCGAGCAACCGCTCCGCGCGATCATCGTCGCGCTCGTCGAGCACGGCCATCGTCGACGCATCATCGGCCGAGGCGGCGCCGAGTGCGAACACGCGGGTCTCGAGGTCGCCGCCGGCTCCCGGGTCCTGCGCGAACGCGGTCGGATCCGTGACGAGGTAGCCGATCTCGCCCGCGGCGGAGCCGGCCCCGCGCACGAGACGGTCGCCCGAGACGATCCCGGCGCCGACGCCGACGCCGAAGACGAGGGTCGCGAGGTCACCCGTGCCCTGCCCGGCGCCGCGCGTCCACTCGCCGATCGTGACGGCATTGGCGTCGTTCTCCACGACGACCGGCAGTCCGGTGCGCTCGTGAATCAGGGCGCGGACCGCGACCCCGTTCCAGTCGAGCTCGACCGAGTCGCTGACGGAGCCGTCCGGGTCCACGACGCCGGGGACCGACAGCCCGATCCCCTGCGCGGGCGTTCCGGCCTGGGCGGCCGCCTGGATGAGACGGTCGACGAGGCGCCCGATCCCCTCCAGTCGGGAGGATGCCGACAGCTCGCCGTCCTCCCCGTGCAGCCGTTCGTTCGCCTCGTGGCGGACTGCGCCGTTCAGGTCGATGAGCGCGCCTCGGGCGACGCCGGAGGTGACGTCGAGTGCGACGACCGTGCGGGCTTCGCCGAGGGGGCGGTAGCGGTGGGTCGGCCGTCCGATCCCGCTCGCGTCGCGCTCGACGGCGAGCAGTCCGTCGGCGACCATCCGGGCGCAGAGGCGATGGACCGTCGCGGACGCGAGCCCTGTCGCCTCGATGAGCTCCGCGCGGGTGAGGGAGCCCTCGGCCTGCAGGGCGTCGAGGATGGCGGTGCGGTTGATGCGGGTGACGTCGGCGTTGGTCGCCGTGCCCCTGCTCGCCACGCGTTCGCCGCTCATCATTCCCCTGACGCTCTTTTCGTCTTACTCTGAGATAAAACCAGACGGATGCCGCTGCCGCAAGACCGGCGGCGCCACCCCCGACATCGGAGCAACCGTGCCCTCCACCACTTCCTCACCCACCGGATCCCTGCGTGGCGCCGGGCGGTTCGGCCTCGGCGCCGCGCCCCTCGGAAACCTCTTCCAGGAGATCGACGACGCCGAGGCGGCAGCGATCGTCGACGGCGTCTGGGACAGCGGCATCCGTGTCTTCGACACCGCTCCCCACTACGGACTCGGCCTCAGCGAACGGCGGCTGGGTGCGGCGCTCGCGGGCCGACCGCGCGACGAGTACGTCCTGTCGACGAAGGTCGGGCGGCTGCTCGAGCCGGACCCGAACGGCGCGGGCCGGCTCGACGACGAGGGGTTCGTGGTCGAGGCGACCTTGCGGCGGCGATGGGACTTCTCGGCGGACGGCGCCCGCCGCTCGCTCGAGGCCTCGCTCGAGCGCCTCGGCCTCGACCGGGTCGACGTCGTGCACCTGCACGATCCCGAGGGGCGCGTCGACGAGGCGATCGAGGGGGCGCTGCCCGCCCTCGTCGCGCTGCGCGAGACGGGCGTCATCTCGGCCGTCGGCGTCGGATCCAAGGACCCCGCCACCCTCACGCGCATCATCGAGACGGGGATGGTCGACGTGGCGATGGTCGCCGGTCGGTACACCCTCCTCGAACAGCCCGCCGCGCTGGATGTGCTGCCCGCCGCCCTCGCCCACGGGGTCGACGTCATCGCCGTCGGGGTCTACAACTCGGGGCTCCTCGCGACACCTCATCCGGATCCCGCCGCCCCCTATGAATACGGTTCTGCGCCCGAAGCCGTCTATCGTCGAGCTGTACGGCTCGCAGACGCGTGCGCGGCGCGTCGAGTGCCGTTGCCCGTCGCCGCCCTGCACTTTCCGCTGCGGCATCCGGCCGTGGTCAACGTGACGGTGGGGCTCGGCAAGGCGGCGCACGTCGCGCAGACGGCCGGATACATCAACGAGCCGCCGACCGAGGAGTTCTGGCGCGGCCTCGAAGAGGAGGGCCTGGTGCCCGGAGGAGAACGATGACCGAGCACGTCCTGTGGTACCGCCGACCCGCGGAGACCTGGAACGAGGCGCTGCCCCTCGGCAACGGTGCGCTCGGGGCCATGTGCTTCGGCGGCGTGACCGACGCGCTCCTGCGCCTGAATGACGAGACCCTCTGGTCGGGGAGCCCCGCCAGCGAGCTCGCCGCCCCGGTCGTCACAGCGGAAGAAGCGCGCGACGCTCTCGCCGAGGCCCGCGCCGCGGTCGCCGAGGGCCGCGAAGAGGATGCCGACCGTCACGTCCGCCGACTGCAGCACAGCCACGCGCAGTCGTTCCTCCCCTTCGCCGACCTGCGGCTCCGCATCGACGGGGCGAGCGCCGACGAGGTCGAGGACTATCGTCGCGAGCTCGACCTGGCGACGGCGACCCACGTCGCCACCGCCACGCGCGCCGGGGCGGGGCTGCGCCACCGCACCTGGATCAGCGCCCCGCACGGCGTGCTCGTGCACGAGCTCGAGAGCGACGAGCCGATCGACGTCCGCGTCGAGCTCGAGACCCAGCTGCGCGAGCTCGGCCGGGTCGAGATCGACACCGCGACGACGCTGCTCGTGCAGGCGCCGTCCGACGTGACGCCGCCGCACGACGAGGTGGACGAGCCCGTCGTGTACGAGGACGACGCCGTCTCGGTGCGGGGCGCCCTGCACGCCCGCATCGTCACCGACGGCACGCCGGTCCGCGGCGGACGGGTCCTGCGCGCGACCCGCGTGACCGTCGTGCTCGCCACGGCGACCACGTTTGCCGGGATGGGGCGCATGCCGGCCGGCACCGAGCGTGCCGCCGCCCGCCGCGCGACCGGGCTCGTCGACGCCGCGATCGCCGCCGGCCTCGACGAGGTGCGGGCGGCGCAGGTGGCCGATCACGCCGCCCTCTACGGCCGGGTCGAGCTGTCGCTGTCGCCGATGCCGGACTCCGACCGCGACACCGCCGAGCGGCTGCGCGACCTCGGCCACGACGGCACGGTCGACATCCGCCGCGACCCGGGGCTGGCCGCGCTGCTCTTCCACTACGGTCGCTACCTGCTCGTCTGCTCGTCGCGCCCGGGCGGTCTTCCTGGCACGCTGCAGGGCATCTGGAACCAGGACCTGCGCCCCGAGTGGAGCTCGAACTACACGACGAACATCAACGTCGAGATGAACTACTGGGGCGCGCACACCGCCAATCTCAGTGAGACCGAAGAACCGCTCCTCGACCTCATCGAGGCGCTCGCCGACAGCGGTGCCGAGACCGCGCGCCGCCTGTACGACGCCCCCGGTTGGGTCGCGCATCACAACACGGATGCCTGGGGCTACACCCAGCCCGTCGGCGACGGCGTGCACGACGCGGCCTGGGCGTTCTGGCCGATGGCCGGTCTCTGGCTCGGTCTGCACCTGGCGGAGCGCGACGCCTTCGGCGTCGCCGACCAGGCTGAGCGCCGCCGCGCGTTCCGACTGCTGCGCGGCGCGACCGCGTTCGCGCTCGCCTGGGCGGCGCCGGACGGCGACGGCCGGTGGGGCACCGCGCTGTCGACCTCGCCCGAGAACACGTTCCGGACCGGGGCGGGTGGATCAGCGGCCGTCTCGCCGTCGGCCACGCTCGACATCGTGCTGCTGCGTGCGCACCTCGACGAGTTCCTGCGCCTCGCGGACCTCCTGGGCCACGACGACGACCGTCTCGTCGCCGAGGCCCGGACCGCGAGGGAAAACCTGCCCGAGATCCCCGTCGCGGACGGCTCGATCGCCGAGTGGCCGGGTGGCCGCGAGGCCGTCGACCCGCATCACCGGCACCTCTCGCCCCTCGTGTTCGCCTACCCCGGGACGGAACCGCTCACGCCCGAGCTCGCGGCCGCGGCATCCCGCTTCCTCGACCTCCGAGAGGACGAGTCGACCGGCTGGTCGCTCGCGTGGAAGCTCGCGCTGCGCGCGCGCCTCGGCGAGGCCGAGCGTGTCGCCGACCTCCTGGCGCTGGTGTTCCGCGATATGTCGGTCGATCGCGGCGATCAGTCCGGCGGCCTGTACGACAACTTCCTCGCGGCGCACCCGCCGTTCCAGATCGACGGGAACCTCGGGTACGTCGCCGGTCTCGCCGAGTGCCTCGTCCAGTCGCACGGCGACGCGATCGCGCTCCTGCCCGCCTGGCCGGCTCCGCTCGGCGCGGGTTCGGTGCGTGGTCTCGTGGCACGGCCGGGTGTCGAGATCGACCTCTCCTGGGACGACACCGGCGCGGTGACCTCGGCTCGCGCGCGGGCCCGGGTCGCCACGGCGCACGGGGCGCACGTCTTCCGGGCTGGGGACCGCGAGATCGAGGCGACGCTCGACGGCGCGTGGAGCATCCTCATCGGCGAGTGATCGCATTCGCATAGGCGTCGGCGGGAATGCCCGCGCGGCCGACGCGTTCCCTCGTCGTATGACACACGTAGGAATCATCGGAGCAGGTCACATCGGTTCGGCGGTCGCGCGCGGACTCGTCGCACAGGGGCACCAGGTCGCGATCAGCAATTCTCGCGGTCCCGAGACGCTCACCGATCTCGTCGCAGAGCTGGGCGAGAACGCCCGGGCCATGACCGCGAAGGATGCCGCGACCTTCGGCGAGTGGGTCGTCGTCACCGTTCCGCTGAAGGCGATCGACGAGCTGCCCGTCGAGGAGCTCGCCGGCAAGTTCGTCGTCGACACCAACAACTACTACTGGGAGCGGGACGGCCACATCGCCGAGCTCGACGAGAAGAAGACCACGACGTCGCGCATGCTGCAGGAGCGCCTGCCCCAGTCGACCGTCGTGAAGGGCTTCAACCACATCCCCGCCGCCGACATCACCACCGACGGCGCTCCCGCAGGCACCCCCGACCGCCGTGCTCTCGCGACCTCGAGCGACTCGGCCGACGCCGTCACCTTCATCACGAAGGTCTACGACGACTTCGGCTTCGACACCGTCAACGTCGGTGGCCTCGACGAGAGCTGGCGCGTCGAGCGCGACCAGCCCGCCTACGTCGTCCGGCAGACCGCCGACGAGCTGCGCGAGAACCTGGCACGCGCCGAGCGCTGAGCCCCGGCATCCGCTCACGAGCCGACGCGAACGGCGCTCATCTTCGCCGGATGGATGCCGAACGCGTCGGCTCGCCGTGTGTCGTCAGGAGATCTCGCTCTGACGCGCCTTCACGGGGAGCATGAGCAGGAAGCCGGCGGCCAGGACGAGCACGATTCCGAGGATGCCGAGGCGGGTGTCGCCGGAAAGTCCGACGAACAGCGCGAACAGGCCCGGCGCGAGGAACGACACCGCGCGTCCCGTGGTCGCGTAGAGGCCGAAGATCTCACCCTCGCGTCCTTCGGGGGTGATGCGCGCGAGGAAGGTGCGCGACGCTGACTGGATCGGTCCGACGAAGGCGCACAGGATCAGCCCCGCGATCCAGAAACCGATCTGCGCCGTGCCGATGAACAGGACGGCGGTACCTGTGGCGATCAGCGCGACGAGCGAGGCCATGATCACGTTCTTCGAGCCGAAGCGGTCGTCGAAGCGGCCCGCGACGATCGTCGAGATCCCGGCGACCACGTTCGCGGCGACGGCGAAGTAGAGGACGCCGGACGAGGTGAAGCCGAACACCTGCGCGGCGATGATCGCACCGAAGGTGAACACACCGGCGAGCCCGTCACGGAAGACCGCACTCGCCAGCAGGAAGGCGAGCACCTGACGGTCGCGGCGCCACAGCTTCACGAGCGTCTCCCACAGCACCCGGTAGGACCCGAAGAAGCCCACCCGGTTCGCGCGCTCGCGCGCGGGGATCTCGGGAACGCGCACCAGGACCGGGATCGCGAAGATGCCGAACCAGACGGCCGAGGCGAGGACGGCGAGGCGGATGTGGAGTCCGCCGTCGGTCGTGACACCGAGGGGGCCGGGGCTGTCGACGAGTCCGATGAAGCCGACGAGCAGGATCACCAGCAGCACGATCCCGCCGACGTAGCCCATGCCCCAGCCGAAGCCCGAGACGCGGCCCATGTTCTCGCGGCTCGACACCTGCACGAGCATGGCGTTGTAGTTGACGCCCGCGAACTCGAAGAACACGTTGCCGACCGCGAGGAGCGTCGCACCGAGGATGAGGTAGCCCGGCGCGCCCTCGACGAACACCATCGCGGCCATCGCGAGGACCACGACGAAGGTGTTGATCCCGAGCCAGAGCTTGCGGCGCCCCGATCCGTCGGAGCGCTGTCCCAGCACCGGGGCCAGGACGGCGATGAGGATGCCCGCGATCATGAGTGCCGTGGCCACGACGCTCGCGTTGCCGGCGAGGGCGCGGACGAGAGCGGGGTCCGACGGGTCACCGTCCGCGGCGGAGACGATCGCGGGATCCACGAAGAGGGAGCTCGCCAGGAAGGTGCTGAAGACGAAGGTCGTGACGACGGCGTTGAAGGCGGCCGACCCCCAGTCCCAGAGAGCCCAGGCCAGTACGCCCGGTCGGGAGGGTGCTCGGGTCGCGGGGGTCTCGGGCGTCCCGCCGGTGGTGCGCGTCATGAGCCGCACCCTACCTCCCGGCCGGGTCTCACCGGTGACGCCGCGTCAGAGCTTCGCCGGCGCGAAGCGGTAGCCGATGCCGCGGACCGTCTCGATCCATCGGCAGCGCCGGGCGGTGCCGCCGAGCTTGCGGCGCAGGTTCATGACGTGCACCTCGACGGCGTGCAGATCGTGGGCGTTCACGTGGTCCCCGTTGCCGCCGTTCTGGCGGCGCAGCAGCAGCACGATCCAGGACTTCTCGAGCACGACGTCGGGGTTGCGTACGAGCGCCAGCAGCAGGTCGAACTCCGAGCGGGTGAGGTCGATGCGGTGTCCGGCGAGCTCGGCTCGGCGGGATGCCGGGTGCAGCCGCAGCCCGTCGACGACGAGCCAGTCGGACTCGGTCGGCGGCAGCATCTCCACGGCACCCAGCGTGCGGCGCAGGATCGCGTCGAGGCGGGCGCGCAGCTCGAAGGGGCGCCACGGCCGCAGGATGTAGTCGTCCGCTCCGCTGCGGAACGCCTCGACGGCGGCGGTCTCCTCGGTCATGTCCGAGATGATGACGACCGACCCGGCGTGGAACGAGCGGATGCGGCGCACGACCTCGAAGCCGTCGATCCCCGCGAGCCGGGTGTCGACGGTCACGAGGTCGGGCTGCAGGCGGTCGACGGCCTCGACCGCGGCGAAGCCGTCCGAGAAGGAATGCACCTGGAAGCCGTGCTGCTGCAGCGTGGCGGAGAGGCGGTCGCGTGCCGTGCCGCCGTCCTCGACGAGGACGGCCACGCGTGTGACCGGTCCCAGGGTGCGGGCCGGTGCGGGGTGTTCGAGAAGAGTCATGTGAGGTCCATAGGAATCCACGACCGTCGCTTCCCCCCGCTTTCATTAAAATGCATTAATCTTCCGGCGCAACTCAGCACGCCCCAGCGCCACCTCAGCTTCTCCTCAGTTGGCGGCGCCACCGTGTGTCGTTCCGACCCCGCTGTCTACTCTGGCGAGGCGTGCTCGGACTGGGTGGGCACGTGCGCGCCCAGACCGAGGTCCCGGCCGCCGATACAGGGGGTGGCAGGATGCGGGGGATCGCGCAGACGCTGGTGCTGACCGGCGCGGTGCTGGCGGGCGAGGTGGCGACGCTCGTCGACGAGTACGGCGAGACGGACGAGCTCATGCAGCAGTTGCTGACTCGCGGCATCGTCTCGCCGAACCAGCTGGCAGAGGCGGTCGCCCTGCACACCGGCCACCGCTACATGGACCTCGCCGGCCGTCAGCTGGATGCCGCTGTCGTCGCGCTCCTCCCCGGCGGCATGTGCCGCAAGCATCGCGTGCTCCCGGTCGAGCGCACCGGCGACCGGCTCGTGCTCGCGATGGCGGACCCGTCCGACATCATCGCGCTCGACGACGTCGCGACGATCACCGATCTGCACATCTCCCCGGTCGTCGTCGCCGTCGATGCGCTCGAAAGCGCGTTCCAGCGCTACGTCCGATCCGACGACGAGATCTCGGACCTGTCGGCCGCGCTCGAGGAATCCGCTGCGGCGGAGGTCTCGGTCGAGGAGCTCGACCAGTCCGACAGCGATGCGCCCATCGTCCGATTCGTGAACCTCCTCATCACGCAGGCCATCGACGACCGGGCGAGCGACATCCACGTCGAGCCCGGCGAGACCCACCTCGCCGTGCGCTACCGCATCGACGGCGTGCTGCACGAGATGCAGCGCGCCGACCGTGCCATCCAGGACGGCGTCGTCTCGCGCCTGAAGATCATGGCCTCGATCGACATCGCCGAGCGTCGCAAGCCCCAGGACGGCCGCCTCTCGGTGACGCACGTCGGTCGCAAGATCGACCTGCGCGTGGCGACCCTACCCACCGTGTGGGGCGAGAAGATCGTCATGCGCATCCTCGACAACACCGGCGTGAGCCTGTCGCTGCGCGACCTGCAGATGGGGCGGGGGAACCTCGGCCGGTTCCGCACGGCCATCACCCGCCCGCACGGACTGGTGCTCGTGACCGGGCCCACCGGTTCGGGCAAGTCGACCACGCTCTACACGGCGCTCCGCGAGGTCGCGAACCCCGCCGTCAACGTCATCACCGTCGAGGACCCCGTCGAGTACCGGATCCCCGGCATCAACCAGGTGCAGGTCAACGCGAAGGCGGGTCTCACCTTCCAGTCCGCGCTGCGCAGCATCCTCCGCTCCGACCCCGACATCGTCCTCGTCGGTGAGATCCGCGACACCGAGACGGCGATCATCTCCATCGAGGCGGCGCTCACGGGCCACCTGGTCCTCTCGACGCTGCACACCAACGACGCCCCCGGCGCCGTCGCGCGTCTCACCGAGATCGGTGCCGAGCCCTTCCTCGTCGCGACCGCGCTGTCGGCCGTCGTGGCCCAGCGTCTCGCGCGGCGGCTCTGCACCGCGTGCCGCCAGCCCTACCGCGAGGACCCTGCCGTCCTCGAGCGCCTCGGGTTCCCGTTCGACCCCAGTGATCCGCCCGAGCTGTTCCGCAAGGGCGGATGCCCCGAGTGCTCGGGCACCGGTTACCGGGGCCGCGTCGGCCTGCACGAGGTGATGGCGATGTCGGACGAGATCGAACAGCTCGTCGTGTCCCACGCCACGGGCAGCGACGTCCGCGCGGCGGCGCTCCGCGACGGCATGACGAGCCTCCGCGAGGACGGCTGGTCGAAGGTCGTCCTGGGGGCGACGACGATCGAGGAGGTCCTGCGTGTCACGGTCTGAACTGCGAGCCCGGGCCGTCGCCGCCGACGCCGGCGCGACCGCCCTGCTCGACGGCATCCTCGGCACTGCTGCGGGAATGGGATCCTCCGACATCCATTTCTCCGCGGATGCCGTGACTCTCCACCGTCACGACGGTCACCTCATCCCGGTCACGGGGTACGAGGCGCCGATCCCCGGGGCGACCCTGCTCGACGCGCTCGTGTCGATCATGACGCCGTCCCACCGCGAGTCGTTCCACGCCACCGGTGACGTCGACCTGTCGTACACGGTCGCGGGCGTCGGGCGGTTCCGCGTCAACGTGTTCCGTCAGCTCGGTCAGGTCGCGGCGGCGTTCCGACTCATCGCGAGCCGGGCGTTCACCCTCGCCGAGCTCGGCGCCCCCGAGGTCGCCGGGGAGCTCGCCCTGCGCCCCCGCGGGCTGGTCCTCGTCACCGGCCCGACCGGCTCGGGCAAGTCCACGACCCTCACGGCGATGATCGACCTCATCAACCGGACGAAGCAGGATCACGTCGTCACGGTCGAGGACCCGATCGAGTTCGTCCACACGTCGCGGCAGTCGCTCATCCACCAGCGCGAGGTCGGCGCCGACACGAGCTCGTTCGCCGAGGCTCTGCGTCGTGTGCTGCGTCAGGACCCCGACGTCATCCTCATCGGCGAGCTCCGCGACCCCGAATCGATCTCGACCGCGCTCACCGCCGCCGAGACCGGTCACCTCGTGCTCTCGACGCTGCACACCCAGGGAGCGGCGAAGAGCATCAACCGTATCGTCGACGCCTTCCCCGCCCATCAGCAGAACCAGGTGCGCACCCAGCTGGGCGACGCGCTCCAGGGCGTCATCAGCCAGACCCTGCTGCCGCGGGCCCACGGCGGCGGCCGTGTGATCGCGACCGAGGTGCTCGTGTCGACCCCCGCCGTGGCGAACCTCATCCGCGAGAACCAGATCGCCCAGCTCTACAACGCGATGCAGGCGGGCGCCGGGCACGGCATGCACACGCTCGACCAGTCGCTGCGGCTGCTGGTCGAGCGCGGCGAGCTGAACCTCGCCCTCGCGAAGCACTACCTGACCGACCCGAAGGCCCTCGACGGCGTGCGTGTGCAGCCGGCCGGCGTTCACGCCGACGCATGGGCCGACCCGATGGATGCGTGGACGCGCTGATATGGCACTGCAGGAGTACACCTACCGAGCCGTCGGCACGTCCGGTGGCCCCATCGTCAAGGGCACCGTCGAGGCGGCCAGCGAGAGCGCCGTCGTCTCGAAGCTGCGCGCGCAGGGTCTCGCGCCCCTGCAGGTCGCACCGATGTCGACGACCGGCCTGCACCAGGAGATCTCGATCCCCGGGTTCGAGAAGGGCGTCAAGGTCGAGGACCTCGCGATCTTCGCGAAGCAGCTCTCCGGCCTGATCAACGCGGGTCTGCCGCTCATGCGCGCGCTCGCCGTCATCTCGGAGCAGACCGAGAGCAAGAAGCTGGCGTCGGCTCTCACCGCCGTGCAGACCGACATCGCCGCCGGCAAGTCGTTCTCGGCCGCCATGGCGGCGCAGCCCAAGGTGTTCCCTCCGCTGATGGTGAGCCTCGTGAACGTCGGTGAGACCGGCGGCTTCCTCGGCGAGTCCCTCGTCGCCGTCGCGAAGTCGTACCGCTCCGACGTCGACCTGCAGCAGAAGATCAAGTCGGCGATGACCTACCCGATCGTCGTGCTCGTCATCGCGATCCTCGGCGTGCTGGCGATGATCACCTTCGTCGTGCCGATCTTCGAGAAGATGTTCGCCAGCATGGGTGGCGAGCTGCCCATCCCGACGCAGATCCTCGTGACGCTGTCGCGGAACATGATCTGGATCGGCCCTCTGCTCGTGGTCGCCGTCGTGGGCGGGGTGGTCTGGTACCAGCGCGTCAAGGACACCGACCGCTTCCGCGGGGCGGTCGATCCCTTCCGGCTGAAGATGCCGATCTTCGGCGCATTCATCACGAAGATCGCCGTCGCCCGCTTCGCCCGCAACCTGTCGATGATGCTCAAGGCGGGCGTGCCCCTGCTCCAGGCGCTCGAGCTCGTGGGCAAGGCATCCAACAACAAGGCGATCGAGGATGCGCTCGGCGAGGTGCGCGAGTCGGTGCGCCACGGTCGGTCGTTCTCGACGCCGCTGGCCAAGGCCGACGTATTCCCGGCCATGGTGTCGCAGATGGTGTCGGTCGGCGAGGAGTCGGGCACGCTCCCCGACATGCTCGAGTCGATCGCGGACTTCTACGAGACCGAGGTCAAGGCGGCCTCCGAGCAGCTGACCAGCATGATCGAGCCGATCATGATCACCCTGCTGGGGGTGCTCATCGGAGGTATGGTCGTCGCCCTCTACATGCCGATGTTCACGATGTACGAGCAGCTGGGCAGCTGAGCGGTACGCGAAAAGCCCCGGACCCTCGAGGTCCGGGGCTTTCGCGTGTGCCGGGGCTCTTGCGTGTACCGCGGGCGTCAGCCGGCGACGTAGAACGCGAGCAGAGTCACCTCGGCGGTGACAGTCCCGTCGTCGTCGGTCGTGATGCCCGCGTTCGTGATGGCGACCGCGCGGGGGCCCTTGCGCAGCTCGTCGATCACGGCGGTCGCCTTCGTGCTGTCGGGCGCCGAGATGCTGAGGGTGATGCTCACCTGCTGCGGCCCGTCGCCGGCCGGGACGGCAGTTCCGTCGGCGGCAGCAGGGGCGTCGGTCGGGGCCGCATCCGACTCCTGCGTCTGCTCGGTCGTCTCGGTGGTCGTCTCCGTCGCGGCGGCGCCGTCAGCGGTTCCCGCTGCGGCTTCGGCGGTGCGCGCCGCGAAGGGCGTGGTCTCGCCGACGGTGACGGCGACGACCTTCCCGCCCTGCGTCGAGGCGGCGTCGGCCGCGAGCTGGACGATGTCGTCGGCGCGGACGGATGCCGGCACGACACGACGGAGCTTCGCGACCTCCGCGTCGAGCGCGGTCATGTCGGCCGCCTGCGCGGCGAGACCGTCGAGCACGGCCTGCTGGGTCGCGTTGGACTGCTCGACGGAGGCCGCGTCCGCGCTGATGCGCTGCGCGCCCGTGAACTGCGGCAGGGCGAACAGGAGTGCGCCGGCGAGCAGGATGCCGACGGACACGACGGCCCCGATGAGGTTGACCAGCTGCTTCGTCATCGTCACTCCGTCTCGGTCGTCTGCTCGGGAGCGAACGCCCCCGAGTAGATGGTCTGGTCGAGCTGCACCTCGACGGTGTAGGTGTAGACGCCCTCCTCCTCGGCGAGGGTCTGGACGCTCACCTCGAGGATCGCGTCTACGCCGCGCAGCGCCCGAGTCGCCTCGACGAGGCTGATGGGCTCGTCGCTGACGACGGTGACGGTGCCCGCTGCGCCGACGGTCTCGTCCGGTGCGGTCGATCCCGGTACCTGGCCCGCGGCCAGGGCGTAGTCGGTCACGGTCACGCCGGCGGGGAGCGCCTGCGTCACCGTCGCCACGGCCTTCCGCCAGGCGATGTCGCCGGACATGGCCTGCGTGATGAGACCAGACAGCTCCGTCCGCTGCGCGACCGCCTGGCTCACGGGTGCGAGCTCGGCGATCTCGGCGATGACGCGCTCCGTGTCGGCGTTCGCGGAGACGAGGCGGAGTGCGGCCTGCACGTTCATCGCGAACGCGCCACCGATCAGCAGGAGCGCGACGACGAGCGAGCCGAGTCCGATCGTGACCCATGAGCGCCCGAGGCGGCGGACCTCCCGGCGCCGCGTCTCGGACAGCGGGAGCAGGTTGGCGCGGGGGAGGGACCCGGGCTTGAAGGCGGGGGTGCGCGCGAGCGTGCTCATTTGTGTCCTCCCAGGAGCAGGGCGACGGTGGGCGCGATGCGCTCGTCGACGGCGGGGTGCAGTCCGTTCTTGACCCGGACGAGGTCGGCGCCCGTGATCCGGCGGATCTCGGTGCCGGCGACCTGCGCGAGCGCGGCCTGCAGGCGCGGGTGGTCGGTGTGCAGTCCGGTGACGAAGGTCGCCGCGACGGGCGCGGCATCCGTTCGATCCCGGTAGAACGAGACCGTGCCGCGCAAGCGGGTGACGAGGTCGATCAGGACGTCCTGCAGGTCGGCCGACATCGCGTCCGTCGCCGGTGCCTCGGGCACTCCCGCGGGCGGCGTCGCGACGGCGGTGCGGGCGCGACGCAGGTCGCCGCGGGAGCGCGGGGCGCCGTCGACGGAGTCCTCGACTCCGCCCGCGCGGAATCCGGTGAGCGTCTCGAGCGGGCTCGCAGCGGCCTCGACCTCGGCGACTCGGGGTTCGCCGCGCGGGACGTCGATGGGGATCGCGCGGGCGAACTGCGGGATGCCGTCGGTCGCGATCACGACCTGGGTCGTGTGCTCGCCGATGCCGATGAGCATGCCCGTCACGCCCTTCGGGGCGAGTCCCGCGAGCGCGCGGCAGTAGCCGAAGGCGAGCAGGTCGATCGAGTCGGCGGTGAGACCCGCCTCGGCGAGCACCGAGACGAGGTCCTCCATCTGCTCCGAGACCGCCGCGACCATGAGGCCGTGCATGCCGTCGTCGTCGACGTGCGTGGGGATGAAGTCGAGCACGGCCTGGTCGACGGGGACCGGCAGGCGGTCCTGCACGTCGAACGGCAGCGCCTGGCGCACGAGAGCCGTCTCGCGCAGCGTCGAGCTGTGCTCGCGGACGAGCACGCGGCGACCGCCGACGCCCAGGACCACGTTGCGGCCCTTGATCCCGGCATCCGTCCACAGCCTGCGCAGCGCTCCCACGACGATGTCGCGGTCGACGATCTCGGAGTCCTTCGCCGCGCCCTCGGGGAGCATCACCTCGCCGGCGGCGAGCAGGGTGGGGGAGCGCCCGTCGGTCACCTCGACGGCGCGGACGCTGTCTTCGGTGATCTCGAGCGCCACTCGTGTCTTGGCCATCAGAGGACCTCCTTGCCTGGGCGACGGGTCATGACATCAGCCGACCGTCGAGAAGTGTGAGGTAGCCGTCGGCGATCACGTCGCCGGCGACGATGCCGACCCACGCGCCGAGGATGATCCACGGGCCGAACGGGATGGCGGTGCGGCGACCCGCCCGCCGTGAGAACAGGAGCGCGACCCCGTACACGCCGCCGAGGACGAACGCGGCGAACGCGCCGACCACGAGCGGTCCCCAGCCGAGCCAGCCGAGCAACAGCCCGGCGTAGGCGGCCAGGCGCACGTCGCCGCCGCCCATGCCGTCGGGGCGGACGAGTCGGAGGAGGCCGTAGAAGACGTACAGGACGACGAATCCGATGCCCGCGCGCACGAGCGCCCACGCGTCCGCGCCGAGCAGGACGGCGCCGACGAGCAGGGCGAGCGTGACGAGGATGCCGGGGGTGGTGATCGCGTGAGGCAGCCGGCGGGTGTCGAGGTCGATGAGGGTCAGGACGATCCCCGCCGCCGCGAACCAGAGGAACGCGGCGAGCACGAGCGCCTGCGCGGCAGTCGGTCCGGCGAGGCCGTCGGCGGCGGCGATGGCGGCGAACGCGGCGCCGACGGAATCGAGCGCGGGTGCGGCGGGGAGCGGGATGCCGGAGCCCGGCCGCCCCGTCGCGAACAGCCAGACGAGCGCCACGGCCGCGAACGCGACGCCGGTGGCGAGCTCGACGAGTGGGTAGCGCGCGCCGATCGCGGAGCGGCACGATCCGCAGCGGCCGCGCAGGAGCAGCCACGACAGCACGGGGACGTTCTCGTACCAGCGGACCGGCTGGTCGCACGACGGGCAGCGGCTCTCGCGCAGCAGCGAGATGCCGGCGGGCACCCGGTAGGCGACGACGTTGAGGTACGAGCCGATGATGAGGCCGAAACCGCCGGCGATGACGCCGACGAGCGTCACGATGAGCGCCGGATCGAGGAGCGCGGTCATCCCTTGCCGTCCGTCCTCGAGAGGAGCCCGCCGAGGCTGACCGTCGTGGTACCGCCGCCGGGCGTCGAGCCGGGACCCGACGATCCGCCGCCCTGACCCGGCAGCAGCAGCGGACGACCGTAGAAGTCCATCAGGCCACCGTGGTTGAGCCCGCCGCCGTAGAAGGTGCCGTGCCACTCGCCGCCGCCGGTGATGCTGATGCGGCACGGCGTGTAGATCATCGCCGAGATGCCCTCGCCCATGACGGTCGTGTTGATGTTGACGGTGCCCGCGGGGCTCACGCAGCTCGGCGTGCCGTCGGAGATGCGGTCCTCGACGATCCACCAGACCTTCGGGGTCTTGCCGGCGGCGGCCTTCATCGTGAGCTGCGTGATGTCGTAGTTGTTGGCGAGGAAGGCGACATCGGTCTGCAGCGTGACGACGGGCTTCGAGCCGTTGTTGGAGCTGAGCGTTCCGCAGGGGCGCGCGTCGACGACGGTCGGGGTCGTGAGCGCCGACAGTTCGCGCCAGCCCGCGGCGTTGCCGGTCGACGGGTTGTTGTTCTTGAACCGGTTGCAGGTCCACGCGCCGTCGCCAGAGGTCGCGAGGGTCTTCACGGTGAAGCCCGGCCAGTCGGAGGCCTTGTACGTGTAGTCGTACCAGCTCTGGAAGGTCGGCGCGGTGGGCGGGACGGTCGAGGTCGGCCACTGCAGGCCGCCCGCGGCGCCCTTCGCGACGCGCGCGTGGGCGGAGGCCGGGTACTTCACCTGCAGGTGGCCGTCCAGCTTGACGGTCGACGTGCGCGGCAGGGTCAGCTTGCCCGCGATCGACACGCTCGTCATGTCGACGTCACCGCCGGCGAACACGTTGCCGGGGTAGGTGAAGCCGCTCCACCCGAAGTCGATGGGGCCGCCGACGTGGATGTCGCCGCCGATCATGCCCGAGACCTTCGCCGTCCCGGTGCTCGACGCGTAGAGGTTGCCCTTGATGGTGTCGCTCGAGTTCGTCATGGTGATCGATCCGCCGGTGGCGACGGTGCCGTCGACCGTGCACTGACCGTTGGTCTTCACGTCGCCGCCGGCGAGGATGTTGGCCGGCACGTGGTTCTGACAGACGAAGGTGCCGCGGGGCATCATGATCGTCAGCAGGCGGTCGTCGAGCTCGTGCGAGCGCACCTCGCTCGTGAAGGTCGCATCCCCGAAGAACACCATGTCGGCGCCGAGTCCGGGTGCGGCCGTGGTGGTCTTCTTGAGCTCGTAGCTCGCGCTCGTCACGGTCTTGCTGCCGTCGGAGCCGGTCCCCGTCGAGACGAACGTGACGACGTCGCCCGCGCACGAGGCGGTGACGGCGTACCTCGGCGCCGAGGTGGATGCCGGTTTCACGGTGCACGGGTCCGCGCCGGTCGCGGTCGACGAGGCCACGGCGGCAGCGAGGCCTGCATCCGAGGCCGCCTGCGAGTCGAGGCTGCCGCGCACCCCCGCGGTGGTCTGCGCCGTCGCGACGACGGCGCCGGCGAGGGTCACCGCGAGGAGCCCCAGCACCATCACGATCACGAGTACCGACACGAGCGTCGAGCCCTCGTCCCCCGAGCGGCGTCTGCGTGCGTTCACCAGCATTTCTTCCCCGATCCCCCAGCGGACTTGCCCAGCGGCACGGCGGATCCCGAGATCGACGCGGCGGGCGCGGATGATGCGGCGGCGTCGAGCCGCGGCACGGCGATGTTCCAGGTCAGCGGTGCGTCCGCCGAGGCGAGCGCGGCGAACGGCCGCGCGGTGCCGGACGAGGTCACGACCTGGCGCACGCGCGGCGCGAGCACGCCCCACGACGAGCCCGGCGCGGGAGCGCTGCCGGTCGTGAATGCGCTGTAGGTGACGACGCGGACCTCGCGGATGCCGGTGGCCGCCCCGGCGGGTGTCGTGAACGCCCACGCCGAGCACCGGTCGCCGGGCAGGGCGGCGCGGACGACGGTCGTGCCGCCGCTGGTCTCGACGCGCACGGCGGAGGCGGAGCGGACGGTCGTCGACAGCGAGGTCGAGACGGCCTGCAGCTGGCCGGTCGCCAGGTCGCGTTCGCGGGTGACCGAATCAGCGCGGAGCGCGCCGACGAAGACGGCGCCGAGGATGCCGAGGAACAGCGCCCCGACGAACATGTAGACGAGCAGCTCCACGAGAGTGAGCCCGGCGTCGTCGCCGGGCCGGTCGTCGGTGGGTCGGTCGTCGGTGCGGGCGGGGATCATGGGCCGGTCACCACGATCTGCGTCGAGAGCGTCGCCGTCGGTGTGCCGGTCGCGGCCGCGGAGGAGTAGACCTTCGCGCGCACGGTCGCGACGCTGACGCTCGCGGCGGGGCAGGTGCTGTCGGCAGTGAGGCGGGCGGTCTGACCCGAGCCCGCCGGGTCGGTGATGACGCCGGCGCTGCCGCGCGTCGAGAGGAAGTTCCTGACCTCGGCGCACGTCTGCAGGTCGGTGTCGCGGAACTCGGCGCGCACCTCGGCGAGCAGGCCCGAGGCGAACGCGCTCGCGCTCGAGGCGTCGCGGTTCGTCGAGCTCAGGGCCTGCGCCTGGATGGCGAGGGGGAGGATGGCGACCGCGAGCAGCGCGAAGAGGAACATCGCGATGACGACCTCGACGAGGCTCACGCCGTCGTCGTCGCCATTCGGCTCGTGCGCGCGGGACATCGGGTCGTCCTTCGGTCGCGGGGTGGTGGCTGGAACGGGGATGCCGGGTCGGCGAGCTGCGAGCTCCGCCGACCCGGCGAGGTGGTGCGGGTGCTCAGCAGGCGGGGCCCGACTCAGCAGGCGTCTTGTCGCCTTCGACGACCTTCACGCAGTAGTCCGTGATCGTGGTGCCGGTGACGGTGATCGTGTACTTCTTGTTGTTGGAGAGGTTGTCGAGACCGAGGTCGGCAGCCTTGTTCTGCGACAGGTTGGAGGCCACCTGGGTCGCGGCGTTCGCGGCGACGGTCTGACGTGCGTTGTCCTCAGCCTGCGCCTGCAGACCGGTGAACACGGGGACGGCGATCGCGGCGAGGATGCCGAGGATCACGACGACGACGATGAGCTCGATGAGCGAGAAGCCGGACTCGCCGGTCTCTTCCTTGCGGCGGTTGCAGGCGGCCATGTAGTTCTTCAGCGATGCACGCATGTGCAGATCTCCTTGCTGGTCCGATGTGTTGGGACACGAGGCGACGCGGACAGCAGGGCGCGCCGCAGCGGCGCTCACCCGGAGACTCCCCAGCCGACCACCCCAGTGCGGTCACGGGCTCCCCAGGGCAGGGCCCCCGCGCATCCCACTATGCCCAGGCGAAGGGCCGAAAAGGGGGCCGCGCGCTCAGTCGTTGCTCAGCCTTTCCTCAGTCCCCGGCGTGGGGCGTGGAACGGCCCTCGGAGACCCGATCCATCCCCCTAAGCTCGGGTCTCGGTGCGGGGGAGAGACCCCGGATCGCCGACGGGGAATCGCGGGCTGGGGTCCGCATCCGATCGCCCACGCATCCATCGCGTGATCCGATCACCCCTGTCCGGCCGCACCGACCGAGGGGGAGAGCGAGCGTGGCGGAACACGTCATCCTGTTCGCCGGGCCGATGGGCGCCGGCAAGACGACGGCCATCCGCAGCCTGAGCGAGATCGACGTCGTCTCCACCGAGGCCGCCAACACCGATCGTGCACAGGCCGACAAGGACACCACGACTGTCGCGCTGGACTACGGCGAGCTCACGCTCGGACCCGACGAGAAGGTGCGCCTCTACGGCGCCCCCGGTCAGAAGCGGTTCGACTTCATGTGGACGGTGCTCGCCGAGCGGGCCAAGGGCCTGCTGCTGCTCGTCAACAACGACCTGCCCGACCCCATCGCGAAGGCCATCGAGTACCTCGGCGAGTTCGAGGAGCTCGTCGCGGGCGGCGCCGTCGTCATCGGCGTGACCCGCAGCGACGTCGCACCCACTCCCGACCTCGGCGCCTACGCCGACGCGCTGTCGCAGTGGCATCCCGACCGCACCATCCCGGTCTTCACCGCCGACCCGCGCAGCACCGACCACATGCGCACCCTGCTGCTGACCCTCGTCGCGAGCGTCGAGGCAGCCGAGATCATCGCGTCCGCCACGAGCGGCGCCGCCGAGACCGCCGCCTGAGACGCGAGGACGACACACCACCATGAGCACCCCCCTGCATCAGGACGCCGACGTCATCGCACTCGCGACCGACGTCCTCGGGGCCTTCGCCGCCCACAGCACCTCCCTCACCTACGCGAGCGTGCTGACCGACGACGGCTTCGAGGTCGCCTCGCAGCACGGCGCCGTCGCGCAGAACGGCGGCCGTTTCGCCAGCATCGCCAGCTCGCTGCAGGCACTCGGCGAGGCCGCCGTGCGGGAGCTCCGTCTCGGCGGCGCCTCGTCGGTGCTCGTCTTCAGCGACGCCGGTCACATCGTGCAGGTGCGCGTCGAGGGCAGCACGCTCGTCCTCGCCGCCCTCTTCGGCTCGGGCGAGACGCTCGGCCACGCCCTCGCCCTCGCCCGGCGCGCGGCATCCGATCTCGGTCGCAGCCTGCCCCGCACCGGGTGATGCCTTCTCTGCGACTCACCCCGCGCCGTACGGCGGGCGCGACCCGGCGGGAACGCCGACAGACCACCCGAACGCCATCTGACAAAGGACACGACATGGCAAACATCCACGACTCCCTCGCGAAGCTCATGACGATCGACGGCGCCATCGGCGTCGCGCTCGTCGACTCCGGCTCGGGCATGGCCCTCGGCACCCAGGGCACCGGCCTGGACCTCGAGCTCGCCGCCGCCGGCAACACCGAGGTCGTCCGCGCCAAGCTCAAGACGATCGCGGCCCTCGGCCTGAACGAGTCGATCGACGACATCCTCATCACGCTGTCGTCCCAGTACCACATCATCCGTCCGCTGGCCGCGGCCCCCGAGGTCTTCATCTACATCGCCCTCGACAAGGCACGCGGCAACCTCGCCCTCGCCCGTCTGTCGACCCGCGAGGTCGAGAAGCAGCTCGAGCTGTGATCGACCGCGACGGCGGACCCCTCAGGTCCGCCGTCGCACCGCCCGAACCGTCGCACCGGCCCACACGAGGAGACGAGATGACCACTGACCCGCAGACCGCGGCCGAATGGCGCGCCGACCCCCTGGGGATCGCCGCCTACCGCTGGTGGGACGGCTCCGGCTGGACCGGCTACACCTCCGACACGGATGCCGGGGCTCCGGCAGCCGTCGACCCCGCCGCCCGTGCGGGTGTGCAGCGCGAGGTGCACGTCTCGGCGCCGGCAGCGACTCCCGTGGCCGCCGAGCAGCCGGCCGCGGCCTTCGTCGCTCCGGGCTACGTCGCTCCGCCCTCCGCCGCGGAGACCGCGGCTCCCACGATCGGCGGGCCGACCCGCGGGCCGTGGCCGGCATCCCTCCCCGACACGCCGATCCGCCGGGCGACGACCCTCGAAGAGGCGGCGGCCGGTCTCGGCGCGATGCCCGAGGGCGTCGCCGACGACATCGACTGGTCCCGCCTCGCCCTGCGCCTGCGGACCGCGATCGAGGGCGGCGAAGGCGACCTCATCGAGGTGCGCGCGGGCGATCTGCCGCCCCTCGTGCTCGACGTGGCGCAGCACGCCTACTGGTGGGACCACCCGCTCGCCGACGTGCCCGGCCGGGTCACGTCCATGACGATCCTCGACCTCGACCGCGAGGCGCACCTGGTCGCCGAGCCCGGGCGCGATCTCGACCCGCTGCTGTGGGCCGTCGCCCACGCGTCGTTCGAGGCATCCGCTGCACCGTGGATGCGGGCGGGCGACCGCTACCGCCTGCACCGGTGGCCCAACCTGACCACGTTGCCGCACCAGCCGCATCACCTGCGGGCGATCTCGCTGCTCGGTCAGGCGGCGCTCACCGAGGACGAGTTCTCGCGGGTCGCCGACCTCGACGCCCATGAGGCTCGCCGACTGCTCACGACCTTCAGCCTGATGGGGCTGTTGCGGGTGAGCGCGGCCGAGGGACGCTCGGTCTTCGTCTCGAAGCCGAAGCCCGCCGGCGGCGGCCTGCTCGGCCGGCTCGCGAAGTTCTTCGGCGCGCGCTGATCCGCGCCGCGCTCAGCCGTCGGTCGGGACGTCCCAGACCACAGGCGTGACGGTGCCGTCGCGCCAGTCGCGGCGCAAGATGCTGTAGGCGACAGATGCCAGGAGTCGCCCGTCGTCTGCGGGCCAGCCCTCGCGGTAGTAGGCCTCCTGCACCCAGCCGCAGCGGACGAACACCCGCCGCATCGCGAGGTTGTCCTCCCGCGTCTGCCCTTCGAATCGGTTGACCTCGGGCATCGTCGTGAAGACGTGGTCGGTCGCCGCCCGCAGAACGTCCGCCGCGAGCCCGTGGCCGCGGTGCGCCGCGTCCAGTCGCAGGTCGAACAGGGGAGCGCCGTCGCTCAGGTCTTCCAGGCGGAAGAATCCGATCCGCCCGTGCTCGTCGGAGTCGATCCAGAACGACGCGTGATCCTCGTCGGCGTACGCGCCGTCGTCGATGGCCTCGGCGATCTGCTCCGCCGTGGGATCGGTCCGCACGTGGAACGGGAACGACTGCGACGTCATGAACGAGACCAGCGCCTCGCGGTCGGCGCCGGTGGGATCGAGCGGGGTCAGGCGGATCGGCATCCGTCCACGCTAACGACTGCTTGGGGCGGCGCCGAGTCTGCAAACTTGATATGAGTCGGCTCAAGTTGGTTTGACCCGCGGCGGGTGTCGGAGTAGCGTTGAGTCATCGCGGCTCAGGTTGTGGCCAGGGCCGCCGAGAGACTTCAGATCTACGCAATCGCCACACGAAGGAGAATCACATGGCACGTGCAGTGGGAATCGACCTCGGAACGACCAACTCGGTCGTCGCCGTCCTCGAAGGTGGCGAGCCGAAGGTCATCGCCAACGCCGAGGGCCTCCGCACGACCCCCTCGGTCGTCGCGTTCACGAAGGACGGCGAGGTGCTCGTCGGCGAGACCGCCAAGCGCCAGGCCGTCACCAACGTCGACCGCACCCTGACGTCGGTCAAGCGCCACATGGGCACCGACTGGAAGACCCAGGCGATCGACGGTAAGAACTACACGCCGCAGGAGATCTCGGCCCGCATCCTCCAGAAGCTCAAGCGCGACGCCGAGCAGTACCTGGGCGACACGGTGACGGACGCCGTCATCACCGTTCCCGCCTACTTCAACGACGCCGAGCGTCAGGCCACGAAGGAGGCCGGTGAGATCGCGGGCCTCAACGTTCTCCGCATCATCAACGAGCCCACCGCCGCCGCCCTCGCGTACGGCCTCGACAAGGGCAAGGAGGACGAGCTCATCCTCGTCTTCGACCTCGGTGGTGGAACCTTCGACGTCTCCCTCCTCGAGGTGGGCAAGGACGACGACTTCTCGACCATCCAGGTGCGCTCGACCGCCGGTGACAACCGCCTCGGTGGCGACGACTGGGACCAGCGCATCGTCGACTACCTCATCAAGCAGTTCAAGGACACGAGCGGCGTCGACGTCTCGAGCGACAAGATCGCGCTGCAGCGCCTCAAGGAGGCGGCTGAGCAGGCGAAGAAGGAGCTCTCCAGCTCGCAGTCGACCTCGATCAACCTGCCGTACCTCTCGCTGACCGACTCCGGCCCCGTCTCGCTCTCCGAGACGCTCAGCCGCGCGAAGTTCGAGGACCTCACCAAGGACCTGCTCGACCGCACCAAGAAGCCCTTCGAGGACGTCATCCGCGAAGCCGGCATCAAGGTCGCCGACATCGACCATGTCGTGCTCGTCGGTGGGTCGACGCGTATGCCCGCCGTGAGCGAGCTCGTCAAGAAGGAAGCCGGCAAGGAGCCCAACAAGGGCGTCAACCCGGACGAGGTCGTCGCCGTCGGCGCCGCCCTGCAGGCAGGTGTCCTCAAGGGTGAGCGCAAGGACGTGCTGCTCATCGACGTCACCCCCCTGAGCCTCGGCATCGAGACCAAGGGCGGCATCATGACCAAGCTCATCGAGCGCAACACGGCCATCCCGACCAAGCGCAGCGAGACCTTCACGACCGCCGACGACAACCAGCCGTCGGTCGCCATCCAGGTCTTCCAGGGCGAGCGCGACTTCACCCGCGACAACAAGCCGCTCGGCACGTTCGAGCTCACCGGCATCGCACCGGCTCCCCGCGGCATCCCCCAGATCGAGGTCACCTTCGACATCGACGCGAACGGCATCGTCCACGTGTCGGCGAAGGACAAGGGCACCGGCAAGGAGCAGTCGATGACGATCACCGGAGGCTCGTCGCTGCCGAAGGACGACATCGAGCGGATGGTGCGCGAGGCCGAGGAGCACGCCGCCGAGGACAAGAAGCGCCGCGAGGCCGCGGAGGTCCGCAACCAGGCCGAGACGCTCTCGTACTCGATCGAGAAGCTCCTCACCGAGAACGCCGACAAGCTGCCCGAGGACGTGAAGACCGAGGTCCAGGCCGACGTCGACGCGCTCAAGACGGCGCTCGCGGGCGACAACGACGACACCGTCAAGGACGCCTACGACAAGCTGAACGCGTCGCAGACCAAGATCGGCGAGGCGATCTACGCCGCGAGCCAGGCCGACGCCGCACAGGCGGGGGCCGATGCTCCGGCCGGCGAGCAGGCGGCATCCTCCGATGAGGACGTCGTGGACGCCGAGGTCGTCGACGACGAGGACGAGAAGAAGTAAGCATGGCGGACAAGGACTTCGAGAAGCCGGACGAGGGCGACGACGTCGCCGCGACCCCGGCCGAGGAGTCGGTGGAGCCCGCCGGGGATGCCGACACGGAGCCGGAAGCGCTCACGGTCGACGACATCCTCGGCGCGGCCCAGTCCGACGAGGCCGCCGTCGCCGACGCGCCGGAGGAGGAGCACGACCTGCTCCTCGATCTGAAGCGCGTGCAGGCGGAGTACGCCAACTACCGCCGGCGCACCGAGGAGCAGCGCGAGGTGGAGATCGCGCGCGCCAAGGGCGCCGTCGCCAAGGGGATGCTCCCCGTGCTCGACGACCTCGACCGTGCCGAGAAGCACGGCGACCTCGCCGAGGGCAGCGCGCTCGCCGCGATCGCCGAGAAGATGCGGGCCGTCGTGGCCCGCCTGGGAGTGGAGCGCTACGGCGCGGCGGGCGACACGTTCGACCCGCAGCAGCACGAGGCGATCTTCCAGGCGCCCACGCCCGGCACGACCGAGCCGACGATCCTCGAGGTCGTCGAGGTCGGTTACCGCCTCGGGGACCTCGAGCTGCGTCCGGCGAAGGTCGTGGTCGCCGTTCCGGCCGAGTAAGGGAGCGCGCCCATGGCCAGTCAGGATTGGTTCGACAAGGACTTCTACAAGGTGCTCGGGGTGTCCAAGGACGTCTCGGACGCCGACCTGAAGAAGACGTACCGCAAGCTGGCGCGCACCTATCACCCCGACTCGAACGCGGGAGACGCCGCGGCCGAGGCGAAGTTCAAAGAGGTCAGCGAGGCGTACTCGGTGCTCAGCGACAAGGAGCAGCGCGCCGAGTACGACCAGCTGCGCGCCATGGGGTCGGGGAGCGCTCGCTTCCAGCCCGGGGCGAGCGGCGGCTTCGAGGACGTGTTCAGCCGGTTCCAGCCCGGCGGCACCAGCCAGCAGGCGGACTTCGACGACCTCTTCGCGATGTTCGGCCAGCAGGGCGGTGGCCGCTTCGGCTCCGGTCGCTTCGGGCAGTCGAGCGGCGGCTTCCGCGGCTTCGGCGGCCCGCAGCGCGGTGCCGACGTCACCGCCCGCACGACGCTCGACTTCACGACCGCTGTGAAGGGCGACACCATCACGCTCCAGGGCGAGGACGGCAAGCCCATCAAGGTCAAGATCCCCGCGGGGGTCTCGGACGGTCAGAAGATCAAGCTGCGCGGCCGGGGCCGTCCCTCGCCGGACGGCGGGGAGGCGGGCGACATCGTCCTCACGGTCGGCGTGCGCCCGCATCCCGTCTTCACGCGCGAAGGGCTGAACCTCCGCATCCATGTTCCCGTCACGTTCACCGAGGCGGCGCTGGGCGCGACGATCGAGGTGCCGACGCTCGGCGGAGACACTGTCAAGCTGCGCGTCGCGCCGGGGACGCCGTCGGGACGTGTGCTGCGCGTCAAGGGCCGCGGGGTTCAGACGGCGAAGGGCACCGGCGATCTGCTCGCCGAGGTCCAGGTCGCCGTTCCGACGCACCTGGACGGTCCCGCGCGCGAAGCGCTGGAGCGCTTCCACGAGCTGGAACCCAAGGAGAATCCCCGCGCCGACCTGATGTCCAAGGCGCGCGAGTGAGGTGAGACGCATGGCGAACGAGCAGGTCGACGAGGACGCCCCGATCCTGGCGATCGCGGTGGCCGCAGAGCTCGCCGGCATGCACCCGCAGACGCTGCGTCAGTACGATCGACTGGGACTCGTGGTACCGGCGCGCACCCGTGGCGGGTCGCGCCGGTACTCCCTCCGGCACGTCGCGCAACTGCGCGAGGTCGCGCAGATGTCGGCCGACGGCGTGAGCCTGCCGGCCATCTCGCGCATCATCGAGCTCGAGAACCAGGTGCGGATGCTGCGCCGCGAGGTCACGGGACTGCAGGGTCGCCTGCGCGACGAGGTCGCCGCCCGCCGCGGTGCCCGCGTGTTCGCAGCCGGCGCGACCGGCTCGGTCGTCACGCTCCGCCAGGGCACGCGCGTGCGCCGCGCGACAGACGTCGTGCTGTACCGCCCGCACCCGCCCACCGACTGACCCGCCGCGCGACGGCGCGTCGCCGAGCCGTCTCACATGGTCGCCTGACGGCGTCGAAAGCGACCATCTGCGACGGCTCGGGCGTTCTGCCCGGGCTTCTGCCCGCGGGGTCGACGGTGGTGACTGTCCACAGATCGGGTGACGGGGCGGGGCGTGAGCGGTCAACCGCACGACGGTGTACGGATGCCGACTGTTCTTCCCCCGGATCTTCCCGACCATTTCCCCGTCTCGCGGGCGCTCGACGCCGGCGTGACGCGCCGCCGATTGCGGCATCCGTCACTGGCCGCACCGTTCTACGGCGTCCGTTCGCGCGAGCAATCGAGCGACGTGACGGGGCTCGCACGCGGGTACCTGACCAAGCTGCGGGCCGGGGAGTATTTCTCTCACGCAACGGCGCTCGTTCTCGCGGGTGGTTGGTGTCCTGACCGACTCCGAGCCGCTCTCGATGTGACCGCGATCCCCCCGACGGTACGGGCTCGCGGGGTAGGCGTCCGCGGGCACCAATCGCAGGTGGCTCGCCTCCGGCTGGTCGACGGGATGCCTGTGGCCGAGCCGGCCGCTGCGTGGTGCCAGGCGGCATCCCTTCTCACCGACCGGGAACTCGTGGTCGCAGCGGACTCCCTTCTCCGCAGGCACGATCCCGTGCTCACCGTCGATGCTCTCGAGGCGGAGGTCGACAGCCGAGTCGGGTCTCGCGGTGTGCGTCGCCTCCGACGTGCGCTCGCGCTCGCCGAGCCGCGCACGGATTCGGTCGCCGAGACGCTCCTCCGACTGGACGCGCGAGAGGCCGGACTCCCGCGCTTCGAAGTGAACGCCGCGATTCGGGACGCGCGCGGCCGGTTCCTGGCCGTCGGCGATCTCGTCCACGCGCCGACGAGAGTCCTCCTCGAGTACGACGGGCAACAGCATCGCCTGGATGACCGCCAGTACGCCCGCGACGTCGACCGCCTCGACGACCTCGCCGCCGCCGGCTGGCGTGTGACGGGTGAACCGCTCGCATCGCGGTCCCGCCCGCCGAGCCGTTCTGGAACGCGTGCGCAGCACCATGCTCCAGCGGGGCTGGCGCGTCGAGACGGCCCAGATGGTCAGTCCGCGGCGGCGAGAATGACCATCTGCGACGGCTCAACGGTACGAGGCGACCGGCAAGCGGATGCCGGGCGTCAGGCGGGGTCGATGCGGAGGGTGCCGGGGCCTTCGCCGACGGTCAGGTCGGTCACGAGGCGGAGCGACCGTGCCAGCGCGTCGACGGCGGGGATGACGGTGCCGAACCGCTCGCGGTCGGAGATGACGGCGGTGAGGGTCACGAGGTGCGTGCCGGTGTCCCAGGTGTACGAGGCGAACGGCGTCTGGCGAGGGTTCGGGGGCAGGGGCATCTCGAGCTTCTCGCCGACGCCGAGCGGCGACCCGGTGAACGCGACGGTGTCGTCGTACTCGATCGGCATGCTGGCGCGCATCGTCCGCAGCTGCGGGGTGAGCTCCTGAACCTGGGCCATCGCGACGAGCAGCTCGGGGTCGTCCTTCCACACCCATGCGAGCAGACGTCCGTCGGCGCGGCGCATCAACGCGGGGATCGCCTGACTCATCGCCCACGCGGCGACCCTGCTGCCGGGCTGCTCGCGACCGAACGCGGCGTTCGCCTGGGCGAGCAGCATCCCGATCGCCTTCTTGCGGGCGCGGCGTCCGCGGAACCCGAACGAGCCGGTGATCGGTACCCACTGCGCGGGGTCGGCCTGGGCGGAGATGCGGGTCATGCCGACAAGCGTAGGGGCGACGCCTCCGACGGCCCTGAGCCCGGGGCGCGCCGACCTCCCAGCGGGTCGCGAACGGCACCCGGGCTAGAATCGAGCCCCGGCGCCCCGCACATCCCTGCGCCCCACCGGCGAGAGCCCCCTCGCCTCCGACGCACAGATTGGCCCGTACCCCGTGACCATGACGCCCCCGGACAGTCCCGCCTCCGAGCGCCGCCCCCTGACCATCATGATCGCGGCCGACACGTTCGCGCCCGACGTCAACGGTGGAGCGCGCTTCACCGAGCGCCTCGCCGCCGGCCTCGCCGAGCGCGGCCACCGTGTGCACGTCGTGACGCCCAGCGTCGGCCACCGCAACCACGGTGTGTTCACCGAGGACATCGAGGGGCAGCCGCTGACCGTCCACCGACTGCCGGGATGGCGGTGGCACCCGCACGACTGGCTCCGTTTCGTGCTCCCCTGGATGGGCAAGCACTACTCGCGCCGGCTCCTCGACCAGATCGACGTCGACGTCGTCCACAGCCAGTCGCACATCGTGATCGGTCGCGCGCTGACCCGCATCGCGAACCAGCGCGGCATCCCGGTCGTGGCGACGAACCACATCATGGCCGACAACATCCTGGACTTCACGCTGCTGCCGAAGTTCCTGTACGACATCTTCCTCAAGCTCGCGTGGGACGACGCGAAGCGCACGTTCGCCATGTCGCGGGCCGTCACGACGCCCACGCGCAAGGCGGCGGAGTTCCTCGAGAACACGATCGACATCGACGGGGTCGTCCCGATCAGCTGCGGCATCCGCAAGAGCAACTACACGCCGAACCTCGAGCCGCGCGAGAACCGCCGCCGGGTTCTGTTCGTCGGGCGCCTCACGACCGAGAAGCACGTCGAGGTCACCCTCGAGGCGATCGCGAAGCTCCCCGACCTGAACCTCGAGTTCGAGATCGTCGGCGGCGGCGACCAGCGCAAGAACCTCGAGCAGGCCACGCAGCGGCTCGGCCTCACCGACCGGGTCACGTTCCGCGGGCGCGTGTCGGAGGAGGAGCTCCGCGCCGCCTACACCCGCGCCGACGTCTTCGTCATCGCCTCGGTCGCCGAGCTGCAGTCGATCGCGACGATGGAGGCCATGGCCTCGGGTCTTCCCGTGATCGCGGCCAACGCCGTCGCGCTGCCGCACCTCGTCCACGACGGTGAAAACGGCTATCTGTTCGAGCCGGGGAATGCCGACGAACTCGCCGAGAAGATCCGCACCGTGCTCACCGCCGACCAGGCCGAGTACTCGCGCATGCAGCAGGCCTCGCTCGACGGCGTCGAGATCCACGACATCGAACGCACCCTCGACACGTTCGAGAAGCTGTACCGCGGCGAACCGCTCGACGGCTGACATGCGGCTTTTCTTCGACGCGCGCTACATCCGCACGGACTTCCACGACGGCATCAGTCGCTATTCGGCGGAACTCGCGCGGGCGGTGTCGGATGCCGCGGCCTCCCACCGCACCGAGGTCACCTTCCTGATCCACGACGAGCGGCAGCGCGCGTTCCTGCCGGACGGCGCGGTCACGCTGAGGATCCACGCGCCGACATCGGCCGCGGAGCCGTTCTCGTCACTGATGCTGAACCGCCACCGACCCGACGTGGTGTTCTCGCCCATGCAGACGATCGGCTCCGCGGGGAGGCGGTTCCGCCTCATCCTGACGCTGCACGACACGATCTACTACCGGCACCGCACCCCGCCTCGCGCCCTGCCCTGGTACGTGCGCCTCGGCTGGCGACTGTTCCACCTGTCGTACTGGCCGCAGCGCTGGACACTCAACGCCGCCGACCTCGTCGCAACGGTCAGCGAGACGAGCGCGCGCCAATTCGCCCGCGTGAGGCTGACGAAGCGCCCGGTGGTCGTCGTCCCGAACGCGCCGCAGCGCCTCGCCGAACTGCTGCCCGAGGGGACCGTCGTCGGCGCGGGGCCGGTGCGGAACCTCGTCTACATGGGTTCGTTCATGCCGTACAAGAACGTCGAGACTCTCGTCACCGCGATGCGGCAGCTGCCTGACCACACCCTGCATCTGCTGTCGCGCATCTCGCCCGAGCGGCGGAGGGAACTGACGTCCCTGGCCGCGGGTGCCTCGGTCGTCTTCCACGACGGGGTGACGGATGCCGCCTATGCGGCGCTCCTGGCCGATGACGCAGCGCTCGTGACGACGAGCCTCGACGAGGGCTACGGCCTGCCGGTCGCCGAGGCTCTCGAACTCGGTGTGCCCGCGGTCGTGACGGACATGGAGATCTTCCGCGAGGTCGCCGGTGACGGTGCGCTGTACGTGGATCCGCTCGACCCGGAGGCCGTTGCGCAGGCCGTGCGCTCGCTCGACGAACCGGGCGTTCGGGAGCGTCTGGTGGCGCGCGGTACCGCTCACATCCGGTCGTTCGACTGGGTGCGCTCGGCGCGGATCCTGCTGGCCGCGGCGACCGACCTGACGCGCCGCTGAGGCGGAAGCCCGGGACGGGGCCGGGTCAGACGCCGCCGGCACCGCCCGCGTGGCTGCGGTTGTCGACGTAGACCGCCGTGGCCTTCGCCATGCGGGCTTCGGAGTCGGCGCCTCGGCGTGCGGCCGCGCCGTGACCCTCTTCGTCGATCGCGGACCGATCGAGTCGTGCACGTCGACGTGCGACGGCGAGGCTCAGAGCGACGATCCCGACGACGACGGCAGCGAATCCGAGTTCCATGTCTTCAACCTCGCCGTCAGAGGAATTGGCTGCCGATGGTGGATGAGGCGAACCCCAGCACCGTTCCGACGAGGGTCGCGGCCGAAAGTCCGATCGCGATCCCGCCGAGGAGGCGAGCCCCGACATCCCGCCGTATCGCGACGAGCCCGAGGATGAGCGCGACGACGGCGAGGGCGCAGGTGAAGAGCGAGAAGACGGCGTTGACGATGCCGTACAGCTGCGGGTCGTAGGACGTCCGGTAGAGCTGGATCGTGATGGCGGGCCAGACTCCGCCCAGGAGAACGGGAGCCGCGGCCACGAGCAGTGCGGCGATGGCCATGCCCCGGCTGGATCCCGGGCCGGCCACCGTGGGGGCAGCGGCGAGCGGATACGGCGCGTATCCGGGCGGCGGATACTGCGGGGGCTGCTGCGCGTACGGCGGAACGGGCTCGCTCATGGGGTGTCCTCTCGCGGAGACCCGAGTCTAGGGGCGGGGTCCGGCGGGGCGGTAGGGGATGTCGGGCGCGCTCCCCCGAAGCGGGCAGGTCGGCCTGGCGCGATAACCGTCGGTGACGATCGTCCGAATGGCGGCCACGGCGGCGAGGGTGACGAGGAGGGCGAGAGCGAGGAGGAGGAATGCAGCGGTCATGGCAGGAACGCTATGCTTGGCGTCATCCTGCCACGAGTGGCTGTATCGTCACCGGTCGCAGTAATCCTGCCAGCGTGGCGTTCGCCCTGCTCCTCGGAGGTCTCATGATCCGCACCGTCGCCTGCGTCGTGCAGCCGGGTTTCGCCCCGTTCGAGTTCGGACTCGCCTGCGAGGCATTCGGCCTCGATCGGAGTGACGAGGGCATCCCGAACTTCGACTTCCGCATCGTGACCCCGGACCCCGGCGCGATCCCGAGCAACCTCGCCTTCTCGATCAACGTCGACGCGGATCTGACCTTCGCCGACGACGCGGACGTCGTCGTCATCACGCCGATCCCGCGAGAGGCGTGGGGGAACGTCGACCCGCGGGTGATCGACGTCATCCGTCGGGCGGTCGAGCGGGGCGCGTGGGTGCTGACGGTGTGCAGCGGGTCGTTCGCGGTGGCGGCATCCGGCGTCCTCTCGGGTCGTCGCGCGACGACCCACTGGCGGTACGCCGAGACGATGGCGAGCATGTACCCCGACATCGAGGTCGACCCGAATGTGCTGTACGTGCAGTCCGGTCGGATCATCACGAGCGCCGGCACGGCGGCGGGGCTCGACGCGTGCCTGTACCTGCTGCGGATCGAGCTCGGAGCCGAGGCGGCGAACACGATCGCGCGTCGGATGGTGGTGCCGCCGCAGCGCGACGGCGGGCAGGCGCAGTTCATCGCCGCACCGCTGCCGGTGTCGACCTCTCTGTCGCTGACGCCGGTGACCGAGTGGATGCTGGCGAACCTGCGACTCGATCTGCCGGTCGATCAGCTGGCGAGCAAGGCGCACATGTCGCCCCGGACGTTCGCGCGGCGGTTCAAGGCCGACTACGGCACGACGCCGGGTGCATGGCTCGGCCGGCAGCGGATCCTGCACGCGCAACGACTGCTCGAGCAGACCGACCTCGGTCTCGACGCGATCGCCTACGAGTGCGGGTTCGGTTCGGCGGCCGTGCTGCGGCAGAACTTCTCGCGGGTGCTCGGGACGACGCCGACGGCGTACCGCGCCCGATTCGCCTGCGCCACCGATATGGCATCGTGATAAAGTTGAGCCAGACGGACTCAAGTTTCTCGCGATCCCTCAGGAGCAGACGATGAACGCACAACCGGCCCCCGGGCAGGGGGAGCAGGGCAGCGCCCTCGAGCAGTTCGGCATCAACCTCACCGACCGCGCCCGCCAGGGCAGGCTCGATCCCGTGATCGGACGCGACGGCGAGATCCGGCGAGTCAGCCAGGTGCTCACGCGCCGCACGAAGAACAACCCGGTGCTCATCGGTGAGCCGGGCGTCGGAAAGACGGCGGTGGTCGAAGGGCTCGCGCAGCGCATCGTCGCGGGTGACGTCGCGGAGTCGCTGAAGGGCAAGGAGCTCATCGCCCTCGACATCTCGGCGCTCGTCGCAGGCGCGATGTATCGCGGTCAGTTCGAAGAGCGGCTGAAGAGCGTGCTCAAGGAGATCACCGAGTCCGACGGCCGCGTGATCACCTTCATCGACGAGCTGCATACGCTGATGGGCGCCGGCGGCGGCGAGGGGTCGGTCGCGGCATCCAACATGCTGAAGCCGATGCTCGCGCGCGGCGAGCTGCGCCTGATCGGCGCGACGACGCTCGACGAGTACCGGGAGTTCATCGAGAAGGATGCCGCCCTGGAGCGACGTTTCCAGCAGGTGTACGTCGGCGAGCCGAGCGTCGAGGACACGATCGCGATCCTCCGCGGGCTCAAAGGTCGGTACGAGGCCCACCACGGTGTGACGATCAACGACGGTGCTCTCGTAGCCGCCGCCGCGATGGGAGACCGCTACATCCCGGGTCGGCAACTCCCCGACAAGGCCATCGACCTCATCGACGAGGCGATGAGCCGACTGAAGATGGAGATCGATTCCAGCCCCGTCGAGATCGACGAACTGCGGCGCCAGGTCGAGCGCATGCGACTCGAGGACTTCGCGCTGAAGAAGGAGAAGGACGACGCGTCCAAGGAGCGTCGCGCGAAGCTGCGGGACCAGATGGATGCCGCTCAGGCCGAGCTCGCCCTGCTCGAGGCGCGCTGGGAGCGTGAGCGGGCGGGTCTGAATCGCGTCGGCGACCTGAAGAAGCAGTACGACGACGCGATCACCGAGCGTGATCGGGCTCTGCGCGAGGCTGACTACGCCCGCGCCTCGAGGCTCGAATACGAGACCATCAAACGTCTGCAGGAGGAGATCGCGGACGCCGAGCGGGCAGAAGCGAACCCCGCTGAGGAGCGCATGGTCAACGAGCAGGTGACCGACGAGGACATCGCCGCCGTCATCGCGGCGTGGACCGGCATCCCGGTCGGAAAGCTGCTGCAGAGCGAGAGCGCTCGACTCGTGCACCTGGAGTCCGAGCTCGGCAAGCGGCTGATCGGGCAGAAGCGGGCCGTGAAGACGGTGGCGGATGCCGTGCGCCGGTCGCGGGCCGGGATCAGCGACCCGAACCGGCCGACGGGATCATTCCTGTTCCTCGGGCCGACCGGTGTCGGCAAGACGGAGCTCGCAAAGGCTCTGGCGGAGTTCTTGTTCGACGACGAGCGCGCGATGGTGCGCATCGACATGAGTGAGTACGGCGAGAAGCACGCCGTCGCGCGGCTCGTCGGCGCTCCTCCGGGATACGTCGGTTACGAGCAGGGTGGCCAGCTGACCGAGGCGGTGCGGCGTCGCCCCTACTCCGTGGTGCTGCTCGATGAGGTCGAGAAGGCCCACCCCGAGGTGTTCGACGTGCTGCTGCAGGTGCTCGACGACGGACGGCTGACCGACGGTCAGGGTCGAACGGTCGACTTCACGAACACGATCCTCGTCTTGACGAGCAACATCGGGTCGCCGGTGCTGATCGATCCGACGCTGACGGACGACACGAAGCGCGAGCAGGTCATGGCGATGGTGCGGCAGGCCTTCCGACCGGAGTTTCTGAACCGTCTCGATGACGTCGTGATGTTCACGCCGCTGACCGAGTCGGATCTGGCGCAGATCGTGGAGTTGGCGGTCGACGCCCTGCAGCGGCGGCTGCACGCGCGCCGGCTGACTCTGGCGGTGACGCCGGATGCGCGGGCGTGGCTCGCCGAGCGCGGGTACGACCCGCTGTTCGGGGCGAGGCCGCTGCGCCGGCTGATCCAGTCGGAGATCCAGGACCGGCTCGCGATGGCGCTGCTGTCGGGCGGTGTGCACGACGGCGACGTCGTGCGGGTGGATGTCGCGGTCGACGGCTCGCAGCTGGTGCTGACGAGCAGCGGCCCGACACCTCCAGAAGAGTCGGGCGATGACGTCGTCGAGGCGGAGCTGCTCGACTGATGAGGCGCGTCTCGCTGGGACGCGGTGTGGTCCTGCGGGATGTCGCCGGATCGGATGCGGGGGCGCTCCCGGATGCGTATCGCCGCAGCCGGGGAAGGCTGGCGCCGTGGGAGCCGGAGCGGGACGAGCATTTCTTCACCGAAGCGGGACAGGCAGCCGCGATCGATTCGATGCTGCGCGACCGCGATGCGCCGTCTCAGCCGGTGCTGCGGAGGAGCGGTGCAGCGCAGGGCGGCGCGGGGATGCCGCGGCTCGGGGGTGGCACCGCTCGGGTGAATGGCGCGCTGCGGAGTGAAGCGGGAGGGTGTCGCTTCGCGAGGGTCACCGCAGTACGGGGCCGTCGCAGGGCGGAGACGCGCGAGTGCGACTCGATGCCACGGTGTGGGGCAGTCTGCCGGCCGCGGCTCGGTGGCGAGACTCAGAAGGGTGCCGGCTCTCCCGGTGGTGCTGCGGCAGGGGTGAAGGCGACGGCCGGTGTGGGTGCGTCTTCTCTGTAGATCCTGCCGAGGGGTGAGGTCCATTCCAGGACGCCACCCGACAGTTGTCGGACTCTCCAGGCGGTGAACTGCTTCATCGAGTGATGCCGTTGGCACAGGTGCGCCAGGTTCGGGAGTTCGGTGTTGCCGCCGAGGGCGTGATCGTGGGTGTGGTCCACCTCGCAGCGGATCGCGGCGACGCGGCATCCGGGGAACCGGCAGTGCTGGTCCCGCACTTGTAGGAAACGTCGCATGCCGGACGGCACCCGGTACGAATCCGTCGACACGGTGACCCCGGTGGTCGGGTCGTGGAACAGGCGCTCCCAGACCCCCGTGCCGCCGGCGAGCGTTCGCGCGGTGGCCGGGTCGATCGGTGAGCGGCCAGTCAGATCACACGGCCCGTCGTCCGCCCCGGTGAGCGTCGCCGCGGGAACGAGCACCTGCACCCGTGCCCGGATCGCTCCGAGCGGCCCGGCGGTGGTGTCGCGGGTGTCGTCGAGTGCGGGTGAGCCGGCGAGGAGCAGGTCGGCGAACACGTCGGCCCTGACCTGATCGGTCGAACGAGCGTCGGTCGCAACGACGACCGATTCCGGGGCTCGTTCCTCGCGGGTGTCGACGATCGCCCGTGCCTGCTGGGTGAGCCGGTCGTGGATGCCCTCGGCGATCACCGTCGGCAGCGTGGCGATCAGATCCGACATCCCGTTCCGCCCGGGGACGAGGCGCACGCACCGCCCCGCGGCAGCCTCCTCGTGTCGTTCGGCGAAGGATCGTGGGTGCATCCGGTGGGCGAGGATCTCGAGCTCACCCCGAACCCGGTTCGGGGTGTCGCGTTCGCAGCGTTCGATCGCGACCTTCTCGAACTCCGCCCACAGTTCTGCGGGCAGGTTCGACCCCGCATCCACGATCGCCATGACATGCCCACGGACAATCCGCCCCGCCTCCCACGCGGTCACAGCGGCGGGGAACCCCTCGATGACCAGCCGGGCTTCCCCGATCCGGCGTTGCACCGTCCGGTCGGTCATCCGCATCACCCCACCGACCTCAGCGGCGATCGAGCGCAGCACCATGTCATGCACCTGCACTCGCGCGTTCCGAGGCGCGCTCTGCGCGTCCGCGAGCCGGCCGGCGGCGGCGAGCACGCGAAGCTCCCGGACCTGCACGCGCGCCAACTCGATTCCCACGTTCTCGACGTCCGCAACGATGCCCGCGATGGCGGCGAGATACGCCTCGCCATCGGGGGTTTCCGCTGTGTTCGTCATACCTGCACTCTGGCAGCAACCTCCGACATTCGAACCCCGAAAACCGCCGAGACCACACGTTGCGAACCGCCCTGCGTATGAGAAATCTCTCACTCACTCCCACGACGTGACTACGACCTGGGAAGACCTCAGCCAAGCCCTTCTCCGCGCGTGAAAAGATCGAGCATGCGAACCGTTCGGGCCCTGTGGGGTGCCACTCACCCGGGTCCCTCGCTCGTCGTCACGGTCCTGTCGCTCGCTCTCGGCATCGCCGCCGGTGTGGAGCCCTGGCGGATCGTCCTCCTCGTCATCGCGGTGTTCGCAGGTCAGGTCTCGGTCGGTCTGTCGAACGATGCGATCGACCTGTTCCGCGATGCGACCGTCGGTCGCGCCGACAAGCCGCTCGTCCGAGGCGACACCCGCGTCCGCACGGCGTGGATCGCCGCTCTCATCGCTCTCGGGGTCGCCGTCATCCTCTCGGCCGTCCTCGGGTGGGCGATGCTCCTTGCTCACGTCATCGCTCTCGCCTTCGCGTGGAGCTACAACGCGGGCGTGAAGGCGACCCCGGTGTCGATCGTCCCGTTCCTCGTCAGCTTCGGCATCTTCCCCTCGCTCGCGACGCTTTCGGAGCCGTCCCCGCAGCCGGCGGCGCTCTGGGCCGCATTCGCGGGCGCCATGCTCGGTGCCGCCGTGCACCTCACCAACGTGCTCCCCGACCTCGACGACGACCGCCGCACCGGGGTCCGTGGCCTGCCGCACCGGATCGGGCCCGCGGCATCCGTCGTCCTGGCCGTCGCCGGGATCGTCGTCGCTGCGATCGCGGTCCTGGTCGGCAGTCTCACCGAGGGCGCCCCGGCCGTCCTGATGATCCTCTTCGCGGTGGTCGTGATCGCGATCGCCGGGGCCGTCATGCTCCGGATGCGGCGGCGCGGCGCCGATCGCACCGGCTTCCGGCTCGTGATGTCTGCGGCCCTGGTCCTCGCTCTGCAGCTCGTGGTGGCGTCCGGCACGGCATGATCCGCGTGGTCCTCCGCGCCCTGATCCGTCACCGCCCGGCGGCGTCGAGCCCCATCGCGTAGGCGTGTGGGACGAGCGACCCCGTCGCGGCGAGCACGGAACCCAGCACCCGCGACCGCACCGCGTGCGCCCTCCGCGACACGGGGCGGCCGAGGCCCATGTTCACGGCGGCGAGGCGTCCGGCGGCCCGCGCCGATCGCAGCCGGTCCCGCTCCCACTCGTCCAGATCCGCCTCGGGCGCCGAGCCCACCCGGATCCACGCCGCGAGCAGGGGTGCGAGGGTCGCGGCATCCAGCAGCCCCAGGTTGAGACCCTGCCCGCCGATCGGACTGATCTCGTGCACCGCGTCGCCGATGACGAACAGTCGGTCGCGCCGCATCGCGGGGGCCAGCACCCGCCGCACGCCGAAGGCGGTCGCCTCGGTCACCATCTCGGCGGCGTCGGCCTCACCCCGCGCCCGCATCGCGTCGCGCAGCCGTGACGCGAGAGCGTGCGGTTCGAGCGACCCGCCCGCGTCCCAGGCGACGAAGCGGCGGCGCCCGTCCGGCAAGGGGAAGGACTCGAGCACTCCGTCCGGAGCGAGATGGACGAGCGCGGTCTCGCCGTCCTCGCGAGGCGGGAGGGCGGCATCCGTCATCAGATACCGATCGGGGTATGCAGTCCGCCGGAGGCCCTCCGAGCGGAAGACGAGGTCCCTCACACCCACGCCGCCGGCGACGACGACGATCGGCGCGTCGCGCGCGCCCGCGTCGGTCTCGACCCGCACCCTCGCGCCGTCAGGAGCGATCCGCGTCACCGTCACGTCTCGCTCCGGCTCCGGTCCCTCGCCGCGGAGCGCTGCCTCCGTCTCGACCTGCGGCAGCGTCGCGACATACGGATGCCGCGCGTCCAGACGCCCGAAGTCGACGACACCCAGCGTCCGACCGTCGCTGCGCGCCTCGCCCCGCCGCACCCGCACGGCGCGGGTCAGGATCCGCTCCGTCGCCCCGCCGGCCTCGAGCGCCGCGAGCGTCGGCGCGTGCAGCCCGATCGCCCGTGACCCGCCGCCCGCGGCCGGCCTGCGCTCGAGCACCGCCACCTCGACCCCGAAACGGGTGAGTTCAGCGGCCAGGAGCGTGCCCACCGGGCCCGCTCCGACGACGATGACCTCAGGCATCGCCATCCGCCACCGCGAGCAGTCGGAACGGTGCCGGCGACGCCACCCGCCAGGGCGCGCCGAGCGCCTGCTCGAGCTCCGCCGCCCAGTAGCTGCGCCGGATCGACCGCAGGCCGTCGGTTCTGAGGAAGGTGCCCCGCTCGAGCGCCGTGATCCCTATGCCATAGAGCGCATACGCCAGCGCGCCGCGCTCGATGTCCGCGTGGAGGACGGTTCCCGACGACAGAGCGCGGGTATCCGCGGCGAAGTTCTCGAGCTCATCCGCGTCCAAATGGTGCAGTACGTGGTTCGAGAGGACGAGGTCGAACGTGTCGCCCGCACCCCGGAGCTCGGCGGCATCCGTCGCGGCGAACGACACGGTCTCGCTCTCGCGTGTCCGAGCGACCTCGAGCGCACGCGGATCGGGGTCGATCCCGAGCCACTGCACCTCGAGACCGTCGCGCTCGGCCCACGCGGCGAGTCGCGCCACCACGTCACCGCCACCGCTGCCGACGTCGAGCACGCGTGCCGGCCGCGCAAGCTGTCGGAGACGGGGACGGATGCCGCGCCGCCAGACCCGGCCCCAACCGCCGATCGCGCGGTTCACGAGGTCGAACCGCCGCAGCGTCTCAGCCAGGGCGACGGGGTCGCAGTCGGGATCGTCCATCAGCTCCCGGAGCGCGGCGTCGCGCACCGCGAGGTTCACGCGGCGGCCCGTCGGTACGTCAGGCGGGCCGCCTCGAGCGTCAGGCCGGGGCCGAAGGCGAGAGTCGCCACGCGGTCGCCGTCGGCGAGGTCGGCCGCGAGCATCTCCTTCAGGATGAAGAGGATCGTCGCGCTCGACATGTTCCCGTAGTCGCGGAGCACGTCGCGCGAGACGCTCAGGGCGTCGTCGGCCAGCTCGAGACCGCTCTCGACCCTATCCAGCACGCTGCGGCCGCCGGGGTGCACGGCCCAGGTCTCGACGCCTTCGTCCCCGAGGAACGACTCGACCGCGCCCCGGATCTCGCGTCCGATGATGCGCGGCACCTCGGCGGACAGCACCATCTCGAATCCCGTGTCGCCGATCGTCCAGGCCATGTCCTTCTCGCCCTCGTCGGTCAGCACCGTCGCGAACCGGTCGAGCTCGAACGCGGCCCCCGTCGCCCGCGAGGCGTCGGCGCTGACGACGGCCGCCGCGGCCCCGTCGGCGAAGACGGAGGCCGACACGATCTCGTCGTGGTCTGCCGGCGTCCGCACGTGCAGCGAGCACAGTTCCGCGCACACGACCAGCACGACCGCGTCCGGATGGGCCGCGCAGATCTGGCTCGCCGTTCGGAGCGCGGGCACGGCGGCGGCGCATCCCATGAAGCCGAGATGCGACCGCGCGACGGTCGTCGGCAGGCCGACGTCGCGCACGAGCCGGTAGTCAGGCCCGGGTGCGAACATCCCGGTGCACGAGACGGTGACGACGTGGGTCACGTCGGCGGGATCGACGGATGCCGCGGCCAGGGCGTTCCGCGCCGCCTCGGCGAACAGGGGCGGTGCGAGCCGGATGTAGGCGTCGTTGCGGGCGCCGGTCGACGGAGTCAGCAGAGCACCGGTCTCGGTGACCGTCGGCATCCGCTCGTCAGCGCGCGGCGAGGCGGTCGCCGCTGCCGCGGCCGCGAGATCGCCCAGGACCGTATGCCGGGTCTCGATGGCAGAGGCGTCGAACGCGGCGCCGATGAGCCGCTTCGTCAGTCGGTCGGCGCCGGGCTGACCGGCGAAGAGGTCGCGCACCTCGGCCTGTCGCAGGCGGGCGCGGGGCACGGCGGTGCCGATCGACAGGATGCGGGGGGTCATTGCCTCACCGTAACCGCCGAACGACCGCGTGGCGTCGCGGGTTGACCTCGGCTGCCCTCTGTGTGGGGGCCGCGGACGGCGCGCCTCGTGTCAGCGAGCGGCGACCCACACCTCCACGCCGTTCTCGCCGAGCGTGAAATTGATCGCCGTCCCCAGGGCGTAAGCGTCTTTCGCGGCCTCGGGGCTGAGGTCGCTGACCACCGCCGTCACCGCGACGGGGAACGGGCCCGCCCCGCATGTCGACAGTGTCTCGCCGATGTCGGGCTGGGCTGCTTCCTGCGGGCTCACGATGCTGAGGCAGCGCACCGGATTGGGGTCGGCCGGCGTGCCGACGACCGTGGCGAAGACCGAGAATCCGCGGAAGTCCGTGTAGCGACGGCTGTCCGAATCGCTCTCCGGCGGCCAGGCCTCGAGCTGCGTGAGCGTGGTCACCCGCTCCGCGTCGGGGTAGCGGGGAGTCTCGCGCGGGAGCGACAGGGTGATCGCCGCGGTCCCGACCACGAGCGCCCCGGCGCACGCGACGAGGCCGAGGCCGGTCGCCCACCGCGGCCAGTGAGCGGGCGCGCCGTACGGGCGCTCCGGGTCCGTCGCGGGCGCCTGCGGACCCGCTGGTGCCTGCTGCAGCTCCGCGGGCTCCGTCGCGGGCGATTCAGCCGATGGCTCCGCCGTAGCCTCGGCGTCGGCTGGGGTCTCCGACGCACGCACCTCGAGTTCGCGCAGGCGCGCAAGGGCCGCGGGATCCCCCGCGATGTCGGCACTGCGCCCATACGCGCGTTCGCGCAGTCGGGCCAACTCGGCGGCGTCGTCGTCGTCCATCGGGACCACTAAACCAACAGTTCGCCCCTGCCGGGCGCATGCGGCCGTCGCCGCGCCGGATCAGTCGTCGACGAGGATCGACTCGGCGACGGGCCGACGCTCCCGAGGGGCGTCCTCGCGGGCGCGGAGATCTTCCGACGCGGCCTCGATGTCGCCGAGAGGTCCCACAGCCATCACGGTCAGCGCGCGCTGGTTGCCCGCCAGGTCGAAGGCCTCGGCGATCTCGGCGGCGCGGAACCCGCCCATCTGATGCGTGCACAGTCCGTTCGCGTGGGCCTGCACCGTGAAGTGCGCTGCGGCCTGGCCGACGTCGTACGCCGCCCAGCGCAGTTCCTTACCGTCGAGCTCGGTGTTCGCGACGAACACCACGAGCGCGGCGGCGTCGGCCGCCCACGCGCGGTTGAAGCCCATGAGGCTGTCGACGACGGCGGTGTGGGATGCCGATCCCCGTCGCGCGACGATGAACCGCCACGGCTGCGTGTTGGACGCCGAGGGGGACCAGCGCGCCGCTTCGAGAGCGGACTGCAGGGCCTGCTCGTCGATCGGTGCGGACGCGTCGAAGATCCGCGTGCTCCAGCGTTCGGTCAGGACGTCGAGGATGGGTGCGTCGGTGGATGCGGTGCGATTCGGCATCCCTCTATTCCATCACCGCCCGGGGGACGCCGGCGTCACAGGGCTCAGGACGTCGCCCAGTCCGCGGGACCCGAGCTCCCCGCCGCGTACTCGTCGAGCGGGACGCGGCCGTCGCGCCATGCGTCGATCACCGGCTGGACGATGTGCCAGCAGTCCACGGCGGCGTCACCGCGGACCGACAGCATGGCGTCGCCGTCGAGGATCCCCGACAGCACTTCGGCGTACGCCTTCAGGGCGCCCTCGCCGAGGTGCGCCTCGAGGGTCGCCTTCTCGAGCTCGAGTGGATCCGCCTCGCCGTTGACGTTGAGATCCAGAGCGATGGAATCCGGCCCCAGCGAGAAGCGGAGCACCGTGGGCCCCGGATCGCCCGTGAACCCGCCCGGCAGGTGCCGGACGGGGTGGAAGCGGACCTCGACCTTGGCCTCGGCGTTCCCGAGGGCCTTGCCCGAGCGGAGCGTGATCGGGACTCCCTGCCATCGGGCGTTGCGGACCTCGACGGTCATCTCGGCGAGCGTCTCGGTCTCACGGGTCGGGTCGACGCCCGGCTCGTCGACGTACGACGGGAAGTCGCGACCTTCGACCTCTCCCGCGGTGTACCGCGCGCGCCGCGACGACGCGACCGGGTCGTCGCGCCAGATGGCCGTGGCCCGGAGCGCCGCGCCGGTCGCGTCGCGGAGGTCCCGCTGGTCGAGGGATGCCGGGGGCTCCATCGTCACGAAGGCCATCACCTGCAGCAGATGGCTCTGGATCATGTCGGTGAGCGCGCCGGCCTTGTCGTAGTAGCCCGCGCGGCCTTCGAGCCCGAGCGGCTCGTCGAACTGCACGAGGATCGACGCGATGTGATCGGCCGACCACGCGGGCTCGATCAGCCGGTTCGCGAAGCGGACCCCCAGCAGGTTCAGCACCGTCGAACGGCCGAGGAAGTGGTCGACGCGGAAGACCTGCCCCTCGGGCACGAGCTCGGCGAGCGTCGCGTTCAGGTGCTCGGCGCTGGCCGCGTCGAATCCGAACGGCTTTTCGAGCGCGAGGATCGTCCCCTCGGGAATCGTCACCGAGCGCAGCGCCTCGCACGCCTTCGCCGCGACCGCCGGCGGCACCGCGAAGTAGAGCGCGGGCCGGCCTTCGGCCGCATCCAGCAGCTTCTGCAACTGGTCGGGGTCGGTGATGTCCGCCTTCGTGTACGTCGTGTCCGAGAACGCCTCGAACGCGGCCTCGGATCCGGTCGTCGCGAACGCCTTCCGCACCGTGTCGCGCCAGGCGTCGTCGCTCCAGTCCTCCGCGCCGGCCCCCGCCAGGCGGACCTTCCGCTGGGGCTCGCGGACGAGCAGCTGCCCGAACGCGGGGAGGAGCAGGCGGGAGGTGAGGTCCCCCGAAGCGCCGAGGATGAGCAGGGTCGTGTCGGCCGTCATGGGCGTCACCCTAACCCGCAGAGGCCGGTCGGAGCGGGGAGCGGCTCGTCTCTTGCCCCGCCGTCGGCGGAGCGTGACAATGACGACGATGTCTGCCCCGATCGAGTCCTACGCCCTGCTCAGCAACTGCCGCACCGGCGCTCTCGTCTCGGATGCGGGGAGCATCGACTGGCTCTGCCTGCCGCGCTACGACGACGCGTCGATCTTCGGCGCACTGCTCGGCGACGAGCAGCACGGTCGCTGGAGTCTGCGCCCCGCAGATCCCGGATCGACCGCCACGCGGCGCTATGACGGCGACACCTTCGTGCTGGTCACGCGCTGGCGAACGGCCGACGGCGTCGCGGACGTCGTCGAGTTCATGCCTGCCGCCGAGGAGACGGATGCCGTCGTCCGCCGCGTCGTCGGCGTGGAGGGGGCCGTCGCGTTCGAGAGCGAGCTCCTCCTGCGCTTCGACTACGCCCGCGCACTGCCCTGGGTCCGCCAGATCGGGGATTCCGCGGCTCCGGTCCTGCTCGCCATCGCCGGCCCCGACGCCGTCGCGGTCCGCGGTCCGCGGCTGCACCCCGACGGGAAGACGCACCGCGCGGCGTTCACCGTCCACGCGGGCGAGACCGTCGATTCGGTGCTCACGGCGGATCGGTCGTACCACCGGCATCCCGTCGCGATCGACGTCGACGCGGCGCTGGACCGCACCCGGTCCTGGTGGACGGAGTGGGCCTCGCGTGTCGACCGCGGCGGAGCGTGGGACGCCGCGCTGATGCGGTCGATGCTCGTGCTGCGCGCGCTGACGCACCCCGAGACCGGCGGGATCGTCGCCGCCGCCACGACGTCGCTCCCCGAGGACCCGGGCGGATCCCGCAACTGGGACTATCGCTTCGTCTGGCTCCGGGACGCCGCGCTCACCCTCGAGGCCTACCTCGCCCACGGCTACACCGAGGCGGCGAGGCGGTGGCGGGACTGGCTGCTGCGCGCCGTCGCCGGCGACCCCGCCGACGTGCAGATCATGTACGGCCTCGGCGGCGAGCGCGACCTGCCCGAGCGCGAGCTCTCGAGCCTGCCCGGCTACCAGGGGTCAGCTCCCGTCCGCGTCGGCAACGGCGCGGTCGACCAGTACCAGGGCGACGTGATCGGCGAGGTCCTCGTCGCGCTCGAAGCCGCCCGACTGGCGGGCGTTGCGGAGACTCCATCCTCCTGGTCTCTGCAGCGGGCCCTCCTCGCGCAGGTGGTCGAGTGGGCCGACCGTCCCGACAACGGCATCTGGGAGATGCGCGGCGACCTGCACCACTTCACGCACTCGCGCGCGATGGTGTGGGCGGCGCTCGATCGGGGCGTCCGCGCGGTGCGCGAACACGGCCTCCCCGGAGACGCCGGCACGTGGGAGGCGCTGCGGGATCGGGTGCGATCCGAGATCGACGAGACGGGAGTGGATGCCGCGGGTGGTCACTTCACGCAGCACGACACCACCGACGAGGTCGACGCCTCACTGCTGCTCCTGCCCGTCGTGGGCTTCTGCGCCGCTGACGATCCGCGGATGCTCGCCACCGTCGCCCGTATCGAGCGGGACCTGCTCCGCGACGGCTTCGTCATGCGGTATCGCACGGCCGCGGGAACCGATGGGCTACCCGGCGACGAGCATCCGTTCCTCGCGTGCTCGTTCTGGCTGGCCCAGCAGTACGCGGCGACGGGACGCATCGAGGACGCGACACGCCTCATGAACCGCCTCTGCGCCGTCGCGAACGACGTCGGGCTGCTGTCGGAGGAGTACGACCCGGCGACCGGTCGTCACATCGGCAACACCCCGCAGGCCCTCAGCCACCTCGCGCTCGTCGGCGCGGCGGACGCGCTCGCCGGACACACCGGCCGCGCCGCCCACCGCACCTGAGCCCGGTCAAGAGCATGTCGGTCACAGCCGGCCGCGGGTAGCCTCGACCGCGACGATGCGAGAGGAGGACGCGATGACGGAGACACCCGAGCCCCTGCCGGGAGACATGCTGGCGGAGCGCTACCGCCTCGTCGCGCAGATCGGGCAGGGCGGCATGGCGCGCGTCTTCCGTGCGGACGACACGGCGCTCGGTCGCACCGTCGCCGTCAAGGTGCTCCGCCCCGCCGTCGAAGAGGCCGTGAGTGCCCCCGAGCGCGCGCGCAGCGAGGTCACGCTCCTGGCCTCCCTCAACCACCCCTCGCTCGTCACGCTCTTCGACGCCCACCTCAGCGGGTCGCCCGAATACCTCGTCATGGAGCTCGTCGACGGCCCCACCCTCAGCGCCCGCATCGCCGACGGGCCCGTGCCGCCCGCAGAGGTCGCGGCCCTGGCCGCCGAACTCGGCGAAGCCCTCCACGTCGTCCACGGCTCCGGTGTGGTGCACCGCGACGTCAAGCCGTCGAACGTCCTGCTCGCTCCGCCGCACCTGCCCGGAGGGCGGCCGCGCGCGAAGCTCGCCGACTTCGGCATCGCGCTCCTTCTCGACAGCGCGCGGGTGACGACGCCGGGCACGATCATCGGCACCGCCGCGTACCTCGCCCCCGAACAGGTGCAGGGGCGCGATCCGGCGCCGGCGTCCGACGTGTACGCCCTCGGCCTCGTCCTGCTCGAAGCACTCACGGGTGAGCGCGCCTATCCGAACACCGACGGTGTCAGCGCGGCCATCGCCCGGCTGACGTCGCCCCCTGCCGTGCCCGACACGCTCAGCGCCGGATGGCGTTCGCTGCTGTCGAGGATGACGGCGACCGCGCCCGAGGATCGGCCGACGGCGCTCGAGGTGGTCGAAGCCGCCGAGCGTCTGCGGACCGAGCCGGTGGATGGCGCGCCGCCCCTGCCGCCCGTGCGTGCAGCGGTGGCCGCCGGCATCCCGGTCGCACCCGTCGCCGATCTCGATCCGGCACGCGGCGACGAGACGACGGGGGATGCCCCGACCCGGCAATACCCGACGGCCGCCACCGTCGCGCTCGCCGGAGCCGGTGCCGGTGCCGGAGCCGGTGCAGAAGCGGTGCGCGACCGTCCGGACACGGTCCGATCACGGCGGCCGCTCGTCATCGGACTCGCGGTGGGTGCGGTCGCGCTGATCGCGGCGGGGAGCATCTGGGCGGGGTCCCTCGCCGGGGCGCCCCAGCCGACCTCGACCGACCCGGCGCAGACCGAACCGCGGCAGTCCGCTCCGGCCGAGGTCGTATCGACCGATCCGACACCGTCTCCGACCGTCGCGACGACGACCGACGATCCCGCTCCCGACGACGAGGCGATCGACGACGAAGCGACGAAGGATGCCGAGAAGGCGGCCAAGGATGCCGAGAAGGCGGCCAAGGACGCCGAGAAGCGCGCCGAGCGCGACGCGAACAGGGATCGCAAGGGGCCGAAGGACAAGCCGTGAACCCACGAACCGCCCCGCCGCAGAAGCGGAGGGGCGGTTCGGTTCCGAGTACTCAGCGCGAGAGCGCCTCGCGGAGCTTGACGCGAGCGCCCATCCGCAGGAGCGAGTTCTCGTAGATCTTCGCGCCGACGAGGATCGCGCCGATGCACGCGGCGAGCATGACGACGAGCGCGAGCAGGGGCTCCCACCACTGCGCCTCGCCGACGAAGATGCGCACCGGCATTCCGACGGGTGCCGAGAAGGGGACGTACGACATGATCGTCAGCACGACGGGGTTGTCGTTGAAGAAGATCACGAGGAAGTACGGCGCCATCACGATGTAGGTGAGCGGGGTGATCGTCGGGCCGATGTCCTCCTGGCGCGAGACCAGTGCACCGGCCGCGGCGAACAGCGCTGCCAGCAGCACGAAGCCGAACAGGAAGAAGACGGCGAACCAGGCGATGGGGCCGCCGAGGCCGGCGATGAGGAAGTCCTGGCCCGTCACCGTCAGCCCGACGATGGCGACCGCGGCGATGCCGACGATCTGCCCCATCGCGAGGATCGTGTTGCCGAGCACCTTGCCGGCCAGGAGCGCCCGGGTCGGGATCGCCGAGATGAGCAGCTCGACCACGCGGGTCTGCTTCTCCTCGACGACGCTCGTCGCGATCGTCGTGCCGAAGGTCAGCGCGGCGGCGAAGAACACACCGCCGAAGGCGATCGCGATGATGTACCGCAGGAAACCGTCGGTGCTCGCCGGCTCGAGGATCTCGACCTTCGGCGCGATGCTGAGCTGCTGCAGAAGGCCGCTGGACACGGACTCGTCGAAGACGACGGTGTAGCCGAGCGGCTCGTCGCCACCGGGGACGACGGCCGCGTCGACGTCGCCGTCGCGGACGAGCTCGCGCGCCTCCTCGGCTGACGCGGCCTCGGTCACGTCGAACGCCTTCGGGTCGGTGATGGCGGACGCCGTCTCGGAGGTGACCGCGATCGGGGTGCGACTGTCGCTCTGCGCCGTGAAGCCCGCCCAGAGGACACCGGCCAGCACGATCAGGAACATGACCGCGGTGGAGATGATGAAGGACTTCGAGCGAAGCTTCGAGCCGAGCTCACGCTCGGTGACGAGCCAGACGCTCTGGCCGAACGAGGGGGAGACGGACGTGTTCACTGGATGACCTCCGTGAAGATCTGGGCGAGGGTCGGGCGGCGCGGCGCGAACGTGGTCACGTCGCCCGCAGCGATCGCGCGGTGCAGGACGCGCTGCACGGTCTCGTCGGAGTCGGCTTCGAAGAGGGCGTATCCGCCGTCGAAGTCGACGACCTCGACGCCCGGCTCGTCGCGGAGCCAGCCGGCATCCGTCCTGGAGACGAGCTCGAAGCGGCGGGTCGCGTGCTCGGCGCGGAGTCCCTCGCGGGTGCCGGCCGCGCGGATCGTGCCGCCCGCGATGATGACGAGGTCGTCGCACAGACGCTCGACGACGTCGAGCTGGTGCGACGAGAACAGCACCGAGACGCCCTGCGCCGCGCGCGTCTGCAGGACGTTCGCGACGACGTCGACGGCGATCGGGTCGAGGCCCGAGAACGGCTCGTCGAGGATCAGCACCTCGGGGTCGTGGACGAGCGCGGCGGCGATCTGCGCGCGCTGCTGGTTGCCGAGCGAGAGGGTCTCGACGTTGTCGCTCAGGCGCTCGCCGAGCCCCAGTTCTTGAAGCAGGGCCGTCGCGCGGGTCGTGGCATCCGCCTTCGAGAACCCGTGCAGGCGAGCGAGGTAGACGATGTGCTCGAGCACCTTCATCTTCGGGTAGAGGCCGCGCTCCTCGGGCATGTAGCCGAACAGGCGCCGGTCGGCGGCGGTGACGGGCTCCCCGTTGAGGGTGACCTCGCCGGCGTCGCGGCCGAGCACGCCGAGCATGATGCGCATCGTCGTGGTCTTGCCGGCGCCGTTGCCGCCGACGAAGCCGGTCAGCCGGCCGGGTGCGACGTCGAAGGCGATGTCATCGAGCACGCGCCTCGATCCGTAGCTCTTGGTGATCCCGCGTAGCTGCAGCATCCGTTCCTCCTGTGGTCTGTGCGCCACCGGCGGCGGCACGTGTCCCACGCTAGGGAGATCGGATGCCGGGGGCCTCCCCCCGGCGGGTGAAACCCATCCCCGCCGAGCGGGGGAGAGCGGTTGTCGGTGCATTCATAGGAATACGGATGCCGGGGCTCTCGTTGGAGTGTGCGATGCCCTCCGGCATCCCTTTCGATTCTCTTTTGGAGGACTCATGACGGACCGCACCATCGGCTACATCGTCGGCAGCATCTCGTCGACCTCGATCAACCGCCGCCTCGCCGAGGCGCTGAAGCGTCTCGCCCCCGAGGGCACGACGCTGGTCGAGATCCCGATCGCAGACCTGCCCTTCTACTCGGTCGACCACGACGGGAACTTCCCCCAGGTCGCGGTGGACTTCAAGCAGGCGATCGCCGACGTCGACGGTGTCATCATCGTGACCCCCGAGTACAGCCGCTCGATTCCGGGCGTCCTCAAGAACGCGCTCGACTGGGCTGCCCGTCCCTACGGTCAGAACGCGTTCAACCTCAAGCCCACCGCCGTCATCGGCACGTCGGGCAGCGGCATCGCGACGGCCGCGGCGCAGCAGCACCTGAAGACGATCCTCAGCCACTTCAACGCTCCGACGCTCGGCCAGCCCGAGGGCTTTATCCAGAGCACGCCCGGCCTGTTCGCCGACAACGGCGAGGTCACCAACGACGAGACGGCCGGCTTCCTCGTCGGCTACCTCGAGGCCTTCAACGACCTCGTCGACCGCTACGCCAAGGTGCCCGCAGGCGCCTGACGCCCGGTCCCTCCGGCCGGAACGGCCCCGCCCCGACTCGGGCGGGGCCGTTTCTCGTGCGTCGTCGGGTCAGGTCAGGCCGTAGCGGTGCGCCCAGACGACGGCGGCGACGCGGTCGCGGGCGCCGAGCTTCTGCAGCACGTTCGACACGTGTGTCTTCACCGTCGCCTCGCCGATGAAGAGCTCGCGGGCGATCTCGCCGTTGCTCATCGCCTGCGCGAGCAGGCGCAGCACCTCGACCTCGCGGTCCGTGAGGTCCACCGGCAGGGCGGGCGCGGCATCCGTCTCTCGGGGGAGGAATGCCGCCGGTTCGGCCCCGGTCTGCGCGAAGCGCTCGATGACGCGGCGGGTCACGGAAGGCGACAGCAGCGCATCGCCCGAATGAGCGACACGGACCGCGTTCGTGAGCTCCTCGGGTCCCGCGTTCTTCAGCAGGAACCCGCTCGCTCCCGCCGACAGCGCCTGGAACAGGTAGTCGTCGCGGTCGAAGGTCGTCACGATGACGACGGATGCCGCGACCCCCGCATCTGCCACGATGCGCTGCGTCGCCTCGAGGCCGTCCATGTCGGGCATCTGCACGTCCATGCAGATGACGTCGGGCTGGAGCGTGTGCGCGGCCTCGATGGCGGCGCGACCGTCGCCGGCCTCACCGACGACCTCGATGTCGCCCGCCGCCTCGAGGATCATTCGGAACCCGGCGCGCATGACGGCGTGGTCGTCGACCAGCAGAACTCGGATCATGCCGGCACCGCCTGCGACAGCGGCACACGCACCCGCACGAGGAATCCGCCTCGAGGCCGGGCCCTCGCTTCGAGCGTTCCTCCGGAGGAATCGGCCCGTTCGCGCATCCCGACGAGGCCGAGGCCCGCTCTTCCGGAGATCGGTCCGCGGCCCTCGTTCGAGACCTCCAGCTCCACCGCGTCGTCGGCGTATCGCAGACGCACATCGGCCGTCGCCCCGGGCCCGCCGTGGCGTCGGGCGTTGGTCAGAGCCTCCTGCGCGATGCGGTACAGGTTCACCTGCACGAGCTCGGGGACCGGAACCGGGTCGCCCACGATGGAGAGCGCGGTCGGCAGGCCGTTCTCGTTCGCGTGCGCGACCAGGTCGGGCAAGGCGTCCAGGCGCACCGTCGACCCGCCGGGCGCCTCGGTCTCGGGCGTCCGCAGGGTCTCGAGCAGCTGGCGCAGTTCGGTCAGCGCCTGGCGCGCCGAGGACTCGACGCCGGTCAACGCGGTGCGCGCGGCATCCGGATCCCGGTCGAGGACGGTGCGCGCAGCGCCCGCCTGCACGCCCATCGCCGAGACGTGGTGTGCGACGACATCGTGCAGCTCGCGGGCGATGCGCACCCGGTCGAGCGCGACGGCCTGGGCGGCCGTCCGCTCGCGTTCCCGCTCGAGCTCGGCGGTGCGCTCCTCGAGGGCGGTGCGCTCCATCGCGCCCGTGTATGCGCGCTCGCCGAACAGGTACGCCCCGCCGAAGAACGCCACGTTGACGAGGAACTGGATCATCGCGAAGGCCGCGAACGGCGAGAACGGCCCCTCCCGAGACAGGCCCTCTTCGGGGGACGCCGCGGTCTGGAAGATCGTGATCATGAGCCACACGAACATCGCGACGATGAGCAGGATGCGCACGAGCGCCGCGCGGCGACGGTCCGACACCCACGCGCCGACCGTGTACATCCCGACGAACAGGGCGACGTTGCCGACGTAGAGCTCGGGGATGCGCGCCGAGACTCCCACGAAGAACACGACGGACACCGCGATCAGCGCCGTCATCGGATACCGCCGCCGGAAGGCGAGGGGCGCCGTCATCGCGACCGAGTAGAGCAGCCCCCAGATCAGGTCGGGGTGGTCGCCGTTGTAGACGCCCGAGACCGAGCCCAAGGCGGTGCTGATCATGGCGGCGACGAACAGTCCGGCGGCGAGCCAGGCGTCCTGGCGTCGTTCGGCCACGGTCGCCGGACGGCGGAGCAACGATTCGGGCATGCTTTCCACGCTAGAGGGGGCCGCGGGTCGCGGCATCCGCCCTGCGGGGGAGACGCCCGATCAGAAGATCATCGGACGGTCGTCGTCGTCCTCGCCGTCGAGGTCCAGGTCGACCACGACGGGCACGTGATCGCTGGGGATCTCGCCCTTGCGCTCGTCCCGGTGGATGGATGCCCCGACCACGCCGTCGGCGAAGGCCGCCGATCCGAGGATGAAGTCGATGCGCAGCCCCTCGTTGCGGGGGAAGCGCAGCTGCTTGTAGTCCCAATAGGTGTAGCCGGTGGGGACCAGCGGACGCACGGTGTCGCTGAGGCCGGCGTCGAGCAGTGCCTGGAACGACGCGCGCTCGTCGGGGGAGACGTGGGTCGTCACGCCCTCGACCACGGTCGGGTCGCCGTTGTCGGCATCCGTCGGGGCGATGTTGAAGTCGCCGACGAGCGCGAGCGGCAGATCGGGGTGCGCGGCGAGCGTGGACTGCGTATACGCGCGCAGCGCCTCGAGCCAGTGCAGCTTGTAGGTGAAGTGCGGGTCGTCGAGGCCGCGGCCGTTGGGGACGTAGAGGCTCCAGACCTTCACCCCGTCGATCGTCGCGCCGAGGGCGCGAGCCTCCTGCGGGGCATCCGGACCCTCGTGTCCCTTCAGAAAGCCGGGCATGTCGGGGAAGGCGTACTCGACCTCGGTGATCGGCGAACGGCTCGCAATGGCGACGCCGTTCCACTGATTCAGGCCGTGCGCCTCGACGTGGTAACCGGCCTCTTCGAACGCCTCGTAGGGGAACTGCTCGGGCTTGCACTTGATCTCCTGCATCGCGAGCACGTCGATGTTCTCGCGCACGGCGAAGTCGACGGTGCGCACGACGCGGGCGCGGATCGAGTTGACGTTCCAGGTGGCAAGCCGCATGGTCTCCAGCCTAGATCGGGCGTCGGACGTGCCCGGTCGTAGACTCGGTGCCGTGACCGTCGCCTCCACGCCCGAACTCGAAGCCGACCGCCGGCGCCTCATCTCGCTCATCCAGGAGGAGGCCGTCTTCCACGGCGACTTCACCCTGTCGAGCGGTAAGAAGGCCTCGTACTACGTCGACATGCGCAAGCTGACGCTCGACCACCGTGCGGCTCCCGCGATCGGGCGCATCATGCTCGACCTCATCCGCGACGTCGACGGCATCGTCGCGGTCGGCGGACTCACTCTCGGTGCCGACCCGATCGCGAACGCCGTCATGCACGAGTCGGCGCGCACCGACGCTCCGCTCGATGCGTTCGTCGTCCGCAAGGAGCCCAAGGACCACGGCCGCGGCCGTCAGGTCGAAGGAGCGGACGTCGTCGGCAAGCGCGTCGTCGTCGTCGAGGACACCTCGACGACCGGCCAGTCCGCCCTGAAGGCCGTCGAGGCGCTGCGTCGCGAAGGTGCCGAGCCCGTCGCCGTCGCCGTCATCGTCGACCGCAAGACCGGAGCGCAGGCCGCCGTCGAGGCCGAGGGGCTCGCCTGGCTCGCCGCGATCGACCTCGACGACCTGGGGCTGGCGCCGCAGTAGCCCTATTGGGGCTCGGGGTCTACTTGGGTTCGAGGTCGTCCCACGGATTGCGGTCGTCCTCGTCGTCGCGGCGCCGCCGCACCATCTGCACGACGACGAGCACCAACGACGTGACCATCGTCAGCCCGACGACGGCGAACAGCAGGTTCTGCTCGAGTCCGTTCATCCGTCCACTCTCCCACGCGGGCCTCTCGACAAGAGCTCCGCAAGGGGATGCCGCGCACAGGCGCCGAGCGTAGGGTCGAGGATGTGGCGCGCGACGACTGGGACCCCGACGATCTCCCCGATCTGAGCGGCCGCCGCTACCTCGTCACCGGTTCGAACACCGGCCTCGGCTTCTTCTCGTGCCTGCAGCTCGCGGGAGCCGGCGCGCACGTCGTCATGACGGCGCGCAACCCGTCGAAGCTGTCCCGCGCCCGCGCGGCGATCCTGGCGCAGGTGCCGGATGCCGACCTCGAAACCCTGGCGCTCGACACGAGCAACCTCGGGTCGGTGCGCGCCGCCGCGGCGACCGTCCGCGGCCGTGTCGGACTGCACGGCGTCATGCTCAACGCCGGGATCGTGCATCCGCCGAAAACGCGACAGCTCACCCGCGACGGGCACGAGCTCGTCATCGCGACGAACGCGCTCGGCCACTACGCGCTCGCCGGAGCTCTGCTGCCCGCCCTCGCGGCGGCCCGTGGTCGCATGGTCTGGCTCGGCTCCGTCGCCACGAAGCTCTTCCCCTGGGATCCCGTCGATCCCGAGCTCGTCGACGATTACACCCCGTGGCGCGCGTATGTGCAGTCGAAGGTCGCGACCGCAGCCATCGGGTTCGAAGCCGACCGGCGGCTGCGGGCGGCATCCGTCCCCGTCGCGAGTCTCGTCGCGCACCCCGGCTATTCGCTCGGCGGGCGGACCCGTCGGATCGCCGGTGTCAGCACCCCGTCGCGACGCAAGCGGTTCGTCGGCGGCCTGCAGGCGGCGGTCGCGCAGTCGAAGGAGCGCGGGGCGTGGGCCCCGGTCCGCGCGCTCGTCGATCCCGAGGCCGAGGGCGGCCAGTACTGGGGGCCGGCGCACACGTACACCGGCGCGCCGGTGCTGGTCCGCCCCCCACGGGTCACGGTCGATCCCGACATCGGCGCCCGCATGTGGCATTACGCCGAGCACGCCACCCGCTCCGAGTGGCCCTACCTGAAAGGTCGGCGACTGCGCCTGCGCTGAGGCCGCCTCTGGCGCGGCTCAGTCGGGTGCGGCGACGGATGCACGACCCGCGGTGCGGGAGTCACCTCCACAGGTCGCGGGCGCATCATCCGCAACACCGGTCGGGCATTCGTCCTCACCGTGCCCGTGCTGTCGTCGGGTGCCGGCCCTGGTCGGCGGCGGGTCCGGCTCGCCCCCGAGCACTCGCGGCTGGAGTTCTGGGTCCGGGCGGCACTGCGCCGTCCGCCGAAGACTCTCAGGCGGTGAGCCACACCGCCCGCGCGGCGGCGGGCGGCAGGTCGATCGTCGGTCCGCCGTCGATCTGCACGGCGTCACGGCCCGTCGCGGTGACGGTGTGGCCGACGCCGATCCCGGCCTCCTCGAGTGAGCGCAGGAGCGCGGGGTCTCGGTCCGAGACCCGCAGCACACGACCGGTGTGTCCGATCGTCGCCTCGGCGAGCAGGACGAACGGCTCGCGCTCGACCGAACCGTCGGGGCCGGGGATCGCGTCGCCGTGCGGGTCGAACCGAGGGTGCCCGAGGCGCGCGTCGATGCCTGCGAGCAGCCGGTCGCTGATCGTGTGCTCGAGCACCTCGGCCTCGTCGTGCACCTCGTCCCACGCGTAGCCGAACTCGCGGACGAGCCACGTCTCGATGAGGCGATGCCGGCGGATCACCGCGGTGGCACGGCGGGTCCCGGCATCCGTCAGCGAGATCGGACCGTACGGGCGGTGCGACACGAGGCCCTGCGCGGCGAGCTTCTTGACCATCTCGGTCACGGACGACGGCGCGAGTCCGAGTTCGGCGGCCAGCACCGAGGGGGTGACGGGATCGGTCTGCCACTCGGTGTGGTGGTAGATCGTCTTCAGGTAGTCGTCGACCGTGGACGCGGGCACGCGCCCCAGATTATCCGGCGAAGAGGGTGAGCCAGAGCAGCAGGCCGTTGAGTGCGACGAGGAAGACCGACGCGAGGATGCCGGCGGCCGTCGTCCACGCCCGGTTGCGGTACGCGCCGAGCACGTCGGTCTTCGCGGTGAGCGCGATGAGTGGGATGAGGGCGAACGGGATGCCGAAGCTCAGGACGACCTGACTGATGATCAGCGCGAGTGTCGGGTCGACGCCGATGGCGAGGATCGCAAGGGCGGGGACCAGGGTCACGAGGCGGCGCACGAGGAGCGGGATTCGGATGCGCAGGAGGCCGTGCATGATCTCGGCGCCCGCGTAGGCGCCGACGGCGCTGCTGGCCAGGCCGCTGGCGAGCAGTCCGACGGCGAACAGCGTCGCGACGACGGGCCCGATCCCGGACTGCAGCGCAGCGTACGCCCCCTCGAGGCTGTCGGTGCCGGGGACCCCGGCGAGGTTCGCCGCCGCGAGCAACAGGATGCAGAGATTCACGGTGCCGGCGATCGCGAGGGCGATCGTCACGTCCCAGCGGGTCGCGCGGAGCACGCGGCGGGTGTCGATCGCCGCGTCGGCGGCCGCGGCATCCGTCCGGCGGTTCTCGCTGGGTCGGAAGCGGTCGCGGGCGAGCGAGCTGTGCGCGTAGATCGCGTGGGGCATGATCGTCGCGCCGAGGATGGATGCCGCGAGCAGCACCGAGTCCGTGCCGTCGAAGCGGGGGAGGAGGCCCTCGACGACGCCCGTCGCCTCGGGCGGGCCGACGAAGACGCCGTAGGTGAAACCGAGGGCGATGACCGCCATCAGGCCGATGATCACGAACTCGAAGCTGCGCGCACCGCGGCGGGACTGCACGAGCAGCAGCGCGATCGAGACCGCGCCCGTGATGAGCCCGCCCCACAGGAGGGGCACGCCGAACAGCAACCAGAGCGCGACCGCGCCCCCGATGATCTCGGCCACATCGGTGGCCATCGCGACGAGCTCGGCCTGCAGCCAGTACGCCCGGCGAGCCGTGTTCGTGCGCAAGCGCGCGCCGAGGAGCTCGGGCAGGCTCCGACCCGTCACGATGCCGAGCTTGGCGGACAGGTACTGGATCAGCCACGCCATGACGTTGCCGAGCACGACGACCCAGACCAGGAGGTAACCGTACCGAGCGCCGGCGGTCATGTTGCTCGCGACGTTGCCGGGGTCGAGGTACGCCACTCCCGCGACGAGCGCCGGGCCGAGGAGCCAGGCTGCACGCGTGCGGAGCCCCGCTGTCTCGCGATTTTTCGGCATGCCGAAAAATCTAGCGCAGGAGGGGGTGCGCGCGGCGCCCATTAGCCTGGACCGGTGCCAGACCCGCTCGATCCCGTCGGCGACGCCGAGCCGCAGCTCCCCGTCGGCGTCGGGCCGTGGCCGGGCGAGTGGCCGGACGACCCGCGTTACGACCGCGACCTGCTCGAGCACGGCGACCGGCGCAACGTCGTCGACCGGTACCGGTACTGGACGATGGCCGCGATCGTGGCGGATCTCGACGAGAAGCGGCATCCGTTCCACGTCGCGATCGAGAACTGGCAGCACGACATGAACATCGGCTCGATCGTGCGCAGCGCCAACGCGTTCGGCGCCGCCGAGGTGCACATCATCGGCAAGCGGCGCTGGAACCGGCGCGGCGCGATGGTCACCGACCGGTACCAGCACGTCCGCCACCACGAGGACGTCGCGGCCTTCACGGCGTGGGCGGATGCCGCGGGTCTGCCGGTCCTCGCGATCGACAACGTCGACGGGTCGGTGCCGGTGGACCGCGCCGACCTGCCCGAGCGGTGCGTCCTGCTGTTCGGGCAGGAGGGGCCGGGGCTGTCGCCGGAGGCACTCGAAGCGGCATCCGGCGTCGTCGAGATCACCCAGTACGGCTCGACCCGGTCGATCAACGCCTCGGCCGCGGCAGCCGTCGTCATGTACGAGTGGTGCCGCCGCCACGCGTGAGCCTCAGGTGGTGATCGTCGCGCGACGGTGCTCGTCCCCGACTCGGCGGTGTCTGTCGTCCGGGTGCGCGGCACGGCGACCTCAGTCGAACATCCCGAACTCCGCCGCCCCGTGACCGTCGGCGACATCGGCCGCGGCGTCTCCTCCGAACAGCACCCGCGAGATGCCCCGGGAGTCGTCGAGCATCGCGGTGAGCACGACGTCGAGATCGTCGTCGGTCACGTCGCGGTCCTCGCCGACGGCGCGCAGCACCGCCCGGCGGATGACCTCCTTGACGAAGGATGCCGTGACCCCGTCCGCGCGCTCAGCCGCCGTATCGAGCGCCGCGGCGGAAAGTGGCAGGTCGCCGCCGTACACCTGGAACAGCCGGGACCGCGCGGGCAGATCGGGCAGCGGGATCTCGAGCGCCAGGTCCACCCGCCCGGGGCGTGCGGCGAGGGCCGGCTCGAGGATCTCCGCCCGATTCGTCGTCAGGACGAACGCCACATCCGCGTCCCCGTCGAGACCGTCGAGGGCATCGAGCACCTCGAACAGCAGCGGCTGCAGGCCGTAGTCGCCGCGATCGGCGGCCACGAGGTCGACGTCCTCGAGCACGACGAGCGCCGGGCTCATCGCCCGCGCCAGCTGCGCCGCCATCCCGATGAGGCCGAGAGCCGCACCCTGAAGCAGGACCACCGTCGTCCCGGGCGTCTGGGCGATGAGATGGCGGATCGTGAGGGTCTTGCCCGTACCCGGCGACCCGTACAGCAGGACGCCGCGCTTGAGGTGCTGCCCCCGGGCTCGCAGCTCGGCGGCGTTCTCGCCTATGCCGACGACGTGATCGCGGATGCGGGTGAGCAGGCCGTCGGGGAGGACCACGTCGTCGGCGCTGACCTTCGGGCGTTCGAGGAACGTGATCCCGCCTACGCCCTCGCCGTACTCGCCGCGCGCGAAGCTCACCACGTTGCCGCGCACGACACTCATCTCGTTCATTCGGCGACGGGTCTCCGCGAGGAGTGCGTTCGCCGCCTCGGCGTCGGCGGCGAGAACCTCGAGCTGCGCCCCCTCTCGACCCGATCGCGGATCGGAGCCGCGCTGCAGCACGGCGACGGGGGAGCCGGCGTGACGGAACAGCCGGAGCGCCGTCGTCTTGGTCTGGCGGGACGTGCCCGGTCCGGTCGCGGTCGAGACGTACTCGACGGGTCCCGCCTCGATGCGGGCGTAGGGCGAGACGATGATGCCGGTGAAGTCCTCGTGACGCAGGTGGTGTCCCCCGCGGATGCCTACGGTCCGGGCGTCGGGGTCGTCCGCCGAGAGGGCGTCGAGGGCGATGTCGGCGTCGACCAGGCGATGCGGCAGCACGGGCTCCGACACGAGCGGCAGCCCGGCCGGATCTTCCCCGAGATGCTCGCGGATGATCTCGCCGAGCGGTGTGAGTGTCGTCGCCACCGGTTCCGGCATCCGGTTCATCCGCTGGATCAGGCGGTGGAAGTCGGCCATGAGCTCGTCGTCGCGAGGGTCCATGCCCGCACTCTAGGGGACGGCGGTGAGCCTTACTCCGTCGCAGCGAGCCGGAAGCGGTGCTCGGGGCGGCCCGTCGTGCCGTACCGCAGGCTGATCTCCACGATGCCGCGCGCAGCCAGAGCGGTGAGGTGCCGTTGCGCGGTGGCGCGGGAGATCCCGCCCCGATCCGCCACCTCGCTGGCAGAGGCCTCGCCGTCCGACAGGGCGGCGAGGATGGTCCGCTCGGTGGCCGACCGGGACAGCGACGCCTGCTCGGGTGCGCCTCGCAGCGCCGTCGCCGCCCGATCGATCTGGTCCTGCGTGAGCGGAGCCGCGTCTGAGAGCAGGTTGCGATACCGTGCGTATCGTCCGAGCCGATCGACGAGGGTGCGGCCCTCGAACGGTTTGACGAGGTAGGCGAGCGCTCCGGCGCGGAACGCGCGGCGCACGGTGGCAGCGTCGGTCGCGGCGGACAGCACCAAGGCGTCGACACCGCACGAGCGGACGACCTCGATGCCGTCGCCGTCAGGCAGGTAGACGTCGGCCAGGATCAGGTCGGGTGCATCGGTGCGTACCGACTGGATCGCCGCGGCCGCCGTCCGCGCCGGCTCGAGTGCCACGAACCCGGGCGTTGTTGCCACGATGTCGCGATGGACGCCGGCAACCCGGAAGTCGTCGTCGATGATCAGCACGCGGATATCAGGCATCCTCGTTCTCCTCTTTCTCGCCGGGTCCCGCCGGCCCCATGACTCCCGGCAGGCGCGCGCCGAACATCGCGCCGCTGCCCTCGCCACCCGGGTCGATGATCCAGACCTCGCCGCCGCGGCGCCGCGCGATCTCGCGCGACAGGGGCAGGCCGATGCCGTGCCCGTGCACCGCGGTCTCGGTGTCGGAACCCGCCCGGCCCGCGAACACGTCCCCGGACCCCGCCAGGCCGGCACCGGAATCCGCGATCGTCATGACCAGTTCGCCCGCGCCGCCCTCGTCCAGCGCGTCGAGGAGCGTGACCTCCACCCACGACGGGGTCGCCGGAGAGGATGCCGCGGCGGTGACCGCGTTCCCGACGAGGTTCCCGAGCACCGCCAACGTGTCCTCCACCTCGCGCAGTGAGCTGCGCAGCAGCGTGTCGGCGCCCACGCACAGCTCGACGCCGCGCTCTCGCGCGCTCTCGGCCATCGCGCCGAGGAACGACTGCAGGACCGGGTCGGTCACGGCATCCGCTCCCGCGACGCGAAGGTCCACGGCGCCACGGCCCGACACGTCGCGCAGGAAGTCGCGGGCCTCGCCGACGCGGCCGGCGTCGAGAAGACCGGATGCCGCGTGCAGCCGGTTGGCGAACTCATGACGCTGGGCGCGCAGGGCGTCGGTCAGCGTCCGCACGCCGTCGAGACGCTCGGTCAGGGCGAGCAGGTCCGTTCGATCGCGCAGGACCGCGGCCGTCCCGAGCGCGTGGGACCGGCGTCGGACCGGGCGGACGTCGATGTAGACGATGCGGTCATCGACCGAGATCCCCGACGGGGCCCCGGCCGCGAGCGCCTGGCGCACCGCGTCATCGAGAGGTGCGTCGATGAGCGCCGATCCCGGCTCGACCCGGACACCCAGCATCCGTGTGGCCGCATCGCTCCACACGCGCACGACCCCGTGCGGATCGACGGCGACCACGCCCTCATCCGCGCTCTCGAAGACGGCGGTCTGCGTCTGGACGAGTGCAGCCAGCTCCTCGGGCTGCAGGCCCAGGGTCACCCGCTCGAGGCGTCTGCGCAGAAGCAGCGCCGCGATCGCACCCAGCGCAAGCGCGAGGAGGACGGCGACAGCGATCCCGGTGAGAAGGGCCGGGAGGTCACGGAACACGCTGGCGCGCTCGAAGCCGACGCTCACCTCGCCGGCGGGGCGATCCGTCCCCGGAGCGTAGACCGGAACCTTTGCACGCGCCGACTCGCCGAGGGTGCCCGACTCCCACGTCACCACCTCGCGACCGGCGAGCGCGTCGTCGAAACTGGTGCTCACGACCTCGCCGAGTCGATCGGGATCGGGGTGGGCGAGCCGGATCCCGTGGTCGTCGGTGATCACGACGAACAGCACGTCGGTACGGGACGTCACCCCGGCGGCGTACGCCTGGAGCGGTCCCTCGCGCAGAGCCGCGGCATCCGGGATGCCGGGATCGGCGGAGTAGTCCGCGACGAGCTCTCGGACGTCCGGGGTCGTCGCGACGGTGCGGGCGATGTTGAGCGCGGACGACTCCGCCTCGGCGCGCAGCTGCTGGACCCCCAGGAAGAGGAAGACGCCGGCGCATGCCGCGACGACGCATACCTGCGTGACCAGCTGGAGGACCAGCATCCGGCTTCCGAACCGCATCCGTCACCTCCTGCGCACAATGAGCGAAAGCCACGTTACGCGCACAACGACGGGGAATGCGCCTTAGCGCGCGTTCCGCCCCGACCTGTCTCTACTGTCACGAGACAAGGTGCCCGGCTCCGTGGGTACCGCTTCACGACGAGGGAGTCGCGATGAGCATCGTGCAGACCGCCGCAGCCGAGTACCCCGTGGCGTTCACGCCGCCCGACACCGTTCTGGTCGTCCTCGGGTTCGTCATGGTGCTGACGTTCATGGCCCTGATCATGACGCGGCGTCTAACGCCGATGGTCGCGCTCATCACCGTGCCGACGATCTTCGGTCTGTTCGCCGGCGCGGGCCTCGGTCTCGGCGACATGGTCATCGATGCGATCGGCGATCTGGCACCGACGGCCGCGCTGCTGATGTTCGCGATCATGTACTTCGGCATCATGATCGACGTCGGCCTGTTCGACCCGCTCATCCGCCTCATCACGCGCCTGCTGGGCGACGACCCCGCGAAGGTCGTGCTCGGCACGGCGATCCTCGCCGGCGCCGTCTCGCTCGACGGCGACGGGTCGACGACGTTCATCATCACGACCTCGGCGATGCTGCCGATCTACCTCCGCCTGGGTATGAGCCCGGTGGTGCTGACGTGTGTCGCCGGCCTCATGAACGGCACGCTCAACATCGTCCCCTGGGGCGGGCCCACGGTCCGGGCCGCGTCGGCGCTCGGACTGCAGCCCACCGACATCTTCGTGCCCATGCTGCCCTCGCTCGCGACGGGCCTCGTCATCTCGCTGCTGTTCGCCTGGTTCCTCGGCCTCTCCGAGCGACGCCGCCTCGCCGGATCGGTCGACACCTCCCGCCTCGAGGCCGCGACCGGCGACGGACGTCTCGGTGCCCCGCGCCTGTTCCGCGGCGCGGAGAACAAGCCCGGCGCTCTCGCGCACCTGCGCACCGGCAACATCGTCACCGTGCGCGGCGCCCGCACAGCCGTCGACGCCGCGAAGCTCGTCGACACGGCCGACACCGCGATGGCCGACACCCTGCTCGACCCGAACCGGGCGAGCCTGCGCCCCAAGCTCATCTGGTTCAACCTCGTGCTGACGATCGCCGTGATGGTGATGCTCGTGCTCGACATCTACCCGCTGGCCTACGTGTTCATGGTCGGGGCGGCCATCGCGCTGATCGTCAACTTCCCGCGGCTCAAGACGCAGGCCGACGAGATCGTCGCCCACGCCCCGAGCATCGTCGGGGTCGTCTCGATGGTCCTCGCCGCGGGTGTCCTCGTCGGTGTGCTGAACGGCACCGGCATGGTCACGGCGATGGCGAGCTGGGTCACGCAGGTGATCCCGCCGTCGCTCGGACCGTTCATGGCCGTGATCACCGGCATCCTCTCGATCCCGTTCACGTTCTTCATGTCGAACGACGCGTTCTACTTCGGCATCCTCCCGATCCTCGCCGAGAGCGCGACGACTTACGGCATCGACCCCGTCGAGATGGCGCGCGCCTCGATCACCGGTCAGCCGGTGCACTTGCAGAGCCCGCTCGTCCCGGCGATCCTGCTGCTCGTGTCACTGGCCGGCGTCAACCTCGGCGACCACCACAAGAAGGTCCTGTGGCGGGCTGTGATCGTGTCGCTCGTGATGCTCGCCGTGGGTGTCCTGGTCGGCTCGATCCCGCTGATGGCCTGAGGCCGGGTGGGTCCGCCCCGGCGATCGGCGGTGTCACCGCCAGCGTGAAGCGGTGTCGATGTTCAGCCGAAGACCAGCGCGGTCGTCTCCGTGCGGTCGACGGTCACACCGGACTGGAAGACGGCATACTGCCACCGCAGACCGTCATCTGACTGCTTGAGTTCGAAGCTGTCGCTCACGGTCGCATAGGTTGCGCCGCCGGTCGCCACCGCCTCGCGAACGGCTGTGCCGTCACGGATGGTGTCGGTGCCGACCTTGGTGCGAACGAGGCGGAACTGAACCTCTGCGCCGGGATCCAATCCATAGAGGCGGACGACGACGGTTGAATTGACCATGCATTTCCCGCTGGCGAAGGAGGTTCCCCCATCCTCGCTGAGGGCGACGTTGTACCAGGTGCCCGACGTGAGCGAACGGCTCCGGGTATCGATGTAGCGAACGAATGCGGGCATGTCATCCTCTGTGGGGTCGTTGGATCCTGGACGGGGGGCCTTCCCGACCAGCGGATAGGGATCGAGAAGAGTGTCGAACGGTCGCTGGTTGTTCCAGTTGCCTTCACCGATCTCGATATGCAGGTGGGCCCCGTTGGCCTTGCCGGTGCTGCCCATCCGTCCGAGAGGTGTCCCGTTCGACACCGTGTCATTCCGGCCGACGGTCAGCGACCCGTCTTGCATGTGCGCGTACAGCGACCAGTAGTCGTCGTGTTGGATGACGACCACCTGGCCGAGTTGCCCGCCCGCCCAGGTTTCAGTTCCGGCGTGGACGACTTTGCCTGGGCGCACTGCCCTGACGCGTATGTCTCCCGATCCGATGAAATCCGAGCCTCGGTGGCGGTGGGGTGACGATGTGTAGATGTCCGGACGGTAACGACCGAAGGGATTGTCGTCGTTGTACTGGGCTCGCTCGGCGAACGGGTGAGTCCACCCGGCCGCAGCAGACGCGGACTGGAGGGGGAGCTGACTCGCGACCACCGCCATGCCGACGGATGCGAGCGACAGCGTCACGAGCTGGCGTCTGCTGAGGCCTGCGACGACAAGAGGCTCGCCGGTACCCTGTCGTTCGCTCACAGTCCGCCTTCCTTGTTGCGCGCTGATGCCCAGACTGCGAAGTCATCTACGGCAGGTTTCTCGCGGACGGCCGCCATCTCCACCGCGCCGTCAGCGCGGATGAGGCACTGCAGCTCGTCGAGTTGTGCTGCGGGCGCCTTGGGGTCGTCCAGGGGCACGGCGAGGTACCAGACGTCGTCTGGCCGCAAAGCCGTGCGCGTCTTCGAGGGCATCAGGTCGGATCTCTCGAGCTGGCGAGCAGGGCCCGGGCCTGAAGCGGATGCCGTCGCGATGCACTCGGAGAGCATGGCCTCTGTCGTCGGTTCCGAACCAGTAGCCGTCGGCGGCGGGGAGGCGGTCGACACCGCGGCGCCCGGCGACTGCGTCGCGCACCCGACGAGCGTCACTGAGACGACGGAGAGAGCTGCGAGTGCCGCAGCGAACTTGGAAGGCACGAGGTGCCAGTAACTCAACTCGATGAAGTAACGGAAGCGATTTTTGCGAGCGCGGGTTCCCGCAGGAAGGTAGGCGCGAACCTCACCGAACTCGCCGCGATCGAGGGGCGGATGCCGCTACGGTGAACCTTGCGCGCGCTGGGGGTGCGCACGATGTGGGGGAGACATGTCACTGCAGGCTTTCGAGCGTTCGCCGCTCGTCGGCGCACCGGTCGTGCGCGAGATTCTGGGAGCGGTCGTGATGACGGCCGTCGCCGTAGCGGTCGTATGGGCGGCGACGAGCACGTCGCGGCGGGTGTGCGAACCCGCACCGAATGACTGGTACCCGCCGATGCCGGACGAGCGGTGCGCGAGCCTGCAGCTGGAACCCAGCCCGCTCGTGGCGATCGCACTGGTCGTCGTTCTCGTGGTGTCGATCTGGTGGGTGCTCCGTCGAGCGTCGACGGCTGATCAGAGCCGTCGGATCCTCTCGCGAGCCGTCACCGCCGTCGTCGTCATCACTGCGGGAACGGTCGTCGTCAGTCAGGTCTGGCTGTGGTGGTTCGGATACCTGGGATACGCCGCCGACGGCAACCTCATGACGATCGCCCCGCCCTTCCCTTTCGCGGGCGGATCGGTCGACGATGACACGCTGGGGGCATTCATCCTCGGCTGACGAGGGGTCTCAGACCGTCGCGGTCATCCACTCCGAGCGGCGTACGCGCCAGCCGAGGGTCCCGAGACGGGCGAGCATGTAGACGCCGAAGAAGCAGGCGGCGAGCCACGCGAGTCCGCCCGATCCGGCTGGGTGCAGTGCCGCGACCACCGCGAGCGCTGGGACGTACGGCACCAGGTTGAGGCCGCCCGCGATCGCGAGGTACTTGGCATCGCCGGCGCCCATGAGCACGCCGTCGAGCACGAACACGACGCCGCACACCGGTTGCGCCACGGCGAGAACGAGAAGCGCCGGCACGATCAGGGCCGCCAGGTCGGGGTCGCCGGTGAACGCGAGCCCGATGATGCCCGAGAGCGCGGCGATGAGGACTCCCACGATGACGCCGAACCAGGCGCCCCAGGCGACCGTGCGGCCGAGTACGCGTCGCACGAACGGTTCGTCCTGCGCGCCGAGTCCCCGCCCGATCAGCGCCTGCGCCGCGATCGCGAGGGCGTCGAGCGCGAACGCCGCCGTCGAGAAGATCGTGAACGCGACCTGCCAGCCGGCGAGTTCCGCGGTGCCGAGACCCGTCGCGACCGCGACCGTGGCGAGGAACGCGGCGCGCAGCGACACCGTCCGGAGGAACAGCCACCCGCCCGAGCGGGCCGACCCTCGCACCCCGTCGCGCTGAGGGAGGACGGATGCCGCGTGGCGTCGCGCGAGCCGTCCGATGACGACGACGTAGGCAGCGACCATGCCCCACTGCGAGGCGACGGTGCCCGCGGCCGATCCGGCGATGCCCCACCCGAATCCGTAGATGAACAGCCAGTTGAGCAGGGCGTTCGCGCCGAAACCGAGGCCCGCGATCCACAGGGGTGTGACGGTGTCCTGCAGGCCGCGCAGCAGGCCCGTGGCCGCGAAGACGATGAGCATGGCGGGCAGACCCCACATCGACAGTGCCAGGTAGGAGACCGCCTGCTCCGCGACATCGCGACTCGGCCCGAACAGGTCGACGAGCCACGGTGTCGCGAGGGTGCCGAACAGCGCGAGGAGGGCGCCGAGGCCGAGCGCGAGCCAGAGCCCGTCGATGCCGACGCTCACCGCGCTCTTGGTGTCGCCCGCCCCGAACCGGCGGGCGACGGCGGGCGTCGTCGAGTAGGCGAGGAAGACCATGAGACCGACGATCGTCTGCAGGATCGCCCCTGCGATGCCGAGACCGGCGAGCGGGACGACACCGAGGTGGCCGATCAGGGCGGCGTCTACGATGAGGAACATGGGCTCGGCCACCAGCGCGCCGAGCGCCGGCACGGCGAGGCGCAGGATCTCGCGGTTCAGGGTCGGCGCAAGCATGATTTTCAGCCTAGGGGTGAGCGGCTGTCCGGCAGGCCCGGCGCCAACTCCTCACCTTCACGGGGCGCAGGCTCGAAACCGGGCTGGACGGGCCGAATCAGACGAGATCCGAGGAGTCAGCGCGCCGTCGGCTCGTACCGACGGGGTTCGTGCGTGCGGGCGACGAGGTCGCGCAACGCGTCGAGCGAGCCGGTCACGAGGCTCGCGGCCCGCGCCTGCACGAGGATGTTCCCGAGCGCGGTCGCCTCGACCGGACCCGCGAGCACGGGGACCCCCGCCCGATCGGCGGTGCGCCGGCAGAGCAGGTCGTTGAGCGATCCGCCGCCGACGATGTGGATGACGCGCACGTCGACGCCGCCGATACGGCCGGCCTCGTGCGCGGCGTCGGCGAAGGCCTGCGCGAGGGACTCGATGATGCTGCGGGCGATCTCGGCCCGGCCCCGCGGCGCGGCGACGCCGTGCTCCTCGCACCAGGCGGCGATCCGCGTCGGCATGTCGCCCGGCGGCAGGAATCGCGGGTCGTCGACATCGAAGACGGCGACGGGGCCGGGTACTGAGGCCGCGGCATCCAGCAGCTCGCCGAGTTCGACCTCGTGCCCCTCGCGCTGCCAGCCGCGGACCGTCTCGCTGAGGACCCAGAGGCCCATGACGTTGCGGAGCAGGCGGGTGCGTCCGTCGACGCCGCCTTCGTTGGTGAACTTCGCCTCACGGGCGGCGTCGGTGAGCACGGGGTGCTCCACCTCGACGCCCACGAGTCCCCACGTGCCGCACGAGATGTACGCCGCGTCGCCTGAGGTCATCGGGACGGCCACGACGGCGGATGCCGTGTCGTGCGACCCGACGGCCGTCACCGCGGTGCGGGTTGCACCGAGGCTCGCGGCGACGTCGGCGGTGAGGTGCCCGAGCGGCTCGCCGGGGGAGATGAGCGGCGGCAGCAGGTGCTGCGGGATGCCGAGGGCGGCCGTCAGGTCCGCATCCCACTCGCCCGTGTCGGCCCGGAGGAGGCCGGTCGTCGAGGCATTCGTGCGCTCGGCGCGCGCCTGGCCGGTGAGCCAGAACCCGACCAGGTCGGGGATGAGCAGCGCGTGCTCGGCGAGGCGCAGTACGGAGCGGTCCTCGGCGGCCAACTGGTAGAGCGTGTTGAACGGCAGGAACTGCAGGCCGTTGCGGGCGAACAGCGCCCCGTGCGGGTGCGACGCGTGGACCGCCTCGACGCCGCGCGCGGTGCGCTCGTCGCGGTAGTGGAACGGCTCGCCGAGCAGGCGCGAGCGCGCGATCAAGCCGTAGTCGACCGCCCACGAATCCACCCCGATGCTCGCGATGTCGCCGCTCCGCGATGCCTCGCGGAGGCCGTCGAGCACGGAGCCGTAAAGGCCGAGGATGTTCCAGTGCAGGCCGTCGGCGAGGCGCACGGGATCGTTCGCGAAGCGGGCGACGGTCGTGGTCTCGAGCGTGTCGCGGCCGACGCGGCCGACGATCACCCGGCCGCTCGTCGCACCGAGGTCGACGGCGGCGACGGCGCGCCGCGCGATGCTCACGGCGTGAGGTCGGCCAGGCGTGCGGCGAAGCGCGCCAGGGTCAGGGATGCGGCATCCCCTTCGTCGGGACGGTTGAGGTGGCCGTGATCGGTACCCGGCTCGATCACGTGTTCGACCTCGCGGCCGGCGGAGGCGAGGGTCCGCGCGAAGTGCTCGCTCGAGACGCGCAGCTCGTCGACGTCACCGGCGACGATGAGCGTGGGCGGGAACTCGGCGAGATCGTCGCGGCTGGCGAGCCCCGGGACCGCGGCCAGTGGTGCGTCGACGACCGACCCGCCGAGGTAGTTCTCGTACATGCCGCGGACGGCATCCGGGCCGAATCGGTCGGCCTCCGGCCGGGCGTCGAGCGCGGCACGCAGCTCGCCTTCGGGTGCGGGCTGCTCGGCCAGCAGCGTCGGGTAGGCGAGCAGGACGAGCGCCGGCAGATGCCGGTCGTTCTGGATGAGGCGCAGAACGGCCCCGGTCGCGATGTTCGCGCCGGCGCTCGCTCCGCCGATCGCGAGGCGTGCCGGATCCACCCCCAGCGTCGCGGCCTCGGCGAGGAGCCAGTCCCAGGCCGCGAGGGTGTCATCGGATGCCGCGGGGAACCCGGCGCGCTCGCGACCGGGCTCCGTCGCGGGAGCGTCCCACCCGTCGGGCAGGGGTGCCAGGCGGTAGTCGACGGAGAGGACCGTGGTCCCGGCATCCGCCAAGGTCCGTGCGACGTGATCGGCTTCGGGCATGTCGATGTCGCCGGCGGCGAAACCGCCGCCGTGCAACCACACGAGGCCCGGAGTCGGGCGCTCGAGCACCCGGGCGGGGTAGACGCGGACGAGGCCGCCGGCGGCGCCGTAGGGGGTGGGGATGTCGCTCATCGGTCGATCATGCACCCCAGCCGGCCTGCGTGCCGCCGACGCGCTCGTCGGCGATCTTCTGCAGATGACCGGATGCCGCGTACGCGGCCATCGGGTCGGCGGGGAGCCCTCGCGACTCGCGCCACTGCGCGAGGGCGGGGCGGACGTCGGTGTAGAACGCGTCCATGAGGATGCCGTTGGCCCCGAGCACGTCGTTCGCCTGCTGTGCGGCGGTGAGCGCCTCACGGTCGACGAGCAGCGCTCGCGCCGTCATCTCCTGGACGTTCAGCACGGAACGGATCTGGCCGGGGATCTTGTCCTCGATGTTGTGGCACTGGTCGAGCATGAACGCGACATCGGGGTTGTTCAGCCCACCCCCGCGGATGACCTCGGTCAGGATGCGGAACAGCTGGAACGGATCGGCGGAGCCCACGATGAGGTCGTCGTCGGCGTAGAAGCGCGAGTTGAAGTCGAATGAGCCGAGCTTGCCGAGGCGCAGCAGCTGCATGACGATGAACTCGATGTTGGTGCCGGGGGCGTGGTGGCCGGTGTCGAGGCAGACCATCGCCCTGTCGCCGAGGGCCGCGACCTGGGCGTAGGACGTCCCCCAGTCGGGAACGTCGGTGTGGTAGAAGGACGGCTCGAAGAACTTGTACTCGAGCACGAGGCGCTGGGCGTCGCCGAGCCGCGCGTAGATCTTCTGGAGCGAGTCCTGCAGGCGGTCCTGGCGTCCGCGCATGTCGTTCTGGCCCGGGTAGTTCGAGCCCTCGGCGAGCCAGATCTTGAGGTCGCGCGATCCCGTCTCGTCCATGATGTCGATGCACTCGAGGTGGTGGTCGATCGCCTTGCGGCGGATGCGCTCGTCGTGGTGGGTGAGAGCACCGAACTTGTAGTCCTCGTCCTGGAACGTGTTCGAGTTGATCGTGCCGAGCTGCACGCCGAGATCCTCGGCGTGGCGGCGCAGCGCCGCGTAGTCGTCGACCTTGTCCCACGGGATGTGGAGGGCGACGGTGGGAGCCAGAGCGGTGTAGCGGTTGACCTCGGCGGCATCCGCGATCTTCTCGAACGGATCACGCGGGGTGCCGGCCGTCGCGAAGACGCGGAATCGGGTGCCCGAGTTGCCGAACGCCCAGCTGGGCAGCTCGATGGCCTGCCCCTCGAGCCGGCTGAGGATGTCGGAGGACAGCGTGATCATGAGGGGTCGCTTTCTGAGGGTGCCGCATCTGCCGCCAGCTGGTCGTGCAGGTTGAAGACTTCGGCCAGCGGCGTGGCCGCCTGGTCGGGGCGGCCGTCGAGCCCGACGAAGAAGGGGGCCATCTCGGCCTCCCAGCGCGCCGCGACCGGGGACGCGGCGAGGTAGGCCTGCGCCGCGGTGTCGTCGTCGACCTCGTAGTAGCCGAACAGGCGGCCGCCGTCGCCGAGGAAGAGCGAGTAGTTGCGACGTCCGGCGGCCTCGATCTCGGCGAGCATCTCGGGCCACACGGGCGTGTGGCGGGCGACGTACTCGTCGATGAGCGCGGGGTCGATCTGGAGCTGGAAGGCGACGCGGGTCATGTCACTCCTTCGTGAGGCCGGTCGAGAATTGGGGAAGCGTTTCATGAAACGATTCAAGATCTTGAACAGTAACGTGGGTCCGAAGCATCCGTCAAGGCAGGTCACGTGGCAGTCAGTGTGAAGGACGTCGCTCGCGCGGCGGGAGTGTCGGTGGGGACCGTGTCGAACGTCCTCAACCGGCCCGAGAAGGTCTCTCCGGCGACGGTGGATCGCGTGCACGCGGCCATCACCGACCTCGGATTCGTGCGCAACGACGCCGCGCGGCAGCTGCGGGCGGGACGCAGCCGGACCGTCGGCCTCGTCGTCCTCGATTCGGCGAACCCGTTCTTCGCCGAGGTCGCCCGCGGGGCCGAGGAGCGCGCCGCCGAGCACGGGGTGACCGTCCTCCTCGGCAGCAGTGGCCAGGATGCCGCCCGCGAGAACGCGTACCTCGACCTCTTCCGCGAGCAGCGGGTCAATGGCGTGCTGCTCACTCCGCTCACCCTCGATGAGGCGCGGGCCGAGACGCTCGAGACTGCGGGCGTGCCGATCGTGCTCGTCGACGCCGAGGCCGACGGCGACCTGCCGTCCGTGGCTGTCGACGACGTCGAGGGCGGATACCTGGCCGTGCAGCACCTGCTGGAGCAGGGACGTCGCCGCATCCTGTTCGCCGGGGGCCCGGCATCCGTCCGCCAGGTCGCGGACCGTCTCGAGGGTGCGCAACGCGCGCTCGCCGAAGTGGCAGGCGTGACGCTCGAGGTGGCATCGACCGACGAGCTCACGGTGCTCGCGGGGCGCCTCGTCGGCGAGGAGCTCGCGCGGCGCGACCCGGCCGAGCGGCCGGACGGCGTGTTCTGCGCGAACGATCTGCTGGCCGTCGGCGTGCTGCAGGGCGCCGGCATCCTCGGCTCGCTGCGGGTGCCTGAGGACCTCGCTCTCATCGGCTACGACGACATCGACTTCGCACAGTCGACGGTCGTGCCGCTCAGCTCGGTCCGACAGCCCGCGCGAGAGATCGGGGCCGCCGCGGTCGACGCGCTGTTCGCGACGCTGTCGGATCCGGATGCCGCGCCGCAGCGCATCCGCTTCCGCCCCGAGCTCGTCGTCCGGGCGTCCACCGGGGGCTGACGCGCGCCGCGGCACCGTCCGGGTGCGGGTGCGGGTGCGGGTGCGGGTGCGGGGTGTGCGGGGGGTGCGGGGGGTGCGGGGTGTGCCCGGCGCTCGCGGTCCACATCATGTTCTCTCGTCGAGACCACACGCTGTGCTGCGCGCAGAACGTGTGCGCTCGACGACAGAACATGATCTGGTCCGAGAAGGGGCCGCGGGATGCCGGGGCTCCCGCGGCCGCGCTGTGCGACGCCCGGCATCCATTGACACGATTCAACAAGCCACCTAGGCTCGGCGGACGACTGGGGAAAACGCATTCCATCACGAGTTCAAGGGTGAACAGCATGAGAAAACCCGTCCGCACATCCGTCGTCGCCGCGCTCGCCGCAGCGGCCCTCATCGTCCCGGCGCAGGCCGCGATCGCACACCCCGGCCACGGTCCGGGGAAGCCGAAGCCCGGCGCCTCGCCACAGCTCGAGAAGCTCGACCGGGGTCTCGTCGCGCTGCCCGGTGAGGACGGCATCCATCTCTCGTGGCGTCTGTTCAAGAGCGAAGCGACCGGCGCCTCGGAGACGGGCCTCACCGGCACCGACTTCGTCGTGAAGCGCGACGGCAAGCGCATCGCGACCGCCACCGACTCGACGACCTACGTCGATCCCGACGGCACCGAGCGCTCGCGCTACACCGTCTCGCCGCTGCAGGGCAAGCGCGAGGGCAAGCCGTCCGAGAAGGTGACGGTGCAGGGGTGGCCGTTCCTCGACATCCCGCTCACGAAGCCCCAGGACGGCGTCACTCCTGCTGGTGAGGCGTACACCTACTCCGCGAACGACGTCTCGGTCGGCGACGTGGACGGCGACGGTGCGTACGAGTACGTCGTCAAGTGGGACCCGTCGAACTCGAAGGACGTCTCGCAGGTCGGCTACACCGGTCCGGTGTACATCGACACGTACGAGCTCGATGGCACGCTGCTCAACCGCATCGACCTGGGCGTCAACATCCGCGCCGGCGCGCACTACACGCAGTTCCTCGTCTACGACTTCGACGGGAACGGCAAGGCCGAGATCATGATGAAGACGGCTCCGGGCACGAAGAGCACGGAGTTCAAGAAGGGCAAAGCCAAGAAGTCCGAGTTCGTCACCATGCCGAAGGCCGACCGCAAGGCCGGCTACTCGCACTCCGACGACTATCGACTGAGCGCCGACGACTACGCGGCGCATCTCGCCGACGTGTTCCAGGGCTGGTCGGAGCGAGACGAGGTCGTGTCGGGTCAGTGGCCCGCCACCATCGAGGAGGCGCTCGGCACCGAGCCGACGCACGACTACCCGCTGAGCCGCGCCGACGCCGAGGAGCTCGTCGACTACTTCATCGACGTGTACGCACCCTCGCGCTCGGCCCGCAACGTGCTGCGGAACTTCGAGGGCTTCATCGTCGACGGACCCGAGTACCTCACGGTGTTCGAGGGCAAGACCGGCAAGGAGCTCGAGACGGTCCGCTACGCGCCGGGCCGAGGCGACGACGGTCTGCTCTGGGGTGACTACGCGATGTCGCGCATCGAGCCGGGCAACCGCGTCGACCGCTTCCTCTCGGGAGTCGCGTATCTCGACGGGACGCGTCCGTCGGCGGTCTTCGCCCGCGGCTACTACACGCGTTCGACGGTCGCGACGTACGACTGGAACGGCAAGCATCTGACGAAGCGCTGGTTCGTCGACAGCGGGCACCTCCCGATGACGAACCCGTTCAACGACGGTCCGCACGGCCGCGACGGCACCGACCCCGAGTACGGCACGCTGACGACGCAGGGCTTCCACAGTCTGAGCGCGGCGGACGTCGACGGCGACGGCAAGCAGGAGATCGTCTACGGCTCGGCGACGCTCGACGACGACGGCAGCCTGCTCTACTCGTCGTTCGACACGATGCCCGAGGGCAGTGCGACTCCGGGCGAGAACGTGCGTCTCGGCCACGGCGACGCGATGCACGTGGGTGACTTCGATCCGAACCGCCCCGGCAAGGAGATCTTCACCGTCCACGAGGGTGGGGCGTACGCGCCGTACGGCACGGCGATGCGGGATGCCGCGACGGGCGAGGTGCTCTTCGGTGCCTACTCCGGCCGCGACACCGGCCGCGGCATGGTCGGCGACGTCCGCCCCGACGTCCCGGGCATCGAAGCATGGTCGAGCATGCCCGCGGGAACGGATGCCTCCGGCCTCCTCTCTGCCGACGGCGACGTCCTCCAGCCCACGAACCCGGGGACGAACATGTCGATCCGCTGGGCGGGCGACCTGACGACGCAGATCGTGAACGGGGCGCAGACCGTGACCCCGACGATCGACGACTGGACGCGCGGGACGATGCTCACGGCATCCGGCACCCTGACGAACAACGGCACGAAGGGCAACCCGTCCCTCGTCGCCGACGTCTTCGGTGATTGGCGCGAGGAGCTGATCGTGCGGACCGCCGACTCGTCGGCGCTGCGCATCTACGTCTCGATGGAGCCGACCGAGCACAAGCTCTACACGCTCATGCACGACCCGCAGTACCGGGCCGAGATCGCGCGTCAGCAGACGACGTACAACCAGCCCGCGTACACGGACTTCTACCTGGCGTCCGACATGTCCTTCGCGGACGTGCCGCTGCGCTGATCGGGTGAGGTGAGAAGGGGCGGATGCCGGTGGCATCCGTCCCTTCTTCGTTGCCGGCGCGGGTGCGCGGTGTGCGTGCGTCGCGAGCGTGCGTGCGTGTCTGCGTGCGTGCGTCGCGCGCGTGGCCACATCATGTGTTCTGGGTCACCCCACACGATCCGAACCGTCCGGAACGGGTGTTCTCGTCCGGAGCACATGATGTGGTCAGGGGGGCGGGCGCGCGCGGGCGCGCTCGCGTCAGTCGGCCTTGCGGCGGCGCGCGCTGGCGGAGCGCGGTGGGGCGGCGCGCATGTGATCGCGGACGCGCCCGAGGACGTCGGCGAGCGTGCGGGCCTCGCCGGGGGCGAGGGGGGAGAGGAAGTAGCCCCGGAGGATCTCGAGGTGCCCGGGAAAGACCGTCGCGAGCAGGGCGCGCCCGGCATCCGTGATCGTCACCGTCACGCTGCGCTCATCGTCGACCGAGGGTGCGCGCGTCACGAGGCCGCGCGACTCGAGCAGCTGCGCTTGGTAAGTGAGACCGCTCCTGCTGTACACGACGCCGTCGGCGAGGTCCGTCATGCGTGCGCTCCCGGCGGGCGAATCGCCCAGGGTTGCCAGGACGTGGAACTGCACATAGCTGAGGCTGCCGGCATCCTTCAGCTGCTGTTCGACGGCGTGCCGCAGGAGATTGCCCACCTCGGTCACGGCGAAGTACGCACCCAGTTCGACATCGCTGATCTCGCTCATGCTCAGACGATATCAATGTTTCGAGTTCGAATTACTTGCTTCGAACTCGAAACAGCGCTACCGTCGTCTTATTGCTTCGGATTCGAAGCACCTAAGGAGAGGAAAGATCATGAAGACGATGCGATTCTTCGAGACCGGCGACCCGTCCGTGCTGATGCTCGACGAGGTCGAGACGCCGACCCCGGCGGCCGGGCAGGTGCTGCTGCGCGTGGCAGGGGCGGGCGTGAACCCCGCCGACAACGGCATCCGCTTCGGTCGGCTGCCGATCCCGATCACGCTGCCGCACACTCCGGGATACGACGCGTCGGGAACCGTCGTCTCGTTCGGCGCCGGTGTCACCGGGCTGACCGTCGGTGACGAGGTGGTGGGGTTCCTGCCGATGACCGACGACGGCGCTGCGGCCGAGTACGTCCTCGCCCCCGCCGACTCACTGGTGGCGGCTCCGGCCTCGATCGCGTTGTCGGATGCTGCGGGCCTCCCGTCTGTGGCGCTGACCGCATGGCAGGCCCTGTTCGAGTACGCCGACCTGCAGGCCTGCCAGCGCATCGTGATCACCGGGGCCGGGGGTGTCGTCGGCCTGCACGCTGTGCGTCTCGCCAAGCGTGCCGGCGCCGAGGTGATCGCGACGGCGAGCGGGCGCAGTCGCGCCGCTGTGACGGATGCCGGGGCTGACCGTGTGATCGACCGCACAGCGGGCTCGGCGGCATCCGTCATCGACGAACCGGTGGATGTCGTGCTCAACCTCGCGCCGCTCGCGGAGGAGGAGTTCTCCGCATTGACCGCGCGGGTCCGCGACGGCGGTGTGGTGGTGTCGACGACCGCATGGATGGCGACCCCGTCGGACGAGGCGCGCGGCGTCCGGGGACTGACGGTGTTCGTCCGCAGCGACCGAGATCAGCTCGCAGAGCTCGTCCGTTTGGTCGACGCCGGCGAGCTGCGGGTCGACATCGCCGAGCGCGCTCCGCTCGTGCAGCTGCCCGAGGTCCACGCCCGGCTCGAGGCGGGGCAGGTGCACGGGAAGATCGTCGTCACACCGACTGCGTGATTGCCCGGCTCAGTGCGTGCGCGCGTGCGAGCCGGTGGGCGGCCACATCATGTGTTCCCGACCACCGCACACCATCCGAACCGTCCGGAACGGGTGTTCTCGTCCGGAGCACATGATGTGGGCAGGGTCGGCCAGGTCCCGCGCGCCGCCCGTCAGAGCGAGCGCACGAGCGCGTTGACGTGCTGCTGCCACTCGCGCAGCTGCCACATCGGGTGGTGCGGGGCGGCGTTCGAGCACAGGACGACGCCCCACGCGCCGCGCTGGAGGGCGGTGCGGATGCCGTGTTCCGCCAGCTCGCGACCGGTCTCGGACTCCTCGAACCCACCGTGCAGCGGCGTGTACCCGACCCAGCCCTCGCCGATCACCGCGGGCAACCCCTGCCAGCGCGCCCACTCTGCGATCGCGATGACGCGGGACTCGATCTCGCGGTGCATGACTTCTGCGTAGCGCGGATACTCGGCATCCAGCCACGCGTCCCAGGCTGCCGCATCCACCCAGTCGTAGCCGTAGATCATCTGGTCGGTGACGACCGTCGCCCGCAGCTTCCATTCGGCCGGGCGGCCGTACTCGGCGGGAGTCGGCGCATCGGCTCGGAGCAGGGCGCGCAGCTCGGAGTTCGGGAAGCCGTCGCTCCCCTCCGAGCGGATGTCGGCACGGCTCTGCAGCGCATCGAGCACGCCGTAGCTGTAGACGTGGAACTGCGCCGCGCCGAGGCCCACGGGCACCCGGTGCATCGCCAGGTGGGGCGGCTTGCCGTAACTGGCCGTGATGAGCAGATCCGGATGCCGCACCCGCAGCCGCTCGATCTCGGTCGCCCCGCCGTCGCTCAGCGCCGGGAGGATCGAGAAGTCGACTTCGTTGTGCAGCTCGACGAGGGCGACGAGATCACGGAAGCCGCGCTCATCGATCCACGCGAGCATCCGGTCCCACGCGTCGGCGAGCAGACGGTAGCGGTCCTCGAGCGGCACCGCATCGATGGCGTCGAACCACTCCGGCGACGCCGCGAACGCGGGCGACTGCTGGTACTCCCAGCTCGCGAGGATCAGCACCAGCCCGTGCCGCCGCGCGGCGGCGAAGAGCGCCTCGAGGTGCGCGTACAGGTCGAGCGCGTAGCCACCGGGAGCGTCGTACCAGCGGGTGCGCTGGCCGTAGTAGCCGCCGAAGGCAGCGGCTCCGAGCCCCTCGATCTCGAGGTTCCGGGCGAGATCGTCGAGCCCCAGGCCGCCGAAGAGCAGCAGAGGTGCCGCGCAGATGCGGATCGCGTTGTAGTCGAGCGCAGCCGCGTCGGCGCACGCGGCATCCAGGTCGGCGTACACGTCGCCCGCGCCGGCGCGGGTGTACCAGGAGAAGTCCCACAGGGTGATCGCGAGCCGGTCGGGCAGGTGCGAGGGCACGGGGCCGGTCGGCCCGTAGGGCACTTCGGCGACGGTGCCCGAGCCCAGGTAGCGGTCGGTCATGGCCTCATCCTCTCGCGCGTCACCGCGCGGCCGGTCGCCGCCAGTTCGCGCAGCGCGGCGGCCTGCGCCCCGCGGCGCTCGGCGGTGTCGAGATCGAACACGAACAGCTCCGGGAGGGACGTCGCGAAGTAGTCGACCTCGTCGGGCGCGGCCTCGATCTGTGCGGCGCGCGCGTCGAGCTCATCCCAGACCGCGTCGGCTGCGGGGGTCTCGCCGAGGCGGGTGCGGGCGACACCGATCCAGAACGTCGCTTCATCGGCGGGACGCGGAGCGACCGCGAGCGGCGTCGCGGCACATGCCCGTTCCCAGGCGGTGCGCGCGGCGGCGTCGTCGCCGACGAGAAGGTGCGCGTCGCCGAGGATCACGAACCGTTCGGCCTGCGGGACGGCAGGATGCCGCCCCTCGCCGAGATTCGCCGGAGCGTCGATCCCCGCCTCGAGCAGCGCGATGGCGGCATCCGCTCGTCCCTCGGCGCAGAATCGCCGCGCGATGAGGCAGGCCGCGCGATCGTAGGCCGCCAGCACGATCCCCTCGCCGCCCTCGAACGGACGGAACACGCGCGTCGTCAGGATCCGCCACGCGTCGTCGAGCCGGTCGGCATCGAGCAGCAGCCCGATATGGGTGACGGCGAGGTCGTCGCGGGCGTCGAGCGCGACGGGGTGGCGCTCCATGAGTGCGAGGCGGGCCGCGGCATCCGTTCCCGTCAGCTGTGCGAGCAGGTCGCGTTCGAGGACGAGACGGGGGTCGGGGCGGTGAGCGAGCGCGGCCTCGTAGAGGTCGGCCGCCTCGGCGGGGTCGCCGCCGGTGCGGATCGTCGCGAGGGCGAGGTTGCGCAGCACGACGGGATCGTCGGAGTTCAGAGCCCGTGCCCGCTGGAGGGCCGCGAGGGCGTCGTCGTCGCGCCCCGCGTCGAGCAGCCAGGCGCCGAGCATCGCCGGGGCGGCGGAGGACCCGGCCGCGGTTCCGGCAACGAGCGCATCGTGCTGGTCGAGCCCGGCGGGGAAGGCGCCGCCCAGGTCGAGGAGGTCGGCAGCGGCGCGCTCGGCGGCGGCCAGATCGGGGTGCCCGGCGGCATCCGCCCACGCTGCGCGGAGGATCAGTCGGACCGGCTCGAGGTTGCCGAACCCGGCTTCGCCGGTCGCCTCACGCTCGGTCGTGACGAGGGCCTCGTGGGGCGCGCCGACGCGGGCGAGCTCGGCGCCGGCGTCGAGAGCGGCGCGCGGATCCGACGGTGCGGAGCCCGTGAGACAGGCGGTGATCGGGTCGAGTGGGTCCGCCGCGACCAGGGCATCGAGTGCTGCAGCGTCGTCGCAGCCGAGTCGGCGCAGCGCGAGCACGCGAAGGCGCTGGGCCTCGGCGATCGGCCCGGCGGCGTCTGCCCGTCGAAGGGCGTCGGCCGGTCGACCGTCCGACAGGGCGAGACGGGCGCGAGCGAGGGATGCCGGTGCCGCCCACGCCGCGTTCCACGCCGCGCGCGCGAACCGGCGATCGGCGTCGGCGCACTCGCCGAGACGTTCGAGCACGAGCCCGAGCAGGTAGTGCGCCTCGCCGTCGCGGGGGTTGAGGTTGCGTCTGGTCTCGCGGGCGACGGCGGCCTCGAGGTGCTCCCGCGCCGCGGCATACTCGCCGCGCGCGAGGTGCCACGAGCCGAGCATCGTGCGAGCGCGAGCATCGTCAGGGTCGCGCCGCACCACCTCGCGCAGGTAGGGGAGGGGCGACCGGGTGGGATGCCGGTACTGCACCAGATGGGTCGCGGCGAGGACCAGCTCGTCGCTGCCCGCGATGCGCTCGGCCGGCTCGGGCGCCGTCGCGACCCAGGGCTCGACCGACTCCGTGTCGCGCCGGACCCAATGGACGAGCGTCGCGTCGTCGGCGATCACCGCGACGTGGGTCGCCGTCCCGTCGACCTCGACGACGACGGGCGAGTGGGGGCCGACGACGATATCGAACGACGTGCTGCCGCCCTCGAGGCCGACCTCCACGCGCGCTGCGCCGTGCGCGCGGGTCGTGATCACGCCGATGCGCGATCGGCCGACTTCGGTCGCGACCGAGACCGCGGCATCCGTCGTCGCCTGTCGGACCGGACCGATCTCGTGGACCGGGAACCAGTGCTGCGAGAACGCCTTCGTCTCGCCGGGCATGAGCCACGCGAAGTCGGGCTGGTTGTCGGTGTAGACGCCGGCCATGAGCTCGACGTAGGGGCCGTCGGTGTCGGTGAGCTGGTCGTCCCACGCGCGGCCGATCGGTCCGTCGCCCCAGGTCCACTGCTTCTTGCCCGGGGAGATCGCGGGGTCGGCCCAGTGGACAAAACCGGCGTCCGCGGTGTGGTCGTACCCGCCGAAGAAGCCGTCGTCGGTGTCGGTGATCATGTACGACGTGGGGACCGGGATGTTGCTGTAGACGTCGATGCGGTCGGCGTCGGGGCGCTCGGTCGTGAGGGCAGGGTAGTCGACGCCGTAGTACGGCCGGTCGGCGCGGGGGAACGCGGTGATGGCGCGGCGGGCGTGATCGGCGACGTAGCTCACATCGTCGGGGAAGAACGACTGGTACCGGTCATGCGACCGGGCGGCGACGTTCGCCCACCACAGGAAGGTCTGCGGCACGTCGGTGCGGTTGTGCAGGCGCACGTCGAGCTCGATCAGCGAGGAACCCGGACGCAGTCGCACGCCGTGGACGCCCCGCATCCGCTGCAGCGGGTCGAGGTCGCTGTGCCAGACGATCGCCGCGCCGTCGTCCTCACGCTCGATGCGGCTGTCGACCGGCAGGAACGTCGCCGGGCGGTGGTGCTGCGGCCAGTTGAACTCGACGCCGCCCGAAATCCACGGGCCGGCCAGCCCGACGAGGGCCGGTTTGATGACGTTGTTCCGGTAGAAGAAGTCGTAGCCGGCGATCTTGTCGTACCCGATGTGGATGCGTCCGCCGAGCTCGGGCAGCAGCATCAGCCGGACGTAGGCGTTCTCGAGGTGGATCGCCCGCCACGCGCGGGGCCGCTTCTCGTGCGAGATCGACTCGATCATGGGCAGCGGATAGACCCGTCCGCTCGAGCCCTGGTACACGCGCCGGTCCAGGAACGCCGGGTACGGGTCGGGGTCGCCGGGCTCGTACGTGTCGATGACGACGTCCTCGGACCAGCACGCGACCCCGCCGTCGTCAAGCAGCGCCTGCTGGTCGGCGGGTGCGTCGGGGAGCAGGATGCGGCTGGGCGCGGCGTCGGGCATGGGGCGAATCTATGCGGGGCGGCGAGTTCGGGCCATGGGTTCGCGTGCGGTCGACATGGACGATTCGACGATGCGGTGCGGCAGGATGAAGGGATGCAGCGCGCGGAGGGGTTCGAGCGGCAGCGGCTGAGCGTCGTGCCGCGTCCCGTCGTCGAGGCAGCCCTCGCCAAGCCGGTGACCCGGCGGATCGTGGTGACGGATGCCGGCTACTTCCCACGCGCGGTGGGCCACGGCCGGCATCGCCCCACGGGTGCTCCCGAGACGATCGTCATCGTCTGCGTGTCGGGTGCCGGATGGGTTGAGACGGCCGGCCAACGGACGCGCGTCGGGTCGGCGACGGCGATCGTCATCCCGGGCGGTCTGCCGCACTCCTATGGGGCGGATGCCGGGGATCCCTGGACGATCTGGTGGTGCCACGTGCGCGGCTCAGATGTGCCGGAGCTGGTCGAGGCTGTGGGCGTGTTGGCGGACCGCGTGGTGCTGCCGCTGCGCGCCGTCGAGCGGGCGACCGCCCTGCTCGACGAGATCTCGACCTCGCTGGCGCGAGACACGACGCCGGCGCGGATGGTCGCGGCATCCGGGATGGCGTGGCGGTTGTTCACGCAGCTCGCCGTCGACCGACTGCTACCGGAGCACGGGACGCCCGTCGAGCGGGCGCTGCGGTACCTCGAGGAGCGCGTCGACGGCATCGTGCACGTGGGTGAGCTCGCGGCGATGGTCGGGGTGTCGCCCTCGCACCTCGCCGCCTTGTTCCGCGATGCGACCGGCGGCGGGATCATCGCGCACCACCTCGCATTGAAGATGGCGCACGCCCGGCACCTGCTCGACACGACCGACCTTCCTGTCGCGGAGATCGCGCGCCGCGTCGGCATGGACGATGCGTTCTACTTCTCGCGGAGGTTCCGCGTCGCCCACGGGGTGTCGCCGACGGCGTACCGCGGGCAGGGGAAGGGGTGATCGGTCCATTTCGCGAGCGCAGTCGTCGTCTGAGCAGGCCGCCGATGCTAGTGGGTGCCGTCGAGAATGAGTCGGGTTGCTTCATCCGCTGCGTCCCATTGAGGGAAGTGGCCGCAGCGGTCGAACCAGTGCAGGACGGCGTCCGGGAACAGTTCTGTGGCTCGAGAGGCCTGACGGGGTACCGTCACCAGATCACGCCGCCCCCACCCGATCGTGACCCGGCCAGGTACCGAACCGGCCGGGGCGCCCTGTTGCTTGGGTCCTTTTGTGAGGGCGTTCATGGCGGCCCCGGTCGACGGCGAATCGGCCAGTCCGCGCACGTCCGGCAGCACGGTCTCGGGCGAGAGGGCCCAGGGCCGCGCCGACAACTGCGCGAGCAGCACAGTCCTTCCGACAGCGTTGCCCAGCAGGGCCGGCAGCATGCCTCGCAGCGCTCTGACCAGAGCAATCGAGGGCCGCAGCGTTGCGCCGAAGACGACGAGCTCGCGGTGACTCCAGAAGCCGCCCGGGTCCAACGCCACAGCGTCACCGCCGACCCCTCGCCGCGCGAGCTCGAGCACGATTCGGCCGCCCATCGACTGGCCTGCGGTCGAGACCCCGTCCAGCCCCTGCTCGCGGATGAAGTCCGCGACAGAGTCGGCCAACGTGGCGATCGAGACCTCACCGGCCAAGGGCGGAGTCTCACCGAACCCGGGTAGGTCGACGGCGATGACCTCACGGTGTTCCGCCAGTCGGTCGAGGATCGGGGTCCAAGACCGCAACCCTGCGCCCAGACCGTGTACGAGCAGCAGAGGGCTGCCGTTCCCGCGTCGAATGTGGTTCAGCGTCACCCACGCAACGCTATCCCGCGTGGATCCAGGGAGGGCCGGATCGCCTCGGGCATCCGCCGACGGGGCGTGGAGGACGACCGCCGCCGACGGCATGCCTGGACGATCCGACGACCTCGACTCGCCGCGTCCGCATGGGCTCATAGGCTCGGACCCGTCCCCGCCCCCGTTGGAGTCTCGATGACGCGCGTCCACGCCCTCACCGTCCACCCGCCCGCCACGACCGAGCTCGCGGGCATCCGCCCATCGGCGGGTGATGACTCCGGCGTCGACGTCACCGCGCAGTCGGTGCGCCGCGACGGCGCTCCGGTGTTCCCGATCTCGGGCGAGATCCACTACTCCCGCATCCCCCGCGAGAAGTGGATGCCGGTGCTCACCGCCGCCCGCGCCGGCGGCCTGACCCACGTGTCCACCTACGTCCTCTGGAACCACCACGAGCCCGAGCGCGGGCGGCCGGACTTCACCGGCGGACTCGACGTGGGCGCCTTCCTCGAGACGGCGCGCGGGGTCGGGCTCGGGCTCATCCTGCGGATCGGCCCGTATGCCCACGCCGAGGCGCGCAACGGCGGTCTGCCCGACTGGCTCGTGAACTCGGGACTTCCCCTCCGCACGAACGATGCGGCCTATCTCGCCGAGGTCGAGCGGTGGTACACCGAGCTCGCACGGCAGGTCCGCGGCATCCCCTTCTTCTCGATCCAGGTCGACAACGAGCTGTACGACGGTGCCGACCACCTCACCCGGCTGCGCGAGATGGCGGAGGGGCTCGGCCTGCACGCGCCGATGTGGACCGCGACCGGGTGGGGCGGCGCGCAGCTGCCGGACGGTTTCCTGCCGGTCTACGGCGGATACCCCGAGTCGTTCTGGGTCGACGCCGACGTCGAGCCCGACCTGCGCAGCCACGCCAACTTCTACCCCTCGCCCCGCCGCGACGACGACTCGATCGGCGCCGACCACCGTGCCGGTGCGGCGGTGGTCGAAGCGGTGCGGCCACCGCATCCGTTCACGACCTGCGAGCTCGGGTCGGGCATGACCTCGGCCTACCATCGCCGTCTCGACGTGCCCGCCGGGGACGTCGCCGCTCTCGCGATGGCCAAGCTCGCCTCGGGAAGCGTCTGGCAGGGGTACTACATGTACGCCGACGGCCGGAATCCGCGGCGCGGGCTGCAGGAGTCGCACGCCGCGGCCGGACCGAACGACTTTCCGGAGATCGCCTACGACTTCGGCGCGCCCGTGCAGGTCGATGGTGCCGTCCGGCCGAGCTGGGCGGCGCTGCGGCGCCAGCATCTGATGCTCGCGCAGTGGGGGTCGGCGCTCGCCGCCATGCCTGCCTTCTTCGCAGACGACGCCGTCGACTCGCCCGACCTCACGGGGTTGCGCTGGTCGGTCCGATCCGACGGGCACCGCGGGTTCGTGTTCGTCGTGAATCGGCATCCCGGGGTCGACCTCCCGCGGCACGAGGGCGTGCGGTTCGAGGTCGGCGACGTCGCCCTTCCCGAGGTGGACATCCCGAGCGGTGCAGTTTTCGCGTGGCCGTTCGGGATGCCGCTCGGCGACGCGACCGTGCACTGGCTCACGGCGCAGCCGGTGACCGAGGTGACGTGGCGCGGGACGCCGCTGCTGGTCGCGGCGGCGACCGACGGCATCCCGCCGCAGGTCTCGGCCGACGCGGACGTCACGGAGATCGCCGCGGACCGTGGGCGCATGTGGGAGCTGACGCGTGACGGTGGGGTGGTCGCGCGGGTGCTCGTGCTCGACGAAGCGGATGCCGGTGCGATCGCGGTCGCCAGCGGGCGGCTCGTCTGGGCTCCGGGCGCAGTCGTCGCGGCGGACGGCGAGGTGACCTTCGCGGGGGATGCCGCGGTGACGCCGCGCGTCGAGGTGCTCGGCGAGGACGGGTGGTCGGCGGTCGACGTCGCGCCCGGACATGCGACGGAGGTCGCGGTGACGCTCGAGCGGTCTGCCGGGGCGCCGCCGGCCGGTGCTGCGCAGGGCGGTCGCGCGTCGATCCCGACGGAGTGGGGTGCCGCGGCGGTCGTGACGGTCGCGGTCGACCCGGCCGACGAGCGCACCCTGCGCCTGGAGTGGACCGGCGATGTCGCCCGCGCGTGGGTCGGCGATCGGCTCGTCTCCGACGCACTCTGGACGGGGCGTCCCTGGCGCATCCCCGCCGACGCGCGTGGCGACGCAAGCGCGCTGCGCATCGAGATCCTGCCCGGGCCGCCGTCTTCGCGCGTGCGGTTCCCGAGCGCGGCGCCTGACGGCGCCACGCTCACGCGCGCGGAGTTCGAGCCGCGGACGGGCGCGCACATCTGACGCGCGCGCGAGAGCGCCGTCGGCGTCTGCCCCCCCGGCATCCACATCATGTGCTCCGGTCGAGAACACACGCTGTGGACGGTTCACGACGTGTGACCTCGGTGGGAGCACATGATGTGGACGGGGGAGGACGCCGGCACGCGCCGGACGCCGACGCGCGCGCGGACCCCGACACGCGGCCCGCGCCTCAGCGCCCGGACACTACCGCGTTGTCGATCGCGTCGAGGTCGACGCCGGGGCGCGAGACGGCGTTCGTGAGCAGGACCCAGGCGATGCGGGCGCCCGGGTGCACCCAGAACTCGGTGCCTGCCCAGCCGCCGTGGCCGTAGACGTCCTGGTCGATGAGGCCGGGCGCGCGCGAGCGGAGGTTCCACGTGAACCCCCAGTCCTGCCCGCGCTCGGCGATGTACGGCTCGAGTCGCGGGATGTCGCCCGTCAGCGGTCGCCGCATCATCGCGAGCGTCGCCGGCTGCAGGATGCCGCCGGTCGCCCCGCCCTCGATGCGCAGCAGTTCCGAGCCCAGCCGCAGCAGGTCCTCGGCGCGGCCGACGAGCCCGGCACCCGGATGCCGCAGCGCGGCGAACCGGGCCATGTCGACGCCCGACGCCGCAGCGTCGACGACCTCGACCGAGCCGGCGTGGTCGAGGCTCAGCCCGTCGGCGCCGATCTCGCCCGCCCACTGGCCGACGGCATCCGCCCAGTCGTGGCCGGTCGCGTGCTCGACGAGCGCCGCGATGCCCTCGAACGCGAGCGACGAGTAGCGCGAGGCGCTGCCGGCGACGAAGTCCCGACCGCGGCTGACGAGCTCGGTCCGCAGCGGCGTCACGGGATCCAGCGGCGGCTCCGCGATCCCGGACGTGTGCGATGCGAGATGCCGCAGCAGCACGACGTCGTCGCGCCCCGCGCCGAATTCCGGCACAGCGTCCCGAAGCGGCGTCTCGGTCGTCAGCAGCCCGCGCTCGATCGCCCGCGCCGCGGCGATCCCCAGCAGGGGCTTGGTGATCGAAAAGAGCGGGTATCGATCGGATGCCGCGGCCCCGAACCCCTCGAGCGCGACCGTGCCGTCGGCCGTGGCCACGCCGAGCACGGCCGACGGCAGACGGCCCGCCTCGACGTGCCCGCGGGCGAGGTCGAACGCCGCGCTCATACGGTGGGCACCTGCAGCACGCCGTTGCGGCGGTGCGGCAGCCGCGCCAGCGATGCGTCGCGCAGCGGCTCGGGCAGCAGGGCGTCGGGAGCATCCTGGAAGGCGACCGGGCGGAGGAACCGGCGGATCGCCGTCGCGCCGACGGAGGTGTGCAGCGACGTCGTCGCGGGCCACGGTCCGCCGTGCTGCTGCGACCACGTCACGGCGACGCCGGTCGGCCACCCCGCGAACAGCACGCGCCCGGCGCGCAGCTGCAGCAGCTCGAGCACCTCGGCGACGTCCTCGCCGGACTCGCTGTGCAGCGTCGCCGTGAGGCTTCCCGGCACCGCGCGCAGGGCGCGGACCAGCTCGGCCTGGTCGCTGTAGCGGACCAGCAGGGTGACCGGCCCGAAGACCTCTGCGATGAGCGTCCCGGGACGCTCGGCGACGGCCGCGGCATCCGTCGTCAGCACGACGGGGCGGGCGCCGTCCGGCGTCTCGGCGCCCTGGGCGAGAACCTCGACCGACGGGTCGGCCTCGAGGTCGCGGATGCCGTCGGGGAAAGCGGTCGTGATGCGCTCGGTGAGGAGCGGTCCGCCCGCGGCGCCGGCGACGGCGTCGGCGACGAGCTGCTCGACGCCGGCATCGCGCGGAATGAAGACGACGCCGGGCTTCGTGCAGAACTGACCGGCGCCGAGGGTGAACGAGCCGACGAGACCCGTCGCGAGCGCCGAACCGCGTGCGGCGGCCGCGCCGGTCGTGACGACGACGGGGTTCACGCTTCCGAGCTCGCCGTAGAACGGGATGGGGTCGGGCCGTCCGTTCGCGAGATCGAACAGTGCGCGGCCTCCCGAGAGCGACCCGGTGAAGCCGGCCGCCTGGACGACGGGGTGCTGCACGAGCGCGTTCCCCGCCTCGCGGCCCTCGATCAGCGCCAGTGATCCGTCGGGCGCGCCGGCCGCCGCCAGGGCCTCGATCGCGATCGCGGCGGTGCGCTCCGACAGCTCGGGGTGCCCGGAGTGCGCCTTCACGATGACGGGGTTGCCCGCCGCCCACGCCGAGGCGGTGTCGCCGCCGCAGACCGAGAACGCGAACGGGAAGTTGGATGCCGAGAACACGGCGACCGGGCCGACGCCGACGAGCAGGCGACGCAGCTCCGGGCGGGGCGGGGTGGCCGCGGCATCCGCGTCGTCGACCGTCAGCTCGAGGTACGAGCCCTCGCGGACGACCGAGGCGAACAGGCGCAGCTGTCCGGTCGTGCGACCGACCTCGCCGCGCAGGCGCGCGGCGCCGAGGCGCGTCTCGCGGTCGGCGATCGCGACGAGCTCGTCGGCGTTCGCATCGAGCGCGTCCGCGACGGCGCTCAGCCAGCGGGCGCGGTCGTCGGCGGACGACGTGCGCCAGATCGGCGCGGCCGCCGCGGCGGCGTCGGTGAGGCGGGTGAGCTCTTCGGGCGAGGTGGTCATCGCTGTCCTTCCGGGTGGGTGAAGCGCAGTCCGAGGCCCTCGTGGGTCACCTCGGTCAGGGTCCCGTCGACGATGGCGACGGGGGAGGGGCCTTCGAGCGCACCGAGGGCGCCGAACGCGGCATCCTCGATGTCCTCGACGAGGACCTCCTGGGGCAGGACCAGCGCGAGCTGGCCCGACAGTTCGGGCAACAGGTGCGGGTGCAGGGCTGTGCCCGCGGCGTCGGCGTCGCCCGCGATCTCGAGGAACGGCGTGATCCCACCGACGCGGACGATGTTCGGCTGTACGACCTGCGCCGCGCCCGAGCTCACGAAGTCGTCGAAGCGGTAGCGGTTGTGGACGTTCTCGCCGAGAGCGATCGGCACGCCCGATCCGGCCCGCAGGCGCCTCGCCAGCTCGATGTGGCCGGCGAGGTCGTCGGCGCGCAGCGGCTCTTCGATCCAGGCGATGCCGGATGCCGCGAGGGCCTCGACGGCGGTCGTCGCCCGATCGAGGTCCCACCGCTGGTTCGCGTCGACCATGAGCGCGCGATCCGGCCCGATCACGTCTCGCACCGCCGCGACGCGCTCGACGTCGCGGGCGAGGTCGGGGCTGCCGACCTTCATCTTCACGGCGCCGAAGCCGGCATCGACCCAGCGCTGCGCCTGGGCGAGCAGGTCGTCGAGCTCGTAATGGAGGTTGATGCCGCTGCCGTAGGAGCCCACCGATTCGCGGCGGCGACCGATCGAGGTCGATACCGAGACGCCGGCGGAGCGGGCCGCGGCATCCCACAGCGCGAGGTCGAGGCCCGCGATGGCGATCGTCGTGAGACCGCCGCCACCCGCTTCGTGCAGGTGGCGCCACAGCTCGGGCCAGATCTCCGCCGCCTCGGCCGAGCGGCCGACGGTGAAGGCCGGGATGTCGTGCTGGAGCAGCGCGAGCACCGCCTCCGCGCCGATCTGCGGGGTCCATGAGAAGCCCCACCCCTCGGCGCCGTCCGACCGCACGACGTGCGTCGCGATGACGCCGACCGAGGTGACGTCCGCAGCCCACGGGCGCGTCAGCGGCACCCGGATCAGCTGGGCGTCGAACGAGGCGATCGTGGTCACAGCAGTGCGCGACCGGCGGCGAGGATCTCGGTCAGCCGGGCCTCCTGCGCCGGGGTCGGGTCGGCCAGCGGAGCGCGGACCGAGCCGACCGGCAGACCCTCGAGACGCAGGCCCGCCTTGATGAGCGAGACGCCGAAGCCGGGCGTCTCGTCGCGGAGCGCGACGAGCGGTGCGTAGAAGCCGTCGAGGATCGCCAGGCGCCGTGCCTCATCGCCGTCGACGTACGCGCGGTAGTACGCGTTCGCGACGTCGGGGATCATGGCGAAGGCGGCCGACGAGTACAGCGGCACCCCGATGCCCCGGTACGCGCCCTGTGTCAGTTCGGCGGTCAGCAGACCGTTGAAGAACGCGAAGTCCTCACGCCCGGCATCCGCAACCGCACGGACGATCAGCTGCGTCGCGCCGATGTCGCCGACGCCGTCCTTGAAGCCGACGACCTTCGGGTTCGTCGCGAGCGTGCGGATCGACTCGGCCGTGAACGCCGCGTTGCCGCGGTGGTAGATGATGACGGGCAGATCGGATGCCGCGGCGATCGCCTCGACATAGGCGATGAGCCCGCGCTGCGGAGCGCCCACGAGATAGGGCGGCAGGACCAGCAGGGCGTCGGCGCCGGCATCGGAGGCCGAGCGGGCGACCTCGATCGCGTGGCCGAGCGGGCCACCGGCTCCCGCGACGACGGGGACGCGGCCGGCGACGGCCTCGACCGCCGTGCGGACGATGAGTTCCGACTCGCTCGCGGACAGGGCGTGGAACTCGCCCGTGCCGCATGCGGGGAAGACACCGCCCGCACCGGCATCCACTCCTGCGGTGACGTGCTGTGTCAGAAGGTCGGTCTCGACGCGGTCGGCGGAGTCGAACGGGGTGACGGGGAAGAAGAGGATGCCGCTGAAGTTCATACCGGCACGTCCTTTCGGTCGAGGGTGGACGGCGCTGCGGCGAGCTCGCCGCGCCAGGAGTGCTGCGGCCGCCAGCCGAGCACCCGCGCCGCCTTGGCGTTGGAGAAGGCGGGCGAGGTGCCCGTTAGTGCGCGGGCAAGGTCATCGGTGCCGGGCACGAAGCGCGGCAGGAGGTCGGCCAGCGGGGCGTCGGCGAGGGCGTCGTCGGCGCCGACGAAGAACACCTCGGCGTTCGGGATGTCGGGCAGGGCGCCCAGCAGAAGGTCGGCGAACGACGCGACGTCGCGCGCGTCGACGTAGTTGAACAGCGCTGGAGCCGACAGCGCCGGGTCGGCGATGCGCTCGGCGACCGTGTGGCCCTGCTGGGTCGGGGCGCCGCGCCACTCCTCGGGCGCGATGACGTAGCAGGGGCGGAACGTCGCGTAGCGGACGTCGTCTCCCGTGCGGCGATGCAGCATCGACACGGTCTGCTCGATCATGAGCTTCGACAGCGCGTACGCGTTCCACGGCCGCGGGGCGGACGTCTCGTCGAGCGGCAGGGACTCGGGCAGCCAGCCCGACGGGTTGCCGTAGCCGAGGACGGTGGGGCTGGATGCCGCGACGATGCGCCCGATACCGGCCTCCACCGCTCCGCCGAGCACCGAGACGGCGAGCCCGGTGTTCGTGCGCATGATGACGTCCTCCGGGGCGCTGAACGGCACGGCGATCGCGGCGAGGTGGACGATCGAGTCCGCCTTCGCTCGGGTGAGCACGTCGCGGGTCGCCGCGGCGTCGAGGAGGTCGATCGAGATCTGCTCGACCCCGTCCATGCGCAGGTCGTCGGAGGGGGCGCGGTCGAGCGAGACGACCTCGTGCCCGCGCGCGGCGAGCCCGGCGACGAGGTTGCGCCCGAGCCGGCCGGAACCGCCGGTGACGACGACGCGGCTCACCGGGAGTCCCCGGGGGTCTGATCGGCGGGGGTCTGATCGCGCAGGATCGCGACGCCCAGGTCTGCGACCTGCACGGGCATGCCCGTCTCGAGCGAGCGGTTGCCCGCGATGCCGACGGCGATCGAGCGGACCCCGTCGGTCCAGTCGGCCGGGCGGCCCAGCGGATCGTCGACCGGGCCGGCGAAGACGTCGGCGAGCAGCAGGGCGTCGCCGCCGCCGTGAGCGGATTCGCCCGAGACGATCGGGACCAGGGCGGCCTCCTCCCAGTGACGCTGCACCAGCAGGCGCTCGCCCATCGGGCGCAGGCTCGAGTGGGCGGCATCCTGCACCGCGCTCGGGTCGACGACCGGGTGCAGCCCGTCGCCGACGAGGACGGCGCCCCGCTCGACGACCTCGAGCTCGGCGCGGCCCTCGGTGCCGTTGATCGCGACGCGGTACCCCTCCCAGGGGGCGTGAGCGTTGAGGGAGTACGACAGGGTCGCGCCGCCCGAGTAGTCGACGACGAGGGCGAGGTTGTCCTCGATCGTGATGCCGGGACCGAACACGTCGCGGTCGCGGACGTAGCCGTCGTGCTGCTCGGCGTCGAGGTACAGCGCGCGCAGGCGCTCGTCGCCGCGCAGGTCGAGCTCGAATGGGTCGCGGTCGCCGTCGTGCGTGCCGCGGTCAGGGCGGTCGCCGAGACCGCGGGCGGCGGCGTTCTCGGCGCCGTAGAAGCGGAGGGCTCCCGAGGCGAAGACCCGCCGCGGGCGCTGCCCGATCCACCAGTTGACGAGGTCGAAGTGGTGGCTGGACTTGTGGACGAGGAGCCCGCCGGAGTGCTCCTTCTCGCGGTGCCAGCGGCGGAAGTAGTCCGCGCCGTGCTGCGTGTCGAGCATCCAGGAGAAGTCGATGGAGGTGACGCGACCGATCCGGCCCTCGGCGATGACCTGGCGGAGGGCGGTGTTGCGCGGCGCGTACCGGTAGTTGAAGGTCAGGACGACCGATCGCCCCGTGCGTTCGGCGGCCGCCTCGATCGCGGCGGCGCTCGCCGCGTCGATGGTGAGGGGCTTCTCGACGACGACGTCGGCCCCGGCATCCATCGATCGGACGATCAGTTCGGCGTGCAGGTCGTCGCGCGCCGTCACGATGACCCGCTCGATGCGCTCGGCGCGGATCATCTCCTCGAGCTGGTCGGGGTGCCAGGTGCTCGGAGCGGCGAGGCCGTGGTCGACGAGGCGGTCGACGTAGAACTGCGCGCGGGTCGGGTTCGGCTCGCAGATCGCGACGAGGTCGGCGCGGTCACGGTAGTCGTCGGCGACGGCGTCCACGTACATCTGTGCGCGGTGGCCTGCGCCGACGAGGGCGTACCGGGTGGTCATGGCTCTCCTTCGTGCCGGACTCCTCCGAGCCGGGAAACAGGCTCAGGAAACGTTTTCTCAGACGGTAGCACGGATGCCACCGGCTCCGCGAGGAATGTTCTCCAGCGGGAGTGGATCGTTTCAGCCGCGCGGCTCAGCGCCTGGGCGCGGCGGTGGTACCGCGGAGGATGACCTCGGGGACGACGGTGTGCGTCGCGTCGGGCGACTCGCCCTGCAACAGGGCGCGCAGCGCCCCCCAGGCGAGGGCGCCGAGCTCCGCCGTGGGAACGGCGGCGGTCGTCAGGGCGGGGGAGGTGTACCGCGCGAACGGGATGTCGTCGAAGCCCGCGATCGATAGATCGCCCGGCACCGACAGGCCGCGCTCGGTGGCCGCGCTCAGCAGCCCCATCGCGGAGAGGTCGTTGAACGCGAGGACGGCAGTAGCGCCGGAGTCGAGCACGGCGTCGAGGGAGCCGGCGCCGGCCGCGAAGTCGACGCCCGCGGGGATCTCGACGATCTCGCAGCCGTCGAGCGTCGCGCGGGCGTCGTCGAGGGCGGCGAGACGCTGCGCGTTCGACGCGCTGCGCTTGGCTCCGGCGAGGTAGGCGATGCGGCGGTGCCCGAGTCCGTAGAGGTGGTCGATGACCTCCCGCAGCGGCGTGCGGTAATCGGCGGCGACGCTCGGGGCGTCACCGGCGCGGTTCACGAGCACGACGGGGGCGACGTCGGCGAGGACCTCGGCGAGAGCGGCATCCGACATGCGCGGAGCGCAGAGCACGAGGCCGTCGGACCGGCGACGGGACTCGAGGGCCAGCAGGCGTTCCTGCTCCTCGTGCTCATCGGAATCGGCGACGAGCACGTGATAGCCGTCGGCGACGGCGGCTCTGCTGAGCCCGCGGAGCATGCCCTGGAACGTCGGGTTCGAGAGGTCGGGGACGACGACCGAGATCGTCTGGGTCCTGCCGAGGACGAGGCTGCGGGCGAGCGGATTCGCGGAGTAGCCGAGTTCGGCGGCCGAGGCGCGGACCCGTTCGGCGAGTGCGGGGTCGACGGTCGCGTTGCCGTTCATCACGCGGGAGACGGTGGCCAGCGAGACACCAGCGTGCTTGGCCACGTCGGTGATCGTGGTCTGTTTGGCTCCTGCCATCGGCTCCCCCTCGCGCCTGACCGGCGTGCGCATCGCGCGTGTCGGTGTGGCCATACTATGCGAGGAAACGTTTTATGACGGGAGACGACGATGTCCGGATCTGCTGCTGACCGAGCCGCGAAACGTGAGCGACTGACCGGTGTGCGGCGGGATGCCGGCGGTCGCCCGCTCGTGCTCTCGTCGCACGAAGCGCTCGCCTGGTACCTCGAGGGCGCCCGCACGCACGTCTCGCTCGCGGGACCTCCGGTGCTGGCCGTGCGCGTCGACGATGACGGCGACACCCTGTTCGTGAGCGCCAACGAGGCCGAGCGTCTCATCGCCGAGGAGCTGCTGCCGGAGGATGCCGACCGCGTCGTCCGGGTGCCGTGGCACCAGCCCGTGCTCGACGCCGCCGGTGACGCGCTGACCGAGGCGGAGGTCGCTCCGGCGCTGCGCGCGGCGCGGGCGTCGCTGCTTCCCGCCGAGGCGGATCGCTACCGGGCGCTCGGGCGCGAGACGGCGGAGGTGCTGACGGCGGTCGCCCGAGGTCTGCGTTCGTCGACGACCGAGCGGTCGGCCGCCGCTGGGCTCGCCGAGGGTCTCGCCGGGCGGGGCATCGACCCGCTCGTGATCCTGGTCGCGGGGGAGGAGCGGGTGCCGCACCGGCATCCGCTTCCGACTGACGAGCCGCTCGGGCGTCGGGCGATGCTCGTCGTGTGCGGCCGGCGACACGGGCTCATCGCCAACGCGACCCGGTGGGTCGGCGAGGCGGGCGCCGACGACGACCGGATCCTCGACGTCGAGGCGGCGTTCTTCGCCGCGACCCGCCCCGGTGCCCGGCTGAACGACGTCTTCGCGGCCGGGGCGGCCGGGTACGCGGCATCCGGTTTCGACGCGGACGAGTGGACGAAGCATCACCAGGGCGGACCGACCGGGTACGCGGGACGCGACCCCCGCGCGACGACGCTGACGACGGATGCCGTCGTGTCGAATCACGCGTTCGCCTGGAATCCGAGCGCCCTGGGAGCAAAGGTCGAAGACACGGTGCTCGTGACCGAGTCGGGTATCGAGGTGCTGACGGTCGACCCGTCGTGGCCGACGGTGGAGTTCGCCGGGCTGGCGCGGCCAGTGGCGCGCGCCTTCGGCTGACGCGCGGGCTCGGATTCGGAGGAGGACGTCGGGTTCGGATCAGAACCGGCCCGGCCGTCCGGATCCGAGCCACATCTCCGAGTCCGACGCGTGGGCCGTCAGGCCGGCACCTCGGGCGCGCGCCCGAGTCAGGCCGTGAACGTCGACCCCTTCGGCGGCTGATCGCCGTCGCAACGCTCGATCGCCCGCAGGCTCTTCGCCACGAATCGTGCGATCCGCCGTGCGCCCTCGAGGCGGAAGTGCGTGTCGTCGACGAGACCCTCCGGCCACGCGGCGGTCTCGCCCGGCGCGTAATGCGACAGCAGACGAGCGGATGCCTCGTCCCCGAGGTCCTCGTAGAGCCAGGTCGTGAATGACGTGAGGTCGATCAGATCGACGCCGTCGGCGACGGCGAGGTCGCGCACGGCATTGGGGTAGTCGCCGTGCGTCGGCGTAACGCGCTCGCCGTCGAACCACCGCCGCTCGCACGAGGTGCACAGCACCGGGCGGGCACCATGGTCGCGCACATCCGCGACCATCCGCCGCAGCCGATCGGTGTACCCGCCGCGCGAGGCGAGCACCTCCGGCTGCTTCTGGTCGTTGTGCCCGAACTGGATGACGATGATGTCGCCGGCGACGACACCGGACAGCAGCGCATCCCACGTCCCGGTGGCGAAGAACGATTCGGTCGTCGCCCCGCCGAACGCGTGGTTCCGCACCGGATCGGGCATGAAGTCCGAGAGGCACTCGCCCCAGCCCGCCATCGGCTCCTCACCCGCCCTCATGGGCGCGACGGTCGAGTCTCCTGCCAGATGATAGGTCATCCGCATCCTCCGATGGTCCGGGACATGGCGATGCGGCGGTCGGGAGATCCCGACCGCCGCATCCGTCTGTCAGCTCGCGGCGAGTGCCGTCTCGACCTGCGAGACGAGCTCCTTCGCGGCATCCGCGGGGGTCGTCTTGTCGAACGTGACGTCGTCGAGCAGCTTCGTGATGATCGGGCCGAGCTGCGAGGTCGGCAGCGCGATCGGGTTCTGCGGCGTGCCACCGGCCTTCGACAGGCGGTCGATGAAGGCCACCTGCTCCTTCTCAGAGTCGGTCAGGTCGGGCGTGATGGCGTCGAGCACCGTCGGGTCGGCGGGGATGCCGAGCGTCAGCTTGTTGAGCGGACCGGCCTGCTCGCTGTTGAGGAGGAAGTCGATCAGCTTCGCAGCCTCCTTGGGGTGCTTCGACTTCGAGTAAACCGCGTACTGCACGGTCGGCTGGATCACGAGACCCACCTTGCCGGCGCTGTCACCGGGCACGTTGAGGATCTTCAGCTCCTGACCCGAGGCGCCGGCGTAGATGCCGATGAAGTTCAGCGGCGCGAACGTCATGCCGACCTTGCCCTGGCCCATGAGGCTCTGCTCGAGCGACGCCGATGCGTCCTCAGCAGCGGTCGACGCGTCGGGCGAGCCGCCGGAGTCCTGCAGGTCCTTCGAGAACTCGAAGAACTTCTGCGCCGTGGCCTCGCTGACGCCGAACTCACCGTCGGCGGTGTAGAGGTCCTCGCCGTTCTGACGCGCGAAGGCCATGAGCGACTGGTCGTTCGAGATCGCCGACGAGCCGTAGGTGCCCTTGCCCGCCTTCTCGGAGATCTCCTTCGCGACCTCGATGTAGTCGTCCCACGTCCACGTCGTGTCGTCGGGGATGGCGACGCCCGCCTTCTCGAAAACGGCGGGGTTGATGATGATTCCGCGCGAGCCGACGCCGGTCGGCAGGGCGTAGAGCTTGCCGTCGATGATCCCGGCATCCAGCGAACCCGCCTGGAACTTCGATTGGTCGATGTCGCCCGTGATGTCGGCGATCGCGTTCTTGCTCTTGTAGAGAGGCAGAGCGTCGTACGTGATCTGCAGCGCGTCGGGTGCGCCGCCGCCGGCGACCTGGGTGGCGAGCTTGTCGTAGTAGCCGTTGTACTCGCTGGGCTCGCCCTCGACCTTGATGCCCGGGTTCGCCTTCTCGAACAGCTTGATCTGCTCGGCCTTGATGGCGTTCAGTTCATCGCTGCCCCACCAGGCGAACCGAAGGGTGATCTCGCCGTCGCCGTTGCCGGCTCCGGATCCACCGCCGCAACCGGTCAGCGTGACGGCCAGCGCTACGCCGGCAGCGGCGAAGGCGAGGAGGCGTCGGTTCTTCATGGGGTTCCTCTCAGACGGTGCGGCGGCGAAGGGCGCGCAGCAGGACAGGGATGATCCGGGCGGAGTGGAGGGTCGATCGACCGGCAGCCGTGCGTGCGTGTCGGGTAGGGCCGGGGGTGATCGAGGTCATGCCGCTCCTTCGCGGATCAAACGTTTTCTCGGGCGTTCCCTCACCACTGAGAAAACGCTTACTGACGGACCGTAGCGCCGCGGCCGCGAGGTTGTCAACGACCGCCTGGTCTCGCTTGGGTCACGCCGTCAGCGTCGCGGCGAAGAACGCCCGTGCCTCGTCCTGCATCGCGCGACTCGAGACGTGGCCGTCCTCGAAGAAGGTTCCGCGGTACCCCGGAGTCCCCGTCAGGGCCTGGTCGGCGTCGCGCATGCCCTCGAGTGGGAACAGCGGATCCTGCGTTCCGTACTGCACCAGAAGCTCACGAGGAGCAGCGGATGCCGCGATCTCGGGCAGGTCTCCCGCGGTGCGGATGCCGGGGCTGTTCAGCAGCCACGAATGCGTGTCGAGCTCACGCGGCACCAGCGAGGCGAACGTCGCCATCATGCACGTGACGACCGTCGCCCGGACCCGGTCGTCGAGCGCGCGGAGGAGCGCGGCGCGCCCGCCGCCGCCCGACAGTCCGAACGTGCCGAGACGATCGGCATCCACTCCGTCGAATCCGGCGAGGACGTCGAGGGCCGCGATGTCCTCGGTCATCACGGCACCCGCGAGCGACGTGCCGAGCATGCCGGCGGCCTTCGCGAGCGAGTCCTCGTGCAGCGACGAGACGGCGTCGAACCGCTCGGCATCCGTCGGGGTCACGCCCTCCTCGCGCCAGAGCGCCTCGCGGGCGGCGATCAATCCCGCGAGCCGAGGCGTCGGATGCGACAGGTCGAAGGCCCGGCTCCCCCACGAGAACGTGTCGTGGGCGAGGACGACGAAGCCGTCGCGCGCCAGGTCGTTCGCGGGAGCGAGGCCGCCGTAGACGTGCTCGCGCAGGCGGGATGCCGAGGGGTGCGGCGCCTCGTCCGTCTCGAGCAGCTGCTCCGCTCCCACCGACCGGACGCCGCCGTGGCAGTGCAGTCCGAGCAGGCCCGGGAGTTCCTGCCGGTCGTCGTCGGGGCGCAGCACCCAGGCGCGGGTGCGGGGGCCGTAGGGCAGCTGCCATGAGAGCGCGCGGCCGTGCACGCCGTCGGCGCGCCACTCACGCTCGACGCGGATGTCGCCCGCGACGGCGCGGCGCAGGCCCAGCGCCGAAGCCAGGCTCCGACGGAGGGCGGGCCCGGCCTGCGGCACGCTCTCGCGCTCGAGGAAGGCCGGCCAGTCGGGGTATCCCGCGATCGGGCCGAGGCTGTGCGGCTGCTCGTCGGCGCGGGCGGAATCGGCCATGGCGGCTCCTCGTCGTCGGGGACCGCTTGTGCGCTCCGTTCGATAGTGTATCGTCACAGAAAGCGCTTTCTGAGCGTGGTCACGACGGTCGCGGATGACCGTCGGAAGTGTCGAGGAGGACCCGGATGAGCGCGATCAGTGAGCTGTCGCAGATTCGCCGAGGCGGCGGCAAACGCGGCCCGCGCGAGCGACCGAAGGACACGAAGGCGGCCCTCGTCTTCCTGGCCCCGTGGCTGCTCGGGCTGATCCTCGTCACGGTCCTGCCGATCCTCGCGTCGCTGTACCTGTCGTTCACGAAGTACGACCTCTTCAACGCCCCCGAGTGGATCGGGCTCGACAACTACGTGCGCATGTCGCAGGATCCCCGACTCGGGGCATCCCTCGGCGTGACCTTCGTCTACGTCCTCGTCGGGGTCCCGCTCGCGATGGCCGCGGCACTCGGCGTCGCGCTGCTGCTCGACAAGGGCCTGCGCGGACTCGCGTTCTACCGGTCGATGTTCTACCTGCCGTCGCTGCTGGGGTCCTCGGTCGCTGTGGCGATCCTGTGGAAGCAGATCTTCGGCGTCGACGGCATCGTCAACCAGTTCCTCGCGGTCTTCGGCATCGAAGGGCCCGGCTGGATCTCGAACCCCGACACGGCCCTGTCGACCATCATCCTGCTGAGCGTCTGGGGCTTCGGCGCTCCGATGGTGATCTTCCTCGCGGGACTGCGGCAGATCCCGGTCATGTACTACGAGGCGGCCTCGGTCGACGGTGCCGGTCCCGTGCGGCAGTTCTTCTCGATCACGCTGCCGCTGCTGAGCCCCATCGTCTTCTTCAACCTCGTGCTCTCGATGATCGGCGCGTTCCAGGCGTTCACGCAGGCCTTCATCATCTCCGGCGGCTCCGGCGGCCCGTCGGACTCGACCCTCTTCTACACGCTGTACCTCTACCAGAAGGGGTTCACGGCGTTCGACATGGGCTACGCCTCGGCCATGGCCTGGCTGCTGGTCGCCATCATCGCGGGCTTCACGGCCGTGAACTTCGCTCTCTCCAAGCTGTGGGTGTTCTATGACGACTGAACTGATCACGACCCGCGACCGGCGCTTCGCCCAGGAGCGGCAGCGCATCCGGCGGCGTCAGAACGCCGGCCTCGGCGGACGCTCGAAGGTGAGCGTCGTCGCGCGTCACATCTTCCTCATCGCGACGTCCGCGCTGATGCTCTACCCGCTGCTGTGGATGGTCGTCAGCTCGCTGCGTCCGAACGACGAGATCTTCCGTCTGCCGGGCCTGTGGCCGCTGTCGTTCGAGGTCTCGAACTACACCGAGGGCTGGAACGCCCTGTCGCCCTCGTTCGGCACCTACCTGTGGAACTCGATCGTCGTGGTCGCCGGCTCGATCATCGGCAACCTGATCTCGTGCTCGATGGCGGCGTACGCCTTCGCGCGGCTCAACTTCCACTTCAAGCGCACGATGTTCGCGATCATGCTCGTCACGATCATGCTCCCCGTGCACATCGTGATCGTGCCGCAGTACATCATGTTCAGTCAGCTCGGCATGGTGAACACGTTCTGGCCGCTCATCCTCCCGAAGGCGCTCGCGACCGACGCGTTCTTCATCTTCCTGATGGTGCAGTTCATCCGCGGCATCCCTCGCGACCTCGATGAGGCCGCGCGCATCGACGGCGCCGGCCATGCGCGCATCTTCTTGCAGATCCTGCTGCCGATGATGACCCCCGCCCTCGCGACGACCGCGATCTTCACCTTCGTGTGGGTGTGGAACGACTTCTTCGGCGCCCTCATCTACCTGAACAACCCCGACCTTTTCACCGTGCCGCTGGCGCTCCGGCAGTTCATGTCGGCGCAGGGTGCCTCGAACTTCGGCGGGATGTTCGCGATGTCGGTCGTGTCGCTCGTCCCGGTGTTCCTGGCCTTCCTGTTCGGTCAGCGCTTCCTCATCCGCGGCATCGCCACCACCGGCATCAAATAAGCCCGAACGCGACGGCGGCGCCCCCTCGGGGTCGCCGCCGTCGTCGTGCGCGGGTGCCGGGCGCGCTGCGGGGTGCGGGGTGTGCGGTGTGCGCGGCATCCTGCTGGCCACATCATGTCCTCTCAACGAGAGCACACGTCGTGCGCGTGCCGGAACGTGTGTTCTCGGTGGGAGCACATGATGTGGACAGCGGAAGGCCGGGCGCGCGCCGCCCCGGCCCGCGCCGCCCCCGCCGCGCGCGCCGGTCCCGGCACGCACCCTCGCTGCGCGGTTCAGGCGAGACGCAGGGCGGCGACGACCTCGGCGTCCGGCAGGCGGCCGTCGGCCACGAGCAGGCGGTACGAGCGCGAGACGGGGATGCCGGGCGCCAGGGTGACCGCTCGGTCCCAGGCGAGGGCGGCGCCGATTCCCGGGTAGCCCGCGACCCGGACGAACCAGGGATCCGCGGCCGAGGCTTCGTCGAGCGGTGCCATCGCGACGGTCGCCGTGCCGGTCGGGAACTCCGCCGACCAGGCGAGCCAGGGAGCGACGGTGCCGTGCACGGCGTCCTCGCCCCGCGCCGTCGCGGTCCGGACGTCGACGTCGGTGGCGGCGGGCAGCCGCCAGGCGAGTCCGCCGTAGCCGCCGCCGACCCGGCCGTTGCTGCCCGGTCCGCCGAGGTGCAGCGTGCCGGCCCGCGTCGCGAGCGAGAACGTGAGATCGATCGCGGTAGCGGCGGGCCCGGCATCCGCCACCGTCATCCGGCGCTCCTCGGTCAGCATGTGCGCGCCGTCGCGGCCGATCCACGCGAACTCGGCGTCGAGAGCGGATGCCGCCCCCTCGACGCGCGTCGCGACGATGCGTCCGTGGTCGTCGCGCCATACGTAGTCCCGCCCGGGGGTGTAGGTGCGGCCGCCCCAGAAGTTCACGCCCGAGACGTCCTGCAGCGTGACGCTGATGCCGAGGTGCCAGTCGTGGTCGGCGGGATGCGTGTCCGACACGACCACACCGCCGGGAGTGCGCACCGGGTGCAGGTAGGGGCGCGGGCTCGACGAGCGGGTCACGTCCGCGCCGTCGACGAGGGCGGCGACCGGATGCCGCGGCTCACCGGGCGTCGCCAGGTCGGCCAGCACGGCGGGCTCGGTCCTCGCCGCCCACGGCAGGTGCAGCTCGGAGAAGGTCGCCTCGGCATCCACCGCCCGCTCGACCGCGTCGCGCACGTCCCTGATGACGGCGCGCGGCGACGGGCCCGCGTCGTTCCAGGTCACGTGGGTCGCGTCGATCGCGACGGGCTCGGTGTCGGCGACGGCATCCATCACACGGACGAACGCACCCGTCTCGTGCAGCGGCGCGAGCAGCGGCGTGCCGTGGTCGCGATGGTCGAGCAGGTTCTCCACGAGGTCGATCCGGCCGAACTCGACGCGGCGATCGGCGGTTTCGACGACGTCCTCCGTGTAGAAGAACTTCGCCGATCCGCGGGTGCCGCGGATGAGGACGTACGGGTCCTCATCCTGCTCGGCGCACAGGGTCAGGGCGGAGGTGACGCGGATGCCGCGCCCGGTCGACAGGCGGATGACGCTCGTGTCGTCGCCCTCGATCGCATTGGCGCGGTACAGGTCGGCGGTGACCTGGTTCACGTCCGATGCGGAGGTCGACTGTGCGACGGCGAGAGCCGTGGCGGTGGCGTGAGCGAGCGGGTTCGCCACGACGCCGTCGAGAACCGGGAAGCCGTCGAGGGTGCGGTGGCCCGCCCAGCGGCTGCGCGACCAGTAGGCGAGGTCGCGGCACCAGAGCCCCGCGGCGCCGATCGCCTGGATCGGTCCGAGGCCGAACTCGTCGGCGACGAGGGCGGGGATCGCGAGCGATCCGAGGCTCTGGAACCCGACCTGGACGCGCGCGCCGGTCGCCGCGGCGGCATCCGCCAACACGGCGAAGTCGGCCGACGACAGCACGGGCGGCTTCTCGAGGTAGAGGTCGATGCCGCGCGAGACGACGAGACCCGCGAGGGCGGCATGCGTGTGCAGTGGCGTCGCGACGATCACGACGTGGATGTCGTCGGAGGCGTCGAGCGCGTCGGCGAGCGAGGCGAAGGCCTGCGTGCCCGACGGCAGGTTCTCGGGCGGCACGGGGGTCGGGTCGGCGACGGCCACCAGCTCGACCCGGTCGCCGAGGCGGCGCAGGTTCTCGAGGTGGACGGTGCCGAAGCCCTGGGCTCCGGCGAGGACGATGCGGGTTCGTCGGGGGACGGTCACGGGGACTCCTTCGTCGGCTGCTTCGAGTATGCCAGCAAGCGCTTTCCCGTGCGCGGTCCCGTCGTCATCCACCGACGACTCGGCCGAGAAGCATGCCGAGCAGCCCCGCCCCGACGGCGGCCACCAGCATCCCCACCGCGTTCACCGCAGCCAGCGTGTACCGGCGCTCCTGAACGAGGCGCACCGTCTCGAAGCTGGCCGTGCTGAAGGTCGTGAAGCCGCCGCAGAGCCCGGTCCCGACGACGAGTCGCCAGGCATCGTCGAGGATGCCGCCGAGGGCGAGCTGCGTCACGAAGCCCAGCGCGAGCGAGCCCGACACGTTGATGAGGAGCGTCCCGATCGGGAAGGTCGTGCGTGCGCGGGCTCTCACGGCGCCGTCGACGACGAGGCGGAGCGCGGCGCCGATCCCGCCCGCGACGGAGAGCACCACGAAGAGCAACGGCGTCATCGACCGGCCGATTCTCGACAGCGCGCGGCGGCGAGGGCGATGCCCGCCACCGTCGCGAGCGCGCCGACGACGAGGGTCGCGACCCCGTAGGCGATGCCGGCCAGCGCGTCGCCGCTGGTCGACAACAGGCCGGTGTCGACCGCGAGGGCACTGTAGGTCGTGAAGCCGCCTGCGAAGCCGGTCCCGAGCAGCAGCCGAAGCCCGCGCCGACGGCCGGTGTCGGGGCCGCGACGGGCGAGCCCCTCGAGGAGAGCGCCGAGGAAGAGGGCGCCCCCGATGTTGATCGCGAAGATCGCGACGGGGATGCCGCCGATCGCCGGGATCGCGAGCGAGAGCGCTTCGCGGGCTGCGGTCCCGACGGTCCCGCCGACGAGGACGAGCAGGATCGACGACCAGGCGAGGTGTGCAGGCGGCCTGGGCGCCGCGTCGCCGTCGACCGGGAGTTCGCCGTGCGGGTCGTGCGCGGGTGCTGGCGTGGTCATCGGTTCCCGGGGTCGTGGGCGTACGGGCGGTTCCACGATAGACCCGGGCGTGCGCGGCATCCGTTCGCGGTCTGTGCGGCGCGGGGTTCCGGGGACGCGTCCGGTCGCTGGGATCGCGGGTGGCGGCATCCCGGGTCCCCGGAACCGGCGCGAGGGGGTTCCGGCTCAGAACCCTCGCGCCTACGATGGACACATGACGCGGAAAACGCTTTCCCATCTGGACGGCCTCATCGATGGCGACCGTCCCGCCCGGTCGGTGCTGCGTCTGCTCGCTCGTCGGCCGGGACGGATGACGGTTGCCGTCCTCGCGTTCGCGGCGAAGGAGATCCCGCTCTGGTTCCTGCCGGTCATCACGGCCGCGGTCATCGATGTCGTGGCCGGCCGCGGCGACGTGGCTCAGGTCATGTGGTGGTTCGTGCTCGCGGCGGTCCTCCTGCTGCAGAACTATCCGAACCACATCCTCTATACGCGCAGCTTCATGACCGTCGTCCGCGACACCGGCGCAGACCTCCGCAACGCCCTTGCCGAGCGGCTGCAGAGCCTGTCGATCGGCTATCACACGCGCATCAGTTCGTCGATCGTCCAGACGAAGGTCGTCCGCGACGTCGAGAACGTCGAGCTCATGCTGCAGCAGGTCACGCATCCGCTCCTGTCCGCGACCATGGTCATGATCGGCGCGATCTCGATGACGGCGATCGCCGTCCCCGCGTTCCTGCCGGTGTACGCACTCGCCGTGCCGATCGCCATCGGCATCCGCTACGCGATGCGCCGCCGGTCGCACGCGCGCAACGCGTCGTTCCGCCGCGAGGTCGAGACCCTGTCGGCCCGCGTCGGCGAGATGGCCTCGCTGATCCCGGTGACCCGCGCGCACGGTCTCGAGCAGACCGCCGTCACGCGCGTCGCGACCGGCGCCGACGGCGTCCGTCGCGCGGGACTGCACCTCGACATGCTCAACGGCCACGTCGCATCCGTGTCCTGGGTCGCGATGCAGCTCCTGGGAGTGGGATGCCTCGTGCTCGCCGCGACGTTCTCGCTCACCGGCATCCTGCCGATCACCCCGGGTGAAGTGGTGCTGCTGTCGACGTACTTCACGCTGCTCACCCAGGGGCTCACGCAGCTGCTCATGCTCATCCCGGTCGGCGCCCGTGGACTGGAGTCGGTCCGTTCGATCGCCGAGGTGCTGCAGGACCCCGACCTCGAGCAGAACGCCGGCAAGCGCCGCGTCGACGCCGTCACGGGAGACCTGGTGCTCGCGCGCGCCTCGCACCGCTACGCCGGTGCCGGCGAGGACGCCCTCCACGAGATCGACCTGCGCATCCCCGCCGGCGCGACCGTCGCTTTCGTCGGGTCGTCCGGCTCGGGCAAGTCAACGATGCTCAACCTGATCCTCGGCTTCCTCCGTCCCACCGGAGGGCGCATCCTCCTCGACGGCCACGACATGCAGGAGCTCGACCTGCGCACCGTCCGCAGATTCGTCTCGGTCGTGCCCCAGGAGTCCGTCCTGTTCGAGGGGACCATCCGCGAGAACGTCGCGTACGGCCTCGGTGACATCGACGACGCCCGCATCGAGCGGGCACTCCGCGACGCGAACGCGTGGGCGTTCGTGCAGGACCAGCCGCAGGGGTGGGACACCGTCGTCGGCGAACGCGGCGCGCGTCTGTCGGGCGGTCAGCGCCAGCGGCTCGCGATCGCCCGGGCGCTCATCCGCGATCCGCGCATCCTGCTGCTCGATGAGGCGACCAGCGCCCTCGACCCCGAATCGGAGGAACTCGTGAAGGATGCCCTCGGTCGCCTCATGACGGGGCGCACGACCCTCGTCGTCGCGCACCGGCTCTCGACCGTCCGGCAGGCCGACGTCATCGTCGTCCTCGAGCGCGGCGAGATCGTCGAACGTGGATCGCACGAGGAACTCCTCGAGCACGGCGGCCGGTATGCGCAGCTGCACCTCACGCAGGCGGGTCTCGCATGATCGAGGTCTACCGCGACCCCGTGTACGACGGCGCGACCGATCCGCTCGTCGTCATCAGCGGTCCCGGCGACTGGTGGATGTTCTACACCCAGCGCCGCGCGACCCACCCCGACCCGGGGCCGGGCGTCGCCTGGGTGCACGGGAGCCGCATCGGCGTCGCACGTTCGTCCGACGGCATCCGCTGGTCGTACGTCGGAACCCTCGAGCCGGCCGCCGACGGACTGCAGGTGGATGCCGCGGGCCCGCCCGCGCGCACGGATCGCACGCACTGGGCGCCCGAGGTCGTCTTCGACGGGCACCTCTGGCGGATGTACCTGACCGAGATCGACGGGATCCCCGACCGGTGGCCGGGGCACGCGCGCCACATCGTCGAGTATCGCTCCGCCGACCTGAGCCGGTGGCACCGGATCGGTCCGCTCGCCCTCGACAGCGATCGGGTCATCGACGCGGGAGTCGCCCGCACTCCCGACGGGCGGTGGCGGCTCTGGTACAAGGATGAAGCCGCCGATTCGGTCACGAAGGTCGCGGTCTCGCAGGACCTGGCCTCATGGGAATCGGCCGGCACTGCGATCGGCGGACGGCCGCACGAAGGTCCGACGGTGTTCGAGCTCGGCGGTTACTGGTGGATGATCGTCGACGAGTGGCGCGGCATGGGCGTCTACCGCTCGAGCGATGCGATCGCGTGGCATCGCCAGGGCGGAGCGGATGCCGTCATCCTGGGCGCGGGCACGGGTCCGATCCGGGGGTTCGGCCACCACGGGGCGCCGGTCCGCGACGCGGAACGCGTGTGGTTCTACTTCTTCACCCACCCGGGTGTGCCCGACGAACGTCGCTGCGCCGTCCTGCGTGTCGAGCTGGTCGTCCGGGACGGCGAGCTCGTCGTCGCCTGATCCGGCCAGCACCCGCGCGCACAGCCTGATTCCGGGACCCCGTGGACCCGTACGATGGAGCCTGGGACCGGTAACAGGTACCTCTTGAAAAACGTTTCAATTCTCGCTACTGTCATGGCAAGCGCTTTCCTGTGGGCATCGCCCACGGCACCGATGGAAGCCGCAATCACGGGCCACCGCGTCCGACAGCACTCGCAACACGGACGTTCGAGAGAGGACAAAGATGTTCAGCAAACGAGCACTCGCCGCCGTCGCACTCGCGACGGGGTCGGTCATCGCCCTGGCCGGCTGCGCCGGCTCGCCGGAACCGGCAGGTACCTACGACCCCGACGAGAAGGTGTCGCTCGACCTCGCCTTCTGGGGCAACGACGTCCGCGCCGATCTCTACAACAAGGCGATCGACGCGTTCAACGAGAAGTACCCCAACATCGAGGTGAGCACGAGCTTCCTCGCCTTCCCCGAGTTCTGGGAGAAGCGGCAGACCGAGGCGGCGGGCAAGAACCTGCCCGACGTCATGCAGTTCGACTACTCCTACCTGCGTCAGTACTCCGAGAACGGGCTGCTTCTCGACCTCGACCCGTACCTGGGCGGCATCATCGAGACCGACCCGCTGCCGCAGAACATCCTCGACGTCGGCAAGGTCAACGACACGACCTACGGCATCGCGACCTCCACCAACGCGTGGGGCCTGTTCACCAACCCGGTCCTGCTCGAGAAGGCCGGCGCCGACGAGTTCCCCGGCGGGTCCTGGGACGACTACACCGCGTGGATGAAGACCATCACCGATGCGGGTGGCGGAGAGTACTGGGGTGGCGGCGACTACACCGGCCGCATCCAGAACTTCGAACTCCAGCTCCGCTCCGAGGGTGGCAACCTCTTCACCGAGGACGGCAAGCCCGGCTTCGACGAGGCGCGCCTGAAGGCGTTCTGGGAAGAGGGTCAGTCGATCCGTGACGGTATCGGCATCCCGCAGCAGGACGTCGAAGAGGTTCTGCCTCTCGGCGGCTTCGACACGGCCCTGACGGCCAGCGAGCTCACGTGGGACAACTTCGGCGCCGGCTACCTCGGCAACCTGGGCGAGGGCTACACGGAGCTCGGCCTGGTCGCACCCCCGGTCACCAAGGAAGGCGCCAAGGACCTCTACCTGAAGCCCTCGATGCTGCACTCGATCGCGGCCAACACCGACCACCCCGAGGCGGCGGCAACGCTCGTGAACTTCCTGGTCAACTCTCCCGAGGCCGGTGAGATCTTCGGCACCAACCGCGGCCTCCCCGCGTCCGAGACGGCGCTTGCCGCCGCCGACCTCGACCCGCTCAGCGAGCAGGTCAAGGCCTACGAGGAGTCCATCGCCGATCGTCTCGGCGACGCACCTCCCGTCCCGATCGTCGGCTATGGCACCCTCGAAGAGAAGTTCCGCCAGCTCGGTGTCGAGCTCAACTTCGGCACCATGACCGTCGATGACGCCGTCTCGCAGTTCTTCACCGAGATGGACGTCGCCCTCAACTCGTGACCGATCGCGGGGTCCGGATGCTGCGGCATCCGGACCCCGCACCGTCCCCCCCCGACACCTGGAGCAGCCCGTGAGCACCACCGCGACGAGAGTCATCGTCACCGGCGACAAGCGGCGTCGCGCACTCGCGAACACGCGCAAGCCCGAGAATCTCAGCCGTCCGACCCAGCGCTCACGCGCCCGAAAAGAGACGCTCGCGGGCTACGGGTTCCTCGTCCCGTGGCTGCTCGGCTTCTTCGGGCTCACGATCATCCCGATGGGGTATTCGCTGTACCTGTCGTTCACGCGGTACAACATCTTCACGCCTCCCCGTTGGATCGGGCTCGACAACTACATCCGCCTGTTCACCAACGACCCGCAGTTCATCCAGTCGGCGCAGATCACGCTGATCTACGTCTTCGTCGGAACGCCGATCACCCTGATCGCGGCGCTGCTCGTGGCGATGCTGCTCAACTACCGCGACAAGGGCGCCGGCTTCTTCCGCTCGGCGTTCTACGCGCCGTCGCTCATCGGCGGATCGGTGTCGGTCGCGATCGTCTGGCGCGCGATGTTCGGCTCGGAGGGGCCCGTCGACTCGTCGCTCTCAGCCATCGGCATCGACCTCGGCGGATGGATCGGAAACCCGAGCCTCGTCCTGCCCGCCATGATCATCCTGTCGATCTGGCAGTTCGGCGCGACGATGGTCATCTTCCTCGCCGGGCTCAAGCAGGTGCCCAAGGAGCTCTACGAAGCGGCCGAGATGGACGGCGCCGGGCCCTGGTACCGCTTCCGTGCGGTCACCCTGCCGATGCTGTCGCCGGTCATCTTCTTCAACCTGCTGCTCGGCCTCATCGGCGCCTTCCAGGTGTTCGCCTCGGCGTACATCATCTCCAACGGCTCCGGCGGGCCCGCCGGTATGACGAACTTCGTCACGATCTACCTCTACAAGCGGGGCTTCAGCGACGGCCAGATGGGCTACGCCGCCGCCATCGCCTGGGTCCTGCTGGTGGTCGTCGCGATCATCGCCTTCATCCTCTTCCGCACCCAGCGCTCCTGGGTGCACTACGCCGGAGACAACCGATGAGCACCTCCAACGTCGCCACGACCTCGGGCGCGGCATCCACCCCGGTCTTCGCCGCGCAGCAGACGATCGCCGCCCCGCCCCGTCGTCGGCGCGTGAAGCGCAAGACCTGGCAGACGGTCATCTGGCTCGTCGTGCTGATCGCGCTGACCGCCCTCGTCCTGTACCCGCTGGTGTGGCTCGGCATCTCGACGCTGAAGCCGAACTCGGAGTTCGGTCAGAACCCCGGACTCATCCCGCAGCAGCCGACGTTCGACAACTATCTGAAGGTCTTCGACGGCATCGCCGGCGTGCCGCTGTGGCAGTTCTTCGGCAACTCGCTGATCCTCGCGGTCCTCGCCGTCGTCGGGACCGTGTTCTCCAGCGCGCTCGCTGCCTACGCGTTCGCCCGCATCCAGTTCAAGGGACTCGGCATCCTCTTCGCCGCGATGATCGGCACGCTGCTGCTGCCGTTCCACGTCGTGATCATCCCGCAGTACATCCTGTTCAACAATCTTGGCCTGGTCGACACGTTCTGGCCGCTCGTGCTGCCGAAGTTCCTCGCCACCGAGGCGTTCTTCGTCTTCCTGCTCGTGCAGTTCATGCGCCAGATGCCGCGCGACATGGACGAGGCGGCCCGCATCGACGGCGCCGGGCACGTTCGGATCTTCTGGGCGATCATCCTGCCGCTCGTGAAGCCCGCGCTGATCACCTGCGCGATCTTCGCCTTCATCTGGTCGTGGAACGACTTCCTCGGGCCGCTCCTCTACCTGACGAGCCCGGAGAACTATCCGCTCCCGATCGCCCTGCGCCTCTACAACGACCAGTCGTCGACGAGCGACTTCGGCGCGACGGTGACGGCCTCCTTCCTCGCGCTCGTCCCGGTGCTGCTGTTCTTCCTGGTGTTCCAGCGGTTCCTCGTGGACGGCGTCGCGACGCAAGGGCTCAAGGGCTGACGATGGTCACGACGCGAGCGGATCGGCGGGCGGCGCGTGCCGCGGTGCGCGCCGACCGTTCCGGCAGCGGCCCGGTCCTCGAGGAACGGGCTCCGTCCCGCTTCCCCGGCGCGGCCGCGAAATTCGCGCTCTTCGGCGAGGTGCTGCTCGTAGGGCTGCTCGTCGTGCTCGTGGGTGTTCTGGTCGCGACCCTGCCCATCGCGCTGGCGGCCGGCATCCGTCACCTGGCCCGGTACATCGCAGCGGAGGACTCACGGCTCGGCCTGTTCTGGCGCGATGTGCGCGCCGGGATCGCGGGCGGCAGCGTCGTCGGGCTCATCGCCGCGGTGATCGCCGTCGTCCTGATGATCGACATCGATCTCGCGCGATCCGGATTCCTGCCCGGCGGTGCCGTCATCGAGGCCGTCGGCTGGACCGGCCTCGCGGTCCTCGCCGTCGGGCTGCTGATCGCGGCGGGCGCGTGGGACCCGCGACGCGGTTGGCGCGGCGCGGTGCGCAGCGTGCCCGCGATCGTCCGCAGCGACCTGCGAGGGCTCGTCTTCTACGTCGCGGCCGTCGCGCTCGTCGTGATCCTGACGTGGATGCTGCCGCCCCTGCTGCCGGCTGCGCTCGGCTGCGCGGTGCTCGCCGTCGTCGCGGTCCCGGAGCGGCAGCGCCGCGTCAGCGCACGCGACGAACGGTGACCGTGGCCCGACCGGGTGTCGTCCCGGTCACGTAGAGACGCGGACCGCCGAGGGCGTCGGTGCCGCCCAGGTAGTCGTAGTCCTCGCCGGGGAGGTACGCCGCCGGTGCGGACGAGCCCGTTCCCGGGCCGATCTCGAGGACGTCGTCGCCGACGACGTACCGTGCGGTCCCGTCGGTGAGGAGAGCCGTGCCGTCCGCTTTCGTGTCGACGCCGTCGAACGCGCCGCCGGGGCGGAACGCGAGCTCGAGGCTCCACGCGCAGATCGGGCCGTCGGTCTCGATCGTCAGTCCCACGCCGTCCTCCGTCGGAACGACGTCGATGCGGGTGTGGAGCGACACCTCGTGGCGCGGGCGCTCGTCGAACGACATCGCGGCCGAGAAGCGACCCTCGTCGACGACGCGGTAGTCGCCGTCCGGACGGCGACGCGCGGCATCCAGGGGTCCGAAGTAGGCGGGGGAGAGCCGTTCCTCGAGCACGATCCGATCGTCCCGGACGGTCATCTCGTCGGCGCGGAACGGACCGAGGCCGAAGAAGTGCCGTGAGAGGCGGACCGAGTCGAGAATGGCGTCGCCGGCGAACAGGCGAAGGAACGTCGGGTTGCTCGCCAGGCCCGAGCGGATGCGCCCCGCGACGGCGTAGTCCGACCCGCCGAACACGACGAGCGAGCGTTCGGGGGTGCGGTCGACGACGAGTCCCGAGACCGGCCACGCGAGGCGCGCACGCTCGGCCGGAGCCTCGGCCGCGGGAAGGGGGTCGCGCAGCGCGGGGTGCAGGATCATGTCGGCGAGGGCCGTCTGCGGGTCGATGACGGGAGCGGATGCGGCGACCCGCGCCGCCCACGCGAAGTCAGCGCGTCCCGTCTCGAGGGCGAGACGCCGGTAGTGCAGGGCGTACGGCGCGAGCGGGAACCGTGTCTCGCGCTGATCCTGACGACGCGAGTGGACGGTCTCGAGCGAGCCGTCAGGATGGACGAGCCCGAGGGTGGCGGCGAGGTTCCGCTCGACGACCCGGTGCAACTCGGGGAGGCCGAGGACGTCCCCGATGACCAGGAGCGACGGGTTCGAGACGTAGACGGCGTAGTTTACGCTCCGTTCGGAGTACAGGCCGTCGGCGTCGATGTCGATGCCCTCCGCGAGCCACTCGCGCGCCCGCGCCTCGAGCCGCGGGTCGGGGCTGTGCCGGTGCAGGCGGACGAGCGCCGCACTGAGCTCCCAGCGGTGGTTGGGGGTGTGGACACCGCCCGCGAGCAGGGCGGGCGCGGCGCGGTCGGCGATGCCACCGAGCACCTCGGCGACACGGTCGAGTCGGGAGTCGCCGGAGCGGCGGGCGAGCTCGAGGATGTCGCCCACGTCATTGATCGTGAAGCCGGTGTCGGGCGGGGATTCGACGTTGTCGCCGCCGAGGAACAGGCCCGTCGGCGACTGCAGGTCGTGCAGGATCGCCGCGTACTCCTCGGCGAGGGCCACGACGGCGGAGTCGCCCGCGAACGCGGAGGCCTGCTCGAGGAAGACGGCGACCAGCAGCTTCGCGCGCCGCATCGACTCGCGGTGCGGTCCGAGCGGGGCGAGCGACACGTCGGTCGACGCCTGCAGGAGGGCGGCGGCCTCGGCGTCCGCCGCGGCGATCACCTCCGCGACGAACGTGTCGGTGTCGTCGGTGGCGGTGCCGGACGGGGTCATGACTGCTCCGGATTCTGCAGGCGGACGCGCAGGGTGACGACCTCGAAGGCGCGCAGGTCGAGGGCGACGGCGCGGTCGTCGATCAGCGACGCGGCGTCGGTGCGGCCGCGCCCCGGGGTCTCCACGAGATCGCAGACCTCGAGCGACGAGGTGGGGATGTCAAGGTGCAGGATGCCGCCGGTGCGGGCACCGCGCTGCTCGAACACCCGCACGACGAGGTCGCCGCTGCCGTCGGCCGCGAGCTTGACCGCCGAGACCACGATGCCCTCGTGAGAGCTCGTCACGAGCGGCTCGACCGGCTCCGCGCCGGTGACCTCGCGCAGGGGCGAGCCCACGATCGTGCCCCAGCGTGCGGCATCCGTCGTCGTCTCGGCCGGCGCGAAGACCGACGTGAACTCGTGAACGCCCTGATCCGCGTCGGGGTCGGGGAACATCGGCGCGCGCAGCAGCGACTGCCGCACGGTCGTGACGGTGCCGCTGTCGTCGCTCGAACGCGTCGCGTCGTGACCGTACATGCCGTCGTTCACGATCGCGGCACCGGTCCCGGGCTCGCCGACGTGCACCCAGCGGTGCGCGCAGACCTCGTAGCGCGCCGCGTCCCACGACGTATTCGTGTGCAGGGGACGGCGGACGTGCCCGAACTGGGTCTCATAGGCCGCGTCCTGGGCGTGGACGGCGACGGGGAAGGCGAGCTTGAGCAGGCGGTGCCGCTCGTGCCAGTCCACGCGGGTTCGGATGCGCACGGCGCCGCCCTCGGGATGGATGTCGATCCACTGCTCGACGGTCCCGTTCGGCAGCGGATGGACGACGTGGACGACGCCGTCGACCAGCTCCGCGGTGCCGCCGTCGACGTCGGTCGTCGCCAGCCGGTACGAGGCGTCGAGCTCCCACGCATCCCACTTCGAGGGTGCATCGACGTGCAGCTGCAGAAGGCCGCCGCGGTGACCGGCGGGGATGAGGTCGCGCCCCGTGGCGAGCTCGACGACGCTCCGGAGGGTGCCGTCGGGGCCGACGTGCACGTCGATGAGGTCGGACCGCAGCCGGAATCCGTCGTCGACCGGCTCGGCCGAGACCGCGGCGGGAACGGGCGCGGGCCCCGAACCGCCGGCGGGGATCGCAGCGACGGGTGCCGAGCCGGGGTTGAGCGCCAGACGCTGCGAACCGTCGCCCGCGAGGGCGGCGACGGCATCCGCGACGATGCGCTCCAGCCGCGCCGTCGTCTCTGCATGCGAGCGCTCGGCTTCGCGGTGCACCCAGGCGATCGCGCTGCCCGGGAGGATGTCGTGGAACTGCAGCAGCAGGACCTCGCGCCAGAGCTCCTCGAGCTCGGCCGCGGGATAAGGGATGCCGCGTCGCACCGTGGCCGCCGCGCTCCAGTGCTCCGCTTCGACGAGGAGTGCCTCGTTGCGGCGGTTGCCGCGTTTGGTCCGCATCTGCGACGTGAAGATGCCGCGGTGGAACTGCAGATACATCTCGCCCGACCAGACCGGCGGGTCGGTGGGTTCGGCGGCCGCGTCGAGGAAGAACTCGCGAGGCGTGCCGAAGGCGACCGCGGGGGAGCCCTCGAGGTCGGCCTGCAGGCGGGCGTCGGCCATCATCTCGCGCGTGGGTCCGCCGCCGCCGTCGCCGAAGCCGAAGGGCATGAGGGATCGGGTGCTCGCGGCGTGGTCGGCGAAGTTGCGCACGCTCCGCGCGAGCTCGGTGGGCCGCATATCGCCGCTGTACGTGTTGTTCGGCGGGAAGTGCGTGAAGATCCGGGAGCCGTCCAGGCCCTCCCACACGAAGGAGTGGTGGGGCATCGTGTCGAGGTCGTTCCAGCACATCTTCTGCGTGAAGAACCACTCGAGTCCGGCACCGCGGAGCAGCTGGGGAAGGCCGGCGGGGAACCCGAACGAGTCCGGCAGCCAACCGACGTCGCTGCGCGCGCCGAAGTGCTCCTCGAAGAAGCGCGTGCCGGTCAGCAGCTGACGTGCGAGCGATTCACCCGAGGGCATGTTGACGTCGGATTCGACCCACATGTTGCCCACGGGGATGAACCGGCCCTCGGCCACGCGTGCCTTCACGCGCTCGAAAAGAGCGGGGTCGCTGCGGCGGACCCACTCGAAGTGCTGGGCGGCGGAGCTGACGAACACGGCGTCGGGGTCGGCATCCATGAGCTCGAGCACGTTCGCGAACGTGCGGGTGACCTTGCGCACGGTCTCGCGGCTCGGCCACAGCCACGCCGAGTCGATGTGCGCGTGGCCCGTCGCGACGATGCGATGAGCGGATGCCGCAGCGGGTGCGGCGAGCAGCGGTGCGAGGATGCCACGGGCCGCATTCGCGCCGTCCGCGGGCGAGTCGGGGTCGACCGCGTACAGCGCGCGCTCGAGACCGTCGAGGATTCGCGCCCGGCGCGGGTCGGAGTCGACGAGTTCGCGGGCGAGGCCGACGAGGACGATGACCTCGCGGCGGAGGCGTTCCACGGTCTCGTCGACGAGGCGCAGCTCCATCCGTCCGAGGCGGTACAGCGAATCCGCGCCCGCCGTCGCCGGGTCTCCGAGGGGGGTGGGGCCGAAGGCGAGCGGGCTCCTGAAGTCGTCGCCGCCGGAGAGGTCCGGGTTGGCGGCAGCCTCGACCGTGAACGAGAACTGCTCGCCGGGCCCACTCGTCACGGGGACGTGGTGGTTCCGCGGCTCGAGGCCCTTCACGACGGCGCCGTCGGGCGTCCGCACGAGGCCCTCGCACTGGAACCCGGGTTTGGCCTGCGAGAAGCCGAGGTCCAGCGACAGCTCGATGCGTCCCGGGCGGCGCGCCCACTCCGAGGGCACCGCGCCCTCGACGGTGAACCACGTCGTCCCCCACGCGCGTCCCCAGCGGTGGCCGGGGTCGACCGGAGCGAACGCGGCGCTCTGCCGCATCCGTTCCACAGACACGGGCTCGCCCGGCAGGTCGCCCTCGTCGGGGACCTGCCAGGCGGAGACCTGAAGAGGGGTGCGGTCGGCGACGACGGCGCGGTCGAGGTATTCCCCGACGAAGCGGTCGACGCGTTCCAGGACGAGGTGGTCCCGAGAGTGCATCAGTCCTTCAGCCCCGCGTTGATGTTCGATGAGGTCACGTACTTCTGGAACACGAGGTACAGCGCGACCAGCGGGATCATCGACAGCACGGATGCCGCCAACAGGATGGTCCACTCGATGTTCTCCGCGCCGACCAGCGCACGCAGTGCGATCTGCAGCGTGAACTGGTCGGGGTCGCCGAGGATGATGAGCGGGAAGATGTAGTCGTTCCAGCGCCACTGGAAGGACATGATCGCCAGCGTCAGCGCGATGGGGCGCGCCAGCGGAAGCATGATCCGGAAGAAGATGCCGTACTCGCTGGCGCCGTCGATGCGCGCCGCCTGCATCAGTTCGTCGGGGATCGTGATGAAGAACTGGCGGAACATGAACACGCCGGTCGGGGTGACGATCGAGGGGATGATCACACCGGCGAGCTGGTTGTAGAGCCCCAGGTCGCGGATGACGATGAACATGGGGTTGAGGATGACCTCGCCCGGCAGCATCGTCATCGAGAGGATGAAGAGCCCCAGGACGCTCAGCCAGGGGTTCTTGTACTTCGCGAGGGCGTAGCCCGTCGTCGCGCACAGGAAGACCGTCAGGACGGTCGTGACCGTCGCGACGATCGCCGTGTTCAGGAAGTAGCGCGCGAAGTCGATGCGCTCGAGCGCCGCCTCGTAGCCGCCGAGCGTCCACTCCTTGGGGAAGAACGACAGCGGGTAGCTGAAGAGCTCGCTGCCCGGCTTGAAGGACGAGAGCAGGAACCACGCCAGGGGGAACAGCATGAGCAGCGCGAGCACCCACAGCATGGTGGTGGGAACGACTGCGCGGCGACGAAGGTTCTTCGACCGGCGGCGACGCTCGAAGCGCTCTCGCTTCTTCTCGTCGGGGACGGTGATGGCGTAGGTGGTCACCATGAGTTGTTGCTCCTCCGGCTGATGCGCAGCTGAATGATCGCGATGATCATGAGGATCACCAGGAGGACCATCGATGCCGCGCTCGCGTAGCCGATCTCGGACTGCTTGAAGCCGGTCTCGTAGATGTACTGGACGATCAGACGGTTCTGCGTTCCGGGGCCACCGCCGTTGAGCGACTGGATGAGCGCGAACTCCTTCATGTGCCCGAGCGTCGACAGGAGGATCACGAGAACCGACGTGGGGGCGATGGAGGGCAGCGTGATGCTGCGGAAGCGCTGCCAGCCGTTGGCGCCGTCGAGCTCAGCCGCTTCGTAGTACGACTTCGGGACGTTGTTCAGCGCGGCGACGAACAGCAGCATGTTGAACGCCGCGCCGCCCCATGACGACGCCACGATGACGACGAACAGCGACAGGTCGGCGTTCGAGGACCAGGGCACCCGGTCGCCGCCGAGCATGCCGATCACGAAGTTCACGAATCCGAAGCTCTCGCCGAACATCCAGCGCCAGATGACGCCGGTGACGATGGGGGAGACGAGCCAGGGGAGGAAGAAGATGATGCGCGCGCCGGTCTTGCCGCGGGCGTGCGTCGCGTTGATCGCGACGGCCATCGCGAGCGAGAGCGCGTAGCTGAGGGGCACCGAGAACAGTGCGAAGACGAACGTGCGGCCGAGGGCCGAGTAGAAGCTCGGGTCGCTGAGGAGCTTGCCGTAGTTGTCGAGACCGACGAAGTTGGCGTCGCCCCAGCCGCGGAAGTCCGTCAGCGAGTACGACAGTCCGAGGACGCCCGGCCACAGGAAGAACAGGGCGAACAGGGCGGCGGTGACGACCGTGAAGAGGAACGGCGCCATCCGGTACCGGCCGAAGGCGCGCTTGCGGCGGGGGGAGGGCGCGCCGGGCGCCCCCGCCGTGGGGGCGGAGGCGTCCGGCGTGATGGTTGCAGTCATGCGTGTGTGGTTCCCTGCGGGGTTACTTCATCTGTTCAGTGGAGACCGTGTCGATGGCCTTCACCGTCTGGTCGATGTCCTGCTCGCCGTTGAGGTACTTGATCGTCTCGTCCTTCAGCGGCTCGCTGTCGATCGCGAGACCGGTGTAGCTGTTCTTCAGGCCGTCGACGGTCTGACGTGCCGCGATCTCGGGCGACTCGGCGATCTCGCCGTTGTACAGGTCGAACGCGTAGGCGTCCTTCGCGTACGTGATGTCGACATCCTCGACCGCCGGCAGGCAGCCCGAGATCTCGCAGTACTCCTTGTAGTTCTCCGGCTGGTACATCCACTTCACGAAGTCGAGGGTCTGCTTCTCGACGCCCGTGCCGTCGTATGCGACGATCCAGGACGCGGCACCGTAGTTGGTGGAGCGCACCGGCTGCTGCGGGAGCGGGACCGAGATCCACTCGAAGTCCTTGATGTTGGCCTGGAAGTCGGCGATCTGCCAGACGCCCGACATGTAGCCGGCGACGCGGCCGCTCTTGAAGGTGGCGCTGGGGTCGTCACCGGCAGCCCAGACAGCCTTCGGCATGAAGCCGTCGTCGTTCATCTTCTTGAAGTACTCGAGGGCCTTCTTGCCGGCCTCGTCGAGGGCCCAGGTGCCGTCGGCCTGCTTCGTGACGCCCTGGCTGCCGAACTCGAACATGAACGCGCGCAGGCGGTGCGCCGAGCTGTCCATGACAGCACCGAACTCGGCATCCGTCTTGTCGACGACCTCGGTGGCCTTCTGCACGTACTCGTCCCAGGTCCACTTCTGGTCGAGCGAGGTCGGGTACTCGACGCCGGCTTCGTCCCAGAGGGTCTTGTTCAGGAACATGCCGACGCCCGTGAGGGTCGTCGGGAGCGCCTTGACCTTGCCGTCCTCGGGGTCCTCGACGCGCAGTGCCGGAAGCACCTTGGCCTCCTCGGCGATGTCGGTGAGGTCGAGCATGCGCTGGGTCCACGCCGGGTCGGCGTCGGGCGCCGCGGCGAGGGCAGGGAGGTCGTTGGCCTGCGAGGCGGTCCGGAGGCGCGTGCGGAGGTCGTCGCTCGGAACCTCGACGATCTTGACCTTGACGCCGGTCTCCTCCTCGTACTTCTTGGCGAGCATGGCGTAGCCGCCGCCCTGGGCGGCGTCACCGGACTGCACGAACTCGAGGGTGACGTCCTTGCTGTCGCCGCCGGGCGATGACGAGCAGCCGGCCAGGACGAGTGCGCCCACCGCGGCGGCGATGACGGCGGCGGACCGGATGGTGCGGGAACTCTTCACTGCTTCTCCTTCGCATGCGCTCCTCGATGAGCGCGGGGTGAGTCATGAGCGGGTGGTGCCGAGCATTTGTCGGCATGTCATGACAAGGGGTGCTCATAAGGTAACCGGGGACACCCGCCACGGCAAGCGCTTACCTGTGTCGGGTATGTAACGTCTTTGCGACAACCGCCTGATCCATGATCGCCCGGACCGCCTCGATCGCACGAATCATGCGGCTGTTGCGCAATCGGGTCCTCGATGCCACACTGGGGGAAAGCGCTTACCCATCGCCGTCGGCGCTATCCGACGGCCGCGCCGGCACTGCACGCCAGAACAGACAAGGACCACACCGTGTCAGAGACGACCATCACCGCACCCGCTCCGGCAGCGGCTCCCGCCGCCCCCGCCGTCCGCGAGATCGGCATCATCATGAACGGCGTCTCGGGCCGCATGGGCTACCGCCAGCACCTCGTGCGCTCGATCCTCGCGATCCGCGAACAGGGCGGCATCGAACTGCCCGACGGGTCGAAGGTCACCGTCAAGCCGCTCCTCGTCGGCCGCAGCGAGGCGAAGCTCGCCGAGCTCGCCGCGAAGCACGGCATCGAGGACTACACGACCGATCTGGACGCCGCGCTCGCAGACCCCCGCTGGGAGATCTACGCGGACTTTCTCGTCACGAAGGCGCGCGCGACGGCCCTCCGCAAGGCCATCGCCGCAGGCAAGACCATCTACACCGAGAAGCCGACGGCCGAGTCGCTCGAAGAGGCGCTCGAGCTCGCGAAGCTCGCCTCCGAGGCCGGGGTCAAGACCGGCGTCGTCCACGACAAGCTGTACCTGCCGGGCCTCCAGAAGCTCAAGCGGCTCATCGACTCCGGCTTCTTCGGTCGCATCCTCTCCGTCCGCGGCGAGTTCGGCTACTGGGTCTTCGAGGGCGACTGGCAGCCCGCGCAGCGTCCCTCATGGAACTACCGTGCCGAGGACGGCGGCGGCATCATCGTCGACATGTTCCCGCACTGGAACTACGTGCTCGAGAACCTCTTCGGCAAGGTCGATTCGGTCTACGCGCAGGCGGCGGTGCACATCGCCGACCGCTGGGACGAGAAGGGCGAGCACTACACCGCGACCGCCGAAGACGCCGCATACGGCGTGTTCGAGCTCGAGGGCGGGGTCGTCGCTCAGATCAACTCGTCGTGGACCGTCCGCGTGAACCGCGACGAGCTCGTCGAGTTCCACGTGGACGGCACGCACGGCTCCGCCGTCGTGGGCCTGTTCGGCGCCAAGATCCAGCCCCGCAACGCGACGCCCAAGCCGGTGTGGAACCCCGACCTGGAGGACACCCACGACTACGACGCCGACTGGCAGAACGTCCCGGTGAACGACGTCTTCATGAACGGCTTCCGTCAGCAGTGGGAGGAGTTCCTCGTCTCGTACGCTCTGGGCACCGACTACGAGTTCGACCTCCTCGCCGGCGCCCGCGGCGTGCAGCTCGCCGAGGCGGGGCTTCGCTCCAGCCGCGAGGGCCGCAAGATCGAGCTCGACGCGCTGTCGCTGGACTGACCGATGACCGACCTCACCCTGCTCTCGGGCGACGGCGCGCTGCGCCGCGTCCCGCTCGTCGACACCTCGGGGTACACGCGCCCCGAGGGGCCGCTGCGCAGCCGCGTGGCCTACGCGGCCGCGCACGTCGTGCCCAAGACGCACGCCGACAACACCCCGGGCCAGCCGGCCGACATCGACTGGGACGCGACCCTCGACTTCCGCCGCAACGTGTACTCGTGGGGTCTCGGCGTCGCCGACGCCATGGACACCGCACAGCGGAACATGGGACTGGACGCCGCGGCCACACGCGAGCTGATCTCGCGCTCCGCCGAGGTCGCCCGTGAGGAGGGCGGCTCCGTCGCCGTCGGCGTGAACACCGACCACGTCGACGAGGAGCGGATCACGCTCGACGAGGTCGTCTCCGCCTACCTCGAGCAGCTCCACTTCACCGAGGAGCAGGGTGCTGGTCCGGTCCTGATGGCCTCCCGTCACCTGGCTCGGGTCGCCGAGAGCGCCGATGACTACCGCCGCGTCTACGACGCGGTGCTGTCGCGGGCGTCGACGCCCGTGGTTCTGCACTGGCTCGGCACGGCCTTCGACCCGCAGCTCGCCGGCTACTTCGGCGCCGCCGACTGGCAGACGGCCTCCGCCGTGCTGCTGGAGGTCATCGAGGCGAACGTCGACAAGGTCGCGGGCGTCAAGATGAGCCTGCTCGACGCAGCATCCGAGGTCTCCGTCCGCGAGCGTCTGCCGGAGTCGGTGCGCATGTTCACGGGCGACGACTTCAACTACGTCGGCCTCATCGGGGGCGCGGACGTGCCAGACGCGCCGCAGCCGCCGCGGGACCCGGCATCCGCTCGGCAGCACTCCGATGCTCTGCTCGGCGCGTTCGCCGCGCTGACGCCGGTCGCCTCCGCCGCGATACAGGCGCTCGACGCGAACGACCCGGCGCGGTACCTCGAGGTGCTCGGACCCACTGAGGCGCTGTCGCGGCAGATCTTCGCGGCGCCGACCTTCTATTACAAGACGGGCGTCGCGTTCCTCGCCTGGCTGAACGGGCACCAGCCCGCGTTCCAGATGGTGGGCGGTCTGCACTCCGCGCGCAGCCTTCCGCACCTCTCGCGCATCGTCGAGCTGGCGAACGACGCGAAGGCCTTCGAGCGCCCCGAGCTCGCCGCGCAGCGGTGGAACGGGATGCTGCGACTGAACGGTCTCGACGCGTGAGCGCCGTCGACCCGCGCCTGTCGATCAATCAGGGCACGATCAAGCACGCCGACCTCGCGACGGCTCTCCGCGTGACGGCCGAGGCGGGCGTGGAGTCGATCGGTCTGTGGCGTGAGCCGGTGCAGGAGGTCGGTCTCGCGACCGCGGCGTCGATGCTGACCGATTCGGGCCTGCGATTCTCGACGCACTGCCGATCGGGCTTCTTCACCATGCCCGAGGGCCCCGAGCGACGCGCCTCGATCGACGACAACCTCGTCGCCATCGACGAGGCGGCGACGCTCGCGGCCGCCGGCGCTCCCGGCTCGGAGGCCGTGCTCGTGCTTGTGGCCGGCGGCCTGCCGGCTGGCTCCCGCGACCTCGTCGGCGCCCGCGAGCGGGTGCGCGACGCCCTCGGCGAGCTCGCGCCGCACGCCGCTGAGGCCGGTGTCACGCTCGCGATCGAACCGCTGCACCCGATGTACGCCACCGACCGGTGCGTCGTGTCGACCCTCGGGCAGGCGCTCGACCTCGCATCGGACTTCGATCCGTCCGTCGTGGGCGTCGCCGTCGACACCTTCCACATCTTCTGGGACCCCGACGTCCTCGACTCGATCGAGCGCGCCGGCCGCGAGGGCCGCATCGCGACGTACCAGGTGTGCGACTGGAAGACGCCGCTCCCCGCGGACGTCCTGCTCGGTCGTCACTACCCCGGCGACGGCGTCATCGACCTGGCGGGCCTCACCCGCGCGGTCGCCGACACCGGCTACACGGGCGACGTCGAGGTCGAGATCTTCAACGCCGACGTGTGGGCCACCGAGCCGCTCGAGGCGGTGCGACGGACGGCCGAGGGATTCGCGGCATCCGTGTCGCCGTTCCTCGGCGGCTGAGGCTCTTTCCGCGTTGACAGGGGGATGAGGCGCCCATAGGCTTCTCGCGGGAAGGCGCTTTCCCATCCGTTTAACGATGACGTTAAGGATGTACCAGCATGAGTGCACAGGCGACGGCGACGATGACAATCGCGAACGCCGATGAGCGTGGCGAGTCGAACTCGATCGTGCGATGGTTCGGGCGGAACTGGCATCCCCTCGCCTTCGTCGTTGCGGTCCTCGCGCTCTGGTGGGTCGCGACGTCGCTCGAATGGGTGCCGCCGTTCATCATCCCCTCCCCGGCCGACACGCTGGCGGCGTTCACCGACAATGCCGCCTACCTGACTCAGCACACGTGGGTGACGACTTACGAGACCATCGTCGGGTTCGCGATCGCCGTGATCGTCGGGTTGATGGTGGCCGTTGCGATGGTCTACTCCCGTGGCACCGAGCAGACGCTGTACCCCGTCATCCTCTTCGCACAGGTGATCCCCAAAATCGCCATTGCGCCCCTCTTCGTCGTCTGGCTCGGCTTCGGCCCTCAGCCGAAGATCCTCGTCGCCGTCTTGATGGCTTTCTTCCCGGTCGTCATCTCGGGTCTTGCAGGTCTCCGCTCAGTCGACCCCGAAATCCTGCAGCTCACGTCGACGATGGGGGCGAGCAAGGCTCGCACGTTCCTGAAGGTCCGCCTGCCGGCGGCGCTCCCGGAGCTGTTGTCGGGTCTGAAGGTGGCGGCCACCCTTGCCGTCACGGGCGCCGTCGTCGGTGAGTTCGTGGGCGCCAACGAGGGGCTCGGTTACGTGATCCTCCAGGCGAACGGAAATCTCGACACAGCGATGCTCTTCGCCGCGCTCATCATCATGTCCCTCCTGGGCGTCCTCCTGTTCGCCGTCATCCAGATAGCCGAACGGTTCCTCATCCCGTGGCACGCCTCGAAGCGCACCGTCGCCGCTTCGACCGTGCGACTTTGACCACCCCCTCTAGAAGGAGAGTTTCAATGAAGAAGTCACTTCTCGGTTTCGCCGCTGCGGCCGCCGCAGCCACCCTGGCGATCTCCGGTTGCGCGAGCGGCGGTGGCCAGCCGCAGAGCGGCGGTGAGGGGCTCACCCCCGTCACGCTGATGCTCAACTGGTACCCGTACGGTGAGCACGCTCCCTTCTACTACGGCGTCGAGAAGGGGATCTTCAAGGAGCACGGAATCGACCTGAAGATCCAAGCCGGTCAGGGATCGACGAAGACGGCGCAGGCTGTGGGCCAGGGGCAGGTCGATTTCGGTTGGGCGGACACTCCGGCCGTCCTGGCGAACATCGAAAGCGGTGTGTCCATCAAGAGCGTCGGCGTGTTCCTTCAGACCACCCCCTCTGCTGTGCAGGTGTTCGCCGACTCCGGCATTGAGACTCCCGCCGACCTCGTCGGCAAGACGATCGCCGTGTCCGCAGGTGACGCGCCCACGACGACTTTCCCGCTCTACCTCGAGGCCGAGGGGCTCTCCGAAGCAGATGTGAAAGAGCAGAACCTCGACGCTGCGGGCAAAGTCGCCGCCATGCTGTCGGGCCGGGTCGACGGTCTCATCGGCTTCGCCCACGATCAGGGTCCGACCATCGCCGCCCGCAGCGGGAAGGAAGTGCGTTACCTGCGCTACTCGGATGCCGGCCTCAACTTCTACAGCAATGGCCTCGTCGCCAACACGTCGACCATCGCTGACGACCCGGACCTCGTGAAAGAGATGGCCGAAGCGACATCGGAGGCCTTCGCCGCCGCCGTGGCGGACCCTGAGGCTGCCGTCGGTGCGATGGACGGCAAGGACCCGCAGATGCCCGACGCAGACGTTCTCCTCCACCAGTGGCAGGAGACGACAGAACTCCTCAACACCGACGCGTCGAAGGGCCGGGCACCCGGGGTCGACGCGGAGGAGGACTGGACCGCGACGCTGAAGGTTCTTTCCTCTGCGGGCCTCATCGACGGCGGCAAGCCTCTCGGCGACTACTTCGACGCTGACGTCGCTCCGAAGGGCTGAGGCGCCATGACGCATGAAGCGACACCCGCCGCGGCGACGCGGACCGTCGGGGAGGGGCGTGCGGTGCTCGACGTCGCGGACCTCGCCATCACGTTCGCCTCGAAGCGAGGACAGGTCTCGGCGCTCGAGGATGTCAGCCTGACCGTCTCGGAAGGCGAATTCATCTCCATCGCCGGTCCCTCGGGATGCGGCAAGTCGACGCTCTTGAAGGCCGTCGCCGGCCTGGCGACCCCGAGTCGAGGCTCCATCAAGCTCAACGGTGACGAGGTCCGGGGTCCGCGCCAGGACATCGGTTACGTCTTCCAGCGTGCAGCCCTGCTCGAGTGGCGGAGCGTGCGCGGGAACATCCTGCTGCAGGCCGAGATGCGCGGCATGAACATGCGGCGCGCGGGTGAGCGCGCCGACGAGCTGATCGAGATGACGGGCCTCACGGGGTTCGAGCGAGCCCTGCCTCACGAGCTCTCCGGCGGAATGCAGCAGCGCGTCGCGCTCTGTCGAGCTCTGCTGCACCAGCCGCGGGTGCTGCTCATGGACGAGCCGTTCGGCGCGCTCGATGCGCTCACTCGTGAGCGCATGAACGTGGAGCTGAACCGGATCTGGGCGAGAACCGGCATCACGGTGCTCCTCGTGACGCACTCCGTCGCTGAGGCGGTCTACCTCGGGAGCCGCGTCGTCGTCATGAGTCCACGTCCGGGACGCATCATCGAGGAGCACGATGTACCCCTGCAGCGCGAGCGGTCATACACGGCTGTGATGGAGCATCCGGAATTCCACCGAGTCTCCTCACGGGTGCGCACGCTGCTCGGTTCGACGGTGGAGGCAGACTGACGCGTGGCTACGCCATCGGGGCCGTCGCCGGTCCGGCAGAAAGGGCCACGACCGACCCGGCCTAGGATCGCACCATGACCGACCGCACTTTGCGTCGAGTCGCGCCGGCCGGCGCGGTCACGCTCGACGACGTCGCTCGCGAGGCGGGCGTCTCGCTCGCCACAGCCTCGCGCGCCCTCAACGGCTCGACCCGCAAAGTCGCCGACTCCTACCGGGAGCGAGTAGAAGAGGCTGCCCTACGGCTCGGGTACACCGCGAACCTGTCGGCGCAGGCGACCGCTCGCGGAACGGCTGCAATCATCGCCCTGCTGGTGGCCGACATCGCTGACCCCTATTTCGGGCTCATCGCCTCGGGCGTCGCCCGCGGTGCTGATGAGGCTGGCCTCGTCGTGACGGTGGCGATCACGGAGCGCGATCCGGAGCGCGAGGTCCGACTCGTCCGTGCCCTGCGCGGTCAGCGCCCGCGGGGGCTGATCCTGGCGGCGTCGCGGTCGACGGCGGGGCCGCCGACCGAGTTGACGCGCGAACTGGATCTCCTGAGCGGAATGGGCGGTCAGGTCGTCGCTCTCGGCGAGGGCGCAGGAAACGTGCGCGCGCTGGTGATCGACAACCGCAGCGGTGCCGAGGCGCTCGGACGCGCGCTCGTCGAGCGCGGGTACCGGGACGCCGTCGTCCTCGCCGCGGAGGAGGGGGCGGCCACGAGCGACTCCCGCGTCGACGGCTTCGCCGCCGGGTTCACCGGAGCCGGCGGCGGGCACCCGCGCGTCTACCGCGGCGGGTTCACCCGCGAAGCGGGCTATGAGGCGATGACGCGCGCGCTCGACGACGGCGTCGACACCGGCACCGTCGTCGTCGGCATCAGCGACGTCGTCGCGATCGGCGCGCTCACGGCGATCCGCGCCGCGGGCCGGACGCCGGGCGAGGACATCGCGCTCGCCGGATTCGACGACATCCCCACCAGCCGCGACGTGACCCCCGCCCTCACGACGGTGCGCGTCCCGCTCGAAGAGGTCGGCTATCAGGCGTTTCGCGCGGCGACGGATGCCGAATGGGAGTCGCACCCCGACAACCTGAGACTCGAGGTGCTGCTGCGCGAGAGCACCCCGCCGCGCGCATGAGCATCGTCGTCGCGCTCGACAGTTTCAAGGGTTCCGTCGCCGCGACCGCCGCCTCGGCCGCGGTCGCCGCCGGCTGGCGTGACGCCGACCCCGGGGCGGACATCGTGCTGCGCCCGATGGCCGACGGGGGTGAGGGGACGCTCGACGCGTTCGCCGCAGCCGTGCCCGGCGCCGAGCGACGCCCGGTGCGCGTCCGCGGTCCCCGCGGCACCGCCGTCGACGCGTCGTGGCTCCTGTTGCCGGACGGCACCGGTGTGGTCGAGCTCGCGTCGACGAGCGGGATCGAGCTCCTCGGCGAGGACCGACTGCCGTGGGATGCCGACACGACGGGGTTCGGGCAGGCGATCGCCGCGGCGCTCGACGCCGGTGTCGCCCGACTCGTCCTCGGCATCGGTTCGTCGGCCTCGACCGACGGCGGCAGCGGGATGCTGCGCGCCCTGGGCGCACGCATGGTCGACGCCGACGGACGCGATGTCCCCGCGGGAGCCCGCGGACTCGCCGCCGTCTCGGCGATCGATCTCACCCGCCTGCGCGCCCTCCCGCCCGGCGGGGTGACGGTCCTCAGCGATGTCACGAATCCGCTGACCGGGCCGTCGGGCGCAGCAGCTGTGTTCGGGCCGCAGAAGGGGCTCACTGCTGCCGACGTCGAACTCGTCGACGGTGTTCTCGAACGGTACGCCGCGTGCATCGCGCGTCACGCCGGTGCCGCCGATCCGCTCCTCCCCGGTGCGGGCGCGGCAGGCGGGACGGGATTCGCGCTCGCCGCCTGGGGCGCGGATCTCGTCCCGGGGGCGGAACGGGTCGCCGAGCTCGTCGATCTCGCCGGAGCGGTGGGGGCGGCATCCCTCGTCATCACGGGGGAGGGGTCGTTCGACGGCCAGTCGGCGGCGGGGAAGGTTCCCGCATTCGTCGGCGGACTGGCGGCGTCGCGGTCGGTACCGGTGGCGGTCGTCGCGGGTCGGATCGGAGCGGATGCCGACTCATCGGGCTTCGCGCACGCGATCTCGCTGACCGAGCTGGCCGGGAGCGCCGCGGCGTCGATGGCCGACCCGGAGCGGTGGCTGCGGGACGCCGGTCGGACCCTCGCGAGCCGGCGAGCCTGACGCGGCGCTCATGATCGGAGGGGAGTGGTCGCGGGCCGACTGGGTCGCTCACGCCGACCGCCTGCTCGCGGCCGCCCGCCGATACGCGTCGCCGGGTGGCGGCCGGATCCATTTCCCCGGGTCCGAGGGTGGGTACGGACGTGACATCGACGGCCTCGAGGGGTTCGCCCGCACGCTCCTGCTGGCGGGCTTCCGCATCGCGGGGGAGCGCGGCGTCGGCGTCGATGACCTGATCACGTTCGCGCGACGCGGCATCGCCTCGGGTGTGGATCCCGGAGCGGCCGACCGCTGGGTGCGACCGGACGAGCACGGGCAGGCGAAGGTCGAAGCGGCATCCATCGCCCTCGTCCTCGACCTCACCCGGCCCTGGGTGTGGGACGCCCTCGACCCCGTGACGCAGCAGCGGGCGATCGACTGGTTCGCGCCCGTCGTGGGCGACGTCACGTACCCGCGCACCAACTGGGTCTGGTTCCGCATCGTCGTCGAGACGTTCCTGCGCTCGGTGGGCGGTCGGTGGTCGGAGGCCGACATCGCGGCCGACCTGGCGTGCCACGACTCGTTCGTGCGCGAGGACGGCTGGCTCTCCGACGGCGACGAGCGCTCCTACGACCACTACGTCGGATGGGCGCTGCACGTGTATCCCGTCCTGTGGTCGCGGATGTCGGGGGCGACCGACCTCGCCGGCGACCGGACGGCGGCCGACGTCGCCCGTCTGGACCGCTTCCTGGCCGACGCGCTCGCCCTGGTGGGGGCGGACGGCTCGCCGCTCATCCAGGGGCGGAGCCTCATCTACCGGTTCGCGGCGGCCGCTGTCTTCTGGGTCGGCGTCATCGCCGAGGTCCCGTCGCACTCGCTCGGCCGGCTGCGTCACGCGGCCGAGCTCGTCGTCCGCCACTTCGCCGACCGCGGGGCGCCGGCCGCCGACGGCGTCCTCACGATGGGATGGCACGGCGGATGGCGCACCCTGGCGCAGTCGTACTCAGGGCCGGGGTCGCCGTACTGGGCGGTCAAGGGGCTCATGGGCATCCTGCTGCCCGCAGACCACCCGGTCTGGATGGCAGAGTCGGAGCCGCTGCCGATCGAGTCGGGCGACGTTCTGCGGGCCGTGAGGTCACCGGGCTGGATCGTCTCCGGCACCCGCGACGACGGGATCGTCCGTGTGATCAGCCACGGCACGGACCACTCGCGTGTCGGGGTCGTCTCGACGGACTCGCCCCTGTATGCACGCATCGGCTACTCGACCGCCGCCGCGCCTCTCCTGGACGCGCAGGCGTGGCTCGAGCCTCTCGAGCAGGCGGTCGCGCTGCGGGATGCCGAGGGACGCGCGACGCACCGGAGCGGGATGCGGCTGCTCGGAGCCCGTGTCGAGGACGGGGTCGGCGTGGCGGCGGCGATATGGGACGCCCACTGGGTCGAGCCGACGCCGACCACGCACGCGCACGGATCGGGGCTCGCAGGGGACGCACGCCGTGCCGGCCGCATCCGGGTGGACTCGCTCGTCCACGGAGGCGTGGAGGTGCGGGTCGTGCGGGTCCAGGATGTCGCGGCCGATGCCGTCCAGCTCCGCATCGGAGGCTGGGCCGTCGCCGGCAGCGAGTCCGAATCGCACGTGCACGGCGCGGTCGCCGAGGTGTCGGCGAACGGGGTGACCAGCGGCATCCGTTCCCTGTCGGGAGGGGTCGCGGGCGCGGTGCACCGGCAGGATGCCAGTCCGCTGGGCGCGAGTGCTGTCGTTCCGTTCGTGGACCTCGGCCCCACCGGCGAGGCGATCGTGATTCTGGGCCTGCGAGGTTCCGGCGCGCCCGTGCGGACGGAGGTCGTCGCGGCGCTCGAGGACGACGACGTGTCGGTCACCTGGGCGGACGGTCACCGGTCGCGGATACGGCTGCCCTCGTCATAGCCGTCACATAGCAGGGGCCAGGCAGGCGTCACAACCCCTGGGCGAAGCCATAGGCGCCTCCCTACAGTCGCGACAACGGCTCGGACCGCAATCCGTTCCGAGCCGCGCACCGAATGCTGTGCAGCACCTGAAAGCACGGCTTGCGGCATCCGTCGCACCAATGGAGGGACAATCTCATGACCAGCTCACCCAACCGCCTCGTCGCCGTCATCTTCGGCGCCGTCTACATCCTCGTCGGCCTGCTCGGCTTCACCGTGACAGCGGGCGTCGACTTCCTCGCCACCGAGGGCGGCGAACTCCTCGGCATCTTCATGGTCAACCCGCTGCACAACGTCGCGCACCTCCTCATCGGTGCCGCCCTGCTGATCGGTGGCCTGTCGAACGTTCGTGCCGCCAAGGGCGTGAACATCGTCGTCGGTGCGGCCTACCTGCTGCTCGGCATCGTCGGCTTCTTCATCGTGGGCAGCGCGGCGAACATCCTCGCGCTGAACACGGCGGACCACTTCCTGCACCTGGCGAGCGCGATCGTGCTGCTCGGCGTCGGCATCGCCGCTGACAAGCAGGTCTCCACCCGCGCGGCCGTCTGATGTCGCCGTCCGTCCTGGTTCGCTCCTGGCCGGCGCTCGCCGCGTGGGGAGCGGGGCTGCTGCAGCTCGGACTGGGCGCGGGCGCGATCGTGAAGGGTGCCGATGCCGCCGACCGCGGCATCGGCATCCTGCTGGCCACCGTCGGAGCGGGAACGCTCGCGTGGGGCGTGATGACGCTGGCGAAGAGCCGGCTCACGGCGCCTCGTGCCGGCGTGGCCGTCTCGTTGGCCGGCCTCGTCCTGCTCGTCGCGCTGCTGCTCGTCGGGCCGGCGCAGGTGAGCGTCTACCCGGTGGCTGTCTCGGCCGGCCTGTCGCTGGCTCTCGGCATCGTGTCGGCGATCACGCTTCGCAGACGTGGACGCTCGACCCGACCGGTTGTGCGGACCGCAGCGCGCACCAGCATCGGCGGTCTGATCGTCGGCGCGTTCCTGCTCGCGGGCCTCGTGACGCCGGCACTGGCCGCGACCCCCATCGGCAGCGACGCTCCCGGCGCCTCGGTGAACGAGGTCTTCATGCCGGGCCACGGGCACGGTCACTGACCGATCCGCCCACCGGCGTCAGCGGATGCAACAGATCCGCGACGACACGCCGGCACCCGGACGGATGCCGCGGCGCGCGGCCCGGCATCCTTTGCATCGCGTGACACCCACTACATCCCGAACACGACGACGCCCCGACATCCGCGAGGATGCCGGGGCGTTCCCGTATGCGCCTTACAGCCCGCGCGCGAGGCGGTAGTAGGCCTGGTTCCAGCGGAGCTCCTTCTGGAACCCGCGGACGGTCGTGTCCTCGTCGATGACGAGCAGCTCGGTGCCGGCGATCTCGGCGAAGTCGCGGAAGACCTCGATGCCCACGGCGGTCGTCATGACGGTGTGGTGCGCGGCGCCCGCCGCGAGCCAGCAGGATGCCGAGGTCGCGAAGTCAGGGGACGGCTTCCACACGGCGCGGCCGACCGGCAGCTTCGGCAGGTCGGGGGCGTCGACGTTCTCGACGACGTTGGCGACGAGGCGGAACCGGTCGCGCATGTCGCTCATCGCGACGACGAGGGCGGGACCGGCGTCCGCCGTGAAGACGAGTCGGACGGGGTCGGCCTTGCCGCCGATCCCGAGCTCGTGCACCTCGAGACGCGGCTTCGACGTCGTGAGCGACGGCGAGACCTCGAGCATGTGCGCGCCGAGGATCCGCTCGTTCCCGGGCACGAGATCGTAGGTGTAGTCCTCCATGAGGCTCGCGCCGCCGGGCAGGCCCGAGCCCATGACGTTGGCGACGCGCACCAGGATCGCCGTCTTCCAGTCGCCCTCGGCGCCGAAGCCGTAGCCCTCGGCCATCAGGCGCTGCACCGCGAGACCGGGCAGTTGCGTCAGCTCGCCCAGGTCCTCGAACGATGTCGTGAACGCCCCGAAGCCGCCCGCCTCGAGGAACGAGCGCAGCCCGATCTCGATCGCCGCGCCGTCGCGCAGTGACTGATGACGCTCCGCGCCCGGCAGCAGTTCGTCGGCCACGTCGTACGAGGCGACGTACTCCTCGACGAGAGCGTCGATCTGCGCTTCCGATGCCTGGGCCACGGCATCCGCCAACTCGTTCACGCCCCACGTGTTGACCTGCACGCCGAACTGGAGCTCGGCCTCGGTCTTGTCGCCCTCGGTGACGGCGACGAAGCGCATGTTGTCGCCGAAGCGGGCGAGCTTGAGCGTCTTCACGGCCTGCCAGCCGGCGGCGGCGCGCTCCCAGTCCTCGATCTGCTGGACGACGACGGGGTTCGAGACGTGACCGACCACGGTCTTGCGGGGAACACCGAGGCGCGTCTGGATGTATCCGAACTCGCGGTCGCCGTGCGCGGCCTGATTGAGGTTCATGAAGTCGAAGTCGATGTCGTTCCAGGGCAGTTCGACATTCGCCTGCGTGTGCAGGTGCAGCAGCGGCTTGCGGAGCGCATCGAGGCCCGAGATCCACATCTTCGCGGGGCTGAAGGTGTGCATCCACGCGATCACGCCGATGACGGAGTCGTCCGCGTTCGCGTCGAGCGCGAGCCGCTTGATCGAGTCGGAGTCCTTCAGGACGGGCTTCCACTCCACCTTCACCGGCAGGCCGCCGAGGCCCTCGGCAACGGCCCGCGACTGCTCGGCGACCTGGCGCAGCGTCTCCTCTCCGTAGAGGTTCTGGCTGCCGGTGACGAACCAGACGGTGTACTGCTCGAGGCTGGTGGAGAGGGTCATGCTGTTCCTTCGTTCGATGAGCGGATGCCGCGCAGCGGCAGTGCGGTGACGGCGGCGGCCTCGGCGGCGAGACCGGCGCGGTAGCGGGCGAGGTAGTCGGCGAATCCGGCGACGTCCGCCGGATCCGGATCGGCGGTGACGGCGGCCGCACGGGTGAAGACGTGGTCGGAGAGGTAGGACGACAGGTCGACGACCTGCGGTGCCGCGGCATCCCGGTTCGGGATCAGCGAACCTGCCCCGCGCGGCGCGACCGCGAAAGCCGCGAGCACCGCCATGCCCCACGCGCCGCCCTCGGCAGCCGTGTCGCCGACCGTGACGGGCGCGTCGAGCGCGCCGGCGAGGAACCGCTGCGCGACCCCGGCGGTGCGGAAGACCCCGCCGTGCGCGAACATCTGGTCGAGCCCGACGCCCTCCTCGGCGAGGGTCTGCATGCCGACCGCGAGCGTCGCGAACACGCCGTACACCTGTGCGCGCATGACGTTCGCGAGCGAGAAGTCCGCGTCGGGCGTGCGCACGACGAGCGGGCGACCCTCGTCCAGTCCGGCGATCGGCTCACCGCTCAGGTGGTTGTACGCGAGGACCCCACCGGCATCCGCGGCGCCTTCGAGGGCTTCGCGCAGGAGCGTCTCGTAGACGGCATCCGTCGTCATCGACTGACCGGATGCCGCGGCGAATCGCGCGAACAGCGCCGCGAACGACGCCAGCTCGCTCGCGCCGTTGTTGCAGTGCACCATCGCGACGGGGTCTCCGGCGGGAGTCGTCACGAGGTCGATCTCGGTGTGGACGCGCGCCAACGGGCGCTCGAGAACGACCATCGCGAAGATGCTCGTTCCGGCGCTGACGTTGCCGGTGCGCGGTGATACCGCGTTGGTCGCGACCATGCCGGTGCCGGCGTCGCCCTCGGCGGGAGCGGCGACCGCGCCCGGGCGGAGGGTGCCGGTCGGGTCGAGCAGCGCAGCGCCGTCGGCGGTGAGAGTCCCGGCATCCGCTCCGGCGGGGAGCACCTCGGGTAGCAGGTCCGTGAGGCTGCGGCCGGCGAGGAACCCGGCGGCGTGCGCATCGTAGGCGGCGACGCGGTCGCGGTCGTAGCCGCCGTCGGTGCCGATCGGGAACATGCCCGACGCGTCGCCGACGCCCAGTGCGAACCGGCCCGTGAGCTTCTCGTGCACCCAGCCGGCGAGGGTGTTGATCTTCGCGAGCGAAGCGAGGTGGGCCTCGTCGTCGAGGACCGCCTGATGCAGGTGCGCGATCGACCAGCGCAGCGGGATGTTGACGCCCAGCAGGTCGGTGAGCTCGGCCGCAGCGGCACCGGTGGAGGTGTTGCGCCACGTGCGGAAGGGAACGAGGAGTGTGCCGTCCTGGTCGAACGCGAGGTAGCCGTGCATCATCGCCGAGACCCCGATGCCGGCGAGGTCCGTGAGCTCGGCGCCCTGGCGGCGCACGTCGGCGACGAGGTCGGCGTAGGCGGCCTGCAGTGCCGACCAGATCGTGTCTTCGGGGTAGGTCCAGATGCCCTCCTCGAAGGTGTTCTCCCACTCGTGGCTGCCGACGGCCAGCACCGTCGCGGGGTTCGCGGCGTCGACGAGGCAGGCCTTGATGCGGGTCGAGCCGAGCTCGATGCCCAGCACTGCACCGCCGGCGGTGATGACGGATGCGGCGCTCATCGACGGGCGTCCGTGCTCTGGCCGTACACGTTCTGGTAGCGGTTGTAGAGCGCGTCGATCTTGTCCTGCGGGATCGGGATCAGCTCGCCGCCCTGCCGGGCGACGTGCACCGTGCGGGCGGCGTCCTCGCACATGACGGCCGCCTTCACGGCATCCTTCGCGCTGACGCCGATCGTGAACGGACCGTGGTTCTGCATGAGCACGGCGCGGGAGCGGTGGCCCGTCAGCGTCTCGACGATGCCGCGGCCGATCGAGTCGTCGCCGATGATCGCGAACGGCCCGACCGGGATCGGCCCGCCGAACTCGTCGGCCATGCCGGTGATGACGCAGGGGATCTCCTCGCCGCGCGCGGCCCAGGCCACGGCGTAGGGGGAGTGGGTGTGCACGACGCCGCCGACGTCGGGCATGTTCCGGTAGACGTAGGCGTGCGCGGCGGTGTCGCTCGAGGGTGAGCGGTCGCTGCCCGGGCTGCCGGGCACGACGTTGCCGTCGAGGTCGCAGAGGATCATGTTCTCGGGCGCCAGGTCGTCGTACGAGACGCCGGACGGCTTGATGACGAACAGGTCCGCACTGCGATCGTCGCCGGTGCGCACGCGGCCCGAGACGTTGCCGCCGGTCCAGACGACGAGGCCGTAGCGGACGAGTTCGGCGTGCAGGGCGGCGACGTCCGCGCGGACAGCCGCGATCGCCTCATCGAGATCGGTCATACGTCGATGTTATCGGTAACATCACTGTCCGGCCACGGTGGGACCCGAACATGCGCCGGCGGCATCCGGGCTGGGCGGACCGAACTCCGGATGGATCGCCCGGTCGGCCCGTGCCGGCGCCGCGGACCCTGGATCCTCCAGAGAACGGCCCGCGCCCGTCCGCGCCGCGCCTGGGCGCGCCACTGTGAACCCCGGTAGGAGCGCACCCGGCGGGCGCCCCCTCACCCGCGCGGCGCTACCGTCGACGCGCGGGTGACCAGTACGGGCTCGGCCGCCGTCTCGGACTCCGGCAGCCCGAGCGCCTCGGCGACGACGCGGCGCGCCTCGCCGGCCGTGTCCACGCGCACCGTCGTGAGCGCGGGCGTGTAGAAGGCGGCATCCGCGTTGTCGTCGAAGCCGGTGACCGAGACGTCCTCGGGGATGCTCAGCCCTTCGGCGACGAGCCCCGCGATGAGCCCGAGCGCCATCTGGTCGTTCGCGGCCGCGACCGCCGTCGGCCCGTCCGCGCCCCGCACCGCGACGGCCACCTCGCGGGCGACCGAGGCTCCCGCGGCCGCGCTCCAGTCCCCCCGCCAGATCGCCGCGGGACGGATGCCGGTGGTCGCCAACGCGGTGTCGACGCCCTCGTCGCGGGCCGTGGCCTCGAGCCAGTCGGCGGGGCCGGCGAGCCGTGCGATTCGCCGGTGGCCGAGCGTCACGAGGTGGTCGATCGCGAGCGCGGCGCCCGCGCGCTGCCGTCGCGCGCCCTCGCCGGTGTGAAGGGCGGCGAGGGGGATCCGTCCGGCGACCTCCTGCAGGGCGGGGAGCGTCGCGGTGTGCGGGGCGACGACGATCAGCGCGTCGACACCCTGGGCGAGCAGCCGCTGAGCGGCGTCGGTGACGGATGCCGGGTCCGCGGCATCTGCGTAGGCCGTCGCCAGCCAGCGGTCCGCTGCCCGGGCAGCGGCGTCGAGCGCGGCGATCCCCGCGCCGGGGCCCCACAGGGTCGCGTCGGAGGCGATGATGCCGACGGTGCGGGTCGTCGAGGTCCCGAGGGAGCGTGCGGCGTTGTTGATGCGGTAGCCGAGTTCGGCGATGGCCGCTTCGACGCGGGCGCGGGTCTCGGGGCGCAGGTTGGGGCTGTCGTTGAGGACGCGCGACACGGTCTGCGCGGATACTCCGGCTCGGGCGGCGACGTCGCGCACGCTCGCACGCATCGTTCCGACCCGTCCCATGGCGCTCACTGTAGCCCCCTGCCGGTCAGGCCCCTTGCACGGGTCGTCACCCGCTGTCGAGGAGCGGCGGCTCATCCGTCCTGCCGATTAGCGTGGAGGATTCACGCCGGCGACGGAGGAGGGACCGGATGCGGCTGCTGCAGCGACTCGCGCTCGGGCGCTTCTATGCGCGCCTGCCCGAGTGGGTGCGCATCGTCGTCGCGGTGGCGGCCGTGGTGCTCGGGGTGGTCATCGTCATCCGTCCGACCACTGCGCTCGGCGTACTCGCCTGGCTGATCGGCGGCGGCATGGTCCTCACCGGTGTGCTCGAGCTCACCGGCCGCGACGGCGAGGGAGACCGCCCCCGCTGGCGCACCGTGACGGGCGCCGCGTGGGTGGTCGGCGGGCTCGTCGTCCTCCTCACCCCCGGCCTGACGGTCCGCGTCGTCGCGACACTCGTCGGCGTCCTGCTGTTCGCCGCGGGCGCCGCGGGACTCGTCGCCGTGTTCGCGAAGGGGCGCACGCTCGATGCCCGCATCGCGGATGCCGCCTTCTCGATCTCGGGCGTGATCTTCGGCGTCCTGGCGCTCTTCTGGCCCGACATCACCCTGCTGGTCGTCGCCGTCGTGTTCGGGGCGCGCCTCATCATGAGCGGGGTCACCGACCTGTGGACGCGCCTTCGTCGCCGCCGCGACACCGAGGCCGACCGACGCCACCAGCCCCGCCGATTCCGCCGATGGGGTCGCACCGTGACGGCCCTCGTGTCCGTCGCGCTCGCCGTGACGACGGCTCTCGTGACGGTGCCGCTGCGCGAAGGGTCGACCGTCGTCGACGACTTCTACGCCGCGCCGCGAGACATGCCGGGACAGCCCGGACGCCTCATCCGTGCAGAGCCGTTCACCGCCGGCATCCCGGTCTCGGCGACTGCCTGGCGGATCCTCTACACGACCACGGGTGTGAGGGGCGAGGTGCGCGTCGCCAGCGGCGTGGTCGTGGTTCCGAAGGAGGGCGACGGGCAGTGGCCGGTCGTCGACTGGAACCACGGCACGACGGGGTTCTCCGAGAGCTGTGCCCCCTCGCTGCAGCCGCGCGGACTCTGGTCGGGTGCGCTGTACATCCTGCCGACGATCATCCGACAGGGGTGGGCGGTCGTTGCGACCGACTACATCGGCCTCGGCACCGAGGGTCCGCATCCCTATCTGATCGGTCCTCCCAGTGCGACGGCGTCGCTCGACGCGGTCCGCGCCGCGCGGGAGCTGCAGAATGCCGATCTCGGCACGCGCACGGTCATCTGGGGGCACTCGCAGGGCGGCGCCGCGGCGCTGTGGGCGGGCTCGATGGCGCGCGAGTACGCGCCGGAACTGTATGTGCAGGGGGTCGCGGCGCTCGCGCCGGCGAGCGACCCGCCCGCGCTCGTGCAGAACATCTCGAGCGTGACCGGCGGCAGCATCTTCGCCTCGTACGCGTTCGCGGCGTTCTCGTCGATCTACGACGACGTGTCGTACGACGAGTACGTGCGCCCGGGCGCAGACACCGTCCTCCGGCAGATGTCGGAGCGATGTCTCTCCGACCCCGCGATCGTCGTGTCGGTCGCGGCATCGCTCGGCATGATCGGCGATCCGCGTCTGTTCTCCCGACCCCCGGCATCCGGTCCGCTCGGTGAGCACCTGCGTGAGAACGCGGCGCCGCTCAGGCAGAACGCGCCCGTCCTGCTGGCGCACGGTGGGGCCGACAGCGTCATCCCGGTGGCGACGCAGACCGCGTTCGTGCAGCGCATGTGCGCGGCGGGTCAGGTCGTCGACTACCGGATCTACGACGGATACGAGCATGCCGCGGTCGTCGAGCGTCCGTCGCCGCTGCTCGACGAGCTCATCGACTGGACGGCGGCGCGGTTCGCGGGAGAGCCGGGCCCGGAGAAGTGCTCGACCACGAGGGAATGAGCCGGGCCGTCCGGACGCGCCCATAGGGTGGGACGCATGACCGAGAACACCCTTCCCTCCGGCATCCAGCTCGACGAGTTGAGCTCCGACATCCGGCCGCAGGACGACCTGTTCCGCTATGTGAACGGCTCGTGGCTCGAGCGCACCGAGATCCCCGAGGACAAGGCGCGGTGGGGGTCGTTCCACCTCATCGCCGAGCAGGCCGAGCACGACGTCCGCGAAATCATCCAGGAATCCACGACGGCTGAGCCGGGCACCGAGGCCCGCAAGATCGGCGACCTGTACGCGAGCTTCATGGATACCGACGCGATCGAGGAGCGCGGCGCCGACGCCGTCGCGCCGCAGCTCGCGTTCGTCGACCGGATCACCGGCATCCCGAGCTTCCTCAGCACCGCCGGGTCGCTGGAGCGCGAGGGCGTCTCGGGTGTCTTCGGTACCTACATCGAGCCCGACCCGGGCAACCCGCAGCGCTACGTGATGTTCCTCGTGCAGGGCGGGCTGTCGCTCCCCGATGAGAGCTACTACCGACTGGACAACTTCGACAAGACGCGCACCGCGTTCCGCGCCTACGTCGCCACCGTGTTCACGCTCGCGGGCGTCGACGACGCCGAGGCGCAGGCCGACCGGGTCGTCGCGCTCGAGACCGAGCTCGCCTCGCACCACTGGGACAACGTCCGCAGCCGCGACGCCGTCGCGACCTACAACCTGATGAGCTGGGATGCCGCGGTGCAGCTCACCGGCGTCGACCTCGCCCCGTGGCGCGACGCCGTCGCCCCCGGCAAGGCCGGCGTCATCGAGGACGTCGACGTGAACCAGCCGAGTTTCTTCGAGGGCCTCGGGACGCTCCTCGTCGAGGACCGGCTCGAGGACTGGAAGGCGTGGCTGCGCCTGCAGGTGATCCGTTCGTCCGCCCCGTTCCTCTCGCAGGCGTTCGTCGACGCGAACTTCGCGTTCTACGGGACCGAGATGACCGGCGTGCCGGTGAACCGTGAGCGCTGGAAGCGCGGCGTCTCGCTCGTCGAGGCCGCTCTCGGCGAGGCGGTCGGCAAGGTCTACGTCGAGCGTCACTTCCCGCCCCGTGCGAAGGAGGAGATGGACGTCCTCGTCGACAACCTCATCGAAGCGTACCGGCAGTCGATCTCGTCGCTCGAATGGATGACGCCCGCCACGCGCGAGCGCGCGCTCGAGAAGCTCGAAGCGTTCACCCCCAAGGTCGGCTACCCGGTGACGTGGAAGGACTACTCGGACCTCGAGATCGAGGCATCCGACCTCATCGGCAACGTCCGCCGCTCGAACGCGTGGCAGCACGATCAGCAGATCGCCAAGCTCGGCGCGCCGATCGACCGCGACGAGTGGTTCATGACGCCGCAGACGGTCAACGCGTACTACAACCCGCTCATGAACGAGATCGTGTTCCCCGCCGCGATCCTGCAGCACCCGTTCTTCGACATGGAGCGCGACCCGGCCGCGAACTACGGCGGCATCGGGGCGGTCATCGGGCACGAGATCGGCCACGGCTTCGACGATCAGGGGAGTGCCTTCGACGGCACCGGTGCGCTCAACGACTGGTGGACCGACGAGGACCGCGCCGCCTTCACCGAGCGCACGAAGACGCTCATCGAGCAGTACAGCGCGCTCGTTCCGCAGGGCCTGTCGTCGGATCACACGGTCAACGGCGCGCTGACGATCGGCGAGAACATCGGAGACCTGGGCGGCCTCGGCATCGCGATCAAGGCGTACCGGCTGCACCTGAAGGCCTCGGGCTCGATGGACGTCGACGGGCCCGTCATCGACGGGCTCACCGGCATCCAGCGTCTGCTGCTGAGCTGGGGTCAGATCTGGCAGCAGAAGGGGCGGGATGCCGAGACGATCCGTCTGCTGACGATCGACCCGCACTCGCCGAACGAGTTCCGCTGCAACCAGATCGTCCGAAACATCGACGAGTTCTACGCCGCGTTCGATGTGACCGAGGCCGACGCGCTCTGGCTCGACGAGGACAAGCGCGTCACGATCTGGTGACCGCGATGCGCGGTGCGCCGGTCGTCAGCATCGAGCTCGAGTTGGATGCGGCGACCGAGCGCGCCGTGCGCGCGGAGTGGCAGGCGCTCGCCGACGCCGGGCTGTCGAGCCTCGCCGCGCATGTAGCGCCGTCGAACGCGCCGCACGTGACGCTGCTGGTGCGTTCGTCGGTTTCGCTGGCGTCGGTGCCGCTGCCCGCGGCGTTCCCGGTCACGCTGGGCGCCGTAGTGCTGTTCGGGGCAGGGGATCGGCGGGTGCTGGCCCGCTCGGTCGTCCCGTCGCCCGAGCTCCTCGGCCTGCACGACGCCGTGCACGAGGCCGCCGGCGCCGGTGACGATGCTCCGCACACCGCGCGGGGCGAGTGGATGCCGCACGTCACCCTCGCGCGGCGGCTCAAGGTCTCGGACCTCGAGCGCGCACTGCCGCTCCTGGGTCAGCCGATCGTCGGTGTCGCCCGCGGGCTGCGGCGGTGGGATGCGGCATCCGCCACCGTCACCCAGCTGGGGGAGTTCGGGGGCGGGGCTTGACCCTCACACGGTGTCAGACTGTGGCCTGGGATCACCATGTTGAGTATCGGAGAGTTCGCCCGCCTCGCCGGCGTCTCGGTGCGGATGCTGCGTCACTACGACCAGCTCGGTCTGCTGCGCCCGCAGCGGGTCGATCCCTTCTCGGGATACCGCTCCTACGCCGCGTCGCAGTTGGACCGCGCCAATCGGCTGGTCGCGCTGAAGGACCTCGGCTTCACGCTGGAGCAGGTCGGCGTCATGCTCGACGACGGTATGTCGTCGGATGCCGTCGCCCGCCTCCTCCGCGAGCGTCGAGGCGAGCTCGCGGCCCAGATCGACGCGGACCGGCAGCGACTCCGCGAGGTCGACACGAGGCTCCGATCGATCGCGAAGGAGAATCCCATGTCCGAGTACACCGAAGGTGCCCTGCCTGAGCTGACGATCGTGCAGCTGTCGGCGAAGGTCGACGAGATGTCGCAGATCGAGGAGGAGATCGGCGGCATGTTCGCGCGCGTCGGTGCTCTGATCGAGGCGGCCGGCGCGAGCCGCGTCGGTCCCGGCGTCGCCGTCTACACGACTGTCGAGGACGGCATGATCGCCGCTGCTGCCGAGCAGATCGGCCATGCGCCCGTGCCCGACGGTCTCGAGCGCGCGGTCGTGCCGCCGCATCCGCGTGCCGTCTCGACCCGCCTCGATGCCGATGATCTCAGCGGAATCCAGGCCGCGTGGCAGGCGCTCGTCGCCGAAATCGAGCGCCGCGGGCTGCGATTCGACGGCCCCTCGCGTGAGATCTACGAGCAGACACCCTACGACGGTCCCGGCTCGCGCTGGATCGTCGACCTGCAGCAGCCCGTCGCCTGACGAGCCGCTTCCCGGGACGCGATCTGCCGCCTGGCACCGCGCGCAGCGACCGTTCGCGTCCCCAGAACGCGCGCGGTGTCAGGCCTTCGCGGGGTTCCATCCCGGTTCGTCGCCGATGGCGGTGAGGATGCGGCCGGTGATCACGCCCAACTGACGCTGCTGCGCGACCGTCAGACGTTCGAGCACGAGTCGGTTCACGAGCTCGACATGACCTGGTCCGGCGGCTCGTCGCGCCACCGCGCCCTCGTCGGTCAGGATCGCCACGGTGTAGCGGCCGTCCTCCGGGTCCGTTTCGCGGCGAAGGTAGCCGCGCGCCTCGAGCCGAGTCGCCGCGCGCGACAGTCTCGACAGCGAACTGTGCGCATACCCGGCGAGCTTGCTCATGCGCAGGCGTCCATCGTCGGCATGGGACAGCGCGTAGAGGATGCCGTACTCAAAGTGCGTGAGACCGGCATCCCGCTGCAGCTGGGCGTCGAGGGCGGCGGGCAACCACTCGAGCAGCGTCGCCAGCGAAGACCACGTCGCGAGGGCATCGGGAGGGAGGTCGTCTGCAGCAGCCATCAATGCACCCTACCCGATGACTTGCTCAATCAAGTAAACGGGCGTACCTTCACTTGCTCAGTCAAGTGAAAGGACGATCATGGACCTGCAGCTGCGAGGCAAGCGCGCGCTCATCACCGGTTCGACCCAGGGCATCGGCTTCGCAATCGCCGAGGCGCTCGCCGCCGAGGGCGCCGCCGTCATCCTCAACGGAAGGTATGCCGACCGCACCCACGCCGCGGGTGAGCGACTCCGCGAGCAGGTGCCCGGAGCCGACGTCACGACGCTTCCCGGCGACGTCGCCGACCCTGCGGCGTTCAACGACCTGCCGGAGGTCGACATCCTCGTGAACAACGCCGGGGCGTTCGGGCTCAGTGACTTCGCCGCGACCGGCGACGACGAGTGGCAGCGGTACCTCGACGTGAATCTGGGCGCCGGTGTGCGGCTGTCCCGCCGCCTGCTGCCGGGCATGCTCGAGCGCGGGTGGGGACGCATCCTGTTCATCGCGAGCGAGTCGGGAGTCAACGTCCCGGCCGACATGATCCCGTACGGAGTGTCGAAGGCGGCGACGATCGCGCTCGCCAACGGCCTCGCGAAGCTCACGCGCGGCACCGAGGTGACGGTCAACAGCGTCCTGGGCGGGCCGACCTATTCGGACGGTGTCGCGACCGTGATCGAGTCGATCGCGGCGGCGCAGGGCGTGCCGGCCGACGCGGTCGCGGCATCCATCATCGGGTCCCTTCAGACGACGCTGCTCGAACGCTTCATCCGTCCCGACGAGATCGCGACGTTGGTCGCCTACCTCGCGAGCCCTCACGCGTCAGCGATCAACGGCGCCGCGGTGCGCGCAGATGGCGGCGTGCTGACCGGCATCCTCTGACCCGGCGCCGGCGAGAGCTTCGGGGGGCGCAACTGGTCGCTCGGGTGCTCGTCGAGCGACGATTCGCGTCCCCGGAGCCCGGCCTCGTCGCGCTCCGGGGACGCGATGTGTCTTCCGAGCCCGACGCGGGCGACGATTCGCGTCCCTTGAACCCGGCCGCGCCCGGCCGTGTCAGAAGACGATCGTGTGGTTCCCGTGGCGGATGACGCGGTCCTCGGCGTGCCAGCGCACTGCGCGCGAGAGCACCTGGCGCTCGACGTCGGCGCCGCGGCGGACGAGCTCGGCGGTGGTGTCGGCGTGGGTCACGCGGATCGTGTCCTGCTCGATGATCGGACCCTCGTCGAGGTCGCCGGTGACGTAGTGGCTCGTCGCGCCGATGAGCTTCACGCCGCGCTCCTTCGCCTTGCGGTACGGCTCGGCGCCGATGAAGGCGGGCAGGAACGAGTGGTGGATGTTGATGACCGGCACGCCGAGCTCCTCGAGGAACTCGGGGGACAGGATCTGCATGTACCGGGCGAGCACGACGAAGTCGACGTTGCCCTTCAGCAGCTCGAGGATCTTCGCCTCGGATGCGGACTTGTCGGGACCCGGTGTCGACGGCACGTGGAAGAACGGCACCCCGAAGGAGCGCACGTCGTCCGCCGAGGTCGTGTGGTTCGAGACCACCATCGGCACCGTGATGGGCAGCTCGCCCCGGCGGTTGCGCCACAGCAGGTCGAGCAGGCAGTGGTCCTGCTTCGACGACAGGATCGCCATGCGCTTGGGCACCGACTGATCCGTGAGCGACCACTCCAGGTCGAACGGGGCGAGCGTGTCGGCGATCTCGGTCTCGATCGCGGGGCGCTGCCCGGCGAAGCCGGGGCGGTGGAACACGACGCGCTGGAAGTAGGCGCCCCCGCGCGGGTCGTCCGAGTACTGGTCGAACTGGACGATGTTGCCACCGATCCGCGTGATCATCGCCGAGACCGCGGCGATGATGCCGGGGCTGTCCTTGCCGTGCACGATGAGGCAGGCGTGGTCGGGGTGGAGCTGCGACACGGACGAAGTCATCCCTCGATTCTGCCCTGTGCGCCGACGGATCCCGACCGCGTGACGTGCGGCATCCCTCAGCGCACGCCCTTCATGAGCGACAGCACCGGCTTCACGCACACGAGCAGAAGCACGCCCATCGCGATCGAGATCCCGCCGAGGGTCGCGAAGTACGGCACCTCGTTCGCGGGGTCGTACAGCGTCGCGAGCTGCCCGGCTATGGCGGTGCCGAGCGAGACCGACAGGAAGAACAGTGCGACCATCTGCGTCTGGAACCGCTCCGGCGCGAGCTTCGTCGCCGCCGACAGGCCGACCGGCGAGAGCATCAGCTCAGCGATGGTGAACACGAGGAGGATGCCGACGATCGCCAGCAGCGGCGTCGAATTCGCCCCGCCGCCCGCGAACGGCAGGAACAGCAGGAACGCGACGCCCATGACAGCGACTCCGAGCGCGAACTTCACCGGCGTCGAGGGCTGCCGCGAGCCGAGCTTCGACCAGACAGCCGTGAACACGCCCGCCAGCAGGATGATGAACACCGGGTTGATCGACTGCACCCACGGGATCGGCATCTCCCAGCCGAACAGGTTGCGGTCGAGGCGTTCGGCCGAGTACAGCGTCACGACCGTGAACTGCTGCTGGTAGAGCGACCAGAACACGACCGACGTGAGGAACAGGGGCAGGAAGCCCCACACGCGGCTGCGCTCCTGCGAGGTGATCTGGCGGCTGAGCAGGATGACGGCGAAGTACGCGATGGCCGCGAGGATCACCGCACCGATCACGATCAGCGCGAGGTTGTCGGCGCGGATGACGCCGGTCAGCACCAGGACGACGATGACCACCACGGCGGCCACGCCGATGCCCGCGAACAGCGGGTAGCGCCCGCGCGGCAGCGGGTTGGGAACGATGCGCGCCTCGGCGGGCAGGCTGCGACGTCCGAACGAGTACTGCGTGAGGCCCAGCGCCATCCCGAGGGCGGCGAGCCCGAAGCCCCAGTGGAATCCGAGGTTCGACTGCAGGAGCCCCGTCAGCAGCGGGCCCGCGAACGCGCCGAGGTTGATGCCGAGGTAGAACAGCGAGAAGCCGGCATCCCGTCGGGAGTCGTCGGCTGCGTAGAGAGTGCCGACGACGCTCGTGGCGGTGGCTTTCAGTCCGCCGGATCCGAACGCGACGAGGATGAGGCCGACGGTCACGCCCGCGAAACCGGGCAGGAGCGCCAGGGCGATGTGCCCGGCCATGATGACGATCGCGCTCGCGAAGAGGACGCGCTCCGCGCCGAGGATGCGGTCCGCGATCCACGCGCCGAGGACGGTCGACAGGTACACCGCGCCGCCGTAGGCGCCGACGATGCTCGCGGCGACCGTCTTGTCGACGCCGAGCCCGCCGTCGGCGACCGAGAAGTACAAGTACAGCAGCAGGATGCCCTGCATGCCGTAGAAGCTGAAGCGCTCCCACATCTCGACGCCGAACACGTGCGCGAGCGCGAACGGCTGGCCGAAGAATCGGGTGTCGCGCGCTGCGGTGTCGTCGGAGGACGGGAGGTCGACGGGAGGTACGTTCCGCATTCGTCCCAGGTTAGGCGCGTGTCCTGGACGGGACACCCAGGTTGTGCCGCACCCCGCGCGGGTGTATCAGTCGCCCTCGACGGCGCGGGTCGCGTGACGGTCGGCGATGAGCGTGTCGCGCACGCGCCGGCGGAGCACCTTGCCGATGAGGGACTTCGGCAGCTCTTCCCACACCGCGTAGGTGGTCGGCCGCTTGTACTCCGCGAGACGCTCACGGGCCAGCTCGCGCGCGGCGGGCTCGTCGAACGTCGCACCGTCCTCGAGGACGACGACCGCGGTGACGACCTCGGCGCCGCCGCCGCGGGGGATGCCGACGACCGCCGTCTCGGCGACGCCCGGCGCCGCGGTCACGACCTGCTCGACCTCCGACGGTGCGACGTTGAAGCCGCCCGTGATGATGAGCTCCTTCTTTCGGTCGACGACCGTGACGAAGCCGTCCTCGTCCTGCTGCACGAGGTCGCCGGTGCGCACCCATCCGCCCTCGATGAGCGTCGCCGCGGTCTCCTCGGGACGGTTCCAGTACCCCGCGAACACCTGCGGTCCGTGGATGAGCAGCTCGCCGGTCTCGCCCTGCGCCACCTCGCGGGTCGTCTCCTCCGGATCGATGACCTTGATGTCGGTCGACGGGAACGGGATGCCGATGGCACCGATACGGCGTGAGTCGTCGAACGGGTTCGCCAGGGCGATGGGACTCGTCTCGGTCAGGCCGTAGCCCTCGTTGAGCATGCTGCCGGCGAGCTTCTCCCAGCGCGAGACGACGGCGGGTGTGAGTGTCATCGCCCCCGAGATGGAGTACACGACGCGGCTGAGGTCGAGGTCGCCGTCGCGCGCGACCCGGGCCAGCCGGTCGAACATCGGCGGGACGGCGGGGATGAACGTCGGCGGGAATCGCTTCGCGGCATCCACCACCAGTTCAGGATCGAACGTGGGGAAGAGCACCGCGCGCGACCCGGTCTCGACGGAGTAGATGACCGACAGCAGCAGGCCGAACGAGTGGAACATGGGCAGCAGCCCGTAGATGCTCCCCTCGCCATGGCGGAACTGCGGCATCCACGCGGCGCCCATGCGGGCGTTCGCCCACAGATTGCCGTGCGTGATCATCGCGCCCTTCGGGTCGCCCGTCGTGCCCGAGGTGTACTGCAGGCAGGCGAGGTCGTCGCGGTTCGGCCGAGGGTGGCTCGCCGCCAGGGCGGAGGAGTTCTCGAGCCGGACGAACGGGATCGTGCCGGGCGCTGCGCCCGTGAGTTTGGCGCGCGACTCCCGGGCCTTCGCGACGGGGAGGCGCAGCAGCATCCGCATCTTCACCGGCATCGCTGTCGTCACGTCGACCGAGACGATGTCGCGGATGCCGAGCTCGGCCGGCAGCGAGTGGACGAGCGGCGCGACCTTGTCCCATGCGATCACCGTGCGGGCGCCATGGTCGCGGAACTGCACCTCGAGCTCGTCCCGCGTGTAGAGCGGGTTGTGCTCGACGACGACCGCCCCGAGTCGCAGCACCGCGTAGAACGCGATGACGTGCTGCGGCGCGTTCGGCATGATCAGTGCGACCCGGTCGCCGGCGCGGACGCCGAGCTTCCGCAGTCCCTCGGCGACGCGGACGACACGGGCACCGAGCTCGCCGTAGGTCACCGTCCGGCCGAAGAACGCGATCGCGTCGCGCTCGCCGTACTGGAGCACCCGCTGTTCGAGCAGGTCGACGAGCGACCCCGTGACGGGTTCGATGTCGATCGGCGTGCCGGCGGCGTAGAAGCGGTTCCAGGCGCGGGTCTCGTTCAGCTGCACGGCGACGATCCTAGGTCGCGCGGGTGTCGCGTGGGTGCCCCCTTGCTCGCGACGGGCCGCCGCGCAAGCGTTCGCGACAACGGATGCCGCCTGCGACGCTCGAGCGATGATCGCCGATCCGCATACCGCCCGCCGGGACCACTACGCCGACTTCTTCGGCGACCTGCCCCGCACGGGTTACGGCGTCGTCGTCGGCAACTGTCAGGCCGAATCGGTGCGGCTGGTCCTCGACACGGATGATCTGCCGCTCCTGAGGGTCCCTCCGGTGTACGAACTGGATGCCGCCGACACCGCGCGCCTGCACGAGGTCCTCGCAGGCGCCTCGGCGCTCATCGCGCAGCCGGTGAAGGACGACTACCACGGCCTTCCGCTCGGGACACGGCAGCTCGCGGCATCCCTTCCTCCCGCGGGCCGGGCGGTCACCTTCCCGATCGTGCGGTTCACGGGGCTCTATCCGTTCCAGGCCGCGCTCCACGTGCCGGGGACGGAGGAGGTGCCGCCGATCGTCGCCTACCACGACGTCCGCACCCTTGCCGAGGCGGGTGGCCTCCCCATTCGCGACACGATGGGCGCCGACGCTGTCCGAGCCGAGGCGGCCGACTCGATCGCGGAGCTCGAGCGGCGCGAGCAGCAGCTCGACGTCGGGGTCTCCGACCTGTTCGCCGCACCGGGCTTCGATCTCGTCCGCACCGTGAACCATCCGGGCAATGCCGTGATCCTCGAGATCGGGGGCCGGATCCTGCGCGCGCTCGGGCGACCCGGCGAGGCGACCGATCCCGGCCGGCCCCTGCTCGACGCCGTGCACGCGCCGCGCGAGGACTGGGTCATCGACGCCTGGGGCCTCGACACCGCGCCGCAGCCGATGTGGCGTGTGAACGGCGACGGCGTCGATCCGGGTGAGATCCGTGAGGCGCACCTCGAGTGGTACCGCCGGAACCCCGGCTTCGTCCGAGGCGCCCTGGAGCGGCTGCGCCCGACGTTCGAGCGCTGGCGGCGCTGACCGGCGTAGCGTGGCGTGATGGCTGACGCGCTCGACATCCGCGAACTGCACACGATCGACGAGATGGTCGCCGCGAGCGGCGTCTTCGAGGCGGTGTGGGGGTCCCCCGACGGCGGGATGCCGCCGAACCTCCTGCGGGCGCTGGGGCACTCCGGCAACTACGTCGTCGGCGTGTTCGACGGCGAGCGCATGGTCGCGGCATCCGCCGCCTTCTTCGGTCCCCCGTCATCCCGCAGCATGCACTCGCACGTGACGGGCGTCCTGCCCGACGCGCAGGCGCGGGGGATCGGCCGCGCGCTCAAGGCGCACCAGCGCGAGTGGGCGTTCGCGCACGACGTGGGCACCATCACGTGGACCTTCGACCCGCTCATCGCGCGGAACGCCCACTTCAACCTCGAGGTCCTCGGCGGGCGCGTCACCGATTACCTCGTCGACCATTACGGCGACATGGGCGACGCGATCAACAGCGGCGACGAGAGCGACCGGCTGCACGTGGCGTGGCACCTGGCGTCGCCGGCCCCGACGCCGAACGCCTCCGATGTGGTCGCGACGGTCGCGATCCCGACCGACATCGAGGCGCTCCGGAGGGCCGATCCGGATGCCGCTGCCCGCCTCCGCCGCGAGGTGCGCGACGCGTTCCGGGCGCAGCTCGACGTCGGCCTCGTGGTCGGCGGCTTCCGCACCGGCGAGGGCTACCTGTTCGTCCGGAGCTGAGGCGGGCGGGGCCCGACCGCTCGGGCCGAGGCGTGGCCCTCAGCCCGCCCGGCGCGCCCCCTCGCCGAGCGACTCGAGCTTCGCCCACGCGATGTCGGGGTGGATGCGACCGCCGAGGCCGCAGTCGGTCGAGGCGATGACGCGGTCGGTGCCGACGATGTCGGTGTAGCGACGGATGCGCTGCGCGACCAGGTCGGGGTGCTCGACGACGTTGGTGGCGTGGCTGACGACGCCCGGAACGAGGACGAGATCCTCGGGGATCCGCGCATCGGCCCAGATGGCGAACTCGTGTTCGTGGCGGACATTGCCGGCCTCGAACGAGATCGAGCCGACGTTCGCCTCGAGCACGACGTCGAGGATGTCCTTCAGCTCGACGTCGGTCGTGTGCGGTCCGTGCCACGAGCCCCAACAGAGGTGCAGACGCACCTGTTCCTTCGGGAGTCCGTCGATGGCGCGGTTGATCGCCTCGATCCGGATGCGGGTGAACGCCTGGTAGTCGGCGATCGACGGTTCCGGGTCGATCTGGTCGAAGTTCTCGGCCAGGGAGGGATCGTCGAGTTGCAGGATGAGCCCCGCGTCGGTGATGGCGCGGTACTCCTCGCGAAGGGCGTCGGCCCACGCGTCGATGTGCTCCTGCTCGGTCGCGTAGTAGTCGTTGTGGACGCGGGCGGCGGAGCCCGGGGCGATGGCCGTGAGGAAGCCCTGCTCACCCTCGCGGAGCGCCGCGGTGAGGTTCCGGATGTCGGCGGCCACCGCGTCGTGGCCGCGGTACGACAGCGGACCGGTCGTGGTCGGGAAGGCGGACGCGATGCGCCCCGTCTCGACCGCCTCGGAGTACACGGCGGGGAAGCGCTGTCGGTCGCGGCGGCCGAGGAAGCTCGTGAGACGGATGTCCCCGGGGGTCGAGAGGACCGGCGGCTCGGTGAACGCGTTGATCTCGGTCAGCGACAGTCCCGCCACGCGCTGGAAGGAGTAGCCCCACCACGCGCCGTAGTCGACCGGGTTCGTCATCGCCTTGCCGAACTCCCCGTCGCCGACGAGGGTGATGCCCGCGGCGCGCTGGCGCTCCACCACTTCGGTGACGGCCCGAGCGGTCAACTCCTCCGCTTCGGCGCTCGGCAGCAGGGTGAAGCCGTCGTCGGCGAACGCACGTGCGGCGTTCGCCTCGATGAGTGCGGTCGAGCGGGGCAGGCTTCCGGAGGTGGTGGTCGCGACAGACATGGGCCGAGTCTAGGAATCGACGGATGCCGCTGCACCCGCCCTGCAACGGCCCGTAACCTGACCCCATGCCGCTCGCTCAGCACGCCGCATCCGTCCGCCTCGACGAGATCGAGCTGCGGGTGCTGCAGATTCCGCTCGTCGCCCCGTTCACGACGTCGTTCGGGACCATGACCGACCGCGAGGTCATCGTCGTGCGCGCGAGGACCGACGCGGGCGAGGGGTGGGGCGAGATCGTCACGCAGAGCGCGCCGGTCTACTCGAGCGAGTACACGCACGGCGCGTGGGACGTCACGACCCGCTGGCTCGGTCCGGCTCTGCTGCAGCGCGGGACCCTCGCGCCCGAGGACGTCGCCGGTGTCGTCGATCCCTTCGTCGGTCACCGGATGGCGAAGGCGGGACTCGAGCTCGCGCTGCTCGATGCCGCCCTCCGCGGCGAGGGGCGGTCGTTCGCGTCGTACCTGGGCGGGACGGCGGCGACGATCCCGTCGGGGGTGAGCGTCGGCATCCAGTCCGATCCCGCGACCCTCGTCGAGACCGTCCGCGGCTACCTCGGCGAGGGGTACGTGCGGATCAAGATCAAGATCAAGCCCGGCCGCGACATCGCCGACACGGATGCCGTCCGCACGGCGTTCCCCGACATCCCGCTGCAGGTGGACGCGAACTCGGCCTATACGCTCGCTGACGCCGACACGCTTGCGCAGCTCGACCGCTTCGGGCTGCTGCTGATCGAACAGCCGCTGCAGGAGGACGACCTCGTCGACCACGCCGCGCTCGCGCAGCAGCTGAAGACCCCCGTCTGCCTCGACGAGTCGATCACCTCGGTCAAGGCCGCGCGCGACGCGCTCGCCCTCGGCGCGACGACGGTCATCAACGTCAAGGCGGGCCGCGTCGGCGGGTACCTCGAGGCGCTCCGCATCGCCGACCTGTGCGCGTCGGCCGGGATTCCGGTCTGGTGCGGCGGAATGCTCGAGACCGGGATCGGCCGCGCCGCGAACGCCGCGCTCGCCGCGCATCCCGCGTTCACGCTGCCGGGTGACGTCTCGGCATCCGCTCGGTTCTACGACCGCGACATCGTGACCGAGCCCGTGGTTCTGGAGGACGGACACGTCCGGGTGCCGACCGGTCCGGGGCTCGGCGTCGAGGTAGACCTCGACGCGGTCGAGGCGTTCACCGTCGCGCGCGAGACGCTGCGACGGTGACGCGCATCACCAGATGACGCCGCCGCCGATCGAGATGCCGCCCCACGTGAGCAGCACGAAGATCGCCGCGAAGACGACGGGCGCGATGCCCTTGCCGCTGCGGGCCAGGCCCTTGAACAGCGCGATGACCGCGAGGACCGCGGCGACGAGCGACAGCCCGCCGCCGACGACGAAGCCGATGAACAGCGGGATCGGCATGAGGATGAGGCCTGCGAGACCGACCCAGAAGGCAGCCCAGGCGGTCGGGTTGGAACGGCGTTCGGTGGCGTAGGACATGGGTCCATCCTGGCCGGGGAGGTCGGATGCCGCGACGGGGCTGTCCCGAAGCGCCCCGCGTGGTAGTGCGGCGTCAGCGCGGCATCGACGGTCGCGCCTCGTGCGGGTCGCGGCGCTGCGGAATGAAGAGAGCGACCCCGAGCGCGATCACGGCGGCGCCGAGTCCGAGTGCGAAGGAGAGCTGGAACGCGGCAGGGGTGGGAACGGCCACCCCGCCCCTGTCGACCGAGAGCGCGGCGAGCACCGCGCCGACGACGGCAGCCGCGATCGAGGTGCCGAGCGAACGGAAGAGGGCGTTCAGGCCGTTCGACGCGCCCGTCTCGTGCTGCGGGACCGATCGCATGATGAGCATCGGCATGCCGGCGTAGCCGAACCCGATGCCCACGCCGATGAGGAGGTTCGCCACGAGCAGGTGCCAGACCTCCGACGCCCACAGCAGCGAGTATCCGTAAGCCAGGATGAGCGCGCTCGCTCCCATGATCAGCAGCACCCGCGGTCCGATCGTGCGCGCCAGGCGGCCCGAGAACGGAGACAGCACCATCATCACGAGCCCCGCGGGCATGACGATGAAGCTGGCCTGAACGAGCGTGAGACCGAATCCGCCGACGGATGCCGGCAGCTCGAGCATCTGCGGGTACGACACGTTCGAGGCGAACAGCGAGAAGCCCATCGCCACCGAGGCGAGGTTGGTGAGCAGTACGGCGGGCCGCGCGGCGACCCGCAGGTCGAGGAGCGGTTCGCGGATGCGGAGCTCGAACCATCCCCACACGAGCAGGACGACGAGCCCGCCGAGTCCGAGGGCCAGGGTCGCGGGAGACGTCCAGCCCCACTCGTTGCCGCGCGAGACCGCGAGCAGCACGCCGGTGAGACCGATGGCCAGACCCGCGGCCCCGGCGAAGTCGAAGTGTCCCGCGGTCCGCAACACACTCGCCGGCACGACGAGGGCGACGAGGACGAAGACCACGGCGCCGAGGCCCGCCGCCATCCAGAAGAGCACGTGCCAATCGCTCGTCTCGGTGATGATCGCGCTGACCGGCATGCCGACGGCGCCGCCGACGCCGAGCGTCGCGGACATCAGGGCGATCGCGGCATCCACCCGGTCCTCGTGCAGCACGTCGCGCATGATCGAGATGCCGAGCGGGACGACTCCCGTCACAGCGCCTTGCAGAGCGCGCCCGACGATGATCCCGCCGATCGACAGGGAGAGGGCGGCGATCACGGACCCCGCCACCAGGAGCCCGAGGAGGACCAGGACGATACGCCGCTTGCCGTACATGTCGCCGAGGCGTCCGGCGATGGGCGTTGAGACCGCGGCCGCGAGGAGCGTGGCCGTGACGACCCAGGCGGTGTCCTCACGCGACGCGTTCAGCAGCTCGGGGAGCTTCGACTGGATCGGCACGACCAGGGTGAACATGAACGACGACGCGAGACCCGCGATCGCCAGAACCGCGACGATCGCTCCCTGTCGTGGCATCCGGGTGAGTCTGCGTCTGTCGTCCGAAGCCATCCCTCCAGGTTACCCCCGGGCGGCGGTGCCGGGCGTCGTCACCCGGCGGAGCGCCAGGCGTCCGACTCCATGTGCGAGCCGGCCTGCGGGCCCATCTGGAGCATGCCGCCGTCGACCACCCACGTCGCACCCGTCACGTACGACGACGCGGGGGAGGCGAGGAAGGCGACCACGTCGGCGATCTCCTCCGGCTTGCCGGGGCGGGGGATCGGGATGCCGGGGCGATGCGTGTTCTCGGCGTCCTCGGCCTCCATGTCGTTGATGGGGGTCGCGATCTCGCCCGGCGCGACCGAGTTCACGGTGATGCCCTTCGCCCCGAGCTCCTGCGCCATCGTCTTCACCAGGCCTTCGAGGCCGTGCTTCGAGGCGACGTAGGCAGCGGAACCGACGCGGGGCTGCGAGCCGTGGACGCTCGTGACCGCGATGATGCGACCCTCCTTGCCGGCGTCGGCCATCAGGGTCGCAGCCGTGTGCATACCGACGAACGCACCGTCGAGGTTGAGGCCGACGACCGTACGCCAGGCGTCGATGTCCATCTCCAGGAACGGGCCGCCCGTGCCTCCGCCGGCGTTGTTGACGAAGACGTCGAGGCCGCCGAGCTCGTCGGCGAGGTGTCGGATCGTCCCGGGCACGGACTCGAGGTCGGTCGCATCGAACTGCGCGACGACGGCCTTCCGGCCGCGGCGGCGGATCTCTTCGGCCGTGCCGTTCGCGCCCTCCTCGTCGGAGTGCCAGGTGACGCCGACATCCATCCCGGCGTCAGCCAGCGCGAGCGCCGTGGCCCGCCCGATCCCGGAGTCGGAGGCGGTCACGATGGCGCGGCGAGGAGTGAAGGTCATGGCTCGACGCTACGAATCGGAGCGGCGGACGGGCACCGGGTTGACACCCGCACGGCCCCGGACGTATCGGAGCCGCGCGGGCGTCACCGCGAGCAGACGGCGCGCAGGTGCGCGATATCCGCCTCGGACAGCAGAGCGCGGGGCATCACCGCGACCGGACCCAGACGCGATCCGACCTTGAGGAGGACCGCGTCACCGGCGGCATCCACTCGTCGGAATGCGGTGAACCGGATCTCGCTGGTGCCGAGAGCCGACGTGGCGATCAAGGAGTCGGCGGTCAGTGCTGCGGTCGGCTCCGAGCCGACGGGGTACGCGCGGTGGATCGACGAACGCACGGCGACCCACGATGCGATGACCGCGGCCGTGAGCAGGATCACCATGACGAGTCCGAGCCAGGCCGCCCCGTCGCTCCCGGTCAGGGTGAGCGCGATGCTGAGCGCGACGATCCCGGCAGTGACGGCCAGGAGCACGATCCAGGACGGTCGCGTCAGCTGCCAGCGAAGGAATCCGCGCGCCAGGCGGGGGGACAGTTGCTCGTCGACGACGAGCGACCGGCCTCCGTCCGGAGTGGTCACACGGCGTCCGGCGACGGCGCGTCGGCGGCGGGAGTCGCGGGCTCAGCCGCGGCTGCCGGGTCGGCCGCCCGGCGGCGCAGCGGCGCGGAACCATCGTCGTTCCGCAGACCCTGCGCGTTCTGAAGGCCCTGTTCGTTCTGCAGACCTTGGGCGATTCCGCGGCCGGTGGCCTGGCCCTGGATGATCCCGCGCAGATCGATCCCCGTCGCCGCCTGCACAGCGTCGAAGGTGGCGCGCATGCTCGACGCGCTCTCGCCGGCAATGTGGCTCGACGCGCCCTCGCCGCCGAGGACGGTGATCGAGCCGACCTTGTCGAACCCGCGGGCGAATTCGGTCATCAGCGGCACCAGCGCTTCGATGGCGCGCTGGGCGAGCAGTGCCTCCTGGTTCTGCGCGATGGCGGCCGCCTCGGCCTTGATCGCCTCGGCGCGCGCTTCACCTTCGACGCGGATCGCGTCGGCGTCGGCCTGAGCGCGCAGGCGGGTCGCCTCGGCCTCCTGGGCGGCGATCTGGGCGCGGGCCTCGGCGGCCTTCACCTGCGTGTACGCATCGGCGTCGGCCGAGCGCTGACGCTCGTAGAGCGACGCGTCGGCGACCTTCTTGACGTCGGCGTCGAGCTGGGCCTGACGGTTCTCGGCCTGCTGCAGGAGGACGGCCTGCTCGCGCTCGGCGCGGGCGAGGGCTTCGGCCTGCTCGGCTTCGGCGCGGGCGCGGCCGACCTCGGCGGACGCCTGTGCGGTGTTGCGGTCGTACGCGGTCTGCTCGATGAGGTTCGCCTCGTCGGTCGCGATCTGGCGGGCCTTGACCTCGCGCGCCGCGTTGATGCGGGCGACCTCGGCCTCGCGGCGCACGCGCTCGACCTCGGTGGCGCCGAGAGCGTCGATGTAGCCGTTCTTGTCGGTCACGCCCTGGATCTGGAACGAGTCGAGGATGAGGCCCTGCGCGAGCAGGTCGCTCTTGATGCCCTCGGCGATCTGGTCCGACAGCTTCTGTCGGTCCTTCATAAGCTGCTCGACGGTCAGGGTCGCGACGACGCCTCGCAGAGCACCCTCGAGCTGCTCGGTCGTGAACTGCTCGATCGCACCGTCCTGCGACAGGAAGCGCTCAGCGGCGCGGCGGACGAACTCGGGGTCGGAGCCGATCTTGACCAGTGCGACACCGCTCACGTTGACGGTGACGCCATTGGATGCCTGTGCCGTCGGCTCCATCTTGATCTGACGCGCGCGCAGCGAGATCATCTCGGCGCGCTGCGTCAGCGGGTTGACCAGTGCGCCGCCGCCGGTGATGACGGAGATGCGCGACGAGTCTCCCGAGGCGTTCTTCTGGTTGCGTCCGACGATCACGAGCGCCTGGTCGGCCTTGGCGACCTTGTACCAGGCGCGCAGCACGATCATGAAGATGACGATGAAGATGATGACGGCGACGACGATGACGGCGCCGATCACGAAGGCGCCTCCTGCGATGAGTGCGTCCATGTGTGTTCCCCCTGAGTAACGATGTCTCTTCGCGGCACGGTGCACGTGCCGACTACGAACGTATCGGTTAGTCCAGGCGCGTGACGAGAGTGGGAAACCGCTCCGGCGTTCTACGCTGGCGCCATGACGATGCCGCCTCCGCAGCCGCCCCATCCGGTCGCACCACCCCTGAGTCCGCAGGACGAGAAGCTCTGGGCAACACTGGCCCATCTCGCCGGCATCATCTTCTCCCCGTGGGGGGCGCTGATCATCTACCTGGTCTTCCGCGATCGTGGCCCCTTCGTGCGCGCCCACAGTGCCGCAGCGCTGAACTTCCAGCTGACGATGATCATCGCCTCGATCATCTGCATCCCGCTGATGTTCGTCTTCGTCGGCTTCGTCCTGCTCGCCGCGGTCGGCGTCTTCGCGCTCGTGATCGAGATCCTCGCCGCCGTCAAGGCGAACCAGGGGGAGTGGTACACCCCGCCGCTCACCATCCGCTTCGTCTCCTGACCGGCGCCGTCCGACCACGCCGGATCGGTGGGGACGCCCGGATAGACTGACGGATGCCGCGCTCTGCGGCATCCGCGCTGTCGCGCACCCTCTTCACAACGACCATTGGAGCCACCGTGGCCGAGCAGTCCCGTCTCGACAAAGTCATCGCCCTCGCCCGTCACCGCGGGTTCGTCTTCCAGGCGGGCGAGATCTACGGCGGGTCGCGGTCGGCGTGGGACTACGGTCCTCTCGGGACCGAGCTCAAAGAGAACATCCGGCGGCAGTGGTGGCAGACCTTCGTCCGCGGCCGCGGTGACATGGTGGGCCTCGACTCGTCGATCATCCTCCCCAAGCGCGTGTGGGAGGCCTCGGGTCACGTCGCGACCTTCACCGACCCCCTCGTCGAGTGCCTCCAGTGCCACAAGCGCTTCCGCGAGGACACCCTCATCGAGGACTTCGAAGCGCGCAAGGGGCGCACGGCCGAGAACGGTCTCGGCGACGTGCCCTGCCCGAACTGCGGTACGAAGGGCCAGTACACCGAGCCGAAGTCGTTCTCGGGCCTCGTGAAGACCTATCTCGGCGTCGTCGACGACGAGAGCGGCCTGCACTTCCTGCGTCCCGAGACCGCGCAGGGCATCTTCGTGAACTTCTCGAACGTGCTGACCGCGTCGCGCAAGAAGCCGCCCTTCGGCATCGGCCAGGTCGGCAAGGCGTTCCGCAACGAGATCACACCCGGAAACTTCATCTTCCGCACGCGCGAGTTCGAGCAGATGGAGATCGAGTTCTTCACACCTCCCGCCGAGGCGGGCGAGTGGTTCGACCACTGGGTGGAGGCGTGTTGGAACTGGTTCATCGACCTCGGCATCGACGCCCAGAACATGCGGCAGTTCGATGTGCCGAAGGAGGACCGCGCCCACTATTCGGCCGGCACGATCGACGTCGAATACCGGTTCGGGTTCGCGGGCAAGGAGTGGGGCGAGCTCATGGGCGTCGCCAACCGCACCGACTACGACCTGTCGAGCCACATCGAGGCGTCGGGCCAGAAGCTCGCGTACTTCGACCAGGCATCCGGCGAGACCTACGTCCCCTACGTCATCGAGCCGTCCTTCGGACTGACCCGCGCCATGATGGCGTTCCTCGTCGACGCGTACCGCGAGGAGGAGGTGCCGAACGCCAAGGGCGGCACCGACACCCGCACGGTCCTCGGCCTCGATCCGCGCCTGGCGCCGGTCAAGGTCGCCGTCCTGCCGCTGAGCCGCAACGAGCGTCTGTCGCCGTTGGCTCGCAAGGTGGCCGACGATCTGCGCGCGAACGGGTGGAACGTCGACTTCGACGACGCCGGCGCCATCGGCCGCCGCTACCGTCGCCAGGACGAGATCGGCACGCCGTTCTGCGTGACCGTCGACTTCGACTCGCTCGACGACGACGCCGTCACGATCCGCGACCGCGACTCGATGGCGCAGGAGCGCGTCGCCCTGTCCGAGCTGCACGCGTACCTCGCCCCGCGCCTGCGCGGCGCCTGAGCCGGTGGCGCGAGTCGTCGCGCACCTGATCGCGCTCTTATGCGCGGTCATCGCGATCGTGCTCGCGCTCCTGGTCGGCATCCCGGCCACCGCCGCCGTCGATCAGGATGCCGGTGGCACGCCGCGCGGCCAGGGGATCGCCGCACTCCTCGTCGTGCTCGGGCTCCGCGACGGCGAGGTCGTCGATGGCGGGGCGGCCTGGGTCGCGCGGGGGATGCTCGCGGCCAGCGTGCTGGTGCTCGCCGTGGCGTTGATCGTCGAACGCGCCGCCCGCCCGCGAACAGCCGGTCTTCAACGCTGAAGAAGGCCTCAGCTCTCCGCGGCCTTGGCCGCCGCCTTCGCGGCGCGCTTGTGCTCGCGGACCTTGGTGAGGGATTCCGGCGACACGATGTCGGCGACCGAGCGGAACGAGCCCTCGTCGCCGTAGGCGCCGGCGGCGTCCCGCCATCCGTCACCCGTGTACCCGTACTGCTTGCCGAGGAGGGCGAGAAAGATCCGTGCCTTCTGGTCACCGAAGCCGGGAAGTGCCTTCAGCCGCTTCAGAACGGTGCGGCCGTCGGGGTCGCCGCGAGTCCACAGCGCCGAGGCGTCCCCGCCCCAGTCGTCGACGAGCGCCTGACAGAGCGCCTGCACCCGTCCCGCCATCGACCCGGGGAAGCGGTGTACCGCAGGGGTCTGGCTGAAGGCGGCCGCGAACTCCTCGGGGTCGGCAGCGGCGATCTGTGCGGCATCCAGCCCTCCCGTGCGATCACGGATCTTCAGCGGGCCGGCGAAAGCGGTCTCCATGGCTATCTGCTGGTCGAGCAGCATCCCGATGAGCAGGGCGAGCGGTTCGTCGGTGAGGAGCGCGTCGGCGGCCTCGTCGCCGGTGATGTGAAGGGCCATGCCTCCATGTTCCCACCGTCCGACCCGCGGGCGTGGGGGAGGATGGGGACATGAGCTCCGATGCCGCCACCGACCTCATCTCGCAGGCGCGCAGCGCGCGCGTCGCCGTCGTCGGCGGCGGGATCGCCGGTCTCGTCGCGGCGCTGCAGTGCGCGAGGGTCGGCATCTCGGTGACGCTGTTCGAATCCGCCGACCGGCTCGGCGGTCTCGTCGCGTCGGTGGACCTCGACGGACGGATGACGGACGTCGCCGCCGACGGGTTCCGCGTCGCCCCGGGGGCCCTCTCCGACCTCGTCGACGAACTCGGTCTGCGGGATGCCGTGGTCCCCGCGCGGGATGCCGACACCTGGGTCGCTGGCCCGCACGGCGTCGCCCCTCTGCCGACGGCGTCGATCCTCGGCATCCCGGCCAATCCGTTCGACGCCCGAGCGACCCGGATCATCGGCGCTCGCGGATCCTGGCGGGCCTACGTCGACCGACTGCGGCCGCCGCTGACGATCGGAGCCGAGCGCAACCTCGGCACCCTGGTCCGTACGCGGATGGGGTCCCGGGTCCTCGATCGGATGGTCGCCCCGCTGACCCACGGCATCCACGGCGTTCCGCCCGAGCAGGTCGACGTCGACCGTGCCGCGCGCGGCCTCAATTCGGCGCTCACCCGCACGGGCTCCCTGTCGGGCGCCGTCGCGCAACAGCTCCCCGACCCGGATGCGGCTTCCGGCCCCTCCCGCGCGACGATCGCCGGAGGCATGTCGGTCTTCGTGAACGCGCTCGCCGACCGTCTCGGTGACCTGCAAGTCGACATCCGCACCGGCACCCAGGTGGACGGCCTCGAGCCCGCCGGCGACGGATGGTCGCTGACCTGGACCGCTGGTGACGAGAGCGGGGACCTCGAGGTCGACGCGGTGATCGTCGCGACCCCGGAAGGCGCCGCGCGGCGCCTCCTCGCCCCGCACATGGGCGGCCTCGACGGCGCACCCCTCTCTCCAGAGGACGTCGACGTCGTGACCCTCGTGCTCGATGACCCCGCCCTCGACGCCCGCCCGCGAGGTCACGCGGTCTACGCGGTCCCGGGCGAGGCGGCAGCCCTGGCGGTCGTGCACGCGACGGCGACCTGGCCGCGCGCGGTCGGCGATCCGCACGTCGTCCGAGTGACCCTGCCCGCGAGCGGGCATGCGGATGCCGAGGTGATCGGCTCGGCCACCGCGGCGGCGCGCGAGCTCCTCGGCGTCGTCGCTCCCACCGTCCGCGCCGTCCACCGCGCGCGGTGGCCGCGCGCTCTGCCCTCGTCGGCGCTGTCACCGGCGCGGGACGAGGTGAGACGCGCGATCCGCACGCATGAGCGCCTCGGCGTCACGGGCGCGTGGATCGACGGCACCGGCCTGGCGCGCGTCGCGGCCGACGCGAAGACCGAGGCGGAACGCGTCCGATCCGGTCTGCTGTGGCACGCCGACGGTGAGGGTGCCTCGACCTGAGCGCTCTGTCAAGGGTGGATGCCTCCAACGGAATGCGCCGATACGCTGAGTGCTCGGCACCACATCGCTTCGAACGTGAGGAATCGCCATGAAGGGCAAGATCGGAATCGTCGTCGGACTCACCGCCGGCTACGTCCTCGGGGCCCGCGCGGGCCGCCAGCGCTACGAGCAGATCAAGGACGCCTATCTGCGTGTCTACAACACGCCGGCCGTCCAGAAGCAGGTCGACAAGGTCGCCGAGTTCGGCAAGTCCGCCGCCTTCGCGCTGCCGAGCGTCCTGTGGAACGGTGCCGTCAAGGTCACGCGCGCCGCGACCACCTCGGGTACTCCGGGCCAGAAGCTCGACGCCGCTCTCGATGCGACCGAGGATGCGGCCGAAGACGTGAAGGATGCCGCGAAGACCACCGCTGACGCCGTCTCGAGTTCGGCGAAGAAGTCGACCGGCAGCGGCTCGTCCACCGGTGGCTCCGGCTCCACCGGCGGGTCCCGCAAGAAGTCCTCGTCCGCGTCATGAGCACCCCTCGCGGATTTCGGGATCGGCGAGACGAGAGCCTCCTCGGCCTCGTCGGCGAACTGCCCGAACTCGTCAAGAACCTGATCGTCGCCGAGATCACTGCAGCGAAGACCTGGGCGACGCGCACGGGGAAGGATGCCGGCGTCGTCGCCCTGTGGTTCGTCCTCGCCCTCTTCTTCCTCTTCTGGACGCTTCCGGCGCTCGGCGCGTTCACCGTCATCGGGCTCTCGTCGTGGATGGCGCCGTGGTTGGCATCCCTGATCCTCGTCGTGCTCGGACTGCTGCTCGTCGTGATCGCTGCGCTCCTCGGATTCCTGAGGGTCCGACGCATGAAGAACCGTGAGAACCCCGCGAAGGCCCTGTCGACCGACGCCCGAATCGTGAAGGAAGTGGCCGATGAGTTCTGATCTCCCCCGCACCGCCGTCCCGCTCGGGATCACCGACCCGGTGGAACGTGCCCGTGCCGAGCTCAAAGCGGCCCTGGTCGCCATCGAGGAGAAGGCGAACGTTCCCAAGCGTGCGGCTCGCGCGACGCGCCGTGCCAAGGTGTCGGCTCGCGAGTTCGCGGACCGCAACCCCTCGGGCGCGGCGATCGCAGCCGTGGGCGCAGCCGTGGCGGTCGGCCTCCTCGTCTGGGGCGCGGTCCGGCTGTACACCCGCTGACGCCCTCCGCGTCGACGGCGCCGACGCCGGGGGTATGCTCGGTTCAGGCAGCGGCGATGGCGCGATTGCTGCCGACGACACGGTCCCGAACGTGCGCGATCGCGCTTTTCTGCTGAGCGTCGGCCGTCTCGCGCAGGGGCGGCCACCGCCTACACGAGAGTCGAACCATGAACACATCCGCTGCGACAGCACCGAAGCCCCTCAAGGGGTGGCGTGTGCTGGTTCCGCGCGGAGGTCCGTGGGGCGACAGCGTTGCCGCCGCCCTGCGTGCGCAGGGAGCGACGCCGGTCATCGCGCCGCTCATCAACTTCGCTCCGTCCGAGGACCCCACCGACCTCGAGTCCGCATTGCGAGACCTGGCGGCCGGTGTTTTCGACTGGGTGACGCTCACGAGTTCGACCACCGTCGACGTCCTGCACGCGTACCGTGCTGTGATCCCTCACACGACCCGGGTCGCCGCAGTCGGCGAAACCACTGCTGCGGCTCTCGGTGCCGTCGGGTACCGGGTGGATCTGGTCCCCGACGACGACAACTCCGCCGCCGGCATGGCCGCTCAACTCATCGCGCTCGAGCCGGAGCCGATGCGCGTCCTGACGCTGCGCAGCGAACTGGCGAAGCCGGTGCTCACGCGTCTCCTCGAAGAGGCGGGTCACGACGTGCGCAGCGTCGTCGCGTACCGCACGGTCGGCGTCCCCGTGACCGAGAAGGTCGCGACCGACGTGCGCTCGGGCCGCATCAACGCCATCCTCGTCACCAGCGGTTCGGTCGCCGAACAGGTGCACGAGCAGTTCCCCGAGATCCCCGAGTCGACCGTGATCGCCGCGATCGGACCGCGCACCGCGAAGGATGCGCGTCGCGCGGGACTCGGGGTCAGCGTGACGGCCAAAGAGCAGACGGTCGCCGGTCTCATCTCCGCCGTAGGCCAGTTCCCGCTTCCCCACGCGGTAGACGAGCTCGCTCCTCCGACCGGTTCGTTCCCGCGCGTCCAGGGCTGACTTTCGTGGTCGAGACCGGATCGTTGCGGCCCCGGCATCCGTCTCCTCTGACCTGTTTGGCAGACTGAATCCATGGTGACGCTGCTGCTCGATTCGTCGCGACTGGAGGTCGCGCTCTCCGCCACAGAGCGCACGCTGGCATTCCGGAAGGATGCCGTCCGGGTCGAGCGCGCGCACATCGCCAAGGTTCAGCTCGTCGACGATCCCTGGACCTGGTTGCGGGGCGTCCCGAACCCCGGCACGGTCATCCCACGGACGGTCGCGATGGGGGTGTGGCGCTCGGCCGGCGGCGATGACTTCGTCCTGGTACGCAGACGTCGCCCGTCGGTCGTGATCGACCTCGAGGGTGACCCGGAGTTCCAGCGCCTGGTCCTCACCACGCGCCACGGCCTGGCGCTCGTGCAGGCGCTCCGGCTCGAGGGCGAGGACGAGCCCGTCAACGTCGTCCAGCTCGTCACGACCGAGATCCCGGTCCAGGGCGGGGATGCCGCGACTCCCTCGCCGGCGCGCACATCCCGACGGCGGGCGCCGCGACCGGCTCAGGCCTGATCCGTTCTCGGCCGGTCCTGGGGAGTCGCCCGGTAACGTTGCGCGGGTGAGTGAACCCCCGGCATCCCGTCTGCTCGTCCGCGCGGAGGGGAGCGTGGGTCGGATCACCCTCGATCGGCCCGAAGCGATCAACGCCGTCGACCACGGCATGATCCGGGGCATCGCCGACGCGCTCGACCGCTGGGAGCATCACCCCGACATCCGTCTCGTGCTCCTCGACGGCGCGGGTGATCGTGGGTTCTGCGCGGGGGGCGACGTCCGCACGCTCCGCGAGCAGATCCTGGCGGGGGATGCCGAGGCGGCGATGGGCTTCTTCCGAGACGAGTACGCGCTCAATGCCCGGATCGCCGAGTACCCGAAGCAGATCGTCGTCTTCGCCGACGGGGTCACGATGGGCGGCGGCATCGGACTCGCGGGTCACGCGTCGGTCCGCATCGTCACCGAGCGCTCGCGCCTGGCCATGCCCGAGACGCGGATCGGGTTCACTCCCGACGTCGGCGGCTCGTGGCTCCTCGCGCACGCGCCGGGTCGGATCGGCGAGTTCCTCGCACTGACGGGAGGGACCATGGATGCCGCCGACGCGATCTACGCGGGATTCGCCGATCACGTCGTGCCCGCCGATCGGCTGAACGACGTCCGTCACGCGCTCGTGACCCGCGCCGACCCCGACACCCCGACCGAGATCGCAATGCTGTTCGACGAGACCCCCGAGCCGTCCCGACTCGTCGCCGCACGCGAGTGGATCGACGACGCGTTCGCGGCCGACACCGTGGCGGAGATCATCGCGCGCCTGCGCGGCCGTTCGGAGCCGGATGCCGGTGCCACCGCCGACCTGCTCGAGACCCAGGCGCCGACGGCGCTCACGGTGACCCTTGCGGCCGTCCGATCGGCACGGGGGCTTCCGGACCTTCGTGCGGCACTCGCGCAGGAGTACGCGCTCGTCGAGTGGTTCGGGCGCACGCAGCCCGATCTCGTCGAGGGCATCCGCGCCCAGCTCGTCGACAAGGACCGCTCGCCGCGTTGGCAGCCGTCGACCCTTGCAGACGTCCCCGTCGACACCGCCGAGCGGGCGCTGTCGTTCACCCCTACCGCCCCGCTCTGGAGCTGACGTGTTCGACAGTCCCCTCTCCGCCTCGGCCTACGACGTGCTCGGCGTCTCGACGGATGCCGACGACGACGACCTCCGCAAGGCGTACCGACTGCGGCTCCGCCAGACGCATCCCGACACCGGCGGCGACGCCGCCGAGTTCGTCCGCGTGCAGCGCGCGTGGGAGCTCGTCGGGACGGCGGCCGCGCGAGCCGCATACGACCGCGGGCACGGATTCGCCGAGACGGTGTCGTACGCGCCCGACGAGCAGGCGCCCGAGTGGCGCCCGCGTGCCCGTCAGGCCGACACCCGGCCGCGCGCCAGATCGTTCGGCCAGCCTGGAGGGTGGCGCCGCGAGCGCTATCTCGACCTGATCCGCGAATGGGCGGGCCGAGGCGTCGACCTGCCCGACCCCTACGATCCAGCACTCGTGCGGAGCGCTCCGCACGAGGTGCGGCGTCTGCTTGCGGACGCGCTCGCCGAAGAGGCGACGGCTCGCATCGTCGCCGAGCTCGGCATGGGGTACACCGTATGGCACGACGTCGCCGCCGACCCGCGTGATCCGGACGTCAAGCTGGACCACATCGTGCTCGGACCGAGCGGACTCCACGCTGTGCTGTCCGAGGATTTCGGGGCGCCGGTGCGCACGCGCCGCGGCGAACTCGAGGGTGACGCCGTGGTCGGTTCGCCGGTCGCGCAACTCGTGCTCGCCGCGCGCGGACTCGGGCGCGGTGCGAAGGTGAAGTTCAGCTCGGCGATCGTCGTGCTTCCCGACGACGACGTCGCGACGGCCGTCGAAGAACTGGGCAAAGTCAAGGGCCTCCCCGTCGCAGTCGTCGCTCGCAGTGCGCTCGCCACGGTGCTGCGTCGCGGGGTCAGCGGGGCGCGCGAGATCGGCGGCAACGAGCTGTTCGACGTGCGGACCCGCCTGCAGCAGACCGTCCGCTTCGCCTGACAGCGCCCCGCCCGGCCCGCGTCATCAGTCGCTGAGCCCGGTCAGCTCGAGCGGGTGAGTGAGGCGCCACCAGGCGTCGGGGCCCGGCAGGGCCTTCTCGATCGTGACGGGTACCTCCACGGCGCCGGTCGGACCCGTCACCGTGAGCGTGCCCGCCTTCGACCGAGCCGCAGCCTCGGCGTCGACGTCGAACGACGTCGTGCCCTCCGCCGTGGCGCCGTTCCACAGCAGGAGGGACGCGTCCTCCTCCGTGAGGAGTCGGCTCGTCGCGCCCCAGGCCGTCGAGACCTCGCCGACGAGCGTTCCGGTCGGCAGTGTCGACGGAGTGGCGGCTTCCGCCGCGACGGCGTCGAGCAGGCGCTCCGTCTCGTCGCGGCGGGCGCTGCTGGTGGGCTGACCGGCAACGGCGGCGAAGACCGTCGTAGGGGTGCCGTCCACTTCGACCCGCTTCGCGGCGATCAAGTTGTTGTAGCCCGCGAAGCTCCCGGTCTTCAGTCCGACGATGCCATCGATACCGAGAAGGGCGTTCGTGTTCTCGAACACCCCCGCGCCGGGGAGCTCCGCGGTCTTCGTCGCGACGATCTCGGCGATGACGGGGTTCTCGAGCGCCTTCTCGGCGAGGGCGACCATGGCAGCGGGAGTAGCGACGTTGTCACGGCCGTAGCCGGAGGCATCCGTCACCGTGATGCCGTCGAGACCGTTCTTCGCGAGCCAGGCGTTCGCCGCCGAGGCGTACTCGTCGACGGAGCCGAACGCGTCGGTCGCCAGGCGGTTCGCGTAGTTGCTCGCGGAGGCCATGAGCATGCCCTGGAGCATCTGATACTCCGTCAGCGAGCCGTCGTCGGGAACGTTGAGCGCGGATTGGTTCTGGGAGACGTACCGCCAGTACTCCTGCCGGTCCGCGAACGCGAAGTCGTAGGCGGGGCCCTGCTCGCCCGCGGACAGCGGCTTCTGGTCGAGGATGACGAGGGCGGTGACGAGCTTGGCGGTGCTGGCCATCTGCACCGGGTCCTCCGAGGAGGTCGCCGAGCGGAACCCGTCGATACCGACGGCGGCCTCGCCCTCGGCCGGCCACGAGATCGAGCTGGGGGCGCCGGTGAGCCTCGGTGCGTCGACGGCTTTCGTCGTCACGTCGACGGACGACAGCGGCCACAGCAGCATCGCGCCGGAGTAGCCGCCGGCCAGGGCGAGCACGACGATGACCGAGATCCCGACCGCCCGGCCGCGGATGCGGCGACGCCGCCGCAACGGCGGCAGCAGCTCGTAGGCAGCGGTCGAGGGTGAAGCAGCGACGGTGGATCGACCGTCGGCATCCACCCACCCGAGAGCCACCGGGCCTCCCGTGGCGGGCGTGCGGGCAGCGGCGTCGTCCACGGTCACCGGACCACGGTAGCGCGCCCGGGCTGTGGCTATACTCGAGCCACAACCACGGGAGTCCGGTGAGCCGGGCTGAGAGGAAGCGATCCACGCTTCGACCGTCGAACCTGATCCGGATCATGCCGGCGCAGGGAGGAGAAACAATGCACGCTGTCGCGTCCGAAACCACCTCGACTGAGCGGGCCGCAACCCAGACTGGTCGCTTCCGCTGGCGGGTCATCGACATCGTCGTGGCCTCAGTTCTCGGCGTCGCGTCGGGCCTCATCTTCCTGCTGTGGAACATCGGCTACCTCGGGCCGAAGACGCTTCTCGAGCCGCTGCTCCCGGGCCTCCAGGGCCTCCTCGACGGGCCGTGGCTGTTCGCCGGGGTGCTCGGTGCGCTCATCATCCGCAAGCCGGGCGCCGCCATCTACACCGAGACCCTCGCGGCCGTCGTCTCGGCGCTCGTCGGCAACGCGTGGGGAGGGTTCCTCACGATCGAGGCAGGGCTCGTTCAGGGCCTCGGTGCCGAACTGATCGTGCTGCTCTTCCTCTACCGCCGATTCAGCCTTCCCGTCGCGATCCTCGCGGGTGCGGGAGCGGCGCTCGCCGGCGGCATCAACAACCTCGTCCTCTGGTACGCCGGTGCGGACGCCGCGTTCACCGCGGTCTACCTCGCCTCCACCGTCGTCTCGGGTGCCGTTGTCGCGGGAGCCCTCTCCTGGTTCCTCGCACGAGGGCTCGCGGCCACCGGCGCTCTCGACCGATTCGCCATCGGACGCGAAGCGCGCAGCCGTGTGTGAGGCATGACGCATCCCGCACGGGTCGAGGTCAGAGGTTGGGGCTGGCGTCATGCATCCCGCAGCGCGTGGGCCGTCCGCGGTGTGGACCTCACGATCGCACCGGGGGAACGCGTCCTCCTCCTCGGCGCATCCGGCGCCGGCAAGTCCACGCTCCTCCACGGCCTCGCCGGCGTTCTCGGGGGAGCTGACGAGGGCGAGGTCGAGGGCGAGATTCTGCTCGACGGCATCCGCGCCGCTGATCAGCGCGGCCGCGCCGGTCTCGTCCTGCAGGATCCAGATTCGCAGGTGATCCTCGCGCGGGTCGGCGATGACGTAGCGTTCGGGTGCGAGAACCTCGGCGTTCCGCGCGACCAGATCTGGCCCCGCGTCGAGATGGCGCTGGGCGCCGTGGGACTCGACGTCCCCCGGGATCGCCCGACGAAAGCACTGTCCGGTGGACAGAAGCAGCGGCTCGCTCTCGCGGGCGTGGTCGCGATGCAGCCCGGGCTGGTGCTCCTTGACGAGCCGACGGCCAACCTCGATCCCCGCGGTGTCGGAGAGGTTCGTGACGCGGTCGCGGCGATGCTGCAGGCGCATCCCGCGACCCTCGTCGTGATCGAGCACCGTGTCGACGTGTGGTTGCCGCTGGTGGACCGCGTCATCGTGCTCGGCGGGCACGATGCCGCAGGCGTGGTCGCCGACGGTACGCCGGCGGAAGTTCTCGGATCGCTCGGTGACAGCCTCGCGCAGGCAGGAGTGTGGGTGCCGGGGCATCCGCCTGTCGAGCCGGCTCCGCCCGCCGCCACGCCCGGTGAGACGCTGCTGACCACTCGTGGGCTGGCGGTCCAGCGCGTCGCCGGGCAGCCGGTCGCGACGGGCATCGACCTCGACGTGCGGGCAGGGGAGGTGCTCGCGGTGACCGGCCCGAACGGCGCGGGGAAGTCGACGCTCGGGTTGACGCTCGCCGGGCTCCTGCCGCCCGCTGCGGGTGTGGTCGCTGCCCAGGAGGTCCTCGCCGACGGCGCCGGCCCGCACCCGATCCGGTGGTCGTCCCGAGACCTCCTCACGCGCATCGGCACGGTCTTCCAGGATCCCGAGCATCAGTTCCTCGCTCGGACCGTGCGCGAGGAGCTGGAGATCGGCCCGAAGGCGCTGGGCCTGGCGGAGGAGGAGACGAGATCGATCGTTGACGACCTCCTCGAGAGGATGCGGCTGACGCGACTCGCGGCAGCGAACCCCTACACGTTGTCGGGCGGGGAGAAGCGTCGGCTCACGGTCGCCTCGATGCTGGCGACGGCGCCGCGGGTGCTCATCCTGGACGAGCCGACGTTCGGACAGGATGCGGTGACGTGGTCCCGTCTGATCGGCCTCCTCGCCGGTCTCCGCGACGCGGGGTCGGCGGTCGTCATCGTGACCCACGATCTGGACGCCGTCCGCGCGTTGCATGCCCGCGAGGTCCGGCTGGGCGGTGACCGGTGACCCTTCTCGACGGCCAAGCGAGGACCGGCACGGTCGCCCGCATCAATCCGGTGGCGAAGCTCGCGGCCAGTGGCCTCGTCGCGATCCCGCTCGTGTTCACGCTGGATTGGGTCTCGGCCGCCGTCGCGCTCGTCCTCGAGTGTCTCCTCATCCCGTTCGCCGGCCTGCGCTGGGGGGAGTTCTGGCGGCGGACCTGGCCGGTCTGGCTCGCAGCGCCGCTGACGGCCGTCACGATCGCTCTGTACGGAGAGGCCGGCGGTCGCGTCTACGTCGAGTGGCTGCTCATCCGCGTCAGTGACGGTTCGCTCGAACTCGCCGCCGCGACCCTTCTCCGCGTGCTCGCGGTGGCTCTGCCGTCCGTGGTCCTGTTCATCACCGTGGACCCCACCGACCTCGCCGACGGGCTGGCGCAGATCGTGCGTCTGCCTGCGCGATTCGTCCTCGGCGCCTTGGCCGGTCTCCGGATGATCGGTCTTTTCGTCGATGACTGGCGTTCGCTGGAGCTCGCCCGTCGGGCGCGCGGGGTCGCTGATCGGGGCCGGCTGAGGCGGTTCGCGGGGATGGCCTTCGCCCTCCTGGTGCTGTCGATCCGACGGGGCTCGAAGCTCGCGACGGCCATGGAGGCCCGCGGATTCGGTGCGCCCGGGCGCCGCACGTGGGCGCGCACGTCGACCTTCGGTGCTCGCGAGTGGGTGCTTGTCGGGACCGGTGCAGGCATCGCGGGGGTCGCGATCGTCGCCGCTGTCCTCGCGGGGACCTGGAACTTCATCCTCGGCCCGTCCTGACCGCGCGGGAGTGAATCAGAAGGCGTAGGCGAAGCAGATCGAGCGCGGCATCGTCTCGGCGTACGGCTCGTAGACGGGGATGCGGGTGAACCCCAGCGACTCGTACAGGGCGACCGATTCGGGCTGCGGGATGCCGGTCTGCAGGATGACGCGACCGGCGCCGCCCGTGCGGGCACGGTCCAGGGCGGCGCTCATGAGGGCACGCGCGATGCCGCGGCCCCGGGCCGCGGCGGTCACGACGAGGCGCTTGATCTCCCACTCGTCTCTGAGGCGCCGGAGGATGACGTGGCCGGTGGCAGTGCCGTCGGCATCCACCGCGATGAGGGTCGCGACGATCTCGTCGGGATGCATCGCGAGAGCGCGAGATCGTGCGGTGCGGCGTTCGACCGGTTCGTCGCCGTGGAACCCGTCGTAGCGAGCGCCGAGGTCGGCATCCAGCTCGTCGCGGAGCAGCTTGGCGCGCGGGTCGTCCCACGCGACCTCGAGAAGGCGGAACCCGGTGCTCGTCCGTTCACTCACCGGACGAGCCTAAGCGCCCCCCGGGTCGTCGAGGCGGCGAACGAGGCGCGAAGGCGCCGTCCGCCTATACGAGGCGTCGAGGAGTTCAGCGAGCTCGGTCTCGTCAAGGTCGGCGAGGTCGATCCCGAGCCACCCCGACGGTCCGAGGTACGCCGGGGTCCAGAAGCGCAGGTCCTGGCGCAGGGCCGGTTCGTCAGCGGCATCCGGCAGGACCATCACCGCGGTGTCGTGGCGTTCGAACTCGCCCGGGCCGCGGCGCACGGACCCGCCGAAGTACACGAAGACCTTCGTGGTGAAGAACGCCGGACGTCCGTGACTGACCTTCTCCTGCGCCTCGGGCAAGGCGAGCGCATGTCTGCGGACGACGGCCAGCAGGGGATCGTCGTCGCGGAACATCACCGGGTGCTCAGCCACGGCTTCATCATGGCGCGGAGGTCATGCGCGCCGCGACTGGTAGCGTCCGCCGTATGACCGTCGACGCCACGCCTCCGCGTCCGCGCCGCGTCGGGGCGGGCGCGGTCCTCGCCGTCGGCGTCCTCCAGGTTGTCGCGATCGTTGCGACCACCGTGCTCTGGTTCTTCCAGACCGTCTTCGCCGGCGGTGCCTGCGGGGAGGCATGCGACTGGGCGACGGCGGATGCCGCGGGCATGCTCTTCGTCGCGGTCATCGTCGCGAGCGTCGTCGTCACCGTGTCGGCGGCGATCGTCGCCCGTCGGACAGGCGGGGACCTCGCCTGGGTGCCGCTGGTTTCCACCGCGCTCGTCGTCGCGGGGTACCTGGGCGCGACGGCGCTGTTCGACAGCGCGGTGCGCTAGCCGCCGCCCTCATGTCGCGTTCCACAGGTCGCGATAGAAGGCGAGGCGCTCCTCGTCCGGCTCGACGCCGTACGCCTCGAGCAGCAGACCGTCCCAGCCGGGACCGTAGTTCCAGCCGGTGCTCATCGCCGCGACGGCGATGTCGCCCCAGCGGTCACCGAGGCCGAGCTGGCCCATGTCGACGTGCCCGCTCCATCGGCCGTCGTCGCTGATCAACGTGTTCGGCGCGCACGCGTCGCCGTGGCACACGACGAGCTGGTCCATCGCCGGTCCCTCCCGCAGTTCGGCGGGCACGACCACATCACGCTCCGCGGCGTTCGCCACTCGCGACGGCACGGTCCAGTCGAACGGGCAGGATGCCACGGGCAGGCTCTCGTGCAGGGCTCGCAGGCCCTCGCCGATCGCTCGGACCGCCTGCTCGGGGCGCGCCACCCAGTGGGGGTGCACCGCCGAGAGTCCGGCGATCGCTCTCGTGACGAGCCACTCCGTCTCGCCGTCATCGCCCTGCTCGACGACGGACGGCACGCGAAGGTACGGCGCCACCCACGCCAGCCGTTCCGCTTCGTCGGCCATCGAGGTCTCGAGGTGGACCGGTCCGATCTTGATGAAACGCTCGTCGTCGGTACGCAGCGTCATGCCGCCGAGCTTGTTCGTCCAGACCGGGGTGAGGGTGGCGCCGCGCGCGAGCCGGCGCGCGATCGGTGGCACCGGGGCGTCGTGCAACGGGATGGACATCGCTCCATCCTGCCGTCCGCGGCGCCGGAGTGTCGTGCCCGCGGCGCGGGACGGTTAGCCTGGAGGCATCCCGCCGTGGCACCCAGTCGCGCTACGCGTGGAACCCGATACCGTTCGAAGGAGAGCGCATGGACATCGCCGGAGCATCCGCCGTCGTCACCGGCGGGGCCAGCGGGCTCGGGCTCGCCACCGCCCGCCGCTTGGCCGCGCAGGGCGCCCACGTCGTGATCGTCGACCTGCCCTCGTCCGCCGGAGCCGACGTCGCGGCCGAGCTCGGCGGGACCTTCGCCGCCGCCGATGTGACGGATGCCGCCCAGGTCGAGGCCGCCGTGGTCGCGGCATCCGCCCTCGCCCCACTCCGGGTCGCCGTCAACTGCGCCGGCATCGCCCCTCCCGCCAAGGTCCTCGCGCGGGACGGGTCACCGAACCCCGTCGCCGACTTCGAGCGGATCATCCGCATCAACCTCATCGGCACGTACACCGTCATCGCGCACGCCGCGTCGGCGATGGCCGCGACGCAGCCCACGGCATCCGGAGATCGCGGCGTCATCGTGAACACGGCGTCGGTCGCGGCCTTCGACGGCCAGATCGGCCAGCCCGCCTACTCGGCCAGCAAGGGCGGCGTTCACGCGATGACCCTGCCGATCGCGCGCGAGCTGGCGCGCTCCGGCATCCGCGTCTGCACGATCGCGCCGGGCATCATGGAGACGCCGATGCTCGCCGGGCTCCCCGAGGCGGCGCAGGAGTCGCTCGGCCAGCAGGTGCCGTACCCGGCGCGGCTCGGCAAGCCCGACGAGTACGCCGCCCTCGTCCAGCACATCGTCGAGAACGGCTACCTCAACGGTGAGACGATCCGCCTCGACGGCTCGATCCGCATGGCCCCGAAGTGAGTGGAGACCCGATGAGCGACACGATCCTGCTGCAGCGCGACGGTGCGCTCGCCCGGCTGACCTTCAACCGTCCCGCATCGCTGAACGCGATGGACTTCGAGATGGGGACGCGCTGGCGCGACCTCGCGCACGAGCTCACGAGTGACGACACGGTGGGGGCGATCGTGCTGGATGCCGCGGGCCCCGCGTTCTGCGCGGGTGGAGACGTCGTGCAGATGGCGACCTCGGGTGGCAGCGGCGACACGATCACCGAGATGGCCGGAGTGATCCACGACGGCATCCGGACCTTCGTCGGGTCGTCGATCCCCATGGTCGCCTCGGTGCAGGGCGCCGTCGCCGGCGGCGGACTCGGACTGATGCTGACCGCCGACTACATCGTCGCGTCGGCGCGTGCGGTGTTCGTCAGCAAGTACGCGAACATCGGGCTGACCCCCGACCTCGGGGTCTCGACGCTGCTCCCCGCCGCGATCGGACAGCGGCGCGCACTGCAACTGCTGCTCACCGACACCACGATCGACGCACGAACAGCGCTCGAGTGGGGACTGATCGCCGAGGTCATCGATGAGCCCGGCGACCGTGCCGAGCAGGTCGCGCGCGCCTGGCTCGACGGCGCGACCGGCGCGTTCGGGCAGGCGAAGCGCCTCGTCCGCGCAGGTTTCCACCGCGCGTTCGCCGACAACCTCGACGACGAGGCCCGCACGATCGGCGCCGCATTCGACACCGACGACTCGAAGACCCGCGTCGCCGCGTTCGCCGCGGCATCCCGCTCCCGTCGATCCTGATCCCCTGGAGGACCCATGACCCTCGCCGGAAAGACCATCCTCATGTCGGGCGGCAGCCGCGGCATCGGCCTCGCGATCGCCCTTCGCGCCGCGCGCGACGGCGCGAACATCGCGCTGCTCGCGAAGACCGACACCCCGCATCCCAAGCTCGAGGGCACCGTCCACTCGGCAGCCGAGCAGATCCGAGAGGCCGGGGGTCGGGCGTTGCCGATCGTGGGCGACGTCCGCGACGACGGCGATATCACCGAGGCCGTCATGAAGACGCAGGGCGAGTTCGGAGCCATCGACATCGTCGTCAACAACGCGTCGGTCATCGACCTGTCGGGTTCACTCGAACTGGCAGCCAAGAAGTACGACCTGATGCAGGACGTCAACGTGCGCGGCACGTTCATGCTCTCGCGGGCGGCGCTGCCGATCCTGAAGGATGCCGAGAACCCCCACATCCTCTCGCTCTCGCCGCCGCTCAACCTGTCGCCGAAGTGGCTCGGCGCGCACACCGGGTACACGCTCGCCAAGTACGGCATGACGATGGCGACCCTCGGCATGGCGGCGGAGTTCGCGAAAGACGGCGTCGCCGCGAACACCCTCTGGCCGCAGACGACGATCGCGACAGCCGCCGTGCAGTTCGCCCTCGGCGGCGACCGGATGATGAAGGTCAGCCGCACCCCGGAGGTCTACGCCGACGCTGCCTACGAGGTACTCTGCACGCCCGCCCGGGAGTACACCGGGCAGACGCTCATCGTCGAGGACGTGCTTCGGGATGCCGGTGTCACCGACTTCTCGCGGTACGCCGCGACGCCCGGAACACCCGACCGCGAGCTGTTCCCCGACATCTTCCTCGACTGAGCCGTTCGCCGATGCAGGAGTCTCAACGCGCCACGTCCCGGCATCTGCCCTGTTCGCCGATGCAATAGATCCGAGCCGACACGCCGTTGATCACGAGCGGATGCCGGGGTGTCGCGCCCGATCCATTGCACCCGACACCGCGCACCCGCACGCGCCCCGCGTCAGACGAGGCCGAGCTTCACGAAGGCGTTCCACACGCCGTCGTCGAGCACGTCGGTCGTGACGGTGCCGGCGCGCTCCTTGAGGGCGGGGTCGGCGTTGCCCATCGCGACGGGCGAGCCGACGACGTCGAACATCTCGGCATCGTTCCAGCTGTCACCGATACCGATCGCGTCTGCGGCATCGAGCCCCAGGATGTCGAGCACCCGGAGGATCGCCGACCCCTTGTTGGTGCCGCGCAGGCCGATCTCGCCGTTGGATCCACCGGGGAGCGGGATGCTGCCGGGGATGACGTGGAACCTGTCGCCCAGGTCCGCCTGCGCCTTGTCGACGCTGTCGGAGCGCTTGCTGATGAAGGTGGTCTTCGCGATGGCGTCGAGGTCGGCCTCGCTGATGGGGCGGTAGGTGACGATCGGCTTCGGCTCGACGGCGTCGGGCTGCCCGAGCCGACGAGCGTCTTCGAGGTGGCGCTTGCGGCGCTCGGCGAAGTACTCGTCGAGCATGGCGCCGACGCCCTCGCTCGCGTAGACCGCCTCGTCGGACTGCAGGAAGAAGTCGATGTCCTGATCCTCGAAGTACGAGATCAGCCGGTCGGTGTCCTCGCGGGGCATCGGCTCGGCGAACAGCAGCTCGTCCCCGCGCACCGCGTAGGCGCCGCCGTTCGTGATCGCGCCGTCGTACCCGATCTCGCGGACCTTCTCGTGGATGTCGCCGGCGGCGCGCCCCGTGCAGAGATAGACGAGGTGGCCGTTCTCGCGCGCTTTCCGGATCGCGGTGATCGTCGAGTCGGCGATGGCCGTCCCGTGCTCGAGGATGGTTCCGTCCACGTCCAGGAAAGCGATGCGCGTCATGCCCCCATTCTCTCGGACGGAGGGGGACGGCTGGTTCAGAGCGGCTTGCGCAGGAAGACCTGCTCGGTGCCGTCGTCGCCCGGGACGCGCTCGCTCTCGATGTAGCCCTCGCGCTCGTAAAGACGGATGTTCGCCTCGCTGAGCGACCCGGTGAACAGTTCGGCCGTCGTCGCGCCTGCCTCGCGACCCCGCTCCTCGACGGCGGTGAGCAGGCTCGTGCCGAGACCCGATCCCTGCTGGTCGGGGGCGATCGCGATCCGGCCGATGAGCAGCAGGTCGCCGTCGACACGGGCGCGTACGCAGCCCACCATGCGCTCGCCGTCGAGGGCGACGCAGCCGAGGTTCTCGTCGAGCTCGCCGCGGACCTCGTCGAGGGTCTGCGTGAGCGGCGGCATGTCGACCGCGTCGTAGATGAGCGCCTCCTGCACGAAGGCGGCGCGCTGCAGGGTGAGCACCTCGCCGGCGTCGTCCACGGAGATCGGGCGGATGCGGGGAGTCGTCACATCATTCAGCGTAATGCGGCGGGGGAGAGCGGGGCCGGCGAGCCTAAAGTGACCGCATGCCCGATGTTCGCTCCGCGATCGCCGACCGTCCTCTCGTCCTGGACGGCGGACTCGGCACGATGCTCGAGGCCCGCGGGCACGACCTCTCCGGCGACCTGTGGTCGGCAGGTGTCCTCATCGATGCGCCGGACGACGTTCGCGACGTGCACGCCGAGTTCTCCGCTGCCGGTGCGGAGATCGTCACCACGGCCTCGTACCAGCTCGGCTACGACAACCTCGGTGCGGCCGGCCACGACGCGGCCGTCGTGGACCGGCTGCTGGCGGCATCGGTCGGACTCGCCCGCGAGGCGGCGGACGGGCGGGCGTGGGTCGCGGCATCCGTCGGTCCGTTCGGTGCGGTCCGTGCCGATGGCAGCGAGTACAGGGGCGACTACGGGGTGCCGGTCGCCGACCTCGCGCGGTGGCATCGTCGCCGCATCGATGTGCTCGCCGCCGCCGGCCCCGATCTGCTCGCGATCGAGACCATCGCCTCGCCCGCCGAGGCCGAGGCGATCGCCCTCGCGCTCGAGGGGATCGAGGTGCCCGCATGGATCTCGCTGTCCGCGGCGAGCACGGCGTTCGAGGGCGACGGCCTCGCAGCCGCGCTCGCCACGGCGGCCTCAGCGCCGAACGTCGTCGCGGTCGGCGCGAACTGCTGTCCGCCCGAGTTCATCCCCGCCGTCCTCGCGGCCGTGCCCGCCGGTGTCGCCGCCGTCGTGTACCCGAACAGCGGCGAGACGTGGGACGCGGCATCCCGATCCTGGCGCGGTGAGGCGGGAGCCGCCTTCGCCGAGGCGGAGGCGTGGGTGGATGCCGGTGCCCGCCTCATCGGCGGGTGCTGCCGCACGACGCCCGCCGACATCGCGGCGCTCGCCGCGCGGCTCGCAGGCGCCCGGCATCCGTCCAGCCCGTCGCCGGTAGCCTGGAGGGCATGACCGAGTCCACTTCCGCGCGCCCTGAGGGCATGTCCGCCGTGCGTACGACGACGCCCAAGCAGGTGCGGCCCGCGACCGAAGGGTGGACGCAGGCGAAGGATGCCGAGGGTCGCCCGCTCCTGCAGTTCGCGAGCCCCAAGCGCGGCAAGCCGCCGGTGCACCTCGCCGACCTCGATTACAATGCGCGCGTCGAGAAGCTGAAAGAGCTCGGGATGCCGGGGTTCCGCGCCGGGCAGCTCGAGAAGCACTACTTCCAGCACTACACGTCGAACCCCGCTCACATGACGGATCTGCCGGCGGCGAATCGCGACGAGCTCGTCGGCGGCCTGCTGCCGAACCTCATGACCGAGGTGCGCCGGCTCGAGACCGATGGCGGCGACACGATCAAGTTCCTGTGGCGTCTGCACGACGGCGCTCTCGTCGAGTCGGTGCTCATGCGCTACACCGGCCGCATCACGCTCTGCGTGTCGAGTCAGGCCGGTTGCGGCATGAACTGCCCGTTCTGCGCCACCGGACAGGCGGGGCTCACGCGCAACATGTCGGCGGCGGAGATCGTCGACCAGGTCGTCCGCGCCAACCGGCTGATCGCCGACGGCGGGCTGGGCGATCCCCGCAAGGTCGGCCACAAGGATGAACGCGTCACGAACATCGTCTTCATGGGCATGGGTGAGCCCCTCGCCAACTACGCGCGCGTCATGCAGGCCGTCCGCACGATGGTCGACAAGAAGCACGGGCTCGGCATGAGTGCCCGCGGCATCACGGTCTCGACCGTCGGTCTCGTTCCCGCCATCCGCAAACTGAGCAACGAGGACATCCCGGTCACGTTCGCGCTGTCGCTGCATGCGCCCGACGATCACCTGCGCGACGAGCTGATCCCGGTCAACTCCCGCTGGAAGGTCGACGAGGCCCTCGACGCCGCGCGCGAGTACTTCGAGAAGACCGGCCGTCGGGTCTCGATCGAGTACGCGCTCATCAAGGACATGAACGACCACGCGTGGCGCGCCGACCTGCTCGCCGAGAAGCTCAACCAGCGCGGCCGCGGCTGGGTGCACGTGAACCCCATCCCGCTGAACCCGACGCCCGGGTCGATCTGGACGTCGTCGGACGTCGACGTGCAGAACGAGTTCGTGCGCCGCCTCAACGAGGCCGGCATCCCGACGACCCTCCGCGACACCCGTGGCAAGGAGATCGACGGTGCGTGCGGTCAGCTCGTCGCCACCGAGGACGACCAAGTCGCTGCCGCATCGGTCTGACCCCGGTCAGGCCAGCCGCACCGGTCTGATCCGCCTCACGCGGGCGGAGCGAAGGCGATCGTCGGACGTCCCCCGTCGACCGTGACGCGGCAGCGGACGCCGTAGACCTCCTCGATGAGGCCGTCCGTGAGCACCTCGGCGGGTGGACCGGCCGTGACCGCGCGGCCGGCGGCCATGACGAGTACCTCGTCGCAGAACATCGCCGCGAGGTTGAGATCGTGCAGGGCGACGACGACGGTGACGGGCAGGCTGCGCACGAGGCCCAGCAGCTCGAGCTGATGGCGGATGTCGAGGTGGTTCGTCGGCTCGTCGAGGAGCAGCTCACGCGGCTCCTGCGCGAGGGCGCGGGCGATCTGCGCACGCTGCTGCTCACCGCCCGAGAGCGTGTGCCAGCGATCGTCCGCCTTCGTCGTCAGCCCCGCCTGTGCGAGGGCGGCGTCGACGACCTCGTCGTCACGGACCCGGTCCGGACCCCAGAGCGAGGCATGGGGAGTGCGACCCAGACGCACGACGTCGCGGACGGTCAGATCGACCTCCGTCGTCGCGTGCTGGGTCACGGCGGCGACGCTCCGCGCCACCTCGCGACGTCCGCGGTGCCGGATGTCGGAACCGTCGAGCAGGACGCGTCCCTCGTCGGGCTTCGCGATGCCCTGCAAGAGGCGCAGGAGCGACGACTTGCCCGACCCGTTCGGTCCGAGGAGGCCCACGACGGACCCCGGCGTCGGCGCGAGCGAGACGTCGTCGACCACGAGCGTGCCGCCGCGGCGCCACGACACGTGCTCTGCAGTGAGACTCATGCGCGCCTCCGACGCCGGACGAGGAGGGCGACGAAGACCGGCACCCCGATCAGCGCGGTGCCGACGCCCACGGGGAGCGGTGTCGGAGCGAACGCGACCCGGGACGCGGCATCCACCGCGATCATGAAGATCATGCCGAGCCCGATCGTCACGGGGATCACACGGGCGTGACGCGAGCCGACCAGCAGGCGCGCGGCGTGCGGCAGGACGAGTCCGACGAAGCCGATCGCACCGGCGACGCTGACGAGGGTCGCGGCGATCAGGGCGGTCAGGACGAGCAGCAGCATCCGGGTGCGGGCGACGTGGATGCCGAGGGATGCCGCGACCTCGTCCCCGAACGCGAAGGCGTCGAGCGGGCGCACCGACGCGAAGGCGACGACCGCGCCGACCAGGACGACGGCGGCGCAGAGGATGACGTCGTCCCAGCGGACGCCCTCGAGCGAGCCGAGGAGCCAGAACATCACGCCGCGCGTTTCGTCGGAATCGGCGAAGGCGAAGACCGCGAGCGAGGTGAGCGCGGAGAAGAACTGCGTCGCAGCGATGCCGGCGAGGATGAACGACGCGGTGCCGCCGCCGGTGAAGCGCGAGATGACCAGGACGAGCCCGAACGCGACCAGGGCGCCGAGAAACGCGCCGCCCGAGAGTGTCAGCACGCCGCCACCGATCCCGAAGACGCCGAACAGCACCGCGCCGGTCGAGGCGCCGGATGAGACACCGAGGACGAACGGATCCGCCAGAGGGTTGCGCAGGAGCGACTGCAGGATGACGCCGCAGAGGCCGAGCCCGGCACCGCTCGCGGCGGCGACCAGCGCCCGAGGGAGGCGCTCCTGCCAGACGATCGCGTCGGCGGCGACGCGCACGGGGATGTCGGTCAGACCGAGGTGGTTCGTCACGACGTCGCGGACGTTGACGAGCGAGACGTTCGCCGGTCCCAGCGTCAGCGCGACGGCGATCGTCAGGACGACGAGGCCCACCGACAGCGCGGTGGCGACGACGACCAGCGGGATGCGGCGGGCCCGACGCCGGGGCAGTGCCGCGGTGACGATCAGCGCCCCGCCTCGTTCTCGTCCCACCACGTGCGGATCTTCTCGAGACCGTCGACGAAGCGGATCGACGGGTTCATCTCGGCGCCGTGCAGCGCGATGAAACGCTCGTTCTTCACTGCATCGAGCGAGCGAGTGACGGGGTCGCTTTCGAGGAAGGCGATCTTGTCCTTCAGGCGATCGCCGGGGAAGCGGTCGCGCTGCAGGTCGCCGAGGACGATGACGTCGGGGTCGGCCTCGACGATCGCCTCCCACGAGGTGGCGGGCCAGTCATCCGTCTGATCGGGGAAGGCCCCGACCATGCCGGTCTCGCGTGCGAGGATCGCCGGGGCGCCGCGTCCTCCGGCGACGTACGGAGTGCGGGTGTCGGCGAACCAGAAGAGAACCTTCTCCCCGCCGAAATCGACACCCTCCACGGCGGCTGCGGCGCGCTTCTTCAGCGACGCGATGAGCGCGTCCCCGCGGGAGGGGACGTCGAAGATCTGGGAGAGTTCGCGGATCTCCCGGTACAGGTCGTCGATCGTGAGCGGTGTGGTTCGGGTACCGCCCCCGTTGACGCTCCGATCGTCGGAGCAGTCGGTGGGGGAGAGGTAGGACCCGATCCCGGTCTCGTCGAGCCGGTCGCGGGTGACGACACCGCCCTCGGCGTAGTGGCGACCGAACGAGGCGGTCACGAAGTCGGGATCCGCGCCGAGCACGACCTCGTAGGTCGGGGCGTTGTCTGCCAGCCGGGGGACCTTCACATTCGCCTCGGCGAGCGAAGGGAGCACAGGGTCCGTCCACGACGCGGTGCCGACGATACGGTCGGCGAGGCCGAGGGAGAGGAGGATCTCGGTCGAGTTCTGATCGAGCGAGACCACCCGCTGCGGGGCCTCGTCGATCTCGACGGAGCGACCGCAGTTCTCGATGGTGAGCGGGTACCGGGTCGATTCCTCGCCGGACGCGACGGCTTTCTGCGTCACGACTTCCGAGGCACCGCACCCGGACAGAGCGAGGGCGGCGGCGGTCAGTGTTGCCACCAGGGCGAAGCGGCGGGGGAAGGGCATCGATGGTCTCTCGTCGGGGGCCGGGGACGTCGATGATCGATCGTAGCAAGGTAAGCCTTACCTTCTCGAACCCGCCAACGGGTCTCCCGCATTCCGCTGTCGGCGTGACCGTGTCAAGGCCTCCGAGATCCGAACGGCGGCGGGAGTAGCGTCGAACGCATGGTCAACTATCGATTCCTGGGCAACAGCGGCCTCAAGATCACCGAACTCACTTACGGCAACTGGCTCACCCATGGGTCCCAGGTCGAGAACGACGCCGCGATCGCGACGGTCCACAAGGCCCTCGACCTCGGCATCAGCTCGTTCGACACCGCCGATGCGTACGCGAACACCGCGGCCGAGTCCGTCCTCGCCGAGGCGCTGAAGGGCCAGCGTCGCGAATCCCTCGAGATCTTCACGAAGGTCTACTGGCCGACCGGTCCCAAGGGGCCGAACGACCACGGTCTGTCCCGCAAGCACCTGCTCGAGGGCATCGACGGCTCGCTCAAGCGGCTGAACACCGACTACGTCGACCTCTACCAGGCGCACCGCTACGACTACGAGACCCCGCTCGAAGAGACGATGCAGGCGTTCGCCGACATCGTCCGCCAGGGCAAGGCCCTCTACATCGGCGTCAGCGAGTGGACCGCAGAGCAGCTCCGCGCCGGACACGCGCTCTCGAAGGAGCTGGGCTTCCAGCTCATCTCGAACCAGCCGCAGTACTCCGCGCTGTGGCGGGTCATCGAGGGCAAGGTCGTCCCGACCTCGGAGGAGCTCGGCATCTCGCAGATCGTCTGGTCGCCGCTCGCGCAGGGTGTTCTGACCGGCAAGTACAAGCCGGGTCAGCCGCTTCCCGAGGGGTCGCGCGCGACGGACGAGAAGGGTGGATCCGACATGATCAAGCGCTTCATGAAGGACGAGACCCTCACCGCCGTGCAGAAGCTGCAGCCGATCGCCGAAGGTGCGGGCATCACGATGCCGCAGCTCGCCCTCGCGTGGGTGCTGCACAACCCGAACATCGCTGCGGCGATCATCGGCGCGTCACGTCCGGAGCAGCTCGAGGACACCGTGAAGGCGTCGGGCATCGAGCTCGACGACGACACGTACGCCGCGATCAATGAGGCGCTCGCGCCGGTCGCGGTCACCGACCCCGAGGAGACGTACTCCGTCTCGCCGAAGTCCCGTCTGATCTGACGAGCGTCGCCCGTCCGTGGCCACGCACAGCGCCGGCATTCTGCTCTACCGTCTCGACGGTCGGGGCGGGGTGTCGGCGTTCGTCGCTCACATGGGCGGGCCCTACTGGGCGAACAAGGACCAGGGCGCCTGGTCGATCCCCAAGGGCGAGCTCGAGGACGGCGAGGATGCCCTGGATGCCGCGAAGCGGGAGTTCCGAGAAGAGCTCGGCATCGTGCCGCCCGAGGTCGACTACGCCGAGCTCGGCACGTTCGCGTATTCGTCGGGCAAGCGGGTGACGGTGTTCGTCGCCGACGGCGCGGGCTTCGACGCGAACGAGTTCACGTTCGGGGAGTTCGAGATGGAGTGGCCGCCGCGATCCGGGAAGACCGCATCCTTCCCCGAGGTCGACCGCGCCGAATGGATGCCGCTGGCCCGGGCTCGCGAACGCGTCGTGAAGGGGCAGCGGGCGGTGCTGGACCGGCTTGCGGAGCTGGTGGCTCGGGCGACCTGAATCAGCGCTTCTTCTTGGGTGCCTCGGTCACGTCGAGCTTCTCGTGCTTGCCGCCGAGCGACGACCATGCCGATTCCTTGCCGGATGCCGCGTGTTCGGCTCCGCGCACGGCGCGCTCATCGGCCCATTCGTTGAGGACGTGACCGCGGTGTCCGCGTACGTGCTCGAGCACGACGTCGGGAAGACCCGCAGCCCGACGAGCGTCGCGCGCCACGATCAGCTGCTCGAGCAGATCGACGTTCTTCGTCGGCGCACCGGTCGACGTCTTCCACCCGCGGCGGCGGTGACCGTCCATCCACTTCTCGTACGTGTCGATCGCATACTTCGAATCGGCCTGCACGACGAGTTCGCGGACGCCCGCGTGATCCTCGATCGCCTTCAGGAGTCCCAGCAGCTCGCCGACGTTGTTCGTGCCCTGGATGACGGAGCCGGCCGCCCAGTGGCCGTCCTCGCCGACCCAGGCCCAGCCCGTCGGTCCGGGATTGCCTTTGCAGGCGCCGTCGGTGGCCACGACATAGCGGGAGGTTTCGGTCACCGCTCCACGGTACCCGCGCAGCCGGCCCGCCCGATGCCCACTGGACTCTGCGGGCTCTTGCGGGAGATGCGGCTGCCGCTTTCGAGCCCGAGGGACTACGAGTACGTCAGGCCGAAGAAGGTGGACCCCAGCATGAGCGCCACCACGGCGACGACCGCGCTGGCGGCCCTCGTTCCGGTGGGACCGCGCCGGATAGCGACGACACCGGAGGCCAGAGCCGCGATCATCGTTGCGAAGCTCGCGTAGCGAATCGTCGTGGCTGGCGATCCCCACACCGTCGACAAAGCCGCGAAGATCAGCAGCGCCACGGCGAGTCCAGCAACCACGAAACGACTGGCGGAGCCCCGCCGCCTCGACGCGACAACTGCGTAGTCTCCCGAAGTGCTCATCACATCCCCCTGACGTCGCCCGAAACCGTCGAAGCCAGATTCGCACCTCGACAATGCCGCCGCAACGATTCGCGGGTTTCGTCGGGGATGCATCGAAGTTCAGGCTGGAAAGCGGCTCTCGGGAGGCGCGACGGAGGGGTGGGAGCGCTGAGCGCCACCACCCCTCCGTCGATGCCCGTCGCTTACGGGCGGAGGAGGACCTTGCCGACGCGGCCGGCGGTCAGGCTCGCTCGAGCGGCGTCGCGCGCCTGCTCGAGCGGGAAGGTCGCCGACACCGGCAGGGTCAGGACGCCGGACGAGAGGTGCTGAGCGAGTTCACCGAACAGCTGGCCGCGCTTGGCGGCATCCATCTCGGTGCTCACCTTGCTGCCCCAGAAGCCCTTGATCGTGATGTGGCGGAAGATGACCGGGCCCGAGGCGAGCTCCATGACCGGGGCGTCCATCGCACCGAAGACGACGAGGGTCGCGTTCTCGCCGAGGAGCGAGAGGACGTGGCCGCTCGACTCGCCGCCCACGGAGTCGACGCCGGCGATGACCGAGGCGCCGCCGGTGATCTCAGCGACCTTGTCGCGCCAGTCGTCGGTGTCGACGGCGACGATGCGGTCGATGCCCTGCTCGGCGAGCTCGGCGACGGCGGCGCTGCGGCGCACGAGGCCGACGACGTTCAGGCCGCGGGCGCGACCCATCTGGGCGACCATGCGGCCGACGGCGCCGTTGGCGGCGTTCTGGACGATCCAGTCGCCGGGCTTCAGGTCGAGGAAGTCGATGAGGCTGATGGCGCTGAAGGGCATGGAGACCAGCTGCGCCGCCTGCTCGTCGGGAAGGCCCTCGGGGACGGGGATGAGGCCTGCTGCGCGGGCGACGAACTGCTCGGCCCACACGCCGAAGGTGCCACCGGTGGCGACGCGCTGCCCGACCTGGAGGTTCTCGACGCCCTCGCCGAGCTCCTCGATGACTCCGACGGCCTCGGTGCCGGCGCGGGCGGGCAGTTCCGGCTTGAAGCCGTAGGTGCCGCGGATGGTCCACAGGTCGTGGTTGTGGATGGGGGAGGCGAGGAGGCGGACGCGGACCTCACCGGCGCCGGGCGTCGGGTCGGGGGTCTCGGTGGTCTCGAGAACGTCGGCCGGTTCGCCGAAAACGGGGTGGGTGACTGCGCGCATGCTTTCTCCAAGCGTCATTGTGTAACGATCGGTACAATATACTACGAGTGACCGAGAGGATCCACCATGGGCCGCACCAGCGCATTCGACCGTGACGACGTCATCCGCGCCGCGCGCGACGTCTTCTGGGCGCGCGGTTACGCCGAGACCGGTGTCGCGGAACTCGAAGAGGCGACCGGCCTCAAGCGCTCGAGCATCTACCACGCGTTCGGCAGCAAGAAGGGCCTCTTCGAGGCGGTCGTCGCGCGGTACCTGGACGAGGTCGTGCGCTCCCGCATCGGGCGCCTGCAGCAGCCGGATGCCGGCCCCGAGGCCCTCGAGCTTTACATCGCCGAGATGCGGGCCGCGATCGCGAGCGGCACCCCGCGGGCGCAGGCAGGGTGCCTGCTGCTGAACGCCGCATGCGCGCCCGTCGTCGACGACGACCCCGACGTGCGTACGCTCGTCACGGCGTACACCGATGAGCTCCGCGCCGCGATCGCCGCGGGTGTGGATTCCGCGCGGCCGGAGATCCCCTCAACCTCGCGCGCCGCACTCTCAGAGGTCTGCGCGTCGCTGGTGATCGCCGCGCTCGCGGTGGCGAGGGTGGATCCGGGTGCCGCCGATCGCAGCCTGGGGGCCGTCCTCACCGCGATCGCGTCGTGGGATGTCGGCGCAACGCCTGTGTATACATAATCTCGCCCCCTGCTCCTTTTCGCCCGCTTCGAAGCGTCTTGTGCATACACTGAGGGCATGACCGATGCTCCCGCGCGGTACGCCGGCATACGCGCGTACGAGACGCTGTTGCGCGAGATCCAGGACGGGGCGCTTCCTCCGGGGTCCGTGCTGGCCGAGGTCGAGCAGGCGGCACGACTCGGCGTGAGCCGGACGCCGCTCCGCGAGGCGCTCCGCCGCCTCGCGGCCGACGGGCTCGTCGAGCAGGCCTCGCCGCGCGTGACCGTCGTCACTCGGATCGACGCATCCGACATCCAGGCCCTGTTCGCCGTGCGCCGCGCCCTCGAAGAGACCGCCGCTCGGCTCGCGGCCCAGGCGGAAGACCGCTCCGTCTTCGATGCGCTGGCGACGGATTTCGCGGCGACGCAGACATCGGGCGGACCGGCATCCGATGCCGACGCGTACTACGCGCTCATCGCCCGCTTCGATGCAGAGCTCGACGCCGCCGTCGACAACGACTATCTGACGTCGGCGCTGCGCACCGTCCGTACTCACCTCGTACGCGTCCGTCGCCTCGCCCGCGACAATCCCGGGCGGCTTGCGGCATCCGTTGCGGAGCACCGCCTCATCGCGCGTGCCATCGCCGGCGGCGACGTCGACCTCGCGGCGCACGCGACGCACGTGCACCTGCACAACGCCCTGACCTCGATCCTCGACTCCCTATCCGACACACCGGAGGAAACGACATGACCGTCACCCATCACGTCCGCGTCTACCGCAGCGACGAGCCGCTGCCCCGCGAGGACCAGCTCGCCTACAAGATCGCGCAGGTCGCCGTCGATCCGGTCGCCGTCGAGGACGACGTCGTCGACATGATCGTCAACCGCATCATCGACAACGCGGCGGTGGCCGCCGCATCCCTCACCCGTCGTCCCGTCAGCGCGGCGCGCTCGCAGGCCCTCTCGCACCCGGTGTCGGCGAACGGCTCCGGCGGGACGGTGTTCGGCGTGCCGAACGAGACGCGTACGAGCCCCGAGTGGGCCGCATGGGCGAACGGTGTCGCCGTCCGCGAACTCGACTACCACGACACCTTCCTCGCGGCGGAGTACTCGCACCCGGGCGACAACATTCCTGCCATCCTCGCCGTCGCTCAGCACATCGGCGCCGACGGCGCCGCGCTCGTCCGCGGACTCGCGACCGGCTACGAGATCCAGGTCGACCTCGTCCGGGCCATCAGCTTGCACAAGCACAAGATCGACCACGTCGCGCACCTCGGCCCGTCTGCGGCTGCCGGTATCGGTACCCTGCTCGGGCTCGATGTGGACACGATCTACCAGGCCGTCGGCCAGGCGCTTCACACCACCACCGCGACGCGTCAGTCGCGCAAGGGCGAGATCTCGACGTGGAAGGCGCACGCCCCCGCCTTCGCCGGGAAGATGGCCGTCGAGGCGGTCGACCGGGCGATGCGCGGCGAGACCTCGCCGTCCCCCATCTACGAGGGGGAGGACGGCGTGATCGCCTGGCTCCTCGACGGCAAGGACGCCGCGTACGACGTGCCGCTGCCCGCAGCCGGCGAGCCGAAGCGCGGCATCCTCGACACGTACACGAAGGAGCACTCGGCCGAGTACCAGGCGCAGGCGTGGATCGACCTGGCCCGCAAGCTCGGCACCGAGCGGCCCGAGCTGCGCGACCCGGCGAACGTCGCGTCGGTCGTCCTGCACACGAGCCACCACACGCACTACGTGATCGGCTCGGGTGCCGGGGATCCGCAGAAATACGACCCCACGGCATCCCGCGAGACTCTCGACCACTCGATTCCGTACATCTTCGCGGTCGCACTGCAGGACGGCGGCTGGCACCACGTCGATTCGTACACGCCCGAGCGCGCCGGTCGGCCCGACACCGTCGAGCTGTGGCACAAGGTGACGACCGCCGAGGATGCCGAGTGGACGCGGCGCTACCACTCCGAGGACCCCGACGAGAAGGCGTTCGGCGGTCGCGTGGAGATCACGCTGACGGACGGCACGACCGTCGTCGACGAGATCGCCGTCGCCGACGCGCACCCCCTCGGCGCCCGCCCGTTCGCGCGCGCGGACTACGTCCGCAAGTTCCGACTGCTCGCCGAGCCCGTGCTCGAGCCCGCCGAGATCGAACGCTTCCTCGCGCTCGCGGAGCGACTGCCAGAGCTGACGGCGGATGAGGTGCGGCAGCTCGACATCGTCGCCGCGCCGGGCGTGCTCGAGGCGGCGCCGGGCCCGAGGGGGCTGTTCTGATGACTGGGCTGATGGGGCGGGCGTTCGGTATTCAGTCTCTGCGGTCGGACGTGCGGCGCGGAGGCGGTCTCCCACGGCGCGGTTCAGGGGCGCGTGTCGACGGCGGCCATACGTCAGGACTGAATACGGAACGCGCCGCAGGCGAAAGGGAGGCGCGCTGATGCTGTATGCGCAGACCCCGGCGCATGAGAAGCGCCGTCTGTTCCGCGAGCGGCTCGCGACGGGGGAGCTGCTGCGCTTCCCCGGCGCATTCAACCCGCTGTCGGCCCGGCTCGTCGAGCGCAAGGGCTTCGAGGGCGTCTACATCTCGGGCGCCGTCCTGTCCGCCGACCTCGGGCTCCCCGACATCGGGCTGACGACGCTGACCGAGATCGCCGCCCGCGGCCAGCAGATCGCGCGCACGACGGAGCTCCCCGCGATCATCGACGCAGACACGGGCTTCGGCGAGCCCATGAACGTGGCGCGGACGATCCAGACCCTCGAGGACGCCGGCATCGCAGGCGCCCACATCGAGGACCAGGTGAACCCGAAGCGCTGCGGCCACCTCGACGGCAAGGCGGTCGTCGACGAGGACACGGCACTCAAGCGGATCCGCGCCGCGGTCGACGCACGTCGCGATCCGAACTTCCTCGTGATGGCGCGCACCGACATCCGAGCCGTCGAGGGACTGGATGCCGCGACCGACCGTGCGCGCAAACTGGTCGACGCCGGGGCCGATGCGATCTTCCCCGAGGCGATGCGGACGCTCGAAGAGTTCGCCGCGGTGCGGGCGGCGGTGGACGTGCCGATCCTCGCGAACATGACCGAGTTCGGGAAGAGCGATCTGTTCACCGTCGACCAACTGCGGGACGTCGGGGTGAACATCGTGATCTGGCCGGTATCGCTCCTGAGGATCGCCATGGGCGCGGCCGAGCGCGCGCTCGATACGCTGATCGACGAGGGGCACCTCACGTCCCGCCTCGGCGAGATGCAGCACCGCGCCGACCTGTACGACCTCATCGACTACGAGTCCTACAACCACTTCGACACGAACGTCTTCACCTTCCGGATCGACCGATGACGGTCGAGGAACAGGAGCGAGCATGACCGACCCCGACATCAAGAAGGGCCTCGCCGGCGTCTACGCCGACACGACGGCGATCAGCAAGGTCAACCCCGACACGAACTCGCTGCTGTACCGCGGGTACCCCGTGCAGGAGCTGGCGGCGACGCAGCCGTTCGAGGCCGTCGCCCACCTGCTGTGGCACGGCGAACTTCCCACGGCCGACCAGCTCGCCGAGCTGCAGGCGGTCGAGCGCGCGAACCGTGCGCTGCCTGACGACATCCGCTCCTTCATCGACGCGATGCCGACCTCGGCGCACCCGATGGACGAGGCGCGGACGGTCGTGAGTCTGGTGGGCGCGTTCGAGACCGCGGGCATCGCGAACGTCTTGGATGCCGCGGGCACCCCGGCGGAGAACCTGGACCGGAGCATCAGGCTGTTCGCGATCCTCCCCGCCGTCGTCGCGTACGGTCAGCGCCGTCGCCGAGGCGAGCAGATCGTCGAGCCGCGTGAGGACCTCGGCTACGCCGCGAACTTCCTCTGGATGACCTTCGGCGAGGAACCCGATGAGGCCGTCGTCGATGCGTTCAACCGCTCGATGGTCCTCTACGGCGAGCACTCGTTCAACGCGTCGACGTTCACCGCTCGCGTGATCGCGTCGACGCTGAGCGACCTCTACTCATCGGTCGTCGGCGCGATCGGCGCGCTGAAGGGACCGCTCCACGGTGGCGCGAACGAGGCCGTCATGCACATCTTCGACGAGATCGGCTCGGCCGACGCCGTCGTCCCGTGGCTCGATGAGGCCCTCGCTGCGAAACGCAAGATCATGGGCTTCGGGCACCGCGTCTACAAGCGCGGTGACTCGCGCGTGCCGACCATGAAGGCGGCCCTCGACACCCTCGTCGCGCACTACGACCGGCCCGACGTCGCCGAGTTGTACGAGACGCTCGAGACGGAGTTCGTCTCCCGCAAGGGCATCTACCCGAACCTGGACTACCCGTCGGGTCCGGCGTACAGCCTGATGGGCTTCGACACGCTGACGTTCACGCCGCTGTTCATCGCCGCGCGCATCACCGGGTGGACGGCGCACATCATGGAGCAGCAGGCATCCAATGCCCTGATCCGGCCCCTCTCTGCGTACGGCGGCGAGGACGAGCGGCACATCGAGGGCTACGTTCCGGATGCCGCCGAGGTCGAGGCGCTGGAGCGGCCGGAGGAGGCCGCGGGATGACCTCCGCCGAGCGCATCGCCATCGTCGCCGGTGCGCGCACGCCCGTCGGCCGGTTCGACGGAGCGTTCCGCGGCACGCCGGCTCACGAGCTCGGCGCGCAGGCGGTGTCGGCGGCGCTCGAACGGTCGTCGGTCGATACCGCGCGGGTCGGCGAAGTCGTCATCGGGACGATCGGCCAGGTCGCCGGCGACGCGTACATCGCCCGCCGCATCGCTCTCGCCGCAGGCCTCGCCGATGACACCCCCGCGTTCACCGTGAACCGCCTGTGCGGGTCGGGATTGCAGTCGATCTGGTCGGCCGCGCAGGAGCTCCGATGGGGCGGCATCGATGTCGCGGTGGCGGGCGGCGCAGAGAACATGACGCGCATGCCGTTCTACGACATGGACGCCCGCTCGGGCGCGACGCTCGGGCACCGGCAGCTGCTCGACGGGACGCTCGCGATGCTCACCGATCCGTTCAGCGGGCGGCACATGGGGACGACGGCCGAGACCGTCGCCGAGCGGTTCGGCGTGACGCGCGCCGAGCAGGACGCCTACGCGCTCGAGTCGCAGCGACGGGCGTCGACGGATGCCGCCCGCGCGGCGTTCGCCGAAGAGATCGCCGTCACGACGACCACCGATCGGCGGCCCGTCGACGTGACGCTCGACGAGCACCCGCGTCCCGACACGACCCTCGAGGCACTCGGTGGCCTGCGGCCCGCCTTCACTCCCGACGGGACCGTGACGGCGGGGAACGCCTCGGGAATCAACGACGGTGCGGCCGCGACCGTACTGATGCGGGAATCCGACGTTCGCGCCGAGGGGCTGCCCGCGCTGGCGACGATCGAGGCGGTCACGACGGCGGCTCTGGACCCCGCCATCATGGGGTACGCGCCGACGATCGCCCTGCACAAGCTCTTCGCGCAGACCGGTCTCACGCCCGCGGATGTGTCGACGGTCGAGCTCAACGAGGCGTTCGCGTCGCAGGTGATCGCGGTCATGCGCGACGCGGGCCTCGACCCGGAGAAGACGAACCCTTACGGCGGGGCGATCGCGCTCGGTCATCCGGTCGGCGCCACCGGCACGATCCTGACCGTCCGTGCGGCGCTGACGCTGCAGCGCACCGGCGGCGAGTTCGCGATCGTGACGATGTGCATCGGCGGAGGCCAGGCGCTTGCCGCGCTGCTGCGGCGCTGGGACGCCTGACCCCGGCATCCGTCTGCGAGCATGAGGGCATGACGGATTACGCAACCATCCTCACCGAGACGCGGGGGCGCGTGGGGTGGATCACCCTCAACCGGCCGGAGGCGCTGAACGCGCTGAACGCGCAGGTCATGCACGACGTCGTGGCTGCCGCGGAGGCCTTCGATGCCGATGCCGGGATCGGCGCCATCGTCGTGACGGGGAGCGAGCGGGCGTTCGCGGCGGGGGCGGACATCAAGGAGATGGAGGCCCTCAGCGGCAGCGAGATGCTGCTCGCGAACCATTTCGGCGCGTGGTCGCGGTTCGCCGCGGTGCGGACGCCGACGATCGCGGCGGTGGCGGGCTACGCGCTGGGCGGTGGGTGCGAGCTCGCGATGATGTGCGACATCATCCTTGCGGCGGATTCGGCGCGATTCGGGCAGCCCGAGATCGGGCTCGGCGTGATCCCGGGGCTCGGCGGGACGCAGCGGCTGGTGCGCGCGGTCGGCTCGTTCAAGGCGGCGGAGCTCGTGCTCACCGGGCGGCAGATGACGGCGGACGAGGCGGAGCGCGCCGGGCTGGTCTCGCGCGTCGTGCCCGCCGCGGAGCTGCTGGACGACGCCCAGCGCACGGCCGAGGCGATCGCGTCGAAGCCGTTGCCGGCGCTCTACGCGGCGACCGCGGCGCTCGACGTCGCCGTGGAGTCCACGCTCGCCGAGGGGCTGCGCTTCGAGCGGCAGGCGTTCGCCGGCCTGTTCGACACCGCGGATCAGAAGGAGGGCATGGCCGCCTTCCGCGAGAAACGGGCGCCGGAGTTCCGTCACCGATGAGCGCCGTGCGTCTGGTGCGCTCCGACGGGCTCGCCGCGGCGCCCTACGCCTACGCGTCGCGGGTCGAGGCGGGCGCCGAGCTGATCTTCCTCGCCGGAGCGTGCCCGCTGGCCGACGACGGCTCGACGGTCGCGGTCGGCGACGTCGCGGGGCAGGCGCGACGGTGCCTCGAGACGATGCTGGTCGCATTGGATGCCGCCGGTGCCGCGCTCGCCGATGTCGCCTCGACGCGAGTGCTGGTGGCCTCCTCGGACCGGCGGGACCTCGTCGCGGCCTGGGACGTCGTGCACGCCGCCTTCGGCGACCACGACGTGCCGAGCACGCTGATCGGCGTGGCAGCACTCGGGTACCCGGACCAGCTCGTGGAGATCGAGGCCGTCGCGGCGGTGCGCCGCGGGTAGCGGAGGCTGCGCCCGTCCCAGACAGCGACACCCTCGTGCGACCGTAGACTCTGAGGCGATGCCGAGGAGGAGTCAATGAAGATCGTCGTCCTGCTGAAAGAAGTGCCGGACACCTGGGGTGATCGCACGCTCGATCTCGAGACGGGGCTCGCCGCACGCGACGCGTCCGATCGCGTGCTCGACGAGATCGGCGAGCGCGCGCTCGAAGCGGCCCTCACATACTCCGAGGCGAACGACGGAACCGAGGTCGTCGTGATGACGATGGCGTCGGATGCCGCGACCGCGTCCCTCCGCAAGGGACTCGCGATGGGGGCCCACTCCGCTGTCCAGATCACCGACGACGCCCTCCGCGGCGCGGATCTCGGAGTCACGGCCCGTGTCATCGCCGCGGCGCTGCGCCGCACCGGCTTCGATCTGGTCATCGCCGGCAACCTCTCGACCGACGGTGCAGGCGGCGTGCTGCCGGCGATGCTCGCCGAGCACCTCGGCGTGCCGCAGGCCACCGCTTTGACCGCGGTCGAGATCGCGCCGGATTCGGTGAGCGGCACGCGAGCGACGGATTTCGGCACCGCGTCGGTCACCGCTGCGCTCCCGGCCGTCATCTCCATCACCGAAGCGCTCCCCGACGCCCGCTTCGCCAACTTCAAAGGCATCATGGCGGCGAAGAAGAAGCCGCTCGAGGTGCTGTCGCTCGGCGATCTCGACGTCGACGTCGACCCGGCATCCGCCCCGCAGTCGATCATGACCGCGGTTGGGCAGAAGCCGCCGCGTCACGCGGGAACCAAGATCGTCGATGAGGGGGATGCCGGTGAGAAGCTCGCGGCCTTCCTGCTCGAGAACCGGCTGGCGTGAGAGACCGAGGAGAACATCGTGACCGACTTCGCCCCTGACGCCGTCCTCGTCTGGCTCGACGTGACCCCCGCCGGCGATCTCGCCGCATCGGCCGCGGGCCTCATCGGTGCCGCCGCCTCGATCGGCACTCCCGTCGTGCTCGTGGTCGCCGACGAGTCCCGGCACGCGGAGCTCACGGCGGCCGCGGGAGCCCTCGGCGCCGCGACCGTCCTGACGGCGGGCCTCGGTGGCGCCGGCTCGGCTCTGACGGTGCCCATCGTCGATGCGGTGGCCGCGGCATCCGCTCTCGTGGAGCCCGATGCCGTGCTCTTCTCGAATTCGATCGAGGGGCGGGATGCCGCGGGTCGATTCGCGGCCCGCACCTCGGCCGCGCTGTGCGTCGACGCCGTCGGCGTCTCCCGCGACGACGACGGTGTGCTCGCGCAGCACTCCGTCTACGGCGGCGCGTACAACGTCACCGCGGGTGCGACCTTCGGTCCGCTCGTGGTCACGGTCCGCCAGGGGTCGATCGACGCGCGCGCCGCCGCCGTCGAGACACCGGATGTCGTGGCGCTGCAGGTCGAGGCATTCGGAGCGCCGGCTGCGACGATCACGGGCTTCGACGAGGCGGTCGCCGTCTCGAGCAGGCCCGAGCTGCGCGGCGCCGCCAAGGTCGTCTCGGGCGGACGCGGACTCGGCTCCGCCGATCAGTTCGCGCTCGTCGAGCAGCTCGCCGACGCACTGGGCGCCGCGGTCGGCGCCTCTCGCGCTGCGGTGGATGCCGGTTACGTGCCCTACTCGTACCAGGTCGGTCAGACCGGCGTCTCCGTGTCGCCGCAGCTGTATGTCGCTCTCGGCATCTCGGGTGCCATCCAGCACAAGGCGGGCATGCAGACGGCGAAGACCATCGTCGCGGTGAACAAAGATGGAGACGCACCGATCTTCGACATCGCCGATTTCGGTGTCGTCGGGGACCTGTTCACCGTCGTGCCGCAATTGATCGCGGCGCTCGAGGCGGGGAAGAAGTAGGGACGGATGGCGACATACGCGCGTTCGGTGCGTCGCGGGCTTCCGCGCGCCTCCGGCGGCGACCCCTGGCCGCCCGCAGGATCGGCGCCGGTCCCGGAAGCAGCCGCGGTGCCGGAGGCGGCTGCGGCTGCGGCGCCGCTCGCGGATGCAGTCGCGGTTCCGGGGACGCACGATGTCGCTCCCGACTTCGTCGCAGGGCACGACGCGTCCCCTGAGGCCGAGGCGCCGCCGGCCGCTGCCGTTCCAGGGACGCCTGCCGTCGTGGACGGTCCCTCGGTCCGGCAGGTCGCGCCCCCGGAACAGGCGGTGCTCCAGCGGCGTGGGCTTCCCCGCACCCCCGGCGGCGAGCCCTGGCCCCCCGCATCCTCCCGCCCGGTACCGGCCGGGAGTGCGGCATCCGCGGAGCATCGCACGGCTCCCGCGGCGTCGGCGTCCGCGGCGCCTCCCGCATCCGCGGCAGCTCCCGCGTCCGCGGCGACTCCCGCAACCGCGGCGACTCCCGCAACCGCGGCGACTCCCGCAACCGCGGACGACCCGGGGGCGGCGACCGCGGACGTCGCGTCCGTCGCCGCATCCATCCCCGCGCCCGGCGCGGTCCGCCGGGGCCTCCCGCGCGCCCCGGGCGGTGATGCCTGGCCCCCCGCCGAGACCACGCCCGCCCCGCGCGCCCCGCTTTCCCCGACCCTCGCCGCGCCCGCGTCCGCCACCCCGGCCCCCGCGCCCTCGACAACCGCCTCGGAGCCCGCTGCGCCCGCGCCCGCCACCCCCGCCACCCCCGCCGGGGAGCCCGCCGCCCTGCGCGCGCCGCTCGCCGAGCGCCCGCTCGCGCACGCGGGCGTCGCCCGTCGCCCAGCGGCGAAGCCGGAACCTGCGCGCCTCGGCCCGTTCACGAAGATCCAGTGGGCCGGGGTCGTCGTCCTCGGCGGCGCCGCGGTCCTCTATGTCGCCGCAATGGCGGTCCTCGCCGTCCGCTGGATCCTCAGCCTCGAGCCGTTCCAGGACTTCCTCGCGACGTACCCGGGCGAGTACCACCTGCCGGAGGGCGCTCCCGTGGGGTTCCCCGCATGGCTGAACTGGTCGCACTTCCTCAACGCGTTCTTCATGGTGCTGGTCATCCGGACGGGACTGCAGGTCCGATCCGAGAAGCGCCCGGCGGCCATGTGGATCTCGAAGAAGGACCGCAAGCGCCGCATGAGCCTGACCCTCTGGCTGCACCAGGCCCTCGACATCCTGTGGCTCGCGAACGGCCTGATCTTCGTCGTCCTGCTGTTCGCGACGGGCCAGTGGATGCGGGTGATCCCGACCTCATGGGAGGTGTTCCCGAACGCGCTGTCGGCGGCCCTGCAGTACGTCTCGCTCGATTGGCCGACCGAGAACGGGTGGGTGAATTACAACGCGCTGCAGCAGCTCGCCTACTTCGCCACGATCTTCGTCGCGGCTCCGGTCGCAGCGATCACCGGATACCGGATGAGCGCCATGTGGCCGAAGCAGGCGACGACACTGAACCGGCTCTACCCCGTCGAGTGGGCCCGCAAGCTGCACTTCCCGACGATGCTCTACTTCGTCCTGTTCATCGTGGTCCACGTCGCGCTCGTTCTCTCGACCGGGGCGCTCCGGAACCTCGGACACATGTATGCGGCGACCGGGTCGACCGACCCTCAGGCTTACGCCGACAACTGGACCGGGTTCTGGCTCTTCGCCCTGTCGATGGCGGTCACCGTGGCGGCCTACGTCGCGATGCGGCCACTCGTGGTCGCCCCGATCGCGCGCCTGTTCGGCGAGGTCAAGAGCCGCTGACGCACCGCCGCGGCCCGTCGGTCCGATGGCATCCGCACGGGCGGCGGTGCGGGTGTCGCCGCCGGGCGGCGCGCAGGCGGCATCCACTTCGCCAGTCGTGCATCCGTCACAGCACCGGCGTCCACGCCACAACGGTCCACGTTACAAAGTCCGACGGCGCGGCATCCGAAACGGGATGCCGCGCCGTCGAGTCTCGCGCTCGTGCGTCAGCGCACGAAGCGGACTTCCGTCAGCGTCTCGCCGAGGAAGGGTTCGGTGTGGCTCGCCCCGTCGAGGGTGAAGCCGTTGCGGGTGTAGAACCGGTGGGCACGGGGGTTGTCCTCGGCGACCCACAGGTACAACTCGCTGTCGGCTTCGGGAACCGCGGCGTCGAACAGGCGCTGACCGATTCCGGTGCCGTGCCACGCGTCGAGCAGGTAGATGAAGTACAGCTCGCGGTTGCGGGGAGCGTCGCGGTCTCGGGCGGGCCCGGAGCCGGCGAAGCCGACGATCTCGCCGTTCACGAGGGCCGCGACCATGGTGAAGTCCGGACCCTGCTGAGCCCAGTGCGTCCAGAGCTCGGCCAGCCGACGGGCCGAGACGTTCTCGAGCGCGGCCTTGCTGATGAGGTGGTCGTAGGTCTCGTGCCAGCACGTCGCGTGCACTCGGCCGAGGGCCTCGGCATCCACATCGCGAACGGGACGGACGACGGTGTCGGTCTGCAGTTCGGGCTCCATGGGCAGACTCTACGCACGGCCGGTCGGATCGTGAAATCGACAGCGATCGAGCCCCGCATGCCGCGTCACGACTGTCGACAAGCGACAACGGATGCCGCGCTGTGCGCGTGTACATGGCTAGGCTCGCCGCTCGTGAACGTATGGTGGCGGACCCTGTTGACCCTGATGCGCGCCCGCGTGATGTACCGACGGCGCGGACCGATCCCGCCCGACGCGGTCGGCCGTATCCGGCTCCGGACCCTGCCCACCGACATCGACCTCCTCGGCCACATGAACAACGGCCGGTACGCGTCGCTGTTCGATCTCGGCCGGTTCGACCTGCTCACGCGCACGGGCATCTGGCAGACGATGAACGAGCGCGGCTGGTACGGCGTCGTCGCCAGTGAGACGGTCACCTTCCGCAAGTCGCTCCAGCTGTGGCAGCGGTTCACCGTCGAGAGCCGGATCATCGGCCACGACGACAAGGCGGTCTACCAGATGCACCGCGCGGTCGTGGGCGGCGAGGTCTACGCCGAGATGATCCTCCGGGTCCGATTCCTGCGCCGCACGGGCGGGATCGTGCCGCTCGACGAGCTCTTCGACGCCCTGCACCGCCCCGACACCCTGCCGCCCATCCCGCAGTGGATCCAGGACTGGGCCGCGGCATCCGCTCTGCCGTCGACCCGTGCGAAGGCGCCGAGCATCTGGCCCTGACCCCGGGTCCTCGCGTGTCCCGCCGTGCGCGCCCGAGGCGCGCTTAGGCTGAGCCTCATGTCGGACACGTCTGTCGCGCCACAAGCGCCCACCTCCGACCTCGCCGAGCGGGCCATCGCCCTCGCGGAGCGCTGGGTCGCCGAATCCGCCGAGGTCGCCGTCGACCCCGCTGCCGAGCGTCTCGCGGGGGTGTTGAAGGACCCGAACGGCCTGCCCTTCACCCTCGGCTTCGTCGATGGGGTCATGCGGCCGGAGTCCCTGACCGCCGCGGCATCCAATCTGCAGCGCGTTGCGCCGCTCGCCCCCTCATTCCTGCCCTGGTATCTGCGCGCCGCGGTCCACGCCGGCGGCGCCGTCGCGCCGTTGCTGCCGTCCCCGGTCGTGCCCATCGCGCGGCGTGTGCTGCGCGAGATGGTCGGCCACCTCATCGTCGACGCTCGGCCCGACAAGCTCGGCCCGGCGTTGCAGACGCTCCGCGAATCGGGTGCCCGCCTCAACCTGAACCTGCTCGGCGAGGCAGTGCTCGGCGAGTCCGAGGCCCTCCGCCGGCTCGAGGGCATCCACGAGCTCGTCCGCCGCGACGACGTGGACTACGTCTCGGTGAAGGTCTCCGCGATCGCGAGCCACCTCTCGATGTGGGCGTTCGACGAGATCGTCGAACGCGTCGTCGAGCGGCTGCGCCCCCTCTACCTGTCGGCGGCCGAGGACGGCACGTTCCTCAACCTCGACATGGAGGAGTACCGCGACCTCGACCTGACGATGGCCGTTTTTACGCGCGTCCTCGACGACCCGCGACTGCGCGACCTCGAAGCAGGAATCGTGCTGCAGGCGTATCTGCCCGACGCCCTCCCCGCGCTGCGCACCCTGACCTCCTGGGCGCGCGAGCGTGTCGCGGCCGGTGGCGCGCGCATCAAGATCCGCCTCGTCAAGGGTGCGAACCTCGCGATGGAGCACGTCGACGCCGTCATGCACGACTGGCCGAGCGCTCCCTACGAGACGAAGCTCGACACCGACGCGAACTACGTCCGCTGTCTGGACGAGGCTCTTCGGGCCGAGAACACCGAGGCGGTGCGCATCGGTGTCGCCGGCCACAATCTCTTCCACATCGCCTACGCCTGGCTGCTCGCCGGTGAACGCGGGGTGCAGCGCGATGTCGAGGTGGAGATGCTCCTCGGCATGGCCCAGGGTCAGGTGCAAGCCGTCGCGCGCGAGATCGGGCACGTCCTGCTGTACGTCCCGGTGGTCCGCCCCGACGAGTTCGACGTCGCGATCAGCTACCTGGTCCGCCGTCTCGAAGAGAACGCGTCGAACGAGAACTTCCTCTCGGCCGCATTCGATCTCGCGTTCGACCGCGCCATGTTCGTCCGCGAACGGGACCGGTTCACGGCCTCGGTCGCCCGCGCGGCGGACCGGATGCTCACCACCGGCCCCCGTCGCCATCAGGATCGCGCCGCGACGCCCGACGAGGCAGATCCCGCGACGACGACGGATGCCGCGCCCGCGGCCCACCTCGACGACGCGGCGCTCACCCAGGTCGTCCTCGGCATCGCCGGCCGAGGCGCCGCCGCAGCAGACCCGGACGAGACGCGTCCGGCCGAGCTGCCCGGCCCCCCGTCGCTGTTCGGCGGTGACGCGTTCGTAGAGACCGCGGTCTTCTCCTCGCGCGAGACGGTCGTCTCGCAGGGTGCGCCCGGCTTCCGCAACACGGCCGACACCGACCCCGCCCTCCCCGCCAACCGCGCGTGGGCGCGATCGATCCTGGGCCGCGTCGCCACGTCGACGGCGGGGGATGCCGCGATCGCCGCCGCCCGCATCGGCAGCGAGCCCGAGCTCGAGGATGTCGTCGGCCGGGTCGCCTCGGCCGCCGACGCGTGGGGCTCGATGCCCGCCGCGGACCGTGCAGACGTGCTGCTCCGCGCAGCGCGCGCTCTCGAGGCCCGCCGCGGCGAGCTCATCGAGGTGGCGGCATCCGAGACCGGCAAGACCCTGGCCGAAGCGGACGTCGAGGTGAGCGAGGCCGTCGACTTCGCCCGCTACTACGCGGCTACCGCACGCGAGCTCGACAGCGTCAGCGGAGCGGTCTTCGTGCCCTCCCGCGTGACGGTCGTCACCCCGCCGTGGAACTTCCCCGTCGCGATCCCGGCCGGCGGCGCCCTGGCCGCACTCGCGGCCGGCTCGGGCGTCGTGTTCAAGCCGGCGCCGCAGGCCCGCCGTTGCGCCGCCGTCGTCGCCGAGGCGATCTGGGAGGCGCTCGAAGAGGCCGGCATCGGCCGAGGTGTCCTCGCCCTCGTCGACCTCGACGAAGGCGGACTCGGGAAGCAGCTGATCACCCACCCGTCGGTCGACCGCGTGATCCTCACCGGCTCGTTCGAGACCGCGGCCCTCTTCCGCTCCTGGCGCCCCGACCTCGCACTGCAGGCCGAGACGAGCGGCAAGAACGCGATGATCGTGATGCCGTCGGCGGACCTCGACCTCGCGGCATCCGATCTCGTCCGCTCGGCCTTCGGCCACGCGGGTCAGAAGTGCTCCGCCGCATCGCTCGCGATCCTCGTCGGGCCCGTCGCCCGGTCCCAGCGTTTCTCGAGGCAGCTGGTGGATGCCGCGACCTCGCTCCGCGTAGGATCGCCGGACGACCCGCTGACCGAGATCGGCCCGCTCGTCGAGGCCCCGTCGGGCAAGCTCGAATGGGCGCTCACGACGCTCGACGAGGACGAGGCGTGGCTCGTGGAGCCGCGAGAGCTGGCTGACGAGCGCTACCCCGGGCGGCTCTGGACCCCCGGCATCCGCACCGGCGTGAAGCCGGGTTCGCGCGTCCACCTCGAGGAGTTCTTCGGTCCGGTGCTCGGCGTCATGCACGCGCGCTCGCTGGAGCACGCGATCGAACTTCAGAACGCCGTCGACTACGGCCTGACCGCCGGGCTCTACACCCAGAATCCCGACGACCTGGCGGTCTGGCTCGATCGCGTCGAAGCGGGCAACCTCTACGTCAACCGCGGGACGACCGGTGCCATCGTCCAGCGTCAGCCGTTCGGCGGGTGGAAGCGCTCGTCGGTCGGCGGGGGAGCGAAGGCCGGCGGACCGAACCACCTCATCGGCCTCGGGTCGTGGCGTCCCACCGCCGGTGCCGCGACGTCGTCGACGCTGCACCTCAAGGGACTCGACTCCTCGATCACGGACGTCATCGAAGCCGCGCAGCCCGCGCTCGGGTACGAGGCGTTCGAGTGGCTGCGCCGCGGCGCGCTGTCGGATGCCGTCGCATGGAACCGCATCTTCGGCAAGGTCGTGGACGTCTCGCACCTGGGTGTCGAGCGGAACCTCTTCCGGTACCGGCCGTCGACCGCCGAGATCCGGTCGACGACGGATGCGCCGCCGCAGGCGCTCGTCCGTGCGATCATCGCGGCTGTCCGTGCGGGGTCGGCGTTCACCGTCAGCACGCCGGCGGGCCTTCCCGCGACGGTGCGCTCCGCGCTGACCGCGCTCGACGTCCCCGTCTTCGTCGAATCCGACGAGCAGTGGTTCGCGCGCATGGCGGGCCCGGCGGCGGAGGATGCGCCCGCCCGCGCCGACCGGGTGCGTCTGGTGGGTTCCCCCGTGCAGGTGGAGGAGGTCCGGACCGCCTTGGTGTCAGCGATCGACGGCGACCCCGATCTCGCCGTCTACGCCGACGAGGTGACGCAGGCGGGTCGCATCGAACTGCTTCCCTTCCTGCGAGAACAGGCGATCTCGATCACGGCCCACCGCTTCGGCAACCCAGATCACTGGAGCGAATCCGTCATCTGATCCGTCCGCGGGGGCGATACGGCTGCATTAATCGATCCGCCGAAGAAAACAACTTATCTTTCTGGCGGTGAGGGACATCGGCTTGTTTGAATAGTCGAGCGCTTCTGGGGAGCGCGCACGAAAACACTTCGGGGGGAGTGTCGCCCCGGGCTCACGGACCATCGGTTCGAGCCCGGGGCATTCGTGTTCTCAGGCGTAGCGCGGAAGCCGAACCCAGGCACCCGGGTCCGCGTCTTCGCGCGGGATCATGAACGAATCCACGAGGGCGCGGACGGTGAGGCCCAGCAGGGTCCATTCACCCGTCGGCGTGCCGTCCGCCCCCGTCATCCGGAAGGTCGGGTGGGGAAGGCGCTCGAGCGACTGGATTGCGAAGCCTTCGGCCATCGCGGCCATCGCCTCCGCGAAGTCCTGGATCGTCAGCCCGTCCCGCATGCGCATGCCGTAGGCGTCGATGACGTACTGGTACAGCTCCGCGAAGGCGTTGATCGATTCCCGGTGCCGAGCGTGGCTCGCCTCCGTCAGCTCGGGCCACGTGTCGGCCGTGGTCCGCAGCGCCAGGGCGACACGGAAGGACTGCGCGTCGAGCGCCTCGGTCGGGTCCTCGGTGGTGAGCTCCGCAGCCTGCACGTGAGCGAGCGCCGCTTCGCGCACGATCTCCTCGCCGGACGCACCGGCGGCGATCATCTCGTCCACGCGGGCGCGCATCCCGTCGGCGGGTCCTGTGATCCGCATCCGCACCATCGAGACGGCGAGGTCGCGGTGGTAGTCGGCCTGATCGGCCCATAGCCGGTAGGCGGCCCCGGTGGTCAGTCCCGTCCGCCGCAGCACGTCCTGCAGGCGGATGTGATGTACACCGGCACTGACCCCGCGTTCGAGGAGCATCTGCATGCCGGCGCGCAACAGGAGGGCTCTGGTCTGTTCACCCGTGCGTCTGGCCATGATCTGCATCCTGTCATTCCCAGGCAACCCCGCGTGGCATGCATCCACCGGATTACTGCACCCGACCTGCCATGATGGGATCCGGCGTGCCCGATCCGTCGGCTCTCCAGAGCTCCGTCGGGCCTCAGGACAGCGTCCGCCGCCCCGGAGACGAGGAGCGAGAATGACGACGCCGACCGAGAAGCCGACCCGCATCGCCCAGCACCGCCGATACCTGATGTGCCGCCCCGAGCACTTCACGGTGTCGTACAGCATCAATCCGTGGATGGAACCGTCGCGTCCCACCGACACCGCCAAGGCGGTCCGCCAGTGGCAGGCGCTCCACGACGCGTACATCGAGCTCGGCCACGAGGTCGAACTCATCGACCCGGTGCCGGGTCTGCCCGACATGGTCTACACCGCGAACGGGGGGTTCATCGTGGACGGCCGTGCGCTCGGCGTCCGGTTCCGCGTCGACGAGCGTCGCGGCGAGGAGCGTCCTTTCATGGACTGGTTCGCCGCGCACGGGTTCGAGGTCGTCGAGCCGACCGAGGTGCAGGAGGGTGAGGGCGACTTCCTGCTCGTCGGCGACACGATCCTCGCCGGCACCGGCTTCCGCTCCGTCGGCGACAGTCATCGCGAGCTGGGGCGGGTCTTCGAGCGCGAGGTCGTCTCGCTGCGGCTGGTCGATCCGCGGTACTACCACCTCGACACCGCGATCACGGTCCTCGACCCCGTCCAGGGCCCCGGCGGCGTGGAGCGGGCGAACATCGCCTATCTGCCCTCCGCCTTCGACGAGGACTCGCGTCGTGAGCTCGCCGAACGCTACCCCGACGCGATCCAGGTGTCGGATGCCGACGGTGCCGTCTTCGGGCTGAACGCGGCCAGTGACGGACTCCACGTCTTCGTCTCGCCGCGCGCGACCGACTTCGCCGCGCAGCTCGAGGAGCGCGGCTACATTCCCGTCCCCATCGACCTGTCCGAGCTGCTGCTCGGCGGCGGCGGCATCAAGTGCTGCACGCTCGAACTGCGCGGAGGTGCGCGATGACCGACCCCGATCTGCCCGCGTCGGACGCCGTGATCTCGGCCGAAGAGGCCCACGTCGCCCACAATTACCACCCGCTCCCGGTCGTCGTCGCCGAGGGTGAGGGTTCCTGGGTCACCGACGTCGAGGGCAAGCGGTACCTCGACCTGCTTTCGGCCTACTCGGCGTTGAACTTCGGGCACCGGCATCCCGCCCTCGTCGCGGCGGCCACCGAGCAGCTCGGCCGGCTGACGCTGACGAGCCGGGCCTTCCACAACGACCGGCTCGGCGACTTCGCGGCTGCGCTCGCCGAGTTGGCCGGCAAGGACATGGTCCTGCCGATGAACACCGGCGCCGAAGCGGTCGAGACCGGCATCAAGGTCGCGCGCGCGTGGGCGTACCGGGTCAAGGGCGTGCCCGAGGGGCGCGCGCAGATCCTCGTCGCGTCGGGCAACTTCCACGGCCGGACGACGACGATCGTCGGCTTCAGTGACGACCCGCAGGCGCGCGACGGCTTCGGCCCGTTCGCCCCCGGATTCGAGATCGTCCCCTACGGGGATGCCGCGGCCCTCGCGGCGGCGATCGACGAGAACACGGCCGCGGTGCTCATCGAGCCCATCCAGGGCGAGGCCGGCGTCGTGATCCCGCCGGACGGGTATCTCCGCGCGGTACGCGAGGCGTGCACGGCGGCGAACGTGCTGTTCATCGCCGACGAGATCCAGTCCGGCCTCGGCCGGGTCGGAACGACGTTCGCGTGCGAGCGCGAAGGCGTTGTGCCGGACTTGTACCTGCTCGGCAAAGCGCTGGGCGGCGGCATCCTCCCGGTCTCCGCCGTCGTCGGGAACCGCGACGTCCTCGGTGTCATCCACCCGGGGGAGCACGGCTCGACCTTCGGCGGCAATCCGCTGGCCGCGGCCGTGGGCCTCGCCGTCGTCGACCTTCTCGCGACCGGCGACCTGCAGCAGCGCGCCCTTGCCCTCGGCGACCACTTGCGCTCCCGCCTCGAGCCCCTGATCGGCGCGGGAGTGACCGCGATCCGCGTCGCGGGCCTCTGGGCGGGTGTCGACATCGATCCGGCGAAGGGGACCGGACGCGAGGTCGCCGAGCGGCTTTTGGCGCGCGGTGTCCTGGTCAAGGACACGCACGGCCAGACGATCCGCATGGCACCTCCGCTGATCATCCGCGCCACCGAGATCGATTGGGCCGTGGAGCAGCTGCGACTCGCCCTCGCGGACTGACCGCACGGCGAAACACTCCGGCAACACCGCCCGGATTAGGCTCGTCGCATGGGTGACCTCTTCGACGGCTACGGTTCCACGCTGGCACCGCGCAAGACCCCCTCCGGCGTCCCGGCGTTCGACGAGATGTTCGCCGAGATCGCGCACCCGGGCGAGGCCGCGCGCTCCCGGTCGGCGTACCGGGAGCTGTACCAGGCGCTCGCTCAGATGACGCAGGAGGAGCTCCGCGGACGCACCGAATCGCTCGCCAGTTCGTACCTCGCGCAGGGCGTGACGTTCGACTTCGCAGGCGAGGAGCGTCCGTTCCCGCTGGATGCCGTGCCCCGGGTCATCGCCTACGACGAGTGGTCGCGCATCGAGAAAGGCGTGCAGCAACGCGTCCGTGCGCTCGAGGCCTTCCTCGACGATGCGTACGGGCACCAGCACGTCGTGCGCGACGGCGTCCTGCCGGCGAAGCTCATCGCGTCGTCGCAGTACTTCTACCGTCAGGCCGCCGGCATCCGCTCGGCCAACGGTGTCCGCATCCAGGTCGCCGGGATCGACCTCATCCGCGACGAGCACGGCGAGATGCGCGTCCTCGAGGACAACGTCCGCGTGCCGTCGGGTGTCAGCTACGTCATCTCGAACCGACGCGTGATGGCCCAGACGCTGCCCGAGCTCTTCGTCTCGATGCGCGTGCGTCCCGTCGGCGACTACCCCAACAAGCTCCTCCAGGCGCTGCGGAACTCCGCGCCTCCGGGCGTCGACGACCCGAACGTCGTCGTGCTGACGCCGGGCGTCTACAACTCCGCCTACTTCGAGCACACGCTGCTCGCCCGGCTCATGGGCGTCGAGCTCGTCGAGGGGCGGGACCTCGTCTGCCAGGGCGGCAAGGTCTTCATGCGGACCACCCGCGGTCCGCGCCGCGTCGACGTCATCTACCGCCGGGTCGACGACGACTTCCTCGACCCGCTGCAGTTCCGCGCCGACTCGATGCTCGGGGCCCCCGGGCTCATGCTCGCGGCGCGCCTGGGCAACGTGACGATCGCGAACGCCGTTGGCAACGGCGTCGCCGACGACAAGCTGCTCTACACCTACGTGCCCGACCTCATCCGGTACTACCTCGCCGAGGAGCCCATCCTCAAGAACGTCGACACATGGCGCCTCGAAGACCCGGGCGCCCTCGAAGAGGTGCTCGACCGGCTCGACGAGCTCGTCGTGAAGCCGGTCGACGGCTCCGGCGGCAAGGGCCTCGTCGTCGGGCCCGACGCCAGCCCCGCCGAGCTCGACGCGCTGCGCACGAAGCTCCGCGCCGACCCGCGCGGCTGGATCGCGCAGCCCGTCGTCATGCTCTCGACGATCCCCACCCTCGTCGACGACGGGATGCGGCCCCGCCACGCCGACCTCCGCCCCTTCGCCGTCAACAACGGCGACGAGGTGTGGGTGCTCCCCGGTGGGCTCACCCGCGTCGCCCTCCCCGAGGGGCAGCTCGTGGTCAACTCGAGCCAGGGCGGCGGTTCGAAGGACACCTGGATCGTCGGTGGCGAGGCACCGGGCCGAGGCGAGTACGGGCAGTCGCAGTCGCTCGCGGGACTCGTCGCCGAGCAGGCCACCGCGACCTCGGCCATCCCGATCATCTACGACGCACAGGACGAGCCGGCGCACTCGCCGCAGGACCGGCCGCGCACGACCGCGGAGCAGCAGGAACAGCAGCAGCAGGGGCGCGACGCCGACGGGGGTGAGGACGCATGCTGAGCCGGATCGCCGAGAGCCTGTTCTGGATCGGGCGCTACATCGAGCGCTCGGACGGCACCGCCCGCATCCTCGACGTGCACCTGCAACTGCTGCTCGAGGACCCGTGGATCGACGAGGACACGGCGTGCCGCTCGCTCATGGGCGTCATGGGCACCCCCGCGCCGGAGGGCGGCCGCGCCGTCACCCGCGCCGACGTCCTGACGCACCTCGCGGTGGACCGGACGAACCCCTCGTCCATCGCGTACTCGCTGCAGGCCGCCCGCGAGAACGCCCGTCGGGCGCGCGAGATCGTGTCGACCGAGCTCTGGGAGACGCTCAACACGACGTACTCGCGCATGCCGCGGCGTCTCAACGACGAGAAGACGCACGAGTTCTTCCAGTGGGTCCGCGAGCGCGCAGCGCTCGCCGTCGGCGTCACGGACAACTCGACGAGTCACGACGAGGCCTGGCAGTTCTTCACGCTCGGGCGGGCCATCGAGCGCACCGACATGACCGCGCGAATGCTCGCGACGAGGTCGCTGACCGAGGCATCCGGTCCGTCCTGGACGACCATCCTGCGCTCGTGCGGCGCGTACGAGGCGTACCTGCGGACCTACCGAGGGATGCCGAGCTCGCAGAACGCGGCGGAGTTCCTGCTGCTCGACCGGCTGTTCCCGCGGTCGATCATCCACTCCATCCGCACCGCCGAGCAGTGCATGAGTGCGATCGACCCCGTCGCCGACCGCGTCGGGCACTCCAACTCGGTGCTGCGCGCCCTCGGGCGGATGCGCAACGAACTCGAGTACCGGCCGATCGACGAGGTGCTCACTGAGCTCCCCGCCCACATGCAGAGCGTGCAGTCGGTGACGCGCGAGGCGTCCGAGGCCATCCGGGCGCGGTTCTTCCCGACCCAGGCCGAACCCAGCTGGATCGGAGAGACCTCATGAAGCGGCTGCGCATCGAGCACACGACGGGCTTCGACTACCCCGGCGAGGTGGGGGCGTCGTACAACGAGGCTCGGATGCTGCCGACGACGAGCGACAGCCAGTTCGTCCTGAGCTCGCAGCTCGACATCGACCCGTCGACGACCGTGAACTACTTCGTCGACTACTTCGGCACGCGGGTGGCGGCCTTCGACGTGCTCGCGAAGCACTCCGCCCTCCAGATCACGGCGCGCTCCCTCGTCGAGGTGCGGGCGCGGCCGCTCACCCACCCCGACATGTCGTGGGAGGCGCTGACGCGCGACGCGCAGCGGGCGATCGGCACGGTCGAGATGCTGTCGCAGACACGGCGCACCGAGCCCCACCCCGAGGTCGCGGACCTCGCCGCGGGCATCGCCGCACAGCACGAGAACCCCTCGCACGCCGCCCTCGCGATCGCGACGGCGATCGGTCAGGCCGTCGAGTACGTGCCGGGCGCGACCGAGGTGCAGTCGACCGGTGCCGAGGCGTGGGCGGAGCGGAAGGGGGTGTGCCAGGACATGGCGCACATCGCCCTCGGTGCGTTGCGGTCGGTCGGGATTCCGGCGCGGTACGTGTCGGGCTACCTGCACCCGAACCCCACCGCCGAGGTCGGCGTGCCCGTCGTCGGCGAGTCGCACGCCTGGATCGAGTGGTACGCGGGTTCCTGGCACGGGTTCGACCCGACGAACGACGCCGAGATTGGCGACCGTCACGTCACCGTCGGCCGCGGGCGCGACTACAACGACGTCCCGCCGCTGCGCGGCGTCTACGCCGGGCCGTTCAAGAGCCGCCTCGAGGTGAAGGTCCTCATCACGCGCGAGGCGTGAGTCGGCCGCTCAGGCGGGCGAGTCGTCGGGGTCGAGGGTCTTGAGGGTGTCCTCCTCGACGGCGTTGTCGGCGTCGAGCTGATTCTCCGTGATCTCGTCGCCGCCGGTGGGATCGTCCTGGTCGGGGGTCGTTGATGCGTCGCTCATGGCGGCACGCTACGCGCGGTGGGGGCCGGCATCCGCCCCCTTGACAGGTCGGAGCCCTGCCTCGGACGGCGGGCGGCTCAGCGCTCGATCGTGCGGAAGGTTCCGGGGGCGAGGTCGATGCCGTCCTCCACGCCGTCGACGGATAAGAAGAGCGAGCGCGCCGCGCGGTCGAGGTTCGCGACGAGCAGCGTCGTGCGACGGCCCCGTCGATGACCGATCGCCCAGACCAGGCCGTCGGGGCTGTCACCCCAGAGCAGCGCGCCGCCCGAGCCGGCGGCGAGCTCGCGCAGCGCGGATGCCACGGGCAGGTCGGTCCCGTCGGAGGCGCGGATGCCTCGCGGTCCCCACTCCTCGAAGAACGCCAGTGAGGCGACCCCGGGAACGGCGAGCGCTGCAGCGCTCGCGACCGTCCACGCGGCGAGTTCCGGCGCGGACTGACGCGTGTCCGTCGCGCCGGTGAACTCCGCTCCGTATCCCTCCGACAGATTCCCGCGGGTGGGCGCCGGCTGCGGGCCGGTCGCGACGTTGTTGAAGCGCGGTCGCAGCGAGACGGGCCCGATGTGCACCGGTGTGCCGTCGGCGTACCCGACCGCCTGCGTCGCGACGAGCCGCTGCACGGCGACGGACTCGACGAGCTGCTCGGTGCCGGTCGCGTGGAACAGGGGGGTGACCGTCGTGAGGATGCCGTCGAGGTCGTCCGGCAGCCGGTGCCGTTCGCGATTCAGCTCGGTGAAGTGAGACCTCGAGCCGCCGGCCACGGGCGGACGGATGCCGGCGTGGTCCAGCGCCGTGCGGAGAGCGGCCGTCGCGGGAGCGTCGGAGACGTGGCGCGCGTCGCCGCCCGGCTGGAAGGCGGCGACCCGCAGCACGTCGAGCCCTCGAAGCGCTTCGGCCGCGGCATCCAGGGCGTCGGCGTCGTCACCGAGGACGACGCGCACATCCAGGGGCACGGCGGATGCCGCGGCCCGGGCCAATGCGGCGGGCCAGGTCGGGGTGCCGAGGTCGAGCTCGACGACGAGGCCGTCGCCCACGGGCGCCACCGTGGGGGCCGGATCCGGCGCGGTCCCCGCGCCCAGCAGGATCTGCGGAAAGCGTCCGCCGTCGCGAAGCGTGAGCACGGCGCCGTCGTCCGTCCCTGCTGCGGCGGGCTCGCCCGCCACCTCGATCGCCACCGACTGGCGCACGCGCTCGCCGGCCTCGACGCGGTAGGGAAACGGCAGGTCGAGCGGGCGACTGTAGGTCTTGTACGAGGCGTCGGTCCAGTTGCGCTGGTCCTCCATCTCGAAGACGTCGCCGTCGAACGCGACGTCGACGGTCGCGCCCGGTACCTCCCACCTGAGCCCCGCGATGTCCCGCATCGGCTGGTGCGGGCTGATCGCGCGCGGGAAGGCGGTGCGCTCGCCGGTGCCGTCGGGATGCCGCACCTCGGCGGGCCTGCCGGCCAGGGACGGCGGGTGCAGAACGACCAGGCCCGTGCGGTTCGTGTCGAACGCGGCACCCGCTTCGAGGTCGAGCAGGACCCGGAGCCCCGCCGGTCGGGCTTCGACGCGGACGACGCCCGAGAACGAGGACCCGAGCCCCTCCGAGCGCACATGCAGCGTCAGCGTGACATCGGTGCTCCGCACGCCGTCCACGACGAGGTCCGCGGTGTTCCAGTCGGCGTCGCGGACGACGGCGCGGATGCTGCGCAGCACCACCCGGCCGTAGGCGGCGATGTCGGCCAGCTCGTCGCCCCGCAGCTCGAGCGACCAGGGGCCGCTCCGCCACGACGGATGCTCGGTGTGCCAGACCATGTCAGAGCGAGGTCATCCCACCGTCGACCTGGAACGTCGCCCCGGTCGCGAACGATCCGTCGTCGCTCGCGAGGTAGACCATGATCCCGGCGACGTCGTCCGGCGTCCCTGCGCGGCCGATCGGGATGCGGCTGACGATCGCGGCACGGGACTCGGGGTCCTCGCTGATCGCGGCGACGAGCGGCGTCTCGGTGTAGGCGGGCTGCACCGTGTTGACCCGGATGCCGCGGTCGGCGTACGCCGCCGCGACCGTGCGGGAGAGCCCGTGCATCCCCGCCTTCGAGGCGCTGTAGGCGGTGAAGTCCCTGCCCTCGCCGTTGACGGCGGTGGGACTGCCGGTGAGGATGATCGACCCGCCGCCGAGGGCGAGCATCGTGCGGACGGCGTACTTCACGGTCAGGAAGGCGCCGGTCAGATTGACGTCGATCGTGCGGCGCCAAACGTCGAGGTCGAGGTCGGCCGCCGGCGCATCCTGACCGAACAGTTGGATGCCGGCGTTGGCCACCACCACGTTCGGCGCCCATCCGGCATCCGTCGCCGCCGCGAACCCGGCCTCGACCGACGCCTCGTCGGAGATGTCCATCGTCACCGCCATCGCGGCCTCGCCGATGCGCGCGGCCGCGGCTGCCGCGCCGTCGCTGTCGCGATCGGCGAGGATCACGCGGGCGCCTTCGCGGGCGAAGCGCTCGGCCACCGCCGCGCCGATGCCGAGGGCGGCGCCGGTGACGAGGGCGGTCCTGCCGTGCAGTCGTGCCATGTCGCTCATCTCCGGGTCAGCGCTCGATGTGGTCGAGGTGCAGCATGCGCGCGAGGTTCGCATCGAGCTCGTCGTCGCGGAAGATCTTCTTCCAGTCCTCCTTGATGATGCTCTCGCGACCGTAGTCCATCGCGATCAGGCACGCGTCGCTGAACGGGTTGTCACCGCGCAGGCCGTTGGCGAGCGCCACCTGGGTGTGCCCGTAGAGGATGCTGCGCGCTGCCGCCTCGGGGACGCCCATCGTGTGGATCGCCTCGTCGAGCGCCTCGTTCAGGAGCGAGCCGATCATGCAGGCGACGGTCTCGACGAGCGTCGGCTCGAGCTGGGCGAGCTGCTTCACGGTGACGAAGTGGACGTCGATGACGGGCGCGTAGATGGCGCGGACGGTCTCCTCGACGATGCGCGCGTGCTCGGGATCGTCGGACTCGACGGCGGCGATGGCGTCCTGCGGCGCGGCGATGCCGCCGAAGGTGTCGGCCCATTCCTCCCTCGTCGTGCGCTCGAGGAACACCGACGGGTGGCACGGGTGCGCGACGGCCTGGATGACGTCGTCGCGGGTCGTGAGGAGCCCGGCGTACGCGGCGGCGGGGTCGAGCGTCAGCACGATCGCGCCGGCCTTCAGCTGCGGGACGAGCTCGGCCGTGACGGCGCCGAGGGCGAGGTCGGGGACGGCCAGGACGACCATGTCGGCGTCCGCGACGGCGACGGATGCCTCGGTCAGCTCGCGTCCTGCGTCGAGGGTGCGTTCGCGTCCGCCGGGGGAGTTCTCGACGTAGTGGACGGTGTGGTCGGTCTTCACGAGGTTGTTGGACACGCGCATGCCCATCTTCCCTCCGGCGCCGATGACGGCGATGGTGTGGCTCATTCGAAGCTCCTCAGGTGGTCGAGGGTGGCGCGGGTCCATTCCCGCTCCGTGCGGATGGTGGTCTCGGGGTCGCCCTGCCAGGGCAACCAGTGCTCGACGATCTCGTTGATCCCGCGCTCCCGCGGGCGGACCGTGTCGAGCAGGTGTCGGTAGTCGTGCTGGCCCGTGCCCATGCGAGCTCCCGAGTAGGTGAAGCCGACCCAGCCGGGCTGCCGGTCGAACGCGAAGTCCTTCGCGTGCACGTTCACCACCGCAGCGGCGGTCTGCTCGACGCACGTGCGCGGGGATTCGAGCCGTGCGACGACGTTGGCGGGATCGAGGCAGATGCCGAGGTTCGTGCTGTCGGCGTCGCGCACGAGGCCGAGCAGGTCGTCGGTCGCGACCTGCTCGTAGGTCTCGAGCGCGAGCGTGACCCCGGCCGACTCGTACGAGGGGAGGATGCTGCGCAGCAGCGCGCCGGCCTCGGTGAGCGTCGGCCGGGAGTCCGGCCCGAACATCATGCTGCGCACGAGGCGGGCATCGAACGCCTCCGCGAGCGCGAGGAACCGTTCGAGGTGATCGTGCCCGAGACCCTTCGTCCCGAGTTCGATGCGCAGCCCCAGCTCGCGCGCCGCGCGAGCGGCATCCTCGACCTCCCGGTCCGACATCTCGGTCAGGGGGTCGTAGTCGCAGATCTGGAACAGCTCGACGCCGAGCTCGCGCGTGCGCTCGAATGCGCCGACGAGCGAGAGCGGGTCGGGGGAGCGGTCGGAGTGCTCCCAGAAGAAGGCATACGTCCCGAGCCCGATCACGGCGCGCTCCGGCGGAGCGCGAGGGCGTGCGCGTCATCGAGGACCGCCGCGAACGCCGACGGGTCGTGTGCGAACCGGCCGAGGAAGAGTCCGTCGACGGCGTCGCCGAGTTCGCCGAGCAGGCCGGGCCCCGCCGAGCCTCCGTAGATGACGCGCGAGCCCGCGCGGTCCGGGTCCGCGTAGAGCGCTGCGCGGAGCGCGCGGGTCACCGCCGAGATGTGGGGGACGGGCGCGGGCGAGGGGGCGCCGATCGCCCAGACCGGCTCGTACGCGACGACGATCGGTCCGGCCGGGGCGCCGGCGAGGTCGCGCGCGAGCTGGGCGACCGTGGCCGTCGCGGCGGACGCGGCATCCTGCTGCTCGTCCTCGCCGATGCACAGCACGGGCGTCACGCCGTGGCGGAGCGCCGCGGCGGTCTTCGCGGCCACGACCTCGTCCGACTCACCGAACAGCCGGCGTCGCTCGGCGTGGCCGACCTCGGCATACGCGACGCCGGATTCGGCCACTTCCGCGGCGGTCACCTCGCCCGTGAACGGACCCGGCTCGTGCGCCGAGACGTCCTGCACGCCCAGGCGCACGGGGGTTCCCGCGAACGCGCCGGCGGCGTCGTCGATCTGCAGGTAGGTGGGGATGACGAAGACCTCGACGGCGCCGCTGCGGACGCCCTCGTGGGCGCGCAGCGCGACGGATGCCTGCGCGAACCACGCGCGCGCCTGACGCCGCCCGAAGTACGCCTTCAGGCTGACCCCCACCGTGACGGGCGCCATCAGCAGGATCCGGTGCTCTCGTACTCCCCGATGACCGCGACCTTCGACGCCGAGGCGGAGGACGGGTCGAATCGGTAGGTCAGCCACTCGCGCACGAGCCGGCGGGCGAGCTCGATGCCGACGACCCGCTGTCCCATCGTGAGCACCTGCGCGTCGTTGGAGAGCACACCGCGCTCGACCGAGAACGAGTCGTGCGCGGTGACGGCGCGGATGCCCGCCACCTTGTTCGCTGCGATCGCGACGCCCAGCCCGGTGCCGCAGATGAGCAGCGCCCGGTCGGCCTCGCCGCGGGCGACGCGCTCGGCGGCCTCGATCGCGACCTTCGGGTACGGCGTGTGGCCGTCGGCGCCGACGCCCACGTCGACGACCGACGCGACGCCCTCGCTCTGCTCCAGGTCGTGCTTGAGGATCTCCTTGTAGTCGAAGCCGGCGTCGTCGCTGCCGACGACGATGCGCAGGGGCTCGGTCATGTCAGTTCCTCTCGGGGGTGTCGGCCGATGCGGACCGACTGATGACGGGGGCCGCGGCGAGGGTCTCGCCGACGGCGGTGACGATCAGGGCGAAGGAGTGGGCGCCGGCGTCGACCGTGCCCACGGCGTGCTCGCCGTGTGTGCGGGCCCGACCCTTGCGAGGGAGCAGGTCGGCCGTCGCGGCGGCAGCGGCGGTCGCCGCCACGGCCGCGGTGCGCCAGGCATCCGCGAGACGCGTACCCGCCGCAACGTCGCCCGTGAGGGCCTCGGTGAAGGGGAGCAGCGCGTCGACCATGGTCTTGTCGCCGCGTTCCGCCTTGCCGTGCGAGACGACGGCACCGACGCCCGCGGCGACGCCGTCGGCGATGCACGTCGCGTCGGGCCGGCCGGCGTCGCCGAGACGGGCGGCGATTTCGGCGAGCAGCAGACCCCACAGGGCACCCGAGGTCCCGCCGGCGCGGTCCGACCACGCGTCTGCCGCGCGGGCGAGCGTCGTCGCCGCACCGGCACCCGCGTCGGCGGCCTGCCGCGCGGCGCGGACGGCGGCGCGCGACCCGCGCTGCATCCCGATCCCGTGGTCGCCGTCGCCCGCGACCGCGTCGATGCGTCCGAGCTCGTCGACGTGCTCGTCGATCGTCCTCGCGACGGTGTCGAGTGCGGCCACGACGGTCGCTGCGAGCAGGACGGATGCCGCGTCGCCGGCGACCTCGTCGGATGCGACCGCCGAGGCGATGCGCCCGGCATCCCGCTGCTCCGTCGTCGGGACCGCGCCGCGCCGGTACGCGGGGGTGTCGACGGGGGTCTCCCACAGGTCGGCGAGCTCATCGTCGAGCCAGAAGAGGGTCAGTGACGTCCCCGCCATGTCGAAGCTGGTGCAGTACTCGCCCACGTGCGGGTCGACGATCTCGAGCCCCGCCTCGTCGAGGAGCGCGGCGACCCGGCGGTAGACGACGAACAGCTCCTCGTACTTCAGTGAGCCGAGTCCGTTGAGCAGCGGGACCACGCGGCCGTCGGCACCGTCGGGGCGTTCGGCGAGCAGCCGCGCCACGAGCATCTCGGCGAGGCCGTCGGCGGTCGGGATGTCGGCCTCGTCGATGCCGGGTTCGCCGTGGATGCCGAGGCCCACCGCCATGCGACCGTCGGGCACCGAGAACAGCGGAGCGTTCGCGCCGGGGAGGGTGCACCCCGTGAAGGCGACGCCGAAGGAGCGGGTGCGGTCGTTCGCGAGGCGCGCCACGCGTGCCACGCCCGCGAGGTCGTACCCGGCGGCGGCGGCGCCGGCCGCGGCGCGGAACACGGTGAGGTCGCCCGCGATCCCGCGGCGACGGTCGCGCTCGGCGGGGCCGGCGCTCGCGATGTCGTCGGTGACGACGACGGTCTCGCAGGCGATGCCCTCCGCGCGCAGGCGTTCCTGGGCCGCGTCGAAGTTGAGCACGTCGCCGGCGTAGTTGCCGTAGCTCAGAAGCACCCCGCCGCCGGCGTTCGCGGCCGAGGCGACCGCGTGGACCTGCTGCGTCGAGGGGGAGGCGAAGAGGTTCCCCATGGCCGCACCGTGCGCGAGGCCCGGCCCGACGAGGCCGCCGAACGCCGGGTAGTGCCCGGACCCGCCGCCGATGACGACGGCGACCTGGCCATCGGGCACGCGGGTGCTGCGGACGACGCCGCCCGTGACGCGCTCGACGTAGCGACCGTTCGCGGCGACGAAACCGTCGATCATCTCGTCGGCGAAGTCCGCCGGATCGTTCCACAGGCGCGTCATCGCGTGCTGCTCCTCGGGTCGGGGGTGCGGGTGTCCCGCATCGCCATTGTGCACAACCGGTTGACCAATTGCAAGCGCGTTGGCACCGCGCTTCCGGGCTCTCTCCCGTATCTTGATCCCGTGCCCGCTTATCCGTCCGACCGCTCCGCCGACATCACGGCGTCCCTCGGGGTGCTGCCCTCCGGCACGCCGGTCTCGGAAGTCGCGCGCCGGCTCATGGACCTCTTCACGAGCGGAGACCTCGAGCCCGGCACGCGCCTGCCTCCCGAGCGCCAGCTCTCGGTCACGCTCGGCGTCGGCCGCTCGGCGGTGCGCGAGGCACTCGCGGCCCTCGAGATCCTCGGCATCGTCGACGTCCGACCCGGCTCGGGCACCTACCTCCGCGGGACGGCGAGTGATCTGCTGCCGCAGACCCTGCGCTGGGGGCTGCTGATCGGGCGGCGCAGCACCGATGACCTGCTCGACGTGCGCTCGGGCCTCGAGATCTACAGCGCCCGCCTCGCCGCCTCGCGGGCCGATTCCGACGACATCTCGCGCCTGGCCGATTCGCTCGCCCGCATGAGGGCCGCCGATGCGGACCTCGCCGCCTTCGCACGTGCGGATGCCGCCTTCCACGACGCGCTCGCCCGCGCCGCAGGCAACGACGCCCTCGTCGACCTACTGCACGTGGTGCGCTCGCTCCTGCAGGTCTATGCCGACCGGGCCGTGCACGACGCCGACGCCGCACGTCTGGCGATCGCCGAGCACGACGCGGTGTTCCGGGCGGTCGAGGCGAAGGACGAGGATGCCGCGGCCTCCGCGATGGCGGTCCACATGGCGACCGCGGCGGCGCGGCTCGCGGGAGCGTCGCACGACTGACCCCGCCCGGCGCCGCGTTCGAGGAGCGCATCCCGTCGCTTCGCGCGACCGCACGCGACCCGTTGCGTCCCCGGAACGGACGGGCGCCGCGTTCGAGGGACGCGTCCCGTCGCTTCGCGCGGCGCGGCGCGGCATCCTGCGTCCCCGGAGCGGTGCTCGCCGGACGTCGGTCGTGCGCTTGCGCAGACCACTGAACGTTATTTAGTCTTTTGTCGCCGGGCGATGCCGCCCGCCCGCCACGACGACGTCGCAGGAGACCGCAGTGACCGCATCCTTTTCCACCGCCCCCGACGGCACGCGCTACCGCGACCTGAACCGCAACGGCGTGATGGACCCGTACGAGGACCCGCGCCTGCCCGTCGCCGAGCGGGTCGCCGACCTCGTGTCGCGCCTCTCGCTCGAGGAGAAAGCGGGGCTGATGATCCAGACGATCGTCCCGACGACGACCGACGGCGAGGTCGACGGGCCGTCCACGATGCCCGGGCGCACCGCGGCGCGCGAGTTCATCGAGGGCCTGCACGTCACGCACCTGAACATCCACCAGATCCCCGATCCGCGCGCCATGGCCCGGTGGGTGAACGGGCTGCAGCGCGTCGCAGCTGCGTCGGGCCACGGCATCCCGGTCACCATCTCGACCGACCCGCGTCACTCCTTCACCGAGAACGTGGGGGCGTCGTTCACCGCCGGTCACCTCTCGGCGTGGCCGGAACCCCTGGGTCTCGGCGCGCTCGCCGACCCGGGCTTCGTGCGTGAGTTCGCGGACATCGCCCGGCGCGAGTACCTGGCCGTCGGCATCCGCTCGGCCCTTCATCCGATGCTCGACGTCGCGACCGAACCGCGCTGGCCGCGTCAGTACGGCACCTTCGGTCAGGATGCCGAACTCGTCGGACGCCTGGGGGTCGCCTACGTCGACGGATTCGAAGGCGACCGGCTGACGGCGGCGAGCGTCGCGTGCATGGCCAAGCACTTCCCGGGCGGCGGGCCGGAGAAGGACGGTGAGGACCCGCACTTCCCGTACGGCACCGACCAGGTGTACCCCGGCGGCATGTTCGAGTACCACCTCGAACCGTTCCGCCGTGTGATCGACCGCGGGGTCTCGGCGATCATGCCGTCCTACGGGATCCCCCGCGGGGTCGTCCTCGACGGAGAGGCCGTCGAGGAGGTCGCCTTCGGATTCAACCACCAGATCATCACAGGCCTCCTGCGCGAGAAGCTCGGCTTCACCGGCGTCGTCTGCACCGACTGGGGTCTCATCACCGAGTCGCGCCTCATGGGCAAGGTTCTGCCGCCGCGCTCGTGGGGTGTCGAGCACCTCAGCGAGATCGAGCGCGTCCGCAAGGCCCTCGACGCGGGCGTCGACCAGTTCGGCGGCGAGGACGACCCGGCGCTCGTGCTCGAGCTCGTCCGCTCGGGCGCCGTTGCGGAGTCCCGCCTCGACGTCTCGGTCGCGCGCCTGCTGACGGTCAAGTTCGAGCTCGGGCTCTTCGATGACCCGTTCGTCGACGAGGATGCCGCGGGCGAGATCGTCGGCAGCGCCGAGTTCCGTGCGGCGGGAGACCGGGCCCAGTCGCGCTCGGCCGTGATCCTCCCGGGGGGTGGTGGGGACGCAGCATCCGTCCTTCCCCTTCGTCCGGGCACGGCGGTGCACGCCCCCGAGGTGTCCGACGACGCGATCCGCGAAGCGGGATTGGTGCCGACGGCGGATGCCGCCCGCGCCGACGTCAGCCTCATGCGGCTGCAGCCGCCGTTCGAGCCGCGCGACGAGTACATGCTCGAGGCGCATTTCCACGCCGGGTCGCTCGCGTTCGACGACGCCGTCTTGGCGGACGTCGCGGAGGTCGCTGCGGTGACGCCGACCGTCGTGACCGTGCACCTCGAGCGACCCGCGCTCCTCGCCCCCGTGGTCGCGCACGCGCACGCCGTCGTGGCGACGTTCGGCGCCTCGGAGGAGGCGCTGCTCGACGTGCTCACCGGGCGGGTGCCGGCGGCAGGCAGACTGCCCTTCGAGATCCCCCGCGACGAGGCGGCCGTCCTCGCCGGGCACTCCGACGTCCCCGGTGGCACGGTCGACCCGGTCTACGAAGCCGGTACCCCGTCACTCGAGGTGACGGCGTCCGCGGATGCGTGAACGGCGGAACTCCGCGCAGGGCCGGGAGAGCCGCGAGCTGATCCTCGAGACGGCGCTCGAGGTCATCGGTCGGCGCGGCTACGGGGCGACCTCGCTCCGCGACATCGCGGGCGAGGTCGGCATGACGCAGGCCGGCATGCTGCACCACTTCGGCACGAAGGAGAACCTGCTCGTCGAGGTGCTGCGGGAGCGGGATGCCGCGACCCGCGAAGCCCTCGCCGAGCAGGCCGGCGCCGAACCGCCGTCGGTGCGGGTCGCGCGGCGCAACGCCGAGTCGCCCGCGCTCGTGCACCTGTACACGAACCTGCAGGTCGCGGCATCCTCCCCCGATCACCCCGCCCGCGCCTTCTTCGAAGAGCGTCAGCAGAGCGTGCACGCCGTCGTCGCAGCGGACGTGCGAGCGCGGCAGGACGCCGGTGAGATGCCCGCGGGGATCGACGCCGACATGGCCGCGACCGTGCTGCTCGCCCTCTCGGACGGCCTGCAGCTGCAGCAGGGCGTCGACCCGACGATCGACATCGCCGCGGTGCTCGGATGGACGTGGGAGCGGTTGACGGAGGCGGGCCGGCCGGGCTGAGTCACGCAGGCCGGGTGCCGGGCGTCGGAGTAGCGGACACGTCCGTCCACACTTCCGTCATCTGCTCGATCAGTCCGTCTCGGACGCTGATGAACGTCGCGCAAGCGAACTCCGTGATGCCGCGGTCGTCGCGGGCCGTGACGACGGATCGACATGCGGCCCGCACCTGGTCGCCGACGATGTCCTCGACGTGCAGACCCTCGAACCCGGGATAGGCGGCGTTGAGTTCGATCCACGAAGCCCGGTCGAAGATCTCCTCCGTGTGGACATACCGGCAGGAGAAGTCCGGGTGCAGGTAGCGCTCCAGGTCCTGCCAGCGGTGATCATCGAGTGCCGTCATGAGTTCGGAGAGAAGGGAGACAGCCTGCATCATCGAATCGTAGAGGGACGTCATCTGGTCAAGAAGCTCCGCCGCCGTTTCAGGGCCGCGCCGGGGGCTGAGGCCGTCTCTACTCCTCGCGCGTCACCCGGATGGCCATGAACTGCCGTCCCGGCAGGTCGACGCGTACCTGACCGTGGTAGGTGCCGGGCAGCTCCTCGACGGACATCCCCCACGTATCGATGACCTCGACGCGCCACTCGCCCTCGTCGAGGATGACGTTCCGGAACCGCGGCCGGTTGAAGCCGAAGTAGGCCACCTTCACGCGTCCCGCGACGCCGCCCCACGGCACGTCCCAGTCACTCGGCAGCGGATCCCACACGCCGCCCGGCGCCTGGGACTGCAGCAGCTCGAGGAACCCGATCCGTGCCGGCGACGAGCCGTGCAGCGCCCCGCCCTTCGACCACCAGAGCACCTCGTCGTCATCGCCGACGGATGCCGCGCCTCCGAGCGCGGGCGGGTAGTAGGTCTCGCCGTGACCGACGTAGCCGCCGCGGACGGCTCCCTCCCAGAACCGGCGGGTCATCTCCTCGCCGGTGATGTTGCCCCAGCCCTGGTCGATGTCGCCCTCGTACGCGCACTCGTCGATGACGACGGGCTTGCCCCACTCCTCGCGCCACTGGTCGGTGTTCTCCGCGGTGCGGTACACGTCGACCCGCTGGATGCTGACGTGCGTGATCCACGGCTTCGCGTAGTCGTAGACGGGGCGGCAGTTGTGGATCGAGTTGAGGTGACCGAAGGCATCCTCCTCTCCCACGACGGCGGCGAGCCGCTCCCAGTCGTCGAGGTCCTTCGACCACAGCAGGTCGTACTCGTTCGCCATCGACCACCAGACGTTCGCGAATCCCGACAGGCGTCGCACGACGTACCGGAGGTAGCGCTCGTCGACGGCTGGACCCAGGTCGGCGAAGCCCCACCGGTCGTAAGCGTGGAAGAGGATGAGGTCCGCTTGGATGCCGAGGGCCGCCAGGTCCGCGATGCGCTGCTCCAGGCGTCGGAAGTGCGCGGGGTCGAACCGGGTGTGGTCGAAACCGCCCTCGAGGGTGCCGACGAACGGGAAGTCGGCGGGTTCGTTGGCGTTGTACAGGTACGACTTCGGGAAGACGCACATGCGCAGCTTCACGAAGGGGGCCTCGGCGAGGGTCGCGAGCGTCTTCTGCTGGAGTTCCTCGGGCTGGTGGGTCCACGCGTAGGCGGTCGTGCCGACCGGGCGGTGCCGGGTGCCGTCGGCGTGCTGGAAATGCAGTCCGTCGACGCGCACCGGTCCGTGCGAGCCCTCGCGCGCGGCGACCACCTCGACCGTTCCGGTGAGGCCGTCGAGCGACCGCGCGGTCGAACGGGTCTCGAAGGTCCAGGTGCCGGTCGTGTCGGCGAGGGCGCGGACGACGTAGACGCCGTCGCCGTCGTAGAAGCCGCCGACCCGGATCTCCTCACCGCCCCGGCGGAAGACGGCGTCGAGTTCGACGTCGACGAACGGGTTGCCGTGCGCGGGGCCGGCGATGCGGACCTCGAGCGGGTCCCAGAGCGGCGTCGGCGACGGGAGGGTGACCTCCGCCGAGGCGCGGGGGACGTCGTCGCCCTCGTAGGCGGGGTCGGGATCGATCGCGGGTGCGTACGGGGGACGACCACCCCCGGACCCCACCTCTGCGAGCGCGGCGAAGAACCTCTCCCGCTCCTCGAGGTCCTCGAGGGCGGGGACGATGGCGACGAGCTGCCCGAGGCGGCCGTTCCGGAACTGCGTCGCCATGGGGGAGGCGGCCACGCCCGGCAGGTACCGTTCGAGGATCGCGCGGGCGTCGGGGTCGTCGAGAGCCTCGCCGAAGGTGCTGGCGCGGTCGAACATGGTGTCTCCTCGGGGTGGATCAGGCGGATGCCGTCGCGCGCCGGATCGCGTCGTCGACGGACGCGAGCAGGTCGGGCGGGGTGAACATGAGCGCGGTCGTGACGGGGCGCCCGGCGCCCCAGCGGGTCTCGGCCCGCACCGCCTCTGCCCGGTCGGGATCGGCGGCGGCGACCGTGTCGACGAGCGCGGCGTAGGCGCGGGGGTCGTCGATGACGTCGGCGAGCGACGCGTGCAACCCGTCCAGTGCGGGGCGCGGGGGAGTTGCCGGGGCGGCGAAGCGCCATTCGTGACGACCCGATCCGACCTCGTCCGGTGCGCCCGGCACGGCGACGTCGGCGGACGTATTCGCCGGCACGACCGCGGTCACCACGATCTGGTCGCGGTCGCGACGCCACGAGACCGACGCCTCGCCGTACGGGGTCAGGTGGCGGGCCGATGCGGACGACAGCGTCTCGAGAGGCTGCGGCGCGATGCGCAGCCGCCGGTAGCCCGGAGCGGCAGGCGCGAGGCCGGCGACCGTCCGGTGCAGCCAGTCGGCGACCGCACCCAGCGCGTAGTGGTTGAACGAGGTCATCTCGCCCGGATTCACGGTGCCGTCGGGCAGGAGCGAGTCCCATCGCTCCCAGACCGTGGTCGCGCCCTGCGTCACGGGGTAGAGCCACGACGGGCACTCCGTCTGCGTCAGCAGGCGCTCTGCCGCGGCGAGGTGGCCGCCGCGGGTCAGCGCGTCGGCCACCAGCGGGGTGCCGACGAAGCCGGTGCCGATGCGGTACCCGCCCTCGCGGACGAGGGCCGCGAGACGGTCCGCCAGTGCGGCACGCACCTCGGGATCGGTCACGAGGTCGAACTCGAGCGCGAGAGCGTACGCGGTGGGCGCGTCGCTCATCATGCGCCCGGCCGGGGTTACGTACTCGGCGGTGAAGGCGCGGCGGCTGCGCTCGGCGAGCGTGCTGTAGTGCGCGGCATCCGTCTCGAAACCGAGCAGTCGCGCGGCATCGGCGACCTGTCGGAGGGAGCGGGCGTAGTAGGCGGACGCGACGATGTCGCTGTCGACCTTCGCGTGCCCGGGCTTGTCCGGCGGCGCGGCGGGGTCGAGCCAGTCGCCGAGCTGCATGCGACCCGCCCACAGACCGCCCTCGCCCGCGTCGCGGCCGACGGCATCCACCCATGTCCGCATGCTCTCGTACTGCGCGGCGACGATGTCGCGATCGCCGAAGCGCTCGTGCAGGACGGTGGGGACGACGGTCGCGGCATCGCCCCAGGCCGCGGGCGACGCACCGCCGGCGAACCCCGTGAGGGCCGAGGGGACGACGACGGGAACCGACCCGTCGTCGCGCGCCTGCTCGTGCGCGAGATCACGCAGCCACGAGGTGAGGAACCCGGCGCAGTCGTAGAGGAATGACGCCGTCGGAGTGAACACCTGAATGTCGCCCGTCCAGCCCAGCCGCTCATCGCGCTGCGGGCAGTCGGTCGGGATCGACAGGAAGTTGCCGCGCATGCCCCACACGACGTTCTCGTGCAGGCGCTCGATGAGCGGATCGGATGCCGAGAACCACCCGGTCCGCGTCATGTCGGTGTGGAGCACCACCGCCTCGACGTCGGCGGGGTCGACGTCGGCGCCGGTGATCTCGGCATAGCGGAAGCCGTAGAAGCTGAAGCGCGACTCGAGGACGTCGTCGCCCCCGGAGAGATCGAAGGTCGCCGTCGCGGCGGCGTTGCGGAGGGGGCGGAGGGAGAGCTCACCGTCCTCGAGAACCTCCGCGTGCCGGATCGCCACTCGGGCGCCCGCGTCGCCGCGGAGCCGCACCCGCAGCCTGCCCACGAGGTTCTGCCCGAAGTCGAGGATCGTGCCGCCCGAAGGGGTCGCCAGCACGTCCGCGACGGGGAGGGTCTCGATCCGCCGGACGGGCGGAGCGATCCGGGCCTCGGGGACGGGGACCGTCTCGTACCCCGGGAGGGCGGCCGCCCCGACCCGGACGGGACGGAAGTTCGCGGCCGTGAGTCGGAGGTCCTGGTGCTCGCCCGCGTAGATGCCGCTGTCGACGACAGAGCACTCCGCGGCGGCCTCCCACCCGTCGCCGGTCGCGGCGACGGTGGTGGTCGTGCCGTCGTCGAACGTGACGCGCAGCTGCGCGAGGAAGGACGGCTGCGTGCCGTAGAGCCGGGCGGCGAACGCGAAGAAGCCGTATTTCTCCGTGTACCAGGCGCCGGCGAGGGTCGCGGACAGCTCGTTCTCTCCCTCGCGGACGAGCGCGGTCACGTCGACGGTCTCGTGGACGAGACGGTCGCGGTAAGCGGTCCAACCGGGAGAGAGGACGTCCTCCGACACCGGCGTCCCGTTCACCTCGGGTTCGGCGACGCCGAGAGCGGTCCAGAAGAGGAGGGCGCGGGTGACCGGGCGGCCGAGCCGGAACCGCGTCTTCACGACGGTGGGCATCGCCTCGCGGGCGGGGTCTGCGAGCCCGACGGGCTGCGCGACCCACTCGCCGGCAGCCAGGAAGCCCGCCGCGAGTTCGCAGCCGTCGGACCAGTCGGTCCAAGTGCCGGATGCCGCCTGTGCCCGCACGCGGACGGTGCGGCGGTCGCCGGGTTCCAGCGGCGCGAACGGCCACGCGACGAGTGCGCTGTCGTCGCCGTCGAGCACGACGGTCTCGATGCCGTCCGTGACTTCGGCGCGGGTTTGGAGCCAGTTCGCTTCGTCGGTCGCGACGATCCAGCTCAGGCGCGGCTCGGCCGTCGCGACGAACGGGCTGTCGCTGCGGAGCTCGACGCGCAGACTGTCGATGCGGGCGTTCACAGGAGTCCTCCGAGGTCAGTTCAGCAGGCGGCCGATGTCGGCCGCCAGGGCGACGGCGCGCGGATCGGCGCCACCGGGCCAGGGGCCGCGGGCGATGGTCCAGGCGAAGGAGACCCCGGAGTCGGGGTCGACGCAGGCGAGGGCACCCGCTGCGCCGTCGTGGCCGAAGGAGCGGGGCCCGCCGAACGAGAGCTGCTGCGACGGCTTCTGGAACACGATCGCGTGGGCGCGGTCGTGCTGATGGAGGACCTCGTCGTACCCGCGGATCTGCTGCTGCCCGATCTGCTCGACGGTGTCGGCGGAGAGGAACGGCTGCCCGCCGTCGACACCCGTCACCGCGGCGGCCATCAGACGAGCGAGCCCTCGGGCGCTGCCGGCGCCGTTGCCGGCCGGGTGGCCGTACCGCCAGCTCCGCGGCGAGTTGCCGAGGTCGACGTCGCCCGCCATCGAGCCGAACACGAGCGGGCCGAGAGCCGAGTACGACCGGACGAGGGTGTCCGAGACGGGCTGGATCATCGGCAGCACGTCCGCGCGGCGATCCTCGTGCTCCGGGGGCAGCCCGAGGTAGAAATCCACCTCGTGCGGTGCGCGGATCTCCTGCTCGTAGAACTCGTGCAGAGTGCGTCCGGTGACCCGGAAGACGAGCTCGTCCCCGAGGGAACCGATGGTGATCGCGTGGTACCCGAACGCACTGCCCGGGTGCCAGAAGGGGCGGGATGCCGCGAGCCGATCGGCGGCGGCGTGATGGTCGAGCAGCTCGTCCCACGTGAGGACCGTGTCGGCCTGGGGGAGGCCCGCCTGGTGCGAGAGCAGCTGACGGACCGTGACGGCGCCCTTGCCCTTCGCGGCGAACTCCGGCCAGTAGGTCGCGACGCGCTCGTCGAGGTCGAGCTCGCCGCGTTCGATCAACAGGCCCACGGCGAGGCCGATCGTGTTCTTCGTCACCGAGTACGGCACGATGACGGAGTCCCGGCCGAGGTGCGGCCCGCCCCAGGCATCCAGGACGACCTCGCCCCGGTGACGTGCGGCGACCTGGAACGAGAGGTCGGGGTCGGCCGCGAGCCAGCTGTCGAGTCGCTCTGCGATGCCGGTGAGGCGGTCGTCGACGGTCCCCTCGAGAAGCATCACGCGCCGACCTCCCAGTCGGCGGCGAGCGGAAGATCGGCGACCGATGCGCCGACGCGCAGCGTGAACGTGCCCGGCTCGATCTGCCAGCCGTCCGCCCAGTACGCGAAGCGGCGCTGCGGCAGGGCGATCGAGGCGGTCGCGGTGGCCCCGGCATCCGCTCTGACGACGGCGTGACCCACGAGCCAGCGAACCGGCCGGTCGACCTCGGAGCCGGCACGCTCGGCGTAGACCTGGATGACCTGCTTGCCGGCGCGCTCGCCGGTGTTGCGGAGCGTGACCTCTATCCGCTCGCCGTCGCGGGTCGCGGCATCCCACTCCCACGAGGTGTAGCCGAGGCCGTGTCCGAACGGGAAGGCGGGTTCGGCGGCTGAGCGCAGCCAGGCGCGGTAGCCGACGTGGATGCCCTCGTCGTACGTCAGCACGCCGTCTTCCGGGGTCACCTGGGTGACGGGCACGTCGGCGAGTGCGGCCGGCCACGTGGTGGGGAGGCGCCCGCCGGGCTCGGCGGCGCCGGTGAGAACGTCGGCGATGGCGTCACCGAACTCCTGTCCGCCGAAGTAGCCCTGCACGATGGCTCCGACCTCGTCCGCCCACGGCAGGACGACGGGCGAGCCCGCGTTGACGACGACGATCACGGGCGTCCCGGTCGCGGCGACCGCGCGCACCAGGTCGTCCTGGCGGCCCGGCAGGTCGAGGTCGGTGCGGTCGTAGCCCTCGGACTCGACCTTCGCGTTGGTACCGACCACGACGATCGCGACCTCCGCGGCGCGAGCGGCATCGGCGGCTCGCGCGATGAGCTCGGCGGGGTCGGTCCGCTCGGGGGCGATGCCGATCGTCGCCGACATGGCGCCCGCGAGCGCCCCTGCGTCGGCGGGGACGAACTCGACGCGGACGTCGATCGGGATGCCGCTCCGCACGGCGACCGCCGCGGTGAGGGACGGCGGGTTGAGGAAGGCGGCGCCGAGGTCGGTGCCCTCGACGACGGGGGAGTCGTCGAGGAGCAGCTCGCCCCCGACGTAGAGGCGGGCCGGGTTCGCGCCGGCGAAGCCGAGCTCGACCGTGCCCGTCGCCTCCGGCGTGTAACGGGTCTCGAAGACGACCGTTCGGCTCGCGGCGATCGGGGCATCGCCGCCGAACCACACGAGTGCACTGGCCCGCCGATCCTCGGTGAACAGCTCCTCGCCGTCCTCGCCGAGGAAGGTCACGCGCAGCCCGGGTTCGCCCGTGACGGGGTTCGTCATGCGGTCGAGGGCGAGCTCGGCGACGCCCTCCTGCACGACCGCGCCGATCTCGTAGACGACGTCGGCGTGGAGCAGTGCCTCACGGATGCCGTCGAGCGGCGACACCGTGCGTTCGGGCAGCACCGTGGCCGACCCGCCGCCCTGCGTCCGGGCGTCGCGGGCGTTCTGGCCGATCACCGCGACGCGGCGCAGGCCACCGGCATCCAGCGGCAGCACCTTCTCGTTCTTCAGGAGCACCGTGCCTTCGACGGCGGCCTCGCGGACGAAGGCGACGCCGTCGACCGGCGCGGGCTCGAGCGGACTCGTCCCTTCGAGGGCGCCGACGCGTTCGGCGAGCAGCAGCATACGGAGCACCTTGCGGTCGAGGTCTCCCTCGGCGACGCGACCGTCCCGGACGGCGGCGACGAGGTCGGCCCAGGCGGGAGCCGGTCCCGGCATGGCGAGGTCTTGAGCCGCGGCGACCGCATCGAGCGAACGGACCGCGGTCCAGTCGCTGACGACGACTCCGTCGAAGCCCCACTCGCTGTTCAGGGGCGTCTCGAGCAGGTCGTTCTCGGTCATCGTCACGCCGTCGACGGAGTTGTAGGAGCTCATGATGCTCCACGTCCCGGCGGCGACGGTCGCCTCGAACGGGGCGAGGTAGAGCTCGCGGAGAGCGCGTTCGTCGACTTTCACGTCGACCGTGAAACGGTCGGTCTCGGAGTCGTTGGCGACGTAGTGCTTGGGGGTCGCCGCGACGCCGTTGTCCTGCAGGCCGCGGACGTACGCCGCACCGAGCGCCGAGGTGAGGTGCGGGTCCTCCGAGAAGCATTCGAAGTGCCGGCCGCCGAGCGGCGATCGGTGCAGGTTGATGGTCGGTCCGAGGACGACGTCGACGCCCTTGCGTCGGGCTTCGCTCGCGGCGGCGGCGCCGTAGCGGTGCGCGAGTCCCGGATCCCACGACGCGGCCAGCGCCGACCCCGAGGGCATGTTCAGCGACGGGTCGCGCTCGTCCCAGCGGGGACCGCGGACGCCCGCGGGACCGTCGGAGAGCGTCATGGCCCGCAGCCCGATCTCGGGGAGCGGGACCGTCGTCCAGAAGTCCGCGCCCTGCACGAGGGCCGCCTTCTGCTCGAGGGTCAGCTTCTCGAGAAGGGGACGGAGGTGGTCGGTGGACGCGGTCATGCGATCTCCTGTGATCGGAGGATGAGAAGAGGGATGGTGGATGCCGGCGCGCGATGTCCGCGCACCGGCATCCGGTCAGGCGGCGCCCGGAACCGACGCGCCGGCCTCGGACGCGAGGAACGCGCGACGCGCGGCGCGGCGCTCCTCCTGCTTGTCGGGGTCCGGCACGGGAGCGGCCATGAAGAGCCGCTGGGTGTAGGGGTGCTCCGGGGCGGAGGTGACCCGGTCGCCGTCGCCGTACTCGACGATCTCGCCCCGGTACATCACGGCGACGCGGTGACTCACGTGGCGAACGACGGCCAGATCGTGCGTCACGAACAGGTACGCGACGCCGGTGCGCTCCTGGATCTCGACGAACAGGTCGAGGACGCGCGCCTGCGTCGACAGGTCGAGCGCCGACACCGGCTCGTCGCACACGATCAGCCGCGGCTCGAGCGCGAGGGCCCGGGCGATCGCGACGCGCTGCCGCTGGCCGCCCGAGAACTCGCGGGGCAGCCGGCTGCGTGCGTCGGAGGGAAGGCCGACCTGGTCGAGCAGATCCCGCACCCGCGTGCGTGCGGTGGCCTTGGCGACCCCCGCCGCCGTGAGCGGCTCGATCAGGATCTCCTCGATCGTCATCGACGGGTTCAGCGACGAGTACGGATCCTGGAAGACGACCTGGATCTCGGAGGTCAGCGACCGGCGCTGGCGCCGGCTCAAGTGCGAGATGTCGCGACCGTCGTAGGTGATCGTGCCGCCGCTGACGGGCGCGAGTCCGAGGGCGGCGCGGCCGAGGGTCGTCTTCCCCGATCCCGATTCGCCGACCAGGCCCACCGTCTCGCCCGGGAGGATGTCGAGCGAGACGCCCTTCAGTGCGCGGAACGGTTCGGCACGGAACCCCTTGCCCGGGTATTCGACGACGAGATCTTTCACCTCGAGCAGCGGAGCGGTCATGCCCGTGCTCCCTTCAGGACGAGCGGACCGCGGGCGGGACCCTCGTCGAGGATCGCGTCCAGCAGTGCCTGGGTGTACGGGTGACGGGCCTGGTGGAAGATGCTCCGCACCGGTCCCTGCTCGACGAACAGACCGTTCTGCATGACGGTGACCCGGTCGCAGAGGTCGGCGACGACGCCGAAGTTGTGCGTGACGAGGAGCATGGCCATGTGGCGCTCGGCCTGCAGGTCGCGCAGCAGGTCGAGGACCTCCGCCTGCACGGTGACGTCGAGCGCCGTGGTCGGCTCGTCCGCGATGATGAGGTCCGGGTCGGTCGAGACCGCCCCGGCGATCAGCACGCGCTGAGCCATGCCGCCCGACACCTCGAACGGGTACGCGTCGAATGTCCGCTTCGGCTGGGGGATGCCGACGCGGGCGAGGAGGTCGAGGGAGCGCTCCGTCGCCTCCTTCTTCGACAGCCCGAGGTGCGCGCGCAGCGGCTCGACCAGCTGGCTGCCGATCGTGAACGACGGGTCGAGGTTGCTCATCGGCTCCTGCGGGATGTACCCGATGCGCTTGCCGCGGATGCCGGCGTAGGTGCGCTCGGACGCGTCGGCCAGCTCGGTCCCCTCGTAGAGGATCGATCCGCCCGTGACGTGACCGCCGCGGGGGAGCAGGCCCAGCACGCCGAAGGCGGTCTGGGTCTTCCCCGAGCCGGATTCGCCGATGAGACCGTGCACCTCGCCCTTGCGGATGTCGAACGAGACACCGTGGACGACCTCGATGTGGGAGCCGTCGGGCTGGTCGTACCCGACCCGCAGGTCGCGGACCTCGAGCACCTTCTCCGTCGCCTTGCTGCGGGCGTCCTCGCTGTGACGGATCACGCCCTGGTTCTCGATGACCGGGAGTTCGTCGAGGTCTTCGATCGGCTCACCGCCGCTCATCGAGATCGAGGTGGTCACGGCCGCGACCGAACCGGTCGCGGTCGTGACGGCGCGACGGCGCTTGCGACGCACCGAGACGGTGCGCTCGAGCTCGTCGCGCATGACGTTGGCGAGCAGCGTGAGGGCGATGCAGGTGAGAGCGATCGCGAGCGACGGCCAGATGAGCAGGAGCGGCGTGCGAGCGATGTTCTTGAAGCCGTCGTTGAGCATCGAGCCCCACGTGGGGACCTTGACGTCGCCGAGGCCGAGGAACTCGAGCCCGGACTGGATCGCGAGGGCGATGCCCGCGATGATCGCGGCCTGGATGATGATCGGTGCCCGGACGACCGAGAGGACGTGGCGGCCGATGATCCGCGCGTCGCTGAGGCCCGAGACGCGGGCCGCGTCGACGTACAGCTCGCCGCGCACGGCGGTGACCGCGGCGTAGACGAGTCGGAAGAACGACGGCGCGAGCAGGATGCCGAAGATGAACATCGAGATCCAGACCGAGGGGCCGAGGACGGCGCGCGCCGCGAGCAGGATGACGATGCCCGGGAGTGCCATGTTCAGTTCGGTGACCCATGTGGCCACCGCGTTGAACCAGCCCTGGTAGTAGCCGGCGATGAGACCGCTGATGACACCGATCACGATGGCGACGACGACGGCCAGCAGTGCGGCCAGGACACTCGTCTGAGTGGCGACGAGCAGGCGCGACCAGACGTCGCGGCCGCTGCTGTCCGTGCCGAGGAGGTTCGCGCCGCCCGGGGATGCGAGGACGTTCCGGATGTCGGCGTAGTTCGGGTCGAGGGGGGCGATCGCACTGCCGATGACGGCGATGACGGCGATGAGCAGCAGGAACAGCGCGGCTCCGACACCGACGGGGCGCTTGAGGAGTCGTCGCGCGAGGTGCATGCGCACGGGCGCGGCGTTCGCCGGGGCGAGGGGGAGAGCCGGGTTGATGGGAGATGCTTCGCTCACGAGAGCCTCACCTTCGGGTTCAGAGCGGCCTGGGCGAGGTCGATCAGCAGGTTGACGATGACGACGAGGATCGCGAAGGCGATCACGAGCCCCATCACCACGGGGATGTCGCCGAGGGTGGTCGAGCGGACACTGAGCTGTCCCATGCCCGGGATGGAGAAGATCTGCTCGACGACGACCGCACCGCCGAGGAGTCCCACGAACTGCAGGGCGAGGACCGCGAGCGCGGGGCCGCCGGCGTTGCGCAGGACGTGCTTGTAGATGACGGAGCGTTCGCTGAGGCCGCGAGCGCGGAGGGTTCGGACGTAATCGCGGGAGGTCGCGTCGATGACCGATCCGCGCACCTGGACTGCGACCGACGCGATCGCGCCGATGGAGAGGGCGATGATCGGCAGTGTGACGGAGGAGACCCAGCCGCTGAACGACGTCGCGATCGGCACGTACCCGGTCGCCTTGAACCAGTGCAGGTTGACCGCGAAGATCAGCACGAGGATGAGAGCGATGAGGAAGCCCGGTACGGCGAAACCGACGAGCGAGAGGATCTGGATCGTCCCGTCCACCGCGCCGCCCCGGCGCGCTGCCCAGACCCCGATGACGATCGCGATGACCGCGGAGATGAGGGTGGCCCCGATGACGAGCGAGAGGGTGACGGCGAGGCGGTTGGTCACGCTCACGCTGACCAGCTCGCCGGTGAACCAGCTGCGCCCCAGGTTGCCTGTGAACGCGGACGCGAGCCAGTCGGTGTACTGGGTGAGGAGCGGGCGGTTGAGCCCCAGTTCCTCGGTCTTCTTGGCGACCGTCTCGGCGGTGGCGTTCTCACCGAGGATGCGGCGGGCGATGTCGCCGCCGCCGGCGTAGAGGAGGAGGAACGCGACGGCGGAGATCACCGCGACGAGGACGACGCCGGAGACGACGCGTCTGATGATGAATGACAGCATGATGCCTTCCCGGAGGTGGTCGGCGGGTGACGGGCCGGAGCCCGCCACCCGCCGGATCGGTCAGTTCTTCGGCGAGAAGTCGAAGATCGACGGGTAGGCGTTGGTCGGCCAGAACTCCAGGTTCGTGTTCGCGTCCGTCGCGAACGACCCCTGGACGCGGTAGAACGGTGCGAACCAGGCCTGGTCGACGATGTACTTGTTGAGCTCCTTGGCGGCGGCCGCAGCCTCGTCCTCGGTCCCGCGCTGGATCGTCTCGATGTAGCCGTCGACCGTGTCGTCCTGGTACTTGAACGGGTTGAACGTCGCGTTCGGCGCGATCATGAAGTTGATCAGCTGCCAGTCGGGGTTCTGCTCCAGTGCCATCCACGTCGCGGGGTACTTCGGGGCGAGCATGTCGGTGATGAAGTTGCCCGTTCCCGGGTCGGTGTAGTTGACGGTGACGCCGATGTCCGACAGCTGCTGGGCCACGAGGTCGAACGTCGTCTGGAAGGCGGGCGTCGACATCATGTTCAGCGTGAAGCCGTTCGGGTACCCGGCCTCGGCGAGGAGGGCCTTCGCCGCATCCGGGTCGTACGGGTAGGTGCTGTCGAGCGCCTCGTCGTAGGCCGCGGACGTGGCGGGGAAGACCTGCTCGGTCACGGTGCCGTATCCGCTCTGCAGGGACTGCAGCAGCGCCTCGCGGTCGAACGCCATGTTGAGTGCCTGTCGCACCTTCACATCGGCGAGCTCGGGCGCCATGGTGCCGGCGCGGTCGAGCAGGAGCAGGCCCTGGAAGTCGAGCTCGTTCGACTCGATGGTCCAGCCGGCGCCCTCGACCTCGGAGATCGTGTTGTTGTCGGCGATCTTGGCGCCGTTGGCCTCGCCCGCCTTGATGGCGTTGAGGATCGCGGTGGTGTCCTCCATCACGTTGATGGTGAGGTTCTCGTATTTGACCGCGTCGGCGTTCCAGTAGTCGGGATTCGCCGTGTAGTTGTAGGTGGTGCCGGTGACGCTCGATGCGGAATCGAGGATGTAGGGACCCGACCCGACGGGCGTGGTGGCCGAGTTCTCGTCGTCGAAGCTCGACGGCGCCTGCACGAGGCCGGGCGCGATCGAGAGGAGGTTCTCGAGCGACGGGTCGGGAGCGTCTTGCGTGATCGTGACGGTGGTCGCGTCGGGGGCGGCGAACTCCTTGCCCGCAAGGGTGGCGGCCTGTGGGGAGGTTCCGTCGCGGAAGCGCTCGAGGCTGCCCACGACGGCGTCGGCGTCCACCGCCGTGCCGTCGGTGAACTTTGCATTGTCGCGCAGGGTGAGGGTCAGGACGGTCTTGTCCTCGTTGTACTCCCACGCCGTGGCGAGGTTCGCCTGGATCTCGCCGGAGGAGTCCTTGCGGAGGAGCGTGTCGAAAACGGCCTCGAAGAACTCGCTGCGGTTGCCCCATTCGGCACCGGCGCCGATGTCGTAGCTCGTCGGTGCGGCGATCGAGATCAGGGTCAGCCGGTCGGCCTTCCCTCCTTCACCGGTGCTGCTCGTCGTGTCTCCACCGGCGCAACCGGTCAGTGCGAGAGCGGCGACGACGGCGACGGCTGCTGTGGCCTTCCATCGGAACATCATTGTCCTCATTTCGGGTGGCGATACCCCTGCGGATCGCTCTGCCGACGGACGCTAGCAGCAATTTCTAGTGGGCACTAGGTTTTCGCGACGAAAATCTAGCCATCGCTAGGTTTTCGTTACCAAACCGTGCAGACTGGCCCCGATGACGGCTCACGGGAGCGGTCTCAGAGAATCGATGGTGATGACGAACACGCAGACGGTCGAGCCCGCGAAGGCGCGACGACGAGGCACCTACGCCAAGACCGAGGCGACGCGACAGGCGATCCTGGACGCCGCTCTGGAGGTCTTCTCGGGGTCCGGGTACCGGGCCGGGTCGCTGCGCGAGATCGCGGTCCGCGTCGGCATGAGCGAGGCGGGACTGCTCCATCATTTCCGCAACAAGAGCGCCCTTCTCGAGGCGGTTCTCGCGGAGAAGGACGACCGCGCGCGCGCCATCGTCCCCACACAGTCCGAGGACGGTGCCGCCGTCCTCCGGGGGCTCGTGGAGCTCGCCGAGTACAACGCGTCGATTCCTGGGGTCGTGGAGCTGTTCGCCACGCTCTCCGCAGAGGCCACCGCGCCCGACCATCCCGCTCACGAGTACTTCGTGGGTCGCTACAACTTCACCAGGTCCACGATCGAGCGCGCTCTGGTGAACCTCGAGCGCGACGGACGCCTCCGTCACGGGATGACGCCCCGCCGAGCGGCCATCACGATCATCGCGATGATGGACGGTCTGCAGGTGCAGTGGCTGCTCGACCGCAGCGTCCTCGACATGGCGGAGGAACTGCGCGCCCTGTTCCGTACCTTCGCCGACATCGACTGGTCGGATCCGGCGCCGGAAGTCACCGCCTATGAGGTCGCCCCGTGACGCGCGAGTCGCTGCACGACGGCTGGACCGTGGGGCCGAAACTGGGCCCGTTCGAGGCGCCCGCCGACGGAGCCGGCCCTCGCCTCGTGGTCCTCCCGCACGACGCGCTCCGCGACCTGCCCCGCTCCGCCGACGAGGTCCAGGGGGTCCACTCCGGGTACACGCCGGGCGGCGCGTTCGAATACTCCCGCGACCTGAACGTCCCGCCGTCGTGGCGGGAGAGGACCGTTCGCCTCGAGTTCGAAGGCGTGTACCGCGACGCCGTCGTGTTCCTCAACGGCGAGGTCGTCGTCCATGAATCCAACGGGTACGCCGGCTTCTCCGCCGTCCTCGACCCCTACCTGCGCTTCGGTGAGGTCAACCGCCTCACCGTCGAGGCGCGCGCGCATCGGGACAGTCGCTGGTACAGCGGGGCGGGCATCTACCGGCCCGTCCATCTCGTGGTCACCGACCCGGTCCACATCCCCGTGCACGGCGTGACCGTGACCACCCCCGACATCGACGAAGAGCGTGCCGTCGTGGCCGTCGCGGCCACCGTCCGCAACTCCACGCGTCACACGCGCGAGACACGAGTCGCGTGGACGGTGACGGGACCCACCGGCGAGATCGTGGCATCCGGCGGCTCTCCGGTCACGGTGCTGCCGGGAACGGATGCCGTCGCCCGAGCCCGGCTCATCGTCGACGAGCCGCTCCGGTGGCATCCCGACCATCCGCACCTCTACGCGTTGCAGACGACGGTGACGGATGCCGCAGGTGCCGCGCTCGACGAGGACTCGACGACCTTCGGCATCCGGACCCTTCAGGTGGATGCGCGGAACGGGCTGCGCATCGACGGACGCCCCCTGAAGCTGCGCGGCGCCTGCGTGCATCATGACAACGGACCGCTCGGTGCCGCGACGTTCGACGACGCGGAGGATCGCCGGGTCCGACTCCTCAAGGAGGCGGGGTTCAACGCCCTGCGCAGCGCTCACAACCCGATGTCGCGGGCCATGCTCGATGCGTGCGACCGTCACGGCCTCGTCGTCATGGACGAGCTCGCCGACGCCTGGACGCGGTCGAAGGCGCCGCACGATGCGACCATCACCTTCCCTGAGCGGTGGGAGCGCGACGTGGCCGGCCTCGTCGCGAAGGACCGCAATCATCCGAGCGTGATCATGTATTCGATCGGCAACGAGATCCTCGAGCTCGGCACGCCGATCGGGTCGACCTGGAGTCGCCGGCTCGCCGAACGCGTGCGCGACCTCGACCACACCCGGTTCGTGACCAACGGGATCAACGGCATCATCGCGAACCTGCCCCGCATGGCGGAAGCCCGCGAACAGGTCGAGGATGCGAACACGATGATGGCGAACATGGGCGATCAGATGGGGTTGATGAATGCGTCGCCGCTCGTGAGCGCGTCGATCGAGGAGTCGGCCGCCGTCCTCGACGTCGTCGGGTTCAACTACGCCGACTCCCGATACCGGCAGGATGCCGTCGACCACCCGGATCGCGTCATCGTCGGCTCCGAGACGTTCCCCGCGCGCATCGATGTCATGTGGGAGCTCGTTCAGGAGCTGCCCCACGTTATCGGCGATTTCACCTGGACCGGCTGGGACTACCTCGGAGAAGCGGGGATCGGTCGCGTCGACTACACCGACGAGCCCGGGTATGAGCCCACCGGGACGGCCGGTCCCTACCCCTACCGGCTGGCCGAGTCCGGTGACCTCGACATCACCGGGTATCGACGGACGATCTCGTACTACCGCGAGATCGTCTACGGACTGCGTGCCGAACCCTACATCGCCGTGCACCGCCCCCAGCATCACGGTCGGCCGACCGCGACGACGCCGTGGTCCTGGACCGACACCGTGTCGACGTGGAGCTGGGATGCCGCGCACGGCGCCCCGGTGACGGTCGACGTGTACGCGGATGCGGACGAGGTCGAGCTGCTCCTCGACGGGGAGAGTCTCGGCGTGGCCCCCGTCGGCGCCGAGAAGGCTTTCCTCGCGCGGTTCGAGACCGAATTCCACCCGGGCGAGCTCATCGCCGTCGCGCGGCGGGCAGGTCACGAGACCGGACGGCACGTCGTCCGCACCGCCGGCACCCCTCGCCTGCAGGCGCACGCCGAACGCGACGAGGTCGCGGTCGGCGGGCTCGCCTTCGTCGCGATCACCCTCGCGGACGACGCCGGCATCACCGTCGCCGACCGCGACGTGCGGGTCGAGGTCCAGGTCTCGGGTCTCGGGGTACTGGCTGGTTTGGGCTCCGGCCGCGCGAGGACCGAGGAATCGTTCGGGGCGTCCGCGTACACGACCTACGACGGCCGGCTGCTGGCCGTGATCCGGGTCGACGGCCCGGGCGAGGTGGTCGTCACGGCGTCGGCCGACGGTTATGAGATCGCGCGGACAGCGGTGCGCGGAATCTGACGCCGGTCAGCCTCGGCGAGCCGCGGCATCCATCGTCCCCGCCCCGGGGCGCCAATGGTCGCCCCGATCCGCTGTGCGCGGCACGTGAGGTCGCTCGAACACGACGGTCACCGCTGCGGGGACGCGACTCGTCGCTCGAACGGATCCCGCGCGGCCGATCGCGTCCCCGACGGAGCCGGCCCGGTCAGCCTCGGCGAGCCGCGGCATCCCTCTCGGCCGCGGCGGTCGCCTCGGGGAGCCGGATCGGCGTCGTCGCGGCGACCTCGTCGCTGAACTCCTCGGGAGCGACGACGCTGATCGGGCGGGTCTCGTCGATCGTCATCGCGAACCGGCGGGTCTCGTGACGGTGGAGGCGGCCCGAGAAGAGCAGCCACCCGCCGCCGACGCAGAACGCGATGAGCGCCGCCGCCGCACCGAGCAGGATCGCGGCGCGGGGACCGAACGCGTCGGCGGCCCAGCCCACGATCGGGGCACCGAAGGGCGTCCCGCCCATGAGGATCGCCATGTAGAGGGCGAGGACGCGTCCGCGGAGGGCGGGTTCGGTCGTCGTCTGCACGTATCCGTTCGCCGTCGTGAGCGTCGTGACGGTCGCGAAGCCGATGAGCATGAGGGTCGCGGCGTAGGCGATGTACACGGGCATCGCGGCCGAAAGGACCGACGCGACCGCGAACAGGCCGAGCCCGCCGATCACGAGCCGCAGGCGCGCACGGTCGCGCCGGGCCGCCAGGAGGGCGCCCGCGAGCGACCCGATCGCGAGGATCGAGCTCAGCACGCCGTACCCGTCGGCGTTCTGCCCGAACTCGAGGGCCATGGTCGAGGCGAGGATGGGGAAGTTCATGCCGAAAGCGCCCAAGAGGAACACCATCACGAACGTCACGATGAGGTCGGGCCTGCCCCCCACGTAGCGCAGGCCGTCGGCCATGCGCGCCGCGCTCCGGAGCTTCGGGCGCGGGACGAGCTCGGCGGAGCGGATGAGGCTCAGCGCGATGAGCATCGCGAGGAACGTCAGTGCGTTGACGAGGAACACCCAGCCGGTGCCGACCGCGACGATGACGAGACCCGCGACGGCGGGTCCGATCATGCGGGCGGTGTTGAAGGATGCCGCGTTCAGGGCGACCGCGTTCGAGGCGTTCTCGCGGGCGACGAGGTCGGACACGAACGCCTGCCGGGTCGGGTTGTCGAAGGCGGCGACGATCCCGAGCGCGAACGCGAAGGCGTACATCGTCCAGAGGTTCATGCTGCCGGTGAGCAGCAGGACGCCGATGATGAGGCCGAGCAGCATGAGCGAGCCCTGGGTGAAGAACAGGAGCTTGCGGCGATCGAAGCGGTCTGCCACCAGGCCGGTGACGCCCACGAGGAGCAGCGGCGGCGCGAACTGCAGCGCCATCGTGACGCCCATGGCGGTGGCGTCGTTGTCGGTGAGCTGCGTCAGGACGACCCAGCTGAGGGCGGTCGCCTGCATCCACGCGCCCACGTTCGAGACGAGCGCGCCGATGAACCAGACCCGGTAGTTGAACACCGAGAACGAGCGGAACATGGCGGAGCTCATCGGCCGGCCACCTCCTGCATGATCGCGGCGGCGTCGGCGAGCGTCGCGCGCTGGGCGGGGCTCAGTTCCTCGAAGGCGTGCTCGAGCCAGGAGTCGCGGCGACGGACCGTCTCGACGACGACGTCGCGGCCGGATTCGGTGAGGTCGATGACGACTTTTCGGCGATCGTTCTCGTCGGGGGTGCGGCTGAGGTAGCCGAGCTCTTCGAGGCAGTTCACCGTGCGATTCATCGACGGGGCGGAGACGCGCTCACGCTCGGCGAGCTCGCCGAGCGTGTGGGGTCCGTGCACCTTCAGGCCGGCCAGGACGGCGAACTGCCCGTCGCTCATGGTGTCGACGGCGCGCTGCGACCGGAGGCGACGCGCGAGGCGGAAGGTCGCCATGCGGAAGTCGGATGCCGCGAGCGCGAGGTCCGTGATCGTGGTCTCGGGTGCGCTGCTCATTTTCATTAGCCTAACTCATTAGTCTGGCTAACGGCTTGGAGTCGGGCATCCGTCACCCCCGTCGTCGTCCTAGGATTCGAGCCATGCCCGAGTTCATCGATGCACACGGCATCGCGATCGTCTACGACGTCCACCCGGCGCAGGGTGACCCGCGCGGCGTCGTTCAACTCCTCCACGGCGTCGGCGAGCACGCCGGCCGCTACGGCGGGGTGATCACCGCCCTGACCGCCGACGGCTTCACCGTCTACGCCGACGACCACCGCGGCCATGGCCGCACGGGCCTGCGTCAGCACGGCGGCGACCACTCCCGCCTCGGACGCCTCGGCCCCGGCGGCCTGCGCGCCACCGTCGCCGGGCTGAAGCAGTTCACGCGGATCATCCGCGACGAGAACCCCGGCCTGCCGCTCGTGCTCCTCGGTCATTCGTGGGGCTCGTTCCTCGCGCAGAAGCTGCTGAACGCCGATCCACGCGCCTACGACGCCGTCATCCTCTCGGGGTCGTCCCTCCTGTGGCCCGGCGACCTCAACGCGGCGCCCCTCAACAAACGGTGGGCGGCGGCGGACGCCACAGGGGTCGAATGGCTGTCGACGGATGCCGCGGTCGGCCGCGCGTTCCTCGACGACCCGCTGACGACCATCGTCCCCCTCCCGAAGCTCTTCGGTCCGCTCGATACCCTGCGGCTGATCGGCAAGCCCGCCCGCGACCTCGGCGTCGATGTGCCGGTGCTCCTCATGGTCGGCCGAGACGATCCGGTGGGCGGTCCCCGGAGCGTCCATCGCCTCGCCGACGCGTACCGCACGAGGTCGGGTCTCACCGACGTGACGACCCTCGTCTATCCCGACGCGCGACACGAGATCTTCAACGAGCAATGCGCCCCGGAGGCGCGCGCCGACCTGCTCGCCTGGCTGGGCGCCCGCATCGCGCGGCGGGATGCGGCATCCGTGTCCGACAGTGCAGCCGCATCGTCCGCGGACACGGGAGAATAGGACCATGCACGGCGAGTACAAGGTCCCTGGCGGCAAGCTGGTCGTCGTCGACCTCGAGGTGGAGGACGGCCGCATTGCGGACTTCCACCTCGCGGGCGACTTCTTCCTCGAACCCGACGACGCGCTCGCCGACATCGACGCGGCGGTGACCGGGCTCCCGACCGAGGCCGACGTCGCGACGATCGCCGCCGCCGTCCGCGGGGCGCTCCCCGAGGGCGCGCAGCTGCTCGGGTTCACGCCAGAGGCCGTCGGGACCGCGGTCCGTCGCGCGCTCATCGTCGCGCCCGGGTGGGCGGAGTTCGAGTGGGAGGTCGTCCACGAGAAGGCCGTCTCGCCCGCGATGAACCTCGCCCTCGACGAGGTGCTGACCACCCGCGTCGGCGACGGGCGACGCAACCCGACCCTGCGCATCTGGGAGTGGAACGAGTCCGCCGTCGTCATCGGCTCGTTCCAGTCCTACCGCAACGAGGTCGACCCCGAGGGTGCCGCGAAGCACGGGTTCCAGGTCGTCCGGCGGATCTCGGGCGGCGGCGCGATGATGATGGCCGCGAACTCGATCGTCACCTATTCGCTGTACGTGCCGGCATCCCTCGTCTCGGGCATGACGTTCGCGGACTCCTACGCCTTCCTCGACGACTGGGTGCTGCATGCGCTGCGCTCGCTCGGCATCGACGCGACCTACCAGCCGCTCAACGACATCGCCTCGTCGAAGGGCAAGATCGGCGGCGCCGCGCAGAAGCGACTCGCCAACGGGGGAGTGCTGCACCACGCGACGCTCAGCTACGACATGGACGGCCAGGTGCTGACCGAGGTCCTGCGCATCGGACGAGAGAAGCTCTCCGACAAGGGCACGGCGTCTGCCGCGAAGCGCGTTGATCCGCTCCGCAGCCAGACCGGAATGGCCCGCGCCGACATCATCGAACGCTTCATCGAGACGTTCACCTCGCTCTACGGCGCGAAGGCGGGATCGATCTCGGAGGAGGAGTACGCCGAGGCCGAGGCGCTCGTCGAGTCGAAGTTTTCGACGGACGCCTGGCTGCGCCGCGTCCCGTGACCGTCGAGATCCATCTCGGCGACAACCTCGAGGTCGCCCGGCGCCTGCCGGACGCCTCGTTCGCGCTCGTCTACCTCGACCCGCCGTTCAACACCGGCCGGACGCAGGAGCGGGCGATCGAGTCCGCGGTCCGTATTCAGTCCGCAGCGGGTGCCGCACCGCGCCGCCGCCCTCCCGTCCCGGCGCCTGCAGCGGCGGGACTGAATACGGGGCACCTCGTGACCGACCCCGACGCACCGACGCCGGCCGGCCCCGTCAAGGGCGGCTTCCGCGGCACGGACTACGCGCGCACGCGCGGCTCACTCAAGCTCTACGACGACCGGTTCGACGACTACTGGGGCTTCCTCGAGCCGCGGCTGCGCGAAGCCTGGCGTCTGCTGGCGGACGACGGCACGCTCTACCTGCACCTCGACTACCGCGAAGCGCATTACGCGAAGGTCATGCTCGACGCCGTCTTCGGTCGGGACTGCTTCCTCAACGAGCTGATCTGGGCGTACGACTACGGCGCGAAGTCGCGCAAGCGCTGGCCGAGCAAGCACGACACGATCCTCGTCTACGTGAAGGATCCGTCGGCGTACTTCTTCGACTCGGACGCCGTCGACCGGGAGCCGTACATGGCTCCGGGACTCGTGACCCCCGAGAAGGCGGCGCGGGGCAAGCTCCCGACGGACGTCTGGTGGCACACGATCGTCCCCACCTCAGGTCGGGAGAAGACCGGCTACCCGACGCAGAAGCCCGAGGGCATCCTGCGCCGCATCGTGCAGGCGTCGAGCCGGCCGGGGGACCGGGTCCTCGACCTGTTCGCCGGCTCGGGGACGACCGGCGCGGTCGCCGATGCGCTCGGACGCGACGCCGTCCTCGTCGACCACAGTCGCGATGCGCTCGCCGTCATGCGCGCCAGGATCCCCGAGGCGGTCGTCGTCGGCTGAGCCCCGGCATCCGGCGCAGCAGAACGGCGTCCGACCGGGGACACACGGACGGATGCCGTGCGCTCCGGCGCGGACGCCGTTCCGAGCGTGCGCCTCAGCTCTGCAGGAAGCCCAACAGCGCCTCGTTGACCTCGCCGCCGTGCGTCCACAGCAGGCCGTGCGGAGCGCCCTCGATCTCGACGTAGGTCGCCTCGGGGAGGAGTTCCCGGAACCGCCGGGCGGTCGCGTCGATCGGCAGGATGTTGTCGGCCGTGCCGTGCACGATGAGCGCCGGTACGGTGACGGCGGGGATGTCGGCGCGGAAGTCGGTCGGCCACGTCAGCGGAGCCGCGGCGATCGCGGCGTTGCCGGCCTGGTTCGCGACGGCGATCGAGGCGTCGAGGGCCTCCTGCGAGATGCGGTTGCCGAGGTAGTCGTCGAGGTTGTAGAAGTCCGTGAAGAATCCGGTCAGGAAGGCGTACCGGTCTTCGGCGACCGCAGCTGCGGTGCCGTCGAAGAACGCCTGATCGCCGGCGCCGTCGGGGTTCTCATCGGTCTTCAGCAGCCACGGCTCGAGCGAGCCGAGGAAGGCGACCTTCGCGATCCGGTCGGCGCCGTAGCGGGACAGGTACCGGGCGATCTCGCCCGTGCCCATCGAGAACCCGACGAGGACGGCGTCGGTCAGCTCCAGCTCCTCGACGAGCGCGTGGAGATCGGCGGCGAACGTGTCGTAGTCCGAGCCCGACGCGGTCTTGGTGGATGCCCCGAAACCCCGCCGGTCGTAGGCGATGACCCGATAGCCGGCCTCGAGCAGGGCTGCCTGCTGCTTGCCCCAGGACTCCCCGTTCAGCGGGAACCCGTGGATCAGCACGACGGGCTGGCCCGATCCCTGATCGGTGTAGAAGATGTCGACGTCGGCCGAGTTCTCGGTCCCCACGGTGATGTACGCCACAGCGGCTCTCCTTCCGGCCGGACCGGTCGTCCGGCGACATCCCCGACGCTACGGTTCCGACCGGGTACCGACCACGGGTTGACGGATCCTTCGCCCACCGTTCACCTGGTCCCGCCGGTACCGTGGCCTCATGGCGTCGATCGACCTGAACGCGGACCTCGGCGAGACGGTCGACGGCGTGCCGACCGCCGATGACGCGGCCATGTTCGCGATGATCTCCAGCGCGTCGATCGCGTGCGGGGGACATGCCGGTGACGCCGCCTCGATGGCGGATGCCGTCCGCCGAGCGACGGCGAGAGGCGTCGCCGTCGGGGCGCACCCCTCCTTCGTCGACCGCGCCGGGTTCGGCCGTGTCGCGCTCGCCGTCGCGCCCGCGCTCCTGAGCGAGCAGATCCGGGACCAGATCGCCGCACTCGTCCGGGCGGGCGCCGACCTGCGCTACGTCAAGCCGCACGGCGCCCTCTACCACGCGGTATCGGTCGATCCGCAGATCGCGATCGCGGTCGCAGACGCCGTCGCGGATGCGTCCGAGGATCTCGGCAGGCCGCTTCCGCTGCTCGGGATGCCGGGCGCCATCACCGAGGTCGCGGCGACCCGCGGCATCCCGTTCCTCGTCGAGGCCTTCCTCGACCGCGCCTACCTCCCGGCGGGTGGCCTCGTCCCGCGCTCCGAGCCCGGCGCCCTGCTGCACGATCCCGGCGTCGTCGCGGCACGTGCCGTCACGCTGGTCCGCGACGGGCGGGTCGAGGCCGTCGACGGCTCGACGGTGGCGGTGACGGCGGCGTCCCTCTGCCTGCACGGCGACACGGCGGGGTCGGTCGCGATGGCCCGGGAGGTGCGCGCGGCGCTCGACGCGGCGGGGATCATCGTGCGCGCGCCGTGGTGATCCGGCCCTTCGGCGACAGTGCGCTGCTCGTCGAGGTCGAGACGCTCGCAGACGTCCTGGCCCTTCACGCCCGCCTCGCGCAGACGCGTCCCGAGGGCGTTCTCGACCTCGTCCCCGCGGCCCGCACCGTGCTGGTGCACGTCGAACCCGCCGTCCTGCCTCTCGCGACGGCCCGCGCCTGGGTCTCGAGGACGGATACGGCGCCCGCGGAGTCCCTCGAAGCGGCGGACCCAGGGGAGCCGGACGAGATCGAGCTGCCGATCAGCTACGACGGGCAGGACCTCGTCGAGACGGCATCCATTCTCGGCGTCTCGGTGGACGCGCTCATCGACCGCCACCTGGCCGCGCGCTGGGCGGTGGCATTCACGGGCTTCGCGCCGGGGTTCGGCTACCTCGTGAGCGAGGACTGGGATCTCGACGTGCCCCGTCGCGCGACTCCCCGCACCCGCGTCCCCGAGGGCGCGGTGGCCCTCGCCGGTCGGTTCTCCGGCGCGTACCCGCGGGAGACCTCCGGCGGCTGGCAGCTCATCGGGACGACGGACGCGACCCTCTTCGACCCGCGCGCGCCGGAACCCGTCCTGCTGCGGCCTGGGGCGCGCGTGCGATTCCGTCGCTCCGCGACGACGACGCCCGCCCGCCGCCTCGAACCCGCCGTACCCGCCGGCACCGCCGCGTTCACGGTCGCCGATCCCGGTCCGCTCACGACGGTGCAGGATGCCGGACGTCCGGGACGTCTCGCCGAGGGCGTCGCCCGTTCGGGCGTCGCGGACCGGCCCGCGTTCGCCGCCGCCAACCGCCTCGTGGGAAACCTGCCGGGGGCGGCGGTCCTCGAGATCACCCTCGGCGGGTTCCGCGCGACGGCGCACCGGGACCTCTGGGTCGCCGCGACCGGTGCGTGGGCGCCGATCCGCGTCGCGGGGCGCGAGGTCGATCCGTACCGTGCCGTCCACTGGCCGGCGGGCGCGGAGCTCCGCGTCGGCGCGGCGCGCGCCGGCATCCGTGTCGTACTCGCCCTGAGAGGGGGTGTGGCTGCGGCCGGCGCCCTCGGGTCCGTGGCCTCCGACACGCTCGCAGGCATCGGTCCAACGCCGCTGCGCGCGGGTGATGAGGTCGCGACGGCGGATGCCGCCCGGCATCCCGTCCCGGTGGTGGACTCCTGGCCGTGGACGCCGCCGCCGGCAGCGCTCGTCGTCGACGTCGCCGCCGGGCCGCGCGCCGACTGGTTCACGCCCGCCGCCCGGCGGGCGTTCCTCGAGACGCGGTGGGTGGTCGATGCCAGAGCGGATCGCGTCGGCATCCGGCTCGACGGCCCTCCGCTGCAGCGGACAGCGGATGCCGCGGCCCGCGAGCTCCCGAGCGAGGGGATGCTGCCGGGCGCCGTCCAGGTCCCGCCCGACGGTCGTCCCGTGGTCCTCGGCCCCGACGGCCCTGTGACGGGCGGGTACCCCGTCGTCGGCGTCGTGACGGCCGTGGGTCGGGCCGCCCTCGCGCAGGCGCGGCCGGGCTCGCATCTTCTGATCCGGAGCGCAAGCCCCCGCCTCTGAGACGCCGCTGCGCGTAGGTTGGCCGCATGTCCCTTCGTCGCGCGTCCGCCGTCCTCATGCTGGCGTCAGGGCTGGCTCTCGCCGGGTGCGCGGCGCCGACCGAGTCCCCCGACTCGTCACGCGTCGAGACACCGGCCCCCGACGCCGATGCCGAGTTCAGTCCCGCCGCCGGCGACACCATCACGGCGGAGCAGTACTCGCTCACCCTGCCCGAGGGATGGGGCTTCCCCGACGGAGCCCCGGAAGGCTTCGACGAGACGACCTTCGCCGCGGACCTGCGCATCGAGGACGGGTACCGCGACAACCTCAACATCCTCGTCTCGCCCGGGGGCGAAGTCACCTCCGAGCAGGTCGAGGAGACCGCGGTCGCCCAGCTCGAAGAGGCGGGGGCCTCGGACGTGCGAGCCCTGGAGCGGGTCACGGCCGCGGGGTCGGAGTCGGCGCACCTGACAGCACGCGTCGGCCAGGGGGAGACCTCTTACGCGATCGACCAGTTCTACCTCGTGGACGCCGGGCAGACCTACATCGTCACGTTCGCGGCCGACGTCGACAAGCCTCAGGCGGAGCGGGACGCACTCGCGCTCTCGGTCCTCGCGACCTGGCAGTGGAACTGAGCGGGCCCGAGTTATACCGCAGCCTGCCGAAGTCGTCAACGATTCGACTGGACACGGCGCGTCGCGCGTCCTATAGTGGGTAGTTGCGCTCCCCTCTACTTGCCCTCATATGGTGGTCGGCTTGTGCCTGCGCCCCCGACGGTCTCCGTCGGCGCGCGCCGCAGGTGTGGACGGGAGTACTCCACCTGACGACAAGGAAAACCAGCCCTCCCCGGGCTCACGGAGGTAATTCCCTTGGCTGCTGCGCGCAACGCAACTTCCACCACCACCACCAAGAACGGCCGCGGAGCATCCCGCCTCTCGTTCGCCAAGATCTCCGACACGCTGACGGTCCCTGACCTTCTCGCGTTGCAGACCGAGTCGTTCGACTGGCTCGTCGGCAACGAGGCGTGGAAGGCGCGCGTCGCCGAGGCGCAGGCCGACGGCCGCACCGACGTCCCGGAGATCAGCGGCCTCGAGGAGATCTTCGAGGAGATCTCGCCGATCGAGGACCTGGGCGAGACGATGCAGCTCTCGTTCACGAACCCGTACCTCGAGCCCGAGAAGTACTCCATCGAGGAGTGCAAGGAGCGCGGCAAGACCTACGCCGCCCCCCTCTACGTTGAGGCCGAGTTCATGAACCACCTCACGGGTGAGATCAAGACGCAGACGGTCTTCATGGGCGACTTCCCGCTCCAGACCGCCAAGGGCACGTTCATCATCAACGGCACCGAGCGCGTGGTCGTCTCGCAGCTGGTGCGTTCGCCCGGTGTCTACTTCGACAAGACCCCCGACAAGACGTCCGACAAGGACATCGTCTCGGCTCGCGTCATCCCCAGCCGCGGCGCCTGGCTCGAGTTCGAGATCGACAAGCGCGACCAGGTGGGCGTGCGCATCGACCGCAAGCGCAAGCAGTCGGTCACCGTCTTCCTCAAGGCGCTCGGCCTGACGACCGAAGACATCATGCAGGAGTTCGCGGGCTTCACCTCGATCGAGGAGACCCTCGAGAAGGACACGATCCTCACCAAGGAGGACGCGCTCCGCGACATCTACCGCAAGCTCCGTCCGGGCGAGCAGGTCGCCGCCGAGGCCGCCCGCGCGCTGCTGGACAACTTCTACTTCAACCCGAAGCGCTACGACCTGGCCAAGGTCGGTCGGTACAAGATCAACCAGAAGCTCGGCATCGACAAGCAGCTGACCGACTCGGTCCTGACCGTCGAGGACATCGTCGCGACGATCAAGTACCTCGTCCGTCTGCACCGCGGCGACGTCAGCTACGACGGTGTCCGCGGTGGCAAGGCCGCCGAGATCCGCCTGGACGTCGACGACATCGACAACTTCGGCAACCGCCGCATCCGCGCCGTCGGCGAGCTCATCCAGAACCAGGTCCGCACCGGTCTGTCCCGCATGGAGCGCGTCGTCCGCGAGCGTATGACCACGCAGGACATCGAGGCGATCACGCCGCAGACCCTGATCAACGTCCGCCCCGTCGTGGCCGCGATCAAGGAGTTCTTCGGAACCTCGCAGCTGTCGCAGTTCATGGACCAGAACAACCCGCTCGCGGGTCTGACCCACAAGCGCCGCCTCTCCGCGCTCGGCCCCGGTGGCCTCTCGCGTGAGCGTGCCGGCGTCGAGGTCCGTGACGTCCACCCCTCGCACTACGGCCGCATGTGCCCGATCGAGACGCCGGAAGGCCCGAACATCGGCCTCATCGGTTCGCTCGCATCGTTCGCGCGGATCAACGCCTTCGGCTTCATCGAGACGCCGTACCGCCGTGTCGTGGGCAACAAGGTCACCGACCAGATCGACTACCTGACGGCGGCCGAGGAGGCCGACTACGTCGTGGCGCAGGCCGGTGTCGAGCTCAACGCCGACGGCACGTTCGTCAACGACCGCATCCTGGCCCGCCGCGGCCAGGGCGGCGAGGTCGACCTGTTCCCGGTCGACGAGATCGGCTACATGGATGTCTCGCCGCGCCAGATGGTGTCGGTCGCGACCTCACTCATCCCCTTCCTCGAGCACGACGACGCGAACCGCGCCCTCATGGGTGCGAACATGCAGCGTCAGGCCGTCCCGCTGCTGCGCAGCGAGTCGCCGATCGTCGGTACCGGTATGGAGGGTTACGCCGCCATCGACGCCGGTGACGTGATCACCGCGCAGAAGGCCGGTGTCGTCTCCGAGGTCTCGGCCGACGTCGTGACCGTCCAGCTCGACGAGGGCGGCACGCAGGACTACTTCCTCCGGAAGTTCGACCGCTCCAACCAGGGCACGTCGTACAACCAGCGCGTCGTGGTCTCGGCCGGTGAGCGCGTCGAGGTCGGCGAGGTCATCGCCGACGGCCCCGCCACCGAGGACGGCGAGCTCGCGCTCGGCAAGAACCTCCTCGTCGCGTTCATGACGTGGGAGGGTCACAACTTCGAGGACGCCATCATCCTCAGCCAGGAGCTCGTCAAGAACGACACCCTCTCCTCGATCCACATCGAGGAGTACGAGGTCGACGCTCGCGACACCAAGCTGGGCAAGGAGGAGATCACCCGTGACCTCCCCAACGTCAGCCCCGACCTGCTGAAGGACCTCGACGAGCGCGGCATCATCCGCATCGGCGCCGAGGTCCGCCCCGGCGACATCCTCGTCGGCAAGGTCACGCCGAAGGGCGAGACCGAGCTCTCGGCCGAGGAGCGCCTGCTCCGCGCGATCTTCAACGAGAAGAGCCGCGAAGTCCGTGACACCTCGCTGAAGGTGCCCCACGGTGAGCAGGGCACGATCATCGCCGTCAAGGAGTTCAACGCCGAGGACGGGGACGACGAGCTCGGCTCCGGCGTCAACCGCCGCGTCGTGGTCTACATCGCCCAGAAGCGCAAGATCACCGCGGGTGACAAGCTCGCCGGCCGCCACGGCAACAAGGGTGTCATCGCGAAGATCCTGCCCGTCGAGGACATGCCTTTCCTCGCGGACGGCACCCCGGTCGACGTCGTGCTGAACCCGCTCGGCATCCCCGGTCGAATGAACTTCGGCCAGGTCCTCGAGACCCACCTCGGATGGGTCGCGAAGCAGGGCTGGAAGGTCGAAGGATCCCCGGAGTGGGCTGCCAAGCTCCCCGAGCAGGCTCGCGAGGCCGCTCCCGGCACGAAGGTCGCCACCCCGGTGTTCGACGGCGCGTTCGAGGAGGAGATCGCAGGTCTGCTCGACTCGACGAACCTGACCCGCGACGGAGACCGTCTCATCGACAGCTCCGGCAAGGCGAAGCTGTTCGACGGCCGTTCCGGTGAGCCGTTCCCGGCTCCGATCTCGGTCGGCTACATGTACATCCTGAAGCTGCACCACCTTGTCGACGACAAGATCCACGCACGCTCGACGGGTCCCTACTCGATGATCACCCAGCAGCCGCTCGGCGGTAAGGCCCAGTTCGGTGGCCAGCGCTTCGGTGAGATGGAGGTCTGGGCGCTCGAGGCCTACGGCGCCGCATACGCGCTGCAGGAGCTGCTGACGATCAAGTCCGACGACATCGTGGGTCGCGTCAAGGTCTACGAAGCCATCGTCAAGGGCGAGAACATCCAGGAGCCCGGCATCCCGGAGTCGTTCAAGGTCCTCATGAAGGAGATGCAGTCCCTCTGCCTGAACGTCGAGGTCCTCTCGGCCGACGGCACCGAGGTGAACCTGCGTGACAGTGACGACGAGGCCTTCCGCGCAGCGGAAGAGCTCGGCATCAACATCTCCACCCGGTTCGAGTCGACGTCGATCGACGAGATCTGACCCGCACCGGCAACGAACAGAATTCCGACACAGGAGAATCAGTGCTCGAGTCACACACCTTCGATCAGCTTCGCATCGGTCTCGCCACCGCCGACGACATCCGTCGTTGGTCCTTCGGTGAGGTCAAGAAGCCCGAGACCATCAACTACCGCACGCTGAAGCCCGAGAAGGACGGTCTCTTCGGAGAGCAGATCTTCGGGCCCTCGCGCGACTGGGAGTGCGCCTGCGGCAAGTACAAGCGTGTCCGCTTCAAGGGCATCGTCTGCGAGCGCTGCGGCGTCGAGGTCACCAAGTCCTCCGTCCGTCGTGAGCGCATGGGCCACATCGAGCTCGCCGCCCCCGTCACCCACATCTGGTACTTCAAGGGCGTCCCCTCGCGCCTCGGATACCTGCTGGACATGGCGCCGAAGGACCTCGAGAAGGTCATCTACTTCGCCGCCTACATGGTGATCTCGGTCGACGAGGATGCGCGTCACCGCGACCTCCCGACCCACGAGGCGAACCTCCGCCTCGAGATCAAGAACATCGCCGACCGTCGTGACGCTCGCGTCGCCGACCGCCTGCAGAAGCTGGAAGACGAGCTCGCCGCCCTCGAGGCGGAGGGTGCCAAGGCCGACCAGAAGAAGAAGGCCAAGGACGCCGCCGAGAAGGAGATGACCACCATCCGCAAGCGCGGCGACGAGCAGGTCGCCAAGCTCGAGCGGATGTGGGACGAGTTCCGGGGCCTCGAGGTCGGCCAGCTCAAGCAGGAAGACGACATCTTCCAGGAGCTGCAGGACCGCTTCGGACAGTACTTCGAGGCCTACATGGGCGCCGAGTCCATCAAGCGTCGCCTCGAGTCGTTCGACCTGGCCGCCGAGGCGGACTCGCTGCACCTGCAGATCTCCGAGGGCAAGGGCCAGCGCAAGATCCGCGCGATCAAGCGCCTCAAGGTCGTCAACTCGTTCCTGTCGACGGGCATGAGCCCCGCGTCGATGGTCCTGGACGTCGTCCCGGTCATCCCGCCGGAGCTGCGTCCCATGGTCCAGCTCGACGGCGGCCGTTTCGCCACGTCCGACCTGAACGACCTGTACCGCCGCGTCATCAACCGCAACAACCGTCTCCGTCGCCTGATCGACCTCGGTGCCCCCGAGATCATCGTCAACAACGAGAAGCGGATGCTGCAGGAGGCCGTCGACGCCCTGTTCGACAACGGCCGCCGCGGTCGCCCCGTCACCGGTACCGGCAACCGCGCCCTGAAGTCCCTCAGCGACATGCTGAAGGGTAAGCAGGGTCGTTTCCGCCAGAACCTGCTCGGCAAGCGCGTCGACTACTCGGGCCGTTCGGTCATCATCGTCGGCCCGCAGCTGAAGCTGCACCAGTGCGGTCTGCCCAAGCAGATGGCTCTGGAGCTCTTCAAGCCGTTCGTCATCAAGCGCCTGATCGACCTCGGTCACTCGCAGAACATCAAGGCCGCCAAGCGCGCCGTCGAGCGCACCCGTCCCGAGGTCTGGGACGTGCTCGAGGAGATCATCCGCGAGCGTCCGGTCCTCCTGAACCGTGCGCCCACGCTGCACCGCCTCGGCATCCAGGCGTTCGAGCCGCAGCTCGTCGAGGGCAAGGCCATCCAGCTCCACCCGCTCGTCTGCGCCGCCTTCAACGCGGACTTCGACGGTGACCAGATGGCCGTTCACCTGCCGCTGTCGGTCGAGGCGCAGGCCGAGGCCCGCGTGCTGATGCTCGCCTCGAACAACATCCTGAAGCCGTCGGACGGACGCCCGGTCACCCTGCCCTCGCAGGACATGATCATCGGTCTGCACCACCTGACAACCCTCAAGGAGGGCGCTGCCGGTGAGGGTCGCGTGTTCGGCTCCGTCGGCGAGGCGATCCTGGCCAAGGACGAGGGCACCCTCGACCTGCAGGCCAAGGTTCGCATCCGCGTCCCGGGCCTGACCTTCCTCGAGGGTGAGGCTCCCGAGGGTTACGAGCGCCACGGTCTCGTGGATGCCTCGCTCGGCCAGGCGATCTTCAACGACACGCTCCCCAAGGGCTACCCGTTCGTCCGCGAGCAGGCCGACAAGGGCAAGCTGTCGCAGATCGTCAACAAGCTGGCCGAGGAGTACCCGAAGACCGAGGTCGCGGCATCCCTCGACCGGATCAAGGACGCCGGCTTCTACTGGGCCACCCGTTCGGGTGTGACCGTCGCCCTCAGCGACGTCCTCACGCCGCCGAACAAGAAGGAGATCGTCGCCGCCTACGAGAAGCAGGCAGCGAAGGTCCAGGGCCAGTTCGAGAAGGGCCTCACGACCGACGCGGAGCGTCGCCAGGAGCTCATCAAGATCTGGACCGAGGCGACCGACGAGGTCCAGAAGGCGATGCGGGACAACTTCCCGTCCGACAACACCATCAACCGCATGGTGAGCTCGGGTGCCCGTGGTAACTGGCTGCAGATCCGCAACATCGCGGGTATGCGAGGTCTGGTGAACAACCCCAAGGGTGAGATCATCCCCCGTCCGATCATCTCCTCGTACCGCGAGGGTCTGTCGGTGGCGGAGTACTTCATCGCGACGCACGGTGCCCGTAAGGGTCTGGCCGACACGGCCCTCCGTACGGCCGACTCGGGGTACCTCACGCGTCGTCTCGTGGACGTCTCGCAGGATGTCATCATCCGCGAGGAGGACTGCGGCACGACCAAGGGTCTCGAGTTCACCATCGCCGCTCCCGGCGCCGACGGCGAGCTCGTCCGCGACGCGAACGTCGAGAACTCGGTGTTCGCCCGTACCCTCGCGGCCGCCGTCGTCGACGCTCAGGGCACCGTCCTGGCCGAGGCCGGCGACGATGTGGGCGACGTCCTCATCGACAAGCTGGTCGCCGGTGGCATCGAGAGCATCAAGGTCCGCTCGGTCCTGACCTGCGACTCGGCCGTCGGTGTCTGCGCGAAGTGCTACGGCCGCTCGCTGGCCAGCGGCAAGCTCGTCGACATCGGCGAGGCCGTCGGCATCATCGCCGCCCAGTCGATCGGTGAGCCCGGTACCCAGCTGACGATGCGTACGTTCCACACCGGTGGTTCGGCATCGGCGGACGACATCACGCAGGGTCTGCCCCGTGTTCAGGAGCTGTTCGAGGCCCGCACCCCCAAGGGTGCGTCCCCGATCGCCGAGGCCGACGGTGTCATCAAGATCGATGAGACCGACAAGGCCAAGAAGCTCATCCTGACCCCGGACAACGGCGACGAGCCGCACGTCTACCCGGTCCTGAAGCGCGCCACCCTCCTCGTCGAGGACGGCCAGCGCGTCGTGGTCGGTCAGCCGCTGCAGGTCGGAACGCTCGACCCCAAGGAGGTCATGCGCGTGCAGGGTGCCCGCGAGGTGCAGAAGTACCTCGTCGGCGGCGTGCAGGGCGTGTACCGCTCGCAGGGTGTGCCGATCCACGACAAGCACATCGAGGTCATCGTGCGCCAGATGCTGCGCAAGGTCACGGTCGTCGACCACGGCGAGACGGACCTGCTGCCCGGCGAGCTGGTGGACTTCAAGCGCTACCAGCAGATGAACCGCGAGGCGGTCGCCGCCGGCAAGCGCCCCGCGTCGGGTCGTCCCGAGCTGATGGGTATCACGAAGGCGTCGCTCGCGACGGAGTCGTGGCTCTCGGCCGCATCGTTCCAGGAGACCACCCGCGTCCTCACGCAGGCGGCCATGGAGGGCAAGAGCGACCCGCTCGTCGGCCTCAAGGAGAACGTCATCATCGGAAAGCTCATCCCCGCCGGCACCGGCCTTGCGAAGTACCGCAACGTCGTGGTCGAGGCGACGGAGGAGGCCAAGAGCGAGCGGTACCCCAACCGCATCTTCGCCTCGGACGGTGCGTACAGCGACGCCGACCTGAGCTACGTCGATTTCGACAGCTTCTCGACCGACGACTTCACCCCCGGCAGCTACAACTGATTGAGGTGAGAGACGAGCGGGCTTGCTCGCTCGGCCGAACCGATTGAAGTTGTCGAACGACGAAGTCGTGAGAACAACTGATCGAGGTGTGACCGTCTGACCGAAGGCCCCTGGGACCCGTTCCCAGGGGCCTTCGGCGTTGCCGCGCGGGTGACTGGTGCGCCGGCAGTACCGTGGGAGCCATGGCACGGATCGCAGGGCGGAACTCCGTTTTCGCGTGGTTCATCGGTCTGGTGAGTGCCGCGGTCGTCGTCACGCTGATCGTCCTGGCGTTCCCGCTGTTCCCCGCGGCGACGCAGTGGATCGCGCAGGGCGGCGGCAGCACGAAGCCGGCGGGTGCGGGGGCACCGGACGCGTCCCCCGAAGCCGCGGACGGTCCGCGCACCTGCCGCGATCTCTACAACGAGGCATCCTGGGCAGGGCTGCGATGGACCGACGGAGCCGAGGTCGCGCAATCCACCGACGCGCCGGAGTCCACGGCGGAAGACGTCGTCGCAGCTCTGGCACCGACGATCGTCTTCACCTGCCGGTGGACGTCCGACGAGGGCGAGATCTCCACGACGGTCGCGACCGTGCCGACGGATGCCGGTGCCGTCGCCGCGGCCGCGCTGCCGACGAGGAAGTTCGCGTGCGGAGACGCCGAGGGGCGTGTGCGGTGCACGCGGACCGACGGCGATCTTATCGAGACGATCGAGGCCGGTGGGGGCCGGTGGGTGTCGACATCCCAGCGGGCCTGGCACCCCGCCGGCTATGCCGACGGCGTCGCTGAGGCGGTGTGGCCACCGGCGGGCTGAGCCGTCAGCCCCAGATCGCCTTCACGATCCCGTCGGTGTATCCCTGCGGCGCGAGGTTGCGGTACTGCGTGTCGATCGCGACGCCGTCGCGCCAGAACACGGTGCGCCCCTCCGAGAGTCCGAGCGCATCCTTGCCGCTCTTCTCGCATCGCAGCCCCTCATCGGGCTCGTAGCAGAGGTAGCCGTCGTCGACGCCGAGCAGGTAGAGAGCGTCGCGGGCGGCACGCTCGGGGGAGTAGCCGACGACCGTCACGAGGCTCGTGCGGCTCGCCCCCGGATCCGCCCACACGCAGACGCGGCTGCTGTCGGGGCGGATGCCGCCACCCATGCCCGGCGCGTTCAGCGGGATGCCCTCCAGCGAGGCGCGGATGTCGGGGGTGAGGATGCTCTCGCAGTCCGACGGGAGCGGTGTCGTGGACGTCGACGGTCCGAATGGGAAATCGGCGATGTCGATCGGCATCGCCGTCGGGCTGGGAGCGGCGGATGCCGCACCCGTGGGCGTCGGCGGTGCGGCATCGGGTTCGGGCGCACACGCCGCGACGGAGAAGGCCAGCAGGGCGGCGGCGACCGTGCCGAGAGCCCGTCCGATCATCACCTGTCGCCTCGCCATGTCTCCACGATACGCACCGCCGACCGCGCCGCCTCCGAGACACGTCGGGGCGCCTCCGCGGCGCCTGTGAGGCGCGGGGATACGCTCGCTTCAGCGGCGGCGCACGCCCCTGCGTGAGGAGTGACACGGCAATGAGCGACCCCCAGTTCGGCGAGCGCAACGACAAGAGGACCGAGCCTGCTTTCGGCGAGCCCGTGGAGGAGCCCACCTCCGCTGACGGATCGCGGGGCGTGGACGACGTCGTCGGCAGCGCGAACACCAGTCTGGCCGACGCCGAAGCCGCGTCGCGGACGGCGGACGACCGCCCGCGCGGTGACCGCTCCTTCGACGTGACCGACCGCGGGTCGGACCTGTCCGTCGACTACAGCAAGTACAGCGAGCCCGACGCTCCCGTGACTGCGAGTGCTGTCAGCAGCGAACCGCTCTACCGCCCCGGTGCCGCCGAGGATGAGTCCGCTCCCGCGGATTCCGCCGCGCAGACGCGGTCGAACGAGTCCGTGAAGACGGATGCCGCGGCCCCCGCCGTCGCCACCGAGGCGTACACGCGCCCCGACCAGACCCCGACGACCGTGACCGCGAGCGAGCCGGCCGCGTCCGCCGCTCCGACCGCGGTGTACTCCCAGCAGCCGATCTTCGTCCAGGCGCCCGAGGCTCCCCGGCCGCGCGGCAACCGGGGCGCGGCGGGTGCGATCGGGCTCCTCGCCGCTCTCCTGTTCGCGGTGCTCTACCTGGCGGCGGCACTCGGTCTGAAGGCTCTCGAGGACGGCCTCGCCGTGGACGCGATCGGCCAGAGCGTCGTCGACATCGTGACGACCTGGAGTTTCTGGGTGCCCGTCGTGGTCTTCTTCCTCGGGTTCTGGATCCTCGGCGCCTTCATCAACCGCGGCCGGTGGGGCCGATGGGTCGTGTTCGGTCTTCTCGTCGGCGCCGTGGCGTACGGCGGGCACCTGCTCGGGCAGCTGTTCCAGGCACCGTTCTGGTCGATCGCCCCGTCCCAGGCGGCCCAGATCGTCGGCGACCAGCTGCTGGCGCCGCTGGCGGTCATCGCGTTCGTCCTCGGTCGCGAGATCACGATCTGGTTCGGTGCCTGGGTCGCCGCCCGCGGGCGCCGCGTGACCGAGCTCAACGAAGAGGCGCAGCGCGAGTACGAGCGCACCCTCGAAGCGGGTCCGCAGCTGCACCAGTACTGACGTACGCTCGGGGCTGATGGACCAGCCCGTCGGTGTCGCAGCCCCCATCGCCGCGTTCTTCGCGACGGTGGGGTTCGCGGCGCTCGCGATCTGCGGGTTCGGGTTCACGAGCCTGCTGACCGACACCGACGTCCTCTCGGCTCCCGGACTGGGCCAGGGGTCGGGCATCGCCGCGATGATCCTGTGCGCGGCCGTCTTCGCCGGAACGGAATACGGTGCTGTGCGCCGCCGCCGGTATCCGGCTGCCGCGTGGGTGATGATCGCGACTCTCGCCGCCTACCTCGTGGGCGTCTTCGTCGGGGGTGCGGTGACCGGCGTGGATGCCGCGTCAGCGGCCGCCGTCGCGGGGGAGTTCGCGCTGTCCTGGTACGCGCTCGTCCTCGCCCTCACATCCGTGGCGGCCGCCTGGGCGGGCATCGCGCTCCACCGCACCCGCGCCCGTCGACCCGAGTGGCCCTGGGAGCACGACGAGGACGACGAGTGACGGGCCGCGGCATCCCGCGGCGCTGAAATACCCCCGATCGGGCCGGGTCTCCGCGACAATGGACGCGTGGAGCGCTCGCTCGAGACGCAGGTCAGCCAGGCCGTGGAGGCCTGGCTGCGCTGGTTGCCGCGCTGGGAGCCCGCGACCCACCGGGGCCGCGTGGCACCCTGTCGCCGGTGCCTGGGTTCGCCGGTCCTGTCCGCGGCGGGTCTCGGGTCGGATGTCCCGCACGGCGTCCAGCACGGGCTTTCCACCCGCATCAAGACGATCGTCGACAACGCCGTGGCTCTCTACACGACGCGGAACCTGCCCATGTTGCAGGCCGAGCTCGACCAGCAGGCCGACCGCAACCGCTCGCGGTCCTACCGGCCGTCGGAGGGGCTCGAGCCGGAGTTCGACGGTCTGCCGATGGATCCCGACCCGGTGCCCGGTGCCCCCTTCCTCTTCACCATCGCCGGGATGGCGGACGAAGCGGATGCCGCTGTCCCCGCGCTCCCGCCGCTGTCCGACGATGCGAAGGCGGCGCTCCGGCAGGAGGTGCGCCTCGCGGACGAGTACGCGAGCATGGTGGGGCGCGAAGTGTGCACGCTCCTGCTCCGGCACCGGCTGCGGATCCAGACGGCGATCGCGCAGTACGTGGAACCCCAGGTCGCCGCGATGCTCGACGAGCTGACCCGCTCGCTCGACGCACCCTTCGACACGGGGGAGGGGCTCCCGGGCGTCTGATCCCCGCCCGCGGAGAAGCGCGCGCATAGGGTGGAGGGATGAACGGAGTCGACATCGGTGCGGCGATCGTCCTGAGTCTGCTGGCCGCCATCCTCGGCGTGGCGGTCTACGTCTGGGTCGCGCTGGCGCTCGCGGCGGCGTTCCGCAAGATGGGCGAAGACGCCTGGCGGGCCTGGGTGCCCATCCTCAACATCGCCGTCCTGCTCCGCTGGGGCGGATTCTCGCCGTGGCTGGCCCTTCTGGCCCTCATCCCCGGTCTCGGGACGCTCGCGGTCTGGATCCTGCTCGTCATCACGGTGCACCGGCTGAACCCGGGTTTCGGATACGGCCCCGGGATGACCGTCGTCGGCGCCCTGCTGTTCCCGGTATGGGCCACGATCGTCGGTTTCGGTCCGGCGGAGTGGCGGGGCCCGCGCCTGGCGCGTGTGCGACCCGTGGTGCAGCCCGACGCGTCCTACCCGCCGATCGGGACGCCGATGCCCGACTTCGGCGCCCCGCTCCCGCCGCCCCCTTTCCCCGCGCCGTCCGATCCCGCACCGCCGACCCCGCGCGCCGGCGTGCCGGCGATGCTGCCCGAATCCCCGGCATCGGTCGCTCCCCAGCCGTGGTCGCCGGAGGTGGAAGCGGCGCCCGCGTCCACTGCACCGTCGGGCGAGTCCGTCGCGGCTCCCGAGGCACCCGACCCGACGGCTCCGACCCCGACGGTCCGGTCCGAGGTCAGCCCGCCGGTCCGGGCGAGCGGTCCCGAGATCATCTCCTCGGTGCCGGGGCGTGACGACGCGCCGGTCACGCGTCTCCGTCGCGCTGCGGTGAGCCCGGACCGCGACGAGCGCGATGTCTTCCCCGAGCTCACGGGGGAGGTCTCCGCGGTCTCCGGCTCGCCGGCCGCCGGAGCTCCGGTCTCGGCCGCCTCGTCCGTCTCCGCCCAGGAGCGCCGTCGGGACGAGGCCGCCGGACCGTCCTTCGACGAGGCGCTCGAGCGCACCGTCGTCGTGCAGCGGGGTCGTACCCGCTGGGAGCTCGTCCTCCCCGACGCGTCCACCGTCCCCCTCGCCTCCGACGTGGTGGTGCTCGGCCGCAACCCGGTACCCGACGCATCTCATCCCCGCGCGCAGGTGATCGCCGTCGTCGACGCGACCCGGACCGTGTCGAAGACGCACGCACGGCTCGAACGCCGCGGCGACACGTGGCGGATCACGGATCTCGGGTCGACCAACGGCATCCTGCTCCCGAGTCCGCTCGGGGCCGACGTCGAGCTGAAGCCGGGGGAGGAAGTCGAGGTCACGGGTAGATTCCTGCTCGGCGACGCCGCCCTCCGGCTGAACCGAATGGATGCCGGTTCCTGACCGGCCTCGATGGTCACCTGAGCAGTCGCGGTGAACACCGTCCTCGTTTGACCAGGGTTCTCGATCCCGCGTATCATTGAGCGGGTGTGCGCACGCGCGCGCCATGCGACGTGCCTCGGTGCGGAGCAGGCGAGGCGGACGCACACAGGGACAGGGCCTGCGAACAGGCCACCCCCACGGCATATCCATCATCCCGTTCGTCGCAATCGCGGCAAGCCGATGGATCTGTGGTGAAACCACGAACGCTGTCACCGTGCAGCACCTGTGCGAGGCGAGAGCCGCGCGCAGATCGACAAGGAGAGAACGTGCCAACCATTCAGCAGTTGGTTCGCAAGGGTCGCTCGCCCAAGGTCTCGAAGACCAAGGCGCCCGCCCTGAAGGCGAACCCGCAGCAGGCGGGTGTCTGCACCCGCGTGTACACGACCACGCCCAAGAAGCCGAACTCGGCCATGCGCAAGGTCGCCCGTGTGAAGCTCCGCAACGGGACCGAGGTCACGGCCTACATCCCCGGTGAGGGTCACAACCTGCAGGAGCACTCGCTGGTGCTCGTCCGCGGTGGTCGTGTGAAGGACCTCCCCGGTGTGCGTTACAAGATCGTCCGCGGCGCCCTGGACACCCAGGCCGTCAAGAACCGTAAGCAGGCTCGCAGCCGCTACGGCGCCAAGAAGGGTTGAGTTAGATGCCTCGCAAGGGACCCGCACCCCGCCGCGTCGTCGTCAACGACCCGGTCTACGGTGCTCCGATCGTCACCCAGCTGGTGAACAAGATCCTCGTCGATGGCAAGAAGTCCATCGCCGAGGCCATCGTCTACAACGCCCTCAAGGGCGTCGAGGCGAAGAACGGCCAGGACGCCGTCGCAACGCTCAAGAAGGCGCTCGACAACGTCCGCCCCACCCTTGAGGTCAAGAGCCGCCGCGTCGGTGGCTCGACCTACCAGGTTCCCGTCGAGGTCAAGCCGCACCGTGCGAACACTCTCGCGCTGCGCTGGCTCGTCTCGTACGCGAAGGGTCGCCGTGAGAAGACCATGACCGAGCGCCTCCAGAACGAGATCCTGGATGCCTCGAACGGCCTCGGTGCCGCGGTGAAGCGCCGCGAAGACACCCACAAGATGGCCGAGTCGAACCGCGCCTTCGCGCACTACCGCTGGTAATCAGCACCTCGGTGACCGGCCGGGCAACCCCCGGCCGGTCACCCCGCGACATCCGTCACTACACGTAAGGACACCCCGTGGCACAAGAAGTGCTCACCGACCTCAACAAGGTCCGCAACATCGGCATCATGGCGCACATCGATGCCGGCAAGACGACGACGACCGAGCGCATCCTCTTCTACACGGGTGTCAACCACAAGCTGGGCGAGACCCACGACGGCGCCTCGACCACCGACTGGATGGAGCAGGAGAAGGAGCGCGGCATCACGATCACGTCCGCCGCCGTGACCTGCTTCTGGAACAAGAACCAGATCAACATCATCGACACCCCCGGTCACGTCGACTTCACCGTCGAGGTGGAGCGCTCGCTCCGCGTCCTCGACGGCGCCGTCGCCGTCTTCGACGGCAAGGAGGGCGTCGAGCCCCAGTCCGAGACCGTCTGGCGTCAGGCCGACAAGTACGACGTCCCCCGCATCTGCTTCGTCAACAAGATGGACAAGCTGGGCGCTGACTTCTACTTCACCGTCGACACCATCGTGAAGCGCCTCGGCGCCAAGCCGCTCGTGCTCCAGCTCCCCATCGGTGCCGAGAACGACTTCATCGGCGTCATCGACCTCGTCGAGATGCGTGCACTGGTCTGGCCCGGCGATGCCAAGGGTGACGTGACCATGGGCGCCAAGTACGAGGTCCAGGAGATTCCCGCGGACCTCAAGGACCGTGCCGAGGAGTACCGCCAGCAGCTGCTGGAGACCGTCGCCGAGAGCGACGAGGAACTCCTCGAGAAGTTCTTCGGCGGTGAGGAGCTCTCCATCGCCGAGATCAAGGGCGCCATCCGCAAGATGACCGTCGCCGGTGAGCTCTACCCCGTGCTCTGCGGCTCGGCGTTCAAGAACCGCGGCGTTCAGCCCATGCTCGACGCGGTCGTCGACTACCTCCCCTCGCCCCTCGACGTGCCCGCCATCGAGGCGCACGACCCGAAGGACGAGGAGAAGGTCATCGAGCGTCACCCCGACGCAGGCGACCCGTTCGCCGCGCTGGCCTTCAAAGTCGCCGTCCACCCCTTCTTCGGTCGTCTGACCTACATCCGCGTCTACTCGGGTCAGCTCGACTCGGGTGCGCAGGTCATCAACTCGACCAAGGGCAAGAAGGAGCGCATCGGGAAGATCTTCCAGATGCACGCCAACAAGGAGAACCCGGTCGACGCCGTCACCGCGGGCAACATCTACGCCGTCATCGGCCTGAAGGACACCACCACCGGTGACACCCTCGCCGACCCGGCCGAGCCCGTCGTGCTCGAGTCGATGACGTTCCCCGAGCCCGTCATCGAGGTCGCCATCGAGCCGAAGACCAAGGCCGACCAGGAGAAGCTGGGCATCGCGATCCAGAAGCTGGCCGAAGAGGACCCGACGTTCCGCACCGAGCTCAACCCCGAGACCGGCCAGACCGTCATCAAGGGCATGGGCGAGCTGCACCTCGACATCCTCGTGGACCGCATGAAGCGCGAGTTCCGCGTCGAGGCCAACGTGGGCAAGCCGCAGGTCGCGTACCGCGAGACGATCAAGAAGACCGTCGAGCGTCACGACTACACGCACAAGAAGCAGACCGGTGGTTCGGGTCAGTTCGCGAAGATCCAGTTCGCCCTCGAGCCCCTCGAGGTCACCCCGGACAAGATCTACGAGTTCGAGAACAAGGTCACCGGTGGCCGCATCCCGCGCGAGTACATCGAGCCCACCAACCAGGGCTTCCAGGACGCCATGCAGGTCGGTGTGCTCGCCGGCTTCCCCATGGTCGGTGTGAAGGCGGTTCTGCTCGACGGTGCCTCGCACGACGTCGACTCGTCCGAGATGGCGTTCAAGATCGCCGGCTCGATGGGCTTCAAGGAGGCCGTCCGCAAGGCGAGCCCCGTGCTGCTCGAGCCGCTCATGGCCGTCGAGGTCCGTACTCCCGAGGAGTACATGGGCGACGTCATCGGCGACCTGAACTCCCGCCGTGGTCAGATCCAGTCCATGGAGGACGGTGCCGGCATCAAGATCGTCCGCGCCCTCGTCCCCCTGTCGGAGATGTTCGGCTACATCGGCGACCTGCGCTCGAAGACCTCGGGTCGCGCGGTCTACGCGATGGAGTTCGACAGCTACTCCGAGGTCCCGCGCGCGGTGGCCGACGAGATCGTCCAGAAGACCAAGGGCGAGTAACACCCGCTCTTCGGATGCCGGGGGCCCGGCCCCCGGCATCCGCCCAAACTGAATATCGTCACGTCAACTACACTGACAACATCCCCGTAGAAATCCGGTCGCAATCCAGCGCCCGGACGACTACACGACAGTCCTGAGGAGGACCCAGTGGCCAAGGCCAAGTTCGAGCGGACCAAGCCGCACGTCAACATCGGAACGATCGGTCACGTCGACCACGGCAAGACCACGCTCACCGCTGCCATCTCGAAGGTGCTCGCCGACAAGTTCCCGTCGGCCACCAACGTGCAGCGTGACTTCGCGTCGATCGACTCGGCTCCCGAAGAGCGTCAGCGTGGTATCACGATCAACATCTCGCACGTCGAGTACGAGACCCCGAAGCGTCACTACGCACACGTCGACGCCCCGGGTCACGCTGACTACATCAAGAACATGATCACCGGTGCCGCCCAGATGGACGGCGCGATCCTCGTGGTCGCCGCCACCGACGGCCCGATGGCGCAGACGCGCGAGCACGTGCTGCTCGCCAAGCAGGTCGGCGTGCCGTACCTGATGGTCGCGCTCAACAAGGCCGACATGGTCGAGGACGAGGAGATCCTGGAGCTCGTCGAGCTCGAGGTCTCGGAGCTCCTCGCATCGCAGGGCTTCGCCGAGGACGCTCCGGTCGTCCGCGTTTCGGGCCTCAAGGCGCTCGAGGGCGACGAGAAGTGGGTCCAGTCGATCCTCGACCTCATGGACGCCGCGGACGAGAACATCCCCGACCCCGTGCGTGACAAGGACAAGCCCTTCCTCATGCCGATCGAGGACGTCTTCACGATCACCGGTCGTGGAACGGTCGTCACCGGTCGCGCCGAGCGTGGCACCCTCGCCATCAACTCCGAGGTCGAGATCGTCGGCATCCGCCCGACGCAGAAGACCACGGTCACGGGTATCGAGATGTTCCACAAGCAGCTCGACGAGGCCTGGGCCGGCGAGAACTGTGGTCTGCTCCTCCGTGGTCTCAAGCGCGACGACGTCGAGCGTGGCCAGGTCGTCGTGAAGCCGGGTTCGGTTACGCCGCACACCAACTTCGAGGGCACTGCCTACATCCTCTCGAAGGAGGAGGGTGGCCGTCACAACCCCTTCTACACGAACTACCGTCCGCAGTTCTACTTCCGTACCACGGATGTGACCGGCGTCATCTCGCTGCCCGAGGGCACCGAGATGGTCATGCCCGGCGACACCACGGACATGACGGTGGAGCTCATTCAGCCCATCGCCATGGAAGACGGACTCGGCTTCGCGATCCGTGAGGGTGGCCGCACCGTTGGCGCCGGCACGGTGACCAAGATCATCAAGTAAGTCCTTCGGACTCACCGACAGGGGTCGGGCCTTCGGGCCCGGCCCTTCGTCGTTTCCGCAAGGGGTGCCGCGCAGGTCCCGACGACTTTAGACTGACGGCGCCGCGGCACCCGCGCGGGCATCGACGGAGATGAGGAAGAGCATGGGAATCGACGACATCGTGGGCAAGGGGAAGCAGTTCCTCGAGCAGCACAAGGACGAGATCGAGAAGAACCTGAAGTCGGACAAGGCCGAGGACGTCAGCGACAGGGTCCTCGATGCGGCGGCCGACTTCGTCAAGAAGGTCGCCCCCGACTCCGTCGACGCGAAGGTGGACGAGGTCCGCGACAACGTGGATCGGCGCATCGGCAACGAGTGATCTCAGCCTCTGAAAGGGTCGGATGCCGCGGCATCCGACCCTTTCTCGTGCGTGGCGAGGAGCGTACCCGGATGCGCGACACGCCCGGGTTTGCGACACGCCCGAACGGCACGTAGACTGTACAGGTTCCACATTCCTGCGCTCTGCGCGGGATCACTGCCAGGGCAGTGCATAGGCGAGAAGCCTAGGCCGCGGGCAGCAGAACACCACATCCCCACACTCCGCTCCGGAAACGGATTCGTTCGCATGCGTGCGCGGGGGAACGGGATGCCGCAGGTCGCCCTGCGGAATGACATCAGAACAGCGGTGCCGATCACCTCGCCTCCGGGCGGGGAGAAGTGCCCGGCGCGTAAGCGCCCCGTGCGTCCAATGCCCTCGAGGTACGACGCGAGAAAGAGAGTGAGCAGACAATGGCGGGACAGAAGATCCGCATTCGCCTGAAGTCGTATGACCACGAGGTCATCGACTCGTCGGCACGCAAAATCGTCGACACCGTGACCCGTGCGGGCGCGACGGTCGTGGGCCCGGTGCCCCTTCCGACCGAGAAGAACGTGGTCGCTGTGATCCGTTCGCCGCACAAGTACAAGGACAGCCGCGAGCACTTCGAGATGCGCACCCACAAGCGCCTCATCGACATCATCGACCCGACGCCCAAGGCCGTCGACTCGCTGATGCGCCTCGACCTCCCGGCCGACGTCAACATCGAGATCAAGCTCTGAGGTCGATCATCATGGCTGACATCAACTCCAAGGTTTCCAAGGGCCTGCTGGGCACCAAGCTCGGCATGACCCAGGTCTGGGACGAGAACGGCAAGGTCGTTCCCGTCACCGTCATCGAAGTCGCCCCCAACGTGGTGACCCAGGTGCGCACGCCCGAGCGCGACGGCTACAACGCCGTTCAGATCGCTTACGGCCAGATCGACCCCCGCAAGGTCAACAAGCCCCAGTCGGCTCACTTCGAGGCTGCTGGTGTGACCCCGCGTCGTCACCTCACCGAGGTGCGCACGGCGGATGCGTCTGACTACTCACTCGGTCAGGAGCTCACCGTCGACGCCACCTTCGAGGCCGGCCAGCTGGTCGACGTCGTCGGCACCAGCAAGGGCAAGGGCTTCGCCGGTGTCATGAAGCGTCACAACTTCAAGGGCGTCTCGGCTTCGCACGGTGCGCACCGCAACCACCGCAAGCCCGGTTCGATCGGCGCATCGTCGACCCCGAGCCGCGTCTTCAAGGGCATGCGCATGGCCGGCCGTATGGGTGGCGAGCGCGTGACCGTCCTCAACCTCACGGTGCACGCCGTCGACGCCGAGAAGGGTCTGCTGCTCGTCAAGGGCGCCGTCCCCGGTGCTCGTGGCCGCATCGTCTACGTCCGCAACGCAGTGAAGGGTGCCTGATCATGGCTGACTCGACTCTCGCGCTCGACGTCGTGAAGGCAGACGGCAAGAAGGCCGGCTCCGTGGAGCTGCCCGCCGCACTGTTCGACGTCAAGACGAACATCCCCCTCATCCACCAGGTCGTCGTCGCGCAGCTCGCGGCGGCTCGCCAGGGCACCCACTCGACCAAGCGTCGCGGTGAGGTCTCCGGCGCCGGCCGCAAGCCCTTCAAGCAGAAGGGCACGGGTAACGCCCGTCAGGGCTCGATCCGCGCGCCGCACATGACCGGTGGTGGCATCGTCCACGGACCGAAGCCGCGCAACTACTCGCAGCGCACCCCCAAGAAGATGGTCGCCGCCGCCCTCCTGGGTGCGCTCAGCGACCGTGCTCGCGGCGGCCGTCTGCACGTCATCGACTCGTTCGGCATCGAGGGCGCGCCCTCGACGAAGGCTGCTGCCGCGGTTCTGGCTCAGCTCGCGCCGACCAAGAACGTCATGGTCGTCATCACCCGTGATGACGAGCTGAGCGTCAAGAGCGTCCGCAACCTCGCGTACGTCCACGTGCTCACGTTCGACCAGCTCAACGCCTACGACGTGCTCGTCTCCGACGACATCGTCTTCACCAAGGCCGCCTACGACGCGTTCGTCGCTGCGAAGGCCGGCTCCACCGAGGAGGTCTCGGCATGACCGCCGTCAACAAGGACCCGCGCGACATCATCCTGAAGCCGGTCGTCTCCGAGAAGAGCTACGGGCTCATCGACGAGGGCAAGTACACGTTCCTCGTGGACCCGCGCGCCACCAAGACCGAGATCAAGCTCGCCATCGAGAAGATCTTCGGCGTCAAGGTCGCGTCGGTGAACACGCTCAACCGCCCGGGCAAGTCCCGCCGCACCCGTTTCGGCACCGGTAAGCGCAAGGACACCAAGCGCGCCATCGTGAGCCTGAAGTCGGGCACCATCGACATCTTCACGGCCGTCGGCTGACAGCTGGGATAGAGGACTAGAGACATGGCTATTCGCAAGTACAAGCCCACGACCCCCGGTCGTCGCGGTTCGTCGGTCGCCGACTTCGCTGAGATCACGCGGTCGACGCCCGAGAAGTCGCTCCTTCGCCCGCTGGCGAAGACCGGTGGTCGCAACAACCAGGGCCGCATCACGACCCGTCACATCGGTGGTGGCCACAAGCGCCAGTACCGCGTCATCGACTTCCGTCGTAACGACAAGGACGGCATCAACGCCAAGGTCGCTCACATCGAGTACGACCCCAACCGGACCGCGCGTATCGCGCTGCTGCACTACTTCGACGGTGAGAAGCGGTACATCCTCGCCCCGAACAAGCTGTCGCAGGGTGACATCGTCGAGTCGGGTGCCGGCGCTGACATCAAGCCCGGCAACAACCTGCCGCTGCGCAACATCCCCACCGGTACCGTGATCCACGCCATCGAGCTCCGCCCCGGCGGCGGCGCGAAGATGGCGCGCTCGGCCGGTGCGTCCGTCCGCCTCGTGGCGAAGGACGGCCCGTACGCGCAGCTCCGTCTGCCCTCGGGCGAGATCCGCAACGTCGACGCGCGCTGCCGCGCGACGATCGGCGAGGTCGGCAACGCCGAGCAGTCCAACATCAACTGGGGTAAGGCCGGCCGCAACCGCTGGAAGGGCATCCGCCCGACCGTGCGTGGTGTCGCCATGAACCCGGTCGACCACCCGCACGGTGGTGGTGAGGGTAAGACCTCCGGTGGACGTCACCCCGTCACTCCTTGGGGCCAGGCCGAGGGTCGTACCCGGCACCCCAACAAGGAAAGCGACAAGTTGATCGTTCGCCGTCGCAACGCCGGCAAGAAGCGGAAGTAGGAGTAGAGGAAGATGCCTCGCAGCCTTAAGAAGGGCCCCTTCGTCGACGAGCACCTGCTTCGCAAGGTCGTCTCGCAGAACGAAGCCGGTACCAAGAACGTCATCAAGACCTGGTCGCGCCGTTCGATGATCATCCCCGCCATGCTGGGACACACCATCGCCGTGCACGACGGACGCAAGCACATCCCCGTGTTCGTGTCCGAGACCATGGTCGGTCACAAGCTGGGCGAGTTCGCGCCCACCCGCACCTTCCGCGGCCACGAGAAGGACGACAAGAAGGGTCGTCGCCGCTAAGGCGGTGGCGCTCTCAGAGAGAGGAAGAGGAGGAGTAGTAATGGTGGAATCCATCGCACGCGTGAAGCACATCCGCGTGACCCCTCAGAAGGCTCGTCGTGTCGTCGCGCTCATCAAGGGCAAGCAGGCTCAGGAGGCTCTCGCCATCCTGAAGTTCGCTCCCCAGGGTGCCAGCGAGCCCATCTACAAGCTCGTGGCCTCCGCGGTCGCGAATGCTCGTGTGAAGGCCGACAAGGACAACGAGTTCCTGGACGACCAGGATCTGTACGTGAAGAACGCCTACGTGGACGAGGGCACGACGCTCAAGCGTTTCCAGCCCCGCGCCCAGGGTCGCGCGTTCCAGATCAAGAAGCGCACCAGCCACATCACCGTGGTGCTCTCGACCCCCGAGGTCGCGGACACTGCAGCGGCTGACACCAAGAAGGCGAGCAAGTAATGGGACAGAAGGTCAACCCGTACGGCTTCCGCCTCGGCATCACCACCGACCACGTGTCGCGCTGGTTCTCGGACTCCACCAAGCCCGGACAGCGTTACGCCGACTACGTGGCCGAGGACGTCAAGATCCGTCGTCTCCTGACGACGTCGCTCGACCGTGCCGGCGTGAGCAACATCGAGATCGAGCGCACGCGTGACCGCGTCCGCGTCGACATCCACACCGCCCGTCCGGGCATCGTGATCGGCCGCCGCGGCGCCGAGGCCGAGCGCATCCGCGCGGACCTCGAGAAGCTCACGGGCAAGCAGATCCAGCTGAACATCCTCGAGGTCAAGAACCCCGAGGCCGACGCTCAGCTGGTCGCCCAGGGCATCGCCGAGCAGCTCTCCGCCCGTGTGGCTTTCCGCCGCGCGATGCGCAAGGGTCTCCAGGGCGCTCAGCGCGCCGGTGCCAAGGGTGTCCGCATCCAGGTCTCCGGCCGTCTCGGCGGCGCTGAGATGAGCCGGTCGGAGTTCTACCGCGAAGGCCGTGTGCCCCTGCACACGCTGCGCGCGAACATCGACTACGGCTTCTACGAGGCCAAGACCACCTTCGGCCGCATCGGCGTGAAGGTCTGGATCTACAAGGGCGACCTCACCAACAAGGAGCTCGCTCGCGAGCAGGCCAACGCGCCGAAGTCACGTCGTGACGACCGCGGTGGCGACCGCCGTCGTGGCCCCCGCAACGAGGCCCCCGTCGCAGAAGGAGCGTCTGCCTGATGCTTATTCCCCGCAAGGTCAAGTACCGCAAGCAGCACCACCCCAAGCGTGACGGCGCCGCCACCGGCGGCACCACGGTCAGCTTCGGTGAGTTCGGCATCCAGGCGCTGACCCCCGCGTACGTGACGAACCGTCAGATCGAGTCCGCTCGTATCGCCATGACGCGTCACATCAAGCGTGGTGGAAAGGTGTGGATCAACATCTACCCCGACCGTCCGCTCACCAAGAAGCCGGCCGAAACCCGCATGGGTTCCGGTAAGGGTTCGCCCGAGTGGTGGGTCGCCAACGTCAAGCCGGGTCGCGTCCTCTTCGAGGTCGCGGGCGTCAACGAGCAGCTCGCTCGCGAGGCCCTGACCCGTGCCATTCACAAGCTGCCGCTCAAGGCACGCATCATCAAGCGCGAGGAGGGCGACGCGTAATGGCTGTCGGCACCAAGACGCTCGCCCCGAGCGAGCTGGACACGTTCGAAGACCAGCGCCTCGTGGAGGAGCTGCGCAAGGCCAAGGAAGAGCTGTTCAACCTGCGCTTCCAGTCGGCCACCGGCCAGCTCGAGAGCCACGGCCGCATCCGTGCGGTCAAGCGCGACATCGCGCGGCTCTACACCGTCATCCGTGAGCGGGAGCTCGGCATCCGTGCCACCCCCGCCCCGGTCGAGACGGCCACCAAGGCGAAGAAGAGCAAGGCCAAGAAGGCGGACGAGTCCGCTGAGGCCGCGAAGGAAGAGGCCGAGTGATGGCTGAGAAGAAGGATGCCGCCGAGGCGACCGTGACCGCTGGTCACGAGTCGTCCGAGCACGACGTCCGCGACGTCAACGCCCGTGGGTACCGCAAGGCCCGCCGTGGCTACGTCGTCAGCGACAAGATGGACAAGACGATCGTCGTCGAGGTCGAGGACCGCGTGAAGCACCCCCTCTACGGCAAGGTCATCCGTCGTACGTCCAAGGTGAAGGCTCACGACGAGCAGAACACCGCGGGCATCGGCGACCTCGTCCTCATCAACGAGACCCGTCCGCTCAGCGCCACGAAGCGCTGGCGCCTGGTCGAGATTCTCGAGAAGGCGAAGTAAGCAATGATCCAGAACGAGTCTCGCCTCAAGGTCGCCGACAACACCGGCGCCAAGGAACTCCTCACGATCCGCGTCCTCGGTGGCTCCAACCGCCGTTACGCGGGTGTGGGTGACGTCATCGTGGCGACCGTCAAGGACGCGATCCCCGGCGGCAACGTCAAGAAGGGCGATGTGGTCAAGGCCGTCATCGTCCGCACCGTCAAGTCGACCCGTCGTCCCGACGGTTCGTACATCAAGTTCGACGAGAACGCCGCCGTCATCCTGAAGAACGACGGGGAGCCCCGCGGCACCCGCATCTTCGGCCCGGTCGGCCGTGAGCTTCGCGACAAGAAGTTCATGAAGATCGTCTCGCTGGCACCGGAGGTCATCTGATCATGGCGCACATCAAGAAGGGTGACCTGGTTCAGGTCATCAGCGGCCGCAAGCAGGACAAGGGTGGCGACCGCGGCAAGCAGGGCGAGGTCCTCGAGGTCCTCGTCGAGCAGAACCGCGTCGTCGTGCAGGGCGTGAACTACGTCACGAAGCACACCCGCGTCGGACAGTCGCAGCGCGGCACCAAGACGGGCGGCATCGAGACGATGGAAGCCCCGATCCACATCTCCAACGTGGCGCTGGTCGACCCCTCGACCAAGAAGCCGACCCGTGTCGGTCACCGCGTCGAGGAGCGGACCAAGGACGGCGTCAAGCGCACCGTCCGCGTCCGTTACGCCAAGAAGAGCGGCAAGGACCTCTGAACATGAGCAACGCAACTGCCGCGGCGGCTGGCAAGATCCAGCCCCGCCTGAAGCAGAAGTACCAGAGCGAGATCAAGAAGGCTCTGCAGGAAGAGTTCGGCTACTCGAACGTCATGCAGATCCCCGGTCTCGTCAAGGTCGTCGTCAACACCGGTGTCGGTGAGGCTGCGCGCGACAGCAAGGTGATCGATGGTGCGGTCGACGACCTCACCAAGATCACCGGCCAGAAGCCGGTCGTCACCAAGGCTCGCAAGTCGATCGCGCAGTTCAAGCTGCGCGAGGGACAGCCCATCGGCGCCCACGTCACCCTTCGCGGTGACCGCGCGTGGGAGTTCGTCGACCGCCTCGTCAACCTGGCGCTGCCCCGCATCCGCGACTTCCGCGGACTTTCGGCCGCCCAGTTCGACGGCAACGGCAACTACACCTTCGGTCTCCAGGAGCAGTCCGTGTTCCACGAGATCAACCAGGACAAGATCGACCGTGTCCGCGGTTTCGACATCACGATCGTGACGACGGCGAAGACGGACGACGAGGGTCGGGCGCTGCTGAAGCACCTCGGCTTCCCGTTCAAGTCGGCCGACGCTCAGGCGTGATCCGATAAGATCGATCGTTCGGCCTCGGGGCGTGCTCCGGGGCCGAACGACTGCACAACTGAATATCGCTCATTCATAGAAGGTCGCCTGTCGTGTAACGGCAGTCGAAACCTCATGACTAAAGGAACACACTTATGACGATGACAGACCCGGTCGCAGACATGCTGACCCGTCTGCGCAACGCGAACTCCGCGCACCACGACTCCGTCGCGCTGCCGAGCTCGAAGCTCAAGACGCACATCGCCGAGATCCTCCAGCAGGAGGGCTACATCTCCGGCTGGGAGGTCTCCGACGCTCGTGTCGGCCAGACCCTCACCCTCACCCTCAAGTACGGCCCGAACCGCGAGCGGTCGATCGCCGGAATCAAGCGCGTCTCGAAGCCCGGCCTCCGTGTCTACGCGAAGTCGAACGAGCTTCCCAAGGTCCTCGGTGGCCTCGGTGTCGCGATCCTGTCCACCTCCTCTGGCCTCCTCACGGACCGCCAGGCCGAGCAGAAGGGCGTCGGCGGGGAAGTCCTCGCCTACGTGTGGTGATCTGACATGTCGCGTATTGGACGTCTTCCCATCGACATCCCCGCCGGCGTGACCGTTTCGGTCTCCGGCCAGGACGTCGCCGTCAAGGGCCCCAAGGGTGAACTGAACCTCACCGTGGCACGGCCCATCGAGGTCAAGGTCGAGGAGAACCAGGTTCTGGTCTCCCGTCCCGACGACGAGCGCGAGTCGCGTGCTCTCCACGGGCTGACCCGCACCCTCATCAACAACAACATCATCGGCGTGACCCAGGGCTACACCAAGGGCCTCGAGGTCGTCGGCACCGGTTACCGCGTCGCTCAGAAGGGCACGGCGGTCGAGTTCGCTCTCGGCTTCTCGCACCCCGTTCTGGTCGAGGCTCCGGAGGGCATCACGCTCACCGTCGAGGGCAACAACAAGCTCACCGTCGCCGGTATCTCGAAGCAGGCCGTCGGCGAGGCAGCTGCCAACATCCGCAAGATCCGCAAGCCCGAGCCGTACAAGGGCAAGGGTGTGCGGTACGCGGGCGAGGTCGTTCGCCGCAAGGCCGGAAAGAGTGGTAAGTAACCATGGCTCTCAAGTCGAAGTCCGACGCACGTTCGCGTCGTCACGCCCGTCTTCGCAAGAAGATCGTGGGCACCGAGGTGCGTCCGCGTCTCGTTGTGACCCGCTCCGCCCGCCACGTCTTCGTTCAGCTCGTCGACGACAGCAAGGGCACCACGCTGGCTTCCGCCTCGACCCTCGAGTCGGGCCTGCGCACGTTCGAGGGTGACAAGACCGCCAAGGCCCGCAAGGTCGGCGAGCTCGTCGCTGAGCGTGCCAAGGCAGCCGGCATCGAGACGGTCGTGTTCGACCGCGGCGGTAACCGCTACGCGGGCCGCGTCGCTGCGATCGCCGATGGCGCTCGCGAAGGAGGTCTGAACCTGTGACCGAGAACAAGGAGAACGAAGTGACCGCGACCGAGCAGCCGGCTGCGGCTGCGGCTACGGCCGAGGCGCCCGCCGAGCGTGAGCGCGAGCCGCGCCGCGGTGGCCGCGAGCGCAGCCAGACCCGCGACCGCAACTCGCGCGACCGCGGCGACAACCAGTTCCTGGAGCGCGTCGTCACGATCAACCGCGTGTCGAAGGTCGTCAAGGGCGGTCGTCGCTTCAGCTTCACGGCGCTCGTCGTCGTGGGTGACGGCAACGGTCTCGTCGGCGTCGGCTACGGCAAGGCGCGTGAGGTCCCCCTCGCCATCTCGAAGGGTGTCGAAGAGGCCAAGCGCAACTTCTTCCGCGTCCCCCGCGTCGGCTCGAGCATCCCGCACCCCGTCCAGGGTGAGGCTGCTGCCGGTGTCGTGCTGCTCCGTCCGGCCGCTGCCGGTACCGGTGTCATCGCCGGTGGTCCGGTCCGCGCCGTCCTCGAGTGCGCCGGCATCCACGACGTCCTGTCGAAGTCGCTGGGCTCGTCGAACACGATCAACATCGTGCACGCGACCGTCGCGGCGCTGAAGTCGCTCGAGGAGCCGCGCGCCGTCGCCGCTCGTCGTGGTCTCGACTTCGACCAGGTCGCGCCCGCGCGTCTGGTCCGTGCCGAGGCTGACGCTGCCAAGGCTGCAAAGGTGGGTGCATGATGGCTGCTCGTCTGAAGGTGACCCAGGTCAAGTCCAAGGTGAGCGAAAAGCAGAACCAGCGTGACACGCTGCGTTCGCTCGGTCTGAAGCGGATCAACGACTCGGTCGTTCGTCCGGATGACGCGCAGACGCGCGGTTACATCAAGACCGTCGCGCACCTCGTGAAGGTTGAGGAGATCGACTGATGGCTGAGAAGAAGGACGAGACGGTCGAGGCCGTCGAGCCCAAGGCCAAGAAGCCGGCAACCCGGAAGGCTGCGGCCAAGCCCGCCGCCGACAAGGCTGCCCCGAAGAAGGATGCGGCGCGCCCCGGCGTGCTGAAGGTCCACCACCTGCGTCCGGTCCCCGGTGCCAACGTCGCGAAGACCCGTGTTGGTCGCGGTGAGGGCTCGAAGGGTAAGACGTCGGGCCGCGGTACCAAGGGTACGAAGGCTCGTTACCAGGTCAAGGTGGGCTTCGAGGGTGGGCAGATGCCCCTCCACATGCGTACGCCGAAGCTGCGCGGGTTCAAGAACCCGTTCCGCGTCGAGTACCAGGTGGTCAACCTCGACAAGCTCGCGGAGCTGTACCCCAATGGTGGCGACGTCACCATCACGGATCTGGTCGCCAAGGGCGCCGTCCGCAAGAACGAGAAGGTCAAGGTGCTCGGCACCGGCGACATCTCGGTCGCGCTGACGGTCTCCGTCGACAAGGTCTCGGGATCGGCCGAGCAGAAGATCGTCGCCGCTGGCGGTTCGATCAAGTAATCACGTGCCAGGGGCCGGAGGGTAACCTCCGGCCCCTGTTGCCGTATGTTGGAATGCGGCGCGCCCCGACGCGCCCGGCATCCCACTGGAGGAAATCCCTTTGTTCAGCGCTATCGCGCGGGTCTTCCGCACTCCGGATCTGCGTCGGAAGATCGGCTTCACGCTCGGCATCATCGCCATCTATCGATTCGGCGCGCACATCCCGGCTCCGTTCGTCGACTTCCCGAACGTGAAGACCTGTCTGGACCAGTCCGGGTCCACCGAGGGGCTCCTCTCGCTCGTCAACCTGTTCTCGGGTGGCGCGCTGCTGCAGCTGTCGATCTTCGCCCTGGGCGTCATGCCCTACATCACGGGCACGATCATCGTCCAGCTCCTGCGCGTCGTGATCCCTCACTTCGAGACGCTGTACAAGGAAGGCCAGGCCGGTCAGGCCAAGCTGACCCAGTACACCCGCTACCTCACGATCGCGCTGGCGCTGCTGCAGTCGACCACGCTCGTCACCGTCGCCCGCTCGGGTCAGCTCTTCGGCATCACCGGCGTCCCCGAGTGCCAGCAGCTCCTCACCGATGAGGCCTGGTGGGCGCAGCTGCTCATGATCGTGACGCTGACCGCCGGTACCGGCCTCATCATGTGGATGGCCGAGCTCGTCACCGAGCGCGGCATCGGCAACGGCATGTCGCTCCTGATCTTCACCTCGATCGCCGCGACCTTCCCCTCCGCGCTGTGGAGCATCGCCGTCGCCCGCAGCTTCGAGATCTTCCTCCTCGTGCTCGCCGTCGGCGTCGCGACCGTCGCCCTCGTCGTCTTCGTCGAGCAGTCGCAGCGGCGCGTGCCGGTCCAGTACGCCAAGCGCATGGTCGGCCGTCGCACCCTCGGCGGCAGCAACACGTACATCCCGATCAAGGTGAACATGGCCGGTGTCGTGCCCGTCATCTTCGCGTCGTCGCTGCTGTACATCCCGGCCCTCATCGCGCAGTTCAACGCGAACCCGTCGGCCGACGGCAGCGTCCCCGGTTGGGTCTCGTGGATCCAGGCGAACTTCGTCAACGGCGACCACCCGCTCTACATGGCGGTGTACTTCCTGCTGATCATCGGGTTCACCTACTTCTACGTCGCGATCACGTTCAACCCGGTCGAGGTCGCCGACAACATGAAGAAGTACGGCGGGTTCATCCCGGGCATCCGTGCAGGTCGTCCCACCGCCGAGTACCTCGACTACGTCCTGACCCGCATCACCCTGCCGGGTTCCATCTACCTGGGTCTCATCGCCCTGCTCCCGCTCATCGCCCTGGCGACGGTCGGTGCCAACCAGAACTTCCCGTTCGGCGGCGCGTCGATCCTCATCATCGTCGGTGTCGGTCTCGAGACCGTGAAGCAGATCGACGCCCAGCTCCAGCAGCGCCACTACGAAGGACTCCTCCGATGACGCAGACCCCCGCCCGCCTCCTGATCATCGGCCCGCAAGGCTCGGGCAAGGGGACGCAGGGGGCCCGGATCGCCGACCTGCTCGGCATCCCGACCATCTCCACCGGCGACGTCTTCCGCGCGAACGTGAAGGACGGCACCGAGCTGGGGCTCAAGGTCAAGGCGCTCATCGACGCCGGCGACCTCGTTCCCGATGAGCTGACCAGCGAGATCGTCCGCGACCGGCTGTCGCAGGAGGATGCCGCGCACGGCTTCCTGCTGGACGGGTATCCGCGCAACCTGGGCCAGGTCGGAGACCTCGACGCGTTCCTCGACGGTCGCGGCGAACCGCTCACCGCGGTCATCGAGCTGTCCGTTCCCCGCGATGAGTCGATCGCCCGCCTCTCGCGCCGGGCCGCCGAGCAGGGCCGCGCCGACGACAACGAGGAATCGATCGCGAAGCGCCTGTCGATCTACGAGTCGGAGACCGCGCCGATCCTCGATGTGTACCGCGACCGCGGCATCGTCGACGAGGTCGACGGCGTGGGCTCGCTCGACGAGATCACCGCGCGGATCACCGCGGCACTGGCCGCGCGCGGCATCAGCGCCTGATGGTCTTCCGCCGCTCGATCTACAAGACCCCCGCGCAGCTGCGCGCGATGGTGGAGCCGGGGCTGATCACGGCCGCGGCGCTCGACGCCGTGCGTCCTGCCGTCCGCGCCGGAGTGACGACGGCCGAGCTCGACGCGATCGCGGAGAAGGCGATCCTCGCCCGGGGAGCGGAGTCGAACTTCCAGCTCGTCCGCGGCTACCGCCACACCACGTGCATCTCCGTGAACCAGGAGGTCGTCCACGGCATCCCCGGTGAACGCGTCCTGCAGCCCGGTGACATCGTCTCGATCGACTGCGGTGCGCAGTTCGAGGGGTGGAACGGCGACTCGGCGATCACCATCGTCATCCCGGACCCGGATCGTCCTGAACTCGTCGAGCGGCGTCAGCGCCTGTCGGACGTGACCGAGGGGTCGCTCTGGGCGGGCATCGCCGCCCTCGCCGCTGCGTCGCGTGTCGGTGAGATCGGTGACGCCGTGCAGACCTACGTCGAGTCGTCGGGGGAGGGCTACGGCATCCTCCGCGACTACGTCGGTCACGGAATCGGCCGCAAGATGCACGAGGGTCCGACGGTCTTCAACTACCGTGTCGCCGACCTCGGACCGGACGTGCGTCCGGGACTCTGCGTCGCGATCGAGCCGATGATCGTCGCCGGCGACGAGGCGACCCTGGTCGAGGACGATGACTGGACCGTCAGTACCGTCGACGGCGAGGACGGCTCCCATTGGGAACATAGCGTCGCGGTGCACGATGGAGGCATCTGGGTGCTCACGGCGCCCGACGGGGGCGCCTCGGGTCTCGCCCGATTCGGCGTCACCCCGACCCCCATTTCTTGAGAGGACACGCACATGGCGACGGCCACGCGCAAAACGAACTGGTTCGCGATCTGGGTCAGTGCGGGGGTGGTCGCGGTTCTCATCGCCGTCATCGCCGTCGTCGCCGTCCTGAACACGCGCGCAACCGACCCCGGCCCGGTGCCGTCCTCGAGCGGAATCAACAAGGAGACCGGCGCGGTCACCTTCGGTAAGGGACCCGACACCGTCTCGACCTACGTCGACTTCATGTGCCCCTACTGCGGACAGTTCGAAGAGGCCGAGGGCAAGACGATCGCCGGGCTGGTCGACGACGGCAGCATCACGCTCGAGGTGCACCCGGTGACGATCCTCGACCGTCTGTCGCAGGGCACGGAGTACTCGAGCCGTGCGGCATCCGCCTTCTACGCCGTCGCCGAGGCCGATCCCGACAACGCCTACGCGTTCTTCCGGGCGCTCTACGAAAAGCAGCCCAAGGAGCAGACGCCGGGCCTCACCGACGACGAGCTGGTCCAGCTGGCCAAGGACTCCGGCGTGAAGATGACCGCCACGCTCGAGAAGGCGATCAAGGACGGCGAGTACAAGTCGTTCGCTCAGTCCCAGCAGCTTCCCGAGGGAGCGACCGGTACGCCCACGCTGATGGTCAACGGCCAGGTCGTCCCCGTCACGTACGACGCCGAGAAGGACATCGTCGCGAACCTGACCTCGCGTTGACGGACGCGACGCGCCCGAGTGGCGGGGTGCTCCGTTATCACGTACACTAAATCTTTGGTGCGTTGCGCCTGCTTCGGCGTGTCACCACAAACCCCACCCACCGCAGACCGACCGGTCTGCCAACTGTAAGCGAGCGTATGGCCAAGAAAGACGGTGTCATCGAGATCGAGGGCGTGATCTCCGAGGCTTTGCCGAACGCGATGTTCCGCGTCGAGCTCAGCAACGGTCACAAGGTCCTGGCCACGATCTCCGGAAAGATGCGGCAGAACTACATCCGCATCATCCCCGAGGACCGTGTGGTCGTGGAGCTGTCGCCCTACGACCTGACGCGCGGCCGCATCGTCTACCGCTACCGCTAGACCGGTCGAGAAGTAACGCCCCGCTCCCTCCGGAGCGTCGGCGAAGACAGCGAATCAGGAACATCATGAAGGTCAACCCCTCCGTCAAGCCCATCTGCGACCACTGCAAGGTCATCCGCCGCCACGGTCGCGTCATGGTCATCTGCAAGTCGAACCCGCGTCACAAGCAGCGCCAGGGCTGATGGGATGCCGCGCCCCGGTGCGGCCCCAGGCTCACAACTGAACACATCTCGGCAGGATCAGAACCCGCTCAGCGGGGGACACCTCGGGTCGGAGGCCCGGGCACCGGTCCTGCTCCACACCTCCACTTACTCCTAGGAGATATCGCATGGCACGTCTTGCCGGCGTTGACATCCCGCGCGACAAGCGCGTGGTGATCGCCCTCACCTACATCTACGGCATCGGCCGTACCCGCTCCGTCGAGATCCTCAGCTCGACCGGCATCGACGAGTCGATCCGCGTCAAGGACCTCAGCGACGAGCAGCTGGTCGCCCTCCGCGACCACATCGAAGGCACCTACAAGGTGGAGGGTGACCTCCGCCGCGAGGTCGCCGCTGACATCCGCCGCAAGGTCGAGATCGGCTCGTACGAGGGCATCCGCCACCGTCGCGGCCTGCCTGTGCGCGGCCAGCGCACGAAGACCAACGCGCGTACCCGCAAGGGTCCCAAGCGCACCGTCGCCGGCAAGAAGAAGGCGCGCTAAAGCGCCGCCGCCACAGGTTTAGGAGAACACTCACATGGCACAGGCCAAGTCCGCTGCGCGCAAGCCGCGCCGCAAGGAGAAGAAGAACATCGCGCTGGGCCAGGCCCACATCAAGTCGACGTTCAACAACACGATCGTCTCGATCACCGACCCCTCGGGCGCGGTCATCAGCTGGGCCTCCTCGGGTGGCGTCGGCTTCAAGGGCTCGCGCAAGTCGACCCCCTACGCCGCCGGCATGGCCGCCGAGTCCGCTGCGCGTCAGGCGCAGGAGCACGGCGTCAAGAAGGTCGACGTCTTCGTCAAGGGCCCCGGCTCGGGCCGCGAGACCGCGATCCGTTCGCTGACCGCCGCCGGCCTCGAGGTCGGTTCGATCCAGGACGTCACGCCCCAGGCCCACAACGGCTGCCGTCCGCCGAAGCGCCGCCGCGTCTGATCCTCGACGGATGCCGGGGGCTGCGACGCACGTCGCGCCCCGGCATCCCGACACAACTCAACACTTCACCAATTGCACGTGTCATATAGCGGTCACGTGATTGAAAGGAACACATAGTGCTCATTGCACAGCGTCCCACTCTGACCGAGGAGAAGGTCGGCGACTTCCGTAGCCGATTCGTCATCGAGCCCCTGGAGCCCGGCTTCGGATACACGATCGGCAACGCGCTGCGTCGCAGCCTGCTGTCGTCGATCCCCGGCGCGGCGGTCACCAGCATCCGCATCGACGGCGTGCTGCACGAGTTCAGCACGGTCCCGGGTGTGAAGGAGGATGTCACCGAGATCATCCTGAACATCAAGCAGCTCGTGGTGTCGAGCGAGCGCGACGAGCCCATCACCGCGTACCTGCGCAAGACGGGTGCCGGCGAGGTCACGGCCGCAGACATCTCCGCTCCCGCGGGTGTCGAGATCCACAACCCCGAGCTGGTCATCGCGACGCTCAACGACTCGGCGAAGTTCGAGCTCGAGCTGACGATCGAGCGCGGCCGCGGCTACGTCTCGGCCACGCAGAACCGCAACGAGTACGCCGAGGCGGGCCAGATCCCGATCGACTCGATCTACTCGCCGGTCCTCAAGGTGAGCTACCGCGTCGACGCCACCCGTGCCGGTGAGCGCACCGACTTCGACAAGCTGGTCCTGGACGTCGAGACCAAGTCGTCGATCAGCGCCCGCGACGCCGTCGCCTCGGCCGGTCGCACGCTCGTCGAGCTGTTCGGTCTCGCCCGCGAGCTGAACGTCGAGGCCGAGGGCATCGAGATCGGCCCCGCGCCGGTCGCCGAGGTCATGACCAACGAGCTCTCGATGCCGATCGAGGACCTCGACCTGTCGGTCCGGTCGTACAACTGCCTCAAGCGCGAGGGCATCAACACGGTGTCCGAGCTCGTCGCCCTTTCGGAGACGCAGCTCATGAACATCCGCAACTTCGGTCAGAAGTCGGTCGACGAGGTCAAGGACAAGCTTGTCTCGCTCGGTCTGTCGCTGAAGGACTCGGTCCCCGGGTTCGACGGTTCGCACTTCTACGGCGGCTACGACGACGAGACCGTCTGATCGGATCCCGGCCCGCCGGATCCTTTTGACTGACTTTCATTCCCAGGAGTAATTGACATGCCCAAGCCCACGAAGGGTGCCCGCCTCGGAGGCGGCCCCGCACACGAGCGTCTGATGCTGGCGAACCTCGCCGCTTCGCTGTTCACGCACAAGTCGATCACGACGACCGAGACCAAGGCCAAGCGCCTGCGTCCGTTCGCTGAGCGTCTGGTGACCTTCGCCAAGCGCGGCGACCTGCACGCCCGCCGCCGCGTCCTCTCGGTCATCGGCGACAAGAGCGTCGTGCACGAGCTGTTCGCCGAGATCGCCCCGCTGGTCGCCGAGCGTGAGGGTGGCTACACCCGCATCACGAAGGTCGGCAACCGCAAGGGCGACAACGCCCCCATGGCCGTGATCGAGCTCGTTCTCGAGCCCGTCACCCCGAAGGCGAAGTCCACCAAGAAGGCTGCTCCGGCCGCTGCCGCTCCGGCTGCCGCCGAGGAGCCCGCGGTCGAGGAGACCGAGGTCGAGACGCCCGCTGAGGACGTCACCGACGCCGGTGCCGAGTCGCCCGAGGAGGGCGCCGCTGCCGAAGCCACCGCCGAGGACGCCGTCGCGTCCGAGGACGAGAAGGCCGACGAGGCCAAGTAAGGCTCCCTCCCCGGAGGGAATCCGAGGGCCCGCCCCCGTTTCGGGGCGGGCCCTTTCTCCTTCCCCGACGCCGCGTCCCCGCCGCTGCAGCGTCGCCGCGCGCGCCCGCCCGCCCGCCCACCTCGTCGCCGCCCGCCCTCGTTGCCGCGTCGGGCCCTCGCGCTCAGCGCCCGCGCGCGCCCGCCCACCTCGTCCGGATCATGTGCTCTGGTCGAGATCACATGTCCCGAACTGTGCGCAGGGTGTGTCCTCGTCGGGAGCACATGATGTGGATCGGCGGGGAGGGACCGGCCGGGAGTGGACCGGCGGGGGTGGACCGGCCGGGAGTGGACCGGCGGAGTGGACCGGCGGGGGTGGACCGGGCGGGGTCAGCGGGCGGGGGTGAAGGCGTCGGCGACGGCCCACTGGGCGAGCTCGACGCGATACTCGAGCTCGGCGCGACTGTTCTCGACCTCGTCGATCGCGTCGCCGACGGCCTCGGCATAGAGCCGCCCGCCGCTGGCACCGGGATGGATGCCGTCGCCCGCCAGCAGGTCTTCGTGACCCGATATCGCGCTCGACCAGTCGGCGATCGTCACGCCGGGCGCCCGGTCGGCGAAGTCTCGGAGCTCATCGTTCACGCCGGGAATCCAGTCGCGGGGTGCGTGAGCAGTCACGAGCACCAGCGTGCGCGTCGGTCCGACATCCTTCTTCAGCTGCGCGAGATCGTCCGGATCGACCGGCCCGTTGGTACCGAGACCGACGACGACGTAGTCGCGCAACTCGCCTCGCGCGGCCAGGGCGTCGACGATCTTCACCCCCGCGCTCATCGAGCGGGATACCTTCGCATCGATGTCGACGCCCGGCATCCGATCGATCAGTCCGCCGGCGGAGGCGAGCATGACGGAGTCGCCCACAGCGGTCACACGGGCGCCCGCGACGCGCGCCGGTGCCGGGGGAGCGGGGCGTCCGTCCGGAGCCGTGCACAGGCCGGCGTCGTCGGCGAGGTTGGCCGTCGGGCACTCGGGCTGCAGCAGCGGGACATCGCCGCGGAGGGCGGCGCCGGGGAGGGTCGCGTGGTCGGACCGGCGGGTGCCGCCGTCGAGGGCCGCCGCGCCGTTCTGGACCACGGTTTCGCTCGAGGCGACGCTGGGCGCGTCGGCGACGGCGGCGGTGGTCCCGGCCACGACGAGGGCGCCCGTGGCGAGCGCGGCGGTCGCAGCGAGTCGGCGCGCGGGGCCACCGCGGAAGGCTCGCACGACCGTGCGCACCGAAGCGCGGAGCCCCCGCCGCCGGACCGGCTGCTCGACGAAGCGGTACGAGATCTCCGCGGCCAGCAGGGTCAGGACCAGCGCGGCCGCCGCGACCTCGACGGGAACGGCGACGTCGGGCGAGACTCCCGTCGTCGTGACGGTGAGCAGCACGACGAGCGGCCAGTGCCACAGGTAGATGCCGAACGACCGCTCGCCCACCCAGCGCAGCGGGGCGGCGTCGAGCGCCCGTCCGAGCCGCGAGCCGGGACGCACCGCCGCCGCGATGGCGGTGACGGCGAGGGCGGATGCCGCGAGCAGCAGACCCGGGAACGTCTCCGCTCCTCGTCCCGGCGTGACGAAGGCCAGCGCGACGATCGCCGCGAGGGCGAATGCGCCGATCGTCACCGGGACGCCTCGCGACCGCTCGGCAGGGCGGATGAAGGCAAGCGCGACGCCCAGCAGCAGGCCGAACGCATGGGTGTCGGTGCCGTAGTAGACGCGCGTGGGGTCCGCGCCGACGAGGAGAGCGGCGATGACAGCGGATGCCGCGGCCAGCGCGACGACGACGATGACGCGCCCGCGCCGCAGCCGCAGCACCAGGGGCAGCAGGAGCGGCCAGAGCAGGTAGAACTGCTCCTCGACGGCGAGGGACCAGAGGTTACGCAGGAGTTCCGGCGCGGACGAGTCGAGTCCACCGAAGTAGGACGATCCGGCGGCGACGGCGACCCAGTTGTATGCGAACGTCGCGGCCCCGGCCAGTTGAGATCCGAGCCCCACCAGGACGTCGCCGCCGACCATCCATGCGAGCGACGCGCTCACCAGGACCACCGCGGCGATCGCCGGCAGCAGACGGCGTGCGCGCCGTCGCCAGAATTCGAGCAGACGGATCCGACCGTTTTCCTCGTGCTCCCGCATCAGCAGTGTCGTGATGAGGAACCCGGAGATCACGAAGAACACGTCGACGCCGAGGAACCCCGCCGGGAGGGCGGGGAAGAGGTGGTAGACGACGACGAGCAGGACGGCGACGGCGCGGAGTCCGTCGAGTCCTGGCAGGCGCGCGGGAGCGATTCGAGGCATGTCAGGGGCAGTCGTCGAGGGGGGATCGAGGGCTGGCGGGCGAAAGTCGGCACCCAGTCTACGAAGCCATCCTGAGCACCGTCCGTCTCTTCCGACCCGTGCGGAGGCGGGATAGGTTGGCAGTACCGAGACACGGACGAGCGCCGCAGACGTCACCGCGATCGGGTCGGCGTGTCGTCCAGGAAGGGCGGGCATCATGGCGGGCACCATCATCGTGGGAGTCACCGGGGCGCGGGTGTCGACGCGGGCCGTCGACTGGGCGATCGACCGTGCGACGACACGACGACAGGCGATCGAACTGGTGTCGGTCGTGGGCGGAGCCGTCGGGGCGGTCGGCGAGGCTGAGGTCCTCGGGGCGGCGCAGACCGCGACCCAGCAGCTGCTCGACGGCGAGGCGAAGCGGGTGTCGGATGCCGGTGTCCCGGTGTCCACGCGGGTGGAGTCAGGCAACCCCGTCACGAAGCTCGTGGAGGCCTCGGAGAATGCGGCCATGCTCGTGCTCGGCAGCGACTATCGCGGCCCCGGCACGGGGCCCGCACGCGGAGTGCACGGCATCCGGATCGCGGCCGGCGCGACCTGCCCGGTCGTCGTCATCCCCGACCGTGACCTGGGCGAGGGGATGGGCGTCGTCGTCGGCATCGACGGCTCGGAGGTGTCGGAGCACGCGATAGAGTTCGCGGCGTCCGAAGCCGATCGCCTCGGCGAACCGCTCATCGCCGTCAGTGTCTGGACTCCGGTGCACACGCCCCGGAACGCGATGGAGGTCTACCCCGACCTCTACCTGGCGAACATGCAGGCGACGACGGAGGAGATCCTGGCGCTGTCCCTCGCCGGCTTGTCGGCGCGGTACCCAGACCTCCGGGTCGTCCGGCGCGTGGAGCGGGGTCACCCCTCGCACGTGCTCGCCGAGATCGCCGGGGATGCCCGCATGGTCGTCGTCGGGACGCACGGTCGCGGCGCGCTCGCGCGATTCCTGCTCGGATCGATCAGCCAGGAGCTCCTGTCGCACCTTCCGACCGTCACTGCCGTCGTCCGCTGACTTCGATGTGCGCGGCACCGTCCGTCGTGCGAAAGTGAGGGCATGACCCACACGGACACCGTCCTCGTCGTCGGCGAGGCGCTGATCGACATCGTCGAGCGCGACGGCACGGACGCCGAGCACGTCGGCGGGAGCCCCGCGAACGTCGCCGTCGGCATCGCCCGGCAAGGGGTGTCCGCCACGCTCCTCACGCGGCTGGGCCGGGACGACCGCGGCCGCCGCATCGCCGATCAGGTGACGGCGTCGGGCGCCGAGGTCGACGAGTCGTCGTGGACGGATGCCGCGACCTCCACCGCCCGCGCGCGGCTGCGCGGCGACGGCTCGGCCGAGTACGACTTCGACATCGTGTGGGCGCTCGACGCCGCGGCGGCCGGGGCTGCCGCAGACGCGGCATCCGTCGTCCACTCCGGATCGATCGCGCTGTTCCTGCAGCCCGGGGGAGAGGTCGCGCTCACGACTCTCGAGCGTGCCCGCGAGGCGGGGCGCATCGTCACGGTCGACCCCAACGTGCGCCCGGCCCTCGTCGGCGACGACCCGCGACCGGTGGCCGAGCGGGCCTTCGGTGCCGCGTCCCTGGTCAAGCTGAGCGATGAGGATGCCGAGGCGCTCTACCCCGGAATGTCCGCCGAGCAGGTGCTCGAGACCATCGCGGCGTTCGGCCCGCGGATCGTCGTCATGACGCGGGGCGGCGAGGGGGCGCTCGCTGTGGGAGCGGCTGGCACGGTCGAGGTCGCGCCCCTACGCGTCGACGTCGCCGACACGATCGGTGCCGGTGACGCGTTCATGGCGAGCCTCATCACGAGCATCGTCGACGACGCGGACCTCCTGGCCGGTGACGCGGACGCGCTGCAGCGCGCACTCCGCCGCGCCGTCGTGATGGCGGGCATCACGGTCTCGCGTCCCGGCGCGAACCCTCCCACGCGCGCCGAGGTCGACGCGGCACTCTGACGCCCGCGGATAGGCTGGAATCGTGCGCCTGCGGATCGACCTCGCCTATGACGGCACCGACTTCCGAGGGTGGGCGCGGCAGCCGAACCTCCGGACCGTGCAGGGCACGCTCGAAGCGGCGATCGCCCGCATCCTCGGCGGAGATCCTCGGCTGGTGGTCGCCGGGCGGACGGATGCCGGTGTGCACGCGTCCGCGCAGGTCGCCCACCTCGACCTCACCGAGGGGCAGGAGCGTCGCCTGCTGTCGGGCCGCCGTCCCGAGCCCGAGGCGCTCGCCGCCCGTCTGAACGGCGTGCTCGGGCCGTACCCCGACGTGTTCGTCCATCGTGTCGCCGTCGCGCCCGCCGGCTTCGACGCACGCTTCTCGGCGGTCTGGCGGCGCTACGCCTACCGCGTCGCGGACAGGACGACGGGCTACGACCCGCTCGAGCGCGGCAGGACGACCTGGGTGCCGGCATCCCTCGACGTCGCAGCGATGGATGCCGCGGCTCGCAGCCTGCGCGGCCTCCACGACTTCGCGGCGTACTGCAAGCCGCGCGAAGAGGCGACGACGATACGCACCCTGCTGGAGTACGGGTGGCACCGCGACGACTCCGGTGCGCTCATCGCATCGGTGAAGGCCGATGCCTTCTGCCACAGCATGGTGCGGGCGCTCGTGGGTGCGTGCGTCGCCGTGGGCGAGGGGCGCATCGAGGTGAGCAGGGTCGCCGAGATCCGCGACGAGCTCACCCGCACGAACGAGATCAAGGTGCTCGCGGCGCGCGGATTGACCCTGACCGAGGTCGGGTACCCCGCGGACGAGCTGCTCGCGACGCGCGCCGAGCAGACGCGCGCACGACGCGAGCTCGACTGACCACCCGAACGCAAAAGGAACTCCCCCGGGCCGTGGCCCGGGGGAGTTCCTTTTGCGATGGTTCGCGAGTGCCTTATGCCCGACGTGCGCGGCGCACCGAGGTCGCAACCGCGATGCTCGCACCGGCGAGGACGAGGACGCCGCCGCCGACCCAGAGGCCGAGGAGTGCGTCACCGTCGAAGCCGGCGTTCGGCAGTGCGGTGCCGGGGTCGGTGCCGCCGTCGCCGGGGCCCGTTGCGGCGACCGCAATGGTCGTGGATGCCGACTCGCCGCTGTCCTGACCGACGGCCGCGAGCGTGTAGCTGCCGCGGGCGTTGGAGGGGAGCGTCACCGAAACGGATGCCTCGCCCTGGGCGTTGGCTTCCTTGGTGATGGACTGCGAGTCCTGAGCGGAGAACGCGACGAGAGCCAGGGTGGCGCCCGAGGCGTTGAAGCCGGTCAGGGTGAACTGGACGCTCTCGCCGGCGGCGAAGTCGTCGAACGACACGGTTCCGGACTCGCCGGGAGCGAGCGAGCTGGGTGCGTCGACGACATCGGGGTCTGCGGGGTAGGCGCTCGCGACGGCCGGCGCCGCGAAGACCGCCGCGATGGCGACGGCGAGAGCCGCCGTAGCCTTGCTGATCTTGTGCTTCATGGTGACTGCTTTCGGTCGTCGTGAGGTCGAGGCGTGGACGGCAACGAAAAATCCAACCGACCGCCCCTCGTTGGTTGGACATAGCCAGTATTCAGGAATCGCTCAGTATCGGCAACTAATTAGGGTTTCGATCAGGTAAACAACGACTCACTCCGACACATCCCCGGCGGACGGCCCCCGCCATCCGCCCTTGTAGACTGACGGCACCGCGGGGAGGGGTCATGATGCGGATGAGAACGATGCGTCTGGCCGCGGCCGCCGCCGTGATGAGTGCCGCCGTCGTCCTGTCGGGTTGCGGTCCCGCGCCCTGGGCGACCACGCCGTCGCCGACCTCGTCGGCACCCGCTCCGTCGTCGCCGCCGCCCGTCGTCGCACCCCCGGTCGAGAACGACCTCTCGAGCGGGTCGACGCAGCGCGACCTGACCGCCGGCGCGGTGAGCGTGGCGGTCAATTACTGGTCCGAGCTGCGCATGGACCGGTGGACCCCGACCGCCGTGAAGCCGGTGAGTCTGTCGCTCGTGACGACCGTGAAGCCCAACGACGGCCAGAAGGTGTACCTGCAGAAGGCGACGATGCTGGCCGTGCCCGCCAACGCCGAGGAGACCTTCCCGGCGCTGGACCCGCAGGTCGATCAGGCGAGCGTGAAGAACGGCTACCTGGTCCTCAAGCCGTACAGCTATTCGCAGACCTTCAACGTCGGTCAGGTGCCCGAGGATGCGACGTACGTGACGCTGCAGTTCACCTACGACTTCCTCGTACAGACCAAGCCCAAGGCCGACGAGTACGCCAAGCAGACCGCCACCGACACGGTGACCGTCGCGATCGCGCAGCAGGCGGCATCCGGGTCGGAGTGACGCTCCGAAACCTCAAGAACCTCAAGATCCGGTAAAGGCCGCCGCGAGGGTTCCCGAACTCCGGTGGATCGGTTCGGCCGCGCCCCTAACGTGAAGGACGTGGCACCGGCGGCGGCGACCCGAACCCCGCCGCCGGTGCCCTCCATCCCTTCGATCGAACGAGGTTCGCGCATGTCCATCCGTCCCCTGGCCCGCCGTCGGCTGGCCGTCGTCGCGTTGGCAGTCGCGGCCGCCGTCTCGCTGTCGGGCTGCTCACAGATCGTCGAGGCGTTCAACGGCATCTCGGGCTCGAACGACCAGGCCGAGGCGGTGCCGGCACCCGACGCGACTCCTGCCGCGGGCACCGCCGAGATGCCGTTCGACTCCCAGTTCACGTACGACGGCTCTGTTCAGATGACCTACGAGATCGCCGACGGTCTGCAGATCATCCTCGACTTCTGGGCGGTGGACTCGAAGCGCACGCGTGAGTGGCACCCCGACAACCCGAAGACCTTCGGCTTCGCGGTCAACGTCAAGGACACCCGCGTCGACGAGAAGGCCGTCCTCAAGCAGAAGCGCCGCGTCTTCCTCTCGAACGTGAGCATCAGCTCGCAGACCGCGCAGACCTCGAACCAGGTCAGCTCGCCGTTCCAGTTCAGCGCCGACCCGCGCACGCTCGTGCCGACCGACACGATCCGCTCGAACCGCGGCCTGCTGATCAACAGCTACCAGGGCGGTCTGCTCGTCCCCGAGACGACGATCAATCAGCTGCCGCAGGACACCTACGGCATCACGCTGCAGTTCGCGCTCGACATCTGGGTCGAGGGAACCGCGGACGACGACAAGTCGTTCGCGCAGCAGACGGTCTACCCGGTCATCCCGATTGCCATCTATCCTCGGGATACAGAGACCGACAAGTCCACGGGGGGAACGACCGGCGGCACGTCGGGAGGCGACTCCCAGGGCGCCACGGGAACTGACGGTTGGACCTCGACCGGCGGTACCGGCGGCCCCACCACCCCGTGAATCCAGTTCGAGGAACCGACGTGACAACTCCGTACATCCCGGGCCCGCAGGGCTGGCAGCCGGCGCAGCCCCAGGCCGGGGCGTGGCAGGATCCGAACGCGGCGCAGTGGCAGCAGCCCGGATGGCCCGTGGCCCCGCAGGCCGCGGCTCAGCAGCCCGCCCAGCCGCAGCCCGTCCCGCAGTGGCAGGACCCTGCCGGGGCATGGGCTCAGCCGACCGGCTCGTGGCAGGATGCCGCGCCGCAGGGCTCGTGGCAGGGTGCGCCCGCGCAGGGCGGACCGGGCGACATCGTTCCCGTGGACGAGTTCGCCGACGACTTCGCGTCCGTGCTCGAGAACTCCTCGGTGCACCGCTCCACGATCGGGTGCATCGTCCCGGCGTACAACGAGGCCGAGTCGATCGCCGACGTCATCCGGTCCCTGCTCGAGCAGAGCCGCGTGCCCGACGTCATCCACATCGTCGTGAACAACACGTCGGATGACACGGTGAAGATCGCGTCCGAGTTCTCCGGTCCGCACGAGGTCGAGACCGAGCTCGGACTGCAGTTCACCGAGGTGTTCGTCCACGACATCGGCAAGAATCCCGACAAGAAGGTCGGTGCCCTCAACTACGGCTACGCGCTCGTCGAGGGCTACGACTACCTGCTGGGCGTCGACGGCGACACCACCGCCGACCGTCGCGCCGTCGAGTACCTCGAGAACGAGGCCGTCTCCGACTCCCGCATCGGCGGCATCTCCGCGATCTACACGATCGACGACCGACCCATCAAGGGGTTCATCGCCAAGTGGCTGATCGCCGGTCAGCGCACCCAGTTCGCGGCGTTCAACATGCAGAACCTGCTCCGCGGGCGCAACATGGCCGTGCTGGGCGGGCAGTTCTCGATCTTCTCGACGACCGCCCTGCGCGACATCATGAAGGAGAACCACCAGAGCTCGCCGTGGGTCAAGGACTCCGAGGTCGAGGACTCGCTCCTGTCGCTGCAGATCAAGTCGGCCGGCTACCTCACCAAGATCAGCCCGTTCGCGCGTGCGGACGTCGGCGGCATGACCACGCTGAAGGGCTATGACGCCCAGCAGGTCAAGTGGACCTACGGCGCCATCGAGCTCATGTGGCCCGGCCAGCGCGGCGACACGAAGGGGCAGCCCTTCCACCCGAACCTGCGACTGCGCTGGTTCGAGCAGTTCTCGATGCTCACGAACTTCTTCGTCCGCGTCGCGTTCATCACGCTGCTCATCGCCTCGCTGTCGATCAACGCGTTCGTCTTCTCACCGTGGTGGCTGATCCCGCCGCTGGTGGCTGCGGGCCTGAACTTCCGCATGGCCCGCGCGATGGAGAAGTCCAACGGACGCGACATCGCCTTCGCAGTGCTGCTGTTCCCCGCCGAGATCTTCATGTGGATCCGCATCAGTCACTTCATCCGATCGTGGACCCGCTTCCTCTCGAAGAAGAAGGTCGACAACTGGGCGCTGCAGGCGAGGGCCGAGAAGGGCGGCGTCAGCTTCGGCCACTGGACGCCCTTCATCATCCTCGCCATCGTCGCGATCGCGATCGCCGTCATCTGGAACCTTCTCGACCCCGTGACCCAGTCCGCCATCCTGTGGGTCGGCTGGCCCATCGTCGGCGTCGTCACGGTGCTGCAGACCCTCACGATGGCCATCAAGCTGTTCCAGCGCCACCAGGGCTACAAGGTCTGACCCCACGCGGGCGCACGCCGATGCAGTAGTTCGGCCGCGACACGCCGCAGGCGGGGAGGCGGATGCCGGGTGTCGGCCGGCATCTCTTGCATCCGCTGACGCCAGCCGTGACGCGGGCAGGCTCGCACGAAGCCCACGCACGTGACGCGGGCCGGAGCGACCCGGGTCAGGCGCTGGCGACGGTCTCGGAGGTGAGGCGGTAGCCGACGCCGCGGACGGTCTCGATGTACCGCGGGTTGTTGGGGTTGTCGCCGAGCTTGCGGCGCAGGTTCGTCATGTGCGCCTCGATGGCACGCTTGTCGGCCTCACCGACGAAGTAGCTCGTGACGTACGACTCCCCGCGCAGCACGAGCGTCAGGTCGGCCTTGCTGCGGACGCGGCGCTTGGACTCCATGAGCGTCGACAGCAGGTCGAACTCGGTGCGGGTGAGCGTCAACTCGCGCCCGGCGACGAGAACGACGCGGTGCTCGGCGTGCACGGCCAGGTCGCGGTGAACGGTCCATCCCGGCCCGCCGACGGGCGGGGTCGCGGATGCCGGGGCCACAGCGTTGCCCGGGTGCGCGCCGTGCGCCACGAGCCCCTGGCCCGGAGCGCCCTGCGGCGGCATCCCCTGTCCGGGCGCGGCCTGCCCGGGCGCACCCTGTCCGGGCGCACCGCCCGGAGCACCCTGCGGCGGAACGCCCCACTGTCCGGGCTGCACGATGACCGCGCCGCCCTGCTGCGGGTCGGGGTAAACGGGCGTCATGATGCGTTCGTCGAAGACGGGGCTGGTGGGTGCGGTGTCGTACTGCGGCTGCGCGGCGGGGCGGGCTCCGGGGAACGACGGGCCGGCGGCATCCTGTCGCGGTGCGGTCGCCACGGACGTGCCCGTCGCGCGCGGACGACGCAGCAGCGACTCGACGCGGGCGCGCAGCTCGCGGGGACGGAAGGGCTTCACGACGTACTCGTCGGCGCCGGCGCCGAGGCCGAGCACGACGTCGGCCTCTTCTTCGAGACCGGTGATCATGATGATGTAGGTGTCGCTCTGTGCGCGGATGCGGCGTGCCGCCTCGAACCCGTCGATGCCGGGCATGTTCACGTCGAGCGTCGTGATGAGCGGCTGGTACGACAGCACGGCGCGCACGCCGTCGATGCCGTTGCCGACGGAGACGGTCGAGAATCCGGCCGCTTCGAGCACTTCGACGATGAGGTGACGGATGTCCGGATCGTCCTCGACGATGACCGCTGTCTTGTTCATCGACATCGAATCACTCATCGCCGATTGCCCCCGATCGCAGTAGAAAAGTCGGTCATCATGCTACACACGCCTCAGCGGACGCCCTGCGTCAGGTCGACTCCGGCCTGGGGCCAGTAGACGCCTGCCGCCGGTCCGCCGTTGCAGGTTCCGTCGCTCTCACCGGGGGGCTTGATCCACAGGTTCGTGTCGACGACGTCGTCGTGGAACGTGCCGCCGGGCTCGCCGACCCTCTGGCCGGAAGGATTGCACCATTCGCCGCCGGAGGTCGCGGTGCCGTTGCGCGATGTGTCGACGATCGCGTGCGCGCCGCCGAGCAGCTGCGAGAGCGAGGCGGCGTAGGCGAACTCGTCGGAGGATGCCTGATAGTTCGAGACGTTCGTCGCGAAGCCGCGGACGCGGTCGATGACCCCGGTCTGCCGGATGAGGTCGGCCATCTTCTCGGCCGGCAGCCAGTTGCTGTGTCCGCCGTCGATGTAGATCCAGGTGTTCGCGCTCGCGAGCTCGTCGACCGCGGTGCTCAGCTGTCGCGCGCGCTCGCCGATGTTCCCGCACTCCTCCGAGAGGGCGATGCTGTCGGGCTCGAGGATGAGGATCTTCTGCACCTCGGGCGCGGTGTCGAGGGCGGTGCCGATCTCGCGGAGCCAGACGGGGTAGTCCTGCTCGGACAGGCCGCCCGCGGAGTGGTTGCCGCAGTCGCGGCCGGGCAGGCCGTAGACGACGAACGCGGCCGAACGTCCCTGATCGCGCGCTTGCGAGATGAGATCGAGGACAGTGCCGCCGGCTGTGCCGATGGAGTCCTGCTCGGGGGTGAGCCAATACGCGGTGGGCTGCTCGGCGAGGTAGGTGGCGGCATCCTTCTGCTCACCGGACAGGTCTCGGGATGCCGCGGCCGCCTTCGCCTGCTCCGGTGCCACGATCGTCGTCCCGACGTGCGGGGGCTGCGCGGCGAGTGCGAAGAAGCCGCGGGTCACGGCGCTGCCGATGACGCCGACGAGCACGAGGACGAGCACGAGCGCCGCGATGATCGCCACGGGGACGAGTAGGCGGGCCGAAGGCATCCGCAGCTTCCTGGGAGCCACTCTTGAACTCTAGCCATAGGCTTGATGCTCGATGATCACCGTCGTCTCGTACAACCTGCGCAAGCACGCCGCAGCGGGTGAACTCACCGAACTGGTGGGCCGCTACGACGTGGACGTGCTGTGCCTGCAAGAGGTCGACACCACCGACATGCCCGATCGCATCGGCGGTCTCGTGCTCGCCGACGCGACGCGCTCGAACCGGCTGGGCCTCGCGATCTACTACCGCGAGAACGGGTTCCGCGCCGGCGCGAGCAAGACGTTCTCGCTGAAGAAGTCGCTGCACGACATCGTGTTGAAGCCGGCGGACGAACGGATGCTGGGGCTCAGCCTCACCGACATCGATTCGGGCATCGACTTCATCGTCTCGTCGTTCCACGCGGCTCCGCTCACGGCGTTGAACTCGCTGCGTCGGCACCAGATCCGTGCCGCCCTGCGGGAGCTGTCGACGCTCGGCAAGGGGGCGCCGATCCTGATGGTCGGCGACTTCAACTACCCCGTCTTCAAGGAGAACCTCGGACAGGTGATCCGCGAGAGCGGCTACGAACTGAGTCTCAGCGACGCGCGCACGTACACGCGGTACAAGTTCTTCAAGGGGTACTACGACTTCGCGACGTCGAGCGGGTTCGAGATCGAACAGGTCAAGACGCTTCCGCAGGGAGCGAGCGACCACCTGCCGATCCTGGTGACGGCGAAGCCGATCCAGCGCAAGTCGTCGAGCGTCGCCTGACCCCGGCGGGCGCCACCCTCCGCCTGAGTCCGACGGGCCGGCTCAGTCGTCGGTGCGGTCGCGGCGGCGCCGCACGGCCGACGCGATCACGATGACGGCACCGGCCGCGAGGAGCGCACCGGCCCCGATCCACAGACCCATCAGCTGGTTGCCGTCGAACCCGGCGCGCACGAGCGGATCGCTGCTCTTGGACGAGTCGATGACGGCGCTGGAGGTGCCGCCGGTCGAGGTCGCCGAGATGGCGGCGATGTTGTAGACGCCGCGGGCGTCCGACGGAAGGACGATGCGGATCGCCGGGAGGGCGCCCGACGCGTCGGACTCGAAGACGGCGCTCGCCGTCGAGATCGCCATGCGGACCATGGCGAAACGTGCCCCGGCGCCGTTCTCACCGGTGACGGTGACGGTGACGGTCTCGTTGGGCGCGAAGGTGCGGGGGTCGCACGAGAAGCTGATGGTGTCGCCCGGACCGGCACCCGCGGCATCCGATGAACACGCGTCGACCGGCGGGTAGATCGTGGATGCGCTCGCGACCGCGGGCGCGCCGAACGTCAGCGCGGAGAGGAGAAGGATCGTGACGAGGGCGCGGGGGGAGCGGCGCATGGATGCTGCTTTCAGGCGGGGTACTCACCTGAGTGTAACCGGAGGCTCCCCGACCGGGGATTTCCTGCAGGTGACGGTTGCGCAACGCCTCAGTCGAGCGAGAGACCGGTGCCCGCGGGCGCGCACGACGCCCGGACGATCGGCGACAGCGAGGCATCCGCGGTGGGGGTGACCCACGCTTCGGCGTCGCGGATGTCGGTGTCCGCACTGACCTCGACCGACACCGTGGCGGTCTCGCCGGGCTTCAGGTCGGCGGAGTAGGACAGCACCTGCCGGCCGTCGACGTTCGCGCCGCCGAAGGCGCGGTCGGTCGGTGGTGCGGCCGTGCGGATCGTGAAGCCCTTCGGCAGGTAGATCTCGCCGACCGTCCGGGCGGTCCCGGGCGGCACGCCGTAGACGCCGCCGCCGGTGATGTACTCGGGGAGCGAGGCGGCATCCGGGGGCGCATCGTTGGTCAGGCGGACGGTCAGCGACAGCGTGCGGGGCGTCGTGCCGTTGCCGCACCCCGACCAGCCGAGCTCGACGGCGGGCGTCATGTAGTAATCCATCTTCGACCCCGTGCCGTCGTTGAAGAACACGCCGAAGCGGGCGGTGTCGGCGTCCGTCGTGGGCGGAGCGCCCGCGAGCGTCGTCCCCGCGAGGACCTTCTCGTCGTCCGCGTCCGCGCTCCAGATGAACAGGCGGTGTTCGGCGCCGGCGCGACCGAGCGCGCTGACGAGCTTTCCGGGGTCGACCTGTCCGCTCGTCATCGCGGTGAACACCGCCCCGGCGGCCGAGGCGAAGAACGCATCCTGCTGCCGCGGGTCCTCGTACCGCAGATAGACCTCGTTCAAGAGGAGCTGGACGGCGTTGTCGCTCGTCAGCTCGTCGCCGCTGGGCAGCCGAACCGGTCCGGTCGCCTCGAGCAGGTACGACAGGGCCACCGGGTCGATCGACATGACGCTGCTGACGTCGCGCCCCTCGCGCTTCGCGAACTCCTGCGCCAGCCGGGCGGTCAGCGAGAAGTCCGGCACCTGCGTGACGTTCTGCATGTAGCGCCCGGGCTTCGCCCCGTAGAGCGAGTCGTACTCGCCGAGGTCGAGCACCGAGTCGTCGTACCGGTCGTAGTCCGCGGACGACAGCTGCCCGTCGAGCGCGATGGCGCCGTCGTCGGTGCGCAGGAACGTCGAGGCGCCGACGATGCCGCCCAGCGTCCGCCACTCGGCGTTGTTCTGCACGAGCAGCAGGTGGTCTCGCGGACCGTCGGCGCCGAGCATCGACGGGAGCAGCAGGCTCGCGCGCGAGAGCGCGTCGGTTCCCGACGAGACCTGCGAGAGCAGGCCGTCGAGCGTGTCGATCGCGTCGGCGAGGGGAGCGATGAGGGGACCGCGGTCGATGGCCTCGATCTCGTCACGAGCGGATGCCGCGGCCCGAGCGCCCTTCTGTGCGGGACCCGCGAGCGCCGCGAAGACGGAGGTGTCGATGCGCCCGTCGACGGGGACGAACGCTTCGACGCCGAAGCCGTCGGCCACGGCGGCGATGGGCTTCGCCGTCCGGGTGACGACGTCGTCGACCGCGGCTGCGGCATCCGCGACGGCCGCCAACTGCGGGCCGACCCACGGCACGCCCTCGGCGCCCTGCCAGAGGGGGTCGGAGGTCAGGTCGCGGGCGGCTGACGTGTGGCCGGCCACCTCGTCGAGCGCGGCGCTCGCCGCCGAGAGGTCGCCGATGTTCTGCGCGATCGCGGGCGCCTGTTTCTGGGCCGAGGCGAGGTGGTCGTACGCGAGGTAGCCGCGGACGGCGATCCACCCGACGACGAACAGCACGAAGAGCACGGCGAGTCCGAGAACCCACACGACGATGCGGCCCACGGTGCGGGCGGCGGGGGACAGGAACGTCTCGGACATCGGCACGATCCTACGGGGGCGCCGTCTCGGTGATGAGCCGGCGATGCGTCAGGGCGCGAAGACCGCTCGCTCCCACCGATCGCCGCCCGAGACCTGGGCGTGCGCGGCGGCCTCGCTCGCCGCCTCGCGGAGGCGATCGAGGTCGTAGTCGGCCAGGGGTGCGGCGGCGACGCCGATGCTCGCCGACAGGCGGATCGGCACGGCGGGCTGGTCGGTCAGCGTGCCGATGCGGTCGAGCAAGCGCGACAGCAGCCCGCGCACGGCCGTGTCGGGGCGCGGGAGCAGAATCAGGACCTGCGTCGGCGAGACTGCGTAGATGTCGGCCTCGGGGGGCATGACGGTGCGGATGTCTTCGGCGAACCGTGCCGTGATGCGCTGGAACGCGCGACCGCTCGAGGCGTCGAGAAGCTCGCCCGCGTCGTCGAGGCGAACATCGATCAGCGACCACCAGCGGTCGCCGGCGTCCTTCGCCCGAGCCAGTCGATCACGGGCCACGCCGAAGAACTCATCGGTCTGTCGCTGATCGGAGGACTGTGCACCACGGCGTACGAGGTAGAGCAGGGTCACGAGGGCGCAGATCAGGTACAGCAGTGCCACGACCTCGTTGAGGTTGTACAGGTTTTCGAGGTCGGACTCGGTCTCGCCGATCGTGCCGTCGGCGACGCGGACGAGGCCGTCGATCGCGACGAGGAGCGCGAGCCCGACGAAGCCGCACGAGACCACGATGACCGGCAACGACATCTCGCGCTCGGGTTTGCGCAGGCGCAGGAGCTCCCACGCGGCGAGCCCCCCGGTGACGGCGGCGAGCAGGAACGACACGCGGAACACGGCGCCGTACGCGAGGGTCTCGGCGGTGAGGCCGAGGGCGATGGTGGACGCGCTGAAGACCACGATGGTCGGGATCAGCATGATCGGCTCCCGACCGCGGCGGGCGCGCAGGCCGATCCACACGAAGCCCACGGCGCACAGGATGGGGCCGTGCGCTGCTCCTCGCAGCGGTTCGGAGCCGATCTGGTCAGCCGCGACCAGCAGATAGCAGCTCAGCATCGCGAGGGCGAAGCCCGAGGACCAGATGGATGCCGCCCGCCCGGGATAGGGCAGGAACCCGAGGCCGATCATGATGATCGTGCATGTCGTCGCGACCGCGACGAGCACGATCGTCACGTCGATGTGCTGCATCAGTACGCCCCCTCGCTGCGGCCTGCGGCGGGCAGACGAACCGTGACGGTCGTCCCGCGTCCGAGAGCGCTTTCCACGGCGATGCTACCCCCGTGGCTCTCGACGATGTCACGCGCGATCCCCATGCCGAGGCCCGTCCCCGGCACGCCGCCTTCCTGGGCGGTCTGCGCGCGGAAGTACGGCGTGAAGACCCGCTCGACGTCGTCGGCGGACATGCCGATCCCCTCGTCGGCGATGGATACGGCGACCCAGCCGTCGTCGTCGACGGCGGCCGCGACGCGGAGCGTCCCGCGATCGCTGTACTTGATCGCGTTGCTGAGGACGTTGTCGATCACCTGGCGCAGGCGGAACTCGTCGCCCTCGACGTCGAGGGGGCCCGCGACGACGGGGTCGATCGTGAGCTCGGAGGCGGATGCGGCGGGCTCGAACGCCTCGATCGACGAGGTGACGAGGGCGGCGACATCGAAGCGTGCGCGCTGTTCGTCGGCATCCGTCGTCGGAGCGAGGATCCCCTGGATGAGGGTGAGCATGCGCTCGCTCGCCGACTCGATGACGTTCACGTGGTCCCGCTGGGCCGGGGTGAGCGGAGCGCCTTCGAGGAGCAGGTCCGCGTGGCCGAGGATCGCGGTCAGGGGATTGCGCAGTTCGTGGGCGATCACGCGCGAGACCTGGGGCCGTTCCTGCTGCGCTTCGGCGACGGCGGTGAGGTCTTCGAGTTCGACGACGAAGGTGTCCTCGCCGACCGAGTTGGCACCGGCTGGGCGGATCGAGAGCCCGAGGGCACGCCAGGCTCCGCTGCGGTCGAAGAGCCACAGCCTCTCGCGTTCGACGGTCTCACCCCGGCCGGCGCGAGCCAGCGCTGTCTCGGACGGGGCCAGGGCGCGGCCGCGGTAGTCGGAGTACTCGACCGCGCCGCCGACGGGGAAGCGGAGGTCTTGCGCATCGAGCGAGTAGAGCTTGCGATAGGCGGCGTTCGCCGAGACGATCTCGCCGCCGCGCGCCACCCTGGCGAGGGCGACGGTGATCGAGTCGAAGACCGTGTTGACGCGCTGCTCCGCCGACTGCACGCGTTCCAACGTGCTCGTGAGTCGTCGTGCCTGATTGCGGGCGAGGTAGCGGAAGGCTCGGATGCGGTGGGAACCCACCGAGATGGTGATGGCGAGGAAGGCGAGCGCCAGCAGGACGATGAGCAGCTCGACGATCACGCCGGGCGAGAAGTCCCAGTGCTGGGGGTCGGCCAGGTTCATCAGCGCGACGGCTGCCAAAGACGTCACGATCTCGATGTTGCCGTAGTACGTAGCGATCCACGCGATGGGGAAGACCCATAAGAAACCGAGGCTCGGCTGACTGAGAGTCAGGAACCCGATCGCGACGATGTCGACGAGGGGCAGGACGAATGCCGCATGCTTGGGAATCCGCGCCCAGGGCGTGACAAGTGTCGCGATCGACGCGATCACGATGACGAGGTTTCCGAACAGGAAGCCGGGGGTGGCGAGCAGGCCGACGTCGAGAACGCCGACGGCGACGGTGATCGCCACGACGCTGAACGTGAAGATCAGCTGCCACTGCCACACCGACCGGACACGGGTGCCGATCAGTTGGCTGTCCGCCCAGCGGCTTTCGACCGCGCGGTTCTGTAGCGCGTCGGTGTCGGTTGTCGGCTTCACATTGCTCCGTCGCCAGTGTGGCACGGATCGAGAATCGGAGTCAGTGCGCGGACGCCCCGGGGAGCAGGACCGCGCGGACCGTCTTGATGAGGATGAGGATGTCGTTCGTCAGCGACCAGTTCTCGACGTAGTAGAGGTCGAGGCGCACCGCATCCTCCCACTCCATCGTCGAGCGGCCGCTGACCTGCCACAGCCCCGTGATCCCGGGTCGCGCGAGCAGGCGGCGTCTCGCCGCGTCGGTGTAGAGGGCGACCTCGGCGGCGATCTGCGGACGCGGGCCGACGATGCTCATGGAGCCGGCCAGCACGTTGAACAGCTGAGGCAGCTCGTCGAGCGAGTACTTGCGGATGAAGCGGCCGGTCGGCGTGATGCGGGGGTCGTTCTGGATCTTGAAGAGCGGCTTCTCGCTCGTTCCCTGAGCTTCGAGGAGCGCCTTCAGCTCCTGGTCGGCGCCGACGCGCATCGAGCGGAACTTGAGCATCTCGAACGGAGCCCCCGAGAGTCCGATGCGCTGCTGTCGGTAGAGCAGGGGGCCGGGCGAGGACATCTTCACGGCCAGGGCGACGGCGGCCAGCACGGGAGACGCCACCACGATGAGGGCGATCGAGCAGACGATGTCGAACGTCCGCTTCAGGAATCGCTGCCCCTTTCCGAACTTCGGCGTCTCGACGTGGATGAGGGGCAGGCCCGAGACAGGGCGGGTGTGGATGCGGGGACCGGCGATGTCGGCGATGCCGGGAGCCAGGACGAGATGCTGACGGCCCGTCTCGAGCCCCCACGAGATCTCCTTCACCTTGTCGACGGGCAGCTCATCGGTGCTCGTGACGACGACGGTGTCCGCGTCGCACACCACCATCGCGTCGGCGACGGACGCGATCGACCCCATGATCGGGATGTCGGTGCCGGGGATCGTCTCGGCGACGGCGCCGCTCGGCACGCATGCGCCGACGAGGTGGTAGCCGGCGGTGGGGGTGCGCAGGAGCTCGTGCGCGGTCTCGAGGACGGAGCGCCGGGATCCGACCAGGAGCACCCGCGCCGAGAATGCCCCCGAAGCTCGCTGGGCGACGAGCCACTGACGCCACAGCCACCGTTCGAACAGCAGCAGAAGGATGCCGAGCGGCAGGCTGATGAGCAGGAACCCTCGCGCGACCTCGGTCTGGGTGAGGAAGGCGACGATCGCGATGACACCGAAGAGGGTCACGCTCGCCCGCGTGAGCCTTGCGTACTCCGTCGTGCCGCCGCCGATGACCCGGTGGTCGCGGGTGTCGGCGAGGCTGAGGGTCAGCATCCACACGAGGATCAGGGCCGTCGAGAACCCCCAGTACGAGATCTCGCCGGCGACGCGACCCGTCTCGATGGCGAGGTCCGCGGCGCCGAGTCCGAACCATGCGATCTGCGTGCCGTAGACGACCCAGACGAGAACGAGGAGGTCGCTGAGCCATAGGCGCCGCGCGTAGGTGCGTCGCCAGTTGCGCGCGGGGGCGTCACGACGGACGCGGACGACCGTAGGATTGTCGCCCTCCGCTCGCGTCGTCATGGTGTCTGCCATGGTGTCGCCACTCCCCCCGGAATGTCCATTCCTTCGGCGCACGTTAGCAGGGTGGTGTGACGCTCGTGTGACGACGAAGACGTCATGCGTCGGCGTCGGTGAGGGCGGGCAGGCGCAGGACGGCCGAGACACCGTGCCCGGCGACCGAGGTCACGGTGACGTCGCCGCCGTTGCGGCGGGCCAGATCGCGCGCGCTGCCCAGGCCGAGGCCGACCCCCGACGACCCCCGGCCCTCGGCTTCGGGCCCCCGGTAGAACCGGTCGAAGGCGTGCTGCAGGGTGGTGGCCGACATGCCGGGGCCGTCGTCGGTCACCGAGATGAGCACGTCGTCGGTGACGCGGGTCGCCTCGAGCGTGACGGTGCCGTTCTCGGCGAATGTGATGGCGTTCGACACGAGGTTCGACAGCGCGCGCTCGGCGTCGCCGTCGCTGGCCCGCACGACCAGGCCGCTGGGCTTCGTGACGATCGACGATCGCCGGCTGGCGGCCTCTGCCGCGTACGCGGTCTGGACGCGGGTGAGGAGGGAGTCGACGGCGACCGCGTCGCAGGTCTGCGACTCGCGGGCATCGATCATCGTGTCGATGAGTCCCCGCAGTCGTTCCGCGCCGCGCCGCGCCGCGCCGAGCCAGGACCGCTGCTGGTCATCGAGCCGGGAGTCGAGCAGCAGATCGGTGTACCCGAGCATGTTCGTCAGGGGAGTGCGCAGCTCGTGACTGGTGGCGACCGCGAAGTCCTCGCGCTGACGCTGCAGTTCGAGCTGCGCGGCGAGGGCGGCGACGCGAGCGCGTTCGGCGCGGGCGACCTCTTCGGCGGCTGAGAGGGCGACGGCGGCATCGCGGCGTCCCTCGTACCGTGCCGCCGAGACGAGGATGCTGAAGACCCCGACGGTGCTCATGAACACGACCAGGACCACGGGCGACGTGCGCGACGCCGCCAGGTCGAAGCCGAACGAGCCCCCGGCGGTCAGCGTCAGCAGCAGCGCGGCGACGCAGGTGAGGAGCGTCAGAGCCAGGGCGACCCGGATCGGGAACCGCAGGCATGCGGCGGCGAGCACCGCGAACACCAGGAAGGTCACGTGCGTGGCGCCGCCAGGGCCGAAGGTGAGGAAGAGCGTCGCCGCCGCGACGAGCAGATAGACCGCCACCTCGATCGGATGGGCGCCCTTCGTCTCGGGCGGCGGCAGGGCGGCCAGTGCGCCGATCAGCATCACCGCGCTGCTGTGCGATGCGAACGCGACGATCGCGACCGAGAAGAACGAGCCACCTGCCAGGAGCGCCCCGGCGGCCGCGATCGTGACACCCAGCACGACCGCGCCCAGGAGGGCGGCGCCGACGAAGCGGACGGCGTTCACGAGGGAGTCGAGACGGAAGGCATCGCGCTGTCGGCCGAGAGCTGCGACGAAGACCACGATCTCGAGCGTGTTGCACAGACCGTAGAGCAGGCCCAGGTACCAGGGGCGGCCGACCAGGATGTTCGTCGTGATGGTGGCGAGGGGGATCGTCAGAATCAGCCACGCGCGGTCGGCTCGGGGAACGCGCAGAACGAACCAGGCGGCGGCGCCCGCCGCGGGCCACCACCATGCGATGGGAAGGCCCGGCGACTGCAGGGTGAGACCGGCGAGGCTCGTCACCACGATGCAGGCCAGGGCGGCGAACCAGTAGCCCCAGCGATGCCCGCGCGACCACGGCTCGGAAGGCGCCTTCCCTGCGGCGGTGGCGGTCGTCACGCGTACACCGTACAGCGCTACCGTCTCGCGTGTATTCTCATGCCATCGCCGGTGTCTCGATCGGCTAGCGAAATCCGAGGTGGGCCGCCATGGCATCTGTCCTGGTCGTCGAAGACGACATCGACGTGGCCTCCCTGCTCAGCCACGTGCTCGAAAGCGTGGGCCACGACGTCGAGGTCGCGCACGACGGCGGGGAAGGGCTCGAGCGGGCGTTCCAGCGGCATCCCGACATGGTCATCCTCGACTGGATGATGCCGATCAAGACGGGCATCGAGGTGTGCTCGACGCTGCGTGCCGATCCGGACTTCTCGTCGACGCGCATCCTCATGCTGACGGCGCGCTCCTCGCCGCAGGACGTCGCTCAGGCGCACGCTGCGGGGATCGACGATTACGTCGTCAAGCCGTTCACGCCGCGTCAGCTGCGCGAACGCGTCGCAGCGCTGCTCGAGACCGCCTGAGTCAGGCCGGGGGCGCCGCAGGCTGCAACGGGAAGAGCCCTTCGAGGACGACGCGGTCGCCCACCTGGTGCAACGTCGTGAAGGCCCCGCGCGTGCCGATGCCGGTGATGCCTTCGCCGGTCGCGGAATCCGCCACGAGCAGCATGCCGGGGCTCGAGATGCGGACGGCGATGGCCGCTCCTTCGAGGTGGACCTCGACGTCGGCCCACCGCGCGCCGGAGTGCTTGACGGCGTTGACGAACCCCTCGTTGACGAGGCCGCGGATGCTCTCGGCGATCGCGGGCGAGTCGAGGCCTTCGCGTGCGTCGTCATGCACGGTGAGGCTCACGCCCATCACGACCGACCAGGCGCGCACGAGGTCGTCGATCTCCTCGACGTCGCCCGCCGGCGGCGCGTCGCCGGAGCGGACCTCGTCGAGGATGGCGTCGGTCTGCTCTCGGAAGACCGCGAGAGTGCGGGCATCGGCGACGTTCTCGTCGACGTGGGCGGCGAGGATCACGCACCGGCCCTGCAGGCGGCCGTGGAGCACCTCGATCGCCCGCTGCAGCGGAGCATCGGTCGTGTCGACCTCGGCGGCGAGGCGGCGGGCCGATTCGAGCAGCACCGTCGTGGCGCGTTTCTCCTCGGCCTGGGCCCGGCGGTAGGCGTCGACCGAGAGGCTGATGACGATCGCGATGAGCGGCACGCCCACGAGCGGGACGAGCCCGAGCGAGCCGACGTCGGGGATGAGGGTGAAGGTGAGCGCCAGGACGCCGACTCCGGCTGCGGTCCAGACGAGCAGGAACAGGATGCCGCGCAGCCGCGGTCGCAGCCGGAGGGTGGCGCGCAGGATGCCGCCGGCGACGAGGTCGATCGCGGCGCATGCCAGGATCGCGACGCCGGCGACGGACGGCCCGCCGTGGGCGAGGCCGAAGGGCAGGGTCGCGGCCACGTACGTGAGCCCGACGGTGAGCGGCGGGGTCCTGCCCAGTCGCCCGAGCACGGGGATGCGTCGGCTCTCGCCGACGGCGACGGACTCGGGGGAGGCGGGTGCGGGCGCGGTGGGGAGGGCGTCGAGGTGGTGGGATGCCGCACGCACGCGGTTCGAGTAGTCGCGCACCCGGTCGTAGGTCACCTCTGCGGCGAGCAGCTCGTCGCGTGAGGCTCGCAGTTCATCGACGAGGCGCAGTCGTGCCGCGGTGGCCTCGTCGCGCAGGCGGCGGGCTTCGGCGATGCCGGAGCGCATCTGCACCCCGGCGAGCTGCAGGCGCTCGGTCGTGGCGCGGAGCCGGCGGTGATAGGTGATCGCGACGGCGCAGACGGTGAACAGCGCGACGCATGTGATGAGATTCGTGGTGATGCGCGTCGCCCAGTTCCCCCCGGTCGACGTCGCGAACACGAGTGTGCTGATCGCGTCGTTGACGAAGGGACGGATGCCCGAGACCGCGACGATCGCGGCGACGACGACGGCCGCGCGCGCAGCGTGGTTCGTGAGGCGTCTCTCGGCCCAGGCCGCGTAGCCACCGATCGCGATCAGGACGGGGGACCCCATCGCGGCGACGGCCACGCCGCGAAGATAACCGTCGAAGGACGGCGAGCCGACACTCGGGACGCTGAGGAGCACCCCCACGGCGAGTGCGAGGAACAGCGACCACCGGGTGAAGTAGGCACCCCCGACGAACGTCGATGCCAGAGTCCGCCAGACGCGGTCGAGCCGGCGCATCACCGGGCCATGCTGACGAGGTCGTCCCCCGCCCACACTCGGATGGAGTCGGCGGTGACAGCGAGCGCGACGGGGCCGTCGGCATCCACGTCGAGGCAGTCGAGCGCAGGGGCGTCGGGGGTGAGCGGTGCGACCTGCAACCCGTCGCAGTCGGGGCGCAGGAGGGCGCCGATGACCTGCCCGTCGCGGACGCCGAGCGCGGCGACACCGGTGCCGATCTCGGTCGCGGTGTCGTCGGCGATCGCATAGGCGGTGCCGTCGCAGATGACCGCGGTGGTGTCGCCCGAGGCGCGGAGCCCCCACGGGCGCTCGCAGGGTGCGTCGACGCGGGTGCCGTCGATGACGACGGTCGCTCCGTCGAGGTAGGTGGACTGCGGCAGGAGGTCTTCGTAGGGAGACCAGAACCGGCCCTTCGTGAAGGTGCGCAGGGCTTGCGTCTCGCAGTCGGCGCCCATGTCGGCGACGAGGTCGGCTTCGGTCTCGGCGAAGGGCGTCAGGTCGCGCACCTGGGCGATGTCGCGATACGTGGGGGTGACGTCGGTCCAGGTGTCGCCGTCGTCATCGGATCGCTCGATCACGGGGGCGTCGCCGTCGCAGGCGCCTGCCGTCGCCCGCCACATCGCGCCGTCGCCCACGGCGAGGAAGCGCTCAGCGGCACCGGGCTCCGCAGGTTTCGTGGCGGTCGCGGTCGGAGAGGGCGTCGGCGTCGATTCCGGCTCGAGCGAGGGCGTCGGCTGTGCCGCGGTGTCGGTGCCGCGACCGCGGTCGAGCGCGAGGACCACGAGACCGCCGACGGCGACGGTGAGGGCGACCACGAGGACTGCGACGACGACCGAGGGCAGGCCGCGGCGGGCCGGCGACCGGCGTGCCATGCGTCAGCGCGCGCCGGCGTCGCCCGCGCTGCGCGCGTCGCGTCGCGAGTCGAAGCCGGTGTCGCCGATCATCGGCGCCGTGTCGGGAACGACGGCGACGGGAGTCTTGCGTTTGCGTCCCCGGGCTGCCTTGGGCTGCTCCTGCATGTAGCCGTAGCCATATCCGTACCCGTAGGCGTTGTAGTAGGAGTCGGGTCCGCGGGTGGGGACCATCGACATGACGAATCCGGCGACCTTGGCACCGACCGTGTGGAGGGCCTCGACTGCGCCCTCGAGCTGGTGGCGGGTGACGCGGCCGGCCGAGGCGACCAGGATCGCCCCGCTCGTGCCGCGCGAGAGGATGGCGGCGTCGGTGACGGGGAGCAGCGGGGGAGCGTCGCAGAGCACGACGTCGAAGTCGCGCTCGAGCACCTCGAGGAGGGTGGCCATCTGCTTGGAGCCGAGCAGCTCGCTCGGGTTGGGCGGGATCTTGCCGGCGGGCAGGACGAACAGGCTGCGACCGCCCCACGGGAGCATGACGTCGCCGACGCGCACCCGCCCGATGAGCACGTCGGTCAGGCCGACGCCGCCTTCGATGCCGAGGTATTCGGCGACCTTGGGCTTGCGCAGATCGGTGTCGAGCAGCGCGACCTTCTTGCCCGCGTCGGCGAGAGCGATCGCGAGGTTGATCGTCGTGGTCGACTTGCCCTCGCTGGGCACCGAGCTCGTGACGACGAAGCTGGACCGACCGCCCATGTCGAGGAACTGCAAGTTGGTGCGCAGGGCTCGGAACGACTCGGCGCGGGGGCTGAGCGGGTCGGCGTGCACGATGAGGGGGCGTTCCTTCGCCTTCGCGTCGTAGGCGATCGCACCCAGCGAGGGGGCGGACGTTATGGCCTCGGCGTCGCGCGGCGTGCGCACCTTGTTGTCGAGGACGGTCCGGAGGACGGCGACGCCGATGCCGAGAGCCAGCCCGACGAGCGCGCCCAGTGCCAGGTTGAGCGGCACATTCGGGCTCGCAGGAGCGAGGGCGGGCTGCGCGTCACTTACGCGAGTGAGGCGCACGGGGCTGCCGCCCTCTGCGATCTCGGGCTCGATCTCGGGGACGACCTTAGACAGGCTTGCCGCGATCTGGTTCGCGAGGTTGGCCGCGACGACCGGATCGGGGTCGGTTGCGGTGATCGTGATGATCGTCGTGTTCAGCGCGGACGATGCTGTGATCTGCTTCCCGAGGGTGTCGGCGGTCACGCCAAGGTCGAGGTCGGCGATGACCGGGTTGAGCACGATCGGCGTCGTCACCAGTCCGACGTATGTGTTGATGCGCGTCTGGGCGAAGTTGGCACCCTGCTGGATGTCGGATGCCGTACCGCCGGTCTGCGTCGAGACGGCGACGCTGCTCGACGACTCGTACACGGGGGTCCGGGTCAGGGAGTATGCCGCTGCCGCGCCGAGGCCGACCAGCGTCAGCACGACGATGATGAGCCAGTTCTTGCGGAGGACGCGGATGTAGTCGCTGAGCTCCATGGTGCCTCTCGTGCTGAAGCCCTGCGGTCGCAGGGGCAATGCGGCTCAGTCTGCCACAGGGGTGTGTCGGGCTTGTGAATGGCTGGCGTTCGGTAGATCGGGTGGACCAGCGCTTCTACGAACGATCGACTGGATCTGCGCGCGAAGCCATGCCCATTACTGCCCAGAAGAGGAAAGCTGAAAGGTGCCACCAGAGTGCGTCATAGCTGAGGAAGAAGACGGCGAAGACCGCGATCGCGGGTCTGAGGTATTGATCCCCACTTAGTAGTCCCCTGGCGAGGACCGCTATTAGCGTCGCCAGTGCCACTACGCCCGACGCGATGAATATCGTCAGATACGCATTATCGATTGCCCATGTCGAGCTCGCGCCGATGTACCCGTCTCGGAATGCTGCCTCATGGGAGTTGAGCCCGGAACCGAATAGGACCTCACTCCACGGCCGCTCGAGCAGAGCTCCAAAGCTTTGCACGACTCCAAAACGGTGTTCGAAGGAGAAATCACCGCTTGAGGACGCGGAGGTCAGGAAGGAGGTCACTGCGACCGCGGCGATAGCGGTTCCGACGAGGGCCCAGACGCGCGCCAGTCCACGCATGTACAACCAGCCGCCCACAACGCAGGCGATCGCAATTGCGATCAGCCCGGACCGGGTGCCCGTCATCAGTACGCCTCCGGCAAACAAGGCCGCACCTACGACCCTAGTTGTTGGTCGAATTCGAGGCACGAACAAAACGAGTGCAAAACAGAGAGCCATGAGGTTCCCGGCGGCGATCGGGTAGCCCAAGGTTCCCTGAGCGCGGTTTGTCCAGTCTCCCAGAATCAAGTTCGAGCGGATGAGATAGCCCTCGCTTGAGGTTGCCGCAATCGCATTCCGGACCCCTGCAATGGGTATGAGCGATTCGAACACCATTATGGGCAGCTGAATAAGTCCAAACCAAATAACCATTTTCAAGAACGTTCGCGAGCTACGCCGGGATAGGTTCGCGCAGACCACGAACGCGAAGATCCAGAGCAAACCGATGCCGATCGACTTGATCCAATCGACCGAATTCCCACGCGCGGCAGTACTGCAAATCAGCAGGAATGAAACAGCAACCACCGGCAAAGCGCTGGCGCCAACCCGAAGACTGCGGGCGGAGGGCATAGCCGTCGCGGCGATGAGCGCTAGGGCAATCAATGGCGTGGCGAATGCGAGCGCTTCGGGAACGAGCGCGGATCTGGCAATTCCCAGGAACGTGAGCGCAAGTCCTAGCCCGGCGAGGGTCAACCTGCCCCATCTGCAGCTCGGGTCACGCACGGAGTCCGACCCCGATGAGAGTCCTGCGGAGCCGCTGGCTGACCAGGGGATCGGACGCGTAGCCATCAGCCTCGCCCTCCAATTGATATCGCGCTTCTGCCCGCTGCAACCCAACTTAGTGCTGGCTAGCGTCTGAAAACCTTGATCATCTCTGTCAGGTCGCCCCTCCGTAGCCCGAAGAAAGGTCCGACCTTCACGTTGTGCCACCGCTTCAGATAGAACAAGTTGAAGAAAGTGTTGGTAGATAGGCCGATCACGGTGGCGACCGCTGCGCCGATGGCTCCGAGGCCCGGTGCCAACAGTAGTAGGGCCGCGACGTTCGCGAGGCATGCAAACGCGATCGCATTGCTCCGCCCGTGCGGGGTGCCACGCGCCGACAAACCCGCACCGGCAACTGAGCCGGGAGCTTGAATCAGAACCGCGAGGAGGAGGATCGCGGCTACGGGCATAGCGCTGATAAATTCATCGCCGAAGAGAGGTGTGAGCCAGAGCGGCATCGAGAGGGTGAGCGCTGAGCCCGCAAGAAATACGAGAAGGCTCGTCGCGCGGCTGGTCAGGGCAAGGCGAGCGTCATTTCGGGACTTAGCGTCCGCCGTCAACATCAGACCAACGAATGTTGCGACGATGATGAGCGGCACATCGCCGATATTGACCGCTACCGCGTAGAGGCCCAATTGCTTGGTGCCTGCCATCGGAGCCAGAAGTATCTGGTCGACTCGGGATAGCAATACTCCCGCAACCGCGCCTAGCCAGACCTTCGATGCATACCCGGTGAGCTCTCGGAAGCTCGTCTGGTCATGACCGCCGTCCTTTTCTTTCGCGAGCAAAAGGAGGTAGGGGACACCCGCCGCCGTGAGGGAGAGCACGAGGACCATTGAGGCGGAGCCCGCCGTCATCGTTCCAGTAGCAAGCAGAAATGCGATCCCGCCCACGCGGACAAGTGCGGTGGTTCCCTTCTCCGCCGCTATCAGCCCCCATTGATTTCGGCCGGCAGCAAATCCGCGAACAACAGACACGATAACGGCCGGGAAGACCAGCCAAGACGTCAGGCGAATCAGGTCCTCGATCACCACCGAGCCGGCAGCGAGCGCAGGCGCGCTGAGGTAAGCAAGGGCGATGGAGATAATGGCGGTTGCTGAGCAGATCAGAAGGGTTGATCGGCCGAGGAATCCAAATGTCGAAAGCCGCCGTGCAACGAAGTATGTGACGGCATCAGCGAGGCCGGCAGAAGTGAGCATGACGAGAAGGGTGTAGGCGGACACGACAGCTGCGACTTCACCCCGTGCCGCTGCCCCTAGGCCTTGGGCAAGCAGCGGGGCGGTGATCAGGGCTGAGAGCGGAAGCGCCACGTTGCCGCCAAAGGCGAGGAGTCCCGCCCGATAGGGGGGCTTCGGGGAGGTGTCGCTCATTGGCTATTGGCCGGCTTTCGTCTGCCGACAAGACGGGCTGGGTTCCCTGCCCAAACCTCGTCTTCACCGGTACCCGACAACAAGACCGAGCCTGCGCCGATGACTGTCCGGTCGCGCAGTTCGATCGTCTGACCGGACCGGAACAGAACGACCGCGTTCGCGCCAATAACTACGTCGTCCCCGATGACCACCCGACCGCCTCCTGCCGAATCGGTGTCGTGTACGTCCGCGCGGCCAATAGTGACCCCCTGGTAGAGCTTGACCCTGTCACCGATCACTGTGTCCTGATGGACAACCAGTCCGACCGCTCCATGCGGGAGTTCCAGTCCGACACCGATCATGACCGTCGAAGGCACATTTACCCCAGCGATCCGCAAGATTGCTGAGCTGGCGACCCGAAGGAGAGGACGCTTCTGGAGACGGATTAGCGTTGTCAGCATCGCATTAGCCCTGCCGATTTCGCTCTGATTCCACGGACAAAAATACGGCTCGGTAGCTCCTGAGCCATGCCTCGTAGGAATGCGCGTCGAGCCAGCGTCGGCGTCGTCGCGCCTCGGAAGAGGACTCGTCCGTAGCGATTCGCTGCGCGATATCGTCGGCGACGGGGTGGGCCAACCTTCCGCCGGATTCGATCACCATCGTCTCGAAGTTGGTCCCGGTGACGCCCACAGTTCGAGTTCCCGCTCTCGCCGCTTCCAAGAGGACGGTGGGGAACCCCTCCCCGTCCCCATCTGAGGTCCACAAGTGCACATCTGCGGCGGCGAATAGATCTCTGGTGGATGGGACCTGGCCGAGAAACACGACCAACGGGTTGGATGAATACGCCCGGGAGAGGTCCGCGAAGAGAGGCCCCTCTCCCGCAACCAAAATCGTGGCCCTGGCAGCAATAGCAGCATCGATAGCAAGTTGCGGTCGTTTTTTGGATGTGAGTCGACCCGCAAAAACACAGACTCTGGAGTCGTGCGAGACGCCAAGCCGGGCGCGGGCCTCACTTCGATCCACCGGAGCTTGATCGTCGACGGCCGATTCGATAACAACCACTTTGCTGGGGTCCGCAACGTGCTGAATGATGCTCTGCCGCACTACGTCGGACACGCAAACTATCTGCGCGGCATGCCTCGACGCGCGTCTATAGAGCGGACCGATCAGCGACCCGAACGGACCGGAGGGAAACGTTCCGTGTTCAGTCCAAACGACGCGAGCGTGCTTAGAAAGCTCCCTCGTGAATGCCACCTGTTCGCGTTTGAAGTGAAGGCTGAAGGCGTTGTGACGTTTGCTGACGCGGCTGCGGAGCGTGGCGAGATCTCGGCCGAAGTGGAGAACACTCAGCGGCAGTGTCCGCAATGACCACTTCGGACCGTGGTCGAGCTCGACGCTGGGCAACGAGTACGGAGGAATCGAGCCATAGAGAACAACTTCGGCGCCACCCCCAACCAGGCCACGAGCGAGTCGATCGATGTAGATCTCTGCCCCGCCAGAGAACGCAGTTGTCGCAACGACTGCTACGGAAAGTTTAGGCTTCGGGCCGGTCATCGGACTCCTAGGTCGCGCACGAAATCAACGAGTCGCGTTGAGCGATCACGCCACGAGTAGTCCTGCGCGATCAAACTGCCGGCGAAGTTTGCGTCCTCTGCGATCGTTGCTCGATCGAATGATTGGACTGCCTCCGTGGCATTGCGATAGGTGAACAGACCGCACTCCTCGTTCGGTTTGATGGCCGGGGTTTGTCTTGAGACGACTCGCAATCCAGACGCAAGGTATTCGTAGAGCTTCATCGGGCTGCGACCCTCGTTGAGCGTGTCCGAGGAGAGCGGTAGCAGCCCGATCCGAGCGCGACCAAGGACCTCGGGCAGTTCCCGGTACGGAATCGACGGGGCATTTTCGATGTTCTGCCTACCCTCGGGGGAGAAGTACCCCCCGGCGACTAAGAACTGCCAATCCGGCTTGGAATCGGCTAACGCATACACCAGACCGTGATCGAACCGTTTGTCTATCGCTCCCACGTATACGGCCTGCTTGGACCGAGTTAAATTTCGATCTCGGAAATGATCGACGTCCACGCCGTTTTCGAGAACCAGGGCGGGAACCCTCACCCTGCCAAGGCTCGAAAGGACGGGCGTGGAAGTCGCGACGACGGCATCGGCCTCACGAAGTATTTGCGCCTGCAGGAGTGCTTTCAATCCGGACGGATATTGATCGGTTGGACGGTAAACGATCACTCGCGCAACGTGTTTGAGGCTGGCGCTCCACAGAAGGGGTTGATCAATGAAGGCGACGTCAAATCGCTGACGCCGTCCCAACCCGAGCAGTCGTGGCGGCAGTCCTGCGGGCAGAACGGTTCGCGGGATGACGTGCCTGACGCCTGCCGAGTCGAGCACTGGGGAGATTTCCGAAGCTGCACTACGCAAAGTGTCCATCCGCCCGGCAATGCGGTGCGCGAGCGATTCTGGGGTAGAGATATGAGTCACATGCCAACCACTCTCGGCGAGCTCCCGAGACAGGTGGTGGCTTCCTACCCTGAAATGACCAAAGGCGTGAGTGTGACTGAGGAAAAGGGCGGACGGCATTACTTCACCAGCTGCTGTCGCACTGCCTGCGCAACCGACTCCCAGGAGTAGCTGTGGGTCGCCTCGATAGGATTAAATTCCATGTTCCGTTCGCGAGCTTCTGACATGGTCCAAGCCCAGGCTTCTGGGGACCTCAGGTCCTGTACTTCCCACCCGTTCCCATCGACGATTTCCGCGATGCTCTCGCACCCCTTCCAGTAGATGACGGGACTGCCCATCCCGATGCTCTCCAAAGCTGGGAGACCGAAACCCTCGATTTCCGAAGGCAAGACGGTCGCGCGCGCTGATCGGTACAGAGCCGCCATCTCCCTGTCATCGAGACCGCTCAGTGCTCGCACCCGTCCCCCTACTTCGGCCGAACGGGCGATTGAGCTAACGAGGCTAGGAGTTGGCGTAACGGCGATCAGTTCGAGGGTCTTATCTATCCTCAGCGCCTCCATGAGCACATGGAAATTCTTATGGGGTTTGAGGTTCCCGACATACAAAAGGTGGTCTCCCCTCTCGGAGGGAGCAGCCTGTGTTGAGGCACGGAAGGTCTCCGACAGGCCGTTTCCGCAGTCGACGACTTCAATCCGGTCGCTGTCGAGCCACTCAACAATTTTTCGCTGCGAAGTCTTGGACACCGTGATGACGCGTCCGGCACGGCGTATCGCACGCTTGAGAACCGTCTCATAGTAGGCGCGGTGCTGTGGACCGGCTGATTGCAGGTGAATCAGGTCGTGCACGGTGACGAGCTGTTGGCAGTTGCTTGGAGAGGCGTTGTAACCGGGTGAATAGATTAGGGAATTCCGCCGCAGGATTCTCGGTCGCAGGAGGTCCAACGGGGACCCGGGCCTTCCCGTGAGTCGTAGCGGTTCCACGATGTCCGACAATCGTCCGAGCACCTCTGTGGCGTACCTGCCTATGCCATGAGTGCCTGCCCATCGTTCATCTCCGAAGATCATTTGCGTTCCGGCGCTGTGTGCAGGTGAACCCATGACGCTATTTCTTGTCTGAATCGGCTGACGGAGAACATTTCGGTGGCGTCGGTGAAGCGATGCCTGTCCAGCAGAGATGACTGTTCGACCGCCTTTTTGAGAGATGAATGGGACTCGTCCTCGAAAGAAACGCCGCCATTCGTTAGACGGGCACCTTCTGCGGCACCACCGACAGCAGGCACAACTACTGGGGCTCCGGCGGCCATCGCTTCGATAGGCATAATCCCGAAGTCCTCGATTGCGGGAAAGATGAAGGCCCTGCACGCTTGATAAAGCGCACGCAGCAACTCGTCAGAAGGTGACACGACTATGTGGACCGGCACGCGAGCGTTCGCGGCAAGCTCGCGAAGTCGGCCCTCCTCTGGGCCTCTGCCGGCGATAACGACCGGAGAGCCCGACGCTTCGCCTGCCTTAATCACCAGGTCCAGACGCTTGTACGGGACGAACCGGGACGCGCCCAGGAGAAACTCTTCCGGTAAAGAATCCACGACCCGGAGATCCTCGCCGTGGAGGACTGATCTCCACGACACCTCCGCGCGAATAGCGGCGACGTCAACCGGCGGGTAAATGACCGTCGCTTCCCGCCTCCAGGCTGCGCGCACGCGATCAGCAGTAAATTGGCTGTTTGCGGCGACCGCAACAGCTTCGTCTGCCCGGCGTCGGTCGAGCTTTCGTAGCGGGATCGAGGCGGCGCGCGCGACTAGGGATGCGCCTCGCCGGTCCAGCTCGGGCGCCCAGATGTATCGGGCTGGGGTATGGGTGTACACAAGCTTCTTGAGGTCGCGCTGAGTCGCCACCTTCGCGTGATGCGCGAATAGATGACTACTCACCAGCATCCAGTCGTAAAGCCCGGAGGATCTCAAGTTTCTCCAGACTGCTGGCATCAAGGGCAGCGCGAGTGCCTTGTGGTTGCGCAACCGCGTTCGCGCTAACCATGTTTCGCGAACGTGCTCACCAAAGCGTCCAGGGGCATCGTCCCACAGCACTTGAACGTGCGCTTCGGGGAAGGTGGCGAGGAATTCTTCGACCACCAGCTCCGACCCTCCCGACTTCTCCACCCACTCGTGCACCAGCAACCCAGTCATGTGCCCCCTTCGCAACGCTGGGGCGCGCCCAGACTCTCTGGCGCAACTTACCAGGGCCATGTGTCCTCATCATTTCAGCCGCGGCAGGCTCCGAGATGCATGTCGGAAACTCGCGTTAACCTCTCCGCCACGGGGCCACCGGCGTTGGAGCATAGGGTGCACACGTGCACATCCGTGGGTTGGACGTTCTTCGTGGGCTAGCTATTGGGCTCGTCATCCTTCGGCATGCGTGGCCCGGACTTTTTGGGAGCGCTGGGATCGTGGGGGTTGTCACGTTCTTCACGCTCAGTGGGTACTTGATCACCGGTCTGTTGATGAGAGATGTCGAGCGTCGCGGCAGGGTTGACTACCGGCGTTTCTATCGGAATCGGCTCCTGCGTTTGGTGCCCGCTCTGATCTTCTTCCTTCTGGGCGTGTTGTTGGTCACCCTATGGTGGGACCCGACTGCGCAAAGAGCGTCCCTGTGGCGATCCATTCTCATCGGTCTCACCTACACGGCGAATCTTCCAATTGACGTAGGGAACGACGCCATCACACACCTCTGGACGCTCGCCACGGAGGAGCAGTTCTATTTGGTTTGGCCTTTTATTTTGACGCTCGGGATCCGTCGACACTCGCTGCGTCGGTGGGTGTTCGCGTCTGCTGGGCTGATCGTCGTCGCGATGATCGTCTGTCTCCTCGTGCTGTCTCCCAACCTGGAGCGGATGTATTCATTGCCAACATCTTGGGCGTTGGCCATGGTCATCGGCGCTGCGGCGCGAATCTGGTCGCAGCGGGTGGAGCGGGTGCTGCCTTCGACGGTGAGGTGGCGTGCCGGGATCGGCTTGGCTTCGCTGGTCGGGTTGATCGCTTTGTCGTTCGTCCCCGATGCGAAGGATTCGCCGTATTCATACCTGCTGCTCGGGCCGTTAGTGGCTCTAATCAGCGTTGCGTTAATAACCATCTGGTCCGATTGGGTGAGTCTTCCGACCCGCGCCTTGTTGCCGCTCGTCTGGCTGGGAAAGATCTCGTATGCGGCGTACCTTTGGAATTACGCCATCGCTGTCTGGCTCCATGCAGCAGTGGACGAGTGGTGGGTCCCGCTAGGGGGCGTGATCAGCACGATTGTTATGGCAACCGTGAGCTGGTGGGCTATCGAGAAGCCGATCTCGCAGTGGCGAAGGCGGCTCGACCGCCGCAACACCATGGCGGTGCCACGCTCCCGAAGCGAAGGGCGTGCTCCACGTGTGTTCTGATTCTGAGCAGCTGGTGTATCGTTGCCTATTGGTGCCTGCGCCCCTGCTGGCCTCGCACCACGAACGTGAGCCCTCCACTGGCGTGTTCGTCCGGCATCCCGAGCGAACCACCCCGGAGTGGGATTCACGAACCTCTCCGTTCGAATCTATGAAAGCAGCACTACTGTGACGCGCACGTACACCCCCAAGGCCGGTGAGATCACCCGTGAGTGGGTGGTCATCGACGCATCCGATGTCGTCCTCGGCCGCCTCGCCTCGCACGCTGCCACGCTCTTGCGCGGCAAGCACAAGCCCACCTTCGCGAACCACGTCGACACCGGCGACTTCGTGATCATCATCAACGCCGACAAGGTGGCCCTCACCGGCCAGAAGCTCGAGCAGAAGAAGGCCTACCGTCACTCGGGTTACCCGGGCGGCCTCAAGTCGGTCACCTACTCCGAGCTCCTTGAGAAGAACCCGGTTCGCGCCGTTGAGAAGGCCGTGCGCGGCATGCTCCCCAAGAACAGCCTGGGTCGCCAGCAGCTGTCCAAGCTGAAGGTCTACGCCGGTGCCGAGCACCCGCACGCGGCCCAGCAGCCCACCACGTACACCTTCGACCAGGTCGCCCAGTAAGCGCCGCAGAGAAGAACAAGGATTATCTGATGGCGAAGATCGCTGACTCCCTCGACCAGACCCCTGAGAACTACTCGACCGAGACCCCGGCTGCCGCTGAGGCTGCTCCGGTTCGTCCCGTGCTCTCCGTCCCCGGTGCCGCTGTCGGCCGCCGCAAGCAGGCCATCGCCCGCGTGCGTCTGGTCCCCGGCTCGGGCACCATCACGGTGAACGGCCGCACGATCGAGGACTACTTCCCCAACAAGCTGCACCAGCAGCTCATCAACGACCCGTTCACGGTCCTCGGCCTCGCCGGTGGCTACGACGTGATCGCCCGCATCTCGGGTGGTGGCCCCTCGGGCCAGGCCGGCGCCCTGCGCCTCGGCATCGCACGGTCGCTGAACCAGATCGACGAAGAGAACAACCGCCCGACCCTCAAGAAGGCCGGCTTCCTCTCCCGCGACGCTCGCGTCAAGGAGCGCAAGAAGGCTGGTCTCAAGAAGGCGCGTAAGGCTCCTCAGTACTCGAAGCGTTAATCCTTCGATGGCACTGTTCGGGACAGACGGTGTGCGCGGCCTGGCAAACGGCCCGCTCACCGCAGATCTCGCGCTGACCCTGGCCCAGGCGACTGCTGTCGTCCTGGGCCAGGGCCGTATCGCCGAGGCGCGAAAGGCGACAGGCAAGCGCCTGACCGCTGTTGTCGCCCGCGATCCGCGCGTATCAGGGCACTTCCTCAGCGCCGCCGTGGCCGCAGGGCTCGCTTCATCCGGCGTCGACGTGCTCGACGCCGGCGTGCTGCCGACACCGGCCGCGGCGTTCCTCGTGGGCGACATCGACGCCGACTTCGGCGTCATGATCTCGGCCTCGCACAACCCGGCGCCCGACAACGGCATCAAGATCTTCGCGCGCGGCGGCGTCAAGTTGCCCGACGAGGTGGAACAGCGCATCGAAGAAGCCATGGCCGGCCCGAAGCTGCTCCCCACCGGGGGAGCCGTCGGCCGCATCAGCCGTTTCGCCGATGCCGAAGACCGTTACGTCGTGCACCTGCTCGCGTCGATGCACACGCCTCTTCGCGGCCTGCACGTCGTTCTCGACTGCGCCCACGGCGCGGCCTCCGGCGTCTCGCCCGAGACGTTCCGAGACGCGGGCGCGAAGGTGACCGTCATCGGTGCTGATCCCGACGGCATCAACATCAACGACGGTGTCGGGTCGACCCACACCGACGTCCTCGTCGCCGAGGTGCTGCGCACCGGCGCCGACCTCGGCATCGCCCACGACGGTGACGCCGACCGCTGCCTTGCCGTCGACGCCGATGGTCGCGTCATCGACGGCGACCAGATCATGGCGATCCTCGCCGTCTCGCTGAGAGAGCGCGGTCTGCTGCACCAGGACACCCTGGTCGCCACCGTGATGAGCAACCTCGGGCTCCACCGCGCGATGGAGGCCAACGGCATCCGCCTCGAAACGACCGGCGTCGGCGACCGCTACGTGCTCGAGCGGATGAATGAGGGCAAGTTCTCGCTCGGAGGCGAGCAGAGCGGCCACGTGATCATGAGCGAATACGCCACCACCGGCGACGGGCTCCTCACCGGCCTGCACCTCGCAGCCGAGGTCGTTCGTCAGCGCAAGCCGCTGTCGGAGCTCGCGAAGGTCATGACGGTGTTCCCGCAGGTGCTCTTGAACGTGAAGGGTGTGGAACGTTCGCGCGCCACTGCCCCGGACGTTCTCGAAGCCGTCGCGGCTGCGGAGGCGGAGCTCGGCGACGCAGGCCGTGTCCTGCTGCGCCCCTCGGGCACGGAGCCGCTCGTCCGCGTCATGGTCGAGGCGGCGTCGGAGAACACCGCCTACAAAGTCGCGGAGCGTCTCGCGGAGGTCGTGAGGCGCTGAGGCGCAACGCAGCGCTACCCCCGACGGCACCGTTGGGGGTAGGCTGTGACCGCCTCAGAAATGGGGCGAGCCCGCATTCTGGCCATTTGGGGTGGTCGAACGGGCTGGATTCCGCTTTGGGGGCGGAAATGGTTGGGGGAACCATGAAGGGGATCATTCTCGCGGGCGGGTCGGGAACTCGGCTGCATCCGTTGACGCTTGGTGTGTCCAAACAACTCATCCCGGTGTACGACAAGCCGATGATCTACTACCCGTTGTCGACGCTGATGCTCGCCGGCATCCGCGACATCCTGATCATCACGACGCCGCATGACGCGCCCTTCTTCGAGCGCCTACTGGGCGACGGCTCGCAGTTCGGCATCAGCCTGAGCTTCGCCGTTCAGCCCTCGCCGGACGGACTCGCGCAGGCCTTCACGATCGGCGCCGAGTTCATCGGCAACGACAAGGTCGCACTCGTGCTCGGCGACAACCTGCTCTACGGGCCCGGTCTCGGGCGGCAGCTCAAGCGGTTCAGCGACGTCGACGGCGGCGCTGTCTTCGCCTACTGGGTGCGCTCGCCGGAGGCATACGGTGTCGTCGAGTTCGACGACACCGGGCGCGCAATCTCCCTCGAGGAGAAGCCGATCGCGCCACGCAGTAACTACGCCGTGCCCGGTCTCTACTTCTACGACAACGACGTGGTTGAGATCGCCAAGAGCCTCTCGCCGTCTCCGCGTGGGGAGTACGAGATCACTGATGTGAACCGCGCTTATCTCGCGGCAGGAAAGCTGCAGGTCGAGGTGCTGCCCCGCGGTACCGCCTGGCTCGACACGGGGACCTTCGACGACATGACTGATGCTGCCGACTACGTCCGCACACTGCAGCGACGGACAGGGATGTCCATCGGCAACCCCGAGGAGATCGCCTGGCGTGAGGGCTTCCTCTCACGCGACGAGCTCTGCGGCCGCGCTGAAAAGCTCACAAAGTCGGGATACGGCACGTACCTGCTCGACATGCTGAGCCGTTCCGCCTGATGGTGCACCTCCTCGTCACCGGCGGCGCCGGCTTCATCGGCTCGAACTTCGTCCACCACGTCGTCGCGCACACCGACCACACCGTTACCGTGCTCGACAAGATGACCTACGCGGGCAACCAGGCATCCCTCGCCGATCTGCCCGAGAACCGCGTCGACCTCGTCGTCGGCGACATCGCCGACGCCGAACTCGTCGACGGCCTGTTCGCGAAGGCGGATGCCGTCGTCCACTACGCGGCGGAGTCGCACAACGACAACTCGCTGCACGACCCGCGGCCGTTCCTCGACACCAACATCATCGGCACCTACACGCTGCTCGAAGCCGCCCGCCGCCACGACACCCGGCTGCACCACATCTCCACCGACGAGGTGTACGGCGACCTCGAGCTCGACGATCCCGCCCGGTTCACCGAGGACACGCCCTACAACCCGTCGTCGCCGTACTCGTCGACGAAGGCCGGCAGCGACCTGCTCGTGCGCGCCTGGGTCCGCTCGTTCGGCGTCCGCGCGACGATCAGCAACTGCTCCAACAACTACGGGCCCTACCAGCACGTCGAGAAGTTCATCCCGCGGCAGATCACGAACGTGATCCGCGGCATCCGTCCCAAGCTCTACGGCAAGGGCGAGAACGTGCGCGACTGGATCCACGCCGACGACCACTCCTCGGCCGTTCTCACGATCCTCGACAAGGGACGGATGGGCGAGACCTACCTCATCGGCGCCGACGGCGAGAAGGACAACAGGACCGTCGTCGAACTCATCCTCGAACTCATGGGCGAGCCTCGTGACGCCTATGATCACGTCACCGACCGCGCCGGCCACGACCTGCGCTATGCCATCGACTCCACCAAGCTCCGTACCGAGCTCGGCTGGACGCCCTCGTACCGCGACTTCGAGGCGGGACTCGCCGCCACCATCGAGTGGTACCGCGAGAACGAGAGCTGGTGGGCACCGGCCAAAGACGGCGTCGAAGCCTTCTACGCCAGCAAGGGCCAGTGATCATGACGGAGTTCGGCAAGGCGCTCACGCCCACCGACACCGGCATCCCGGGACTCGTCGTCTGGGACCTGCCCGTCCACGGTGACAGCCGGGGCTGGTTCAAGGAGAACTGGCAACGCGAGAAGATGACCGCCGCGGGACTCGCCGACTTCGGCCCCGTGCAGAACAACATCTCGTTCAACGACGCCGTCGGGACGACCCGCGGCATCCACGCCGAACCCTGGGACAAGTGGGTCTCCGTCGCCACCGGCCGCATCTTCGGCGCCTGGGTCGACCTGCGCGAAGGCCCCAGCTTCGGCACCGTCTTCACTACCGAGCTCGACCCGTCGCGGGCGATCTTCGTGCCCCGCGGCGTCGGCAACTCGTACCAGACCCTCGAACCCGACACCGCGTACACCTACCTCGTCAACGACCACTGGTCGCCCGACGCGTCGTACTCGTTCCTGAACCTGGCAGACGAGACCGCCGCCATCGCGTGGCCCATCCCGCTCGCCGACGTCGAGATCTCGCCCAAAGACCTCGCCCACCCGCGCCTCGCCGACGTCGTACCGATCCCGCCGAAGAAGACGCTCGTCGTGGGCGCGAACGGACAGCTCGGCCGCGCACTGCGCGAGGCCTACAAGGACTCCGTCGGGGTCGAGTTCGCCGGTCGCGAGGACCTCGACCTCACCGCGGACCTCACCGGAGCACGCCGCTGGCGGGACTACGGAACCATCGTCAACGCGGCCGCCTACACGGCGGTGGACGCCGCCGAGACCGACCGCGCGGGAGCATGGGCCGGCAACGTGACCGCAGTCGCGCAGCTCGCCCGCATCGCGACGGAGCACGGCATCACGCTCGTGCACGTGTCGAGCGACTACGTGTTCGACGGCACCGCCGACGTCCCCTACGGCGAGGACCAGCCGGTGGCGCCGCTCGGCGTCTACGGGCAGACGAAGGCCGCCGCCGACGCGATCGTCGCCACCGTTCCCCGCCATTACATCGTCCGCACCTCATGGGTGATCGGCGAGGGCAGGAACTTCGTCCGCACGATGGCCTCCCTCGCCGACCGCGGAGTCTCGCCGTCGGTCGTCGACGACCAGATCGGACGCCTCACCTTCACCGGCGACCTGGCCCGCGGCATCCGTCATCTGCTCGATGTCGACGCTCCGGCCGGGGTCTACAACCTCACCGGTGGGGGAGACGCGGCTTCGTGGGCGCAGATCGCCGCCGAGGTCTACGCGCAGACCGGCCACGACCGGGCCCAGGTGTCAGGGGTGTCGACCGAGGAGTACTTCGCTTCGGCATCCGGCTCCGTCGCACCGCGACCCCGCTGGTCGGTGCTCGACCTGGCGAAGATCGAGGCGACGGGGTTCTCGCCGCGCGACTGGCGCGACTCTCTCCGCGACTACCTCGGCTGACGCGCCTCGAGGGCACTAACTCATCATCCTGCGGAACGCCAGGGGGTCGCTGGGATCGGCGGTCGTGCCTAGCGTTGGTGGTCCCGGAACGAACTGCTTCGGGTCATCGACGAAAGGACCACACCATGGGACTCGACGACAAGATCAAGAACGCCGCTCAGGACCTCACCGGCAAGGGCAAGGAAGCCGCAGGCAAGGCCTCGGACAATGAGCGCCTCGAAGCCGAAGGTCACAAGGACCAGACCGCGGCCAACGTGAAGCAGGCCGGCGAGAACGTCAAGGACGCCTTCAAGTAAGCCGTCCCCCGAACGCCCCGACCCTCAGTGGGTCGGGGCGTTCTGCGTGTGCCCGTGGCGCGTTCAGGTCCAGGTGTGCACGGGCTCGTTCGTGTGCATCGCCTCGCGGTACTCGAGCAGCGTGGCGCGCAGCGCATCGGCACGCTCCATGCCCGAGCGTGCCTGCATCCGCGTCGCGAACCACTCGGCGCCGTTCGTCTTCGCGACGCAGCGGCCCTCGATGATCCCCAGGTAGCGGTCGCGCTCGGCGGGGGACACGTCCCAGGCGTCGAGACCCTCGGCCGCGAGCGGCAGGAGGGTGTCGAGGATGAGCTCCGTGGCCGGCACCTGGCCGATGCCGGGCCACGACAGCCGAGCGTCGATGCCCACCCGCGCGGCGGACTGGAAGTTCTCGCGCGCCGTTGCGAACGGCATGCGCGACCAGACCGGGCGCTCATCCTCTGCCAGCGATCGCACCAGGCCGAAGTAGAACGCGGCGTTCGCGACCGTGTCCGCCACGGTCGGCCCGGCCGCGAGGATGCGGTTCTCCACGCGCAGATGCGGCATGCCGTCGGCGACGTCGTACACCGGTCGGTTCCATCGGTAGACCGTGCCGTTGTGCAGCTTCAGTTCCGCCAGCGACGGCACGCCGCCCGACTCGAGCACCTCGAGCGGATCCTCGTCGTCGATGATCGGCAGCAGCGCCGGGAAGTACCGGACGTTCTCCTCGAACAGGTCGAACACCGAGGTGATCCAGCGCTCGCCGAACCAGACCCGCGGGCGCACACCCTGGGCCTTCAGCTCTTCGCTGCGCGTGTCGGTCGCCTGCTCGAACAGCGGAATCCGCGACTCGCGCCACAGCTCACGCCCGAGCAGATAGGGCGAGTTCGCCGCGACCGCGAGCTGCGCCCCCGCGATCGCCTGCGACGCGTTCCAGTACGCCGCGAACTGCGCCGGCGAGGTCTGCACGTGGAACTGCGTGCTGGTGCACGCCGCTTCGGGCACGATCGAATCGGCCGTCGTCTCGAGCCGCTCGCGACCGGCGATCGAGATCACGATGTCCTCGCCGCGCGCGTCGAGCACCTGCTCGTTCAGCAGGTCGTACCGCGAGTCGGCGCTCAGCGTGCTGCGGCTCAGGTGCGGCTCCGCAAGCGTGGGCAGGATGCCGATCATCACCAGATGGGCGCCGAGTTCCTCACTCCGCGCCTCGGCCTCGTTGAGCTTCTGCCGCATCCCCTCTTCGAACGCCGTCAGCCCGCCCTCGCGGAGCTTCGCCGGCGGCACGTTGATCTCGACGTTGAAGCGACCGAGCTCCGAGACGAAGGCGGGGTCCGCGATCGCCCGCAGCACCTGCTCGTTCCGCATCGCCGGGTCGCCGACGGCGTCGACGAGGTTGAGTTCGAGTTCGAGCCCCGTCATCGGGTCATCGGTATCGAACCGGGCTTCGCGCAGCATCCGCTCGAAGACGTCGAGGTTCCGACGGATCTTCGCGCGATGAAGGGTGCGGTCGGCGCCCGTGATCTCCTGCTTCTCGACTTCTTCTCCCACCCCGCCACGATAGGCGGGGGGCCTCGCGAGCGACGGGGGCGTTGACAAGCGCCGCGGTCGTCGGGCGGGCGCCGCGACTCAGCGGATGCCGACGTAGAAGCGCGACTCCTCGCTGCGGTGAAGGGCGTGGTACAGCTCGAACGGCACGCCGTCGGCATCCCACGCGACCGACTCGATGGCCAGAACCGGCTTGCCGGCCGCCAACTCGAGCAGCTCGGCGTCCTCGCGGTCGGGGATCACGGCGCTGATCCACCGGTCCGCGCCGCTCGGTTCGACGCCGAAGCGGCGGCGGAGGAGCGCGTACAGCGATGCGTTCTCGAGCTGGGTCGGTGACAGTGTCGGAAACCGCTCGGCGGGAAGGACCGTCTGGACGAGCAGCCACGGCGTCTCATCGACGCTGCGCAGTCGGCGCACGCGGACGACCGGAGCGCCGACCCCGATCTTCAGGTGCTCCGCCTCGAGCGCGTCGGCCTCGCCTGTCGAGAAGTCGAGGACCCGGGTCGAGATGGTGCGTCCGGTGGGTGCGAGATCGTCGGACGATCCGGTGACCGCGCCGACGAACTTCAACTCCGGCCGTTGCGGTGCCACGAAGGACCCCCGTGCGCGGACCTTGTAGATGAGCCCGTTCCGGACGAGCTCACTGAGAGCCTCCCGCACCACGGTGCGAGAGACGCCGTACCGGTCTATCAGCTCGGATTCGGAGGGCAGTGCCTGGTCGGGGCGCAGAACGCCGTCCTCGATCTCGGTTCGCAGCCGCCGTGCGAGCTGCTGCCACAGCGGTACGTCGGCGTCGCGATCGAGCGTGCTGTTCGTCGCACGTGTCGGCATTTGTACTCCTTCGCCCTGCGGCTCGGCGTCGAGCGTATCAACCTCGCAATTGACATCCCGGGTCCGCTGTCCCTACCTTAGTCATCACCAACTTGTAATGACAGGTTGGTACGGACATGTTCTGATCCGCGCACTCAACGAGCGAGTGCCCGACTCGCGAAGACGCGAACAGTGGAGGCAACAGATGAAGTTCCCGAAGATGCGGCGCGCGCTGACCGCCGCAGCGGCCACCGCAGCCGCAGCAGTGATCCTCGCCGGCTGTGCAACCTCGGCCGAGCCCGCCGGCGCCGGCGGGGAGCCCAAGGGGCTGAAGATCGCCCTATCGAACGGGTTCGTGAACGGGTGGCGTCTCACCCTGATCGACAAGTTCGAAACCGAGGCTGACAAGCTGAAGTCGGACGGCGTCGTCTCTGACTACTCGGTCGTCAACGCCCCGGGGGAGAACAGCGCGACGGAGCAGGCATCGCAGATCCGCAGCCTCATGCTCCAGAACCCCGACGTGCTGATGGTCATCCCCGCCTCGTCCAGCGCGCTCAAGCCGGTGATCGAAGAGGCCTGCACCGCCGGCATCAACGTCATCATCCTCGACGCCGACATGGACACCAGCTGTGGCACCGTCGTGCGCAACGACTACGGGCAGTGGGGTGCCGACTCCATCCAGCCGGCCCTCGATGCGATCGACGGCAAGGGCGACATCATCATCAACCGCGGCGTCGTCGGCTCACAGCCCGAAGAGGCGTTCCACGCGCGGCAGATGGAGATCCTGAAGGACTACCCCGACGTGAAGGTCGCGGCCGAGGTCAACGGCTTCTGCGACTCCGCGACCGCCCAGAAGGAGATCGTGAGCGTCCTCGGCTCCCTGCCCGAGATCGCGGCCGTGCCCGGATGCATCGGAGGCATGGGCGTCGTGCAGGCGTTCGAGTCGTCAGGGCGTGACGCGCCGGTCGTCGTCTTCGACACCGACGGCAAGTCGCTGAAGTTCTGGCAGGAGAGCGGGCTCGACAACGGCTCGTTCGCTGCGCTGACGGACCCCGGCCAGGTCGTGGCCGCCGTGTACGTCGCCCTCGCCAAGGAGCGCGGTGAGGACGTCCCGAATGAGGTCGTGCTGCCGCTCGTGCAGGTCGCACAGGCCGACCTCGACTACTGGGTCGACACGCTCGGCACCGACGAGTACGCCGCCAATGCGTGGGACGAGGCATCCATCACGGCTGCTCTCACGGCGATCGCCGCAGGCGAGCCCGTCGAAGCCCCCGCGCTCAAGAAGTAACCCGTCCGGCCGACCGGTTCGAAGGAACACTCCATGACCTCTGCGATGCACACGCCCGGGCACAGCGCCGTCGCGCCGCCGCTGCTGACCGCCACCAACGTGTCGAAGCGATATGGCAAGACAGCCGCATTGACGGGCATCGACATCGCCGTCGGCGCGGGGGAGATCCTCGGACTGGTCGGCCACAACGGCGCCGGAAAGAGCACGCTCATGCGCGTGCTCGCCGGACGCGAAGCCCCCGACGGCGGATCGGTGACGTGGCGCACCCCCGGTCCGTGGAATCAGCGCACAGCCGCCGCGGCAGGTGTGCGCATGATCTACCAGGAGCTGGCCCTCTGCCCCGACCTCACGGTCGCCGAGAACATCGCGCTGTCGGATGCCGCGGCGCGAGGCTGGGGGTGGCGGCGCACGGCCGAGCGTCGAGTCGCGCAGACGCTCGACGAGGTCTTTCCCGGGCACGGCATCGACATCGTCCGCCGGGTCGTCGACCTCAGCATGGCGCAGCGGCAGATGCTCGAGATCGCGCGTGCCCTGTGCACGGACGGACTCTCGATGCTGATCCTGGACGAACCGACCGAGTCGCTGAGCGTGGACGCGACCCGCCAGCTCTATACCCACCTCCGCGCGCTGACCGCACAGGGCGTGAGCATGGTGCTCATCTCGCACCGGATGCAGGAGGTCCTCGCCAACGCGGACCGGATCGCCGTCATGAAGGACGGTCGCATCGTCGAGGTGACCGGCGCGGCCTCGACGAGCGAGGACGCCCTGCTGGCGACCATGGGCGGCGACGTCCACGCCGACACCAGCACGGTCCGCCGGGTGACCAGCACGCCCCGGCCCGACGTGCGCGCCGAGGGCACACTCGCCCGGCTCGACGATCTGGGCGTAGAACTCCACGTCGGCCCCGGCGAAGTCGTGGGCCTCGCGGGGCTGGCCGGCCACGGGCAGGATGTCGTGCTGCGCCGGCTGTGGTCGAACAGCCGGGGCGCGATGGTGGCCAAGCGCCGTGCCTACGTCCCCGGCGATCGACAGACGAGCGGGATCTTCCCGCTCTGGACCGTCGCCGAGAACCTCACCGTGGCATCCGCTCGGCAACTCTCCACCGCGGGTGTCGTGCGTTCCGGTCGCAAGAGCGCCCTCGCGGGGGAGTGGGTGCAGCGCCTGAGCATCAAGGGCGGTGCGCGCTCACCGATCACCGCCCTGTCGGGCGGTAACCAGCAGAAGGTCCTCGTCGCCCGGGCTTTCGCCACGGATGCCGCCCTCGTGCTGCTCGACGACCCGTTCCGGGGCGTCGACGTGACGACCAAGAACGAGCTCTACGCCCTCATGCGGGTGGAGGCGTCCCGAGGGCGATCCGTCATCTGGTACTCGACCGAGAACAGCGAGATGGCCCACTGCGACCGCGTGTACGTGTTCCGATCCGGCCGCATCGTCAGCGAGCTGCGCGGTGACGAGATCACCGAGGACCGCATCATCGCCGACTCGTTCGGCACCGACGACCGCATCGAGGAGATCGCGTGATGACCACAGCAGCGGCAGGACGACGGTCCGCCTCGTTCCCGACGACGACCACCCGGCTGCGGGGGAGCGCGATCAACGGCTCGCCCGCACTGCTCGCACTCGTCACGCTCGCCGTGATCTTTGCGATCACCGCGAGCCTGCAGCCCGGCATTCTCAGCATTCCCGGGCTCACCCTCATGCTGATGTCGTCGGTACCTCTCGTGCTCGCCGCGCAGGCGCAGATGATCATCATGAGCGTCGGCGACATCGACCTCAGCGTGGGGTACCTGGTCGGCCTCATCACCGTCATCGCCGCGACGCTGTTCATCGACGCGCCCCTGCTCGCGGTCGCTGCGATCGCCGGCATCGTCGTCGTCTACGGCCTGCTGGCTCTCGTCGTTCAGCGCCGCGGAGTGCCGTCGATCATCGTGACGCTCGGCATGTCATTCGTCTGGCTCGGCATCGGGCTGCAGATCCGCCCCACGCCGGGCGGCCAGACGCCGGACTGGCTGTCGGTCATCTCGACCTGGCGTCCGACCTGGTTCCCCGCACCGGTCATCTTCATCATCCTCGCGACGCTGGCCGGCTGGTACATCACCCGTCGCTCCCGTGCCGGCGCGCAGATGCGCGCGCTCGGGTCGCAGGCCGCAACGCTCGAGAAGGCCGGTGTCTCGCTGACGCGCACACGCGTCACGGCTTATGCGCTCGCCGCCGTCCTCATGGTCGCGGCCGGTCTCCTGCTCGCCTCGCAGACGTGGTCGGGCGATGTGAACGCCGCGAGCGAGTACACGCTCATGACCATCGCCGCGGTCATCCTCGGGGGCGGCACGTTCTCGGGCGGGCGTGCTCTGCCCATCGGGACGACGCTCGGCGCCGTCACCCTCGGGCTCATCACCGTTCTACTGAGCCTCATCAATCTCCCGTCCGCCCTGCAGTCGGCGGCGCAGGGCCTCATCGTCATCGCGGTGCTGGCCGGTCGCATCATCACCGAGAGGTTCGTCCGATGACCGCAGTCGACACCCGCACCCTCCCCGCGGCTCCCGCCGAGCGACGGTTCAGCTGGCCGGCATGGGGCTGGTCGCTGATCGGCGTACTCGGTGTCTGGGCCGTCATCATCGCCGTCCGACCCGGGTCGCCGTTCGACCCGATCACGCAGGCACTCTCGCTCGCGCCGTTCCTGGTGCTCGTCGCCCTCGGTCAGATGCTCGTCATCACCCTGGGGCCGGGGAACATCGACGTCTCGGTGGGAACGGTCATCTCGATGACCTCGTACGTGTCCGTCGCCGTCGGTGCGACGCACGGTCCTGTGATCGGGCTCCTCGCCGCAGTGGCCGCCGGAGCCCTGGCGGGGGCCGTGTCGGTCGCCGCGATCCTGGTGCTCCGTGTGCCGCCCATCATCGCGACCCTCGCGACCAGCCTCATCGTCACGAGCGCGACGCTGCTGCTCGCAGACGCGGCCCGCGGCGGTGCCGACCCGGCGCTGCGCGCGTTCGTCAACGCGAAGGTCGTCGGCATCCCGGTCATCGCCATCATCGTCGCGGCCGTCACCGTGCTCGCCTGGTTCGTCCTTCGGCACACGCAGCTCGGGCTGTCGATCATCGCCGTCGGGCAGAGTGCTCGAGCCGCGGAGCGCGCAGGCATCAAGGTCGCCCTCGTCACCGCCACGGCCTATCTCATCAGCGCCGGGTTCGCGGGTCTCGTCGGCGGCCTGCTGGCGGCGTACATCTCGCCGAGCACCGTTCTCGGAACGAGCTACATGCTCGACTCCATCGCCGTCGTCGTCATCGGCGGCACCCTCATCTCGGGAGGCCGCCCCGTGCCCGCGGGCGCATGGACGGGCGCCCTCTTCTTCGTGCTGCTGTCCGGCCTGCTCAATCTCGTCGGCTGGTCGGTCGGGGCGCAGAACGTCCTCAAGGGCGTCCTCGTCGTGCTCGTCGTGATCGTCGCGTCGGCGGCGACGGGGACCGGCCGCTCCAGCATCCACCGGCTGCGCGACAGCATGCGCACTCGGACCTCGACCCCCTCCACCCCCTCACAGAAGGAGCCCATCCATGGCTGACCTCGACGACCTCCGCGACGGCACCGATTTCGGTGGAAGAGCCGCGCCCGCAGGCGGATTCCACCTCAAGGGCCAGGCCGGCCAGGACTGGGGCCTGCGCGCCCGTCTGTCGCGCGTCTTCGACCCCACCGACGGCAAGACCGTCATGCTCGCCTTCGACCACGGCTACTTCCAGGGTCCGACGTCGGGCCTGGAGCGACTCGACCGTTCGATCCTGCCGCTGGTCCCGCAGGCGGACGCCCTGATGTGCACCCGCGGCGCGCTGCGTACCACCATCCCGCCCGAGAACGGCAAGGGCATCGTCCTGCGGGCCTCCGGCGGGCCCAGCGTCCTCAAGGAACTGTCCGACGAAGAACTCGCGGTGTCCATCGACGACGCCGTGCGGCTGGATGCCGCGGCCCTCGCCGTGCAGGTGTTCGTCGGCGGCGAGAACGAGACCAAGTCGATCAGGAACCTCACCACGCTCGTCGACCAGGGTCAGGGCGCGGGGATCCCGGTGCTGGCGGTGACGGCGGTCGGGCGGGACATGGTGCGCGACGCCCGATACTTCCGCCTCGCCACCCGCATCAGCGCAGAGCTGGGCGCGGCGTTCGTCAAGACGTACTACGTCGAGGACGGCTTCGAGACGGTCACAAGCGCCTGCCCCGTGCCGATCGTCATCGCGGGCGGCAAGAAGGTCGAAGAGCGCGAGGCGCTCCGCGTGGCCTACCAGGCGATCCAGGAGGGCGCCGCGGGCGTGGACATGGGGCGCAACGTCTTCCAGTCCGAGCACCCCGCCGCGATGCTCGCCGCCGTCCGCGGTGTCGTGCACGACGGCCTCACCCCGGCCGACGCGTTCGACCTCTTCCAGACCCTGTCGCACTGACCCCGATGCGGGCGCCGACGTGGCGCCCGCATCCCTGCTCGGGCACCTGCGCCCGGTGAGGACACCCATGCCCACTCTGCACACCCACAGCACTCCGTCGAACGCCGACGTCGTCGTGATCGGCGCCGGCATCAACGGCCTGGCGATCACGCGGGAGCTCGCCGCCCGAGGGCTCGAGGTCGTGATGATCGATCAGGACGACATCGCGGCCCGCACCTCGGCGATCTCGACGCGCCTCATCCACGGCGGGCTCAAGTACCTCCCGCGGTTCGAGATCCCTCTCGTGCTCGAGTCGATCCGAGAACGCGACATCCTGCTGCAGAGTGCGCCGCACCTGGTGCGGCCTTACCCGATGCTGATCCCTTTCGCGAAGTGGAACAAGACCCCCGGGTGGCTGATGTCATGCGGGCTCATCGTCCACGACGTCCTCGCCCTCGGCAAGAAGCTGCCCCTGAACCGGATCGTATTCTCGGGTCGTCTCAAGCGGGAATGGCCCTCCGTCGCCAAGGCGGGCGTCAAGTGGGGCGGTCTGTTCCAGGACGCGCACGTGCCCGTGACGGAGCGGTTCGCGGTCGAGATCGCCATCGATGCGAGCGCCCGAGGTGCCACGATTCTCACGCACACCCCCGTGACGGGGCTGCTGCGCGACGCGAGGAGGGTCGTCGGCGTCACCTACCGGGACCGGCTCACGCGCGAGACTCGCGAATTGCGCGCACCCCTCGTCATCAACTCCGCCGGGCCGTGGGTGGATGCCGTCCTCGACCTGGCGGGGGAGCACCCGCGCAAGATAGGGCCGACGAAGGGCAGTCATCTCGTCGTGGAGGCCTTCCCCGGGGCTCCCGACACCTGCATCTTCTTCGACTCGCCTGAGGACGGGCGTCCGATGTTCGTGCTGCCGTGGTGGGACGGCCGCTTCATGATCGGCACCACCGACCTCCCTTACGACGGCTCCATCGACGAGATCGCCATCGATGCGGCCGAGGTGGATTACCTGCTCCGCTCGGCGAACACGATCATCCCCGACGCGTCCCTGACCCCGGACGACGTCCTCTGGTCCTACTCCGGCGTCAGGCCCCTGCCCTACGTCGCCGACCTCACCGACCCGTCCTCGGTCTCACGCGACAGCGACATCATCGAGCACAAGGGCGACGAGCGCGGACTCTTCACGATCATCGGCGGCAAGTACACGACCCACCGCGCACTCGGCGAACAGACCCTTCGGAAGGTGGAGGACGCCCTGGGCTTGCAGCATCAGCCGTCACCCACCCGGACCTCGCGCTTCCCCGGTGCGCCCGCCGCGGACATCGCGGCGTTCACGCAGGCGTTCGCCGAAAGGAGCAACCTCCCGGCCGCCGTGGCCACGAGGCTCGCATCGGTGTACGGGGCACTGGCACGGCCCATCGCCGAGCTGGCCGCATCCGATCCTGCCCTCGCGGAGGTGATCGACCCCGAGACCGGCGCGATCGCGGCCGAAGTGCTCTACGCCGTCCGAGAGGAGGGCGCGTTCACCCTGGAGGACGTGCTGGTGCGACGCACCGTCATCGCTTTCGGGAGCGACGTCGGCATCGCGGCTTCGCGGGCGGCCGCCGCTGTGCTGGTGGCATATGCAGGCTGGACCGAGGCGCACGCCGATGCGGAGGTGGCGCGCTACCGTGAAGCAGCTCGGCGTTTCATGCCGCGGGCCCTGCGAGGCGACGAAGCCGCAGACCAGGTCCCCGCCGGAACGCTCTGAACCCGGGAGAACGAGCAAGATGAAAAGCTGCGTGATCGGCATCGACGTCGGTCTCACCTCTGCCAAGGCGGCCGCATTCGACCTGCAGGGCAACGAGATCAGGACGGTATCGTCGCCCAACCCGCGCGTCGCTGTCTCGAGGGAGCGCCAGGAGATCGACATGGACGCGCTCTGGGGCGTCGTGGCCGACGTCCTGGGGGATCTCACCGAGTATCTGCGGGGCGAGGGGTGGCACATCAGCGGTGTCGGCGCGACGGGCCACGGCAACGGGCTCTATCTCGTGGACGAGGATCTGAGGCCCGTGCGTTCCGCCATCGCGTCGACCGACAGCAGAGCGGAACAGATCATCGCCGAGCTTCCGCCCGCGGAGGTCGAGCGTGTGCGCCTGCTGACCGGGTCGATTCCGTGGGCGGCACAGCCCGCCGTCCTCCTCCGCTGGCTGCAGGACAACGAGCCGGAGACGGTGGCGCGGGCGCGATGGGCGCTGACCTGCAAGGACTGGCTGACCCTGTGCCTGACCGGCACGCCGAGCGCCGATCTCTCGGATGCATCGGGCTGCGGACTCGTGAATCTGCGGTCGCGCCGATACGAGTCGGCCGCCGTCGAGATGCTGGGTCTGTCCCGCAGCATCCTCCGTCTCTTCCCGACGCTGCGCTCCTCCGATGCCGTCGTCGGCGCCGTGACCGCCGAGGCGTCATCGGCGACGGGGTTACCGGAGGGGCTGTCCGTGGTGGCGGGCTGCATGGACTGCGTCGCGAGTCCGCTGGGCGCGGGCTCGGCACGAGAGGGTGATGTCACCGTCATCGTCGGTACCTGGGCGATCAACAGCGTCGTCGTGCCGGCCGACACCGTTCCGCCCCGTGTGACGATCAACGCGCTGCTGCCGGACGGCGAGCTCATGCTTGCCATGGAGGTCGCCCCGACCTCGGCGGCGAGCATCGAGTGGGCCTCGAGCATCCTCGGTTCGCGTGCGACGATCCCGGTCACCCCGCGGGATCTCCTCGAGGCCTGCCCCGATGCGCCGCCCCTGGCCGACGGACTCATCTTCCTGCCGTTCATCCATGGAGCCCCGGAGCACCTCGGGGCCTCGGGCACGTTCCTCGGGATCAAGGGGAGTCACACGTTCGCGCACGTGGCCCGCGCGGTCGCCGAAGGCGTCACGCAGTATCACCGCGTGCAGATCGAGAAGGTCACCGCGTGCGGCGCGGGCCTGACGAGCGGACCGTGGACGCTGGCGGGCGGGGGTGCGAAGAATGCGCAGTGGGCGCAGATGTTCGCGGACATCCTCGATCACCCGATGCGGCGGCAGTTGGGCACCGAGCTCGGCGCCCGTGGCGTCGCGTCGCTCGCCGCTCGGGGAGTCGGCGTGGACACGTCGCCGTGGCAGGTCGCACCCGATCCCGCTCTGGTCGTCTCGCCGGGCACGTCACGCGACGCCTACCGGGATCAGGCCGCCCGGTTCGATCGAGTGCTGTCGGCGATGGGCTCCGTGTGGGAGGTCTCCGCATGAACGCGATCCCTCCCGGCCACCGTCGTGACCTGGATGCCATCGTCCGCGTGAGCCGCGAGCTCGGCGCGGACCCGTCCTTCGTGCTCCACGGCGGCGGCAACACCTCGATCAAGACGATCGGGCGCGATGTCACCGGCGCCGATGTCGACCTCATCCTCGTCAAGGGCAGTGGGTGGGACCTCCGGACCATCGAGGCGGAGGGCTTCGCGCCGCTCAGACGTACCCGGCTGGCGGAGCTTCTCCACGTCGACGAGCTCGATGACATGACGATGGTGAACGAGCTGCGGCAAGCCTCGCTCGACGCGGCTGCGCCCACAGCCTCGATCGAGGCGCTGCTGCACGCCTACCTGCCCGGAAAGGCCGTGCTGCATTCGCACGCCGATGCGATCGTCGCGCTGACCAACCGAGGTGTCGACGACAGCGAGATCGCCGAGGTCCTGGGTGACGGGGTGCTCGTGCTCCCGTACGTGATGCCGGGCTTCCCGCTAGCGAGGCGCATCGCGTCCACAGATGTCTCGGGTGTCGACGCGGTGGTCCTCCGCAACCACGGGTTGTTCACCTTCGCCGATGATCCGGATGCCGCCCTGGGCCGTCACCGCGAGCTCGTCGCCCGTGCGGCGTCGCTGACCGGGGTGACGCAGTGGGGTGACCCCGGCGAGGCTGCCGAGCGCTCCGGCGATGTCGAGGAACTGGCGGACCTTCGCCGCGCGGTGTCGGTTGCCGCCGGGCGGCCGATGCTGTTGCGCCAGTCCAGCAGCTCGCGAGCCGAAGAGGTCGCCGCGCGGCCCGGGCTCGACCGGGCCACCACGCGCGGAACGGCGACACCGGAACACGTCATCTACACCAAGCGCTCACCGATGCTGGGGCGCGATGTCGAACTGTTCGCGGCCCGCTACCGGGATTACGTCGACCGCCACCGGGACCGGATCGACGACATGACCGAGCTGGACCCCGCGCCGCGGGTCGTGCTCGACCCGGAGTGGGGGATGCTCGTCGCCGGCGAGACCGTGCGAGACCTCCGTGTCGTTCACGACGTGGCGCTGCACACCTTCGACGTCATGGACGCCGCCGATCGGATGGGTGGATATCAGTCGCTGAGCGAAGAGCTCACCTTCGACATCGAATACTGGTCACTCGAACAGGCCAAGCTCGCCGGCAAGAAGCGGTCCCCGCTCACGGGCGAGGTCGCGCTCGTCACCGGTGCCGCATCCGGCATCGGGCGCGCTGTCGTGGAGCACCTGCTGCGAAGCGGCGCCGCCGTCGTCGGCGTCGATCTCAGCCCGCAGGTGGTGGACGCCTTCGACGGCGAGGCGTGGCGAGGCATCGTCGGCGACGTCAGCGACCCGTTCGTCATCGACGCCGCCATCGACACGGCGGCGCGAGACTTCGGCGGCCTCGACATGGTCGTACCCGCGGCGGGGATCTTTCCGTCGAGTGCCCCGGTGGCGAACCTGCAGGACGAGGAGTGGGATCGCGCCCTGCGCGTCAACGTCACCGCGGTGGCCCGTGTCGCCCGGGCCGCCCATCCGTTGCTGGCGCGGTCGCCCCGAGGCGGGCGGTTCGTCCTCGTGTCCACGAAGAACGTGGCGGCGCCCGGTCCTGGTGTCGCGGCGTACTCCGCGAGCAAGGCGGCCGCGGCGCAACTCGCCCGGGTGCTGGCACTCGAGTGGGCGCCCGACGGCATCCGCGTCAACCAGGTGGAGCCCGACGCGGTTTTCGACACCGGCATCTGGACGCCGGAGCTGCTCGCCCAGCGCGCCGCGGAGTACGGCGTGACCGTCGCGGAGTACCGGACGCGCAACCTGCTCGGTGCAGAGGTCACGAGCGCCGCCGTCGCAGAGGCGGTCGGGGTGTTCTGCGAGATGCTGCCCGTCACCACCGGGGCCCACCTCAGCGTCGACGGGGGCAACGACCGCGTGATCTGACCAGGCGCATTTCCCCCGGTCCCATCTCCCCTCGGGGGCGGGCGCCGCTAGACTGACGCCGGGCCGACAGGCCTCTTTCTGGGGAAAGACGAAGAATGGCTGGGCGAGCACCCGATCTCGCTGCGCAGCGGCGAGTCATTCTCGGCGTTCACGTGTGGTGGGATGCCGTTACCAGCCGCGCCTTCTTCACCCGCTCTGCGCTCTGGATCAGCCTCATCGTCTCGGTCTCGGTGATGGCTCCGTTCCAGCACTTCTCCGGGCCGGCGGGCTACCTGCACGTCGTCGTCGTCGCGGTGGTCGGGTGGGCCGTTCTGGCCGCGGCGTTGCTGCCGGCGGCCGTCGCGGAGCGGCGGATCGAGCGGGCGGTGCCCCGCGGCATCCTCATCCTCGCGTCCGTCATCATCGCCGCCACCCTTCGCCCGTTCGTCAACGAAGGCGTGTACGCGCTGCTCTACTCGGGTGCGCCCGACCTCAGCGGAATGGCCGCCCGCATCGTCTCGAACATCGTCGTCTGGGTGGCGGGGCTCTCGATCATCGCGATGACGGTCCAGTCGATCGAACTCACCCATGGCAGCCGCGCGCGGCTCTCCGTCGCCATCGCCGCGCTCACCGATGGGCGTCGCCGCCTGGCACGCTTCGAATCCGAGAACCGCGAACTGCTCGGCGCGCTCGTCTCGCGCCTGCGTCGTCGGCGCGAGGAGATGCTCTCCGGGATGATCGACTTCGCCGCGGTGCGCGACTACTCCGAAGAAGTCCGCACCGCCAGCCACGAGCTCGAAGCGCGCTCCGGGCTCGACCTGCGGGTCATCGCCTCGGTCGCAGCGGAGCGCGACCTCCCCGCGCCGCGGTCCGTGCTCACGATGCTGCGCCCGACACCGTACCTGCTGACCGGCTTCGTCTTCCTCCTCGGCGCCGTCCCCTACGTGCACCACCTCTCCGGTCCCTGGGCCGCCGCGGGGGCGATCCTCCTCGCCGCGCCGGTGACCGGTCTTGCCGACCTGATCATCCGGCGCCTCGCGCGCGACGCGTCCGCTGCTCGTCGCGGACGTGTCATCGTCGGCGTCTGGATCGCGGCCGGCGTCGTCATGTCGCTCATCACGCACGTCTTCGTCGGGCCCGAGAACCCCACGCGGTTCGTCCCGCTCATCTCCGTTCCGCTCGTCGCCGTCGCGCTGGCCGCTTGCACCGACGCGATCGCGCGCGCCTCGGACAGTGCCCACCGTCTCGAGGCCGTCCTCGCTCTCGTCGCGCGCACGCTGACCGCGAAGACCGCGTCGGCGCGTCGGCCTCTCCGCAACGCCGCCCACGTGTTGCACGGACGGGTGCAGGGGCGTTGCGTCCTGCTCGCCGCGACCGCAGACGAGTGGGAGCTCACGCCGGACGACATCACGACGTTCCGCCGAGAGACCGACGCCGCCTTCGATTCGATCGTCGCCTTCATCGCCGAGGTCGACTCGGCCGCCCTCGAAGGCTCGGTGCAGAGCGCGCACGAGGACCTCTTCGAGCTCGTCGCCACGTGGCGTTCCGTCGTCGGCGTCGAGAGCACCATCTCGAACGCCGCGGCCAACGCGCTCGCCGACCCCGTCCTCTCGCGACGCGTCGCCACCATCGTCAACGAGGGCTTCGTCAACGCGATCAAGCACTCCGTCGCCAAGGAGGTGTGGGTCGACATCGACGTCACAGGCGACGCGCTTCTCGTGCGGACCTGGTCGACCGGCGTCCTCGACCACGCACCCGTCGTCGGGCCTCAGCTGCGCGGGATCAGCGTTCTCGGGGCGGGTGCCCGCATCTACCAGCGCGACGACGCGGTCGTGCTCGAGGTCCCGGTGCCGCTGAGTCCCGTGCGCGAGACCGGCCCGACGCCCATCGCCGTGCCGCCGCGACGCGTGCGATGGCCGCGCCGCGCCGCACGGCCCACCCGGGTCGGCTGAGCCGGCGACACCCGACCGCGACGCCCGGCGCCGACGCTCAGCGGCCGGCGAGCATCAGGTCGGCGGTCCGCAGGGCCAGCGCCATCTGCGTCAGAGCGGGGTTCGCCGTCAGCGCGCTCGGGAACGTCGAATTGTCGCAGATCCAGAGGTTCTCGACCTCGTGAGAACGACCCGATGCGTCCACGACGCTGTCGGCGGGATCGTCGCCCATCCGCGCCGTGCCGAGCGTATGGCACGAGCGCTGCAGCACGCGCGTGCTGCGCGCGCCCGCGGCGCGGAGGATCCGCTCCATCACCCCGACGCCGTGCCGATCGATCGCCCGCTCGTTGTCGCCCTGCGAGAAGGTGACCTCGGCCCGCGGCATCCCGTCTTCGGCGAGCTCGTCGCTCAGCGTCAGGGCATTGCGGTCGTCGGGAAGGCACTCGCCGTTCATGCCGACGCCGGCACTGAAGGGGTAGTCGCTGATCGCCGACATGAGGTCGTCGCCCCACAGGCCAGCCCCGCGGACGAGCTGCGTGCCGAAGTTCAGCGGCATGACGCCGAGACTCTGCAGCAGGTAGCCGCCGATGAAGTCGGCGTCGTCGGGGCGCACGAAGTCCTCGCTGATGATCGATGACGGGTAGCCGCGGTAGCCGCGGATCGGCTCATCGAACGTGCCCCACACCTGCACGCCGCCGTGCGCCATGAACCCGCGGCCGACGACACCGTTCGCGTTCCCGACGCCCGTGTGCAGCAGCAGACGCGGCGTCTCGACTCCGCCCGCCGCGAGCACGAGTGCGGCGCAACGCTGCCGGTGGTCGGTGCCGCCGGAGCGGTACACGACAGCGGTGACCTTGCCCGCGGCATCCCGTTCGATCCCGTGGACGAACGCGTCGGGCCGGACCTCGGCGCCGGCTGCCACCGCGGCGGGCAGGTACGTGTTCGCCGTCGTCGCCTTCGCGCCGAAGCGGTCGCCCTGATGGATGTCGCCGTTGTCGAGCGTCGCCGGGCGCAGGCCGTAGTGCGGCTGGTCGCGGTCACGCGTGAGAATTGCGGCGGGACCGTCGGTCGCGGTGATCCCGAGCGCCTCGCACCCGCGGATCATCACGTCCGACGAACCGTTCCGGCGCACGGGCGGGTAGGCGTAGGAGCGCGCGGGATCCCACGGGTAGTGCTCTGGACCGCTGACGCCGATGTCGGACTCGACGCGCTCGATGTAGCGGATGAGCTCGGCGTGATCGATCGGCCAGTCGCGACCCTGACCCGTGTCGGTGCGCAGGCGCAGGTCGCGGGCGTCGGGACGCGGCGTGAACGCGCCCCAGTGCAGCGTGCTGCCGCCGACGCCGTAGCCGCTGTTGTTCGGGCCGAACGCGGTCGGGTCGTCGCCGCCGCTGAGACGCTCCGACATCCAGTTGATCTTCGTGGACTCGAGCTCGTCGGGGGTGAACTCGCTGGGCGAGAAGTCCGGACCCGCCTCGAGCGCCACCACCCGGAGCCCCGCCGCGGCGAGCCGCGCGAGCAGGGGAGCACCACCGGCGCCCGTCCCCACCACGACGACGTCGACGACCTCGTCCAGATCGAACCTCTGCATGCCCGGGTGATCAGTCACCCGGCGATGATCGCCGGTCACGCGGCATCCTCCACCACTGTCTGGCCGAGCTCGCTCGGCTCCCATGTCTCCCGTTCGCCGGCAGCGATGGTCGCCCATCCCTCCGGCCGTTTTCCCGTGCCGCCGACGGCGAATCCGTCGAACCCGATGCGCGCGAGCGACGCCGGGTGGGCGAGCCACATGCGCAGCAGATCGTTGCGGGCGTCTTCGAACCACGCGCGGATGCCGTCGGCACCGAGTCCGTCCGCGTCGATGCCGTCGGTGATCAGCGTCACGATCAGGCTGCGCTGCTCGGCGACCTCCGTCGGCCACACCGCCGCGATCGCATCCAGGCCGCGCGCATACGCGATCGGGTCGGCGGGGGAGCCCAGCGGACGCCAGCCGTCGGTGCCGCCGTCGGCGAGCATGTCGTCGATGCGGGTCGCGAGGTCGATCGTCCCACCCTCGCCCTGCGGCACGAGCACCGCCGCGAGCGCACGGAGCGTCTCGACCTGCGCGCGGTTCAGCGAGCGCGGAGCGCGGTCGCGGTCGTCCGCGATCGCGCGGTGCGCGAGCGTCCGCCGCACAGCGACGTCGACGCGCGACGACGCGATGACGCGACCCCACTCCGCCGGCACCACCGGAGCCGCCGCGCGGATCGCGTCCCACGTGTCGGCGAGCACGGCCGCGACCCGCTCGGGGGCCTCGTAGGGCAGCAGGTGGCCGACGCCCGGCATCCGTTCGACGCGGGCCCGGGGGTAGACATCGGCGATCAGCTCGGGTTGCGCGGCGGCACCGAGCGCCTCGTCGGCGTCGCCCGCCAGCACCACGACGGGCAGGTCGAGAACGCCCACGAGCGAGGTCGCGTCCTCGAGGCTGCCCGCGGTGAGCCAGTCGCGCCACGCGGATGCCGGCTGTCGCACGACGGCATCGATCGCCGCCTCGTTCACCTCGGCGGGCAGGGGAGTGGCGACGTTCGCCGACACGAAGGCCGCGGCATCCTCCTGCGACAGGTGCTCGCCGTGCGCGGTCGCGAGCATCTCGGCGCGCTTGTCGTCCGGCATCGGCTCGGGCGTCGGGGGAGAGGGCGCGAGGAGGACGGCGCCCGCGAGCCCGAAGACCCGCTCGGTTCCGGCCAGCACGCGCGACATGACACGCGCGGCGACCTTGCCGCCGAGGCTGTGGCCGCAGACGAGGAACGGGCCGCCGTCGGCCTCGGCGGCGATCCGTTCGAGCGCGGTGTCGGCGAGGTCGTCGACGGATGCCGCGCGCCCCCGGTCGAGCAGGTCGATGCCCACGACGCGCAGTCGCGGATCCGCTGCCGCGGCGATGGCGCCGGCAGATGCGGCATCCAGCCCCAATCCCGGCAGGAAGAAGACGGTGCACTCATGAGGGTGGTTCGCAGCGCTCGGCACGGGACCACCCTAGGAACGCGGCCGACCTTCCTCGCATACTTGCGCACCCGCCGAGGAGGTGCGATCATCCCGCGCCCCTGCCTCGCCGCGCACGCGGACGCAAGGGGGTGATTCGCGCTCCGGCACCGACCTACCGTGGCGAGCATGACCGACCAGTACACGTTCGACAACCCCGTCACCCGTTACGCCCGCGTCGAGCCGCCCGTGCAGCACCAGCCCGAGCCCGGCGTGCAGGCGCGTATGACGCCCGTCCCCGACCTGGGCGAGCACACGTACCGGGGTTCCGACCGGCTGCGGGGACGCAAAGCGCTCATCACCGGCGGCGACTCGGGCATCGGTGCGGCGGCTGCCATCGCCTTCGCACGCGAGGGAGCGGACGTCGTCATCGTGCACCTGCCCGACGAGAAGGAGGATGCCGACCACGTCCTGCAGGTCATCGCCGACGCCGGGGTGCGCGGCCACGCGATCGCCGCCGACATCACCGACCCCGACCGCTGCCGCGACCTCGTCGCCGAGGCGGCCGAGTTCCTGGGGAGCATCGACATCCTCGTCAGCAACGCCGGCAAGCAGGTCGCCGTCGATCGCGTCGAGAACCTGTCCGACGACCAGTTCCGCGCCACCTTCGAAACCAACGTCTTCGCGTTCTTCTGGATCGTGAAGGCCGCGCTGGTCTACATGCCGGCCGGGGCATCCATCATCAGCACGGCCTCGCTCGAGGCGTACAAGCCGGCACCCGACCGCCTCGACTACGCCGCGACCAAGGCTGCGGTGAACAACTTGTCGAAGGGGCTCGCGCAGCAGCTCGCGCCCCGCGGCATCCGGGTCAACGTCGTCGCCCCCGGCCCGGTGTGGTCGGCGCTGCAGGTCAGCGACGGCGTCTCGGACGAGCAGATGCAGGCGTTCGACGAGGAGAACGAGTACAAGCGCGCTGGGCAGCCGGCCGAGATCGCACCCGCGTTCGTGTTCCTCGCTTCGGCGGAGTCGAGCTACGTCTCGGGCGAGACCCTGAACGTCAACGGCGGGATGGTCACGCCGTAGCGGTCAGCGCGTCACCGAGAGCGACAGGGCGGGGGATGCCGGTGCCTTCGGCGCGGTGAGGATCGCCCCGACGTCGACGCGGGACCCCTGCGTCAGATTGGCGAGTCCCCACTCGACCCCCGAGCAGCTGATGCGGGCACCCGCGGTGCCGGGGCTCGCGACGCGGCACGACATTCCCCACGCGCTGTCGACGGCGGTCGCACCCGGCGACGCCCACGAGGCCGTCCACGACCGCACCTTCACGCCCGACGACGCCGTGAGGGCCAGGGCGATCTGGTATTTCGACGGCCATGAACTCGTCACCGTCAGCGTCGCCGAGACGCCGTTCGACGACGCGCTCGTGGATTTCCCGACGGCGGGGTCGGGCTTCGTGCCGGGGGACGAGGGCTGCGGGGACGGCTGGGGTGCGGGTGTCGGCGCCGGCGCGGCCGGGTAGCGCACGTTCTTCGGAGTGAGGATCGGCTTCAGCGCCGCGAGCTTCGCCTTCTCGCGCGTGAACCAGTCGTCCTTCAGCAGCCCGCCGGTGTCACCGCTGTTCGGGTTGAAGGACCAGTAGCCCCAGCTGATGCGGCGGTCCTTCAGGTAGCCGACGAACTTCGACAGCCACTTCTTGTCGGACGAGGTCTGCAGCTTCGTGCCGAATTCGCCGACGAACACCGGCGCGATGTTCTTGGTGACGATGTAGCCCCACTGCTTGTCCCACACCGCGCGGAGGTTCTCCGGGTATCGCTTGTCGTGGAACCAGGGCTGATCGAACACCGACGAGGGGTACTCGTGGGGCGAGTAGACGACGCGGTTCTTGACCTTGAGCACCACCGGCTTCGACTTCACGCCGGTCAGGTTGCCACCCCACCAGGTGCCCTTGCCGTCGGCGCCGTACTGCACGCCCTCGACGATGATCAGCAGCTTCGAGTTGACGGTGTGGATGGCGTCGCCCGCCCGCGTCGCCGCCGCGCGCCAGTCGCGCGCCTTCACGCCGCAGCCCCAGCACGCCGAACCCTGCGGCTCGTTGTGGAGGTCGAAGCCGATGACCGTCGGCTGGTTCTTGTAGCGCTTCGCGAGCATCTTCCAATCCGAGATCCAGCGGGACTCGGAGTACTTCTTCGTGTACCAGAGCTCGGACTGGGCATCGGTACCCGGCCGGTGCCGGTCGAGGATCACGCGCAGGTTGTACTTGTGCGCGCTCGCGACGACGGCATCCATCACCGTCAGCGTCGAGGCCTTCGCGAGCTTCGGGTTCAGTGCGGTGTTCACGGAGCCGACCGATTTCTTGGTCAGGCACTCGTTCGAGAACGGCAGGCGCACGGTGTTGAAGCCCATGCCCGAGATCTGGGCCATGCCCTGATCGAGCGTGATCGACCACAGGCCGTGCGGCGCGCACGTGTCGGTCTCCATCCCGAACCACGAGGTGGCCTTCACGGTCACGGTCCTGCCGGTCGAGGCGTCCTGGATCTTGGATCCGTGCGTCTTCAGCCAGGGGATCGTGGCGGCCTCGGCCGTCGCGGGAGCGGAGGCCACGCCCAAGGATGCCGTCAACACGACAGCGGCGAGGACCGCCAGAACGCGTCGCAGCATCGGAAAAACCCCCGTCGAGAGCGGCAGAACGGCCGCGATGGAACACCCGATGCCAAGAGTACGCGACACACCCCCTCTCGCGCGCGTACGTCCCGCGCGCGAGAGGGCGCTCGACCGCGGGCTAGAGTTGCGGCAATGTCCACCGATGAGACGCTGACGACCATCGACTCGCTGTACCGCGAGATCCCCCGCGCCGAGTGGGCGCGCATGGCCGCCGGCATGGAGCAGCCCCTCACCGAGACCGAGATCGTGCAGCTGCGCGGCATCGGCGACCGCCTCGACATCACCGAGGTGCGCGAGGTGTACCTGCCGTTGAGCAGGCTGCTCTCGCTCTATGCGTCGGCCACCAAGCGCCTCGGCGCCGACACGGCCGGGTTCGTCGGCGAGCAGGATGCCACGACGCCCTTCATCGTCGCTGTCGCCGGCTCGGTCGCCGTCGGCAAGTCGACAGCCGCCCGTCTGCTGCGCGAGCTCATGAGCCGGTGGCCGGGCACACCGCGGGTGGAGCTCATCACCACCGACGGCTTCCTCTACCCCAACGCCGAGCTCGAACGTCGCGGGATCATGGACCGCAAGGGCTTCCCGGAGTCGTACGACCGACGCGCGCTCGTCGACTTCCTCGTCGCCGTGAAGTCCGGTGAGCCCGAGGTGCGGGCACCGTACTACTCGCACATGCGGTACGACATCATCCCCGACGCCCAGGTCACCGTCCGGCGTCCCGACGTCATCATCGTCGAGGGCCTGAACGTCCTCGCGTCGGCGCCCAACCCGCACGACATCGCGGTGAGCGAGCTCTTCGACTTCTCGATCTACGTCGACGCCGACGTCGATCACATCGCGCAGTGGTACGTCGACCGGTTCCTCGCGCTCCGCGAAGCTGCCTTCTCCAACCCGAACTCGTTCTTCCGTGTCTTCGCCGACATCTCCGACGACGAGGCGGTCGCTCGGGCTCTCGGCTATTGGAACGACATCAACCTGCCGAACCTCCGCGAGAATGTCGAGCCGACCCGTCACCGGGCGAAGCTCGTGCTGCGCAAGGCCGCCGACCACACGGTCGAGACGGTCCGTCTGCGCAAACTCTGAAGCCGCGGCTCCGAGGCGTGGCTCAGCGGCGTCGGACCATCCGCCACAGCTCGAGGCCCAGCATCCCGACACAGGCCCCCGCCGTGTTCGCGATGATGTCGAGCACGCTCGGGAAGCGCTCGGTCAGGAAGGCGGCCTGCCCGCACTCGATCGTCACCGTCGCGACGATCGCGATGGGCAGGACGAGGTCGCGTGAGCGCAGCATCATCGGCAGCAGCACGCCGAACGGTACGAACAGCGCGACGTTCGCGGCGAACTCCACCCGGTGGTAGCTGAGCGCGGGCAGCCGTCGCGAGAGGGCTTCGAGCAGCGGTGCGACGCCCGCGTCCACCGGGGTCGGCCAGAACGCGATCGCCGCCAGCGCGACGATGTAGCCGCCGAGCACCAGGAGCGGCACGGATGCCGGTCGCCGTCGCGCGGTCGACGAGGCGGGCAGCGGCGGCCTCGGCGGGATCTCCTGCGGGGCAGGCGGCGGGACGTTCGGCATCGGTCCTCCTCGGGCGGGGCGCGACGCTGCGGCGAAGATCGCCGAGTCTACGCCCCGCCCGGGGCGGGGCCGACTAGCGCGCAGGGTACGAGCCGAACACCTGCGTGTAGAACGGCAGACCCTGCTTCGAGCACGCGACGCCGATGCCGATGCGGTTGTACGACCCGAGGATGTTGGCGCGGTGCCCGGCCGATTTCATCCACGCCGGGGTGACCTTGGCCGGGGTGTACCCGAACGCGACGTTCTCGGCGGCGCGGGTCCAGCCCTTGGGGATCTGCGATGAGTACCGGGGGTTGTGACTCATCCGGTTGGCAGAGGCCTGCGTGGTCGACCAGGCGATCGCGACCTTGGACATCGACGCGTTGAGGGTCAGGGGCTTCTTGCCCTTGGCCTTGCGCGCCGCGTTCACGTCGGCGAGGACGCGCTTCTGGACGGCGGCCTGCGTGGTACCGGTGCACGAGGTCGACGTCGCCGCCGAGGCGGCCGCGGCCGGAGCCACCGAGAGCGAGAGGGCGAGGACGGCGGTGAGCGCGAGTGCGGATCGCCGTCGGAAACGAGGGGATGCGGACATGGGGGACTCCGTCGTGTGGGGGCACGACCGTGCGGGGGACACGGTCATCCATGGCTACCAAACGGATGCCGCTCGCCGCCACCCCTTGTATGCGCGACGCGCCTGAGCGCGGGCAGGGGCGTTGTCTCAGCCCGCCCCACTTAGAATCGGACGCATGTGTGGAATCGTCGGATACGTGGGGCCTCGTGACAGCCAGGCCATTCTGCTCTCGGGCTTGGCTCGGCTCGAGTATCGGGGGTACGACTCCGCGGGGATCGCCGTCATCGACGGCGAGGGAGACCTCGAGATGCGCAAGCGCGCGGGCAAGCTCCAGGTGCTGCGTGACGACCTGACCGCGCACCCCATGGCCGACGGCACCACCGGCATCGGTCACACCCGCTGGGCGACCCACGGCGGGCCCACCGACGCGAACGCGCACCCGCACCTCGCCGACGACGACAAGCTCGCCGTCATCCACAACGGCATCATCGAGAACTTCGCCGAGCTGAAGGACGAGCTCCTCGCCGACGGCTTCACCTTCCGCAGCGAGACCGACACCGAGGTCGCCGCCGTCCTGCTCGGCCGCGAGTACGCGGCATCCCGTGACCTGGTCGCCGCCTTCCGCACGGTCGCGGCCCGTCTCGAGGGAGCCTTCACCCTCCTCGCGATGCACCAGGACCAGCCCGGCCTCGTCGTGGGCGCTCGCCGCAACTCGCCCCTGGTGATCGGCCTGGGCGAGGGGGAGAACTTCCTCGGCTCCGACGTGGCCGCCTTCGTCGAGCACACCCGCAACGCCCTCGCCATCGGCCAGGATCAGATCGTCGCCATCACGCCGCAGGGCGTCGAGGTCACCGACTTCGACGGTCAGACCGTCGAGGTCGAGCCGTTCGAGGTCGTCTGGGATGCGTCGGCCGCCGAGAAGGGCGGCTGGTCGTCGTTCATGGCCAAGGAGGTCTCGGAAGAGCCCGAGGCCGTCGCCAACACCATCCGCGGCCGCTTCTCGGACGGCGCCGTCACGATCCCCGAGCTCGACGGTCTCGACGAGCTGTTCATCGGCATCAACCGCGTCATCGTCATCGCGTGCGGCACCGCCGCCTACGCGGGCATGGTCGGCAAGTACGCCCTCGAGCAGTGGACGCGCGTCCCCGTCGACGTCGAGCTCGCGCACGAGTTCCGCTACCGCGACCCGGTCATCGGCCCCGACACGCTCGTCGTCTCGATCTCGCAGTCCGGCGAGACCATGGACACGCTCATGGCCGTCAAGTACGCCCGCGAGCAAGGCGCCAAGACGCTCTCGATCTGCAACACGCAGGGCGCGACGATCCCGCGCGAGTCCGACGCGATCGTCTACACGCACGCCGGCCCCGAGGTCGCCGTCGCCTCGACGAAGGCATTCGTCGCGCAGATCACCGCCCTCTACCTGCTGGCCCTCCACGTCGGTCGCGTACGGGGTGTCCTCTCGCACGAGGACTCGGCTCAGGCCGTCCGCGAGCTCGAGGCGATCCCCGCGAAGATCGCGCGCGTCCTCGAGACCGAGCAGGAGCACATCGAGCAGTTCGCCGGCTGGATGGCCGACACGAACTCGGTCCTGTTCCTCGGCCGCCACGTCGGATACCCGATCGCGCTCGAGGGTGCCCTCAAGCTCAAGGAGATCTCCTACATCCACGCCGAGGGCTTCGCCGCCGGCGAGCTCAAGCACGGCCCCATCGCGCTCATCGAGCCCGGTCAGGCGGTCTTCGTGATCGTCCCGTCGCCCCGTGGCGCGGCCGAGCTGCAGAAGAAGGTCGTCTCCAACATCCAGGAGATCCGCGCCCGCGGTGCCCGCGTCATCGCGGTCGCCGAGGAGGGCGACGTCTCGGTGCTGCCGTTCGCCGACGAGGTCCTGCGGATCCCGCTGGCCGCGCCCCTGTTCGAGCCGCTCCTGGCGGTCGTGCCGCTGCACATCTTCGCGATGGGCCTCGCCACGGCGAAGGGTCTCGACGTCGATCAGCCGCGCAACCTCGCGAAGTCCGTCACGGTCGAGTGAGTCGGGCCGGGCCGGTGCCCGGTCCGGCGCTCGCGCCCCTCGACACCTCCCGGACACGCCGCCGAGAAGAGGTCGTCACGGGACTCTGATAGAAACGACCGGGGTTCGATGGCTCGTGCCCGTCAAACATGGGGGGACTGACACGATGCGACTTTCGGTCATCGGATGCGGATACCTGGGTGCCGTCCACGCCGCCGCGATGGCGTCGATCGGCCACGACGTGGTCGGCATCGACGTCGACGAGCAGAAGATCGCCATGCTCTCGGCCGGCGAAGCGCCGTTCTTCGAGCCCGGACTCACCGACATCCTCGCGGAGGGCATCGCCTCGGGGCGCCTGTCGTTCACGACCGACTTCGCCGCGGCAGCCGGTGCGGCCGTCCACTTCGTCGGAGTCGGAACCCCCCAGGTGAAGGGCGGGTACGCAGCCGACCTCACCTACGTGAACGCGGCCATCGATGCGCTCCTGCCGCATCTGTCCGAGGGCGACCTCGTCGCCGGCAAGTCGACCGTTCCGGTCGGCACCGCGGCATCCCTCGCCCCTCGCATCAGTGACACGGGCGCGACCCTGGTGTGGAACCCCGAGTTCCTGCGCGAAGGCTTCGCCGTCCAGGACACGGTGGACCCCGACCGCCTCGTCGCCGGCGTCCCCGCCGGTGAGGAGGGTGAGCGGGCCGCGCAGATCCTGCGCGAGGTCTATCACCCGTCGATCGCCAAGGGCACGCCTTTCATCGTGACCGATTACGCGACGGCGGAGCTCGTCAAGGTGTCGGCGAACGCCTTCCTCGCCACCAAGATCAGCTTCATCAACGCCATGGCCGAGATCGCCGAGGTCGCCGGTGCCGACGTCACGATGCTCGCCGATGCGATAGGTCACGACGCGCGCATCGGCCGCCGCTTCCTCGGAGCCGGCATCGGCTTCGGCGGCGGGTGCCTCCCGAAGGACATCCGCGCGTTCTCGGCCCGCGCCGAGGAGCTCGGTCGGGGTGAATCGGTCGCCTTCCTGCGCGAGGTCGACGAGATCAACATGCGCCGTCGCGAACGAGCGGTGGAGCTGGTGGTCCAGGGTCTCGGCGGCCAGGTCTTCGAGAAGAGCGTCACGGTCCTCGGCGCCGCGTTCAAGCCCTACTCCGACGACATCCGCGACTCGCCCGGACTCGACGTCGCCGTGCGCCTGCACGGCCTCGGCGCCAAGGTCACCGTCACCGACCCCGAGGCGATCCCGAACGCTCGGCGGCAGCACCCGCAGCTCACCTACGTCGCCGATCGCGACGAGGCACTCGCAGGAGCGGACGCCGTCGTCCTCGTCACCGAGTGGGACGAGTACCGGCGCGAGCTGAGCCCCGAGCACGCCAACACCCTCACCGACGGACGCATCATCGTCGACGGCCGCAACGGGCTCGATCCGGCGGCCTGGCGCGCCGCAGGATGGACCTACCTCGGGATGGGGCGACCCTGACCGATCACGGCTGAGCCGAGGGCGCTCCGGACCGCCGGGTCACAGCCCGGTGGAGAGGATGCCGCCTGCCGCGAGAAGCAGCAGCATCGACGCGTTGTAGACGACGTGCACGAGCACCGCGCCCCAGATCCGCCCGGTGAGGACGACGAGGGTCGCGCACACGAGGCCGACCGCGCCGACGGAGATCGACTCGAACAGCGGCAGCGACCCGTCCACCACGTGGATGAGGATGAACGTCGCCGCCGACACGAGGATCGCAGCGACCGCCGCAGCGAGCCGCCCCGCGGGGCGGCGGAGCAGCGAGTAGACCGCCACCAGGATCACGGCACGGAAGAAGAACTCTTCCACCAGCGGGCCGACGACCCCCGCCGGGATCGCCTCGGTCAGCAGCCAGGACGGCGTCGGGTCCGACGCGGGGAAGGGGCGCGACGCGGCATCCGCCACCCATCCGTCGAACAGACGCAGCCCGAGCCCCAGGGCGAGCGCGTAGACGAGGTCCGCCGCGCGGAACCGCAGCAGGCCGGCAGGTCGACCGGCGCGGAACGCCAGAATCACGGGGACGAGCATGCCGACCCAGAGGATCGCGGTCGACGCGAGGGGCGCCCACGGGTTCGTCCACAGCAGCTGGAGGAGCGACCCGACGAAGATCGCCGCGCCGAGGCTCAGGACGGCCACGACCAGCAGTCGGCCGTTCCACGCGCGGACCGCGGTGCCGCCCACGCGCCAGTCGGTGCGTCGGTTCCGCCGGCCCCGGCGGCGCGAGGCGTCGACCGCGGCCTCCTCCGATACCGGGTCGGCGGTCGTGTGGCCGTCGCTAAGCTGATCCTGCACGGGCCTACCGTATCGGGTGCCCGTCCGCGTCCCGCCGCAGCGCCGTCGTTCCGCCGAGCACCGAGGTGGGGACGCCGGTGAGGGGCGAGCCGCGGCATCCGTTCCGAAAGGACACCGCGTGATCCACATCCTCACCGTCTGCACGGGCAACATCTGCCGTTCGCCGCTGGCAGCGCTCGTCCTGCAGGAGCGCCTCGGCGATGTGGGCGTGGTCGCGACGAGTGCCGGCGTCCGCGCCCGAGCCGGAGATCGGATGCCGGTCGAAGCCGTCGAGCTCGCGGTCGGGCACGGCGTGCCCGCCGACCGGATCGAGGCGCACGCCGCGCGGTACCTGACCGAGGGGCTGCTGCGGGAGCCCGACCTGGTGCTCGCGATGGACCGCGCCCACCGCCGCGCGATCGTCGAGCTCGCGCCCTCGAAGCTGCGGACGGCCTTCACGATCCGCGAGTTCGAGCGGCTCTCGGCAGCGACCTCCGGCGAGGCGATCCGCGCGGGCGCTGCCGGCGACGATCCGCGTGACCGCCTCCGCGGAGCTCTCGCCGTCCTCGCCGGGCAGCGGGGACTCGTCCTGCCGCCCGCCGATCCCGCCGACGACGACGTCGTCGACCCGTACGGCCGATCCCGGGAGACCTACGCCCGCTCGAACGCGCAGCTCGCGCCGGGACTGGCCGCCGTCGAACGCGTCGTGCGCCTCGCCGTCGCCTGAGCCGCGCCGGATATCCTGATCTGATGCCGTAGAGCACGGCGACAGGAGGCGGGATGATCATCGGAATCGGTGTCGACCTCGTCGACATCCCGCGGTTCGAGCGCTCGATCGAGCGCACGCCGAAGCTCATGGAGCGGCTTTTCACGGCATCCGAGCAGACCCTCAAGCCGCACTCGCTCGCCGCTCGATACGCCGCGAAGGAAGCGCTCATCAAGGCGCTCGGCGGATCCGAAGGGGTGCACTGGACCGACATCGAGGTGGCCTCCGAGCCCTCGGGGCGTCCGGTCTTCGCGCTGTCCGGCGAGACGGCGGCGACCGTGGCGGGACGCGGCATCGGCACCGTGCACCTCTCGCTCTCGCACGACGCCGGTCTGGCGACCGCCTATGTGATCGCGGAGTCCGCAGCATGACCCGCGATCGCATGCCCCCGCCCGATCGCATGCCCCCGCCCGATCGCATGCCCCTGCCCGATCGCATGCCCCTGCCCGATCGGATGCCGGAGGGCGTCGCCCGTGAAGCGGTCATCGACGTCGGCGCCATCGAGCACAACGTCCGCCACCTCGCTCGGCTCACCGAGTCGGAGGTCATCGCCGTGGTCAAGGCCGACGGCTACGGCCACGGTGCCGTGCGGTCGGGGCGCGCGGCGCTCGCCGGGGGAGCGGCCCGCCTCGCGGTCGCGGACGTCCCCGAGGCGCTGCAGCTGCGGGATGCCGGAATCGACGCGCCCGTGCTCGCGTGGCTCCACGCGCCGGGCGCCGACTTCACCGCAGCCGCCGCCGCGCACATCGAGCTCGGCGTCTCGAGTCTCGAGCAGCTGCGTGCGGCGGCTCGGGCCGGGTCAACGGACCGTCCGGTGACCGTGCAGCTCAAGGTCGAGACGGGCCTCGGCCGCAACGGCATCGCCCCCGCCGACTACGGTGCCGTGTTCGCCGCGGCGGCGCAGTACGAGCGCGAGGGTGTCATCCGCGTCCTCGGCATCTTCAGCCATCTCTCCAACACGTCGCCTGACGACGATCGCACCGCCCTGTCTCGCTTCACGGTCGCGCAGGCCGCCGCCGAGGCGACCGGGCTGCGTCCGCGGCTGCGTCACATCGCGGCCTCGCACGCCGCGATCGGGCTGCCCGAGGCGCGATTGGGGTGCGTCCGCCTGGGCGTCGCCATCTACGGGCTGTCGCCGTTCGACGGCCGATCGTCGGCCGACCTCGGCCTCCGCCCCGCCATGACCCTCCGCGCCGCGGTCGCCGCCGTCCGCCGCGTGCCCGCCGGCCAGGGCGTCTCGTACGGCTACCAGCACCGCACCGAGCGCGAGTCGACCCTCGCCCTCATCTCGGTCGGTTACGCCGACGGGGTGCCGCGCGCGGCATCCGGGGCGGGTCCCGTCTCGATCGGCGGGCGGACGTTCCCGGTCGCCGGCCGCATCGCGATGGACCAGTTCGTCGTCAACGTCGGCGACGAGCCCATCGCGGTCGGCGACGAGGCCGTGCTCTTCGGCGACCCGGCGACGGGCGTCCCTTCGGCGACGGACTGGGCCGAGGCGGCGAACACCATCAACTACGAGATCGTCACGCGCATCGGCCCGCGCGTGCCGCGGCGGGAGGTGCGGTCATGACCGGAATCGAGCAGTTCGAGGGGCGTCGCGAGATCGCGTCGCCCGACGACATGGAGGCGCTCGGCCGCGAGCTCGGCGCAGCGCTGACGGCGGGCGACCTGCTCGTCCTGACCGGACCGCTCGGGGCGGGGAAGACGACCCTGACCCGCGGGATCGGCGAGGGCCTCGGCATCCGCGGTCCCGTGCAGAGCCCCACCTTCGTCATCGCGCGCACGCACCCGTCCGAGGTCGGCGGTCCGCCGCTCGTGCACGTCGACGCCTACCGGCTCGGCTCGCCTGCGGAGCTCGACGACCTCGGTCTCGACCCCGACAACGCCGTGACGATCGTCGAGTGGGGCCGCGGCATGGTCGACGGTCTCGTCGACACCTGGTGGGAGCTGGAGATCGAGCGCGGCTGGAGCGGCACCGGCATCGACAACGCCTGCGGCACCACCGGTCACTACGCCGCAGAGCTCGAGGACGCCGCTCCCCGTATCGTCACCATCACCCGGCGTCCCTGACGAGACGTGGCCGCCGCCGGCCCGGATACCCTTGATCCTGTGATCCTCGGCATCGACACCTCCCTCGGCACGGCCGTCGCCGTGATCGACGCCGACGGTGCCGTCCGTGCCGATGCCGCCAGCGCCGACCCCCTCGGGCACGCCGAGATCATCGGCACCCAGCTCGAAACGGTGATGACGGATGCCGCGCGCGGCCCCATCGGCGCGACCGGCACTCCGGAGCCCGTCGCGTTGACCCACGTCGCCGCGGGCATGGGCCCGGGTCCCTTCACGGGGCTTCGGGTCGGGATCGCGGCCGCACGGGCCTTCGCCCTGGGCCGCGGCATCCCCGTCGTCCCCGTCCGGAGCCACGACGCGGCGGCCCTCGCGGTGCTGCTCGCAGACCCGTTCGCCGACGTCCCCCGCTTCGCGGTCGTCACCGACGCGCGCCGCAAGGAGTTCGCCTTCACGGTCTACGACGGGATCGACGACGACGGACTGCCGGCGCGCGTCACCGAGGCGACGCTCGTGAAGCGCGACGACATCGACGCCGCCCTCGCCGAGCACGGCGCCGAGCGGCGTGACACGACCGTGATCCCGGGCGCCATGGTCGCGCTCGTGGCCGCGCGCGCGGTTGCAGCCGGCCGTGTCGAGGACCTCGGCGAACCGCTCTACCTGCGCGCTCCCGACGTCACCATGCCGGGTCCGCGGAAGAAGGTCGGCCAGTGACCCTCCGCACCGCCACCGGCGACGACCTCGACGACATCATGCGCCTCGAACGCGCGTCGTTCCCGACCGACGCCTGGAGTGACGCGCTCATGGCCGGCGAGCTCGCCTCGCCCCACGGCCGCTACGTCGTCGACATCGAGGCCGGTCGCCTCGTCGGCTACGGCGGTGTGCGTGCCGTCGAGGGCGCAGCGGATGCCGACATCCAGACCATCGCCATCGCCGCCGATGCGCGGGGCCGCGGTCGCGGGCGCGCGCTGCTGCGCGAACTGCTGGCCACCGCCCGCAGCCGCGGTGCGCGGGAGATGTTCCTCGAGGTGCGGGCCGACAACCCCGGCGCCACCGCGCTGTATCTGTCGGAGGGCTTCGTCGAGGTCGGTCGCCGCCCCCGGTACTACCAGCCCGACGATGTCGACGCGGTCGTGATGCAGCTGAACCTCGTCGCCTGGGAGGCGCGGACCACGGCCGCCCCGACGGCCGAGAAGGGCTGGTGCTGACATGACGCACGAACCCCTCGCACCCGAACCACTCGTGCTGGGCATCGAGACGAGCTGCGACGAGACCGGGATCGGCATCGTCCGGGGCCGTACCCTGCTCTCGAACACCATCGCGAGCTCCATGGACGAGCACGCCCGCTACGGCGGCGTCGTGCCCGAGGTCGCCGCGCGCGCCCACCTTGAGGCTCTGCAGCCGGCGATCGAGACTGCTCTCGCCGAGGCGCGGGTGACCCTGGCCGACGTCGACGCGGTCGCCGTCACCAGCGGGCCCGGTCTCGCCGGCGCACTGATGGTCGGGGTCGGCGCCGCCAAGGCGCTCGCCGTCAGCCTCGACAAGCCGCTTTACGCCGTCAACCACCTCGTGGGTCACATCGCCGCGGACATCCTCACCGGCGACGAGGTCGAGTACCCGACGGTCGCGCTGCTCGTCAGCGGCGGGCACACGTCGCTCCTGCTCGTCCGCGACCTCGTCTCGGACGTCGAACTCCTCGGCGAGACGATGGACGACGCCGCCGGCGAGGCGTTCGACAAGATCGCCCGCATCCTGGGGCTCCCGTACCCCGGCGGCCCCGAGATCGACCGGGCGGCGGCATCCGGGGATCCGAACGCGATCCGCTTCCCCCGCGGCATGTCCCGCGCATCCGACATGGCCGAGCATCGCTACGACTTCTCGTTCTCGGGGCTCAAGACCGCCGTCGCCCGCTTCGTCGAGCAGCACGAGGCGACGGGTGACCCCTTGGCGGTGCCCGATGTCGCGGCATCCTTCCGCGAAGCGGTCGTCGACGTCCTCGTCACGAAGGCACTCGACGCCTGCGCCCGTCACGGCGTCCCGCGGCTGCTGCTGGGCGGCGGCGTGATCGCGAACAAGCGTCTGCGCGATGTCGCGCTCGAGCGCGCCGAGGCCGCGGGAGTCGCCGTCCGCATCCCGCCGCTGTCCCTCTGCACCGACAACGGCGCGATGATCGCGGCACTCGCCTCCGAGCTGATCATGAGCGGGCGTCCCGCGTCGACCCTCGCCTTCGGCGCCGACTCCACCCTGCCCGTCACGACGATCCAGGTGGCGGCGTCGTCATGACCGACGAGCGGATGCCGCGCCCCGCCTCTCCGACAGCGGGTCCCTCTCCGTCGACCCGGCATCCCGCCCCCGCGACGCAGGGACCCGTCATCGAGCCCGCGTCGGAGGACGTCGCGCCGGCACCGACCGACTCCGCGCTGCCGGGCGTTCACCGCGGCGGGTTCCAACGCGAACTGACGCAGCCGCTGCCCGTCGCCCCGCCGCTCGCCGTGCATCCCGATCCGGACGACCGGGTCTCGCCCGACGTCCGGTGGATCCCGCAGCAGCCCATGCTCCCGCGCAGCGCGGGGTGGTCGCTCCTGTTCGGCGTGCTGGGCCTGGTTCTGGCCTGCTTCGTCGGCTGGGGTTTCCCGGTGGGTCTCATCGGCGTGGCGCTCGCCGTCCTTGCGCTCCGCCGCCCGTGGGAGCGGCGCGAGACCGCCCTGTGGGGACTCGGGCTCAGTGTCGCGTCGCTGATCTACAGCGCCGGATGGCTCTGGTGGGCCGCGTCGCAGGGCGCTCTGTTCGCCTGACTCAGACCCGGTCGGCGAGCACGGCGACGCGTTTCGCCTTCGGTCCCTCGCCCAGGCGCGTGAGGATGAGCGTCGCCGCCGCGTCTCCGCGCAGCGCGAGTTTGCGTCGGAACTGCGCGGGGTCGACATCGACGCCGCGCTTCTTGATCTCGACCGTGCCGATGCTCCGTGCCTGGAGCGCGGCGTTGATCGCCGGCACCTTGACCGGCAGCACCTCGCGGACGCGGAACGACTGCACGAACGGGTTCGTCAACGCGGCATCCGACGTCAGATAGGCGATGCCGTCGGCGAGCATCCCCGCCTCCAGGGTGCGCGCGACCTCGCCGATCAGCCGGGCGCGGATGACCGCGCCCTCGGGCTCGTGCAGGAAGGCGCCGAGCTCGCGCACCGGCTCGTCGGGTGCGTCGGCGGGGGCCGTGAGCTCCGCCGCCGCGCCGCCGCGGATGACGAGCGCCGAGCGTCGCACGCCCTCGCGGCGCAGCGATCCCGACCAGAGCACGAGCTCGACGGTCGAACCGTCGACGCTGATCCACTGCGCTTCGACGTCGGCGGGGATGAGGTCGCGGTCGAGTCCCGGTCCGAGTTTGATGCCCACCGGCATCCGCTCCGCCAGGGAGAAGGCCCAGTCGAGAGACGGCGACCAGTCCTCGGGGCGGGTGCGCGAGGTCTCGGAGTGCCCCGCGGTGCGCCGGGCCGGGTCGAGCCACACGGCATCCCACTCGTCGAGCACGGTGTCTTCAGCGCGGCCGTGTCGCACGGTGACGGCGTCGCCGAACGGCGCGAGGTTGTAGGCCGCAAGGGCGGCGGTGGTCTCGTCCGCGTCGACGGCGAGCACGTCGAGCCCGATGCCCGCCATTCCGAGGGCGTCGCCCCCGATGCCGCAGCCGAGGTCTGCGACGCGGTGCACCCCGGCATCCCGGAACCGTCCCGCGTGGCGGGCGGCGACCTCGAGGCGAGTGGCCTGCTCGAGGCCCGCCCGCGTGAAGAGCATCCGGTCCGCGAAGGGGCCGAACTTCGCGGCGGCGCGTACGCGCAGGTGCGCCTGCCCGACGACCGCCGACACCAGGTCGGGGGAGTGACCCGCCGCGCGCAGGCGCGAGACGGCTGCCGCGACCTCGGTGGTGGATGCCAGGGGTCCGACCTCGTCCACCATGCGCAATCCCTGCGGCGTCAGGAGGGCGGTCAGCTCGGCCTGTTCCATCCGGCCAGCCTAGGCGCACCGGCATCCGGATCACTGTTGGCACTCGCGTTGCATGAGTGCCAACCGCGCTCTAGACTTTCGTTAGCACTCTCGGTAAGCGAGTGCTGATGAGTCTTGAAGCAGGACCCCACCAGCAAGAAAGAGGTAGAACGTGTCGGTTTCCATCAAGCCGCTCGAAGACCGCATCGTCATCAAGCAGGTCGAGGCCGAGCAGACCACCGCGAGTGGCCTGGTCATCCCTGACACCGCCAAGGAGAAGCCCCAGGAGGGCGAGGTCGTGGCCGTGGGCCCCGGCCGCATCGACGACAACGGCAACCGCGTTCCGCTCGACGTCGCCGTCGGCGACCGCGTTCTGTACAGCAAGTACGGCGGCACCGAGGTCAAGTTCGGCGCCGACGAGTTCCTCGTGCTGTCGGCTCGCGACGTCCTCGCGGTCGTCGTCCGCTGACACGCAGCACCCTTCCACAGGGCCCGGATGCTTCGGCATCCGGGCCCTGTGTCTTCGGCCCCGGCCTCTCCGCCATGGCAGGATCCCGACGAACATCGGCAGGCGCCGCGGTACCGCCGCTGTCATGACCGTCGTAGGCTCGTACTCATGACACCCGAGGAAGCCGCCCGCGAGAAGTCCCTCGGCGGTGTCTTCGTCTTCTCGGCGTACGTGCTCTGGGGCTTCCTTCCGCTGTACTTCGTCAGCCTGGCTCCCACAACGCCGTGGGAGGTCGTGGGCTGGCGCATCGTGCTGAGCCTCGTCTTCTGCGTCGCACTGATCGCGATCACCCGCGGCTGGGGACGGATGCGCGTCATCCTCCGCGACCGCCGACTCATGCTGTGGACGCTGGTGGCCGGCCTCCTCATCTACGTCAACTGGCAGGTCTTCCTCATCGGCACCCTGACCGGCCACGTCGTCGAGACGAGCCTCGGCTACTTCATCAACCCGATCGCGACCGTGCTCCTGGGCGTCCTCGTGCTGAAGGAGCGTCTGCGGCCGGCCCAGTGGACCGCGGTCGCCATCGCCGCTGCGGCCGTCGTCGTCATCATCGTCGCGGTCGGGAACGTGCCGTGGATCGCCCTGACCCTCGCCGCCAGCTTCGCGACGTACGGTCTCGTGAAGAAGCGGATCGGACCGTCGGTGGATGCCGTCAGCGGCCTCACGCTCGAGTCCTTCTGGCTCGTGCCCATCGCCGTCATCCAGCTCATCGCGGTCGGGGTGACGTCGGGGCTCACCATGGGGCGCGAAGGAACCGGCCACACGGTCCTCCTCCTGCTCGCCGGTGCCGTCACCGCGATCCCCCTCCTGTTCTTCTCCGCCGGCGCCCGCCGGACGTCGCTGACGGTGGTCGGCATCCTCCAGTTCGTCGCGCCGATCATGCAGTTCCTCACGGGCGTGCTCATCCTGCAGGAGCCCATGCCGTTCGAGCGGTGGATCGGCTTCGGCCTGGTCTGGGTCGCCGTCGCGGTGTTCGCCGTCGACTCGCTGCTGGCCTCGCGTCGCCAGCGCGCTCGCGCGATGACGGCCGTTCCCGACCCCGTGTGACCGGGGCGGATGCCGCCTTCCTCGCCGTTATGGGAGCGTGCCCACCTCGTTACACATCGTTAACGAACGGCAACACTCGCGAGATGACCTCCCCGCTAGGTTGATCACACCGGGCCGGACCCGATCCGACTCGTGTCACCACAGCAAGGAGCACAATGTCCGTCTTCACCCGATCGCGCGTTGCGAAGGCCATGGGCGGCATCGCCCTCGCCAGCGCAACCGCCCTCGTCCTCGCCGGCTGTTCCGGAGCCTCCACGCCCTCGGCGTCCAACTCCGGAGACGCGCAGGGATCCGACTTCACCTTCCCCGTCAACTGCGACACGGCAGCGCCGCCGGACTACACCCCGGAGTTCACCTCGACCTCCAAGGGCCCCGCCACGGACCTCGAGTACACCATCGGTACGGCCCTGCCCGTCACCGGAAACCTCGCGTTCCTCGGCCCGCCCGAGATCGCCGGCACCGAGTACGCCGCCGACGAGGTGAACAAGGCCGACAAGGGTGTGAAGATCAACCTCGTCCAGGGCGACTCGGGCGACACCGACAACAAGGCGTACGAGACCGAGATCCCGCGTCTTCTGAACGCCGGTGCCACCGCGATCATCGGTGCAGCCTCGTCGGGCACGTCCCTCCAGTTCATCGACCAGGTCATCGCCGCCGACGCCATCCAGTTCTCGCCGGCCAACACCTCGGCCCAGTTCACCGGGTACAAGGACAAGGGCCTTTACTGGCGCACTGCTCCCTCCGATGTCCTGCAGGGCAACGTGCTCGGCAACCTGATCGCCGGCGACGGAGCGGAGACCCTCGGTCTCATCGTCCTGAACGACGCGTACGGCACCGGCCTCGCCTGCTTCACGAAGGCCGCCTTCGAGGAGGCCGGCGGCAAGGTCGTCTCGGCTGCGCTCTACAACACGGGTGACACGAACTTCTCGGCCCAGGTGTCCGATGTGCTCGCGGCCGACCCCGACGCCATCGCGCTCATCACCTTCGAAGAGGTCAAGACGATCATCCCCGAGCTGGTGTCGAACGACTTCCCGAAGGACAAGATGTACTTCGTGGACGGCAACCTCACCAACTTCGGCGACGAGTTCGAGGCCGGCACGCTGACCGGCGCCAAGGGAACCTACCCCGCGGTCGACCCGAAGAGCATCGAGTCGTTCCGCACCGACCTGAACTCGTATTGGACCGGTACGGGCAAGCCCGAGCTGAAGGACTACACCTACGGCCCTGAGTCGTACGACGCGGTCATCCTGCTCGCGCTCGCTGCACTCGAGGCAGGGTCGGCGGAAGGCCCTGACGTCGCGGCGCACCTGCAGCAGGTCTCGGGTGGCTCGGGTGACGGTACGAAGTGCACGTCCTACGCCGAGTGCGCGGACATCATCATCGGCGGCGGAGTCGCCGACTACGACGGCGTCTCGGGCCCGATCACGTTCGACAAGGTGGGTGACCCGACGCAGGCGTCCATCGGCATCTTCCAGTACGGCGAGGACAACAACTACTCGTTCCTCAACCTCGGCTGAGCCCAGCTCCGCCGTACACGACGGCCCCGGTCCTCGGATCGGGGCCGTCGTGCGTCTGCGGGGGAGGAGGACGGGCGCCGAGCGTAGGTGTGCGCACACGACGATGCCCCCGGTCACAGGACCGGGGGCATCGTTGCAGGAGTGGCTCGGTGTCAGGTGCCGAGCGTGCCGAGGTACAACCCGATGACCTTGGGGTCGTTCAGAAGCTCACGTCCGGTACCGGTATACGCGTCACGCCCCTGGTCGAGAACGTAACCGCGGTCGCAGATCTGCAGGCACCGCCGCGCGTTCTGTTCGACCATGATCGTGGTCACACCGGCTTTGTTGATCTCGGAGACGCGGAGGAAGGCCTCGTCCTGTCGCGACGGCGACAGACCGGCCGACGGCTCGTCGAGCAGCAGCACATGCGGATCCATCATGAGGGCGCGGCCCATCGCGACCATCTGCCGCTCACCGCCCGACAGAGAACCGGCACGCTGCTGCAGCCGCTTGGCGAGGTCGGGGAACACAGAGGTCACGAAGTCGATCCGCTCCGAGACCACCTTCGGGCGCTGGTAGGCGCCCATCTGCAGGTTCTCGGCGATAGACAGGCTCGGGAAGACGTTGTTCGTCTGCGGGACGAAGCCGACGCCCTTCGCGACCAGCTTGTTCGCGCGGAGGCCGGTGATGTCCTCGCCGTTCAGGACAACGGCACCTTCACGGATCTTGACCTGCCCGAAGATCGCCTTGAGCATGGTCGACTTGCCGGCGCCGTTGGGGCCGATGATGCCGATCAATTCGCCCTTCGCGGCGGTCAGGTTCGCGCCGTTGAGGATGTTCACCCCGGGAAGGTACCCGGCATGCACATCCCGCAGCTCGACGACGTTCTCGACGGCGGTCGCGGACGGCGCCGCCTGCACCGCAGCGGTGTCGCTCACTTGTTCTCCTCCGTCGTTCCCGATGCGGGGTCGGATGCCGCGCGCTCGGCGCTCTCGGCGCGTCGCGTGGTGGGGGGTGCCGACGTCTCGGATGCCGCGGGAGCGGCATCCGCTTCGACGACATCCTGCAGCTCGTGCGCCTGCGCGACGAGTTCGGCTGCCTCGGGGGTCAACTCACCCTCGTAGCGGCCCGTGACGACGCCGAGATCGACGTCCTGGTGCGCGCCGAGGTAGGCGTCGATGACCGCCTGCTCCTTCATGACCGCGTCAGGCGGGCCCTCGGCGACGACCCTGCCCTCCGCCATCACGACGACCCAGTCGGCGATGTGACGGACCATGTGCATGTCGTGCTCGACGAAGAGCACCGTCATGCCGAGGTCCTTGAGATCGAGGATGTGGTCGAGCAGCGACTGCGTGAGGGCCGGGTTCACGCCTGCCATCGGCTCGTCGAGCATGACGAAGGTCGGGTCGCTCATGAGGGCACGGGCCATCTCGAGGAGCTTTCGCTGTCCACCCGAGAGGGACGCGGCGAAGTCCTTCTCCTTGGCGTCCAGCTTGAAGCGGGCGAGGAGGCCGCGGGCCTTGTCCTCGATCTCCGCCTCCTGCTTCTTCCAGAGGAACGGGAAGATGCCCTGCCAGATCTTCTCGCCACCCTGACCGGGTGCGCCGAGCTTCATGTTCTCGAGCACCGTCAGAAGGCCGAGCGACTTCGTGAGCTGGAACGTGCGCACCTGACCCATGCGCGCGGTCTTGAATGCCGGGATGCCTGCGAGGTTGCGACCGTCGAACGACCAGTTGCCCGAGTTCGGCTTGTCGAAGCCCGTCAGCAAGTTGAAGAGCGTGGTCTTGCCGGCCCCATTCGGCCCGATCAACGCGGTGATCGCGTTGCGGGGGATCTCGAGATGCTCGACATCGACCGCGGTGAGGCCGCCGAAGACGCGCTTCACGCCGTCGACGACGATGATCGGATCGACCTTCTCGACACCGGGGCGGATGTCGCCCTTGTGCAATCCGGTCGATTTGGGACGGGGGGTCGGGGCTGCGACGTCAGCGGACAAAGGTCAGCTCCTTCTTGCTTCCGAGGATGCCCTGCGGGCGGAAGATGACCAGCAGCATGAGGGCGACGCCGACGAGGACGAAGACCAGCATCTGGCTCTGCTCAGCGGTGAGGAACGGCAGCCAGCCGATGTTCACGAGTGCGGGGAGCAGGTTCGACAGGAATGCGCGGACCACCCAGAAGAGCACAGCGCCGAGGACGGGACCGAAGATGGTGGCCGCGCCGCCGAGCAGCAGCGCCGTCCATACGTAGAAGGTCTGCGACGTGACGTAGACGTTCGGGTTGACGTTCGTGCCCATGGCGGTGACGATTCCACCGGCCGCGATGATCACACCGCCGACGATGAGCGCCTGCATCTTGAAGGCGAACACGTTCTTGCCGAGCGAACGCACGGCATCCTCGTCTTCACGGATGCCGCGGATCACACGACCCCACGGGCTGCTCATGAGCAGCCACACGAGCAGGACCACGATCGCGATCGTGATGATGCCGACGATGATGACCCACCACTGGTCGGACTGATAGGTCCACGGTCCGATGCCGTATCGACCGGGGGGCAACGGGTTGCTCGCGCGGAACGCCCCCTGGAACCCCGAGAGCCCGTCGGCCGATCCCGTCGTCTCGCGGAACGTCGAGGTCAGGAACAGGAGTCGGACGACCTCGGCGGCCGCGATCGTGACGATCGCGAGGTAGTCGCCGCGCAGGCGGAGCGTCGGGATGCCCATGACCAGCGAGAACAGCACGGCGGCGACGAGGCCGACGAGCGCCGCGACCGGCCAGGGGAGCGCGAAGCTGATCGTCGAGATCGCGAAGCCGTAGGCGCCGATGGCCATGAAACCGGCGACGCCCATGTTCAGCAGGCCGGCGAAGCCGAAGTGCACCGACAGGCCGATGGCGGCGAGGACGAAGCCCAGCGTGGTGGGCGACAGGATCTGTGCCGCGGTGTTGTTGAGGATCTGCAGGAAGTTCATGAGCCGTTATCCGATTCGCTCTCGGCGGCCGAGCAGGCCCTGGGGACGGAACAGCAGGATGACGATCAGCACCACGAGAGCGCCGACGTACTTGAGGTCGGACGGGATCCACAGCGTCGACACCTCGACGAGCAGGCCGACGATGATCGAGCCCACGAGCGCGCCGAACGCCGTTCCCAGTCCGCCGAGCGTGATCGCCGCGAAGATCAGCAGCAGGATTCCGGTTCCCATGTCCCACTTGATGCCGGGGCGGAAGTAGGCCCAGAGCACGCCGGAGAGCCCGGCGAGCGCCGCCGCCATGATCCAGACGATGCGGACGACGGCGTCCACATCGATGCCGCTGGCGGCCGCCAGCGACGGGTTGTCCGACACCGCGCGGGTGGCGCGCCCGATGCGGGTGCGCATCAGCCACCAGGCGAAGGCGACGATCACGACGATCGACACACCCATGCTGACCACGTCGGTCACCGACAGGCTGATGGGCCCGAGCCCGGGGATGTTGGTGGTGGCACCGCCCGGGAGGTTCAAGGTCCCGCCGCCGATGAACATCTGGAAGATGTAGCGGAGGGCGAGGGAGAGGCCGATCGACACGATCATCAGCTGGACGGTGCCGAGTCCCTTGCGTCGGAGTGGTCGCCACAAACCGGCATCCATCCCGAAACCGAACAATCCCGAGACGATCACGGCCAGCGGGATCGCGATCCAGATCGGGACGCTCAGGGTGACGGAGAAGAGGAGGGCGACGAGGGCACCGAAGGTCACCATCTCTCCGTGAGCGAAGTTCGACAGACCCGTCGTACCGAACACGAGCGAGGCGCCGATCGCCGCGAGCGCGAGCATGAGGCCGAAGTTGAGGCCGTTGACCGCGCGAGAGGCGAACTGATCCCAGAACGAGGTCGTCGTGCGCTCCGCCGCGGCGAGGGTGAAGTTGCGGGTCACGGTGCTCGTCGGCCCGAAGGTCACCTCCTGCGTGAAGTCGAACCCCTGCGGTGCTTTCACGCCGTCCGGAAGCGAGTCCTCGACGAGCTCGACCGTGTAGGTCTCGTCCTTGGTGGGGACGGGGAGACGGAAGGAGCCGCGGTCCGTGGTCTCGGCCTCACCGGTGTATGCACCGCCGGTCACCGTGACGGTCGCGCCGACCACGGGTTCGCCCGAGACGCGGACGTTCCCCTGGATCGCGTAAGGGAAGTCCTCGGGGTTGTCGGTCTGCGCGGATGCCGGGTTGGCGATGCCGAGCAGGAGCGCACCGGAGAACAATCCGACGAGCAGAGCCATGAACGCGCGTTTCCATCGCACATGGGCGCGCGAAGAGTGGGTGGTCGTCACCGAACCTCCAGATTGAAGCATGGTCAGCGCGCTGAGGTACGGGTGCCCGCGGCGCCACACGACCGTATCCAGCGATTGTTGCCGGTGTGTTTCCCTCCCGCAACCATCGACACCTCATATACATGCGCGAATCGGTATCGATATGGCATCGGTCCTGCGGCGCCGTCCTTCTCGTACCGCGGCGGTCGCGGGGAATGAATCGAGGCCCTCCCGCCTTAGAATTCGTACAGCCGGAGAGCGAGAGCTCGAGCAGTCGCGACGCAGGAGAGCACATGGAGCACAACGACCCGTTCGGATTCGTGGGACTGACGTATGACGACGTCCTGCTGCTGCCCGGCCACACGGACGTCATCCCGTCCGAGGCCGACACCTCCTCCCGGGTCACGAGGCGCATCACGGTCGCGACCCCGTTGCTGTCCGCGGCGATGGACACGGTCACCGAGGCGCGCCTCGCGATCGCGATCGCGCGCGAGGGCGGCATCGGCATCATCCACCGCAATCTCTCCATCGCCGATCAGGCGAAGATGGTCGACCAGGTCAAGCGCAGCGAGTCGGGGATGATCACCGACCCGATCACGACGACTCCGGACGCGACGATCGAAGAGGTCGACACCCTGTGCGGTCAGTACCGCATCTCGGGACTCCCGGTCGTCGACGACGACGGCAAGCTCGTGGGCATCGTGACCAACCGCGACATGCGGTTCGTGTCCGGCTTCGAGCGACAGACCACGAAGGTGCGCGACGTCATGACCCGCGAGGGGCTCGTCACCGGACACGTGGGTATCGGGGCGAACGAGGTGATCGCCCTCTTCGCCCACCACCGCGTCGAGAAGCTGCCTCTCATCGACGAAGACGGCAAGCTCGCCGGTCTCATCACGATCAAGGACTTCGACAAGAGCGAGAAGTACCCGCTCGCGACGAAGGACGACCAGGGTCGCTTGCGCGTGGGAGCGGCGATCGGCTTCTTCGGCGACGCGTGGGAGCGCGCCGAGGCGTTGCGGGATGCCGGTGTCGACGTCATCGTGGTCGACACGGCCAACGGCCAGTCCGCCGGCGTGATCGACATGGTGAAGCGGATCAAGGCAGACGAGTCCTTCGCCCACATCGACGTGATCGGCGGCAACGTCGCGACCCGTGAGGGTGCGCAGGCGCTCATCGATGCGGGAGTGGATGCCGTGAAAGTCGGCGTCGGCCCGGGTTCGATCTGCACCACACGCGTCGTCGCGGGTGTCGGGGTCCCGCAGGTCACCGCGATCTACGAGGCATCCCTCGCGGCACGTGAAGCCGGCGTCCCGATCATCGCGGACGGCGGGCTGCAGTACTCCGGTGACATCGCGAAGGCGCTCGTCGCCGGCGCTGACACCGTGATGCTCGGCTCGCTCCTCGCAGGGACCGACGAGTCGCCGGGTGAAGTCGTCTTCCAGGGCGGCAAGCAGTTCAAGCTCTACCGGGGGATGGGATCGCTCGGTGCGCTCCAGACCAGGGGCAAGAAGACCTCCTACTCCAAGGACCGCTACTTCCAGGCGGACGTCCCGAGCGACGACAAGCTGATCCCCGAGGGCATCGAGGGGCAGGTCGCGTACCGGGGTCCCGTATCCGCTGTCGCCTATCAGTTGGTGGGTGGGCTGCGTCAGTCGATGTTCTACGTCGGCGCCCGCACCGTCGAAGAGCTGAAGGCGCGCGGGAAGTTCGTGCGCATCACCTCGGCAGGGCTCAAGGAGTCTCACCCGCACGACGTGCAGATCGTCGTCGAGGCGCCGAACTACAAGCGCTGACAGGGATCCGGGGGCTCGACACGCCCGGGATGCGAGGCTGATTTGCCGAGTCCCCGATCCCCGCGTAACTTATTACTTGTTCGCCCCACAGGGAAGAGCGAGAGGCTGAGAAGCCCGCCGCCCCCTCAAGCTGGCGGACCACCCCTTCCAAGAAGAAACAATCGCTCTGCGATTGGGTCTGACCTCAGGTCTAGGACGGGGAATCGGGACGAGCTCTCCGCCGTCATCCGAACCCGACGATCTCTCGAGATCGTCGGCGTGTCGGGTTTGACGGTTTCCGAGCGTCGTCCTAAGGTAGAGAAGTTGCCTCACTACGAAGCCCTTGCGGGGGTGGTGTGGGAGCATCCGATCCTTGAGAACTCAACAGCGTGCACTTGTCAAATGCCAAATAACCTCG